>CAWGMN010000001.1:0-116047 GCA_963823745.1 Terriglobia bacterium
ACCGTCTGTGCGGCCAGCCCTCCAGCCGGACCGCGCAACGGTCGGCTGAGGGTGAGGGCGGCCCGCGCCAAGCGCGGTCACTCGGGGCGCTCTTGCCGCTCGATGCGCTGCTCGAGGAGGGAGAGCGGGGCGCCGCCGCAGGTCACGATGCCGTACGACCGGCTCCAGAACACCGGCTCGCGATAGACCTCGGCGAGGTGCTTGGCGAAGTCCCGGCGAAGCAGCCGCGAGGTGGTGGTTTTCAGGTTGTTCACGAAGCCGGACAGGTCCGTGCCGGGCGGCAGCGACACGAGCAGGCGGACGCGATCCGTCTCGCCGTCCAGCTCCAGGAGCCGGCCGCGCCACCCCTCGCAGCGCGCCGCCGCGATCTCCCGCAGGCGCTCCAGCATCGGCCCGGTGATGCACCGGCGGCGGTGCCTCGTGACCAGAACCAAGCGGTACGACAGGGCGTAGACGCAGTGGTGCAGCTCGGAAAATCGGACTTGCTCGGCCATGGAACCAAGTTTACTCTCCCGACATGGTCCCTGTCCACCGCCGGGTCACGTACAGGCTCTACCCTCGCCCCGCGCAGGCGGCCGAGATGGAGCGAGCTCTGCGACCTGCACCGGGGCCTGTACAACGCGGCGCTCCAGGAACGGCGCGACGCCTGGCGGCTGGCGCGGAAGTCGGTCGGGTACGCCGAGCAGTGCCGCTCGCTCACGCGGGTCCGGCGCGAGAACCCCGAGTACCTCGCGGTGAACGCGCAGAGCCTCCAGGTGACGCTCAAGCGGCTCGACCTCGCCTTCGAGGCCTTCTTCAGGCGCGTGAGGGCGGGTGAGGACGCCGGGCTTCCCGAGGTACAAGGGCCGCGACCGCTTCCCGGGCTTCGGCTTCAAGAGCCACGGCGACGGCTTCCGGTTCGCGCCGGGGACCGGCTGGCGGCACGGCCGGCTGCGGCTCTCGGGCGTGGGCGAGATGCCGGCCCGGGGCGAGGCCAGGACGCCGGGCCGGATCGTGGGCTGCGACGTGCAGCGCAAGGCGGACGGCTGGCACCTGTCGCTGGTGCTGGCGTGCGCGCCCTTCCGGGAGCGGACGGGCGAGCGCGAGGCGGGGCTGGACTGGGGCGTGGAGACCTTCGCGACCCTGGCCTACTCGCCCGACGAGTTCGCCGGTTCCCGAACGACCGGCCGCTGGCCGGGGAGCAGGAGCGGCTCAAGGCCGAGCAGAGGGCGCTCTCGAAGGCGCTGCGCGGCAAGCGATCAAGCGCGCGGCTCGGCACCGGCGGCTGATGGCCAAGCGCTGGCGAAGGTCGCCAACCGGCGCAAGGACCGCAACCACCAGGTCACGGCGCGGCTCGCGCGCGGGCACCGGCTGATCGTGACCGAGAGACTGTCGGTCACGAACATGGCCGCCTCCGCCAGGGGGACGGCCGAGAAGCCCGGCAAGCTCGTGAGGCAGAAGGCCGGGCTCAACCGCGCGATCCTGGACGCCACCCCGGGATCGTTCCTCTCGTTCCTTCGGTACAAAGCGGAGGAAGCTGGTACCGAGTTGATCGTACTCGACCCGCGGGCGTATCGCCCGTCGCAGACCGACCCGGTCAGCGGCGAGGTCCGCAAGAAGGCGCTGTCGGAGCGCACCCACGCTCTGCCGGACGGCCGGGTGATCGGGCGCGACCAGGCGGCGGCGCTGGCGATGCTGGCCGCGGGACTGAGGCTCAAAGGTCGGGAACCGGCCTGGGTCGCGGACCGGAAACTCCCGCCAGAGCGGCCTGAGCCGCTCGGCGGAGTAGTTCATTTCGCCCACGCCCTGCCGGTGATGCGCAAGGAGCTGAACTCGGCCCAGGGCGTCCTCGGCAACCTGCCGGGCGGCGCCGCGGCCCTGGCGTAAGCCTCGAGGCGGGCCCAGCCCGCCCGCCACCTTCCCGGCGTGCGGCGCCTCGCCTAGAGGATGCCCACGCCCGCGCTCCCTTGCTTCCCGAGGACCCACCTTGACCGCCACAACAACCCTGGCGCCGCCGGCCGTTGCCGCCGAGCCCTGGACGCTCGAGGGCTACCAGAAGGTGCCCCGCCCGATGCCGGCCCGGCCGGGCGCCCCGGCCCCTCAGGATCCTCTTCCTCTACTCCCGACCCCCGCTGCCGATGGGCCGCGGCGACGAGCTCACGGTCTCGCACCTGCTGGAGTTCCTGACGGCGCGCGGGCACCAGGTCGACTTCGTCACGATGGTGCCGCCGGGGCACCGCTTCCGCGACGAGCACGCCGCCTGGCTCGCGAGCCGCTGCCGGCGCGTCGAGACCGTGGAGCTGACCAAGGCGGAGGGGCTGAGGGAGGCGGCGCTCGGCCTCGCGCGCGGCTGGCCGTTCCAGATCGGCTACATGCTCTCCCGCGCCCAGCTGGCGAAGGCGACGGAATGGGCGCAGGCCGAGGGTTACGACCTCGCCTACGCCTACTACATCCGCTCGTGAGCCGCGCAACACGCCTACTGTAGTCAATGCTGTCTTCAACCATCGCAATTTCTGGGATGGGCGCGCGCAGAACACCTGCAACGGCGCTAATCCGTTCGGCGAGCGCGACGCAAAGTCGCACTTCTATATGGCGAGCACGGCCAACGCAACGCCCACCACGACACTGGTGCGCCTGCAGAACTCGGCCCTGTGCTCACAGGCACTCGGACCGCCCGGAAGCAATTTCGAAATGTCCGCCTCGAACCGCACTTTCCGCGAGATTGGGACCAAGCTGCTCTTGTTGCGCCCGCTGCAGCAGACCGGCAATAAGACTCCATTGGGAAAGCAGACCGTGGACCGGAATGACAGCGTCCTCGGCAGAACCAGCCGTGGCACCAGCGGCGGCCTGCAACGCAGTTATATCCAGATGATTCAGGCCGCCTTTAAGCCGCAGTGGTGGCAGTCTACAAATCTGATCTGCGTTGCCGCGGATGGGGTTACTGAAACTACGGCGACCCTTCGCAAGGGCTGCCCCGCAGGCAATACCTTCTATTTCCAGATGGAATATAACTTTTCGCTGTTCTGGGGGATTGCCATCCAGATGTATGAAAGCACCCTGGTTGCGAACCAGACGCCGATGGACCAATATCTGGCGCAACAACAGACCTATTCGTTAGTAGGTGACAATCTCAAGAACGCGTATACCATCCAGCTTCCTGCCAATATTGACCCGTATACGTTGTCATTGGTTGAGCTGAATCCGAATCTCGACGCCAGCGATGAAGATGTATTTGCCTTCGATGACGGCAACGGGCAGGTAGAAGGGCCCGGAGTCACTTCCGGCACGATTGATTATCCCAGCGGCACTCTCACGTTGCAGTTTGAGTTGCCGCCCAAAGCAGCGTTTCCCATCAAGATCAGCTACTCGACTGGGGCTACTCCGTTGACGCAGGCGCAGCTTCACGGCTTGCAGATCTTCCAGACCAAAGGACGATGCATCTCCTGCCACGGAGGTCCGGAGCTTTCGAACGCATCGGTTGCCAACGTAACGGCGGCCCCGCTCGAACGCATGACCATGGGCGACTTCAATGTGCGGGTTTACGACGATGGGTTCTACAACATTGGCGTGCGTCCGGGCAAAGAAGACATCAGCCTGGGCGATGTTGACGGCGTTGCGGGCTTGCCGCTCTCGAATTCGGAGTTGTTGCGCCAGCGCGCCTGCAATGATCCGAGCACTGCGCCGATGATTCCTGGCCGTCCAGGGGAAGGGCTTACTTCGATGCCACTCAGTTGCTATGACGATATCGCGCGTACAGGTTTCTTCAAGGTGCCGATGTTGCGCAATATCGCTCTGACCGCGCCCTATTTCCACAATGGCGGGCAATTGACGCTGGAGCAGGTGGTGGAATTTTACAATCGCGGCGGCGATTTCCCCGATGGCTTCGACCAGATTCCCTTGATTGATCCAAACATCGTTCCACTTGGACTCAATCAGCAGGAAAAAACAGACCTGGTTGACTTCCTGCGCAATGGATTGACGGATCCACGCACAGTGGCGCAGTCGGCGCCCTTCGATCATCCGGGATTGTTTGTTCCGAACGGTCATCCACCCGATCCAAATGGCTATCCGGTGCAGAACGATCCCAATCATCCCGGCCAGGCGACGGACAGGATGCTGACCATACCAGCAACAGGAAAGAGTGGCGGCAAACCGCTGCCAACCTTCCTCGATAACCTGCTGGGCCTGAAGCCGAATTAATTTCTCTGGCTCTCCACGGGCGGCTCGAACCTGGGCGGCCCGTGGAGTAGCCATCCCCTTTTACCAACGAATAACGACAAAAGAGAGCGACGGAATCGCCGAAGTTTCAAGGAGTCTTTTCAATGACGCGGTACGAGCATCCACAAAAATCTTCCGGAATAGCAAAGCTGGTCTGGTTGCTATTTGTAGTCTTCACTATGCAAGTGTGGGCGCAGCCCACGCTTCCTCCCACACCGGCGACGATTCCTGCTTCGCAAGGACCAGTGGCGCCCTTCGACATAACTGGATTCATCCAGTTCGCTTCGGTTGACTCGCTCTGCGCGGCTCCAGCCACGAACCCTCCATCGCCGGCAAATTGCAAAGGCGCAGGAGGATGGATTCAGGTGAATAACCATGTGATTCGCGTTCCGCAAAACACCATTCTGCAAATGCCCGCAGCCACGCTTACCTGGGAAGAGGTATTCGAATTCAATTCGACAGGAAACACCCGCGAAACCGGACTGGCACTTTCCGACACCAGCCGCCTGCCCGGCACTTTCGAAGTGCACATACAGGGCAACGTGGTGAACGGCACTTACATTGCGGGCCTCATGTTCATCGCGCAGCAATCGCTGAATTCCAGCCAGGGCTTCATCGAGTCGCTCGATTATGCCAACGGCATCATGGTGGTGAACGGCACGCGGGTACAGATCAATGATCCAGCCGGCAAATTCAGCGTCGGCCAATCGCCTGACGCTCGCTTCTCGATAGATGAAGACAATCCGACGGTCCGCTCAGAAACGGCTTATCCCATGTGCATTCCGCGCGTGGACCCCGCCACCGTGGTGCCCCCGGCCACTGAAGATCTGCTGTGCCCGCAGAAAAACCGCCGCGACGCAACCGGTAAAGTACAAATGATTTTTACCGTGGATGCGCCGGGTACCGCGCCTTCCGCCGCCGATCCAACGCCTTCAGACCCTACGGTTTTCGCGCCCTTTGAAGTTGGGGACTATGTAACCTATGCCGGCACGTTCATGATTGATAACAAGGGGCCTTATGTTTCGGCGCATACCATCATTGCCAATGTCGGAATCTATACCTGGCCCGGCACCGATCCTGCTTACGTTGCCATTGACGTGCTGCTGCAAGGTGTAGGCGGCGTCGCCAATCCGGCATTTCCGCAGGAAGCCGCAATACGCACCAGGGTAGAAGGGTTTTCGACCGATCCTTCAAGAACTGTAGACGTCTACGCCATTGATGTGGATTGCGGCACAGGTGCTGCAAAGGCACGCACTCCATGGGTTTCCGGATTCGCCGTGGATCCTGGTCCACCCACAGGCGCAGCCAAGGGCCGCTGGCGTTGGCGTCCCGCGGGAGGTAATTTCCTGCCGCCTTCTCGTGCGATTGGTGCACGCATCAGTGGCGGTGTGCAGGCTGTTGTGAACCCGACACTGGGGATCCTGACGGACCAGTATCAGGCGCCTAATTTTACCTTCATCTTCCCTGAAAATCTGGGTATCGGGAATCCGCCCGTGCCTTCCAATTTCGGCGATATGGCTTTTCTGCGAAACGGCTCAGGCCCATGGAATGGAGCTGCGAACCAGTTTATTGGGCAGTTGAATCCATGGCCCGATGCTATGACCCCGGCAGTAAGTTGCTCTGCCGGAGGAGCGCCTCCGCCGCCACCGGCTACGGCAGTTGCGAACTTCTCACCATCGCCGGGGCCGGTTGCCAAAGGAACAACCGTGACTCTCGATGCGACTGGAAGCTCGCCGACGAGCGGTCCTTTTGTCTGGACTCAGACTGGCGGACCTGCTGTCACCATCACCAATCCGAACAGCCTGCAAGCTACGTTCGTTGCGCCTAATGTATCGGCCTTGACCAACCTGACTTTCCAGGTAACTGTCGGCGGCGCCAACTCAACCACTCCGGCCTCAGCAACAGTGACGGTTCCAATCGCTGCGTCGCCGTCGACCGATCCGCCTACGGTAAGCGCCGCTTCAGCTCCAGCGAATCCTGTGGCCAGCGGAGCCAGCGTTACGCTTACGGCTACCGGTGTTGATCCCGCCGGAGGAACTCTTACCTATACGTGGACTGCGCCGGCAGGCATCGTGTTGACGCCGGTGGCGGGAACCAATGGCGCACAACAGAAATTTACTGCGCCCACGGTTCCAGCGCTCAGCGCTGCGCGTTCGCTCAACTTCACAGTCACAGCAACAAGTTCGGTCGTGCCTAACTTGTCGTCAGCGCCGGCCACGGTCACGGTGGTGGTGAATCCGGTCACTGACACAATCACCATTACGAATGTGGTTTACCGCATCAGCAAGTCTCGTCTTGATGTAACGGTGACGGACTTTACTCCCGGAGTAACGCTCACCTGCACGCTCGACGTGATTAACAAAGCGACAGGGAAGCCCTGGACTGCTGTGATGGGTCCTGCTATTCCGGCCGCTGCGGGCACTTACGCAACTACGTTCGTCAATATACCTGCGCCGTTGAAGGTAACAATCACTTCTTCCGCAGGCGGGACCGCGAGTTCCGGTGTGACTCGCGTCCGTTAACAAACCACAGCCGGCTGCCGGATGACCGGCAGCCGGGCTGCACAAGAAAAGGAATCTTATGAACTTCCAGCTTTCGAAGAAATTGCTGACCCTTGTGTTTCTCTCAATCTTGCTTGCGGCCAGTGGTTTTGCAACACCGGGCGCTAAACTGGCCACAGGACTCACGCAGCCGAAAGGCGCAATCAAATGGAATGGCTCGTTATTTGTTGCCGACGGTGTTCAGGGCTTTTGCCGCATTGATGCGGGAGTGCTCACCGTTCCCGGAGATCCGACCACGTGCTTCGCGACTGGCAACGGCGCGCCCGAACTCGATGGCAATCTGGTTTATGTCACTGACGTGACCGGCAAAACCGGAGTGTGGCGTCTGACCATGAACGCGCTCACGGCTAACATTGACAGTGCTGTCAACTTGGTTCCCAATGCAGGACTGGGAGGAAACCGTCCAACGGCGGCCACGCTGGGTCCCGATGGAAAACTTTATGTGAGCTTTATCAACACCGGCAATATCGTGCGCATCACGAATCCGTCAGCCGGCGTAGCTTCACAAACGGTGGAGCAGGTAGGCAAATCGAACAGCGGCAAACGGGTGAACAGTTTGACTTTTGTGGGCGGCGACTTGTGGATGTCGCAGGCCGGCTTCATGAATCGCATCTCCTCAGCAACGTCGTGCACAGGAAGCTGCCAGGCAGATGTGGTGTTCGGAACGTTGGCCAACCAGCAAGGCCTCGTGGACGATCACAGCAAATACCTCTACGTCGGGAATGGATCACAGGTCGTTCAATACGACACCACAACCACTGGTCAACTCCTTATATATAGCCAGAATGGCGTAGACAATGGCACAAGCCTTTCCTACGGATTGATATGGGGCCTGAATCTCGATGTGAATGGCGACCTCTTCATCAGCGCTGATCCGACTCCCGCCGATGCGGTGGGTACGGGCCAGGGCAATGTCTGGATCGTTGCTGCTCCGGGACAGACCGAGGGGCCCATCACCAATCCACCGCCTGGACCTCCCGGACCGAATCCGCCGCCGTCACCACCACCGCCAGCGGCCAAGGTTGGCTCTTTGTATGCGGCCGGCATCACGCAGCCGGGCGGCCTGCTGTGGCTGGGAACTCATCTCTGGGTTTCGGATAAGGCACAGGGCTTCTGCCGCATTGACGTGGGCACCTCGACTACATCGCTCTCGAACTGCTTCAAGCCGACCGCGTCCTTCGTTCCGGGACAGGCGTCGTTTGATTCACCGTCGAACAGCGGCGCCAGCTCAATCAACGTTTATGTTCCTGACTCGTCCGCAACCAGCGCTGGAGTCTATCGCTTGACGTTCAATTCCACCAATGAAGTTGTGCTCCTTTCCGCCAATCTGGGCCAGGGAGGGAATCAACCATCGGCCGCCATCATTGGGCCTGAAGGGTCGCTCTATCTGAGCTTCCTGAAGAATGGAACGATCAACAAGATCACGACTCCCGCCACAACTCCGGGCGCGGCTGCCAAGATAGGGCAGTCATCGAACGGAGCGGGGGTGAAGAGCATGACCTTTATCGGACCCGATCTTTACCTGGCTGAGACACAGTCAGTCACCATGCTGCTGCGCGCCTCACCGAGCCTCACCCGGGGAACTGCGGTTGTAGTGGGAGCAGCGACCCAGAAAGGCCAGACACCGCCGCTGAATGTGAGCAATCCGCTTTCGCTCGCTTCTGATGGAGTGGATCTTCTCTACATCGGAAGCGCCGCTCAGGTGGATCAATGGTCCATCAGCCAGAATCACGACACCGTATACGCCAGCAGTGGCGTGATTGGCACGGCCACAACCGCATTCAAGAATGTCTTCGGCCTGAGCCTTGGACCGAACAATGTTCTTTACGCCGGTGACGATCCAACTGCAGGCGCACCGAGCGGACAGGGCCACGTGTACCAGATCATGTAACTTTTCCGAGGACAGTCAAGCTGCACGTTTCGGCGTGTCAGCTTGACTGGTTTTTTATTGGGTTTCGACATTAGAGCAGACGGATTCAGGAGTAGATCTAGAGTTCTTGGATGTTCCCCGTAGCAGCAAAAAAGCGGGACCACCGTTGGTCCCGCTTTTGTTTTGAGGACTTGAACGTGTCTTTACATCAGTATGGGAGCTAAAACGGTCTCGACATCCAAAAGGAAGGCGGTGACGTACTTATAATGAAATTTCTTGATCATGGTTCATTTGTCCATGCCTGCGAAAATCTCCGTTGGATTAAAGCGCTTGCGGGCTGAATGGTGAGAGCCAGTGCTGAAGATCGAGATAAGGAGTTATTTATGCTCATTCATTTTCTACGTAAACTCGGCGTTCCATTGGCCGGCATTCTGGTGTGTGCTTCTGCCGCTGCCGCTGCGGTTCCCAGCCCGGCCTTGGATGAACCAACAGCCAAGGCATCAGGTTCGGAAACATCCGTGCTTGCTGGAGGCTGCTTCTGGGGACTCCAACTCGTCTATGAACATGTAAAAGGCGTGAAGTCTGTAAGCGCCGGATACTCCGGTGGTGACGCCAGCACAGCCGATTATGAGTCCGTAAGCACCGGCAAAACCGGGCATGCCGAATCGGTTAGCATAACCTTCGATCCTTCTCAAATTTCCTACGGACAGATTCTCAGGATCTTCTTTTCCGTGGCGCACAATCCCACTGAATTAAACCAGCAGGGTCCGGACATCGGGACACAATATCGGTCTGCAATCTTCTATAGCAGCCCAGAGCAAGAGCGAATCGCGCGAGCTTACATAACTCAGCTCAACAGCGCAAAAGTTTTTCCAAAGGAGATTGTCACGCAGGTCGCGCCGCTGAAAAAATTCTATCCGGCTGAGGCATACCATCAGGATTATGCCGTCCATCACCCCGGTGATCCGTACATCATGATCAACGACGCTCCGAAGGTAAAAAACCTTCGAAACGAATTTCCTGATATTTATACGGGTAAATAGCTCGGCAGGGCGGAGAAGTGCCGTGGAATGTGCAGGAAATTCCGGCTTGAACACTTGCCCAAAACATCCTTCCGCAACGTCGTAAACAACCAGATACAGTTCGCGCATAAAGCTTTGACAAGTGGGTTGGCAACTGTGATTCGCGGCAGTTCGTTTTGCTAGGAAAGTCAGGAGGCGCTAATTCCGAGTTGTATTAGTTGACCAGATAGGTTGCTTCAACGCCAGCCAATCGAACTTTCCTGATCTACCTTTATGGGAATATCCGAGATGATCACTGTACTCCGCTGTTACAAGCTAGAAATGTTTTCAACCTATTTTTGTTGCGCATCTAAGCGATTGAATATGCGAGTTTTGGAGATTCGTCGCCGTGGTGTCGCAGAAGCGGATCAGTACGATGCCTAGGCACTCTGCGAGTTGATAGAAACTCTCTACCTGCTCCGCCACCTCATTCAGAACCTTATCAGTACTCTTCGCCCCCTCTCTTTCTGGTGGAGAACGTACCCTCTCCACTTCGCTTTGGCTGGAAATCCAAATGGGTGAGTCTTCCACTACTGTTGCAATGATTGACATCCGCAGACTTTGGGTTTTTCAACCATTTGCTCAACCGCTGTGGCCATTGGGGGAGGCAGTGTGTTAGCGTGCTGGCAATCCAACACGGGAAACATCTTCTTTCGGAAAGGAACAAAAGATCCTTTTTCGTTTGTATGTGTGAAGGAAGCTATATGGTGAAGCATACAGTTCCCGCGATACTGGTGCGTTATGCTTGGGGTGAGGCACGACAGAAACGGGGCCCGGAGCTAAGTGAGCCTGATGCTACAGCCAAAGCGAATCCATGAACGCCAAAGATAAGCAAATTCTTATCTTGCGACGTGAACGCGCGCCAAAAAAAATTGTTGTATTACGGGTGAAAATGAACCAGGAGCCATACCGCGAGCTGAGCTAAAATCCCCACACAAGAGGTGAAGTCATGGCAACAGCTGCTGCAAAAATCAAAGCCAGTCTGGTGGTAAAAGCTTATCAGGGCGACGGCAAGACTCTTCTCGCATTCAACCTTCCTGCATCGGCCACGCACAATCTTGCCGGATTTACTATCCAGTGCAAGCCTCCGGGACAGAATCCTTATTACATCTATAACGAGCTTCAATTTGCCAATCCGGCGAACCATGCCCAAGACCCCAAAGAGCCAGCCTACTCGAGCATCAATGGGCCTATTCACAAATTTCGCTGGGTGCATGTTCCGGGCCAGGCTCATCAGGGACTCCAGCCGGCTTGGGGAAGATACACCTATGTTGTCACGCCGCGGTATTTTGACTCTTCGGGGTCCATGCTGCCTCTGGACTTGAATTTAGGTGTGTCGGTGGCGATCAACGTAGCTCCATTTGAAGCTCAGAACCTGGCGCTCGGGTTTACGCGTGGTTACACGCAATCGCAGGCATTCGTGCGGCACTTTGGGTTGAAGGCAGCCATCAAGCCCGCCAATGCGGGCTTGATCTTCGACAGCAACCAGCAGTCGGGCGCGAACGCACAAGGCCAGGCATACACGTACGAAGATGAATACATGTGGCTCGGGTTCACCGCAAGACAAAGGGTATACGAGATACTTGACGCAACCCTCAAGAATAAGGCATTGCGTATCGACGCCTTCTTCTACGACCTCAGCGACACTAACGCGGTGCAAAAGTTGCTCAAGCTGGCCAAACAGGGCAGGATACGAATCATTTTAGACGACGCCCCGCTGCATCACATCAAGCCGGGCACGAAAGATAAGAAAACGGGAAAGCTAAAGACTCAACCGGCAGAAGACCAGTTCGAAGAACTCTTCAATAAGGCGAAAACGGGAAAAGCGGCGATCCTGCGCGGCCACTTCAACCGCTACTCCCATGACAAGGTGATGATTGTTTATGACGGGAAAGGCGCACAGAGGGTGCTCACCGGCTCGACCAACATCTCCACGACCGGACTCTATGTGAACTCCAACCACGTGCTGGTATTCGATGACCGCAAGGTTGCGGCCAAATACGCGGAAGTCTTCGAGGAATCATGGAAGGACCAAGTTAAAGCGCCGGCCTTCCGGAAATCCTTCTTGTCCTCAGCGAAAGGATTTTCGTTCACAGGCTCTGTGCCGAAATCGCTGATCACTTTTTCACCCCACACGGATGTCGATGTGCAAACGGTGTTGAAGAGGGTCACAAGCCGCATCAGCCAGGAGTACAAGGTCAAAAACGGCAGCGTGATCTTCGCCGTCATGGAGTTGGGGAGCCAGAAAGGCAAAAGCAAGGCCGCTCCAAAGTCCGCCAGCAGGCCTCCGCAGAATCCGGTTTACAATCTGCTGAATGAATTGCATAAGAACACGAAGATCTTCAGCTATGGCGTCTCCGACAATCCGGATGGCATAGCCCTTTTCAAGCCGGGCAACAGGACCGGAGTGCTGGTTACAGGCAAGCCCATTCGCACGCGGCTGCCCGCTCCATTCAACCAGGTGCCGGGAATTGGGGGCGTGGGCCACCAGATCCACCATAAATTTGTGGTATGCGGGTTCAACGGGAATAATCCGGTTGTGTTTTGCGGCTCATCGAACCTGGCCGGAGGTGGCGAGACAGCGAATGGCGATAATCTGCTGATGATTAGTGACAGAAAAGTGGCTACGGCATTTGCCATTGAAGCTGTGGCGCTGGTGGACCACTTCGCTTTCCTTGACAAGTACTCGGAACAGAAAAAGAAGGAGACGGGCAAAAAACCGGCCACGCCACCCGCTGTCAAACAACAGGCGGCCGTCTCTGCGGGCTGGCATCTATCCCCGGATGACAAATGGGTAAAGCCCTACTACGATTCGAAAGACCTGCATTGCGCCGACCGTGAGTTATTCGGGTGATTGATAATTAAGGCAGCGGGGAACCAGCATATGAAGGTTGGTTGCGGGGGTAGGATTTGAACCTACGACCTTTGGGTTATGAGCCCAACGAGCTACCAGGCTGCTCCACCCCGCGAATTCATATTATCAGTGCTGCATCTGAGGGTCAACAAAACGGGCCGCTGAAAGCAGAGTGCTTCGGCGGCCCGTGGTTTCAGTGTATTGGTTTAGTGAATCCGCAGCGTGGCTCCTGCCGTTGGATTCGAGCTGTCAATACCGTCGAAGTTGACAGTGCCGCTTGGCAGCACAGTCAAGCCCGTCTGGTTGGGGGCAGTGAAGAATACCGTCACCACCATCTTCGTCGGCGGATTGGCAGATTTGGGACCGCCCAGGCTTGCGATGTTGCAGGTAACAACATTGGTGTTGCCCAATCCAGGCGCCGGCGCGTTGCAGGAAGCCGGATCTGCTGCCGAAGTTGGACTCGCTGTGACTGTAACCTGGTTGATGGTGAGTATGTTGTCAATGGTCATTGTGAGCACCAAATTGCTGACTGCAACTCCGGTGGTGTCCTGCACTGTCCAGGTGAACGTGCCTGATTTACCAGGGCTGAGATCGGCCGGAACAGCACTGCGCCTGTACCGGCACCGAAACCACTGGAGCGTTCGGTGGCGGCGGCGTGCCCGGAGGAGTGGTCGTCCGGTGTTCCAGCTTGAACGTAAGCGAATCGCCGGCGACGTCTGTGCCGGTCACTCGCGATGACAGGGTGATCTGCGCTTTCTGCATCTGCACCACTACATCAATGTTCTGGACAGCGCCACCGGCCATGGCGCCCAGCGAGCAGACCACGTTGGTCACGCCGCTGCCGCCAGCGCTGCAAGAACCCTGGTCGGGCTCGCCTACGATAATGAATGCGCCGTCAGTCGTGCTCAACAGATTGCTTACCAGGATATTGGTAGCAGGGAAGACGGAAGTATTGGTTACGGTAACGTGATAGGTCACCAGCGCGGGTACAGGTGTGACCGAAACCGGGCCTGTAACCAACACGGACATGATGGGCAGATTCGAGACCGCAGGGTTAACCGGATTTGAAGGGCTCGATTCCGGACCATCTCCGTTTCCGTTGCTGGCATGGACTGTGAATGTATAGTTCGTGCCGTTGGTCAGGCCGGAGAAGATGAAACTGCCGGTGCTGCCGTTGGGCGCCGGGACGGTTGCGGTGATGCCCGCCGGTAATCCATTCACCAGCCCAGTTATCGTATAGCTGGTAATCGGCAAGGTGCCGCTATGAGCGGAGATGCTCCAGCTCACATAAGCCTGCGTGTCACCGGCAATGGTTTGCAGAATTGTCGGCGCGCTGGGCAGAGGATTGGCGCCAATGCTGGGAGCTGACAAAGTACTCGGTCCCTGCGCATTATTGGCCGCGATCTCAAACTGGTACGACACGCCCGGATTGAGTCCGGTGATCGTGGTTGATGTTGGAGGGAAAAGCCCACCGGCTGCAGGAGTTACGGTAACGTCGTTGAGTTGCGATCCGTCAGACGAGAAGCTGTTATGCACCGTATAGCTGGTAACAGGCTGCGCAACCTGAGCGGGACTCCAACTCAAGGAAGCCTGGCCAGCGGCGATGAATGCATTTACATCCAGAGGAACGCCGGGTATTCCGGGCGCTGCGGAGGTTTGCGTGTTCTGGAACCAGCGGCCTGCGCCTGCTGTGCCCAGACCGCTGGAATCCTCGCCGGCATACAGCACCAGATTGGCCGGATCGGTCCCATCCACAACAAGCGCGCCCACGGCCTTGAGCGCGGGCGAAAACTGGGCGGAATTCAAATAGATTTGTGACAGCGTCTGCCCCGATGAACCGCCAGACACATTTCCCATCCAGGCCACGTTGCCGGACAGCGCAAAATAAAGATTGTTGCCATTGATTGCAGGATAGGTCTGGTCGCTGACGAGAGAGGAGACTCCAAGAAGCTCTGGCACGGCTGCGATCACAGTTCCGTTGGCGTTATTGCAGACCGGATTCAGGCCCACGAGGCAAGTGCTATCGGCTGCGGGTATCACAAATACAGCTTCCAGGCTTGAGCCCCACAGATCGTGCCCGACCCATGCCAGTCCGGTACCTGCTCGGTTGTTCGTGGTTGTCGCGACTGCCTGCACAAACTGTGCGCAGGATCCGGAATTCGCCGAAGTGGCCGTCCCCGGATTATTGATCCGGACGATACCGGCGCTCTTGCCAAAGCCCACCCAAAGATTGCCCTCAGGATCGAGAGCGACAGAATTCGGTACGCCGGGGGCAGGACTTCCCGGCAGAGCGCAGGTAGTCTGGCCGCCGGCAGGCCGCGCCGAGCCTGCATTGCCTGCGAGAGAAAACAAGTTGGCGAAATCGAGCGAGCCCTGGCCGCTGTCACCGCCGGGCAAATACGGAATGCGCAGCACGCCCGCTGAGTTCTTCGCCTGGTTATCCACCAAGTAGAGAAGGTTATTGAGCGAGTCAAATGCCATGTTCCCGCCAACGATCGTGGAGCGGTTCAATTGGAAAGGGCACTGACTGGGATTGATTGCAAAGGGGCCAGCAGAATCCAGGTCAGGATCTACCCGGCAAATTCCGGCTGTGCCATCGGCAACCCAAAGGTGTCTTACGGGCTGTCCGGTTACCGGGCTCAGCGCGGTTCCATAGAGAACGAACCCACCGCTTGGTGCTGTGATATTGCTTTGGGCAATCGGTGTGCCAGCGATCTGGATAGTGTTGGAAGTGGTATTGATATTTGTTTGGGAGCCGGCTGTGGTCACCATTCCGGCAATCAGTAGCAGACAAGTCAGGGCGCGCAGACTGATGCGCCTTCCTCGCCATGGGGAAGCGACGATTCTTGCAGTCAAAGGCTCTCTCTCCTAGTATCCCTAACTTTTCGGAAATTTTTACTGTCCGCAGAAACCTCCACCGTGCCAGACCCGAGATTGCAATAAGTTAGTCCGACAAAAATCAAACATCGATGGGGTATCTTGCTGAATGAGAGAGGATGGAAACTATTAAAAAAATATAGCTTATAAAAATTAATTTGTTTTGCGAAGCTACTGAATTAGAGAATATTAATGTAGTTGGAAGTTCTCGACCGGCTCCGAAGTGTTACTTTTGTTGCTTTAGAATCGTTCTGGAAAGGTTATCTATGAGCAGCAAAATTGTCATCTTTATTCCTTTACTTCTAGCCGGTTCCATGGGATTCGCGTCTGCGAAAGAGAAGCTTTCCCAGCCTGCTCCTCATGCTTGTATAGCTCAAACACAGCCACCGTCAAACCAGCAATCACTCACCGCGGAGCAATCGCAAGGATTAAAAGATGATCTGGCGCGCATGAAGGCGCTGGTCCAGCAGATGGAAACCAATCTCGCTTTCGTGGACACAACTCAGTCTCCGCTGAAACATCAATTTCAACTTGAAATTGATATGTGGAGAACCATGATCCGGCAAATGGAACGAAGGTTAGGGCAGGGAAGCAATAAGTAAGGAACTTCACCGCTGATTCCGCTGATGAACGTTGATCAGTCAGGTCAATTCAAGATCAGCTTCATCTGTGCGATCAGCGGCAAGGTTTCAGATCAACCCCGCCTCTCTCATGCGCTGCTGATGTAATTCGTAGGAAAGCGCCTGGATGCGTTCACGGTCGAGGCCCAGAGCGTTGGGCGTAAATACAAAATCGGTGCGGTGCGGAATTTTCGCGGCTTCGCGCAGAAACAGTTCACGCACCGGTTGTGCATATTCCGGATGCTGCATGATCTTCTCGCGCAGATAGTCCATGCCGTGTGTGATATGGCGGCCTTCATCGGCGCGAATCAGTCGTATCCCTTCAAGTAAACGCGGGAACATACCAGTCTTGGTGAGCAGATCGTCGAAAAATTCGTATCCGGTAATGGCCATTACGCCTTCGATAATACCCATGTAGTGGGCCGCAAACATGGTGACCTGGCGGTCGAGATCTTCACGGTTGCCGCTGGTGATGGCGCGCCCCATGTCTTCGCCGCGTTGTTTCAGTTCATCGAGCAGCACGCTGCGGTATATAGGAGAGAGATAGGCCGCGGTGTCCACCTTGCCGCAGACTTTCTCAAAGTAAAGCTCGAAGAACTCGGCATGCTTTACCTCTTCATAAATCTGGCTGGAAAGGAACATGCGCCGGTCAGGCTCCTGTACTGCCAGCATGAACCATGCAAGAGTGTCGGCCACGCTCACTTCGCCTTCATAAAACAGGGCGCATACTTTCACGAGTTGCTCATGCTGCTCAGCATTGAGCGCGTCCCAATGGACGCGGTCTTCGGCAACCGGAATCTGTTCCGGGTCCCACATGCCCCGATGTTTGGCAATGCTGTAAAGCTCACGCGGCGACTTGGTGGTGCGGGCAGCAGTGGACATGAAGCTCTCCTTTGAGTTTTATCCATAAGAACTTATCAGAAAACTGCCTGCCCACAAGCAGCAATTCTCCCGAATTGGTGGCTGTGAGATTCAGATTGGCCTTGGTGTGCGCAGCAGATGGAATAGGTTTAATCTCTGCATACAGCGAGATGCCTATGAACCCATTTGGCTTTATGTCATATATTCATCGCGGTAACAGGAAAGCAGTAAAATCAACAGGAGCAAGGAGAAATCAAAATGCCGTTGAACCAGGCACTACTACCCGAATTCGATCATGAGATGGCGAACACCCGTAAGACTCTGGAGCGCGTACCAGACGACAAGCTGAGCTGGAAGCCTCATCAGAAATCCATGACTATGGGACAGCTTGCAAACCACATCACCAATCTGCCCGGATGGAGCGTCGACATGATGACTGCAGATTCGTACGATGTCGCTACCGGGCCTAAGCCTCCGGAATTTAAATCCCGTAAAGAAATGCTGGATGCCTTCGACACCAATGTGAAGCACGCAAGAGAAGCTCTTTCCAAGGCTGATGACGCGCAGCTAGGCAAACCGTGGAGCCTGCTCAATAATGGCCAAACTATTTTCACTCAGCCGCGGGCGGCAATCTTGCGCGGATTTATTTTCAACCATCTTATCCATCATCGTGCGCAGTTGGGCGTGTATCTGCGGCTTAACGACGTGCCGGTGCCTTCGATCTACGGGCCATCCGCGGATGAGTCAGGAATGTGAACCAAGTACTTGGTATTTAGTATTTGGCGCGCTACTTGTGGGTTGCGGCTTTCGCGAACACAGGTCGGTTTTCACATACCTGGAAAATCAAAAGGCCTCGGTTTCCCGAAGCCTTGTTGAATGTTTAGTAGCCCTCCTGCACGGCATGATTTCCCCCAAAACCACACCAGCAGGATGTCTAAAGCAAGATCATTCTGGATTGTCTCTGGAAAAACGACAAGAGTACCGAAGTAACCATGGGAGAATCGGGTGATCGTTAGATCGGGTGATCTGGTGATCGGAAAATCCAGACTTCAATTCGCGTTAATTCGAGCAATTCGCGGCAAAGGTTTGATTCGCCTGAAACGAGCAAAATTAGAGGAAGCAAAACAGTTCAAGGGGCCGGAAATGCTGAAGGCTGAGTGCTGAAAGCTAACTGTTCCTCTCCACCACAAACTCAGGAGCAAACAACAGGGCGCGTTTGACCTCGGAATCGGGGAAAGAACAGATGGCGCGGCAGGCAATCTCGGCGTAACGGGCCGCCTCTGCATGCGCATATTCGATGGATCCGTAGCGGGTGAGCATTTCCAGTATCTGTTCATGCTGCACGGAGACGAAAGCCCGTTCTTCGAGAACCGTTTCCACCAGCTTGCGCTCGTCGGGTGTGCAGCGCTCCAGCGCATGGATCACCGCCATGGTGACCTTACCTTCGCGCAGGTCGCTGGCTACCGGCTTGCCCAATACTTCTTCTGAAGCGGTCAGGTCGAGCACATCGTCCACGATTTGAAAAGCCAGTCCCAGGTTGCGTCCGTATTCGCCGAGGCGGTCTTCCTGTTCCTGCGTGGCCTTCCCCAGAATCGCGCCCAAGCGCATGGAAACGGAAAACAGGCACGCGGTCTTGCGGTAGATCAGGTCGAAATGCTCATCAAGGCTGATGCACTTGCCCAGCTTTTCCATCTGAAGCAGTTCGCCTTCCACCATCTGCTGGGTCAGCTCGATCAGCACATCGAGAATTTTGAAATTCCGCTCCTGCACGGCAATTTTGAAGGCCTGCATGTAGAGCCAATCGCCCGCCAGCACGCATTTGGCGTTGCCCCATTGCGTATTGGCCGCCGGACGCCCGCGCCGGGTGCGGGCCTCGTCAATAATGTCATCGTGAACCAGCGTAGCGGTGTGGATCACCTCGACCACCGCGCCCAACCGTATGGCGCTGCGCTCGTCATGGGGAAACAGCTTGGCGCAGAGCAGCAGCAGCGCCGGACGGATGCGCTTGCCGCCTCCCGCGCGCAGGTGCTCGCCAATCTCGGTGATGGCGCGCACCGTGGACACAGTGTCGCGCCCGAATTCACGCTCGATTGCGGCCAGGTCATCGCGCAACAGGTCGAAAAAATCTTTCAAGGTAAATGTGGCAGATGAACTCAAGCGCTCCCTTAATTGCTTCTGTAATTGGTGAACTGCATATCAATTCCAAAATCTTTTTGCTTCAGCAGCGCAATGATTTCCTGCAATGCGTCGCGGTCTTTGCCGCTCACCCGCACCGTATCACCCTGAATCGACGCCTGTACTTTCTTCTTCGAATCCTTAATGGCCTTCACAATGTCTTTGGCCTTTTCGATGGGGATACCCTGCTGCATGGTGATTTTTTGCCGCGCTGTAGACCCGGCTGCCGGCTCCACCGGGCCGTAGGTCAGCGCCTTGATCGGCACGCCGCGCTTGTGCAGCTTGGTCTGCAAAATGTCATTCACGGCCTTGAGCTTGTAGTCATCGGCGGAGGTCAGGATGATCGCGTCTTTGCCCTCGATCTCGATATTGGACTTGCTGTCCTTTAAATCAAAACGGGTATGGATCTCCTTCAGCGCATTCTGAATCGCGTTGGAGACCTCTTGCAGGTCAACCTTACTGACGATATCAAATGAATTTTCTGCCATCGTGTTAATAGCTTACTAGAGAGTTGTACGCTCTTGCACCTTACCGCGGGTCAGGGGAACTTTAGCACATTCAACGAACCTGACATCCGTGCCCATTCAGTATCTCTACTGGATGTGCGTCGCGATGCTGCGCGAGCAGCTCTCGTCCATCCGGCGGCCGCTTATTGAGCGTACGCGTACTCACAATCTATACTGATGACTGAGGAACCAACTGCTTGGCGCTCACCGCGGTCATTGTGGACGATGAACAACTCGCGCTCGACGAGTTGAGCTACCTGCTCAAGTCGGTGGACGACATTGATATTGTCGCCCAGGGACATAACGGGCTGGAGGCCATCAATCTGATTAAAGAGCACTCGCCCGACATCGTTTTTCTCGACGTGCAAATGCCCGGCCTCGACGGCTTTGGCGTTATCAAGAAACTGCTCGATCGCAAGATCAGCCTGCCGCAGATTGTCTTTGCCACCGCTTTTGACCAGTATGCCGTCAAGGCCTTCGAGGTGAATGCCGTTGATTACCTGCTCAAGCCCTTTGACAAGAAGCGCGTAAGCCAGGCCATCGAGAAGGCCCGCCGCAAAGTGCAGGGAACCTCAGCCAGCAGCGACAAGCTTGAGAGCCTGGTCAAAATGCTGGAAGCCCAGCGGCCGCAGAACTCCAAGGTGCTTCTGCGCTCTGCCGGACGCTTGTTTCTCGTGGACCAGAAAGATGTCTGCTATGCCTCGATTGAAGATGGAGTTATTTCGGTCGTGGCGACCACTCTCGAAGGGCAATCGAACTGCCGCACCCTTGAAGAATTACTTGAAGGGCTGGATCCTGATATGTACTGGCGCGCCCACCGCTCTTATGTCGTGAACATTAATCGCATTAAAGAGGTCGTGCCCTGGTTCAAGAGCTCTTACCAGCTTCGCATGGATGATCGTAAGCAAACCGAAATCCCAGTAAGCCGTGCGCAAACCAAGCGGCTCAGAGAACTGTTCGGTCTTTAAGCAATCAAAAAATCCACACGGAGACACTGAGGCACGGAGAAAAGCAAAGGGAAACAGCAGAACCAATGACAGATAGGCCGCATCGTTACCCGATCTTTTCGATGAATGCGTTGGCATAGGCTGACGAAAGCTGTGCGACCCTGAATCTCGGATTTTGAAATTACCCAATTACTAACTTACCCACTTAGCAAATTCTTCTACAATTTCACTGTGTCATTACTTGCAGGCAAAACTGTTCTCGTCACCGGCGGGGCCAAGCACATGGGCAAAGCCCTTGCTCTGGCCATGGCGCGGCAAGGCGCGCGCGTGGCGTTCACGTACCGGAATTCTCCTGAAGCCGCGCACCATACTCTGGAACAGATCAAGGCCATCAGCAGCGATTCCATAGGCGTGCGCTGCGATGTGCGCGACACGGGCAGCATTGCTGCGGCCATGAAAGAAGTGCTGGCGAATTTCTCCACCATTGATGTCCTCGTGAACAACGCCGGATTTTATGAAAGTGTTCCTCTGGAAGAGATTACCGAAGAACAATGGGACAACATGTTTGGCACCAATGTCCGGGGCCCATTCTTTGTTGCCAAGGCATGCATTCCCGCTCTGCGCGCCAGCAAAGGACGCATTATCAATATTGGCTCCCTCGGCGGCGAGAAAGCCTGGCCTTCGCACGCCCATTACTGTGCGTCGAAAGCATCACTCCACATGCTCAGCCAGATCATGGCGCGAGCACTGGCGCCGGAAATCGCGGTGAACTGTATTGCGCCGGGCATGATCGTCCACGGCAACAACAGTGACGAAGCCGGAGCTCGACACTTCGCCGAAAAGACACCCATGCAGCGCAACGGAACCGACCAGGATATCGTGAGCGCCGCGCTCTACTTTGCCACTGCTCCGCATTTCGTGACCGGACAGATACTCACCGTGGACGGCGGACTGGGACTCACTTAAGAATTGCCATAATTGCCATGAGTGCCAAAATTGCCATAATTTGGCGGCCACAGCGCATGAGGTTTACGCAGTTCGAGAGGGATGTTGAAATTTGTTGGACGCGACAGAGGAACACGTTCTGGTGAGAATGCCTTGTATCAGTAGAGTAATGGACACATCACGTGGACCCTTCGACTTCGCCCCAAAAGCAGGCGCGGCGCTCAGGGTGACAGTTGGAAAAGTTCCATGACGAAATTTTAGCCACAACAAATGTTCATTCTCTTACTAGCCTCGCACCCGTGAGTCAGATGCTCAGGATGATAGCCCTCTATAAATTTAAGGGGGGCGTCGCAAATTTTGGCAATTTTGGCATTCATGGCAATTTTGGCAATTTCCTCGCGGCTATTTCCGCCACTCCTTTGTCCTTCACCGTCTCGCGGTAATGAAGCACGCGCAGCGATGAAAAAGCGCGCAGCAATTCGTTGGGTTCCAGCAGGTGCAGCGGATGAGTTGGGCCGCCTTCAAACTTTCTCTGCTCGATCGAGTAAGTTTTGTAGAGCAGCAGACCGCCGGGCTTGAGCGCCGCAATCAAAGCAGGGAAGAGCCGGCGCTGGAGAAAAAAGAAGACCAAAATCAAATCGTACTGCTCCCGGCCAAGGTCGTTCACCTCATTCAGATCAAGCACTTCGCACTGCACTAATTCGCTTCCGCTCGACAGCGCGAGAGCATTGTCGCGGGCCAACTGTACGCCAACGTCAGAAACGTCCACCAGTTTCACCTGCCAGCCGCGTTCGGCCAGCCAAATGGCGTGACGTCCGACTCCGCCAGCAATGTCGAGCGCCCGTCCGGGCGGAGTGCCGGCCAGAAATTCGTCGTAAGCGGCAACCAGAAACGGGTCCGGACGCATGGAGCTATGCGACTTCTCGCGATACTTGCGGTCCCAGAGTGTTCTTTCGTCCTGTTCCATGTGGTTACACCCAATGTACCTGCAAACCCCCATATTGCGCGTTATACTTGTTTCTAACGCCCCGGGAAATTCAACGATGGCAGAGAGCCAGCAAAAAACGTTTTACATCGAGACCTTCGGATGCCAGATGAACGTCCATGACTCGGAAAAAGTCATTGGCACACTCGTCGCCGAGGGATACTCGCAAGTGCAGACCGTTGAGGCTGCCGACCTGGTTTTCTACAACACCTGCTCCATTCGCGATAAAGCCGAGCAGAAAGTTTTCAATCGCCTGAACGATTACAAGAAACTGAAGGCCCAAGGAAAAAAGTTTGCAGTGCTGGGCTGCGTGGCGCAACAGGAAGGCGAAAAGATCTTTGAGAAGGCGCCTTATGTTTCCATGGTGGCTGGTTCAGCATCGTACCGCAACCTGCCGCAGATGCTGGTGCAGATTGAAGCCGGCGAAAACCGCGTAACCGGCCTGGACGACCGCCAGACCGACCAGACCTTTGAAACCGAATTCACGGCCCGCAGCAACCCCCATCGCGGATACATCACCATTATCGAAGGATGCGACAAGTTCTGCGCTTACTGCGTGGTTCCATACACCGGGGCAAAGAGCGCAGCCGCACATCGGATTCCGTGCTGGCGGAAGCCCGGCAGATGGCGGACCTGGGTTATACCGACATCCAACTCTTAGGGCAAAACGTAAATGCTTATCGCGATCCCTCTGAGAAAAAGACATTTGCGGAACTCTCTATGCTGTCGGGGAAATCGCAGGAATACGCCGGGTGCGCTTTACCACTTCGCATCCGCGCCACTTCGGCAAGGATATCGTGGATGCCATTGACGCGCTGCCCACGCTTTGCAACCACATCCATTTGCCGGTGCAGAGCGGCTCGTCGCGCATTCTGAAGGCGATGAACAGGGAATACACGCGCGACATGTATCTTGAGAAAGATCGCCTGGATCACGTCGGCGAAACGGCATCTCTCACTTACCACTGACGTGATTGTGGGATTCCCGGGCGAAACCGACAATGATTTCGAAGAGACCGTTACTTTGCTGCATGAGTGCCAGTATGACGGTGTTTTCAGCTTCAAGTACTCACCGCGTCCGAATACGCCGGCCCTGAGCATGATTGACAGCATTCCCGAGGCGGTGAAATCCACCCGCCTGCAGATCTTGCAGGAACGCCAGCGGGAAATCCAAAGAGCAAATTACGAAAAGCGAGTAGGGCAAACCTTTGAAGTGATGGTTGAAGGCACGAACAGCGCCCGCGGACAGATCATTGGCCGTACCTCGCAAAATATCACCCTGAACTTTACTGCTGCAGGTGAAACGCCGCAGACCGGCAGCTATGCTAATGTTCTGGTCACCAAAAGTTTCCCCAACAGCCTGGTAGGCGAGATGGTGCAATAAGGAGGGCATGATGGAAGTCGAAATGAAGATTCGCGGTCTGATGATGGATCCGGTAACGAACATGCCCATTGTCGTGCTTAAAGACAGCGGCGGCGAAACCGTGCTGCCCATCTGGGTTGGCGTTTATGAAGCCAACGCCATTGCCATGGAGATCGAGCGGGTCACCACTCCGCGTCCCATGACCCACGACCTCATCAAGAACCTGCTCATGGGCCTTGATGCTCATGTGCATAAGGTCGTGGTCAACGAACTGCGCGATGACACGTTCTTCGCCGTAATCTGGATGGAGCGCGAAGGCAAGGTCATTAGCATGGACTCGCGCCCCTCCGACGCCTTGGCGCTGGCCCTGCGCGTGGATTGCCCAATCTACGTGAGCGAAGAGGTGCTCAAGCATTCCAAGCAAGCCACAGCCTCGGCTGACCGCATATCGTCAGAAGACCTGCGCAAATGGCTGGAAGGCCTGAACGACGAAGACCTTGGCCGTTACAAGATGTAAGGCATGGATTCAGCGGAACAACTCCAACAGCTTTACGTAGCGGGTTTCGACCTTGAAACCTTCGAGCGTTTTCCCAAAGCCATTGGCGTAGTGCGCGACAACTGCGTGGCTTTCCTTGTACCCGGTCCTGACGGCCTGCAAATCCTTGGAAATGTGGGCTGGCGCATGGGAGAAAGCCTTGGACCGCTGGTTGAACGTAGCGGGCGTAAGGTATTCCTGCATAAGGGCGAAGAGCTGGAAGCCACTCCCGAGCGCATAGCCACTCTGGATCGCTTCAGGTCCGATCTAAAGGCATTACTGGCTGTGAAAACCCGCACGTAGCTTTGGTTAACCCCGAGCAACAGCGAGGCTGGTTTAAGACCACAATTCCGGCATACAATGCGGCTATGACTCCGCGACGCAAAACGATCCTGGCCACCATCCTGGTCCTTGTGTCGGTCGGTGCTTACATCGCCTTAAGCGTGCGTTTCTCCTGGTTTGGCGATCTTGGGGAGTTAATAGGACTGCTGATCACGCTTGGGACATTTGTAAACTTCCTGAAGAAACTGAGCTCTGGCGGCCGACAGAGGCAGCCCCACGGTCCAGAACCCTCCGGCCCATACCCGAATCAGGCATAAGAGAGCAGTCCGCAGGTGCGTGCAATCACTAGAGCAAGACGATTTTGGGCTGGAACAAAGTTCCTGCCACCCGCCGCGCTAAACAAATCAATTTGGCCTGACCCTCAAATACCCGGACCATGGGCGCCTTGCCGAATTCTGGCAGGTTAGCTGAGCCGCCGTGCCTGATCCTGACCAGCGCTTCGGAAGGCGCGGTAACCGCAGGGAACTCCGGCAAGATCAACCGGGGATGCAGAAACAGGCCCTGAGCGCCGCAATTGGCGCGCCTTTCTTCTTTATTAACATAATACTCATTATCAGACATTGATAATGAGGGCATCTGAGAGGGAGGAATCTGGCGTTGACCTGTGGAGGTTGCAAATTGATGTTCCTCCAGTTCCCGCAAGCTGTGAGCATCCTCCAGGTCGAAACTCCCGGACTGCTTCCCGCGTAAGTTCCGCGAGGTGTGCTCCCGGCCCAAGCGCCTGCCCCAGTTCGTGGGCCAGCGACCGGACATACGTTCCGGAACTCACCCACGCTTTGAAGCGCGCCTGCTGGCCGTCCCATTCAGTGATTTCAAATTCCTTCACCTCAACCTGTTTCGGCTTCAGTTCCACTTCCTGCTTCTTGCGCGCCAGTTTGTAAGCCGGGACGCCGCCGACCTTCTTGGCCGAAAATGATGGCGGCATCTGCTCGATAACGCCGGTGAATTTGGCTGCCGCCTCTCGAATTTGCTCCAAGGTGAGATCTACCGGTTGAGGTGGTCCGGCAGGCTGGCCTTCAGCGTCATGGGTGTCGGTGGCAAAACCAAATCGGATGAGTCCTTCGTAGCGCTTGTCAGAATCAACAAAGAATTGGGCCAGACGGGTAAAACGTCCGATAACCAGCGGCAGCACGCCTGTTGCTGAGGGGTCGAGCGTCCCCAGATGGCCTACCGACCGTTCATCCAGAATCCGGCGTACCCGGGCCACCACGTCATGAGACGTCATGCCGGCTGCTTTGTTCACGATTAACAGTCCGTCCACTTGAGAACTCTACCTTCTTCAAGCATCATAATTGAGGCCAGCCCCAACTCATGATTCCCCTTAGCGATGACGCTCCGCGATCTACAACGCCGTATGTCAACTATTTCCTGATTGCGTTGAATACCGTGATCTTCCTGAGCGAGCGCGTATTGGATCCGCGGGCGTTGCAGGCGGTGGTCTATCAATACGGATTTGTTCCTACGCACGTGGACGCGTTTTTTACGGGAGCAGTCCCCGCGGATGTCGCTTTTCTGCCGTTTCTTACCTCCATGTTCCTGCATGCATCATGGCTGCACCTGATCGCCAACATGTGGGCGCTGGCAATTTTCGGTGACAATGTAGAAGACCGCCTGGGACATTTCAAATACCTGATCTTTTATCTATTGAGCGGCATCGGCGGCGGTATAACGCATTACCTGCTGAACCTGAACTCGAATGTCCCGAGTCTGGGGGCCAGCGGGGCCATTGCCGGAGTCATGGGCGCCTATTTCCTTCTGTTCCCTTCCGCGCGGGTGCTTACCTGGTTCTTCATCTTCCTCATAAAACTGCCGGCGTGGCTGGTGCTGGGATATTGGTTTGTCGTGCAATTCCTGAGCGGAGCAGCTACTGCGATTACTTATTCGAATGAGACCAGCGGCGGAGTCGCCTTCTGGGCCCATGTGGGTGGCTTCATTAGTGGATTGATTCTGATCAAGCTTCTGCCGGCCCGGCCGCGATATTACTCGTACGACTTCAGCAGTTAGAAGAGAGCAATTAGCAGCTAGCAATCAGCATTCAGACGCGCGCCTTGTTGGCTAAAGAAGGCATTTGCCTCGGCATGCTGCGTGAAAAAGAAAGACGGCGCTGAGCGCCGTCTCTGTATATAAAATCTTGTGATCTGAAATGTTCAAGTCGGGATCGAATTTGGGGTGGACGTTCAATTACCCAATTACAAAATTACTCACTTACGCAATCTTCTTCACCCAGCGACTTCTTCCAACTGCTTCTGATCTACGTCAAAGTTGGAATAGACATTCTGCACGTCGTCGTGATCTTCCATGGCTTCGAGCAGTCGGATCATCTGATTGGCAGCCGGGCCTTCCAGCTTGATGTAATTTTGGGGCACCATGCCAACTTGGGAATGGACCACTTCGATTCCTGCTTTCTTCACTGCTTCAAGCACCGCTTCAAAAGCTGCGGGCGGAGTCACGATCTCCCAGTTGTCCTGATCGTCATGCAGATCGTCGCCGCCATGTTCCAGCACGATATTCATCAGGTCGTCTTCTTTGGCCGCGGCTTTAGGAATCACGATCTCACCTTTTTTGTGGAACATCCAGGCCACCGAGCCGGCTTCACCCAGGTTCCCGCCGTTCTTGCCGAAAGCGTGGCGAATTTCGCTGACGGTGCGGTTGCGGTTGTCCGTGGTGACATCCACGATTACCGCGACGCCACCAGGACCGTAACCTTCAAACGTGATTTCTTCATAGGAAACGCCGGGCAATTCGCCGGTGCCGCGCTGCACCGCGCGTTTGATATTGTCCGCAGGCATGTTCTCGGCCTTAGCGGCCGCAATCGCAGTGCGCAGGCGGGGGTTCCCGTCCGGATCACCACCACCCGACTTCGCGGCCATGGTGATTTCCTTGATAAGACGGGTGAAGATCTTGCCGCGCTTCGCGTCCAGCGCGCCCTTTTTGTGCTTAATTGTGGCCCATTTTGAGTGGCCAGACATGGCATTACCTCTTTGATCTTGATTTGCAGCCGACGAGAGCCGGCAGTTAAGAAACGTATGAAAACAAAGTAGATTATAGCACGATGCCACGACCATGGCGGAGCAGAGCACAACCAAAACCTTACCGCTGATGACACGGATGAACGCTGATATACGCCGATAAATCTTGGAAACAAAGCGCGAAAAGCTTGCTCAAGAATCCAGAATCGTACTATTGGGGAGTGGTAGGAGAAGTTGGCAAGTCATTCTGTTCCGATTGCGGAATGTATTACGTCCTGATGCAGTTTGCATTCGATTTCCCTGCCGCTTCAGCCACGTTCACTCCGGACCATTTACAGGTATTTACAAAACCAATCAAATCCTTAATTGCTCTCCTCCAGTGTGCTCGCTACAATCCGCGCATGAAAATAAGCTTTGGTTTGCTGATGATGTTGCTCGTGATTGGCTGCGGCGGTTCCACTAACTCTTCCACCGGCTGCTCGCTCTCTGCAATCACCGTTTCCCCGCAATCGGCAACCGTGGACCATCTGGCTGCCACACCTGCCAATTCCCAGGTGTTTCTTGCTTTTGCGCAGGCCAGCCAGCCGTCTGGATGCGTTTTCACTACAGGCGCCATTCAGAACGCAGCCTGGACGGTCTCCGACCCGGTGAATGCCAGCATCAGCAATTCCCATGATCAACTCAATGCCAACTATGGCAGGGCCACGTGCATAAATGCCACACCGGCCCCTATAACCGTCACAGCCGTCGCACCGTCAGGCAATGGAAGTACCATCAACGGCACAGCTACATTGACGTGCAACTAACGCAGGCTGCGATAAACCCGGCGCTATGACGAAATTCAGAACCAATGCAAATGGATGACACGTGGACTCACAGGTCGGTAGGTGCAGACGCCGGCAAAGGCTTTTTTTTACGGTTGCGAAAAGTATAGATAATAGCGAGTAGCGGCGGCGCCAGCAGCACGCCCCAGAATGGAATAACGAAACCCAGAACCAGCGGCGCCAGCAGAGCAGCCCAGAATGGCACCTTGGCAGTGCGGCGCATGAGGTAAGGCTGCAATACAAAACCATCCACCATCATGATTACGGCGAACAGCATGAGCACATAAAAGAGGCGCATATAGTCGGAGCTGAAAGCCCCGATCAACGCCGGAGGCGCAACCGCCAGCACCGCGCCAAAGTTGGGTATGAATTGCAGCAGCCCGGCGAGCATGGCCCATAGCGGCGCCCAGGGTATGCCGATAATCAACAATCCCACTAACCATAGGAACGAAACACAAAGCGCATCGAGGCATTGGGCCACGAACCAGCGCTTTAAAGCCGTTCCGGTGGTACGCAGATGAGGGACCCAATCCACCATATCTATTGGATGCCGAGCACGAACCTGACTGCTCAATTACTCCACGGCCAGATTGCTTCTGCGCCGGTATTTTACGAAGGATTTGTATCGGGGCACGAGTTTACTCGTGCCGGAAATGCATATATAAAACTGGGCTTCAGCCCTGCACACCCTTGACCCTCACGGCCATGTAGCCACGAATATCGAGTTCTCACCACATGGCTTTTTCAGCCCTGGTGGAACACAGCATCCGTGGTTGGAACGATTTAGTAAAATGAGCTTATGAAATTTGGCGTGATCATCTTTCCCGGTTCCAACTGCGATCATGACAGTTATCATGCGGCCATTACGTCCACCGGCCAGCATGCGACTTTTCTCTGGCACGAATCCCATAACCTGGAAAACTGCGACGCCATTATTGTGCCCGGCGGCTTTGCCTACGGCGACTATCTGCGCACCGGGGCTATCGCGAAATTCGCTCCGATCATGCAGGAAGTGGGCAAGTTTGCAGCCTCGGGCGGGCTGGTGATCGGCATCTGCAACGGATTCCAGATACTATGCGAAGCCGGGTTGCTGCCGGGCGCGCTATTGCGCAACGTTGGGTTGAAGTATGTTTGCAAGCAGGTACACCTGCGCGTGGAAAACACCGACACTCCTTTTACCAACTCCTGCCGCCAAGGCGAAGTGTTGCAGATTCCCATTGGACACATGGAAGGCAATTACTATTGCGATCCTAAGACTCTGGACGGATTGCAACGCCAGAACCGGATCGTTTTCCGCTATGCAACTCCGCAAGGGGAAATTACCGCCGAGGCCAATCCCAATGGCTCGCTCGACAATATTGCCGGCATTTGCAGCCAGAGCCGCAACGTGCTCGGCATGATGCCGCATCCTGACCGCAGCAGTGAGTTGCTGCTGGGCTCGGCCGACGGCGCGCGAATTTTCAAGTCCATGGCCAATGTCGCTTCCCTGCAAACAGCGTGAGCGAAGCGTCAGCCCATCTTTCCCGAGAAGAACCGCATCCAAGTTTTCTGAAAGCAATAGCTATTCGGGAGGGACTTTTATGCGTATGAAGGGCATTCTGGCAATGGCAGCCTCGCTTTTATTGGGGTTAAGCATCGGCTGCTCCCAGAACAAAGCAGATACACCTGACGTGAAAGACCAAGTTTCTCATTCACTGGACAATGCCGGGTTCAAGCACCTGACGGTGGACGTGAACAAAGAAAAACAACTTGTCACCTTGAAAGGCGACGTGAAGAGCCAGGCGGAAAAAGAGCAGGTTGAGCAACTTGCCAAAGGTTCGGCCAGCGGGTTTGTGGTTGCCAATGAAGTCGGCATCCGGCCTGAGGGCGTTGAGGGCGATGCTAAAAAGATTGATTCCAACGTGGACACCTCGATTGACAAAGATTTCAAGGCCGTCCTCATCGCCAACCGGCTGGAGAACCAGCATGTCCGTTATGACGTAAAAAACGGCGTGCTCACCCTCAAAGGCAAAGTTGACAACATGGACACCCGCGACAAGGTTGAAAAACTCGGGGCCAGCGTACCCAACGTGCAGCAGGTTGTGAATGAGCTGGACGTGAAGGGCTCAAAGCGGCACGGGCAGTAAAGAAGCACTTAGCAAATGGCAATTAGCAATTAGTGGAAGGACGGCTCTCGCCGTCCTTTTGCTTTTGTGTCCACATCGTAGCAGCAATAACCGTAACTCGTGCAATACCTCAGAACATGAACGTTTCAAGAAGCCGAAATTATATAGCTGCTGAGGAACTGAAAGACAAAGCCAAGAGCCAAGAGCTAGCGGCTAGGAGCTAGTAGCTAGGAGCCAGACTTAAAAGCCTCTTTATTCACCACATACGGCATCTTCGTTACATCTCCGCCGTAGTTCTGCTCCAACACATCCAGCAATCCTTGTACGCAGCGGCCAGCCATGCCTTTGTTGGGGTCGGCGGAAAGGCGGGTGATGTTGCCGCCGCTGGCGAAATGATGAAAGAGGCGCAGGCGGTCTTCGATCGCCGCGCTGCGTAGTGGAGAATTCGGCGATAACGGTTCTTTTTCGAAAACATCGAGTGCTGCGCCACCAATCCAGCGTTCTTTGAGTGCCTTGTACAACGCAGCTTCGTCCACAACCGGGCCGCGCGAGCTGTTGATAAGGTATGAATCCTTGCGCATCAGCTTCAGAGTTTTTTCGTTGATCAGGTGATACGTTGGAGTTCCAGCTTCCCCTTCTTTGATCAACGGCACGTGCAGCGTAATGTAGTCGGCCTGCTGGAGCGCATCCTCGAGGCCTACATATTCAATGCGTGTTTTCTCCGGTTGCAGGCCTTTGCTGTGGCGCAGGTCCATGAGTTCCTGAATGGCGGTAACAAAATCTTTGTTCTGGTATACCGGGTCGTAGCACAGAATGTTCATATCAAACCCGGTGCATTTCCTGATCATCGCCTGGCCGATTCTGCCGGTGCCAATTACCGCGATGGTCTTGCCGGTAATCTCATCACCCAAAAACGGCAAAAACGGATGCCATGAACCCCACTTGTTTTCCCGCACCAGGTTTTCGCTGTCCCACAGGCGGCGGGCCACGGCGCCCATCATGAAGAAAGCAAATTCCGCAGTGGCATCGGTGAGCACGTCGGCGGTATTGGTAAACGGCACCTTGTAGCGGTTGGCGTCAGCGCGGTTGATGTTGTCGAAACCCACGGCAAGCTGGGCCACTACCTTCAGCGTGCTCTTCCCTGCCTCGAAGATTTCGGCGTCAATGGGATCACGCAGCGTGGTAATCAGGCCATCAATGCCGTTGCGGACTTTTTCGACGATGAGTTTTTTGGGCGGAGCTTCGGGGCCGGGATAAACTTCAAGGTCATATCCTTTTTCACGCAGACGGTTGAAAGCAGAGTCCCCGATGTGACAAGTGGCAAACACCCTGAATTTGTTGGTCATGGATTTTTACTGGAAGAAGCGGCACGGCTAAAAGCCGTGCCCTTTCAAGCAAACGCTCTAAGCCTTACAGATGCTTTCTGGCCCAGTCTTCGATGCGGTCGAGAGCTTTATCAATATTCTCGATCGAATTGGCTATGCTGAAGCGGAGATAGCCGTCGCCATATTTGCCGAAGGCTGTTCCAGCCAGGCAGGCGACGCCGGCTTCGTTAAGCAGCGAATCCGCCAGTTGCCGGGAAGACATGCCGGTCTCGCGTATATTGGGGAACGCATAGAACGCTCCTGAGGGAACCAGGCAATGAAAACCTTTGATCTGGTTGATGCGCTCTATGAAACGATCACGACGGCGTTGGAACTCCGAGCACATCATGCTTACGGATCCCTGTTCGCCGCGCAAAGCTTCGATGCCTGCGATCTGGGTGAAGGTGGCGGTGCAGGAATTCACGTTGCTCATCAGCTTGGAAAAATGCTGGGCCAGGTCTTTCCTCATGACTCCGTAACCCAGCCGCCATCCGGTCATGGCATAGCTTTTGGAAAATCCATCGAGGATTACAGTGCGGTCTTTCCAGCCATCGAGCGAGGCGATAGAGTGATGTTCGCCGCCATCAAAAAGCAGGCGGCTGTAAATCTCATCGGACAGCACCATGATGTCGCGGTCACCAATCGCAGTAGTAATGTCGCGAAGGTCTTGCGGGGTGAGAACGCTGCCGGTGGGATTGTGAGGAGAGTTGAGCACCAGAAGACGGGTGCGATCAGTAATCAGGTCAGCCAGTTCATTGGGATCAAGACGGAAACTCTTCTCTTCCCGCAACGGAATCGGAACTGCCTTGGCTCCCAGAAAATTGGTAAGCGATTCGTAGATGGGAAAGCCAGGGCTGGGGTAAATGACTTCATCCCCTTCTTCAACCAGAGACATGAAAGTGAAGAAAATAATCGGCTTTGCGCCTGGGACTACTATCGTCTCTTCGGCTGTAACCGGGATGCCCCTGGTTTTTGAGATGTATTCGGCAGCGGCTTGGCGAAGTTCCGGCATGCCGCCGGACGGCGTGTAATGAGTGTGGCCGGTCTGCATGGCTTCCACGCCTGCTTCGATCACGTTTTCCGGCGTATCGAAATCAGGCTCGCCGATTTCCAGATGGATGATGTCGCGACCCTGCGCTTCCAGCATGCGGGCGCGCAACAATACTTCAAATGCAGTTTCCGAGCCGAGGCGCGACATGCGCCTGGCTACCCTCAATTGAGTGGGAGTAGTTACGCCTGAAACAGTGCTCATTCGTTGACCGCCTGCTCCTGACCTTGCGACCGTAATACCTGAGCCACAGTATAAGGCACGCGCCGTGAAGGCTCCTGAAAGTTGCGCACCTGAAGATCGCCAAGCAGGCCCAGGGCCAGCAGTTGCACGCCGGCCAGCAGAAGCACAGCGGCGAATACCAGCAGCGGAGCGTGTTCCATCACAGGCATGTGCCAGAGGAATTTCAGCACCATGAGCCACAGGGAGATGCCGGAACCGGCAAACATCGCGGCCATGCCGACGCTGCCGAACAGGTGCAGCGGCCGGTACATGTATTTCAACAGGAAGCGGATGGTAATCAGATCGAAAAACACGCGGAAGGTCCGCGAAATGCCGTAATGCGAGTTCCCTTTTGGCCGGACGATGTTCTTGATGGGAATCTCGCAGATCGAAGCTCCGTACCACGACGCCAGCGCGGGAATGAAGCGGTGCAGTTCGCCATACAGCGGCAACTGCTGGATGATCTCCCGGCGATAGGCTTTGTATGTGGTGCCGAAGTCGTGAATATCAACGCCGCTGAGCTTTGACATTGTCCAGTTGGCGATACGCGAAGGAAAGCGGCGCATGACGTAGTTATCTACGCGTTCTTTGCGCCAGCCGCTCACCAGGTCGTAGCCCTGCTCAAGCTTCTCGAGGAATTTGGGGATGTCATCAGGATCGTGCTGGAGATCGCCGTCCATGGCGATGATGTATTCGCCGTGCGAGTTGGCGAATCCGGCGGCGAGAGCGGACGTCTGGCCGAAATTGCGGCGCAGCTTTACCACTACCACCCGGCTGTCGATGGTCACGATTTCGCGCAGCAATTTATATGTGCGGTCAACGCTGCCATCATCAACAAATACCAGCTCAAAAGTTTCGCCCGTAGCTTCCATGACCGCTTTTAAGCGGTCATAGAGCGCGGTAACACTTTCCTGCTCGTTGTGGAACGGAACGACAATGGAATACTTCGGCATGCGAGATAGATTATAACCGGATTAGCTGCCGCGAAGCGAAAACTCAAGCATTCGCAAAAACCGGACAATAAAGCCCCGGCTGCCCGCCCGGATGGCTCACAACCTATTGTGAATGAAGCTACTTAGTACCGCAATATCAAAAAACTTACTGCTTGTACTTTTCCCGGATTTTGATAGTCCGGTCCAGTTCGTCTGACACTTCGAGAATTTTCAATTGCAGGTCTTTATCCAGCGGCGCGGTTTGCAGAAATTCATGCACTTCTTTGCCGGCTTCGGGCGACTGTTGTCCGCCGATAAAAGCATTGAGCCAGGCCAGCACAAAAAAGATCTTACGCTCGCGTTTCATCTGCGGCAGGGCCTCTAATGCGGGCTTGAGATAAGGCAGCGTAAGTGAAGACTGGTTCCAGTAATTGAACGCGCCCAGGCTTTGCTCGATCCAGTCTTCAGGCCGTGAAGCATCGTGCAGATATTCGTTGAAATACTGCTGCTTGGTTGCGACTTGCGGCCGTGCGGCGGCAGCCATATAGGCATACTTCAGTCCGTCGCCGGTACTGTCGCGCTTCTGTTCAGCGGCATAGATTGCCGCAGCATCAGGATCGTTCAAAGCGGTCAGCGCCATCACCATGGTCCAGCGGTCCAGCGGACGCAAAGTTACGCTGGGCACATTGAGCTTGCCGTCAAGCAGTTGCTTGAGCTGGCTGCGCCCGTTATCGGTTTCAGCTACCCCGCGCAGAGCGCGATACCAGATGATGCGCAAATCCTGCTCCGGCGAGTGCAGCATGAGATCGGCGGCCAGCGTTTCCGCGCGCGGAACAAACTGTCCCCGGACTTCCGGCGCGACATAACGATGCAGGCCCGTACCCACATGTCCAATAACACTCTGGGCCAGCGCTTCGTCTTTTTCCGCTGGCAGCAGACGCAACGCTAAATCGAGATATTCTCGCGGCGCAAGCTGCGCTTCCCTCACCGAGTCCCATAACGATCCCCAGAGCAGCGTGCGCAGAAAGACATCGGCAGATGGCCCAAGGTAAGATGGCCCAAGTTGCTCCTGCGTCATGACTGTTTTCTGGCTTGCCGGATCCAGCAGGAACCGTCCGTAAGCGTAATCCTGATCGTTCCCGAATACATACTGCGGACAGGGTTTGCCAATCGCGCTCTGCAACTCCGTGCGCGGGGTATCCAATTGCGCGCGCAGGCGCACCGGGGCAGCCTGCGGATAGCTGAGCAAAACCTGCATTGCGATCGGCCAAACGCCGCCTTCATTCAAAACGTCATGCTGAGCCAGTGAAAATTGGCTGATGGTTTTTCGGTCATCGCATGACCATGAGACATCTACCTGAGGCATGCCGCGACGGCGAATCCACACCGTGGCCCAGTCGGTCAAAGACTTTCCGGAAACCCGCTCGAAGGCATGCACCAGATCGTTCCATTCAGCATTCCCATAAGCGTGCTCACGCAGGTAAACCCGCAGGCCGTCACGAAACTTGTCTTCGCCCAGCACAAAAGCCAGTTGCTTGATGACGCCCGGCGCTTTCGAATAAACAATCGCTCCGTAAGCTGATTTCGCATCTTTCAGGTTGGGGATGTCCTGGTAGATAGGAGTGGTTCCCCTGGTTGAATCAATGGCATAGGCTGCGGGCTTGATGGCCTGGTAAAACCGTTTCCAGATATTTTCCGTCGGCTTGATATCGGCCAGAGCGTGATAGGCCATGTATTGCGCGAAGCCTTCTTTCAGCCATAAATCGTCGAACCACCGCATGGTGGTCAGGTCGCCAAACCACTGGTGAGTCAATTCGTGCAGCAGCAGAATGTCGCGATTGAGCAGGTCGCTGTGCGTCGGCGCGGTGCGAAACAGCACAGATTCTTCACGTAGAAATGTGGCCCCGGCATGTTCCATTCCTCCATAGGCAAAACCCGGAATCATGACCATGTCGTACTTGGGAAATGGAAAAGGCTGGGCAAAGTATCCGGCTAGATACTGAATTCCCTGCGCGGTGATCTGCTGCACTTCGGGAGCTTCCTCTTCCGCCTTGTTCAGTTTCGACTGGCGCACATACAGGCCCGGCATTCCCGGTGCTTCGTGCACTTTGCGAAATGGCCCGGCGGCGAAGGCGAAAAGATAGGTGCTGATGGGACGGGTTTCGGCAAACACGGTGTGACGCTGGCCAGCGGCGGCCGCCGAAGAAGTCTCGGCAGCGGTATTGGAAATGATCGTCCATTCCGCAGGCGCCGTTAGTTCGAGATGGAAGCGGCCCTTCAGGTCAGGCTGATCAAAACAAGGAAACGCCATGCTGGCGTCCATGGGCACGAACAAGGTGTAGAGATATTCGGTGTTGTCGTCTTTATCTTCAAAGCGGGTGATGGCCTTGCCTGCGGGAGCAATGGGCGCGGTGAAATCAATGGCTACAGTGTTCGTCCCGGACTGAAGCAGATTCGCCTGAAGCGGAATGTGGCCGTTTTCGATTTGTGCCGAAGAGGGCTTACCGTTCACCGACACGCTGCTTACGGTTCCTTCGCGGAAGTCGAGCAGCAGGGCCGCCGCAGACTTGAGATGGAACTGGATTTCCTCGTGACCCGCAGTGGACGGCGCATGTGGAACGAGTGTGTAGTGGAGATGGTAACGCAGATCAGAAACCGCGCTGGCCCGCTGGCGGGCAAGGTCGCGCGGAATACCTTCAGGGGCGACGGCAGACAGGCTGCTAACAGCGAGGGCGAGGAAAAGTACAACTCTGATCGGCATAGGCATGAATTTACACGACTGCGAATGTGCTTGTCGCTGCGACTCTGTTTCGCGCGAGATAGAATGGAAATGAAGATGAAATGCGCTGCCCAACAGTAAGCCGTCCATTGAGACGGCGGTGCGGCTTCTATATATCGTGGAAGCGCCTATCTGAACTCCGGTCCCTCTTCCAAAAGCAGCTTCTTCTTCTACTTTCTGCATCTGAATATGCATGAATCAGAATGTGAAGCGGCCCATGTTGTTGAAGCGCGAGAAAGCAGTGAGCGGACAGTGCCCGGGATGCAGCTCCTTTAATTATCCCGATTATCTGCCTGCATCGAAAAAGTCATTTGGCCAGAACGGCTGGCAGGTCAATTGCGCATTGTGCGGCCATCAGTATTCGATACCTCAGGCCATTCCTCAGGCTGCGTAACTGTTGTCATAAAAAGTTAACGGCCCCTACCTTCCCACGTCCAGACCCATGGTTGGGGCCCCTGAAGCGCATTTTGAATGACCGGGTTCCCTCGCTCCGCTCGGGACAACACCAAAACACAATCGGGACAAAACCAAAACAAAAAAGAACTTAAAGCAGACACTTGACTTCGCCTAAGGTGTCTGGTGTAAACTTTGCTTCGATGCACTCATCTTCCAACATCCTGAACACCACCGCTGCCTGTTGTTGCATGGCCATGTGTATGTGTACACACGAGCGGACTGGTGCTTCAGGATCTTAAAGTTTTAGTTTAGATTCTCATCAGGGCCGCTCAGTCGAGCGGCCCTGATGCTTTTGCGGATGCCGTTCCAGAGATGGCCCTAAACGAGGGGACGGCATGTCACGACCAAAGCAGCCAATCGCGATCTACTACGAGCATCCACACTGGTTCCTGCCTCTATTTGCAGAGCTGGAGCGCCGGGGCGCACCCTTTGCGCGCATCAACGCCACCCAGCACCATTTCGATCCGGCCCACCTGAACGGTGAAGGCGGCTACTCGCTGTTCTTCAATCGAATGAGTCCCTCGGCGTACCGCCGCGGACACGGACAGGCCATCTTCTATACCGCAGTACTATCTGGCCCATCTGGAGCAGCGCGGCAAGCGCGTGGTGAACGGCCAGCGGGCTTTCCGCTACGAAACATCAAAGGCCCTGCAGCTCTCACTGCTGGAATCGCTGGGGCTTCCCTATCCCAGGGCGCGGGTCATCAACAGCCACGCCGACGCGGTGCAGGCGGCCGCCGGGCTTCGCTTCCCCATCGTGGTAAAGCCCAACATCGGCGGCAGCGGCGCGGGCGTCACCCGCTTCGAACTCCATTAAGGAACTCTGATCAGGCCGCGCAGGCCCAGGACCCTCGATCTGGGCCTCGACAACACGGCGCTGGTGCAGGAATTTATTCCCGCCCGCGGCGGCCACATCGTGCGCGTGGAAGTGGTGGGGACCAAATTTCTCTACGGCATCAAAGTCCACCTCAATGGCGAGACCTTCGATCTGTGCCCGGCCGATATCTGCAAGACCACCGGCGGAGAGGAACTGCAACGCTCCGCGTGTCCCGTGGACGCTCCCAAGACCGGACTGCAGGGTCGAAGGCTATACGCCGCCGGATGAGGTGATCCATGCGGTGGAGCGGATCATGCAGCAGGCCACCATCGAGGTGGGCGGCGTGGAATACATCGTGGATGACCGCGATGGCAAGCTCTACTACTACGACATCAACGCCCTTTCCAACTTCGTGGCCGATGGCCCCAAGGTGATCGGCTTCAATCCCTTTACCAAACTGGTGGACTTTCTGGAAGCAGGAGGCAGCGTAATGCGATACGGATATTGGCTTCCTGTATTTGGCGGCTGGCTGCGCAACGTGGAAGACGAAAACATGCAGGCAAGCTGGGACTATGTGAGCCGCCTGGCGCGCCGCAGCGAAGAGATAGGCTTTGACCTCACGCTGATCGCGGAACTGAACCTCAACGACATCAAAGGCCCGGAAGCGCCCTCGCTCGATGCATGGTCTACGGCAGCCGCGCTGGCCGCGGTTACCCGCCGGCTGGAACTCATGGTCGCCGTGCGGCCCACCTTTCACAACCCGGCATTGCTGGCCAAGCAGGCGGCCAACATTGACCACATCAGCGGCGGCAGGCTGTCACTCAACGTGGTGTCTTCGTGGTGGGCGGAAGAGGCGCGAAAGTATGGCGTCCACTTTGACCAGCACGACGACCGCTATGCCCGCACTTCGGAATGGCTCGACGTGGTGGACCAGGCGTGGCACAAAGACCACTTCTCCTACCCAGGGCAAGTATCTATCGCGTGGATGATCTGGTGCTTCAGCCCAAGCCGGTCTCCCGTCCGCGTCCGGTGATCTATGCCGGCGGGGAATCCGAAGCCGCCAAGAACCTGATTTCACAGAAGTGTGACGCCTACGTGATGCATGGCGATCCGCCGGAAAAAATACGCGAGAAAATCCGCGATCTTTCCGCGCGCCGCAAGCAGTGGGGCCTGCCCCGGATGCAGTTCGGCATCGCCGCTTATGCGATTGTCCGCGAGACGGAAAAAGAAGCGCAGGACGAAGTGCGGCGCATCACCGACGTAAAACAAAATGCCGCAGGCTACCAGAATTACCAGCAATGGCTGGCCGAATACCCAACTGGAGCAGCGCGTTTCGCTGGAAGATTATTCGGTCTCCAACCGCGGGCTGCGCTCGGGCCTGGTCGGTACCGCGGAACAGGTAGCGGAACGCATTTCTGAGTTTGAAGAAGCAGGAGTGGACTTATTGCTTCTGCAATTCAGCCCGCAACTGGAAGAGATGGAGCGGTTCTCAGAGCAGGTGATCCGGGCGACCGGAAATACGGCGTCCAAAGCTGCGGCCGCATCGCTGACTCACGCAGATACGAAGAGATTGGCGCGGGTAGTGTAAGTTCTTAACGCAACATTTCTCTTGGATGAACTACTTGGAGAATAAGCTCCGGACGTAGAGACGGTGCGCTGCGCCGTCTCTCGTTTGCGAGAGCAACAATGGGTTCGATCTTGTTTTTCTTTTTCTCTTGTAAAAACTACGCAATCTGGAATTCAGCTATTCACACTAACAATTCATTACATATTTCCCTTTGAAACAGGCAGCACATGAGTATTGTTGCGGCCTCCCGCCACCATGGGACTGCATCTGATTAACGATGGCGCTCACACTCTGAGTGCTTACCGGCTTGAACAACCGGGGAAAGAGGCTCAAACATGAAAAAGTATTTTCTCGCTTCATCGGTATTATTCCTGGCTTTAGGAGTTGCCGCCGCGCAGCAGCCAACGACTCCATCATCAACAACGCCAGATAACACCAATAGCCAGCCGAGCTCGACAACCACACCTGATCAGAGTACACCGTCGGCCAACCAGCCGGCAACCACAACACCGAGCGATAACAGCACTACGACTCAGCCAAGCTCGACAACAACGCCTGATCAAAGCACACCGTCAGCGAATCCGCCGGCAACCACAACACCGACTGACAGCACCCCCACTCAGCCGAGTTCGACCACACCTGATCAAAGCGCACCGGCCAGCAGCCAGCCAAGCTCGACCCAGCCGAGCACGACAACCACGCCTGATCAAAGTACGCCCGCAGCGAATCCGCCAGCGACTACGTCGCCCAGCTCAACTTCAACCGATCAGAGCGCCCCGGCCAGCAGTCAGCCACCGGCTACACCGCCCAGCGATAACACTACGGCGAATCCAAGCTCTTCGACTTCATCCACTGGCAGCATGAGCAGCCAGAGCGGAGCAACGACCACAACAACTCCTGACCAAAGCTCAGGCTCAAGCGCTACTGCTCCGGCCAGCACCCAGGGTTCGAGCGATCAGTCCGGTGCGGCTGCCAGCACGTCTTCTTCGCAGGACACAGATAATGCAGCCAAAGGTTCCAAGCTGCCGCAAACAGCTTCTCCTCTGCCATTGCTCGGTTTACTCGGAGTAGGCTCGCTTGCAGGCGGTTTCTGGACCAGCCGCAAACGCAAATAGTCTTCGATCACATTTTTCTGCCCAAATCAAAAGCGATTGCCTGGCGGCAATCGCTTTTTTATTTTCTGAGTTTTTCAGCTTTAGTGCGGACGGAAGTCAGTCAGAAGCTAGCGCCGTGTCGCTAAAAATAAAGTTGTTTCAGGCCACAAGTTCTCACCGCTTCAGATTTTTCAGATTCCAATGCGGCCAATAGGTCAACTGGAAAGACGCGGTGAAATCGGTCTGGCGGGTGTTGTTGGTCAGCAGTGGGAAATTCCACCACTCGTATTGCAGAAAGCTGGAAAGCGAGATGCGCGGCGTGAAACTCCACTCTGACTTCACATAGGTATCGCGGAAGCTGCCGCCTTTGAGGAAATCAGGATCCTGCACCATGGTGCGGTATCCGAAGGTGAGGGATTTGTCGGCAGAGACCCAGTAGGTGCTGTCGCCACGGAAGGCAATTCCCTGCCGTCCTACGGTGCCATTGCCGATAATCTGTCCTTTATTGGTGTAGCCATCTACGTAGCGGCCATTCCAATAAAAGAAGCCACCGCCGGGAGGTTCAATCAGGCCGGCCAGGTTGGTATAGGAAGCCTCAACACGGAAATCCATGTGCGGCAATATCGGCAGTTGGGAAAAGTACAAGCCGGGATTATGGGCGGCGCGTCGCGGAATAACAACAGGTGTAATTTCATCCTCCACGAACGAATCATCATAGAGCTTTACCCATTTACGCAGGCCCGGAAGACGATAGCTGAAGTCGAAGGTAGAGCGGCGGTCGCCAGGATCAGCAAGCCTGCCACTGGCATTGCTGGTGGAAAAGAGCGAATGCCTGGTTGTGCCGGCAGTAATGGGAAAATCTGGGCCGCCCCACATGCCCGTACGCCCGACACCAAATTCAAAATTGACGGTTGGCTTGAAATTGATCTTCTGGCCATTCAGCATGGGCTGGTGTGACAAAGTGCGGCCCACCGACGTAACAAAGCCGATAGCAGGATCTTCGGTGTTGATCGCATGATCGCCGGTCAGCTTCCCTACCCAGAACTCCACCCGCAAGGGGCCAAGCAAACCGAAGATGCTGGGCAGTTTGCGGGGCATGGTCTGATCAACGCGGAACATATACATGGGCTCGGCGTTGTCGCTTTCAAGAAATGGATCTTCCGTTGGCCCCGTCCACAGGCTCTGCTTGCCGAAGGAGGCCTGCCAGCCTTTGATGTTGAGCATCACGTAGGTATCGAGCAGGCGGAACTGGTTGAACGCGGCAATATTGGTATTGGCCGTGGGCAGCAGCGGGGTTGCTACAAATTTCTGGTCGGCCAACTGGATGGCTCCCTGCACGTCCGGCGGCAAGCCCGGAGCCGAGGGCGCATGTTCCCATTCCCCGCGAACGTAGAATCCGAAGGCGCCCGACGAACCGCTGCTGGAAAACCCGGTAATCGAATTCGTGCCGTGCTCATAAGGGCGTCCGTAATCATTCACGATAGTATTCGCGAAATGATAACCATCAGTGAGGGGTTTTCCGGAGATTTGCGTGACGCGCGCGTACAACGAATCGAGACGCAGATAGCGGTTCTGATCGTCATTGGTTTCGGGCTGAAATTCCCGCACCAGAGCCGCATTCAGTCGCGTAGCTTCGTCTGGCGAATTGTCATCTATGTAGCTGGAAGCTTCTTCCAGAAGGCGCGCGCACTCTCTGCGCGTCCACGGCCGCAGACCCATAAACGAACTGGGTATTACTCCCAGGGCATTGAGGCGATCAAAGGCGCGGTATACCCAGCTATCGAGCGGCACATAAGGCGACGCCAGGTTCTGAGTGGTTGTGCCTTCTCTGGGCTGAGGTGAGCGCATGAACGTGCCGTAATCGGCGCCCCACAACTCGGGGTCATGATGGCGGGCGTACACCTGGCGTCCTATGAGGTATCCGAGACCGCTGCCCACCAACACATCGCTGGGAAAGTGCTGCCTGCCAGTGACCCTGGCTACGCTGATGCCGGTGGCCAGACCATACGCGAGAAATTTGGTAAGCGGGCCCGGATATTCATGCGCCAGCACCGTGGCTGCGGACCACGCCATGATGGAGTGATTGGAAGCGAAGGAAGAATTGCCGATGGTCCCCTGCCAGAAACGGCCCTGCCCTGTGCCTTCCGTAGGACGCTCGCGCTGGCGTGGAAGCTTTCAATATCTCATCGAAAACAAAGCTGTTCAGCACTGCTTCGCCAGCGAGGATGCCGGTTTCGCGCTGGTGGTCGTTGCCATTCCATCTTCCCAGCAGGTAGAAGCTGCCGGTGCCCGCAAGCATGAGGGCCAGCCCGCCATTCGCAATCTTGCCGGAATTCCTGGCCAGCGTACCGGTGGTGGAGATGCGGGAAGAAAGCTCGGCGTCTGCATTGATCAGACCTGCGGTGAGGCCGGCAAAGGGCGCCAGCCAGTTCAGGTCTTGAATGCGGGCTTTGAAGGGCGCGGTCCAGATATCTTTCTGGTCAACGGCAAAATTTTTCAGGAAAACTGTCGGCACCAGACTGGCAGGATATGGATTGTCAGGAGCGGGCCGGGGCAATGCTTTTTCGTTTTTCGAAGACGCGCTTGACGGAGAAATGGGCTGTGCCGGGGATTTTTGAGACGCCCCATTTTCCGGGGTGTTTTCTGAAGACGCGTTTTGCGAAGATGGCGCGGGCGTCCACACACCCTGCTGTGACGGAACATTTTGCGCGGGAGTCGTCTGCGACGAAGTGTCCTGTGAAGGTTGGCGCGGAGTCCACACGTTTTCTTCGGAAGGCTCGTTTTGTGAAGGAACGCTTTGTGCAGGAGCACTTTGTGCAGGAGCGTTCTGCTGGGCCGGGGCTTTCGGAGAAGACGGGGACTGCGAGGATTTGTGTTGCGCCGGCTTCTCTTGCTCCTGCTTCTCTTGCGCCGGCTTTTCTTGCGAAGCCGTGTCTTGTGTCCACACCCCTGCCTCTGACGGAGCGGTGACAGGCGCTGGTTTCTCCGTTTGTCCCCAAGCGCTCATTGCCAGCCACATGCAGGCCACAGACACGATCCACTTGCTTTTCAAAAGCAAAGCCACTCTCAAGCTCCTTAGAAGTTGGTCAAGACCGTGGCTGATACTGCCAGACCAGACAACAGGCTGGCCGTTTGCGAGAACAACGCCAGCTTGTTGGTTCCCGAAGCAATCTTTTCCGGAACGTAAACGGTGTCTCCGGGCTGTAGAGTGGTGCTGAGCACGTTGCCCGAAAACCACTGGTCGCGATTTCTACCGACTACCGTGCCGTTGGCGCGCACGATGAAAACATCTTTCCTGCTTCCGGAAAGATTGGGGCCGCCGGACTGCTGTAGATACCATCCGGCATGTTTGCCGGGTGAAAATGTAATGGCGGTGGGGTTGAATACCTGTCCTGCTACAAGAATAAAGTTGGGTTTGCGCGGAATGATCAAAGTATCGCCCGCGCGTACTTCGATATCCGCGATGGTGTTTTCCCACTTGGAAATATCCGGAGAAATATGAATAAGCATGCGCCCGTTGGGCTGGATCTGTTTCAGCTTGTCAATCAGTTGCTGCCGCTGGCGCTGCAATGCCGCCGGTTCCGGCCGCCCTGTGCCATCACCTTCCAGTCCCTGGGCCTGCAACTTGCGAACCAGTTCATCGCGGTTCTTTGAAGAAATCTCGCGCACTTGGTCGCGCTCGAGTATTGCCCCGTTCGGATAAGCTCCGGGCAGGAAGCCGCCCGCGCGCTTCAGAATGGAGCTGAGCTTTCTCCCTCCTCAATGCCATATCGGCCAGGATGCAGGACTTCTCCGGTCACACTGATGGCGCCGCCAATGGTGGCCCATCCGCCAAGCTGGCTTATGGTCAGCACGTCACCGGGTTTCAGCAGCACATCGGTATCGGGCTCGCCAGAAAGAGCGCGGGCAATCGGCACCGGACGGTGCTCCAACTCTACCTTGCTGCCGTTCACGACCGAATAACTAGCCAGGTCCGCAGTCTCGGTATAGGCCCCACGCTTGAATCCACCCGCCATTTTCAACAGGTCGGCGGCGGTCATGTGCTCAGACATGGGATATTCGCCCGGCCTCAACACCTCTCCATAGACTGAAACTTTGGGAGCATCCGCCTCGTACCGCCCATATACGCGGATCGTGTCAAACGGCTGCAAGTCAGGCGCTTCCCGCTTTTTGCTCAAAACATCGCGCAGGTTGAAGCCAATGACAAAGGGACGGAAGTCAGGCGGGCGCAGACGTATGATGTCGGCCCGGTCAGCAGGTTCGGGCAGCAGGTCTTCAAAAGAACCGACAATGTCGCTGACTTTCATGCCGTCACGATACGGATATTTGCCGGGACGAAATACGTGTCCCTGCAGATAAACGGTCTTGTCGCTGAACGGCAGAATGGGCGTGATTGTGATGCGGTCGCCATCTTTAATAGGAAACTTCTTAAACGCATCTTCGATTGCGCTGGTGTCATTACCATTGGGCAGGTTGACGCTGAGCATGATCTTGCGCTCGTGCGCCTGAATACGCTCAACCTTGATGTTTCCCAGCGCGCCGGATACCTGTACGCCGCCGGCCAGGTCCAGCACCTGGTCAAGGGTCTGCTCGTTGCGCAATTCATAAATCGCAGGACGCCGCACCATTCCGGCCACCGTAACCTGAGGGCCAACGGGGGGAACCAGAATGCTGTCACCGGATTCGAGCCGCACCTCGCCCGAGCTCACGCCTTTCAGCATCAGCTCATAAAGATCAACGTCTTCCACCAGCTTCTTTCCGCGAAAATGTTTTACCGTGCGCAGCGAACCAGTATCGGTGGGGCCGCCCGCAACCAGCAATGCGCTCAAGGCCGTGGAAAGCGCGCTGATGTCATAAGCGCCAGGCTTGTTCACATCGCCTACTACGTAGGCGCGTATGGTGCGCAGCTTGCCCAGGGAAACATCCACGGCAATGCCTTTGAACTGGCGCATCAATTCTTTCGTAATCATCTGCTGGGCTTCGCCCAAAGTGCGTCCCACGACCAGAATCGCACCCGCTTCCGGCAGCAAAATGCGCCCTTGGCGGTCTACAGTCACCTGTATCCTCTGCGCCGAACTTCCCGTAATCTCGATAATCAGTTCATCGCCCGGGCCTAATACGTAGTCAGCGCCAGCGGGCACGTCCATTGAAGTTTTTTCAGAGACGTTGCTGTTGCGAAACAGCGCAGCCCCGAAACGTTCAAGCTTGTCGGTGCTGATTGCCGGCCGCGCATAGAGGTCCTGTAATGCAGGAAAGTTCCGGTAGGGATAGTAGCGTTGCGGGTTCCCTTCCTTCTGCATATCGCGGTTTTCCATGTCAGTGACACGGGCCCGATTCCCGGTCTGACCCTGGTTGGTTGCCGGCCTCTGTGCTGTGGTTCTGGCAGCGGTTCCAGCAGCCGCGCCTTCCGGCGCTGGAGGCGTGTAGCCACGGCGCCGCAGTTCATCGCTCATCACCTGGCGGACACGATCATCGGACTGTATCTGCGAAAACAGCCGCTCATCGGTTACGTCTGATTCTGTTACTGCGTAGCCGCGCTGGCGCAGTTGGTTCACGATTTGTGTTTTTGCTTCCGACAAAAGCTGCGGGTCGCTTTGCAGAATCTCAATGATCTGGTCAGCGGTGAAATCAGCGGCGGGCGCAGGCTCCTGCTGCTGTGCCTGGGGCTGCGACTGCTGTTGCTGCGGTTGCTGCTGCGGTGCGGATTGTTGTTGCTGTTGCTGCTGGTTGTCTTGTCCGGTAGCGCCGATCAGAAAGAACAATAAAAACAGAATGAGGCAGAAAAGATTGCGTTGCGCACTCGAGCGTCTTGATAAATCCAACGTCTCTCTCCATCAACAAAAAAGGTTTGTACTATTACCAACTCACGCACCAAGGCACAGTCATTCGCAGGTTACAGTGGGAGTTCCTGCTCATTGTAAATAGCAGACCACGAATACACAATTTGTAAGCTCTTCCGCGCACCTTCTGCTTCAACAGCCCGCGCCTGCTCGCGGTAATTGAGTTCAACTGGAACGCGGATTTTAGCCAGAACGCTGGTTCAGCCAGAACCTTGATTCAACCAGGACGCTGACTAACCAGAACGCTGATTTAGCCAGAACGTCAATCCGGCATAATCATGCAAAGAGGAACTCTGCATTTCGCTCCAGCTACCCTGCTTTCAAGACGGCAGCTACCCTGCTTCGCACCCATCTCCCTCTGAAAGGCAGGCATCTAATCAATTGAGCCAAGAATTATTCGATTTCCTACCGGTCATTCACACGCCGGCCGGTGGACGACAGAGGAGAATCCATGCAAAAGTACTTTTTCGCTTCAGCAGTATTGTTTCTGGCGATGGGAGTTGCCTCAGCTCAGGTCACCGGTGGCGGAACTACCGGCGCAACAGGAGCCACAGGCAGTTCAACCGGTAGCCAGACGACAACCACAACGCCCAGCACAACAACTACATCGCCCAGCGGGACATCCTCAGGCATAGGATCCAGCACAACATCTACAAGCGTTGGAGCTCAGACCACTCCGAGCACGACCAGCACACCGAGCAGCACCACCGGAACCAGCACTGGCGTTGGCCAGAGCACTATGGGCAGCAGCGCAACCACCACCCCGACAACTTCGACCAGCACCAGCACCTCTCCGTGCGTGCCGAGCACTTCCAGTTCGAGCCAGGTAGGTTCGGGCAGCAGTCAGGTGGGATCAGGCAGCAGCCAGGTTGGGCCAACTTCGAGCACCTCAGCCAGCGCCACTGCTCCGTCGAGCACAACCAGCACCAACACAGCCAGTGCCTCTGTGAGTAATCCTTGCCCGGCAGGCATGATGCCTTCGACCAGCACGCCGAGCAGCACGACTGGAACCTCGACGACTTCGCCGAGCACCACCACTCCGCCGACCGCCGGCTCTTCCACTATGGGAACGACTGGAACTGGTTCTTCAACCATGGGTACCACTGGAACCTCAAGCAGCGCGACGACTACTACTACGCCCAGCTCGACCACGAGTCCGAGTTCCACCACCCCAGGTTCGACCAGCACCGGCAAACCGCCGCTCAACTAACACTTTAACGACCAAAGCGGCTGCTTCGGGCAGCCGCTTTTTTTGTGTCTGGAATGGATACCGTTATATGCCCGCCAATGCCATTTCCGCCGCATAGTAGCCGCACATGCCATGCACGCCGCCTCCCGGTGGTGTGGAGGAAGAACAGAGATAGAGTCCGCGTGCGGGTGTCTTGTAGAGAGTTGCAGTAGGCCGGAAGAAGAACTGCTCTGGAGTAGATGCTCCGCCGCTAATGTCGCCCCCAACTAAATTAGGATTTCGCTGTTCCAGGTCAGCGGGAGCCATGACCGAGCGCGCCATGATGCAATCACGGAAACCGGGCGCAAACCTCTCCACCTGATTCTCGATGGCTTCCACCATATCTACTGCGCATCCGTTGGGTACGTGGCAGTATGCCCACGCGATGTGTTTCCCGCTGGGCGCGCGCGATGGATCGGTAATTGTCGGCTGCGCGAAGATAATCAAGGGTCGGCTTGCGATATCCCCATGCCACGCTTTGCGTTCTGATTCGCTGATCTCCTGAAAAGAACTGCCCAGATGAACGGTTCCCGCTTTTTGGCATTCCGGCGCTCGCCACGGGACTGGCTGGTGCAATGCCCAGTCCATCTTGAAAACTCCCATGCTGTAGCGATAGCGTTTCAGCCTCTGCTGGTAAAGGTCCGGGAGTTTATGGCCGGCCATGGCCAGCAGTTGCCGCGGAGTTACATCGAGCAGCACAGCTTTCGCTGGTGGTAGCTGGTCAATGGATTCAACGTTGACGCCAGAAATGACCTGGCCGCCGAGCGAATGCAGCAGCGAGATCAGTGCATTGGCAAGAGTTTGTGAGCCGCCACGGGCGAAAGGCCAGCCGCGCGCATGTCCGGCGATTGCGAGGACCAGCGCGAAACCGCCTGTCAGCAACTTTTCGAGTGGCAGAGTGGAGTGGGCGGCGATTCCCCCGAGTAAAGCACGGGCGCGCTCGGTACGGAAATAGGCGTGAGTCAATCCCCGGGCAGAACGTAGCGCCCGCTTTCCAAACTTACTTATCAGGACCGGATGTCTGGGGACCCGCACCGGAGCCAGAGCATCTTCCAGCAGTTCATCCCAGCGGTCGGCGAAGTCGTCCACAAGGGCCTTGTAGCCGTTGCCATCCGTACCAAGAGTAGCGGCGGTTTCATCCACCGATCTGAATAAAGCTGTTGCTGATCCATCGTCAAAAGGATGGGCCAGAGGAATCTGGGGATGAACCCATTCGAGTCCGTGAGATTCCAGTGGCAAAGTTTGAAAGTAGGGCGAAGATACAGCCATGGGATGGACAGAGGAGCAGACATCGTGCAGAAAGCCGGGCAGCGTGAGTTCTGCCGAGCGCATGCCGCCGCCGATGGTAGCAGCGCCTTCCAGCACCACGACGGAGTGCCCTGCCTGTGCCATGCGTATAGCGGCAGCTAATCCATTGGGTCCGGAGCCGACCACGATGGCGTCAGCCGCCGGCAGATCGAACTTCTTAAGCCGTTCCGCCATACTTCTCAGAGCATACATGGAACCAGTGTGCCCGGTTGCTGAGAAGGATTCAGTTACAATGAGCGCACGCATGCTCGTGCGCAAAATCCAATGGGCGTTGCTGCTGCTGGTAGTACTGGGTGCAACCTGCGTCATATATGCTGAGTCGCCCAAAGATCTCAAGCCGCAAGGCTATGTCAACGATTTCGCCGGAGTGCTCGACGCAGCAACCACGCAGAAACTCACCGATCTTAGTAATGAAGTAGACCGCAAAGCCAACGCGCAGATTACGGTAGTTACAATCCATTCGCTCGATGGCCAGGACATTGAGAGCTACGCATCTGACCTGTTCAAACGCTGGGGTGTCGGCCCCCGGAAAATCGATCGTGGTGTTCTGATACTACTGGCCGTCAATGACCATCGCTATCGCATTGAGGTGGGCTATGGGCTGGAACCGATTCTTCCTGACGGCAAGGTAGGGTCGTTCGGCCGCGCGGTGGTGCCGCAGTTGCGGTCCGGCGATTACAGCGGCGCAATGGAAGGCATGACCGAGATGGTTGCTGACACCATTGCCGCCGATGCTAAAGTTTCTCTCGACAACACACAGGGCCGCCAAACTTCACAGGATTACGAATACCGCCAACATGGCAGTGGTTGGAGTACTGCAGCCATCGTCCTCTTTCTTTTCGTTTTTGCATTCATATTAATGATTCGATCTCTGATCAGGCGTTTGAACCCTTTCTACAGACGTCCGCGTTCCCGGTGGGGCGGGTGGGGAGGCTGGGGCGGCATGGGCGGGTTCGGCAGCGGTGGCTTCTTCAGTAGCAGTGGTGGCTGGGGTGGTGGAGGCGGGTTTGGGGGAGGCGGTGGGTTCGGCGGTTTTGGCGGTGGCAGTTCAGGCGGTGGCGGCGCCAGCGGCGGTTGGTAAACAGTCCGGAGGGAACGTGGAAACAGCGTTGAAGGAATTCGTTGAACGGCTGCAAGGCGCGGCGACGACTAATCTGGTGAGCGTGGTTCTGTTCGGATCAGCGGCTTCTCAGGATTTTCATCCTGATTTTTCCGACGTGAATCTGCTGTGCGTGCTGCACTCTACTTCGATTGAGGCGCTTCGGGCCATTGCTCCCGCCGTGGAGTGGTGGACGGCCAAGAAGCATTCCATTCCGCTCATCTTTGCCTATCAGGAACTCGGGGCCGCTGCCGCCGCATTCCCCATTGAGTTCATAGACATGAAAGATCGCCATCGGGTGCTCTTCGGTCCGGCCCTGCTGAACGATGTTCAAATTCCCGTGGGACGCCATCGCATCCAACTGGGGCACGAGTTGCGCACCAAGCTGTTGCTGCTGCGCCAGCATTACCTGCTTGCCAGCGGAGATCCCGCCAGGGTGCTGCATCTGATGGTGAACTCCGTTTCCAGCTTTATTACGTTGTTTCGCCATGCCGATCTGGCGCTGGGCGGCAAACCTCCCGAGGCCAAGCGCAAAGTGGTAGAGACTGCGGCAGAGCGGTTCGGAATTGATCCCGGCCCATTTTTCGATCTGCTCAGTGTTCGCGAGAAGCATGCCACCGCCAATTCCATTGATGTGGCAACTACATTTGCCGCTTACCTGCAAAGCATCGAACGAGTGAGCGCCACAGTAGAAGCCATGAACATGCAGCGCGACCGTGAGCAGTTTATGCAGAAACAAAAGCAGAGTTCTTAGGCAAGAGCTTAAACAGGAGAAGCCATGAAAGGTCTAATCGTTGCAGGAGTGCTGGTGCTGGTTCTGGTGGTCGGCTTTAGCAGCTATGTGGGCGCCAAAAACCAGATGGTCACCAAGAACGAGGCGGTAAAGGCCGCATGGTCGCAGGTAGATATCGTGCTGCAACGCCGCGCTGACCTGATTCCCAACCTGGTTGAGACCGTAAAAGGATTTGCGGTGCAGGAACAGACCGTGTTCGGCGACATCGCCAATGCCCGCGCGCGGCTGCTCTCAGCCGGATCGCCTTCAGAAAAGATCGCCGCCAACCAGCAACTGGATGGAGCTTTAGGACGCCTCCTGGTCGTGGTGGAAAACTATCCGCAATTGAAATCAAATGAAAACTTTCTGCGACTGCAGGACGAGATTGCCGGAACAGAGAACCGCATTGCGGTTGAACGTAAGCGATACAACGATACCCTGCAGGACTACAACACCTATATCGGCATGTTCCCCAACAGTGTCTGGGCAAACATGGCCGGATTCCACCGCAACGACGCCTATTTCGCCGCCTCAGAAGGATCACGGCAGGCTCCCAAAGTAGACTTTTCAGGCGTCAATCCCAAAAATCAGCAGCAGCAACAGCAACCGGCGCCACAACCGACGCACTGAGGAAGAGCGCCAAGATTGCCATGATGCCAAAATTTGCTGGTAGATGCCTGCGCATTCATTGCTCCTGGGGGAGATAGAAAAATCAACGCAGGATAAGAGCTTATTTGCACTGAGCACCAATAAATCACTTAACGCCCTGTCATCCTGAGGCGCGTCTTTTGCGCCGAAGGACCTCTGTACTCTGCCTGCAGCATCTATGAAGCGATCATGTGCAGAATGCATTCTCTTTCTGTCGGCGATCACGTAGACTCTCACGCATGGCTCCTTGAGCATCACGTCTGCATTCATTGCAGTGATATTCAACGAGCGTCAGAGCGTATTTGCTCTAAGCCATCACGAAACCATCAACGCCGTGTCATCCTGAGGCGCTCTTTTGCGCCGAAGGACCTCTGTACTCTGCCTGCAGCATCTATAAAGCGATCATGTGCAGAATGCAATCGTCATGCTGTGTACGTCAAATCACACATTTTCTTCACCCCGACGCTGCTCTTGTATAAAGCTGCTCACTTCGTCTTTCATCTCCGGATAAAGCTCTTCCGAAAGGTCCGTCCACGTCGGATTCACACTGACAATCAGCGCAATCTTCTTCATGCGAACCCAACTTTTGATTTGCTTCTCACGCGCGATCGTTCGAACAACGCTCCCATAGCTTTCCCAATACACAAGCCGATCTATTTTGTAGTCTCGCGTGAACCCTTCTTGAATCCCGGTCTTGTGCTCAAAGACGCGCCTGCGAAGGTTGTTTGTCATGCCTGTGTAGAGAGTCTTAGATCTGTTCGCCATCATGTAGACGTAGTAAGTGTATTGGCGAGGAGGCATGCGCGTGAGAGTGTACGTGATCGCTGGTCGAAAGAAAATGCACTCTGCACACGACCGCATTATGGATGCTGCAAGCAAAGTACATAGGTCCTTCGGCGCAAAGGCGCGCCTCAGGATGACGTGGCATTGAGAGTGTCGGCGAAGATGAGAGCAATCAGCATTCTAGATTTGGTGCACAGAAGTGTGTGATCGCATTACGGCGATTTAAAAATATGGCAATTTTGGCAATCTCGTCACTTCCCCGCTTCTTTTACCCGGAATTTGCGCACGAACGACTTGCCGCCGTAGTTGGCCTCGACCGTGATCGCTTCCTTTTGCGTTCCAAGCTTCACCGGGATGCTCATCTTCACCATGCCCTCCGCGTCAGAAAAGGCGCTGGCCAGAATTGCGCTATCGGGAGATTCGTCGGCACGGGAGATGACTTCAACTCCCGATACTCCGTGGCCTGAATCGGTAATCTGGAATTCGATGGTGATCACGTCCGATGTGGCACCGGCGTGGCTGTTGCTGGAATGACCGTTGCTGGAAGCGGGTGGATTGGCTTCGCCGTTGGCGGCCAGCACTGAATCGAGCGTGCCTTCGTTGATGGCGTCAATCACCATCTTGTGCTGGGTTTTTAGCTGGGCGTGGACGGAGTCGCTGTCGGTTTCCTGCGCGTAAGGAATGGTTCGCTTGCCAATGCACTGGCCTTTGACGAAGACCATGGTCTGAATGACCAGTTCACCCCGGCGTCCCTCACTCTGCACGTGGTAAACAGTGTCACCGTATTTAACGTCTGTATTGAACCCAAAAATGGTCATAGAACAACAAAGGCCTGCCGGGGGAGAAGACCTCACCTTTCCCAGATAAAATTGCGGTCACCACGCGCGCATCAGGGGAGGGAGGAAGTACGCGCCTGGCACTCACGCAAAAACAGCAACTCTTTGTCAGTCAAGGCCTTGACACTCGTGCGAACAGACAATTACATTCGAATGTTTAGCCTTCTGTAGTCGCGCATTATATACAGGCCTTTCATGCCGGACAATAATTACTTCGCCCGATATTTGCCATTGTTGATTCAGGTGGTCGTAGGGATCGGACTGGCCACAGTCATGGTCACCCTTTCTGCCCTGCTGGGCAAGCACAAGTGGACCCCCGCCAAAATGGCCGCCTATGAGTGCGGCATTACCCCAACGGGCGACGCCCAGGGGCGCTTCAGCGTGCGCTTCTACATGGTAGCTATGCTCTTTATTTTGTTCGATGTAGAGGCAGTCTTTCTGTATCCGTGGGCGGTCATCGCGCGCAAGCTGGGCATGTTCGGCTTCTGGGAGATGCTGGTCTATATCGGGCTGGTGCTGGTCGGCTTCTTCTATATATGGAAGAAAGGCATTCTGGACTGGAACGTGGCCGAGAGGAGCGGAACCTAAAATGGCCCTGGCGCCCGCAATTACTGATCTGGAACAACTGAAAGACGCCCCGTCGCTGGCTGCCTTATTGAGCTGGAACCGTAATGCCGTCCAGAGCGCCATCTACGACCGCGAAGAACTTTCCATTTTTGTAGGCCGCGAGTTTATCCGCGAGGCCTGCGAGCAATTGAAGATTCAGGCCCAGTTCAACTTTCTTTCAGACCTGACCTGTTCCGATTTTTACCCTCGGGAACCGCGCTTTGAAATGGCATACCACCTGCTTTCTATCCCGCGGAAGGAACGGGTCAGACTTAAAGTAAAACTTGATGGAGACGATCCCGTAATCGAGTCCATCACTCCGGTGTGGACGGCTGCGAACTTCTTCGAACGCGAGCTTTTCGATCTGTTCGGCATCCGCTTTCTGGGCCACCCTTATCTGCGCCGCATCATGCTGCCCGAAGATTGGGAAGGCCATCCGTTGCGCAAAGATTATCCGGTGGAGGGCTTCCGTTAAATGGGCCACTTGACAGCCACGCCCGTCTCCGAGGTCTCGCAAGACAAGACCATGATTTTGAACATGGGTCCGCAGCATCCTTCGACCCATGGCGTGCTGCGCCTGCTGCTGGAAATCGATGGCGAGCATGTAGTGCGCATGATGCCCGATATCGGCTTTCTGCATACCGGCATCGAGAAGACCTGCGAAGCCAAGTTCTACCAGCAAGTGGTGCCGCTAACCGACCGTATTGATTACCTCTGCCCCATGACCAACAATCTCTGCTACGTGTTGGCCGTGGAAAAGCTGCTGGGACTGGAAGTTCCGGAGCGCGCGCAGTGGATTCGCGTGATGCTCAACGAATTGCAGCGCATCAGCTCGCACCTGGTCTGGCTGGGCACCCACGCCATGGATATCGGCGCCATGTCGGTCTTTCTCTATTGCTTCCGCGAGCGCGAAGACCTGCTGCGCATTTACGAGATGGTGAGCGGCCAGCGCATGATGACTTCGTACTTCCGCATTGGCGGGCTGGCGCTCGAACCTCCACTGGGCTTCTTCGATAAGGTAAAAACATTTATCACCGCCTTCTCAGAGAAGATTGATGAATACGAAAGCCTGCTCACCGGTAACCGCATCTTTATTGATCGCCTGAAAGGCGTGGCCCACCTGAGCGCCGAAGATGCTCTCGCCATGGGAGTGACCGGCCCGGCCATGCGCGCCAGCGGAGTGGACTGGGACCTGCGGCGCGATATGCCGTATTCCAGCTACGATAAATTCAAGTTCAAAGTGCCGATCTCGCAGGATGGCGATGTCTGGGCACGCTACGTATGCCGCGTGCAGGAATTGCGCGAGTCGCGGGAGATCGTGCTTCAGGCTCTGGCCGGTCTGCCTTCCGGTCCCACTAAGGCGGAAGCGCCCAAAGTTGTGCTGCCCGACCGCGAGAAGATGAAAACGCAGATGGAAGCCCTCATCTATCACTTTAAGATTGTGACCGAAGGCTTTACTGTCCCGGCCGGAGAGGTTTACCAGGCAATCGAATCTCCGCGCGGGGAAATGGGCTACTACGTGGTCAGCGATGGTACCGCCAAGCCCATGCGCGTGCACATGCGCTCCCCTTCTTATGCCAGCCTTCAGGCATTGCCTAAAATGTGCGAGGGCCGCCTGATTGCCGACGTAGTTGCCGCCATTGGCAGCATTGATATTGTTCTTGGAGAGATTGATCGTTAATGCCAGTGATTTCCGACAAGCTTGATCAGTTTTTCGACGCGAAGATGAAGGAGTATCCGACCAAGCGGTCGTTTCTGGTTCCCATGCTGCTTTATACCCAGGACGAACTCGGATACATCACCGATGAAGCCATTGCTCACCTCGCGAACAAAACCGAACTGACCGAACTCGAAGTGCGCAACGTGATCAGCTATTACTCCATGCTGCGCACCAGGCCGGTGGGCAAATACAACGTGCAGGTATGCACCAATATCTGCTGCATGCTGCGCGGCGCAGACGAGCTTTTCGATCACTGCAAGCAGCGCCTGGGCATAGGGCACAAGCAAACCACCCCGGACGGAATGTTTTCACTCGAAGAAGTGGAATGCATAGGCGCATGCAGTTGGGCACCGGCAGTGCAGGTAAACTACGATTTTCATGAGAACCTGACGCCGGAAGCGATGGACGTGGTGCTGGACGGATATCGAAAAAGGGCGAAACCGTAACGCGAGCAAAATACATAGGTCCTTCGGCCGCAGGCCTCAGGATGACATAGGGGTTGAAGTTTTCCGTTTTCCACGAGCTTGATGTTTTGCTCCAGGCTAGAAGCCAGGAGCTAGCAGCTAGAAGCTAAATACCAAGTATTAGTTACTAAGTACTCATAATGACTGAGAAATAATGGCTGATTTAGTATCCCATCCCGACGAAGTCCGCATTGTCTCGCAGCGCTTTGGCAAAGGCGCGACCAATATCGAGCGCTACCTGGAGCTTGATGGTTACAAAGCTGCCCGCAAGGCGCTCCAGATGCAACCTGACGAGATCATCAATGAGGTCAAAACCTCCAACCTGCGTGGACGCGGCGGAGCAGGCTTCCCTACCGGCATGAAGTGGGCGTTCGTGCCCAAAACGTCGGACAAGCCCAAGTACATTCTGGTGAATGGCGACGAGAGCGAACCCGGCACCTGCAAAGACCGGCTGATTCTCGAGCACGATCCGCATTCGGTGATTGAAGGCGTCATCATCGCCGGGCTGGCCGTAGGCGCAAAAGCCGGCTACATCTATATACGCGGCGAATATCGCTATCTCGTAGACATCATGCGGCAGGCCATTGCTGACGCCTACGCAAAAGGCTTTGCCGGCAAAAACATTTTCGGCAGCGGAAAAGATTTTGAAGTTTACTGGCATACCGGGGCGGGCGCTTATGAAGTCGGCGAGGAATCGGCGCTCATGGAATCTCTGGAAGGCAAGCGCGGCATTCCGCGTATCCGCCCTCCGTTCCCTGCAGTGGTCGGACTGTGGGGCGGCCCTACGGTCATTAACAATGTCGAGACTCTGTCCTCGGTGCCTCACATCATCCTGATGGGCGGACAGAAGTTCGCTGATTATGGTCCGCCGAAAAATGGCGGCACACGCCTGTTCTGCCTCAGCGGACACATCAATAAACCGGGCGTGTACGAACTGCCGCTTGGTTATCCCTTAAAGAAGATGATTTATGACGTAGGCGGCGGCATTTCTAACGGACGCAAGCTGAAAGCCGTGGTGCCCGGCGGATCTTCCACATTTGTGCTGACCGCTGAAGAAGCCGACCAGATGAACATGGATTTTGACAGCTTCGGCAAGCGCGGCGAGTTTCTGGGCTCAGGCGGCGTGGTAATGCTCGATGACCAGACCTGCATGGTTCATTTTGCTCTGCGGGTCATGAAGTTCTACCAGCATGAAAGCTGCGGATGGTGTATCCCCTGCCGTGAAGGCACCGACTGGCTCAAGAAAACGCTCACCCGCTTTCACGCGGGAGGCGGTCTGAAGAAAGATATAGACAACATCAAGTACCTGGCACAGAACATGCTGGGGCGCACCTTCTGTCCGCTGGGCGATGCCGCCGCGATTCCAACGATGTCCATTGTGGACAAATGGCGCGACGAATTCGAGGCACATCTGGAAGGCAGGCCGTGTCCGTTTGATCCGGCAGGTAAAGTGACGCAACTGCCGGTGCTGGCCTGAAGCCATTTGGTAACTGAGTAATTTGGTAATTTGGCAAGTTGGTTAATTGTGAATCAGGCTGACGAACTTCGAGAACGAACAAAAAGATTCGCAATTAGAATTATTCATTTGTATCAGGCTCTTCCCAAGTCTACGGAAGCCCAGGTACTAGGAAAGCAGCTTTTGCGGTGCGGTACGTCAGTAGGAGCGAATTACCGAGCAGTTTGTAGAGCGCCGATCGAGGGCTGAATTTATCTCGAGAATTGGCGTGGTAGCTGAAGAAGCTGATGAAAGCGTCTTCTGGCTTGAACTGATAGCGGAAATGAAGATCCTGAACCCGAAGCAGTTGGACGATATTCTGAAGGAAGCACGTGAGCTAGCGGCAATTTTTCTGCTTCTCGCAAAACAGCAAAGGGCAACAGGTAAATTACCCAATTACCAATTTACTCAATTACCAAATTTTCTATGTCTGAAGTAAAAAACGTAACCATCACCGTTGACGGCAAGCAGATCACCGCACCTGCGGGCACGCTGCTGATCGAGGCTTGCAAGGCTGTCGGCATCGAGGTGCCTTCTTTCTGCTACTATCCCGGCCTTGCGCTTCAGGCGGCTTGCCGCATGTGCCTGGTGCGCATTGAGAAAATGCCCAAGTTGCAGACTGCCTGCACCGTCCAGATCACTGACGGCATGGTGGTGGTCACCGACTCCGACGAAGTTAAGCAGGCGCGCAAGTCCATGATCGAGTTGCTGCTCGGCAACCATCCGCTCGATTGCCCGGTGTGCGATGCTGGGGGCGAATGCGAATTGCAAGACATGACTTTCAAGTATGGCGCTGCCGAATCGCGCTACATGGAAGGCAAGCTGCACAAGGACGAGCAGCAATGGTCCCCGGTGGTGTTCTTTGATCGCCCGCGCTGCATTCTGTGTTACCGCTGTGTGCGGGCCTGCGGCGAAGGCATGGACGTTTGGGCGCTGGGCGTCCAGAACCGCGGCTCAGGCTCCGTGATCGCTCCCAACAAAGGCGACCATCTGGAATGCGAAGAATGCGGCATGTGCATTGATATCTGTCCGGTGGGTGCGCTCACCTCCGGCGCTTACCGCTACAAGACGCGTCCGTGGGAAATGAAGCACGTCGGCACCATCTGCACGCACTGCGGCGATGGATGCAAGACCACGCTGGGTGTGCGGCGGTCCGATACCGGCATGGACATCGTGCGCGGCGACAACCGCGACAAGAGCGGCATCAATGGCGACTTCCTATGCATCAAGGGCCGCTATGCCTTCGATTTCTTCGATCACCCTGCGCGCCTGCGCCAGCCTCTGATTCGCCGCAATGGCGAACTTGCGCCGGCCACCTGGGAAGAAGCTCTGGACCACGTAGGCAAGAGGCTGAAAGAAATTCGCGACCTCAATGGCGGCTCGTCCATTGGGGTCATCGGCTCCAACCGCACTACCAACGAAGAGAATTATCTGCTCCAGAAATTTGCGCGCACCGTGCTGGGCACCAACAATATTGACCATCACCGCACCGCCGACTTCCCTGCTTTCGCCCGCGCGATCTCCGGAAAAGAAAACATTACGGCCACCATGCGCGACGTTGCGACGGCGCCTGCGATTGTCCTCATCGGAAATGACCCGACTGAGCAGCATCCGCTGCTGGCCTGGAATATCCGCACCAACGTGCGTTTGCATCAGGCCAAACTTTATGTGATCAACTCGCGGCCCATCAAGCTGCGCCGTCAGGCTGCCGCGTTCCTGCAAATCCCTGAAGGGCGCGAAGGCAAGTTCGTCGCTTTCCTCAATGGAGACGATGCCGCTGCCGGTTCATTGACTGGCGCCAATGTTTCCAATGATGCCTTGAAGCAGCTCCGCGAAAACCTGCGTAGCTTAAAAGATGCAATCATCATCTTTGGTTCCGAACTGCGCGGTGCCGACATCACAGCGCTGGTGAAATTCGGCTCGGCCTCGGACGCGAAGTTTATTTGTCTCGGCGATTATGCCAACTCCCGCGGCGCGGCCGATATGGGACTCTATCCTGACCTGCTGCCCGGATACGGCAGCGCTGCCAGCGCCCAGAATTTTTCCGAAGATTGGGGTCAGCTTCCTGCCGACAAAGGTCTGGATCTCCCGGCGATGATGCAGGCTGCCAGCCAAGGCCGGCTGTCGGCTCTGTATGTTGTCGGGTCGAATCCTGTAGTGGATTACAGCTTTGATCCTTCGGCCCTGCAAAATACCTTCGTCGTTGTCCAGGAACTTTTCCTCACCGAGACCGCTATGCTCGCTGAAGTCGTGTTGCCTGCGGCTTCGGCCTATGAAAAGTCCGGCACGTTCACTAATACCTGCGGCGATCTTCAACTGGTCAAGAAAGCCGGCGACATTGGCGGACTCAAGAGCGACTTCGAAATTATTGTAAGAGTGGCCGAGCGCATGGGCGCAAACGTCCGCAAGCTGGTGCCTTTCGGCGGTGGCGTGCGTGCTGATATGGGCCAGTCGCGTGGAGCCCAGTCAGGCGAGGTTGACCGCCAGGCCATCTGGCTGGCCGCGAATAATCTTGAGCCAAGGCTGAGCCCGTTTGATCCCATGGCCATTCTCGATGAAATTCAGCGGCTGGTGCCTGGTTATGATTTCTCGCGCCTCAATCTGATTGCCGGGAATGACGAGCACGTGACCGCCCCCGAACATGGCAACGCGGTGGCCGATTCGCTGGTGCAGATTGTTCCAGCCAATGACACGCTGTTTACGTCCGGAACGCTGGGCCGCTATTCGCGCGCGTTAGGCGCAGTACTCGAAAACCGGCGGACGCATCCAGCCGACAAAGAAGTGATGGCGGATTAGAGCAGTTAGCAAATAGCAATTGGCAATTAGCTTTTGTATCGCTGTAATAGCACCGTAAATAGAACCAGTCATCGAATTTGCAAACAACGATAGGATTCAGAAACCAGGAGCCAAAAGCTAAAAGCCAAGAGCTAAAAGCCAAGAGCTAGAAGCCAAGAGCTAGAAGCTAGCGGCTAGTAGCTAGCAGCAAGCATTTCCAATGACCGATACAACCGTATTCATCATCGCTGCCGTAATCAAGATCGCGCTGGTCGCGTTCATTCTGCTCACCGGAGTGGCTTACACGACCTGGCTGGAACGCAAGATCGTCGGCCGCATTCAGAACCGTTGGGGACCAACCCGCGTAGGGCCTTTCGGGCTGCTCCAGCCGCTGGCCGACGGCATCAAGTTCATCCTGAAAGAAGACATGGTGCCTGACAGTGTCCACAAGGTGCTCTACATCATGGCGCCTATGCTGGCCCTGGCCATGTCGCTGATCTCCATTGCCGTGATTCCCTTTGGTGAAACCATTACCATCCACGGGCACGAAACGGCGTTGCAGATCACCGGAGTCATCCATCCCGGCGGTCCGACCACCGACATCAACATCGGCCTGCTCATCATTCTGGGAGTCACTTCGATCGGCGTCTACGGCATTGCGCTGGCTGGATGGTCGTCCAACAGCAAATACGCGCTGCTTGGCTCCCTGCGCGCCAGCGCCCAGATGATCAGTTATGAACTGGCGCTCGGACTCTCTTTGGTTGGCGTGTTGATTCTGGGAGGAACGTTCAGCCTGCGGGGCATCGTGCAAAGCCAGATACTGGGCGACAAGTGGCTGGGCTTTATTCCCCACTGGTATATCTTCCCTCAGTTTATTGCCTTCTTTATTTATCTGATGGCGGCCTACGCCGAGACCAACCGTATTCCATTTGACCTCCCTGAGGCCGAAACAGAACTGGTGGCCGGATACCACACCGAGTACAGCGCCATGAAATTCGCCATGTTCTTCATGGCCGAATACCTGAACATGATTACCGTAAGCTGCGTGGCTACCCTGCTCTTTTTTGGCGGATGGTCGGGGCCGCTGTTCGGCTCCGGGCTGATTCGCTCGCTGCTGCCGGTCTTCTGGTTTGCGCTGAAGATTTTCTTCTTCATGTTCCTCTATATCTGGATTCGCGGCACGCTGCCGCGCTTCCGTTATGACCAACTGATGGCCTTTGGCTGGAAGTTTCTTCTGCCGCTGGCCATTGCCAACATCATTGTCACGAGCCTGATCGTGGCACTGAGGGCCTGACAGAATGCTCCACCAGGTACTTTTCATTATCTTCGGGCTGATTTGTGTGACCGGCGCCATCAATCTCCTGGCTCAGCGCCATCCGATCAACAGCGCGCTGTCGCTGGTGGTGGTCATGGCCTCTCTGGCGCTCATCTATCTGCTGCTGGGGGCGGAATTTGTGGCGGCGGTGCAGGTGATCGTCTATGCCGGGGCGATTATGGTGTTGTTCGTCTTTGTGATCATGCTGCTCAATGCCGGGGCCGAAGAACGCTCGCAGGGCAGCCACATCGCTCTGTGGGTCGGCGGTCCGGGTGTGGCCGTGCTCACCGGACTGATCGTATGGACTATGGTCCGCAGCAGCCACCAGTTCGGCGGCGTGCTGATTGGCAACATGGTGCAGGCCGACGGGCCTGACAACACCCACGGCATTGCCGACTTGCTGTTCAGGAATTTTCTTCTTCCCTTTGAAGTAACGTCGGTATTGATCTTGATCGCCATTATGGGCGCCGTAGTGCTGGCCGCCAGGAGGGAGTCATAGATGGTTCCTCTTTCCTGGTATCTGATTCTCAGCGCCATTCTGTTCGCCCTCGGCGTATCGGCCTTTCTGCTCAAGCGCAACATCATTACCATTTTCATGTCCATTGAGCTGATGCTCAATGCGGTGAACCTGAGCTTTGTCGCGTTTGCCAACTACTGGAACCAGCATGGCGGCAAGATCGCCCTGAGCGGCCAGGTGTTCGTCTTCTTCGTAATGGTGGTGGCTGCGGCTGAAGCGGCTGTGGGCCTGGCCATTATTATCGCTGTTTACCGCACGCGCGAGACCCTGAACGTAGATCGTGTGAACCTGCTTAAACTATGAACGATATCCATCTCAATCTTTGGATCATCCCGCTGCTGCCTCTGATCGGAGCGGCCATCAACGGCCTGTTCGGGCGCCGGTTCAATCACGGCATGGTGAAAACCGTCGCTCTGCTGTTCACCGCGGCGTCATTCGCCTATGCGGTATGGGCCGCATTGCAGGGTAACCACCTCACGCTGCCCTATAACGAAGCGCTGCCCTTCGACTGGATTAACGTTCCTTCGGCGGGTTTTCATGTGCCTTTCGGCTTCTACCTCGACCACCTTTCCACGGTCATGATGCTGATCGTGACCGGCGTAGGCTTCCTGATCCATATCTACTCCACCGGCTACATGGAGCATGAAGGCGGATACTACCGCTTCTTCGCCTACCTGAACCTGTTCATGTTCTTCATGCTCACGCTGGTGCTGGCCAACAACTATCTCCTGATGTTTGTAGGCTGGGAAGGTGTGGGACTCGCGTCGTACCTGCTGATCGGCTTTTTCTTCCTGAAAGACTCGGCGGCCAATGCAGGAAAGAAAGCATTCATCGTCAACCGCATCGGCGACTTCGCTTTCCTGCTGGGCATGTTCCTGCTGATCAAGGAATTTGGGTCCCTGAATTTCAGCACCATCTTTTCTGCTCTCAGCGAACCCAACCGCTTCCAGGTGGAAACCAGCTTCGGGATTCTGAGCCTGATCGCGCTGCTGCTCATGTTCGGCGCTACCGGTAAATCAGCGCAGATACCGCTGTATGTCTGGCTGCCGGACGCCATGGAAGGCCCTACGCCGGTTTCGGCATTGATCCACGCGGCCACCATGGTGACGGCCGGAATTTATATGATCGCGCGCTCCAGCGCTATCTTCAGCCGCACGCCTATTACCCTGGAAGTGGTCGCCGTGATCGGCGCGCTTACCGCCATCTTTGCCGCCACCATGGGCCTGACCCAGACTGACATCAAGCGCGTGCTCGCCTACTCCACGGTTTCGCAGTTGGGCTACATGTTCATGGCTTGCGGCGTAGCTGCGTACTCTGCCGGAATCTTCCACCTGATGACTCACGCCTTCTTCAAGGCGCTGCTCTTCCTGGGTGCGGGCTCGGTGATTCATGCAGTAGGCGGCGAGCAGGACATGCGTCGCATGGGCGGCCTGCGCAAGCTCACGCCGGTAACTTTCTGGGTCATGCTCATCGCCACGCTGGCCATCTCCGGAATCCCGCCTTTCGCCGGATTCTTCAGTAAAGATGAAATTTTGTGGCAGGCCTCCCGCTCCGTTCACGGAGGCATGATTCTCTGGGCTGTCGGCATCATTACCGCCGGACTCACCTCCTTCTACATGTTCCGGCTCATCTTCATGACCTTTTTCGGTGAGCTGCGGCTGGGCACGGTGGATGAAGGCGAGGAAGCCCACAAGGCCGACGCACCCGCCCACGGCCCCCATGCTTCAGCCTCACATTCTCACGGACACGCTGATGATCACAGCCACGGGCATGGCGGGGTGCACGAATCCCCGTGGATCATGCTGGCGCCGCTGGTGGTGCTGGCCGTGCTTTCCTTTGTCGGCGGCTGGGTGGGAGTGCCGAAAGCGCTGGGCGGATCGCAGAAATTTGAACAGTATCTGGCCCCTGCGCTCCAAACTCCTGTGCAAGTCGGCGCCGAAGAGAGGCCGAGCGCTACCGAAGAGCCAAAAGAAAGTGAAGGCGAGCGCAGCACTGAGCTGATTTTTACCGTGATCTCCGTGGTTGTGGCTTTTACCGGCCTTGGGCTGGCATGGCTGCTGTATATCAGGCGTCCTGAGCTTCCCGGACGCATCACCTCGCGCATCCACGGCATTTATCTGCTGGTGGTGCACAAGTATTACATTGATGAAGGCTACGGGTTGCTGCTGGTAAAGCCGTTGATGGCCCTTTCCACGCACGTCTTTTGGCGAGGCGTAGACCAGGGCCTGATTGATGGCGCAGTGAACGGTGCGGGTACGGCCTCCAAGGAAATTGGGAACGAATTGCGCCGCATGCAGTCCGGCAACATACGCTCTTACGCCGCCTGGGTGGCCGCCGGAGGCGCCGCTATCATCGCCTACATGATCTATCTGGGGGTGAGGTAATGGACGCCATGGTTCTCACCCTCGTTACTTTTATTCCCACAGCCGGCGCGGTGTTGCTCATGCTCATGCCGCGCAACGATAAGACCCTGCGCTGGACTGCGCTCATCATCTCGTTAGTCGCATTCGCCGTCTCCCTGCACATGCCCATTGCCTTTCAGAGTGGCCAGAGCGGCTTTCAGTTTCAGGTAGACCATTCCTGGATCGGGCGCATTCACTACCACATGGGCGCTGATGGCATTTCCATGTGGCTGGTGCTGCTCACTACTTTCCTGGTGCCCTTGAGCATACTGGTCTCATGGAAGTCGGTGCATGACCGGGTGAAAGAATTTTTTGTCCTGCTGCTGCTGCTCGAGACCGCCATGATCGGCGTATTTCTGGCCTTGGATCTGTTCCTGTTTTATGTGTTCTGGGAAGCCACGCTCATTCCCATGGCGCTGCTCATCGGCATGTACGGACACGAGCGCCGCATCTATGCCGCCGTCAAGTTTTTCCTCTACACCATGGTCGCATCGGTGTTCATGCTGGCGGCAATTATCTGGCTGTTTACCCACGTTGGCAGCTTCGATTACGTTGCCATTCAAACATGGCTTGGCCGGGAGGGACATGCGACCGGCCCCGTACTGCAATGGCTTTTCCTGGGATTCTTTGTGGCCTTTGCCGTGAAGGTGCCGCTCTTCCCTCTGCACACCTGGCTGCCGGACGCTCACGTGGAAGCTCCTACCGCCGGTTCAGTCCTGCTGGCCGGCGTGCTGCTCAAGATGGGCACTTACGGCCTGTTGCGCTTCAACGTTGGGCTGTTTCCTGACCAGGCCGCGCATAATGCTTCATGGATCAATGTTTTGGCTATCATCGGCATCATCTATGGCGCGCTGGTTGCGCTGGTCCAGCCTAATCTCAAAAAATTGATCGCGTATTCTTCCGTAAGCCATCTTGGATTCGTAGTGCTCGGCATCTTTACCTTCACCCAGGCTGGCACCGATGGCGCGGTCTACCAGATGCTCAACCACGGTGTCTCTACCGGAGCGCTCTTCATGCTGGCGGGCATGATTTACGAGCGCAAACATACTTACGAATTCCGCGATTACGGTGGGTTGGCCACGCCCATGCCCGTCTACGCCACCTTCTTCCTGATTGCCGTGCTGTCGTCAGTCGGCCTGCCATTGCTGAATGGATTTGTCGGCGAGTTCCTGGTGCTGAGCGGGGCCTTCCAGTACAACATGGTTTACGGCGTTCTGGGAACTACAGGCGTGATCTGGGGCGCCGCCTACCTGCTGTGGATGTACCAGAAAGTTTTCTTCGGTCCGATAACTCGTGACCAGAATCGCCACCTCGCAGACATTAACGGCCGCGAGCAAATCTCGTTGTGGCCTCTCATGGTCATGGCCCTGATTATGGGTGTGGTTTCCCCGTACTGGATGAAATCCATTGATCCGGCTGTGGCGTCTGTGAGGCCTCGAGAGTCTGTTGCTGCTCATGCCCAAACTGTAACCGTGCCGTCTGTGGTTCAGGAAAATAGTGGTGCAGGAAAATAGAAAATAAATGACGACTTCGATTTCCACTTCCGACTACATTCGCCTGCTGCCCGAGCTGGTGCTGACCATTTTCGGTATTGCCGTCATGATGCTTGATCCGCTGATGGGCGGTAAAAGTAAAAAGTCGCTGGGCATGCTGTCGCTGGTGGGCACGATCGTTGCTGTTCTCGCGGCTTTTTACCAGATCAATTTCTACGGTGATGGGTGGTTCGGCATGGTGCGCGTGGACAGCTTCAGTGTCTTCTTCCACGTGCTGATTCCGGCAATCTCCGGCATCTGTATTCTGGCTTCGATTGAATATCTCGACCAGCAGAACATTCATAGCGGCGAATATTACGGACTGATTCTTTTTGGCACCGTGGGCATGGTGCTCATGTCGTCAGCCGTGGAACTGGTGCTGATCTTTATCGCCCTGGAAATCTCCTCGATCTCTACTTACATTCTTGCCGGATACCGCCGCCGCAACGCCATCGGCGCGGAATCTTCGATCAAGTATTTTCTGCTAGGCTCCTTTGCCACCGCATTCTTTCTGTATGGCGTGGCCATGATCTTCGGTGCCACTGGATCCACCAGCATTCCCGAGATTGCAGCCGCTCTGAACGGCAACTGGAATTCGAGCATTCTCGTCTATCTGGCTGTGGCGCTCATGCTGATTGGGCTGGGTTTCAAGGTGGCCTTTGCTCCGTTCCATATCTGGACGCCGGACGTTTACGAAGGCGCTCCCGCGCCCGTGGTGGCGCTCATGTCCACCGCGCCCAAAGCCGCTGCTTTTGCCGTGTTGCTGCGTGTTCTCTTCTCGACCACCGCCCAGGGATGGTTCTGGCTCATCTGGGTCGCCGCCGCGCTTTCGATGACGCTTGGCAACTTCGGCGCGCTCATCCAGAACAACGTGAAGCGCATGCTGGCCTACTCCTCCATCGCCCATGCCGGCTATTTGCTGGTGGCCTTTGCGGCCAGCAACGAGATTGGCCGCACGGCAGCCATCTTCTATACCGCTGCTTATGCGGCCATGAATGTAGGCGCATTCGCTGTGATCAGCCATTTCGCCAGCGCCGGCGAACGCTACGTCAGCGTTGACGATTATTCCGGGCTGGGCCGTCGTTCGCCATTGCTTGCGTTTACCTTGACCATCTTCATGCTGTCGCTCATCGGCATTCCCATTACCGGCGGCTTTTTCGCCAAGTATTACGTCTTCAATGCCGCGCTTCAATCGAATCTTGTGTGGCTGACCGTGATCGGCGTAGTCAACAGCGCCGTGGCTGCCTACTACTACCTGCGCCTGATTGTCGTCATGTATATGCGCGAGCCACAGACGCAAACACCGCTTGAAAAAGTCACTCCATCCATGGCGCTGGCCCTGGTTCTGGCCGCTATCGCCACTATCTATCTCGGAGTAATGCCCGGCAAAGTTCTCGAGTATGCCCAGGCAGGGGCCCACCAGCTACAGGAAACCGGCGAACACACCAGCGCAACCCAATCGAAAGGGCTCACCACAGAGACACTGAGGCACTGAGAAAACCTTTCACCGCAGAGTGCGCTGAGAGCGCAGAGGGTTTAGGAATTGCCTGTATCTTTGACCGAAGAGCATCGCACAATCACAGTACTCTCGATAGTAAGTCCCCCTGACCACATGTCATTCTGACCGAAGTCCGACCGACGAAGGAGGGAGGACGTAGTGGAAGAATCCACGTGATGTTTCGTGTTCCATGCTGTATCAGGGCATTCTCACAAGCTCTTTGCACATCAACCACGGAGACACTGAGATACGAGAAATGCAAGAAATTAAGGGCGCTATGAGCTGAAACACCATCTCTCCCGCCCTCTGCGCTCTTTGCGAACTCTGCGGTAAGGTTTTGTTTTTCCACCTATGCTCCAGTACGATCTTTGATCTTCTCCGTGTCTCCGCGGTGAGCATTGAACCAGACAACCTCCTGTCCCAATCAGAACTCCTACGAATAACCCCTGCTTTTTCCTGTTTCCCGCATACATAAGGAGTCCTTCGTGCGAAGCTCAACCTTTGCGGCCAATGTGACGTGAACTCACGAATCTTCGCAGCTTGGTAACATGTGCACTGGCCCATGAAGAAATCACGCAAAGGTCTTCACCGCTCCAGCCCCGAGAACCGGCGCAATCCTCGTTTCTCGGGGAAACTCGGCAGGCTGTATGAAGACGACGCTGTTGTTGCCCTCGATAAACCTGCTGGCCTTGCGGCTGTGCCCGTGAAAGGCTCTGATGCGCCCTCGGCCTGGTCTCTGCTGGCTGCGGAACTGAAAGTACGCAGTCAGCGGGCCTTTGTCGTCCATCGTATTGATCGTTTTACCTCTGGGATTTTGCTCTTCGCCAAAACCGAGGCCGACCGGGACGCGCTGGTTCGGCAGTTTCTTGCTCACACTCCAGTCAGGCAATATCTCGCAGTAATTCGCGGACATCTCAGTTCCAGAGAAGGCGTGCTGGTGCATTACTTTCGACGCCAGGGAATGTTTCAAAAATTAACCACGGAACGCGACCCGCAGGGAGCCCGTGCTGAGCTTCACTATGTGGTGGAACGCACTCTTCGCGCCGCCTCTCTCGTCCGGATCACTCTGGTGACCGGATTGCAAAACCAGATCCGTGTGCAGTTTTCAGCGGTCGGCCATCCTGTGATTGGGGACAGAAAGTACCATCCGGCGGAATCGTCAGAGCGGCGAATTGCCCGCGTCGCTCTCCATGCAGTGCGGCTACAGTTCCTGCATCCGCGCTCAGGACAAACCATTTCCGTCGAGTGTACCCCTCCATCCGATTTTCAATCGCTGCTGCAGGCATTGCGACTGAAACATCTTCCAGATTGACGCGACCCGCAGAGCCTGCAAACAAGGTAGCCCAGCGCGGGAGCGCTGGGAAAAGCCGTCATCCAAAGAGACAGAGCCCCCGCAGCCTGCATATTCATCACGCTGACTCCATCATCATTTCAGGTCGGCGAAAACACTTTGGATAATCCGAAACCCCGCCCGGCAGGACGACCGAAAATAGACCGGTCACGGAGCTTCTCAGATGCGCGTGGCTTGCAAATTGATGACGCGCATCGGAGAAGCGGAGTGCCGGGTAAGGAGCGAAAACAAACACTTCCTTGCGCCTGCGGCGTGCGCGCAGCTCCTGCTTTTGGAGCGGAGCGCACTTAAACAATTGTCCATGTCGTTACAACATCGGCCTCCACTCCTCACACGAGGAACGATATTGCGAGCAAAACTGTTCGCATCTTCTGAAATTAAAGAATCATGGAAGATGGATCCACAATCAATATGGCAATCTTAGATGGTTGTCCTCAATGAAAGTAGTTTCGCTGAATATCGGATTGCCTCGCGAAGCCGCATGGCACGGACAGGCTGTATCCACGGCCATCTATAAGCAGCCAGTGCAAGGCCGCGTGGTCCTGCGCACTTTGAATCTGGATGGTGATCGCCAGGCAGATCTCAGAGTCCATGGCGGGCTGTATAAGGCTGTTTATTGCTATCCACTCGAACACTACGACTACTGGCGGAAAGAATTGCCGGGTCATGAATTGCCTCTCGGTGTCTTTGGCGAAAACTTCACCACTGAAGGCCTGCTGGAAGACTCAATTTATCTGGGAGATCGGTTTGCGATTGGCTCTGCCGAAGTGATCGTCACGCAGCCTCGTCTTCCCTGCTACAAACTTGGCATCCGATTTCAGTCTGACGATATGGTCAAGCGATTCTTTGCCAGCCGCCGCACCGGCTTCTACCTGGCGGTGGTCCGTGAAGGCGAAGTGGGTGTGGGTGATGAAATAAGACAGCTCTCTCGCGATGGGAACCACGTTCCCGTATCTGAAATCGTTCGACTCTATACCGAAAAACGCTATAGCCGGAACGATATGGATTCTGTGCAACGTGCCCTTCAGGTTGAGTCATTGCCAGAAAGTTGGAAAGAATACTTTCGTGAGCATCTGGAGAGAACCACTGGGTAATGGCTCGTTTGGTCTTTTCTGTAGCACAAATTATTTATGTCGGGCCTGTAGGGCACATTGGTGGAAGCCCCGGACTTTCAGTCCGGGGAAATGGGCGTTCAAGCCCACGTAAACGGGATCGTAATGAGCGGCGCTTTAGCGCTGGTGGCACCGCAGCTGTCCTACACACAGCGTGCCTTGACGACACAAGTATCAGGGCATGAGTTTACAATTTTCGAAAACTCTTTTTGTTTGAAATGGCACGGCTCAAGCCATGCTGTGAAAACCTCAAATAAAATTGGGCTTCAGAGAGTGTGTGAGAACTTAGAATTTGCGGTGGGTTGACGACACAAGTATCAGGGCACGAGTTTACTCGTGCCGTAAAAGTGCATAAACATCAGGCTTTAGCCCCTGCATACCTTCGACCTCACCGTAATGTCGCCATGGAATCGAGTTCTCACACACGATCTTCAGCCCCTGAGGAAATCTTTGCTCTCGGCTAAAACTTTCCGGATGATACGCTCCAGTCTCGCTCCGAGGGACGTGTGAAGCTAGGCCCGCCGTTTCAACGGCGGGAAGGTGGACGCAACGAACAGAGTCCCCGCAAGGGACGACTGAAATTCTATGCTGGATGTGAATCTGTCCGCTTAATTGAATCCAAAGACCCAACATGCTATCTATTTCGAATATGACAAACCCGACGGGATTCAACCTCGCCGAAGCCATGGCGCTTCTCACCCGCACTCCTGCAACCCTGAATGCACTGCTGCGCGGATTGCCTGACGTCTGGATACGCGGCAATGAAGGAAAAGATAGCTGGAGCCCATTCGACATCGTGGGACACATGGCCTATCTGGAGCGCAGCGACTGGATGGCACGGCTGCGCACCATTCTGGAACACGGCGACGCGCGAACTTTCGAGCCGGTGGACCGCTTTGCCCAGTTAAAAGAAAGTGAAGGAAAGTCGCTGGAACAGCTTCTGGACGAGTTCGCCCGCCTGAGAAAAGAAAATCTGGCTACGCTCCAGTCTCTGAATCTGCAAAGCGAAGACTTCAGGCGGCGAGGAAAGCATCCGGCGCTGGGAACGGTGACGCTCTCGAACCTTTTGGCGACGTGGGCCCTTCACGACCTGACGCATCTGCATCAGCTATCCCGCGTAATGGCCCACCAGTATCAGGACGCAGTCGGTCCATGGAGCGCGTTTCTGGGCGTGCTGAAATGCGGCGGCCACAGCGCACCACCAAAATAGTCGCACCGAAAGCCTTATAGATACTGGCCTTTGGAGCGTGTGTTAGAAATTTTGTGTGTGCCGACGACACATGTAACAGGGCATGACTTCCAGTCATGCCGAAAAGCCTTATAAAGATTGGGCTTCAGCCCCTGCACACTCTTAACTGCATCGTGCTGTAGCCACGGAATCGAGGCTCTCACTCAGGCGCTGAAGCCTCTTCTACGCAGTGCTGGATAACAATTCTGGATCCGCGGAAGCACTTGTCTTCACTTTTGGCACTTTTGGCAATCATGGCAATTTTGGCAATTCTGAAACCCGATCTGTCGCTCACTATACTGGTACAGAACAGTCTATTTTGAGTCTACGGAAAGGACGCATGTACACACTCGCACAGAACTTCCGCTTCGCATTTCGCCAATTGCGTAAGTCGCCCGGCTTCACTGTGACAGTCGTCCTGACGCTGGCTCTCGGCATTGGCGCCACTACCGCAATCTTCTCGCTTGTCCAGGGAATCCTCCTGCGTCCGCTTCCATTCGCCAATCCTGACCGCCTGGTCCTGCTCGGAGATCATCTGGGAGGCGGTCCCAGCATTACGGTCACCGCGCGCGAGATCAGGACTTATTCCGACGCAACCACCGTTTTTTCCTCTCTGGGTGGCTACATCACCACCAGCTATGAGCTTTCCGGCGGCGCAACTCCGGAACAGGTCAATGGCGCGCGCCTGACCGCCAGCGTTTTTCCGACGCTTGGCGTACGTCCGGTTCTGGGTCGTGTCTTCACTGCCCAGGAAGAAGACGGCCATCAGCCGTTCGCAGTCATCAGCTACGCCTTATGGCTCAACCGTTATGGCCGCGACGCTGGCGTGATTGGCCGGTCTCTGGTTCTCGATCGCAAGCCTTACACGATCATCGGGGTGATGCCGCGCGATTTTGCATTCCCATTGCAGGCCGGGCGTCTCGATCAGGCGCAGCTCTGGTTGCCTCTAAGCCTCACGGCCGACGAACTTTCTGATCAACACGCCGGCTATTGGGGATACCAAATTGTCGCCCGCCTCAGAGATGGCGTTACGCTGCCGCAGGCTGCCCAGGACGCTAGCCGTGTCGCCCAGCAGGTCATGCGTAATTTTCCCGCGGGCATGTCTGCGATCCACATCCAGCCAAACGTCACGCTGTTGCATGAAGTCGCTGTGGCAGATGTTCGGCCCGTGCTGCGGACCCTGTTGTTGGCCGTGGCCATCGTTCTGCTGATCGCCTGCGCTAATGTTGCCGGACTGCTGCTGGTCCGGGCCATCCGGCGGCGTCGCGAGTACGCCGTTCGCCTGGCGCTGGGCGCGGGCTCCAGCATCATCATCCGTGAAGCCGTTCTCGAAGGTCTGCTGCTCAGCATAGCTGGTGGCCTGCTGGGCCTGGCGTTTGCCACCACCGCTATACGCACCGCCTTGCATCTGCTGCCCGACTCCATGCCGCGCATTGATTCCATCTCCATGGACTCCACGGTCGTGGCCTTCGATCTGCTGCTCGCGCTGGCCAGCGCCGTGCTGTGCAGCTTCGCCCCCGCATTTGCGGCCTTGCGCACCAACCTGATAGAAAGCCTCAAAGAAGGTGTAAGAACCGGCATGGGGGGCGCCAGCCATGCATGGTTGCGTTCTGCGTTGGTGGTTGCGGAAATCGCCGTCGCCCTGGTGTTGCTCACCGTATCAGGCGCTTTTCTGCGCAGCTTTCAAAAGATGCGTGCCGTGGATCCCGGCTTCCGTCCTGACCACGTGCTCGTGGCCTCCTATCAATTGCCGCTCGAGCAATATTCCACTACGGCTTCCGCCGGCATTTTCAATCGTGCGCTCGTTGACCGGCTTTCCCACAAGCCCGGCATCAGCGCTGTGGGCATCACGAATGTAATTCCGGCATCGAACCTTTCCGCGGGAGCGGCCTACACCATCGAAGGTGAGCCCGAAACCAAATGGAAGCTGAAATTCTCGAATTTTGCCATGATCTACGGCGATTATTTCGCGGCCATGAGCATTCCGCTGCTCGAGGGACGCACTTTCACCATGGAAGATAATTCCAATGCGCCCCTGGTGGTGATCGTCAACCAGTCCATGGCCCGGCATTCCTGGCCCGGTCAAGATGCCATCGGCAAGCGTATGCATGTGGGCAATCCGAGGAAAGGCCTGCCCTGGGCTACGGTTGTCGGCATCGTTGCCGATACCAAACTTGGACCGCCTGACGAACCCAGCGGCGATCAGTGGTATATGCCCGCGCAACAGCCGGCCATTCTCTACGGCGCTGAATTTTCAGGAAAGCTCACTACGCCCGTAGATGGATACATCACTCTCCGTTCCGCTCTGCCTCCTGACCAGATGACGCAAATGCTCCGTTCGACTGTTGCGGAGGTTGATCCGCTGCTGGCCTTGCGTCAAGTGCAGCCCATGAATGAGGTATTGTCAAACGTGGAAGCGCCGCGCCGTTTCAATACCGACCTCATCACCGCCTTTGCTCTGGGCGCTCTGCTGCTCTCCATCACCGGCATTTATGCGGTGGTGGCTTTCTCAGTTTCACTGCGCACTTATGAGATTGCCATCCGCATGGCGCTTGGGGCGCAACGTTCCGGCATTGCGCGGCTGGTACTCACTTCCGGCGCCAAGCTGGCCCTTCTCGGGTGCGCCCTCGGCGTGCTCGGCTCGCTGGCTGCATCACGTCTTGTGAGTTCCTTCCTGTTTGAGGTGAGCGCGACTGACCCGCTCATTTATACAGCAGGAGTTCTGGTCATGATGCTCATGGCGCTGGTCGCGTCCGCGCTGCCCGCCACGCGTGCCGCTTCCACACACCCGATCGAGGCCCTGCGCTCCACGTAATGCACGCTACCCTCATTGTTTTTCTTGCCGGGCTGATCGCAGGCGCTATGAACGCTGTCGCCGGAGGCGGCTCGTTCGTATCGGTTTCGGCGCTCATCTATGTCGGAGTTCCGTCAGTCTCCGCCAACATGTCGAGCACCATCGCCTTGTATCCCGGCAGCATCGCCAGCGCCTGGGCCTATCGTGGGAGCTTCCGGACCATCTTCGCCATTTCTTTCAAAGCTCTTTTTATTGTGACTCTGATCGGAGGGCTGGTCGGAGCTCTGTTGCTGCTGCTGACTCCAAGCTCTTCGTTTGACAACATCATTCCCTGGCTGTTGCTGCTGGGATCGATGGCCTTTGCTTTTGGCCCCGCTATAGGAAATCGGCTGCGAAGGTACTACCATGCCAATACTACATTCCTGCTGGTCGCGCAATTTCTTTTGGGAGTGTATGGAGGCTATTTCGGCGGAGCAGTCGGCATCATGATGATGGCGGTCTGGAGCATGTTAGGCGTTGACGACATCAAGGCTATGAATGCCCTTAAAGTTGTATTGGTGGCCGCGGCGAATACCATTGCAGTGCTCTGTTTTGCATTCGCTGGCCACGTGGTCTGGCACGAAACGCTGATCATGCTGGTGGCTGCGGCAGCAGGCGGTTATCTGGGAGCGCGTCTTGCGTTGCGCCTCAAATCGTCGCACATCCGTATTGGCATCAGTGTGATCAATTTCGCGATCACTGCGGCATTTTTTAAAGCGCGGTTTTGGTAAGCACGCATGGCGCTCTTTTTAGATTAACGTGCCGCAATGATCGAGAAGATTTGTATCTGCCAGCGAGTTTACTCGTGCTAAACAATCTAACGAGAAGTGAACTTCACCGTGTATGACACCTTGCTTTCAATGCGACATCATCATGGAGTTGAAAGGTTGCCAGTGTTCAGCGCAATATTTAACGCGTTCCGACACGACGAAACAACTTGCCGGAGATAGTTACTACTTGACAAACACCTGCGGTGGCAACAAGAATCGCCAGAGCTGCACCCGCAGACGTTTTCCTGAGTAAGACCGGTACCCTTGCCGCCCTTCCCTTCCTCAAATCGTCTGAGGTTAAACCTCGGAAGGAGAAAGTACAAATGAAGCCCATTCGCATCCTTGCCCATTTCAAACTCATGGCAGTCCTGTGCCTGCTCATCACCACGTTGTCACACATGGCCGCGGCCCAGGTCTGGGTGGCGTCTACCGGCGTGGTGGATGAGTCGAGCACTTCAGCCTATCTCTTCAATGGCCAGCTTGCCTTTATCCAACCCTCGCTGCCAACTGGAACGGTGACCCTTCGTTACAACGTGCTGCCGGTTGGTAATCTCGCAAGCCCGATTACCCAACCATGCTGCGAGGCGAGGGCGCTGGTGGTGCGCTTTCTGGACAATGGCAGTGGAGCACAAGTAATCGTCACCCTGAAGAGATACAACGTGAGGACCGGTGAACTGACAACCCTGCTGACGTTCGACAGCAACCGTTTTACACCCCAAGCAGGATTTCAGGAACCTCTGCCCACTATTTCCGACGGCGCGTTCTTTAACTTTTCTTTTGCGGAAGGTCCGACCGAAGGAAACCAGGACCTCGGCGGCGACAGCGTCTATTACATTGAGGCGACGTTAATCCGCAGTGCCGCCGGAGGAAATCCCGGTCTCGGTTCCATCAGGCTGGTGAAAGTGCAGGCGCCCTGACGCATGGAGCCCAAAAGCTGATTGAGAGGAATCTCATTATTCATTTCGGCCCTCTTCTTTTCGCATCCGCCCTTTTTTTCGCATCGGGAAAGACGGGGCCGAAATCTAATGAATGGTGCGATGGAGGTCTTTTCGTGCCAGATACTTCCCGTCATTCTGATTTTGTCCTTGCCCCAAGTCCGGCGATTTTTCAGCAGCGCCGCGTGGATGTTTTGGTTTCTGTGCAGAAGGTGGCGCAACAAATCAGCTCCATCCTTGAGCTTGACGAATTGCTTGAGACCATCGTCCACTGCATCGCCGTGGAGTTTGGCTGCATCGAGTCCAGCATTCTACTGATCGAGGGCGACCAGTTCCATCTTGCTGCGGTGCATGGCTGCACGCAATCCAGCAAAGGCGAACGTTGGCCTGTAACCGAAGGCTTGTCGGGCCAGGTCGTAGTGACCGGCAGGCCCCATTACGCTCCCGATGTCTCGCAGGAGCTGCACTACCGGGCATGCGAACCTGAGACCCGCTCTGAAGTCATCATTCCTTTGAAGGTAGGCGAACGCGTGATCGGCGTATTCGGTGCTTCACACCACGAAGTAGACGCGTTCCCTCGCGTGCAGATCGAAATACTCAAGGCGCTGGCCGGCCACATGGCAGTAGCGGTGGACAACGCACAGCGAATCAAAAAGGAGCGCGGCCAGACACAACACATACGTGAGGAACAGGATGAAGCCCGCAAGATTCAGCAGGGCCTTTGCCGCGCTGTGCGCCCGCGCTTCCCGGTTTTCAACTCGAGGCCGAGTGCGTGCCTGCCGGTGCAGTCGGTGGAGATTGGTTTGACTTTATTCCGCTGACTGAAGGCCGGGTCGCGATTGTTCTTGCCGATGTTTCCGGCAAGGGCATGGCGGCGGCATTGCTGATGTCAGCGGTGCGCGGTATTTTGCGTTCGCTCGCGCCTCTCGCCAGTGGCCCCGGCGAAGTGCTGGCGCGCGTCAACCAGTTACTGCTCGACGACATGCCGACCGGCCATTATGTAACCATGATCTATGCGGTGCTCGATCCGGCGCGTCGCACTCTTACTTTCTCGAGCGCTGGCCATCCCTGGCCTTTGCTGTGCCATGGTGATGGTGTATCCCCGCTTCACACCGATGCGGGCCTGCCTCTGGGATTGCTTCCCAGCCAGTTCACCGAGCACACGGTGACCCTGTGCCGTGATTTCCGCCTGCTGTTTTATACCGACGGCATTTCCGAAGCGCTGGATTGCGAAGACCAGGAATTCGGCACCGCCCGTCTCCACAATTTCATCGCCGACCACGATTGCAACGCGTCACAGTTAATGCAGGCCATCCACAACTTCGGCGGCACCTGCGGCCTGAACAACGACGCCACTGTCATCCTGCTGCGCAGCGTTTAGCAACAGCCCAGCGCCAGCGACCGGACTCATCTGCGCTTTCTGGAGTATCGTAGAATTGCTTGGCTTCTCCGCAGGTATGAGACAGACGCCGTTCGACCAGTTCACCGGTTTCGGTGTCCAACATGGCAATTTGTTGAAAGCTCGGATGGAAATCACAACCTATAATCTTCATGACGGCTCCTTTCGTTTCCCGGCTTTGGTCTTGAACAACCTCAGTTTACTCGGGGCGGGGGGAGCCGTCGTTATCATCCAATCAAGCTGGCAAGCGAAGGAACTGCTCCGCCGCCGTGCGTTCTACACAATTACTGTTTTCATCAGGGCACACCGACTGCACAAATTGCTAATCCTCAGCAGTTGCCAAAGTCAACTGGATGTCAGATATTCGATTGAGCTTCACTCCGCCCAGATCCGCAATGTGGGCGGTGATCCTTGCAAAGATGACTACAAAGGCCTCTCTTGGGTAAATTTGCGGGGTTTGCTCAACCATCCTGCCAGGTCTAAAGACGCCTGGCGAAGGCTGCGCGCGATATCCCGGTCTGTTTGAGTAATTGGTGGTCCCTTGTGGGTTTTCACGAATTCCTTGAATTCTGCTATCAAAGCTTCCAAGCTCTTCACATTGCGTTCGATAGCGGCGGTTTGTCCCGGATGCACCTTGCTTCCGCAGCTCCGAAGTCGGCTGGTGTCCAAATTGTCTGACCCTCGATTGAGACATCTGTCGACCATTGGGACGCACTGATCTTAGGAGTTAAATCATCTGACCTCTCACTGGCAGTATAGATTACCGGTACGAGGAAATTGCCTTCAGCCGGGTCGTTAGAGAGTTGTAGAGTGGTTTCAGTAGCGAAAAGGCGGAGCGTGACTTTCTGCGGACCAACGTCGGGCCATGCCAATAGTTTCACATGCTCTGCATTCAGAGTGACGATTATCGTTCGAGACTCACCGCTTTTGACACTGATACCCGCGATGGTCCACGATCCTGTTGGATCGGAGTAACCCTTGGTGGCGGCGGTCAATGTGACGGTTAGCTGGTGATTTACGAGATGGTAGGTATAACTGCCCTTCCACGGCTCTGACTTGCCGCAATTATGATCAACCTCTATGTGGAGGTCAGGACCATTCTCTTGAGATAATTCCTGAGATACGGACGTAACGACAGTGGAATGATCTCGCATTGGGATGACACACCCCTTGTGCGCGTTCGACCAGTACGGCCGGACCGCGATCCCGTCTAATCTGCCGATTTGGGGGCACACGTCGGCGATCTCTCCTCCGTTCCCAGCTGGGTCAGGACTTTGCCGCCAGCCGGTCGCAACGTCAGGATCGGTCATTGCTTCGACAAGCTCATGAGAAAAGGTAGAGGTGGCCATGTCCAATGCCGAGAGCGAGCCGAGTGCTTGGGTGCCGATAAACGCATAACGGACAGGGTCGTCATCCACGTCCAACAAGTCGTAATCCTGCCACTGAAACGAAGAGTGGGCCCGGCTACGGGTCCCTTTGGGGTCAATGGGTACGGTACGGTTGAGGGCAGAAAAATAACATTGAACTGAACCCAGTTTTCGTCGGGCTCTGGTAGCTGATCGTCATCAATGAGTCGGTTCAGCAGATTCCCTGTTGCCGTACTTAGCTGTTGGGCCGTCGGGGTACCCGAAGGAGGCTCAGAATCGAGAACGTACATAGGCCCTTGGACCGTTGGCTTACTGCCGATTCCATATTGTCCGAGAGAGTTCAAATACGGTCCGCTGATGATGCGGCCCATTGCATCCAGAATCAGAGTAGGAGAAATGGGAGGGTTCGGACGTCCCCACTCAGCCCCCCAGAAGATCGGTTTGATCGACGGCGTCGCTAGGATAGGACCTCCACGTTCGACGAATTCAATCGGCCCGGATGCTGTGCTTGGAAAAATGAAAACGGTGTCCGCCCCAACCAGTCCATAAACAGCAGTAGCTCGAGCTAGTACCGGTTTGAGAGCTCCGGTGAAAAGAATCCGACGCCTGTGAGTGCGGAACGAGGTGGTTCCTGGGATGGAAATCTTGTTTCTAGCGGATTTGTTGTTAGACACTTTTTCTCCTTGTTGAGACAGGACAAATGACAATGACCGTTTGATTTTGCGCCCTGTCTTCACGCATCTTGCCGCCTTTCCCCAATACTTTCAATCCTCCTGAACTCCGCTCGGGATAATTTCTTAAGTGCATCGTGACACAACTAGTTAGACAAACACATCCCCAATCGACGTGGCATCTTCTGGCATTTAGAGCGACCATGCTCGTGTCCAGTTCTCCGCAATCTCCACACGGTTTAGGGTTCGGTATCTTTGAGATCGATCTGGAAGCCAGTGAACTGAGAAAAAGAGCTTCGTGTTCGCCTGCAAGACCAGCCTTCAAAATACTGTTAGCCATAGTGCGTCGGCCGGAGGAAGTTATTCCTCGTGAAGACCTATACTCCGAATTATCCAGTCACAGCACATATTGACTTCCAGCATGGGCTAAACAATGCGATCCAGAAGATCAGAGAGTCCTGGGCGATTCGCCCGAAAATGCTCTTCATTGAGACAGTCCAGGCCGGGGATACCGGTTTCTGCCGCAAGTTGAAATTGCTTATCAAGCTCCCGGTACCACCAGGCAGAAATCGGCAGCCGAAGACCAAATCCTGCAGAGTTGCGTCTGGAGCCGGAACCTGTCCGAGTTCTGAGCGATGACTTGGATTCTGCGGCTGTTCTCCTGATTGTTGCGGGCTTCAAGATCCTTAATTGCGCGTTCCTGGACACGCTCGTAGCGGTCAAAGGCTCTGTCGCAGACGGACTGCATCTTGGATGACGTCTTTTATATCGACGCCGACGGCTTCCAGCGCGACGACCACGCTCGCGCCAAAACCCTTCCCGTGGTCCTTAGCCACGTGATAGAGACCAAAGCCGAGTATGCTGTGCGGCTGCTGGCGCAGCAACACCGCACCACTGATCCAGTAGCGTGAGAGGTTGTTCTTTTTAGCAGGTAGTTTTTCGTCGCCCAAGCATGGAGTGAACAATGCAATCCAAAGAATAAGAGAAGTTTTAGGTGACTCCCGAGAATGCTCGCTTCGTTGAAAACGGTTCCGACTCGGAATTATCGTTTCCTAGCGTAAGTTGAAGTTGTTTATAAACCTTCGGTTTCAGTTTAGCGACCAAATGCCACCACGACTTTGGCTTTGCAGCCGGAATTATGATTTGCAACCCGTCTGAGTTGACGGCTCTACTCAGTAAAGATACGCTTTGCAGAATCGATATTGTTCATGTTGTCTTCCTTTCTTGCTGATTGAGAGTTGGGTTTCTACGGTTGAGCCCGATGGATGTGAAACTATGGACAGCTTCCGATTTGCTGACTAATAGCGTGTCCATCCTAATCATAGGAACCATGGCTTGCGTTCGTTATGCATATTGCCGCGGCATGTACTAAACATCAATCCTCCTCAAATCCGCGTGAGATAATTTGTTAAATGCATCAAGAATCAAGTACCTATAGGGAGATATCCTCAATTGACGGGACTGTTTTCTGCTATAGAGTGAGGTGCTTGTGCCTATTTCACCGCAGGTTCCTGGTGGTTTACGGTTTGGTATTTTTGAGATTGATCTGGATGCCCGTGAACTGAGGAAAAATGGCCTTCGGGTCAAGCTGCAGGAACAACCTTTCAAAATATTGGTCGTTATGGCTCGTCGAGCTGGAGAAGTTGTGCTCCGGGAGGACCTATATGCTGAGTTATCCAGCCACAGCACCTATGACGCCAAACATGGATTGAACAATGCAATCCAAAAGATTAGAGAAGTTTTAGGTGACTCCGCCGAGAATGCTCGCTTCATTGAAACGATTCCAACTAGGGGTTATCGTTTCCTAGCGCAAGTTGAAGTTGTTTACAAACCTTCGGTTTCCGTTAACGATCAAATATCAGTAACGGGAACTGATCATTCCGACATACCAACGGCCAAACTAGAGCCTGCGCCCATTCCTGACGCCAAGCCCATTCCTGACGCTACGGCAGATTCTGCCCCCATTCTTAACTCTGCGCCCGCTATAGATCCCTCAGTACGCCTGCCTGCCTCTGAAAAAGCTATCGTCGTAAAAGGAAAGCGCAGGCATTGGCGGCTTTGGCTAGCTATTCTGGTCATCATAATCTCACTGCCTGCTCTCTTTTATTTTCGGCGGAACAGCAAAGAAAGCAGCAAAGTCATGCTCGTCGTCGTGCCATTTTTGAACATGAGCGGAGATGCCAGCCAGGAATATATCGCCGATGGCGTCACGGAGGAAATGATTACCCAACTAAGCCGCCTCAATCCGAAGCGGCTTGGTGTAATTGCCCGCACTACATCCATGCAATATAAGGGTATACATAAAGATGCTGGCCAGATCGGGCGCGAGCTCAAGACGAATTACCTTCTGGAAGGAAGTGTTCGTCGCGAAGGCAATCGGATTCGCGTAACCGCGCAGCTCATCCAAACGAGTGACCAGACCCACATCTGGGCTGAAAGCTATGATGCAGATTTCGGCGACTTGCTGAAGATGCAAAGCGCCATCGCCCGGGGGGTTGCCAGTGAAACTCAGATTGCTCTCTCGAAACAGGTTCAGGAGCAGTTGGCCTCTGCGCCGCGAGTGAACCCTGAGGCACACATGGCCTATCTCCAGGGTCTGCAATCCATGACCTTGAGGACGAAAGAAGGAATTGAAGTTGCTATCAGGAATTTCGAACAATCCATCGCTATTGACCCCAATTATGCGCCCGCTTATGCGGGACTGGCACGCGCTTATAACATTGCTCCTGTTTTTGGTGCGTTAAATGCAGCGGAATCTTACCCTCAGGCTGCATCTGCCGCCACGCGTGCTATCGCATTAGATGGCGCGCTCGCCGACGCGCATAACGCTTTGGCTTTTACGAAAGCTCATTGGGAATTTGACTGGACTGGCGCTGAGCGCGAATTTCGGAAAGCCATCGATCTTGAGCCCAACTCTGCGTGGAACTATTTCACTTACTCAAACAGCTATCTGACTCCTTTGGGCCGTCACGATGAAGCCATTGCCGCGATACAAAAAGCGATTGAACTGGAACCATTTTCTCCTTACTTTCAGTCATTCTTCGGCCGGACTTACGTTCTTGCACACCGCTACGATGATGCGCTTGCTCAACTCAAGCGAAGCGGAGAAATGAATCCGAATGTGGCGATCAACCACGTTCGACTCGCTCATCTATACGCTTATCTGCGCAGGTATCAAGATGCCATTGCTGAAGAAATTAAGGCGCGTGTGCTTAGCGGCGAAACACTCGATGTGGCTCAGGATCATGGTCGAGTGCTCACAGCAGCGTTCCAATCGAACGGGCCACGCGGCTACTGGCTAAAGGAGCTTGCTTTTTCGGAAGAAAAACAAAATCCGCCCGAGGCCTATGTGACCCCATTTGGCCGGGCTGTCATTTATTCAGAGATAGGCAACAAATCCAGTGCTCTCGATTGGCTCGAAAAAGCCTACATTGAACGCGATCTCTATATGACCGAACTTGCCGACACCGCTGAGTTCGATATTCTGCGCAATGATCCCAGGTTTCAAAGTCTGCTCCAGCGCACGGGTCTGGGAAGATAAACACAGGAAGAGTGAAAAATTTGAACAAATTTCCGTATGTTCGCTAACTTTCAGACATCTTGCCTCAACAGCGAATTATTACCAACCACAGCCTTACTGCCTCTTCGCCCTCTTCTTAGGCGCCTCCCCGATGCTCTTAGACTCGTTTGCCGCGACAGATTGCTTGACCGAACCCACAGGCTTTTTAACCTGCGCGAGCGATAGTTTAAGCGCTTCGAGAATATCAACAACCGGAGCGGCTTGTGGGCTGGGGGCCGTGGCCACGATTTCCTGACCTTTGACTTTGGCGTCAATCATCGCCATGAGGTTGGCGCGGTATTCGTCTCTATATTTTTCGGGTTCAAACGGTGCTTGCAGCGATTCGATGAGCGTGCGCGCCAGTTCCATTTCTTTGTCTTTGACCAGCGAGAGGTCGGTGCGGAACTCTTCGACCTGGCGGATCTCGTCGCGGTAGTACATGGTGTGCAGCAGGATTCCGTGTGCTCCCGGACGCAGGATCACGATGTGCTCGCGGTTGTGCATGGCGATCTTGGCCACGCCTACGCATTCGGTCTTGCGCAGTGCTTCGAACAGCAGCGCATAGGGCTTCTCGCCGGCTTCGTCCGGGGCCAGATAGTAGGAGCTTTCGAAGTAGATGGGGTCTACTTCGCTGGTCTTGACGAACTCCAGCACTTCCATGGTCTTGGCGGTTTTAGGCGCGACCTTTTTGATCTCCTCGTCATCAATGACTACATAGCGGTCTTTCTCATACTCGTAGCCTTTTACGATGTCGCTGCGGGAGATGGGCTTATCTTCCGCCTGGCAATAGAGAATCTGTTTGATCCGTGAATTGTCCGCCTTGTGTAGCTGGTTGAAGCTCACAGACTCGCTGCGTGCTGCGCTGTACAATTTGACAGGAAGCGACAGCAGACCGAAGGTCAGGTATCCCTTCCAAACTGTGCTGGCCATTGGGTTCTCTCCGGAGAAGTTGGGCGAATAAGCTAAATAGCACAACCAGGGGTGCAATACAACTAGGTATACCCATCATGTCACTCAATGAATACCGGCGCAAGCGAGTGTTCAGCAAGACACCGGAGCCTGCACCCGAAGATTCAGCGGAAAAAATTGGCGGCAACCGTTTTTTTATTCAGCGCCACAGCGCCCGGCGGCTGCATTATGACCTGCGCCTGGAGATGGACGGTGCACTTCGGTCATGGGCCCTGCCGCACGGTCCTACGCTCGATCCGGCGGTGAAACGGCTGGCGGTGCTGGTGGAAGACCATCCTCTGGAATACGGGAATTTTGAAGGCACCATTCCAAGCGGCAATTACGGCGCCGGCCAGGTCATCTTGTGGGACCGGGGCACTTACGAATGGCTGGGAACCAAGACCCCAGAGCAGCAATGGGAGTCGGGCGACCTGAAGCTGGTTTTTCACGGCCAGAGGCTGGCGGGTGAATTCGCGCTGGTGCGGACGCAGCGCAGCAAGGGCAAAGACTGGTTACTCATCAAGAAGAAAGACTTTGCCGTTCGCGAAGGCTGGGACCCGGAATCGGACACCCGCAGCATACTGCCGGCCCGAACTGATTTATCGGCTGTGGAAGGCGCAGTACAGGCCGACATGCCCGGCTTCTTTGCTCCTATGCTGGCGGTGCTTGGAGACTCGCTGCCTTCGGGTACCGACTGGCTCTACGAAATCAAGTGGGACGGCGTGCGCGGCCTGTGTTTTCTGCAAGACAAAAAAGTGAGGGCCTTCTCGCGGCGCGGCAATGTGATTGAAGCGCAATATCCTGAATTGCAGCGCCTGGCCGAGGGAGTCAGGGCTGACACGGCCATTCTCGATGGCGAGATTGTCTGCTTCGACGCCAACGGAATCCCCAGCTTCCAGCTTCTGCAGAACCGCATTGGGGCGCGGCCCAGCGCTGCGCAGAAGCTTTCACAAAGCCAGCCGGCAAACTATTTTGCCTTCGATCTTCTTTATCTGAACGGCTATGACCTGCGGCGCACGCCGCTGGCCGAGCGCAAGCAATTACTCGAGTCTATTCTTCAGCCCGATTCGGCCATCCGCTATTCAGAACACTTCGGCGCCAGGGGCCAGGAATTGCTGGAGGCGGTGCGCGAGAAAGGACTGGAAGGCATCGTTGCCAAACAGGCGTACAGCCGTTATGAATCGAAGCGCAGCCGCGAGTGGGTCAAGATCAAAGTGCTAAGCCAGCAGGACTTCGTGATCTGCGGATGGCTGGAAGGCGAGCGCGATTACTTTGGCGCGCTGGTGCTCGCTTACTATGACGGCGACCAGCTTATCTATGCCGGTAACGTAGGCTCAGGATTCACCGAAGCATCTCTGCGTTCAGTGGCGGAGAAGTTAAAGCCGCTGGCATGTGAAAAAGTCTCCGTTGAGCGTTGTGCCCAAAGACATTGGCAACAAAATCACCTGGACGCAGCCGGATCTGGTGTGCTCGGTGCGCTTCTCTTCGTGGACCAACGAGGTGAGGCTGCGCGCTCCTGTGTTCATGGGACTGCGCAACGACTTGTTACCGCGCGAATGCGTCCGCGAAACCGGCGTACACGTTTCAGAAGCTGGCCAGCCCACGCTGTTGTTGCCATCAGCGGACACCAACGAAGTGGTGTTAGCCGTGGATAGCCGCCGTCTGAAGTTCACGAACATCAAGAAAATTTTTTATCCGCAGGAAGGCTACACCAAGCGCGACCTCATCAACTTCTATGACGGCGTGGCTGGTTTGCTGGTGCCTTACTTGCAGGGACGTCCGCTGTCGCTCAGGCGTTATCCCAACGGAATTGATGGCGAATCATTCTTCCAGAAGGATGCGCCTGCCGGTATCCCCGAATGGCTGCGCACCGAGGTGATTGCCGAGGAAGAGTCGTCAAAGCGCTACATCATCGCCGAAGACAGGGCTTCCCTGCTGTACCTCGCGAACCTGGGCTGCATTGACCAGAACCCCTGGATGAGCCGCGTCGGATCGCTCGAACACCCTGACTTCATCCTGATTGACCTTGACCCGTATCACTGCGGCTACGATCGCATTGTGGAAGCTGCGCTGCTGGTGCGGCAAAAGCTGGAGATGATGGGATTGCAGGGTTATCCGAAAACGACTGGCGGCGACGGGATGCACATCTATGTGCCGCTGGAACCGGTTTATACCTTCCAGCAGAGCCGGTCATTTGCCGAGATTCTGGCCCGCTGGCTGTCCGCGGAACGCCCTGAGATATTCACCACGCCGCGCACGGTTGCCGCCCGTGAAAAAGGCAAAGTCTATTTTGATTATTTACAGAATTCGTCGGGCAAAACCATCTCCGCGCCTTATGTGGCCCGCGCCTATCCCGGCGCACCGGTAGCTACGCCCCTGAGTTGGAACGAAGTACAGCCCGGCCTCAAGCCCACGCAGTTCCACATTGCCAACGTATTGCGCCGCTTTGAGCGTATGGGCGATTTGTTTGCCGGGGTACTCAGGAAACCGCAGAGGATTGAAAGCGCGCTGGAAAAGATCAGCGCGTTGATGGGGCGGTGAAAAGATCCTCTCATCATCATATCTGCATCATTCTGTCATTCCGACCGTAGCCCAACCGACGAAGGAGGGCGGGCGCAGTGGAGGAGAATCTACGTGATGCGTCCTCCGCGAACCTGGTTCAAGGCATTCTCACGATGAGTTCGTCGCAAACGGCGGCGTAGCGGTACCACAACGGCGGCGTAGTGGCGCCATAGTGACACCATTGCTTGCATTCTGCTTTTTTGTTCGATACGCTCCGTCTGCACCCTCAGGGGTGGCTGGATTTTGTTCTTTGAAAATTCAAAATGCAATCAATCAACAGAGGCGGAGCTGTGCCTGTTTCATGAGTCCAGGTGGACGTAGCGGACTTGTAGCGCGCTACGTAGCGCATCGAAAATGCGGTTTCAGCCGCGATTGACAAGGGTTGTAGCGATGTAGCGCGAAAAGGCACCCAAAGTGATAGGGATGATATGTGCGAATATTCATGATTCTGTCATTCCGACCCTAGCCCAACCGACGAAGGAGGCGGGCGGAGTGAGGAATGACAGAACGTATAAATCAACCTGCACGGCGCAGCAGAAAGATCATCTGTTCGGCGGTGTTGTCGAGCGGAGTCCTGGCAAAGGAGCCGTATTCTTCCACGATCTCCAGTCCTGTCAGCATGAACAATGCTTTGAGATGTGGATAGGTGTACCAGCTCATCTTGAGCGGCGCGGTCTCTTCGGCGACCATTTTGCCATCCTGATAGGTTCGATAGAGGAATGTGGCATCGAAGGTTTGCTGGATCTTGTCCACGGCCTCTTTGCGGAAATACCGCCGTATGGTTCTCTTCTCATCCGTGACGGAAGGCCATTCTATCTCCAGCAATTCCTCTCCGACGCCGGCAAAGAGCAGATCATGCAGGGGATAAAAGACGTCGAAGGCCAGAATGCCTCCATCGTCAAGATGAAAGGCAGCAGTGGAGAGCGCACTGATCTGGTCTTCCACGGTGTACATGTGCTGCATGGGACGGAACGGAATGATGACCAGTGGATATTTGCGGTTTGAGCGGAAAGTACGCATGTCGCCGGCCACCACCGATACCAATTCGCTGACATCTTTGGGTTCGCGCTTCAGGTTGTTTTCCAGCACTTCCAGCATGGAGGCAGAGCTATCCACGCCGTGAATGGCAATGCCTTCGCGGGCGATGGGAAGCAATACGCGTCCGGTGCCGCACGCCAGTTCCAGCACCGGACCGCCGGTCTTCTTCGCAAGCTCAAGATAGAACGAGAGATCGTTTACGTCCTGTTTTCTGGCATAAACAACGTCGTAGTACTGGGCGGTTATCTGGTAAGGATCCACGGTCGCGGTCATAATCCAGATATTACAGCACGGCCAGAACGGGGTAATGAAGTTTGACATGCCGCGAGAATTGATGCTTCGCGCCGGGCGGCATCAGCATGGAAAGGGCCCGCAACGGTTACAATCGTGTCTGACATTTTCTGTGAGGACCGCCATCCAACATGAAAGAGCTTATTTGCTGCATTTCCATTCTGGCCGCTGCGAGCGTGATCATGGCCGAAGATAATCCTTCCACTTCCTCCAGTGTTCCCGCTCCCCCGGTGGCGAGGAAGGTCCACACGGAAAACCACATCAACGGCGGAGACCTGGTGGACGACTACCACTGGCTGCGCGAGAAGTCGAACCCGGAGGTGGCGCAATATCTTGAGGCTGAGAATGCCTACGCCAATTCGGTGATGAAGCCCACCGAAGGGCTGCAAAAGAAGCTCTACGACGAGATGGTGAGCCACATCAAAGAAACCGATGTGGATGTCCCCTATAAGCAGGACGATTACTACTACTATTCACGCTGGGAAACGGGCAAGCAGTACCGCATCTTCGCGCGCAAGAAAGGCAGCCTGAACGCGCCCGAGCAGATTACGCTGGATATGAACGAACTCGCCAAGGGCGAAAAGTTCATGTCCATAGCCACGTATGAAGTCAGCGAAGACGGCAACCTGCTCGCCTATTCCACTGACAATACCGGGTTTCGCCAGTACCGCCTGCACGTTCGCGATCTGCGCACCGGGAAAGACCTGCCGGACACCGCGGAAAAAACCGGCAGCATCGTATGGGCCAGCGACAATAAGACCCTGTTCTACACGGTGGAAGATCCGGCCAAACGCCAGTACCGGCTGTATCGCCACAAGCTGGGTACTGACAGCAAGACCGACCAACTGGTGTACGAAGAAAAAGACGAACGCTTCGATGTGAGCGTTGATAAGTCGCGCAGCCGCAAATACCTCTTCATGAACTCCGGCAGCCACACCACTTCCGAGGGACGATATCTGGAAGCGGCAAACCCCACTGGAGAGTGGAAGCTGGTTGCTCCTCGAGAACACAATATCGAGTACTATCTCGACCACATTGGCGATAAGTTTTATATCCGCACCAACGACAAAGGCCGCACCTTCAGGCTGGTGACGGCTCCGGTCAGCGATCCTGGCAAGAACAACTGGAAAGAAATTGTGCCGGTTCGCGATGATGTAATGCTGAGCGACATGGAAGCCTTCCGTGATTTCTATGTGCTGATGGAGCGCGAGAACGGGCTGCCCCAGATCACGGTAGTGAATCTGGCGTCCAATGCCAAACAGCGCATTACCTTTCCTGAACCTGCGTACACGGCATTTGCGCAGACCAACCGGGAATTCAATACACATTTATTCCGCTACGCCTACCAGTCGCTGGTCACGCCCATGTCGGTCTTCGACTACGACGTGGAAAAACACACTTCGACGCTGCTCAAGCAGAATGAAGTTCCCGGCGGGTTTGATCGCACCCGGTACAAGTCAGAACGGCTGTGGGCCACGGCCCACGACGGAACGAAGATTCCCATCTCGGTGGTGTACCGCAAAGATCGGAAGAAAGATGACGGCTCGAATCCGCTTTACGTCTCCGGTTATGGCTCGTACGGCTTGTCCCTGCCCATCAACTTCAGTCCGGCGCGTCTGAGCCTGCTCGATCGCGGCGTAGTCATGGCTTACGTCCATATTCGGGGCGGTGGCGAACTTGGCAAACCATGGCATGATGCCGGTCGCATGATGAACAAGATGAACACCTTCACCGACTTTATCGCCTGCACCGAATACCTGGTGGCCAATAAGTATGGCGCGCGCGACAAGATCGCCATTGAGGGCGGCTCGGCCGGTGGACTGCTGATGGGCGCCGTTACCAATCTGCGCCCCGATCTGTTCAAGGTGGTGGTCTCGCATGTTCCCTTTGTGGACGTGATGAACACCATGCTGGACGCTTCCCTGCCGCTCACCGTAGGCGAGTACGAAGAGTGGGGCAATCCGGCAGAAAAGCCGGCCTACGACTACATGATCAAGTACTCGCCCTATGACAACCTGAAAAAAGGCGCGTATCCTGCGATTCTGGTCAAGACTTCATTCAACGACAGCCAGGTCATGTATTGGGAGCCGGCTAAATACGTAGCCAAGCTGCGCACTCTGAAGACTGACAACAACGTACTGCTGCTGAAGACCAATATGGCCGCGGGACACGGCGGCTCTTCAGGACGTTACGATAATCTGAAAGAAATTGCATTTGATTACGCGTTCATCCTGACGCAGTTGGGAGTGGAGCAGCAACCGCTAGCGCCATCAACGACGGCGACCAAAACCCAGTAAATCATTGCAGAGTTGATGATCTGAAAGATCTTTGATGCTGCGCGTGGAGAGCCGTGGACAGCTCCGTCTCTCATCATATATTTATCTATACCCGGTTTAAAATATCTATACTTCTTAAAGAGTGTTCAAACGCCTATTTATTTTTATGCTGGTGCTGGCATCGGTGTCGTTGACCGCTCAGCAGCCGGCGCCCTCGCAACTCAGCGACCGCATTGCAAAAGCAACCGCCCTGCGGCAACAGGACAAGCCCCAGGAAGCAGAACAGATATATCTGGACATTCTGCCTGCCTTGAGGGTACAAGGCCCCAGCCCTGAACTGGCCCAAGTGCTTTCGAACCTGAGCGATATCGCCAATTCTGCCGGGAATTACACGCGGGCTGTGCAGTTGGCGCAGGAAAGCAGCCGCATTTACAGGCAGTTGCACGATACACAGCATGAAGCCGGAGCCCACAACGATGCGGGCATGGCCCTGCTCAACGCCGGGCTATACTCCGACGCTGCCAATGAATTAGAGACTGCATTGCGGTTAAACCAGGGCATCCACGACAAGGAAACCGCCACCCTCATTCTCAATAATCTAGGCAACGTCTATTACTACGAAGCCCGATATTCAGAGGCGTTCAAGAGTTACGAAACAGCGCTACGGTATGCGGAACAATCGGCTGCGGAAACATGGGCTCCTCGGTTACGGCAGCTCGCGCTCTTGAATATAGCCACGCTCTTCCAGAAACTGGGAAGTGATCAGAAAGCCATTGATACTTACTCGAAGATTATGGGATCCCCTGAGGTCACGCCAGAGGAATTAGCCCGTACACTCACGAATCTGGGAGTCATCTATCGTCGCATGGGCGACCCGGAGATGGCCTTGAGTTCTTATCAGATGGCGCAAAATTATTCTTCCAAAGTCAAAGACCTTGATACCGAGCTGAACACTCTAAAAAATACAGGTATTGTGCTGGGGCTTGATCTGGGGCGGCTGCAAGACGCGCTTCAGATTTTCGGCTCAGCAAAAAAGCTGGCCCAGAAAACACACAATCGCCGCGAAGAAATGCAGGCATTCTTATATCGCGGCGAAGTGCTGTTGCGCATGGGCAGACTCGCGGAAGCAGAGAGCGAATTTATTTCCTCTCTGAAAATGGCGGAAGAACTGGGTACGGCGGAAGAGCAGTGGAAAGCTCTCTACGGGCTAGGACGGATTGAGTTGCAAAACGGGAAAGCCGATGCTGCCGCTGCCAGATTCCGCGACGCAATTAACAGGATCGAAGGCGTTCGCTCCCAGCTTCAACTTTCCCGCCTGAAGTCTGACTTTTTTGGTGACAAAAGGAATGTTTATGACGCACTCATTGCGCTGCTGCTCAAGCGTAACGACGCGGCAACAGCCTTCGAGTATATGGAGCGGAGCCGTGCCCGTGTTTTCCAGGACCGCTTTTCTGCTGAGCATCCCGGTTCAGGAAGCGTCTCGATGGCTTTCGTTCAGAACCATCTCGACGGACATACCGCATTAATTGAGTACTGGACGGGGCCGGATGCAATTGCAGCCGTGTGGATGACACGACATGCTTCTGGTATTGCGCAGAGCCCGCATTCCCCTGAGCAGATGCGCGATCTGATTCAGTTTGTCACAAGCCTGCCTGACAATCTGAGCAGATCTTGGCAACAGGACTTTGAAAAACTAGCTTCACTCCTGCCTTCGGGCATTCCTGCCCTGCATGAGAATAATTTTCAGCGCCTGATCATAGTTCCTGATGGATTTCTGAGCCTGCTGCCCTTCGAACTTCTTCCGGGCACCGGGGGAAAGCCGTTAATCGAACAGCACGATGTCACGTACATGCCAAGTACTGTCCTGATATTGCGGGCGAATATCCAGCGTTCGGCACGGCTGCGGTTCCCCTGGCAGGAGCAACTGCTGGCATTTGGCGATCCACAAACCGGGAGCGGATTTGGGGATTCATTACTGGCCCTGCCCGGAAGACAGCCGATGGAGACCCTGCCGAGTTCCGCCGAAGAAATTCGGCAGATCGCCGCCATGAGCGCAGGAAAGAAACAGGTGTTTCTGGGCAGCGATGATCGCAAACAAATCTTCTTCAAGGCTACATCCGCACGCCCAGCGTTGCTACATGTGAGCACTCATGCCATTGCTGATCTTGATAATCCTGAGCTTTCACGGCTGCTGTTCTCACCGGATAGCAGTGGAGTGCCGAACTATGTATTCCTGAAGGAGCTTTATGATCTGGATCTCCGCGGCATAAGCCTGGCTACCCTTTCCGCCTGTGATACCGAACGCGGCAAGCTGATTCCAGGGGAAGGCGTGCAGGCATTCAGCCGTGCCCTGCTCTCCGGCGGAGCGCGCAGCACCCTGACGACTTTGTGGCGGGTGCCCGACCAGCCGACGGAAGAATTCATGAAGCAGTTTTATTTCTTTCTGCTCAAACAGCATTTGTCTAAAGCTGAGGCATTGAGGATGGCTAAACTCAAATTCCTGCATTCCGGCACGGAGCTGAGCCATCCGAAATACTGGGCGGCATTCGTGCTGAACGGAGACGGCGAAGAACCGGCGCCCAGGTTTTTATCGTGGCAAGCGTTGATCTTGGGGGGCGGAGCGCTGGTGGTGCTGGCTGTAATTGTCGTGCTATGGGTTAAAACCTACCACCGAGACACGGAGGCACGGAGAAAGGCAGTTTAAGAATGGGGCTCATTTGCCCGCGGCTAAAGAGGTGATGGCAACGTTAAAGAATCGGGTGATCGCCGTGATCCGGTGATCTCGTGATCTGTGCTGATGCAGAGGTTATGGGCTAAAGGCCTACCGCTGGATGCTGCGGGCCGAGTGCATAGGTCCTTCGTGCTGCGCACGTCAGAAGACATGGCGCAGGCGGGATGATAGGACGCGAGTGCGAACCAACGCCACTCGCAACTCCACTATCGAAACTCTTTAATTCCCTGCCTTGGGTCAAACTACGGAGTCGAGACTACTTCAGGCACAACGATGCCGGCGCTGGTGTCACCCAGCAAGCCAAGGGCCTGAAGGGGATGGCTCGAAGTCATGCGCACTGACGCACCACCGGAACCGGCGGGAAATACTTCTCCGATATTGCGAATAACTTTAGTTCTGCCCGGCAAGGAAAAACTGAATGTCTGCAAAACCTGATTGCCGGGTGAAAGCAGCGTCACAGTAACTTGCGCCGCAGTGGAGAGTGGATTTTGAAGAGCAACACCGGTGAAGGTGGAAGCTGAACGAGTCCACTTCAAAGACGCCGATGAGTATGTCTGCCGTGAAAAGATAGGATAGGTCGCCGCCAGCAGCGGTGTCGAACTCTGCCCAATGGCGGTAGCGCGCAGATAAGAAAAATAGGTCGTTTTTTCGTTGGTAGTTTTATTGGTCACACGAAAGCGCATTCCATCCAGAACAACTGTCTCGGCCAGAGTTACGTCAATGCGTTGAGGCGAAATCACATTTGTCGAAACCACCGTAGCGCCTTCTGCCTGTACTCGCGGATTGCGCGGAAAACCCATTCCAAGGATCGTAATCGGGGTCCCCGCGGTGACAGTCCCGCCACCCGGCAGAACATCAGTAATAGACATGGTCCCGCCAATGGTCAGCGTGCCCGGCGTGATCTCCTGCAGATAGGGCTGGCCGTTCTGGTCATCGAAGAAGCTGTTTCCCAGATCAATCGTCATCGGCCCCTTAAAACCAACAGGCGCACTGGCTTTTACCGGATAGGTAATGGTGAGAATCGGATAATCAATGCTGGAGCCCAACGTTAAATTAGTGGAGATAAAGTTGAATTGAAGACCATTCGGACCAGAAACCGCTGCTCCGCATGCATGTCCGGAAGGATCATCCAACGCAATCCCGCGAGGTCCTGCGGTGGGTTGAGTTGGAATTTTAGGATGAGTGGTGCCACTGGAAATCGGTTTGGGCTCTGTTAAAAACAGCTTAAATTGGAGTATTCCACCAGGAGGCACGGTCTCGTCGTCTACCTTGAGTGAAACACCCGCAAAGGCTGCCGGGGCCAGCTCTCCTGCTCTTTTTTGCAGCAATACATGAGGACGGGGCAAAGGTCCGGCAACGCAGAATGACACCGCCAAAGCAACAAAGATCGGTAACAAAACGACTCTCGTTCGATTGATCTGTGGCAGCTTTCTGGTCCCAAACATTTTGCTCTCCTTTTACTGTTTTACTGCGGTTCGATTACTCTCTTGCCGGTATCACCCGGAAATGACCTTTACTGGAGTCTGCCAGCGCATTGCCGGAGGCGTCTAAGGCGGTTACTTTCCATATCAGTTGTTTGCCAATGGGAATGGCGATTTTCATTTGCGGCCCGGCAGCGATAAAATTGCCCTCTGCCTGGGCGGTCCACAGCCTGTTACCATTCACTTCCTGTAATTCAAAGGAATAGCTTTTCGCCCCCGCATACGATTCCCATTGAAACGAAGCCGGTTTTTCCGTGAGATCGCCTGCCGGTTCGATGAGCCTGATCGCTCCTGAACGCATGATCTCAGAACCATAATTGCCTGCTACTAATTGGGGTGCCTGCGGCCGCTCAAAAATATAGAGTGACATGCCAAATATTGCGATCAGTACAACTGCGAGACCAGCAACCAGATGTGGCGCTTTCGCAAAGCTCTTCATGAACATTGCGAATCTTGCTCTGAAAGACATATAAGGCCTTACAAGATCCCTGTTCAACTGGGCCGTAATCCAGGCTACGGCGGCGCCTTCATTTGTAGTCGGGGTGGCTGACTCGAAACTCTTGAGCATGGCCAGTTCAGCCTGACAACGCGGACAACGGTTCAAGTGATCAATGCCTTCCCTGTCGCCTGGATTGGTTCCGGCAGCCATACGTTCCAATTGCTGTACGGACAGACAGTCTTCTGCCGAGGACACGGCAGCCCTCCAGACATCGCGAATGTGTTTGTTATCGGCCACTGGTCTCCCCCTCAACCGCACGGCTTTGCGTGCGGGCCTTCCATCTGCTTACAACACGTTCCAACTTTCTTTTGGCGCTGACTACATAGGCTTTTGCTCCGCTGGCATTTTCAAGATTCAGTACCCGGGTAATCGCATCCAGGGCACATCTTCTCCAAAGTGGAGCGTAAAAATTACTTTCTCTGTTTCGTCGAGCGCTTCGTTCAAAAGCTCCCGCGCCAGATCCGCGGCCTGCTGCCGCTCTAGTTTTGAATGTGGGTCGTTACCGCCCAAATCTGGAAGCACATCCACAACGTCCTCTTCAGAGCTGACCACCGGCTGGCGGGAACGAGCTCTCACTGCATTGAGACAATGGAAGCGGGCAATGGAGAACAACCAAGTAGAAAATTTTGATTCACCTTTAAAAGAGGGGAGACTCTGGTAGGCTTTGGCGCAGATTTCCTGGGCCAGATCTGCTGCTGATTCCCGGTCACCGGTGAATGCCAGGCACCAGCGGGCGACCTTGACATGGTGACGACGAAACAGCTCATTTACGTACTCTTCTGAACCCGCCCGGCCACTTTCAGCCCGGTATGTGGAGATGAGTGCTTCATCGGAAAGGTCTTGCAAACCCATTCCAGAAATTATAGCAACGCAAGCTTCCGATACCCTTTCAGACGAGCTGACTTCGGCCGGAGAGCCCGTCAAAATCAACTCGCCCGAAGGGCTACAGCACCTCTCACTCGAGCGGTCCGGGTGGGCCGCTCGTACGGGGTAGATTTGAGGCGCCGTAGTGGTTTGCGCTCGCAACGAAAACAATCCTCTAAGCAGTAAGACAACGGCTTTGGATGTATGGAACAGGTTTTTTGAAAAAAACATCAACAGGCTGGGCGTACCGACTCGACGGGACCTGATCCGTGCGTGAACTGAAGGCTAAGTGCTTCTTTCTTATAATTAAAGCATCTAAAGCCTATGCCGAATCTTGAAAGTGCAATCTTTGGTGGTGGCTGTTTCTGGTGCCTGGAAGCCGTATTCGACCAGCTCAAAGGCGTAACCTCGGTCGAGTCAGGTTATGCGGGTGGCAAGATCGAGAACCCGACCTACCAGCAGGTGTGCGGTGGAGGAACAGGCCACGTGGAAGTTGTGCGCGTGACTTTCGATCCTCAGGAAATAACTTACGCCGATTTGCTCGACGTATTCTTCTCGGTACATGATCCGACTACCCTGAACCGCCAGGGGAACGACATAGGCACGCAATACCGCTCCGTTATTTTCTACGCCTCTGAACAACAACGTGCAGCGGCGGAAAAAGCGATTGCCGAACTGAATGCAGCGCGGACATTTCCCGATCCTGTAGTGACTACACTTGAGCCCGCTCCAAAGTTTTTTGTGGCGGAGCCTTATCACCAGGAGTATTACGTCAACAATTCCAGCCAGCCCTATTGCCAATTCGTAGTTGCGCCTAAAGTAAAGAAATTTCAGAAGAGCTTCGCGCAAAAGATGAAGGCGTGAGCGTTGTTGCCTCAGGAGCTAACCCACCACGGAGACACTGAGGCACGGAGTAAGGCTCCTGGGGCGGCAGCTCTCCCTTTCATTTGAAAGTAGCTGCGGGTGCATTTGAAGGTTCCAAGCTCCTCGATAATCAAGCGTTTAGGGGACAACCCTGTCTCCCTGAGAGCCTACATCTAACTTTCTAATTAAGGCTTAAGATCAAAGCCACTCAGGGGGCTTGGGCAGGTACCAGCCCAGCCCTGTCAAATCATTTTCTAAAGGGGGGAAAATGGAGACTGGGGGAATCATGGAGACCGCCGTATCCATTAATCAATTGAGAATCACCTCGAATGATGGTTCTCCTTCCAATGAATATCGCATCAGCAATGGCCGCATCGAATTCCGCGCTCTCGATTCAGACGGCAAACCTTTTAGTTATAGCCAGGGGAAATGGCAAATGCTGGACACAGCAGACCTGCAACTGCACTTCGCACTCAATACCGTGGTAGCACAGTGGCTCACCGAGCGCCTGCCCACGATGATGTTTCGATCTACAACGCCGGCCCGGGCCTGAAAAACCGGGTTGCCCAACCCATTGAAAATATAGTTGTATTTTTCTGTTCATGAGTATCGCGCCGTTAGTTCTCTGGATGCTACGATTCAATCCTGAAGGGTCGCAGAAACATAACGAGGTTTGCGGGGTTCTTAAGACAGCAGACTTCGTCAAGATTCACACGGAGGAAAATCGTAGCATGAATTTGTATCGCACCAGGTCCATTAAAACCTTGCTCGCCACTACAGCTCTCGGAGCGTTTCTGTCGCTTTTTGCCGCCGCTCCCATGTACGCCAAAGATGCCCGCGAAAAATGCCGGGAGAAGATTGAAAAGACAGAATCGAAGCTGAATGACGCTGTTCGTAAACACGGCGAGCGCAGCCGTCAGGCAGACGACCAGCGACGCGCCCTGAACAATGAACGGGAGAAGTGCTGGAATACCTACCATTCCTGGTGGAACGGACGTGACCGGCAATGGCATAACGACCGCGACTGGGACCGCGATCATGATAGAGACCGCGACCATAGAGATCATGACCACGATCACGACCGTGACCACGATCGTAGATAACGTTTGAGAGGCAGGGCTCATTGGCCCTGCCGTTTTATTTGATATCTATTCCAATTCTGCTGAAATAGTGTATTCGGCCGCAGTCATGTCCCATGCAACCTGTAGCAGGTTTGGCTTGCAGCAAACCTGGCAGTCTTCTACATAACTCTGCCGGCTTCCCGCAGAAGGATCTACCGCAGTTTCATTCCATTCTCCGCATCCCGCACATTGGAAACCGGCAAGCATATCTTCCCTCGAAGTATAGACAAACTTTCAGGTTCATGACTGGTAGCTACTTCATAACCCAGGAGCAGCAAGACAAAAACAAGCAAGAAAATGGAAGCCCTGCGTTCTGAATAAGGGGTAAGAAGATGCTGAATAATATTCAAGTGGCATCGCCATGCCGGGCGTCATGGGAAAAGATGCAGGGCAACGAGCGCGTGCGCCATTGCCCAGCATGCAATCTGAATGTTTATAACTTTGCCGCAATGAGCGAGCGGGAGGTGCGCGCGGTGATTGCCAGCAACGAAGGCCGGTTATGTGCCCGCCTGTTTCGACGGCAGGACGGGACTGTTCTCACTCAGAATTGTCCAGCCGGATTCAATCGTCTGAAGCGCAGACTATCGCGGATTGCGGGCCTGCTTCTGTCAGCGATGGCGCCCAGCTTCGCCAGCGCGCAGCAGGCACTGCAAGGATATGTGAAAACCAATGTGAGCGACGCGGCGCTGGAAGTTTATGTTGTTGATCCGCAAGGCACTCCGATACCGAACGCAACGGTGACCCTGCGCGATTCAATGGCCGATAAAAAAGGAGAACCAAGCGCAGAAGCAGACGGATTCTCGAGGACGCGCCCGCATTTCCAGGCATGCGGCAGGAACGTACTTCTTTACCCTGGCAGCGCCAGGCTTTCAAACTCATGAGGAAAGCGTTGAACTACGCAGTGGCGAAATGCTTTCTTTACATGTTCTTATGACGGTAGCTGCAAGCATGGGCGAGGTAATAGAGATCAAGAACACAAATTCGGAGGCCGATCTTCCAGTGCGCCATGTCTCCGGCCCTGGGCCGCTTGTTCCACTTTCGCAAGGGATCCCTCGCCCGATGCGGCAGTAAAACCTTTGCAAAATCAGGGATGTTCATTTGCAGCATTGGGCAGCCTGTGTTCTCATTCAGAGTGAAGTAGCTCCTGCCATTTCAGCGGGCAGGATCAAGGAGAAATCAAATGAGAACCAAGACCATCGTTTTATTCTGCGCCATGGCACTTGCATCCACGGCTTTCGCGCAGCAGGCCCAGGCTCCTGGCGGCAAAGAAGGCACTGAGCGTCACGGACGCGCAGGGGGCCAGATGATGTCCGCCGATGAGCAAATGAAGGAGCTTACTCAAAGACTTGACCTGACCAGCGACCAGCAAGCCAAGGTCAAGCCGATTGTAGAAGACACCCACCAGCAGATGCAGGCGATCATGAGCGATACTTCCCTGTCCCACCAAGACAAGATGGCGAAGATTCGCACGCTGCACGAGAGCGCACATGCCAAACTCAACGACATCCTGACCGATGAGCAGAAGAAGAAACTCAGCGCCCTGGAAGAATCACACGGCCATTCGCATTCCGATGGCCAGAAGAAAGACGACAGCAGTAACAACCCTAAGTAAATAAATAAAGCAGCGTCCTGCACAAAGGCAGGACGCTGCTTAGTGACTCAGCCCGTTGTCCCGTAACCGTGCTGAGCCATCTATTTCACAGGCGCTCCAACTACCGCTGCCGATGTCGATCTGGCAGGACTGGTGTCAGCAATCCCTGCCTTTGTTCCGGTACCTTCGCTCTTCACCCCAGAACCCTGAGTTTTCAAGAATTGAATGAGGGAATTCACGTCCTCCGGCCCCAGGCGCAGGTTGGGCATTTGCACCTTTTTGTAACTCTTGAAAAGCGCTGTCGCCAGTGGATCTTTGGCGGCGAGCATCTTGTCGGGAGTGGCAATGAATCGCGCCAGCCAATCATGCTTGCGCACATTCGTCACGCCTGCGAGATCGGGGCCGATTTTATCTCCGTGCCCTATGGTGTGGCAGGCAGCGCAACGGGTGGAGAAAAGATATTGCCCCTTATCCAGATGTATTGTCGGCGCCTCGGCATAACTCTTACCGGTGCCGGTCTGGTTTTTACCATTCGTATTACTTAGAAGATTATTCATGATGGTGGTGGCGAGAAATCTTGGATTATCTACTGCCGAATTCCGCATCCACAGGCCGTTGGGCTCATCGCCAAGCATGAGGCCGGGAGTGTGCCCGTCCTGATTGATATCAGACGCGGTATACAGGCCAAGCTTTTTGCTGATGAGATCTATGTCTGCTTTTTTTCCAGTGAGGAAGAGCCAACCGGGAGCAGCGTGATATTTAGCGGCATAGGCCTTGAGTTGCGCCGGCGTGTCCCGCTTGGGATCAATGCTGATGGAATAAAAGAAGATGTCTTTGCCGACGCGGTTGCCAAGTATCTTCTGAACCTGGGCCAGGCGCGCAGTTTCCAGCGGGCAGGAGAACTGGCAATGGGTATAAATGAGATCAATGGCTACTACCTTACCTTTGAGCAGATCGGTATAAAAATGGACTACTTTGCCATCCTGAGTGGTTAAAGGCACATCAGGAAAATAGTTGGCTCCATAGCGTGATTCAGCGGAAACATGATGGACCTTTACGAAGGCCGAAAACATCACAAGCAACGCGACTATTGCCACGATGCCTTTACTGCTCTTGCGTTGCATGACTCATACTCCTTTTGACTGGGCTGGGGAAGAAGGCGGGAGCGCCACCTGCTGCCGCATTGCCGCCCGCTTGCGCGGAGCAATGAGACAGGCAGATGGCGAACTCGCAATAGACATTTTCCGTGTGCCTTGATTAGAAGGCAGTGGGAAGAACGTCGTCTGGCTGTTCAAAGGTCACGCCATTCGGCTTGGGAATCGGCGTAGGCAGCGGCCGCAGGAAAGGCGTGCCTCCGTTGTCAATTTCCCAGCGCAGCAACATGGCGTTATCTTCGTGCACCGTGTTATGGCAGTGCTCCATGAACATGCCGCCCCAATCACGGAACTGCATGGTGAGGGTTACGCTTCCACCTGGACGCAGGCGATAGACGTCTTTGCGGCCTTTTTCCCACGCCGGAACGTTAGCAGCGCTTCCGTTACGGGCGAGGATCTGGCCTTCTTCAAAGTGGATGTGGATCGGATGGTCCCAGCCGCCGCCACCATTGACGAGCGTCCAGGTCTCGCGGCTGCCAAACGATGGCGCCGCTGATACGCGTCCGTAGTCTGCGTTCAACGCCTGCCCGCCATCAGTGGCGATGCCCCACGGTCCGAAGAACGTAGTGACCGGATCGTTGGTGGTCTGGTTGGCGCCATCAGCAAAGACAAAGGTACGCTGACGGGCCACCGGAATCGCCGACAAGTCAGGATTGGGAATCATTGTGGCCGGAACCTGGCTGGTGTCTGGCGTAGCCGGATTGCGCACAATGCGGAACTCAAGGAACTTTCCGACGCAGGGGTCGGCGGATGTACCCGAGAGTGCCTGGGCCAGCGTAAGATCCTGTGCCGGCTTCTTGCCATCCTGGTGCTCGCAAAGGTTGACCATCCACACCTTGTCGCCCACGTTGTAGCGTGAGAAGTCAATGACGATGTCGTAACGTTCGGCAATGCCCTGCTCGTCCAGTTGCGTCAAGGGAACAGGATTGGGGAACAGGTTACCGTCATTGGCAATCTGAATCATGGTGGAACCATCGCTCAACGCAATCTTGAAGAAGCGCGAAACGCTGGCGTTCAGGATGCGGAAGCGATACTTGCGGCGTTCCACCTCAAAGAACGGGTTGTAAGTAAAGTTCACAGTCATCACGTCTCCGAGGAAACCATCGAAGTCGAAGATGTCCATGAACAACTGGCCGTTGGAGTCGAAAGCCTTGTCGGCCAGCATCAGGTTCACGTCGTAATCGAGATTGGCAAAGGTTTTAGCAGAGCCGCTGGGCAGGCGCAGATTCACGCCGTCGTTAATGGTTTCATTGCCGCGATCGAGCGCGCTGTAGATGTTGAACATGGCAGCGTTGCCCTTGTACACGTTCTGCGAAGTAAAGCTGAACATGTGATCGTGAAACCAGTGGGTGCTCATGGTTTCATGCCAGTCGCCCGGCACCTTGTTGATGCCGCCGTTGTCAGCAGGGCTTCCCGCTTTGGGATCAGTGGCATCCTGATTCACTCCGCTGAAAATGCCGGCCAGAACGATGGGCCAGTGATAGTCATAGAACTGGTTGGGAAAGAAGTACGCGCCGGTGAAGCCATCATTTTCGGCGCCGTGGTGGCCGTTGTGCTCGTGGGTGGAGATGGTGTGGATACCAAAACCGTTGTTGGCCGTTTTGTCAGCAGGCAATTTGTTGTGGTGACGGAAAAGAATCGGCTCGCCATAGCGTCCAATCACCAGCTTGGGTGGAATGGTCCCGTTAAAGGTCCAGACGGAGTTGGGGTTCTGAGTAGGAAATCCGGGATGGAACTTTAGAGGTATCGGTGTAGCAGGATTGATTCCTGAATTGAGGCTCGAAGGTACAGTCGGGTTGTAAACCGTGTTGGTTGTTGCCTGGGCCTGGGAAACTTCGACGGCCACCTTGGGCGGAAACTGGGCAAATCTTTGATGAGCCCAGATTGGTCCCGGAGGACGGCCTTCAATTGGACCGGTGCCTGTTCCCAATGCTGGGTCCAAGGGTTGCTGGGTCTGGTTGGCTTGGGCCTGCGGTGCGGGGTTCAGCGTAGTGGGAGCGTTGCGCGCCAGAACATCAAAGCGAGGCATCGGCGCAGTAAATGGCTGAACGCCAAACAACGGGCTGGGTGGAAGACCGGTGGGTATGGTCGCCGAAGAAGTTCCCACGAAAGGATTCAAACCGTGAATCGGCGCCAGTAGGCCGGCGGTGGTAAACAGGCCCATTTTGATAAGGTCACGACGGGAAACTTGTCCGTGAGATAGAGCTTTCACGATTTCTGCGCGATTTTTGCGCGCGTTTTCAGCATCTCTGAGGCGATCTTTCGAAGCGTTCCAGGGCAGATAGAATTTACTCATTGCTGTTGCTCTCCTGAGGGTTTGATAGGTTGGCGTAGCTCCGCCTTGCCCGGAGATTCAAGAGCGGAAGTTCAATGAAGGCTTGCTGATTAGAGATTCGCCGACCAGATAGGACCGGCTTAGATTGCATGGCAGTCTTGAGAAAACTACCGTCCCGTAAACGAAGTTTTTCAAAAACTGCCAACTATGCGCGAGAAGTATCGGGTCGCGATAATTCAGCACTGCGAGATTATTTCAGAGACACAGCGGCAGTCAATAGGGATAGGCAAAAAAGATTAAAATATTTTAAGGTTCCTTAGATGGACTCGGATGGAAAACATGCAATGTTATCTATTAAACATTGATATAAAAGTGGTTATTCAGTCAATCAAGCACTTGGACCGTATTCCCATTTTGGGAATCATTCGCAAATCATTCCCCGTAGTCTTAATGGACTGGACGGTTAATTCATATATGAAAAGCGGCGGGGGTCTATCTTCTCGGGTCAAAAACGTATTCGTAATGGATGTTACTTTCGGCTTTGAATCTGAAAACGAATATAGGCAACCCATGTTCCGCCAAGTACTCCGAATCCTACCAAGGGGATCACACAAGAAAGAATCCCAAACAGAATTGCATTGATGATATGCCTAAACCATGGGCATGCCCATATCGACAAATACAGTGCAATAGGCGTAACAAGTCCCAGGGTTGCACCGAAACCCATTAATAGCAGCGGACGCCTAAGATCGGTTTTCCAAATGATAAGTGCGACAGTTGTTGTGTGAATAAAGGCCATACATGTTGCTACAAGACTAAAAAAAAGGGCTCCTTCGATACTAATTCTCCATTCCACCCAAAGAGAACTCACCACACATACAAAGATCTCAGAAAGCGACCATATTTTCACGGCTTTGTTGAAGTCAGATTTTGAGTGTATGCCCATTCTGATGCGCGCTTACTACAATGGCCTTTGAATCAGAATATCTTCTACCGCATTTAGAAGGGTAACCGGATCTTCAACGGTTACCTCGACGATGTAAACAGACCCTCCCGGATTCGGAGTAAAGAAGATGGAGACCGGTGTATCAGGAAAAGCTGTGCCTATATTCTGGGAAAATGTCCCTCCAAGATCATCAACGGCTTGTATGCGGTAATTCATTGGAAGAGCAGTTCCGCTGACTGTAAATTGCACCGAGTAGGTGCCGCCCGTAGCGATGGCGCTCATATTGGTAATTAAGGGGCCCTGAATAGTCCCCCGATCTGAGAAAAATCCACCGTGAGTTAGAAACTGGTCGCTGTTCTTATGACCTGTTCCGACATACCAGAATACCGGTCTAGGATCGCCAGTAGCTGGATCCAGAGAACCGCGTGATGAAGCCAGGAGTTCCTCAAGGGTATGGGGATTGGGATCTCTATCTCCGCGCACCACTGCTACATCCACATCCTGGTTTGAACCTGCAGGAATGAGCGGCAAGCCGTGATTTCCGTTAAATCTCGCATTTACGATGCTGGGGTGAATGGCAGGATCGAGATTTGCATCCCATCTCCAATGCATGTGAACGCAATCGGGGCACCCAGGATGCAGTCCTGGTTCGTCAACAGCCTTTTGAGTACTCTGATGAAGATTGTCAATAGAGCGCGTAACTCCTTTGTCATCGGTCGCATCGAACCGATTCCCACCCTGAATCACTCGTACCATTGATTCCTGCTGCAAAGGATTTTGACCATCGAAAGCTTTTACAACGTGAATTGGTAAAAAGCCAAGGGCTCCGCTGAATGGAAGCCCGAAAGCACAAGTTGAAACTATTCCATCACAGTCATGGAATAACGCCGCAGCGTTTGAACTTTGCGTGTTAGAGGCAGGCGGAGCTTCGATGGCGTTAAAGGCGAATCGTTGCGCCATTTTGATAGAAACCAGATCGGGTGCGTTTACATCGTGAAAATACTGATATTTAACAGTGGGCTTATACCGGGTACACGCCAGAGTTCCAGAAGGTTCGCAGGCGTCACCGGGGACCGTTTTGTCAAATTCAAAATTCTCAGTAACCATCAGACAGGCTTCTGGGACCTGGCTGCTTGCCCGCGACTCCGGGTCACCAAAAATCCTGTCAATCAGGTAGGTCGCCGAAATGGTCAAGTTATTAGCGTTCTTGGAACTTTGAAACTGCACTAGTCGATTCCGAGTAGCGGGATCGGTGTTATCACATACCGTACCGGAATTGGTCAACTGACAACGCGCTTTTCCGTGACCCGCAGTTTCGAGGATAAAGTAGGGCAAACTCATAGTGTCAGCCATGTGTCTTTGACCGAGCACCACATTCTCCAAGGTAAGTCCGTGCGCCGGATCAATTTTTGCATTCATGCTCCAGTTCACGTGGCTCACTGAGAAATCCACCGGCACCGGAACGCCATTGCCCATGAGGGTCGAACAACGCAATTGATCTAGCTGGACCAGGTGGAGACCGCCGCCTGACAACGAACTTGAAAGAACCAACCGTGGATCAGCGAGACCGAGCCGGCCAAACGTATTCGGAATCCGACCAGACGCAATCGGCTTGGCTGGATTACTGATATCAATGACAACCGTATCAACCGCTGTACTGACAAAAGCTGTCGTTCCGTTCACCTGAACATCAGTCGCAGCATCAGTCAACAGATAAAAACCAAGTGGTGCAGGGGCCACAGGGTTAGTTATATCCATTATCGCCAGAACTGGTCCGGAAGAAAGGGAGGGTGTAAACGATTGATAGAAGGGATTTGCCGGCGCACTTCCATTGCCCACTACTACGGCGATTTTCTTATCATTTCCAGCCCCGCTGGGATCTGCAATTTTTCCCAACGCCATTGCCCATCCGTTGACCAGAGAGCCAAGAGTGCTTGGCAGAGGAGTATCCCGGTTAAAGAGCACAGCAGAGGTCTGCGGGTTTGCAATAAAGAGCGGGATCTGACCGGTAGTCAATACTAACGTCTGACTTGACCCATCTTGGAGGACAAAATCATCTACCTGCAGTGCATTAGTTTGTGAGAAGCCAGGACCAGAATTAGGAGAAGATATCGGGATTGTGTTGACAATTGTGTCTGTTGCCCATCCGTCACCGGGATTTGCCAGTGCATTAAACATACCCGTTTGGGTGAAGCCATTCACGTTAGCCATTGCGTCCGACCAGCGCTGCTTAGCAGCATTCAAGTCCACCACTTGAATTCCCTTAGGAAAAGTTATTGCGTAAGCGAAATCATCTTTGAGTGCGACTCTCAAAATGGTGCCTTCCTGTGTACTGCCGGTGAGGCTTACCGCGCCAATCCGTTGAAGTCCGTTCGGGTTTACACCTTGCTGATTCGGTGGAGTGACATCCTGGAAAAACCAAAGATTCGATGGGCCTTCCGAAACAAATTGGGTAGATGCAACAGCTAGCAAGGTATTTCCCGATGCCACAGCAGAATTCTTTTCTCCTGCCATATGAATTGCCATCCCTGAGAAAAATCCCTGTGCCAGTTCTGCGGGATTACGGGGATCGGAAATATCATATGCGTGCATCTTGCCGCTATTTCCGCTATCTCGCGAGGCGACATATACTTTGCTGTCCGCAACAAACATTCCTACGGAAGCAAAAGAATCAACATTGCCCAGTGACTGAGGGGTGAAAGTCGTAAAGGTGTAATCTCTAGCGGTAAGGGGCAGAGGTGATGTCGGATCTGTGCTGACGATTCCACTGCCGATCGAAAGATCATAGCCAGTGTTGAACTCCAACCCACCAACCGGCTTAATCGTAATGGCAGTGACGGCGGTGGCCGCAGGCATAGAGTTCAGATCAGCAATTGCTATGGGATTCCCCTGCGGATCTACGCCCGCCGCCGAGATAACTAAATCCAAAAATCGTCCATCCCCAAACAGCTTGATGTTTCCTTGCACATTGATAACAGGTTGAGTGAACACTACTTGGGGCAAAATATCGGTAGCCACACCTGTCGCTCCATCTTGAGGAACCAGAAGGGCGGAAATGACATCGGGCGCTGATCCGGGAATGACTTGGTTATTTCCCGCCCCAGCACCCGCAATGACCAGGAACGTATGGCTGGCGACTACCGGTTGTCCGCCGAAAACAGCAGGAATAGTAATCGAAACGGTGTAGCTGCCCGCTTCACTTGGAGTGAAAGAGCCAACCAAATCCATTTTATTGCTTGTTGAATCAGTATCAATGGCAAGGCCAAGCGGAGCTGACGGTCCTGTTCCCTGGCGAATGGTTGCAATGGCCCCGCTGCTTAAAGTCAGGGGTGAAACAGATGATTTAAATCCTATTGTGAGCGGTGTCCCAGCCACAACGATGCCAAACACTTCTTGGCGACCATTGGGATTGCCAGAAAAGGTATGAACTTCTGCTTGTGGCGCAGGGGGCGGCGGCACTAAAGGCTGAAAAGTCAGATTAGCGGTTGCAACAAAACGATATCGCTTGAACAGTCCTACCAGCCACTGGAAGATTGACACGTCAGTAGGCAAGAATTCAAACGCTGTCCCGACTTTGTATTCTCCATTTACTTGAGCAACCACTTGAACAGGGCCATCCACAAAGTGATCGGTATACAAGGCGTATCTGCCGTCCTTTTGACTGATTGAGACACCCTTTGTGAAATCTGGAGTTCCATCGGCTTTCGCAAAAAATACGGGAATGTTAGGAATACCTTCGAACTGGACTGGTTGGCCCGGAGCAGTGCCAAATACAGGCCTTGTCAGTTTTCCTGTAACTACTCCCGTTGTAGATAACAGAGGAACTGTAAGGTCTATCGTCCACATGAGCAGATTCTGAGTGCTGACAGCGGCGTCTATTCCAAACTGCCCTGCGTTTGAAACCGTGATCGTCCCGATACTATTTTCGATTCCCGAGAATGGGTATGAAGCCATCACCACTTTGGCACTTGTGCCCTGACCTTCGACAAATGCTTCGTCAATCGTTTCAAAGATGGTCTCACCCGCAGGTCCTGTGAGTCGCCTGTAAACGTAATAGAAGGCCCCATCCGGAGCGTCAGTTGGTTTCGGGAACGCCAGCCTGACCTCCTGGTTGAAATTGGGCTTTTCGGGAGAAGTGATTGTCAGTCCGCCTCCAAAATGAGCGCCGGAGAGGTCAGGACGCTCGGGAAAGAGGTCTGGGCCAAAAGATTCTATTTTGAAAGTTGCAGCCTTATCCAATGCGCCATCGGGAATGCGCAGTTCCACTCCACCACTTCCCGCTAAAGTACCTCCGCCTGCGCCCACAGCAACTGTTCCGTCTGCAGCGACAAATTGGCTCTTGGCGAATGATGCGGTCTGGCCATCGGGGCTTGTGACCGTGATCTGCAAAACGTCATTGATGCTACCCAGAAAAATTCCATTTAAAGATCCATCATTGAAGGTTGTTAAGGACAGTACCAAACCGTTTGCCTGATCAATGATCAACACGTTAGTTCCCGGTGGCAAGGAGCCTGCTGGAGCGCTTACATGGATGTTACCGTTGGCGTCGGGGAAGCTGAAGGTAATGGCGTTTGGATCGAAGTTCAGCGCGGCAACTGCTTTGGTTGTAAATGTGGCCGAAGGAACGACTACTGCGCCGCCGAAAGTATCAGCCAAGCCTGAGACTTGAACCGTGTATTGCGTTGCCGCATCGAGATTCTTCTGGGGCGCGAAGGACAGGACCGTTCCTGAAGTGGAAAGCACAAAGGGCTGCACCGGGACTGGCGATCCTGACGATGCGCTTCCCTTCAGTAGCACCAGATTGCTTTGCACAATGGACTGCGGATTCAGCGGAGCGGTGGTTGTGACGGTAATTACTGTACCTGCCGGAACACCCAGGGTCCCATCAGCAGGCGACACTACTGCACTAGTCACTGTTCCGGCGAGAACCACGTTGGCCTGCGTGGTCTGAGCGGCTGTGACCTGAACGGCTGCGTTGCCGGCCAGTGCGGTATGGGGCACGCTGGCTTTCAGGTTTACGCTGCCGGTCAAGGCGGGAACAAGGTAGCGTCCGTCAACGCCGGTAATGCTTACGATGGGCAGCGAATCAGTCTGTACGACTGCGCTGATTGGTCCTGCGCTGGTGGAAACAATACCTTGAACGAATCCGCTGGCTGCGGTCAGGTCATAGAAAACGTACTCGCCCCCTTCCATCACTCCAGGCAAGCCGGGGGACGACACCGAAGTAAGCGCATTGCCATTCAACTGAGCCACGGCGACCACGACGATGTGGGGGACGCCGTCCACGCGTTCGACTTTGGTCAGCAGGAAGACGTCAGCGGGGTTCAGTCCCGTAGAAGAAATGGAAAGCTGTGCCGGAGTATTCAGCGTTTCTCCGGAAAAATCGGCAATCACTTCCTGCAATGCATTGAAGCTGCTGCTTACAGGAATGAAGTCTTCAAGGGCAACGCTTTCGATAGAAATCGCCGTGTCTTCACTCAAGGCATTGGCAGGAACGGACAGCGTAGATGTACCGTCGCTGAGCACCAAGGGAGTGCTGCCACCTGGTTGTCCGCGGACGCCTTCGCGTCCCGCAAGAATATCAAGATGCACTTTGCCGGTCAGCAATTCAGCATTGGCAAACTTGCGCGAGGGCTTAACCGGAAACTGCGCGCCGACCACCGAGTCAGCCGAAGCGAGCGAGTTGTAAAGGACAATGTCTTCCGTCCGGTTTTCCTGCGAAACCACATCTCCCGAGGTTAACGAGAATTTTTCTGAAACATTGGCCTGAATCACGGTGCCCGATGGCACGAAGGTAGGCGATTGCAGTCCGAGTGTGGCAGTGGCTGTGCCTCCACTGGGCGGCAGAATCGCAGGGCTCAAGCTTCCGCTGGTGATCGCGGAAGACGAAAGCAACTGCATATCCATGCCGGTCAGGGCGTCTCCGCTGTTGGGAACGACGATCGGCGGATCCACCACATCGGGAACTACGAGCGCATAATCACCCAACGCAGGCACGGTGAAACTCAGGCTTCCAGCGGCGGCCTGCAAATTCGGTGACACCATGGTCCAGGCATGCAGGGCGGGATTATAGAAAATCAAATGCACAGGCACATTCGGCAGACCGGTAACGGCGCCTGTTAAATTGGCGGCCGACGTACTCGCCCGCAAGTCAAAGGAAGAAAGCGGAGACCAGCCCAGTGGCAGCAGCCCCGGCAATCCCTGGCCGGAAAGCGGAGTGAGTTGCACAGTCGCGCCATCCGCGACAGCGCCCGCAGGCACAGTGATCGAGATTGTCCCGGCTTTTACAGTTCCACCGGCTGAACCAACTGCTACAGGCGCAGAGAGAGGAGTAAGGCGCGCATCCACAGGCACCGTTCCTACCCCTTCCTGCACAAACACTTCACGCTCAACCGTGGTTGTAGCTGGCGATGCACTGGTGGCGGATACAAACACATGGGAATCGCTGACTTGCAGCGAATAACGTCCGTGGTCGTCGGTCTGGTCAGTGAGCGTGGTTTTGGCAATAGCCTGAACACTGGCACCAGTGATAGGAAAGCTATCGGCATCGGACAGAACTTGCCCGACGATTACGCCATCAGCAGCTATGCGCACCGCGCGCGATGAGGTTTGCGTATTGCCGGCTTCGTCGGTCGCCTGGGCAGTCACCGTAACCGTGTCACCGGGATTGGCTCCCGCGGGCACCTGCAAAGCGGCCTGGTAAGGCGCACTACTGAATGTGCCCAGCGAGACACCGTTCACGCTGATTACGACCTGGGCCACACTGAAGTTGTCGTTGACGGTCACGTCAATCTGTCCGCCATGCAGACGTGAAATGTGGTCGGGCGTGGAAAGCTGAACGATGGACGGGGGCGTCTTATCAATACTGAGGGCGATGCTTCCGGTGGCGATGTTCCCGGCCACATCTGTTGCTTGAGCGGAAATATTCTGGTTCTGACCTTCGCTCGACACCAACGCAGACGAAGGACAATTGGCTACACCAGAAAGGCTGTCATTACAGCTATAAGTTACTGTGACATTGGTGTTGTTCCAGCCTGCTCCATTCGGTGGCGGAGCAGCAATGGCCGTGATGGAAGGCGGTGTCTTGTCAATGCTCAAAGTCGTGCTAGCAAAGGCCGTGTTGCCGGCCTGGTCGGTAGCCTGCGCGGTTATCTTCTGGGCGGCACCTTCGCTCGACACTGTTGCAGGCGCGGGACAAATTCCTATACCAGACAAACTGTCAGAACAGATGTAGCTGACTGTCACATCAGAGTTATTCCACCCTGCGGCATTGGCAGGCGGCGCGGCACTGGCGCTGATCAAGGGTGGCGTCTTGTCAATATTCACAATGGCCGCCGTAGTTGCTGACTTCCCTGCCTGATCGGTGACACTGCCGGGGACGTTCTGTGTCTTGCCTTCAGTAGTGACTGTGACGGGCGGAGGACAGCTCACAATGTCAGAAGCGCTGGGCGTGCAAGTGAAGTTCACTGTGACATCGGTATTGTTCCATCCAGCGCCGTTGGCCAGCGGTGAAAGCAGCGCCGCAATCGCGGGTGGATTCTTCTCGATGTTGAGCTGTACCGTGGTGCTGGCGCTATTGCCGGCCTGGTCGCTTACGGTTGCGGTGATCTGCTGGGCCTTGCCTTCCGTTGAGACAACATTCGGAGCAGGACATGCCACCACGCCCGAGAGTCCATCGGAACACGCATAGGTTACCGTGACATCACTGCTGTTCCAGCCCGCCGCATTCGCCAGTGGAGTGGAGGTAGCGGTAATTACCGGAGGCGTTTTATCAAGCTTAACTACCACGGAGGCCTGAGCGGTATTACCAGCATTGTCTATCGCAGTCCCGGTAACAGGCTGATTTGCACCTTCAGTAACGACGGGGACCGGCGCGGGACAGGTGGCGATTCCCGATTCAGTATCGGCACAAACGAAACTCACGATTACATTGCTGCTATTCCATCCGGCAGCATTCGGTGAGGGAGTGACAGTAGCGCTGATGGAAGGCGGCGTACGATCAATTTTGAGTGTGATGGCCGCGGTAGAGCTGTTTCCAGCCGCATCGGTAGCCACCACGTGAACGACCTGAGAGGGCGCAGCTCCGAGCGCAACTGCCGAAGCTACAAAGGTGTTGCCCTGCAACGGCACAGCAACACCTTCCACGGTTACGGTTACCGGCGAAGAATCGAGCACGCTTCCAGCAACCGCGGTCGATACAGCATTAGTAAATGCGCCATCAGCCGGTTGCGTGATGGTGATTTGTGGAGGAACGGTATCCACGGCAAAAGCAGCGGTTGCCGTGGTCGCGTTTCCCGCCAGATCTTTCACCGTAACGGTAATTATGTGGTTACCGTCGAGCAGCGCTGCGACAAGGCTTCCAGTCGCACCAGCGGCCGTGGCTGTAAATTCGGCTGTGTGGTCCACGCCGTCAATGGCCGCGGTGAAGGAAGCCAGATCAACCCCGCTGCCCGCATCAGAGTAAACAACCGAGACAGGCGGCTGCCTCAGGTTGATGAATGAACTGGCTGCCGGCGTCTGAATGGTGACTACGGGCGGAATCGTATCTACCAGGAATGATTCGGTAGTTTGAGCGGCGGCATTGCCGGCCTTGTCCACAACGGTGACATCAAGCGTGTGCGTGCCGTCAACGAGAGCATCACTGGCCGGCAATGTTCCAGCGGCCTGCTTATCGGAGAGCGCCAGAGTTGCGGTTCGATCCACTCCGTCAACGTGCAGCACGAATTTGCTGGTATCCACGCCGCTTCGAGCATCCTCATAGGTAACAAGAATGGCGGGAGTTGCCGTGTTGATCAAGCCATTCGCCACTGGCGATACAACTGTGTAAGTGGGAGGAGTTGTATCCACCTCGAAAGCAGAAAAGGCCGACGTGGTGTTTCCGGCATTATCAACGACCTGAGCGCGCAGATGATACGTACCTTCGACCAAGGGCGCTGCAGCAGAAATCCTTCCCGCGGCCTGATTGGCCCCGATGGAAAAGAGCGAGGTGATCTCAGTTTCAGGAGCAGTTCCCTGCTGCAAAAATATGTGTATAGATGCGGGGTTCACTCCGGAACCGGCATCGGAGTAATTCAACGCCAGATCAGGCTGCGTATTGTTGATGAAGGAATTATTTGCAGGGACAGAAAAGTTCACGGTTGGAGCTGTGACATCAACGAGAAAACTGGCCGTGGTGTCTGCCAGATTTCCAGCCCGGTCCGCTACCTTTACACGGAACTGATGTGGCCCTTCCGGCAGAGAGCTTATGCTGCCCAGGGTTCCAATCGTTGAGGTGCTTCCAACGCTAAAGCTTCCGGTTACATCACCTCCATCGAGAAACACACGCACAGTGGCCGGATCAATGCCGGAGCCGGAATCGGAATATTGCGCCAGCGCCGCAGGGGTGACGGTATTCACCGGACCAGTCGGAGAAACAATCGCAAGCTGAGGCTTGATTGTATCCACCAGCAGCGAAGTGGTGGCGTGCCCGATATTTCCCGTAGTGTCGGCTATCTGAGCGGCAATGGTATGGTTGCCATCGGCAATGGGTTGCAGAGTCGCCGTAGCGGAGTTGGGTGATACGGTAAACGCGGAAGTCACATTTGCGCCGTCTTCCGTGACCAGCAGCGATTGCAAGTTGAGTGATTGGCTGTCGAGATACTGCACCTGCACCTGAGCGTTGGAACTGTTCAGGATCGCGCCTGGCGCCGGCTGAAGAATGTGGATATCGGGCGCGGTGGTGTCTACGGTAAATGTAGACGAAACGGTGGATATGTTTCCGGCTTTGTCTTTGATGCTGGCAGTGATGGTGTATGCCCCATCCGTGAGGGTTGTTGTGCCAGCAACCGAAGAGGGGCCCGGACTCACTGCCAACGGATTGCCATTGACGGCCACCTGCAACGAAGCAGGATCTACGGCCTGGTCATCGCTGTACTGAATCGAATACTCGACGGATGTTGAGCCATGGGTACTGGCCGGCGCTGGATGTTCGATGATAATGACCGGCGCTACCGTATCGAAGTTAAACACGACGGATGTCGAAGTGGTGTTTCCCCCGATGTCGCGAATGCTTACCGAAATCTGGTTTGCCCCCTGTTGCAATACCGTTGCTGAATTCAGGGTGGCGGACGCGCCTGTTGCGGTGGCAGCAAACAACGAAGTTCGGTCTGCGTTGTTGATCAGAACTTTCAGCGCGGTGGTATCAATGGGCGCGCTGCCACTGTAAGACAATTGCACCGGCAGCGTACCTGTATTGGTGAAGATACCCGGCGACGGTTGCAGAATCTGCAGGCTTGGCGGTTGCAAAGCCACAAGAAATTGGGAAGAAGCCTGGCTCGCGTTTCCAGCATTGTCTTTGATAGACGCAGTAATGCTGTGGGTTCCGGACGTAAACCCCAATGAAGACGGCAAGTCCGCTGTCGCTTCATCAGGACGCTTAGTAAACAGGCTGGTCCGATCTACTCCGTCCACCAACACTTTCAGCGTGGCGGTATTCACCCCTGAAGCGGCCGGTTCGCCCGCACCTGCCAGATCGTTATAAGAAATTGCGATGTGCGGCGTAGCGATATTGATCGCGGTGTTATTCGCCGGCGCGGTAACTGCCATAACCGGGGCAGTCTTGTCAGCACTCTGCCCGAGTATATTCAAGGTAATGAACGAACCGGGCTTGCTGTCCAGAGTTACATGCAAGGTTGAATGGGCAGCAAGATTGACCGCGCAATCAATGCTCCCGATGGTCTCGCTGAAAGCGGACTCGGAAAGGACTGTACTGCCGTTAATCGAGATAATTCCTGAAGCTATACGATGGTTCCCACTTGCATCTCCATTTTCCACATGCAGCAAAAATGGTTGCACCACCCATGCAGGAGTGGTAATCGAGGCGCTGAACTCGTCGGGCGCGCCTGTGGTGCGGACGTATGTCTGAGGTCCGAACACTGTGAAACCGCTGGGTGCAATTGCCGGCGCTACAGGCTGGGAACTGTCGTCGTATTCGTAATGGCGATAACTGTCCTGGCCGTCATCACCGTCACGAGAAGGATGCGAAGTATGAACAGTGCAATTCGCCGGTACAGTGCTGCTCACGGCATACGGTTGCAAGGCAGAAGCGTTGACCGCGGTTGCGGGGGCCGCCAGCACAGAATTTCTTAGAGCGGAGGAACCAGGGGTGCGCATGGCAGCATGGCCATCGGCAACCGAGGCTGAGGTATAGCTGATAAATCGTGCACTCGTCTGGCCGGGCAAAGGCAGGGCGAGCGACCACACTGAGGTGGCAAACATGCAATAAGCCAAAAGCAGGACGCTGGCTTTCCTGGCAGTTCGTAAAATGGCGCGTTTGGCCGGCTTCCACATTTAAATACACTTCTCCTGATCGCTGAGAGACATACCTCCGGCCTCTCATAACTTGCTTATTTCTGTTGCGGAACGTTCCCGCGTTTTCTGTTGCTGAAAGATTCCGTTCAAGACCCGATCATGCCGACGAGGAGCCCTCACCCTCGACTCAAATCGTCATGATCAGTTCGTAATGCTGATCCCCCATGTACCGCCGAACAAAATAGTCCTGTTGATCGGATTTCCATTTTGGTCCGCCGGAAGAATCTGAAGATAAGGGTGGTGTGCCCGATTTCGATGCCCGCGATGTCGGTAATGGCATTCAGCGGGCCGGGGGTTCCGTCGAAATGGCCACCCAAGTCGCGTGCCCGGGGTTTGGGTTGGGCTGCGAGAAGTGCGGGAATAATAAAGAACATTGACAGGCGAAAGCACCTGCCCCACTCGGGAAATCTATTGGCCATAGAAGTTGCGGTCCCAGGCGTGCCGAGCCAGGATTTGCAAGGTAGCGGCATCGAGAGGTCCTTTGTCCGAAACGGCGGTATTCATTTCGGCATTGCGCACGCGCCGCATGCCGGGAATGACTGTCGAAACGGCCGGATGAGAAAGGCAGAAACGGAGCGCGATCTCGGGTAGCGATCCTTGCTCTATACCGAGATCTTTCAGTAACGCGTTAACATGCTCCACAACCTGCTTCTTGCGATCGCCTTTGAAATAGTACGACGCCGTACTATTTCAAAGGCGATCGCAAGAAGCAGGGTGTGGAGCATGTCAACGCGTTACTGAAAGATCTCGGTATAGAGCAAGGATCGCTACCGACACTCGCGTTTCTGCCTTTCTCATCCGGCATTTTCGACAGTCATTCCACATGGGCGCGTGCGCAATGCCGAAATGAATACCGCCCGTTTCGGACAAAGGGCCTCTCGATGCCGCCTACCTTGCAAATCCCTGGCTCGGCACGCCTGGGACCACAACTTCTATGGCCTACCGAGTGGGCAGGTGCTCTCGCCCTGTAAATACTACTTTATTATTCCCGCACTTTCTCGCAGCCCAACCCGAACCCCGGGCACGCGAGTGGGTGAGCCAGTTTCGACGGAACCCCGGCCCGCTGAATGCCATGACCGACATCGCGGGCATCGAAATCGGGCACACCACCCTTATCGAT
>CAWGMN010000002.1:0-875278 GCA_963823745.1 Terriglobia bacterium
CGAAAGCGCGGTCGGCGGCAACATTAGGGCCGCTCACGGCCACTTCGATGGGCGTGGATGCGCCCATGCTTATCATGCGGCTGATCAAGTCAGCGGGCTCGAAGGAAAAACTTACGTCTGGGATTTCTGCCGCGAACTGTTGGCGAAGATCATTTTTCAGGTCTTCGATGTGTCTGGTCGCGCCATCCGCTAACTGGATTTGCAGCACCCCTTTTTTTCCGTCCCGCCGTCCCATAGATAGAGGTAGTTGATTGGGTAACTCATCCATGAAGCCCGACGAAGCCGAGCGACAATCGCACGTTCTCGGGACCGACAGTAGTCTTGACGATATCGAGCGCCTTCAGAAGAGCCGCGCCTGTGCCGTCAATACTTGTTCCGGGCGCGGCGCGCAAACGCAATTGCAGTTCGCGTGACTCGCCCCGCGGAAAGATTTCTGTTCCCAGAAGCGCGCCAATGCCGGCGATCACCACGATGGTGCCGCACAGGTAAGCCAATATGAGAGATCCGCGCCGCCGCTCCAGCTTTCGCAATCCCGAAGCATAGCGGTCTTGCCACAGCTTCCACCGCGAATTGGAAAGAGAGCCTTCGTAAATGCGCGGCATCCACACCATCAGCACCGGCACCAGCGTGCTGGAAAGAAAGTAGGAGGCAGCCATTGCAAATCCCACCGCCAGAGCCAGCGGCAGAAACATCGCCTTGGCTGCGCCCGTCATGAACAGGGCAGGAGTGAACATTACTAGAATACAAAGCATGGCCAGCAGGCGCGGGCCGTTAGTTTCCGCGGTAGCATCTAAAGCGGCGCGCGCAATAGATTGTCCGCGGGCTAGGTGAACGTGGATGTTTTCCAGACAGACAGTCGCTTCGTCAACTAGAATTCCGACGGCCAGCGCAAGGCCGCCTAAAGTCATCAGGTTGATTGTCTGCCCGCTGATCCATAGCGCCAGCACTCCGCTCATGAGCGCAATTGGGATGTTCACGACCACCACCAGCGCGCTGCGCCAATCGCGCAAAAAGAAGATGACCGTCAAGCCCGTCAGCAGCGCTCCAATGCATGCTTCCCATGGCAGTTGGGCCAAAGCATGTTTGACCACTGGCGAGCGGTCCAGTTCGAAACTGATTTTCATGCCCTGAGGCAGAACATCCTGAAACTTAGCGAGGTTTTCCCGCACTTCGCGCGCGACCGCCAGTGTGGAGGCATTCGCGCGTTTGGTGACTGGAACGTAAATAGCGCGCTTTCCATTCACCAGCGCGTAGCAGGTAACGATATCTGAATCGTCCTGCACGTCGGCGACGTCGCGAACAAAAACCGCCGGGTACTCGCACGCCGCGGACCGGCGCGGCGCGCAGATCATCAATGTTGCGCGGAACGGAATTCACCGGCACCAGCGGATATTTCCCGGCCTTCATGATGTTCCCAGAAGGGCTGACCACGTTGGCTTCGGCGATGGCCTGCGCCACTTCATCGGGCGACATGTGGTAGGACTTCAGGCGCTCCGGCTTCAAATTCACCACGATGCTGCGCGCGTTGCCGCCAAAGGGAGGCGGCGCGGAAACGCCGGGCAACGTCGCCAGCAAGGGGCGCACGCGGTTCAGAGCGGCATCTTGCATCTCTGTGACGGAACGCGTATCGCTGAAAAAAACCAGGTATCCAGTGGGCACGCTGCCGGCATCGAAGCGCGTGATGAGCGGCGGCACCGTGCCGGGCGGCATGAACGACCGCGCGCGATTCACGTACGCAACCGTTTCTGCCATCGCCTGCGACATGTCAGTGCCCGGATGGAACTGGAGCTTCATCAGAGCCGCGCCCTGAATGGACTTCGATTCCACGTGCTCAATCCCGGTGAGGTAGAGAAAGTGATATTCGAAAAAGTAGACTAGATAACCTTCCATCTGCGCCGGACCCATACCGCCGTAAGCCTGCGCAACGTAGATCGTTGGAAGATTGAACTCCGGGAAAATGTCCTTGGGCATCTGGAACCATGCCAGGGTAGACGCAGGCGCAATGGCAATCACCATCACAACAACAGTGAGTGGACGGCGCAACGCTGCTTGGGGAAGATTCATAAAAAGACCCGATGCGTTCGCTCGAAAAAGTCTCGGAAGGCCTCGCTGGTAGGGCGCGCTTCGTTCCGAAACCTATTTCCGCATAAGTAAATTTGGCGGAGTCTAGCACCACAATTTTGCGGTCGCAATATTAATCGGAAGAATAAAAAAGAATTTCTTAATGTGATTCCATTATGGGAAACAAGCCTTCCCATAATGGGAGGCATGGCTTCCAGAATGGGAAACTATAATCGTCAAACAACCATAGTCAGCAGCATATTCATTTTTTGATCGAAACAGGGAAGACTAGAAAGCCCAGTACTTATGCGGCTTCCGCTGTGGTTTAGTTCATGCCTGGATCGGTTTGCTAGTGCGTCTTGTACTTCCGGCATACATCTTTTATCTTTCGTAACATGCCGACCATAGAAACGATTGATAGAGTTGAACTAGAATCTACGATCGACTGTTTACTGCTTCACTATCGCACGCTTTCGCGCTACGCAATCTAATGGGATGGATGTCCACATTCATCATCAACAATCTCACTACAGTACCCCGGGGTCTCTCCAATTTGAAGCTGCGTCGGTCCAGGTGGTCGAGTACCTGCGTTTACCATGAGAGAAGCGTAAGAGAAGCGTGTCCGGATGTGAGACGTCTACTGCTCTAGATTCCGACCAGGATCACGATTCTTTCGACATTGTTGTTTACCCGCAGACCGGCGGTCTGGTAGGAACAACGTTCATACAATCCAAAGATTCATCTTGCAGACTTGCTGCGCTTGTTTCCCTGTGGCTTCCCATCGTGAATGTCTTTCGCCAGCCTGGGACGATTAACTGCATCACGTGGTGGCCGTCCAGATGCCCAGTCCGCGATATTTGCAACCGCACGCAGTTCGATGGCCCGGCGAACAGACTCTACTGCCGAACCCAAATGCGGGGTGAACAAAGTTGCGTGATGCGTCAGCAGGCGCTGTGGAATTCTCTTTGGATGCTGTGGAATCGACAGGTCTTCACATTCAAATACATCCGCAGCGTAGCCTCCCTATGCCGAGGTCGCACGGCTCCGGCGGGCGTCACTCACCATGACAGGGTGTTTGTAGATTTGCTTACGGGGTCAGGCCGATCGCCGTGGTTCGATCTCACACGGAAAACCGCGGATCACCTTCGACGACTTTGGTATCCATCTTCGGTGTCTCGCCCTTACGCCACAGGGGTGCTCGGAACCTGACCCGATAATTCAGGGGGCCGCCGTCGGGTTGATCGTGTCGATTGACGGGGCGCTCGATGCAGACAAACTCAGTCTGCAGATCGTTGTTGCTGACGCGGACCACTGCATACCCGTGCCCTCCCATATCGACAAAGGAGACGTGGGGAGACATTTGCGGATTTGATTGTTCTCTCGCCTTGGTGATGTCGCCCGATTTCAGGTATTCGAGACAGGACCGCACTCCATGCCGCAGAAGCATATTGAGCATTGGCTGGGTGGTCTGGTCCTGGGGCCCCTGTCCGATAAAAAGAGCGCGAAGCGGGTCTTCCTTGGGGAAGCGATATTGGTAGGCTTCCCATAGTCCCGGGGCTGAAATTGAGCCGGTGACAAAAGCCAGGCCTACCGGTTCAAACTTACGAGGTGGCAGAGATTTGGTAGAAAGGCCGGCCCAAAAAGCATGACGGTCACCTGCCACGGTGGCGAAGCCAGTAATGCCGTGCTCCCGGATGAAATCATAAATCTCGCCTTTTTCGTGGAAGGCAGTCGAAAGATCGCCGGCCGACATGATTCCGTAGCCCTCTCCCGGCCACTTTTTAGCTGCCAATCCGTCCGGCAGGTTCTGGGGATCAACTCGCTCCTCCAAGGTTGCGGTCGTGCTTCCCCATATTTTCCAGGTTGCTTTTGATTTCCTGAGCTGCTCCAGGAACCACGCTTTTTGCTCAACACCTAAGAAGCTTTGGGGATGTTCGTTCTTGCGGAAATTGGGGACGTCCTTTTCTCCCACGCGTATGGTTTGAGGAGGCTTTCCGCCGTTGTAGGCCCGACCGGCATCCAAAATTTCGAGCCATTCCTGTCGCGTGAACTGCGTGAAGCCTTTGTCGTCGAGGCTGCTTGCCTCGGGCCGTCCGAAGGGGTCTTCTGTTCGATAGCTGCGCTCGTCCGTGATGATTATGTCAAGATGGCGGCCCCATCTCAAACTACGATGGCCCCTCAAGCTTCCGATTGCAGCCAGATTGTTCGGTTCCTGGCCCAGGCCGCCCTCGTCAAATTTTGTGATCGGGGCATCCACTACTTTGGGTGGCCCGAAAGTAGCCAGTGAAGGGCCGCTGGGTTTGATCAGCCGTGCCGGTTGATACTCAAAAAATGCCTGGTTGGCTGCCACTTTTCGGGTCTGGGCGGGTATGTTTTTGTCGCCAAAATTCTGGAAACTCTGCCACCCCTGCCAGCTGAATTCGTGGTTGTCCCACATCGGCACAAACGGAAAGTGTGCACGCGCATCTTGTATCTCGGGGTCGTGCAGATATGCCTTATAAACCGCACGATAATCGTCCACCGTGGTGGGCACATGAAAGTCTTTGTTCTTTTCGCCGCTCGGATAACGGACTACATCTCGTACCTGTCGGGCGTAGTATTGCTTGCGGTCTTCGGGGTACCAAACCAGCTCATAAATGAAGTCCCCAAGGTGCAGGACAAAACCGAGTTTTTCCGCCTCAGGAGCGCGTTCGTCCTCATAAATCATTCTTCGGTACGCGTTTTGCGCACCGAGGTTTACGTTTTGACAGCTTACAAACGCAAAACGAACTGGCCGCGGATCATGATCTGCCGGCGCAGTGCGTGTCCTGCCAATTCGACTGCCATTTCCATCATTGTCTGTAAAACGATACCAATAGACCCGAGCAGGCTTTAGCCCTCCCACCAAGACCCGGCAGGTCCAATCGGCCTCGGCTGAGATCGGGACGCTCTGCGTCGCCACTACCCGGTGAAAATCCTGGTCTTCCGCCACCTCCAGCATGAGGTGCGATGGTTGTGGTTGGGGCTCGGGTGCCCTGCGCGTCCACAATAGGACGCTATTGCTGTTTGGATCTCCCGACGCGACTCCCTCCGGAAAGAGATCCCGCCGTTCATGCCATGACAGGGTTGATGCTGTTGCGAAGTGCTTTGCCCAGACAGCCGAAGCACTGACAAGCATGGCGGTTTTCAAAAATTGTCGTCTCGTAACAGCAGCCATCTGCAAAGGCCTCCAATCAAAATTCTCTCTTCGAAGTAAAAGAATGGTTTTTCACTTTGGCGCCGGCGCGGTGCATGCCTCAAGGAGGTGAAAAGCTCCTTCTTCTCTGACGAACTTCAAGTCAATTGGTTATCGAGATGCCGGGGCGTGTTCCAGTTCGCCACGCGAGCAACTGTGGAGTATTGCTCCGATTAGAAACTCTATCTACAGGTCAATCACCACATCTCGAATCGGCTGTGCGCAGCAGACCAGAACGTTCCCGTTGGCAGGCTGGTCGAGTGGCTCTGGTCCGTAGACTACCGCTCCGGAAACCAGACCGCTCTCACAGTTGTGGCAAACTCCGGCGCGGCACGACCAACGGACTGGGACATCGCATGCTTCGGCCAATTCCAAAATGCTCAGGTAAGCCGATGAATTCCAGTGGGCGGCGATGCCGCTGCGTGCAAATGACACCGTTGGACCAGTGTCAGCGTCAGCCCGGGGTAAATGCGGAGCTCGCGTAGTTGCGGCGATCACGCCAGGTGTCATGGATTCACCTCCATTGAAGATCTCAACGTGAATCCTCCCGGGCGCTATGCCCAACGCCGCGAGCGCCTCTTTCATGTCTGCCATAAAGCGAGTTGGACCGCAGAGGTAGACATCCGCATCTCGTGAGACACCGGCTTGATCGAAGATAGATCGCGAAAAGTGACCGGCAGCGTCGTAATCCTCACCCATTTTGTCGCCCGCGCCCGGATTGCTGAAACAAACAAGGCTGCGGCCGTTGGGGAGTGCAAGCATGAGATTGCGGACCTCGGCGGCGAATGGATGATGCTGCTGATCGCGAGCGGCATGCAGCCACAAGATCTGCCGTTCCGAGCGAGTGGCCGCCAACGCGTGCAGCATTGCCAGAACGGGCGTCGCTCCGATGCCAGCGCTGAGCAGCACTAACGGGCGCTCTCCCGACTGCAAAATGAAGCTGCCACGCGGCGCGCTCACGTCAAGGACTTCGCCAACCTGAACATGGTCTCGCAGGTAGGTTCCGGCCGTGCCCTTGGGCTCAATCTTGACGCTGATGCGATAGTGATCGGTCGAGACGGGCCCCGAAAGCGAGTAGCTGCGAAAAATTGGCGAGCTGCCGGCGGTCAATTGAAGACGCAAGACCACATACTGGCCTGGCAGCGCTGCTTGCAGTGGCTGAGCGCTTCGGGCTCTGCATTGTCAGCGTGAGGACGTCTGCAGATTCATGATTGATTTCAGTTACTGTGAGCGGGCGAAATCCTGGTGCAGCCGGATGCGAAGCTGCTGCAGGCGCAAGCCCTGCATTCCCACTCGCTGCGCCAACTGTCGCGCTCTGCAGTAATGCTTCGAATGAAGACCGCCATCCTGGTGAGAGCGCTTTGATTCGCAAAGCTCGCTTCAGTTGATCGCCTGGATGATTCGCGGAATAGAGAAGTGCGTTGATCTCCGCGACTGTCATTTTCTCCTGCGCCTGTCCCACTTTCACGATCTCGTCCCCCGCACCCACTTCGCCTTCCTGCAGGACGCGGAAGTAGAATCCTGGTCGTCCACTGGATGTCAGCAATGCAGGCATGCGCGGTTCATTCATTCGAATGCCGACGCGGTAGCAGGTAACGCGAGGTTGAGTGACCTCGAAGATCGCACTGCCGATCTGATAACGATCGCCGATGCACACGGTATCATCTGGCAATCCTTCGATTGTGAAGTTCTCGCCGAACTGGCCGTAAACAAAGTCGGTTCTCCTCAGCTGCTCCTGCCAATAGCTGTACGATTCCATCTGGTAGACGAAGACGGCCCGCTGCTCACCCCCATGTCCGGCCAGGTCGCCCTGCCCGTCTCCTTCCAGATTTAGTCGGCTGATCCGGCAGCGGCCCATGTACTGGCTGCTTCCAGATTGCTGTATGCACAGTGCGGCCCTTCCACTCGATGTCACGAGGAAGTCCGACGTTTACCGAGAGTAATCGAGCCATGGCGGAGTCTCCTTCCGCATGATGGTGGATGATGACTTACATTCTGAGTCGAGTCTACTCCCTTGGACTTCGCCGAGTGGCCTTTTGTCTCGGGTGCGCATCTCGGAAAAACGGCGAGCTCGAGATCGGGTCTGTGCGGAATATCGGTTGGACTGGACTGGAAGATGGAAGTGGACGCCATCAGGGTTTACGGAGACGATGTGCGACTCGAACAAGACTAGATAGGAAATACGCCGGACGGTCGGATAAGCCGAAGAGGTATCTTTCCAGCATGTCCGTCGTACAAAATATGTATTAGGTGAGAAGGGCAAGGCCGAAACCCCGCCCTTTATGTCATTCGCATATTTCTCTTTCAGTTTTTCTATTTCAGGCTCTACTCACACCAACAAGCACCGTCGCCGCTGCAGCAAATGTAAACAGGACAGCCAGACTCGATGGGAGCCTCGTAACAGAAGGGGCCCCCGACACTGGCAGATGAGGCTGGAGGGGGTGAAATAGCCATTAGAGCTGCGCAGAGCACAGACAGGATCAAGAGTTTACGTCTGAGTTTCTTCGGCATGATGTTCTCCTTTGTTGTGATTAGCGTAAGCTGTTAAGGTTTAAATGATTTTTGTTAACACTTATTAGAGAGTGGCCAGACCGAACGTGAGCACCAGCAAAGTTTAAGCTACTCGCGCAGAGAATCATCTGCGAATTGCTCATTTTTGTTTTATTGCTTCCCATTTTAGGAATTCAGAACAGGAAATTAGTCTGAAATAGGACGAGCAAAAACTAACTCCTGGCATGATCAGACTTAGATAGGGGTGGGAATCTGGTTTCAATCTCTATTCCCGGTCAGCTTCAATAACTTACACGAAACTTCCAGCCCACCTACTGCATTGCAAAGAACTTGTGGCTGTCTCACTAGACCAACGAGCACTAACTTTCCTTGAGCCGTGTCCCGGAGCTGAATTCGTATAGGTTCTTTTCAGCATCCATCCTTTTCTGAGCCAGTCAGCATCTGATTCCATCCAGAGTGTCTGAACTTGCGCGTGAAATTCAGACGCTAGCCGCTGTCTTTTCCACCAGATGTCCATCTTTCCCGGGCCTAACCGATAGTGAGACCCGGCTATGGGCCCCGTACGAAGCATTTCCCTCAAAACCTAAGTCCTCCACGCAACCAACTTCCCGGAGCGAAACCGCTCCTTTGGAGTGAACTGATGACCAGACTTCCCCTCTATCTATTGAAGTGTCTTTTCTTCGCCAGTCTTTTCAGCGCCGGAGTACTTTATGCGTAAATTGATGCTCAGAATGGGAAGGGTTGAAATAAAGAACGCTGCGAAGTGTCTAAAGGAATTTTGTCTCAAAGAAGGGTCACACCGCAGGGTGTAGGCAAAATGTGGCAGTCAAAGCCTCCGGTTCGATGACCGCAACAGCTTTTTACCTCAGCTTGATTTATGTGCCCTTTTCACCGCCGTTTTCCAAGTAGCACCCCAAACAGATCCAACGTAGGTAACTGAAGAACTTAGTAGACCCAGGCGGCGGTTTATGATGTTGGGCTGTTGCCCAGCACAGTTTCCTTTTAGGAGTTGCCGCCATGCTGAAATGGATTTCCATCCCGCTTTGTTTGTTCGCACTGCTGTCTGGATTTGCGCTTGCCCAAAATATCGGCGAAGACACAGACAACGCTCCGCGGCCTGTCAAAGTCGTGCCTGCGCCGCCGACTGGCCCGGTGTACATCCGTTGCGGTGCGCTGTTCGACGGTAAGTCCAACCAACTCGAGCCGGATATGGTGATCGCCATAGAGCGTGATCGGATCAAGCAGGTGGGCAAGTCCTCGCCGCCCGCAGGCGCACAGGTCATTGATCTTCCGAACCTGACGTGCCTGCCCGGTATGGTGGAATCGCACACGCACGTTTTTCTTCAGGGTGATCGCAAGCCCGGCCAGTACGATGCGCAATTGCTGAAGCAGTCGGTGGCCTATCGCGCCATAGAAGCGACAACCGCCGCGCATGCAGCCCTGGATTGGGGCTTCACCACCATCCGCGATCTCGAAACCGAGGGCGCCGGCTACGCCGATGTTGACGTGCGCAATGCCATTAACAACAGATTGATTTGGGGGCCGCGCATGCAGGTGGTAGGGCGTGCCATGGACGTAACCGGCGCTTATCCTCTGCAACCGGCCTATGCCTGGGACGTCACGGTGCCGATTGGAGTGCAGACTGTGGATGGAGTGGAGGGTGCGCGCAAGGCGGTGCGGGAACAGCTTTCGCATGGCACAGATTGGGTCAAGATCTATGCCGACCGTGGCGGCAGGATTCATGACAACATCTTCGACACGATTCCAACGTTCACCCTCGACGAACTTCGAGCCATCGTTGACGAAACCCACCGTGAGCGCCACCGTGTGGCGGCGCATGCCACCGGGATGCTGGGCGTGCATGACGCCGTCGAAGCCGGCGTGGACACTGTCGAACACGGCAACTACATCGCGCCGGAAGACATGAAGACGATGGTCGCCAAGGGCATCTGGTTCGTACCGACGCCCTACGTCGCCGAGTACGACGCCCAGTGGCGGGCGGAACGCGCGGGCACTCAGCCGCAGGAATCGCCCGGCCTGAAGATCGAGGAAGACACCTTCCGCCGTGCGCTACAGGCAGGCGTGAAGATCGCGTTTGGCACTGACGTGGGCGCATTCGAGTGGGACATGAGCCCCGCCCGGCAACTCGTCACCATGGTGAAGTGGGGCATGACTCCGGCGCAGGCGCTGCATGCGGCCACCATCCGCGGCGCGGAGCTGATGCAGTTGCAGAACGACATCGGCACGGTCGAGGCAGGCAAGTACGCCGACATCATCGCGGTCCAGGGTAATCCGCTGAACGACATTTCGGTGATGCAGAAGATCACCTTCGTTATGAAGGGCGGCGTGGTGTTCAAGAAATAGCCGTCAGACTATAAGCTGCGTGAAGTGTAGCCGGGCGCCAGTCTGGCGAAGTGGTCTCTCTGCGGCTCTTGTCGTTTCTCGCCAGAGAGGCTGCATTGGTGCTGAAGATTGCTGCTCGATATGGGTTGCTTCAATATAATGACGAGTGTCCTCGCCTGAATACATTTGTCTTTATATAAGCAATATATAAGCAATTGACTTAAGGTCGCATGAAGATGACCGCCAATGCCGACAGCGAACGCTTCCAGAGCGGCGCGAAGCAGTACGCCGATTACCTGGAGACGCCCGAGGGCCGGTTGCGCTCTGATCTGACTTTTGCCAACCTGCAGGATTTTCTTCCCGTACAGGCCAACAGTTCGTTGATGCGCGCTGGATGTCGGGTGCGGAACGGGAGCGACTGCGGTTCGTCTGGCGCGACTTGGCATTCATGTCACGCTGCTGGATTCCTCTCCGGCGATGCTGGATATCGCCAGCGCACCGCACGGGAAGCAGGGGTTACGGACAAGGTCGCACTGCAACACGGTGACGCTGCCCAGTTGGCGAACTTGTTCCATGCTCGATCGTTCGATGTGATTCTTTGCCACAACATGCTGGAATATGTGCGACGACCCGGTGCTGTGTTGCGCGGCGCGGCTGGCGCCTTGCGAGACTCATCCGCAATATTGTCGGTTCTGGTGCGTAACCAGGCAGGCGAAGTGTTCAAGGCCGCGATTCAGTCGGGCGATTTGGCTGCGGCGGAAAATAGCCTCAGCGCTGAGTGGGCACAAGAATCGTTATACGGAGGCCGGGTGCGATTATTTACGCCAGACTGGTATGCGGGCCATGCTGACAGAGGCGTCGCTGGCGGCGATTGCCGAGCGCGGCGTGCGCGTGCTTGCGGACTACTTGCCGCCACAGGTTTCCCGCAGCGACTGAGTACCAGCGGATTTTTGAATTGGAGCGCCAACTGGGCAAGCGACCGGAGTTTGCCGCGGTCGCCCGCTACACACATTATCTCGCCCGTTGCGCGAGTTCTGTCGTGGAGACTGCCATGAGCAACTTCGCGAGCGAACCTTCGCGCGCTATCTCCAACACGGTGGCGTCAGATACTGGGATTTCGCTCGGGTTAGGCCTCACCAACGAGTGCAATCTCGCGTGCGCCTTCTGCTACCGTGATCCAGCTCGCACCGACCGGCTCTCTCTCGATCAGGTGAAGTCCGTTATGGAGAGGCTGCCTGTTCGCTCGGTGAATCTCGGTACGGGCGAGAACGGAATGCATCCGGACTTCAAGGCAATTCTTGCCTACCTGCGCGCCCAGCCCGTCAAGCTCACCATTACTTCCAACGGCCATAGCGTTGCTGTGTTGGAAGACAACGAGTTGCGCGCATTTCACGATATTGAGTTTTCTCTCGATTACCCGACGCAAGCCGAACAGGATGCACAGCGCGGAAACGGTAATTGGGAGCTGATCCACCGGCAGGCAGAACGTTGCGTAAGGCTCGGCGTTCCCGTAACTATCATCGCGGTCATGATGAAGGCGAACTACCTGCGTCTGGCGGAGGTCGCCCGAATAGCCAAACAGTTTGGCGCTCCGCTGCGTGTGAACGTCTACCAGGCGGTGCGATCCGACATCTATGCGTTGTCCTACGAAGAGTACTGGGAAGGGTTCCGGCGTCTCTTTGCGGAAACCGACGTGATCGCCATTGGCGAGCCGCTGGTTCGAGCCATGGCCGGCCTGCCGCCGCTCAAGGGAGGATGTGGCGTAAGCACGGTGAGGGTTACGCCGCGGGCCACGACACAGCCTTGCGTCTATTGGCCGGGATCAGGCGAGCCGCTGTCGGATTTGATCTCGATGGGGATCGACATTCTAGACTCGCCGCCCTTTCACCAGGCCCGCACGCTTCCACCCGCATGCCAGCCTTGCGAGTTTCGGGACTCATGCCACGGCGGCTGTGCCGGGCGTCGACGCTTGCAAGGCGCGTTGCTGGAGCCTGACTTTTATTGTCCAGTTGTTCGCGGCGAACGATGCAGCCTGCACATCACGTATGGCCGCCACGCGCGATCTGCCCAAACTGAACAGTTCCTGCACTACAATCGTGATGGCGCGGAGTTGATCTATGCGACGTTTTGTTCCTGCACGCAAGGCGGGCCTCTTACTTTTTGCCGTCCTCATTTTCCTGCTGGCGAGTGTTGCTCTCAGCCCTTCACCAATTGCAATCTTGAAGAGTTGGGCGGCGCAAAACAGCGCCAATACCAATTCCCAGCCTGAGCCGCGCAAGACAAGTAAGCCATACACCGGCGATCTGTCTATTTTTGAAAATAAAGACCGCGACGAGAAACTACAGGTTCAGCGCGTCATGGACATTCTGGGCATTCAGGAAGGCGCCCATGTAGCTGACATCGGGGCGGGTTCAGGATGGTTCACAGTTCGCGCGGCCAAGCGCGTGGGAAGCACTGGCATGGTCTATGCCGTGGACATCAATCCAGAATCCATTGCCTATATCAAGGGGCGTATTCAGCGGGACCAGATTGGCAACGTCAAAACCATTTTGAGCACCGAAGATGATCCCAAACTACCGAAAAACAGCATTGATTCCGTACTGCTGTTGAAAACCTATCATGAGGTCGCGCATCCCGTGGTTCTGCTGCGGAACTTGCGAAACTCCCTCCGCAGCGGAGCAAAAATCGGCGTCATTGATCGCAACGGCAACGGAGAAGACCACGGCATCTCTCGTGATGTGGTCATACAAGAAGCCGCCCAGGCCGGTTATCAATTGCAGGACCAGTACGACTTTGTGAAGGGAGACGGACAAGATTACTTTCTCATCTTCCGCCTGAACTCAGAGACTAAGTAGCCGAGAGATCTTCACTGATCCAAAGAGCGATTTTTAAGTCGTGCTGCAGTATGGGTAGGCCACGACCCTGACCACCAAAGGCGCGTCACAACGTAGCCCAAAAGGCGGAAGCCTTGGGATTGTCGTATTAAGAAGGAAGGAGAGCCCCAGCGCCTGCATTATTCACGACCAATGAGCAAAAAGAGATATAAAGCAGTGTTCATGACGTCTCGGAATGCAGCAATCGTTGCAAGGGCATCGACAGATTGTTCTAGTGCGCTCCGCTCCAAAAGCAGGAGCTGCGGCCATTCGACTCCGCTCAGGCCAGGCTCCAGCCCGCGGCGCAAGCAGGTGTTTCTTTTCGTTCCTTACCCGGCACTCCGCTTCTCAGATACGCAATAGAGGCGCATCTGAGAAGCTCCGTGACCGGGCTACTTTCGGTCGTCCTGCCGGACTGGAGGGAAGATAATCCAAAATGTTTCGTCGACCTGAAATGATGATGGAGTCGCGTGATGATGCAGGCAGCGGGGCGGCACTCATTTCTCTGCTTCCGCCCCTGCACTCCTTCTACATCAAAATCCAATTCCCACACACGCTCTGTCTACGATTGCGAAGCGTTACTTCGCTTCCACCCACGTATCTGACCCTGCCAGCTTGACGGCTACATCCGAAAAGAAGACCCGCACCGGCTTGCCGTCCGCTGTGCCCTTATGCTCGGTTGAGATAAGCAGAGGGCCTGCCTTTTTGTACCCTTCCCACGTCGTAATGACGACACTCGGCTTTACGCTTCCGCCGCGATGGTAGACGAATGCCTGCACTCGGTTGTCGGGGCCGACATAGAGTTCCCATGTATCGCCGGGCGTATAGCCAGCATCCGAAGGATATTTCACGACAAGCTGCTCGGCAGAACCCTTGCCGAGCGGCAGTTTCTGCTTGCCTTTATCTTCCACGTTGGCCGCGGTGTCCCAGATGACATGAAAAGGGAAGAGCAGCCAATATTGATCGTTCACGAAACGCCGGATCAATATCTTTCTTCACATTATCAGGCTGGCTCTCGATCTGCGAACGCACGTAGGTAACCTTCACCGGCTTGCCTTCCTTATCTTTCCCTTCGTAAGAGACTTTGCCGGTCTTGGGTTCCCATTCCCACTTCCTGGAGAGTTTGAGTCCGGGAATATTGAAGGTATAGCGGATTGCATCTATCTGGCTAAACGAATCCAGGCCATAAGTCTTGGCCACCTGTTCGGCAAGCGGCGGGCGATTCTGGGCCCACGCGCCCGCAGGAATCAGCATCCCGAAAGCCAAAAGGCGCACCATCGTTTGGCGTATCTTCTTTATCATGGAAAGTTCACTCCTCGGCGAGACTGAATGGAGCCAGGTTGGATGACGGATAAAAGCTTCTGGATACAAGAGGCCACGTCGGCACAGCACCGTTCACCCACGCCAGCTACTCACACCTCTTGCTCAGTACGTTGAAAATTATAACTCCGATCATTCGTTCTCGCCCCGTACTCGCCGTGTCACTGGTTTTTTCAGCGCGCATTCACAAAGGCGTCTACTCGGTTGAGCTTCGCATCACCGCAGATTGTTTGTACTGGCGAATCACGATGGCTGCGCCGGCCAGTGCCACGGCGCCATATTCCAGCAGCATGACCCAGCCAGGAACCAGCCACGGACGGCCCAGCGCGCGCAAATGCCACACGATATAAGTTGGGATGATGCTGACTGTCCAGAGGATGATCGGCACTGTCGAGATTGACCTCATAAACGGCAGCAGCCAGAGCAGGTACCAGGGATATACGACCGGCGCGCATAGAAGCGATGCGGCCATAGGCCATGCAAATGCCTCGGAAGAATATGCCGCAGTCTTGCTTCTCATCCAGATCGCGGTAAGAAAGCCCACGAGCACTGCCAGTCCGGCGACAAGCTGCGGAGCGGCCATCCGCTCCAGCGTTGCAAACACCGGATCATTGAAGCGGAAACTTTGCACGTAAGTGCCGAGCGAACCGGTCGGAATCCGTCCGTGACTCAAAAATGGTACGTAGAGCAGTGCGACCACCACTGCTGCTAAGGCGCCATCGCGTATGCGAACACGTTTCCAGTAGAGTGGCAGCAGGACAATCGGCAGCAATTTCACTGCAACCGCCAGCCCAAATGCCAAGGCTGCAATCGTGCGCCATCGCCGTCCCAGCGCAGCCACGGACATGACAAGCAGCAGCACGCCAACAATATCAATGTGACCGCTGCCTGCCACTTCCGTTGCCAGTAGCGGGTTCCAGGCATAAGCCAGCACCCAGTGCGCTGCCTGCCCGCTGCGGCGCAATATATCCAGCAGAATAAGAATGATGGTGAAATCACAAATGACAAATGCTGATTTGATCGCGAAGACAGACTCATGAATCGCCGTTACGGCGCGGAAGAAAAGCTGAGCGCCCGCTGGATATGGGCTGGGTAGATCTGGATTGTTCAGCGTGCGGGTCTCGGGTGTGTGCAAGTCGCGGAGCGCAGGGTCGCTGGGAACGGCCATATAAGGATTCAAGCCGAGCCGCTGCACCCGCCCGTCCCAAACATAGCGATGAATGTCATCGTCTGTACCCGGTGGGGTGAACAGAAACAGAACATGCCACAAAGCGGCCAACACCAACCCCACGATGATGACGCGGCGCGGGAAATTTGCTGTGGAGAAGAATTCGCGCATGGCAAGCAGGTACGCGATGCCCGCAACTGCCAGTGAAATCATGAATGCCGGTTCGCCTATGCCGCTGAGTTTGCGTGAGCAGATCGTCAATGCCACCAGCAGAATCGCGCCGAACCCATACACTCTGTGTGAGGGCGTAATCTTCACAGGCATCCCGGGCGGCTCAGCAACTGCGTGACTGCTTGCTCCCATTCCGCGAGCCATGCCGCAGTCCGTGGCGCTCTCTCCGGTGCATTCCGGAGTTCCGCGGCAAGCTGGTTTAAATCATGCTCCACGTCAATGTCGTAGAAGGGATCCATGAAGCCAACGGAAAGCTCAAGTCCGCGGGCCCGGGCCAGCACGCTGTCAAGCGCGCTCCGGGTGCCGATGCCATCGCCATCGAAAAGATCTGGGTGAGCGGCCTTGGCCCCTACGAGGTAATAGCCGCCATCATGTGTCGGCCCCACAACCATGTCATGGCTGGCGAGTGCCTCGAACGCGCTTTCAAGATATGGAAGCCGGCAGATGCGGGCTGTCGCTGTTGAATGCAATCACGCGTTGCCCGCCACGCGCTGTGAAGTGCGCAAACACCGAGGTCAGCCCTGCCGCAAGGCCCTGGCCCTTCTGCGCGACAACGTCCGCCGCTCCTCGCGTCAATTGAGTGAGTTCATCAACATCCGAAGCAGGACACATAATGGCAACTTCTGCCGTGCCCAGCGAGCATGCTAATGCCAGTGTGTCGTCTAACAAACAGCGATAGAGTTCGGTGACTGCTTCCACTGGAAAACTCTTAGCTAAACGGGTCTTGACCATGCCCGCGCGCGGAGCTTTTGCCATGATCACCAGCGTGCAGCCTTCGTCAGGCAAATGTGCTGTATTTTCGGTGTAGGATTCCATAGAAGATTGCTATGCTAGATTCACGACGACCGGATTCACAATGAAACGACTCACGCCGGCCGTGGCATCCTCGCCCTTCGATGCCGAAAATAATAGCGCGCTATCAATGAGAGAATGAACCACGCCGCCCCTATCGTGCCCCGCAGCGTACCGCTGATCTTCGATTTCCCAATGCGCGGATAATAACTCACTGGCACCTCAACGATGCGGAACCCTCCGAGCGCGCCTTTCAGAACTATCTCGACCGCCCAGCCGTATGTGTTCTCCTGGAGATCAATCCGGCGAATCACATCGGCCCGCACCGCGCGAAAGGGTCCGAGGTCGCTGATCTTTAGACCATACAAGAGCCTGATCAGCACTGCCGCCAGGCGGTTGCCGAACACGGAATGCCAGGGCAGCGCTCCGCGAATACTCTGCTTCCCAAGGCGCGAACCCAGTGTGATGTCGGCGCGTCCTTCAATGATTGGAGTCAGCAGAAGCGGCAACTCCTGTGGCCGGTCGCTGTAATCGCCGTCGAGAAACACTACAATGTCGGGGTTATTTGCGCCGGCCAGTCCGGTCAAACAGGCGCGGCCGTATCCGCGGCGAGGTTCGCGGAGGACGCGAGCGCCCATCTTTGCGGCGATCTCGGCAGTCCCATCGGTCGAATTGCTGTCTACAACCAGAACTTCAGTGACGATATCTGCCGGGAGATCAGCCAAAACGCGTCCAATGGACTGCGCTTCGTTGTGGGTAGGAATTACGACTGACACGCGCACTCGATGTTGGCTCAAATCACCACCATACAGAGGACGGCTGTCGCCGTGCCAGCAACGCGTCAACACCCCACGCCCGGCCGGCCCGCCCTACCGCGAGCGCAAGCGCTGCGAGCATCGGAACCAGCAGCTCCCAAATCCATGCCGTGCCCCACTCCGACACCCAAAGGCTGCCTAGAAAGAAAAATGCGATAAGCCCCACCGGACGCGTCAGTAAACCCAGCACCAGCAGGATTCCCAGAGAGATCTCAGTCATCGCCTGCCCCGGAGCCGCCATTGCGGCATGGCTCGCCATGAATCCCATCACTGCTTTCCACGCGGCCGGCGAGTGACTGCTTTTGATGTAATAGTTGATCAGGCCCGTGTAGCCCGCTGTGGTGTAGAGTCCCTTGCCCAGGTTTTCGAAGAAGACCCAAACAAACATTGCGCCAATCGTGAGGCGGACTATCGCCAAGCCATTTGCCGCAGACCAGGGGCCGGCTACATTGTGCGTCGAGCTTGCGTTTGCCATCGTCGTGCACCTCGCATCACGCCGTGTCAGTTTGTGACGGGAAGAACAGGTAATGACATCTTAAGAGGTTTTTTCTGTACTTGCTAGTGGCTGCGCAAGAGCCGCGCAAGGTTTGGTTCGCCTTTCCGATCACCAGATCACCCGATCACGAGATCACCAGATTCTTCCCGATTCTTCCCGATTCTTCGCATCATTCAAACAACACGGACACAGAAATGAAACGGGTGGGCTTCTTTTTCCGGCTTTCAGGACGCGACCCGCGCGGCGCCTTGATTCCTTTTGCAGGGGTGGTGAATGGCCCGTCATCGAGGCCCTCGAATATGTCCGACACTGTCGTGTCGAGGGCGCGGGCAATGGCCAGCAGGGTAGAAAGGGTTACGTTGCTTTCGCCTCTTTCTATTTGCCCCATGTGGCTGGAATACAAGTTGCAACGCTCTGACAGGTATTCCTGGCTCCAGCCTTTTTTATTCCGGAGTGCACGGATGCGCTGCCCCAGAGATTTTTGAAGGACAATCATGGTGCGTTCCTCTTCCATCTCTCTGGCAAAAGTTTATCCGTGATATGACAGTTATAGCAAGACCCATTATAAACGTCGCTTATGCATTCAGCACTAACCAGCAACTTGGCAGCAGAGATTGACAAGGGTTGTAGCGATGTAGCGCGAAAAGGCGCCCAAAGTGATAGGGGTGGCAAAGCAAAATGATGAACAACTTCAAATGCCAGATGTTTCGGAACAGAGAGCTTGCCCCAGACTGCACGGGAAGTGCGCGGTCGAAAAGCTGCTCATGACTGCCACGGATATTTCCCTGCCTGTTTTGGGCTGATCTGCTCGTAGGTCAGGGCGGCGTCGGCGGCTTTGCCTATGAGTTCGGAGATTCGCGGGATTTGTTTCCGCTCGCAATAAGAGCGCAACTCGGTGATGATGCCGGAAAAAATCTGCGCTCCGTCGGTGATCGCAGCGCTGGCGAGTTCGACTGCGCGCGCGCCGCTCAGCAAAAAGCGCAGAACGTCGCTGGCCGAGCGTGCGCCATTGGTTCCGATGATGGGAACTTCGCGCGAGACATTACGCCACGCTTTGCTTACCCAGTACAGCGACGAAGGCAGCGCCCAATGGCCGCCAATCGCTCCCCAGGACCCGAGAACCGGCTGGTGGGTTTCGATGTCGGGCATAAAGCCTTGCACCCGGCCGGTGAAGACAATACTATCGGCGCCTTCAGCGATCGCGGTAGCGGCAAGCAAGAGCGGGTCGTCGGATTGGGCCGTGAGTTTTACCGTGAGAGGAACGGAAACAGCGCGACGAGCCATGCGGACGTAATCACGCACCGCATCGCGCGCGGTGATCTGACTGACGGCGGAGGATTCCCGTCCGTGAGGCGCGCCCAGATTGAGCTCGATCCAGCGCAGCCCGGCTTTCTGCATTCGCGCTGCTATCTCCGCCGCAGGAGCGGCGCCTGCAACGGTGATGCTGCCCACAACATAGCTTTGTTTCGTTTGGGCGTAGCGATCAAGATCTGCAAGCATGGGCAGGTATTCGTCCAGCGGGGTGGGAGCGAGCCCCGAGCGGCAGAACAGGGATGCACTGAGCCGTTGGGGCGACGTCCATGGCATTGGCTGGAAGTCGTCGTCAAGCAAAATGTAGTCTGCCTTGGCAAGCTGTGCGGCAGCAGCCGGCAGTTCGTTCACCGACTTGGCGATGACCGCGGCAGCGCCGCCATCAATGGCCGCGTGAATGCCAGCCTGAGTCATGGTGATTTCACTCGACGCGCAGAGCAAAGGATTCTTGAGATGGATCTTTCCGAGCTCGATGGATAGATCGGTCATGGCCTGCTCGCGGCTGCTTCGGAGAGTTCCCGCATCTGTTTCACCCAGCCTTTGGCCGCACCGGCGAGAGCGCCGAGGTCCGATGACAATGCGATCATTCGATATCCTGACGCCGCAGCCTGCGCGGCACGAGCGGGCGAATCGGCATAGATTCCGAGATGGACATTGACTTGTGCGGCTGCCTGCTCGATTTCACGCAGGCGCTGCTGGACTGCCGCATCTTCAATCTTGCCGGGAACACCCATGTCAACGGTGAGATCGAGCGTGCCAATGAATGCCACGTCAAGCCCTGGAAGCAACGTGGTGAGGGGCTGCTGCAACTCGTGCGTTTCAAGCTGGCCCACCACCAGCACTTCCTGATTGCTGCGAGCGAGATATTCCGTTAAAGGTTCTGACCCGTAGCCGGCGGCAGGCTGCGCGAGGCTCACACTTCGCGAACCTTCGGGGGGATATTTGCACGCCGCCCGGAATGCCGCAACCTGCTCTCGTGTCTGTACCTGTGGAAGCTGGATTCCGGCAGCGCCGGCTTCGAGCAGGCGGTTGATAATTCCGGGATCAAAATGTGCGACGCGGACAATGATTGGAAACCCGCAGCTTTGTCCTGCGGCGATCATGTGCCCAGCTTCCGCTTCTGTGACTTGCGAATGTTCCAGATCACAGATGGCGAAGTCGAGTCCCGCGAGTGCAAGAATCTCTATGACTTCGCGCCGGCCCAGTTTCACGAACGTGCCCAGAACTGAGCGTGTGTTCATCTTGCTTCGGAGTTGCGCAGCTACGCTTGCCATGTTGTTCAAAATGAGAGCCATTGTACCGCATACGGTGAACATGCAGGCTGGACGTATCAGAACGATTGGATGAGGAATTATCAGCCGCATGCGTAGGCATGGTTAGTGCGCTCCGCTCCAAAAGCGGGAGCTGCGCGCACGGGCCTTCGGCAGAGCGGAAGGAAATCCTTCTTGTTCTTTCCCGGCACTCCGCTACACCCGATGCGCAACAGATGCGCATCAGTGAAGCTCCGTGCCGATTGTATGAGGAAGTCGGCTCGATCATGCGAGTAAACTTTTGGTGCTTTGACGAAGACCAAAGAGCTCGGCATAAAGGAGCCGACTATGTGGATTATAGGGTCTGATTACCATGCTGGTTTTCAGCAAGTAGCTTTATTCAACACCGAAACGAAAGACACCGGATGTTTGCGGCTGGAACATAAAGACGGAACAGCAGAACGTTTCTATCGCAGTCTGGCCGGCGAGCAAGTGCTGGTCGGGATCGAATCAACCGGAGGCACTCGCTGGCTGGAGCGGTTGCTGGCCGAGTTGGGTTTCCAGTTGTTGATTGGAGACGCGGCCCGCATCCGGGCGGCGGCAGCCCACAAGCAGAAGACCGATAGAAAGGATGCTGAACTGTTGCTGCAGTTGCTGGTGGAGAAGCGCTTTCCCAAGATCTGGATGCCCAGTCCGGAACAGCGCGATCTGCGCCAGTTATTGATACACCGTCATCGCCTGGTGCAGATGCGCAGCCGGGTGAAGAACCAGTTGCAGGCCCTGGCCATGAACGAAGGACTGCATCGCAAGGGACAGCTGTGGAGCAAGCAGGGCCAGAGCGAGTTGTTGGGTTTGTCTCTGGCTACCTGGGCCACGCAGCGGCGCACCGATTTGCTGGAACTGCTCAAGGAGTTTGATCAACGGATTGCACCTCTGGATCTGAAGCTCAAAGACCAGGCGCAGACATCAGCCGATGTGCAGTTGTTAATGAGCCATCCCGGAGTAGGGCCGGTGGTGGGCACAGCCTTTATGCTGACCCTGGGCGACCCGCACCGGTTTAAGACCAGCAAGCAGGTGGCCGCCTATCTGGGATTAGTGCCGCTGGAACGCTCCAGCGGATCACGAAAACGCTTAGGACACATCACCAAGCAGGGCAGCAGCCTGATGCGTGGACTACTGGTGGAAGCAGCCCGCGTAGCGATTCGCTACCTGCCGGAATGGAAACGGAAATACCTGCGATTGTCAGTGAAGAAGAACCGTTCCATTGCGATCATAGCCATAGCCAGACGTTTGGCAGTGCAACTTTGGTGGATGTGGAAATTGGGACGCAAGTACGGGCAGAAGTAAAATGCGTCCCATTCGCATGCAGGGTATGCCCGGGTAGCCCGGTGGGGAGTTGTTGATCCTCGACGTACTGATTGGGCGCCCTGCCTCCCTTCAACGGCAAGGGAGTTCGAACAGAGAATCATGGTCCGGTAGCATGGATCGAATAGATGGCTGATGGAATTTTTTTCATCGCACGATTACTCGAAAACGCGAGCCTTGGTCGGCCGCCAGAGCAAGAGCAACACCAAAAGCAACGGCAAAAGCCTCCTGGGGAAGGGGAAAAGACTCTCTTCACTCCATCGCACTCGTGTGCCTAGAGAGCCTCGAAAAGGTGACGAAAAACCATCGGCAGTGCAAACTTTATCCTTGACACCGCCGACTTCCTCATAGACGGGCTACTTTCGACCGTCCCGCCGGACTGGACTTTCGTGGGTTCCCCCTCCGTTCCCAACTACAAGATAGGTTAAATCGGTGAATAATGCAGCTCCCGGCATATTTATAAGTCATCCGAACAGTGAAGAATTTAAGCAGTATTTATCGCGCTGAGAAGGTTTGGACAGACGCTCGTTTTCGTGAGAATACCTCGTATCAGCTTAGTGTGGGACACATCACGTGGATGCTTCGACTCCGCGCCAAAGACGGCGCAGCGCTCAGCATGACAGTGGTAGAAGATGATGTCATGAATAACGCAGGTTCCGGAATTCAAGTTGCGCATCGCCAAACACCCAAAGGTGAACCCGCCAGCCTTGACTTTCCGCACAACCGCTTACTAAGATCATTCGTTCCACAATGCGGACACCATTCCGCAAACGTTCACCATGCCGAAGCCGCAGAAGACCCGGACTCGCACGAGGGCCAATGTCATTGGCCGCAGCTCCAATATTCAAGTCATTGACCGGTTAGCGCGCGTGCTCGAGTTGTTTGCGGTGAACGGGCGTGAAATGAAAGTCCGCGAAGTCTCCACGGCATTGCGTTTACGGCGTTCCACCACGCATCGTTATCTGGCTTCTTTGTCACGCGCAGGATTGTTGCGCACGGAAGGAGACGGCCAGTACACATTGGGCGCTCTTCTGATTCAGCTTGGCGCTGCTGCGGTGGGCGGCGTGCAAATGGTGGGGCTGGCTGAAAATTATCTCTCGCAACTGGCGGCGGAAGCCCAGGAGACGGCGGTACTCAGCGTGTGGTCCGGCGATTGTCCGGTAGTGGTGCGTGTCCGCGAGCCGCATTCGAAGCTGGTGCAACTCCATATCAGGCTGGGCGCGATGCTGCCGCTTGATTCTGCCCAAGGGCATCTGTTTCTTGCATATCATCCTGACCGGCAGCGGACCCAGCAGCTCCTGAATCATTTTCCCGAAAGCCAGCGGCGCGAGATGGAACGAGGCATGGCCGAAGCACGGAAGCATGGCGTGTTCGTGAACTCCAGAGTTGCGGAAGGCATTCGGGCCGTCGCGGCTCCGGTTTTCGATCACGAAATAATTGCTGGAACCATCGCCTTCGTCGGAACTCTATCTTCTGTACCCGCTGATCCGAATTCCGGTTTGGCGGAAGCTCTGAAGCAGGCAGCGCAGAAGCTTTCCAGAGATCTTGGGCGCGGCCGCGAGAGTGGGGCCAGGAGTGCAATAGCATGAGTTCACTGACAACGGCAGAGTGGAGCAGGACGACATTATTATGAGCTTGTATGAACTTAGCCGCGCCTGTTACGACCTTCGGGAAGAACCGAAGCGCCACCAGTTCCGCTCAGCGCCGCAGGCATATGCCGCCGGCTACAACCTGACGGAGCGCGAGCGTGAGATGCTGCTGAAGCTGGAGTGGAGCGCCCTGGCGGAAGCTGGGGTAAGCATCTACGTGCTTACAAAGCTGGGAGCGGCCAGCAATGTGGAATTTCTTGAGCTCGAAGGCGCCATGCGTGGCATGAGCAAACAGCAGTTCGTCGAGTTTCTGAAGCAACAGGCGCAGCAGAACAAAAGCTTCGCTCTCGGAATTGAGTAACGCAGGGAGGATTTCACAAAGTGGCTACCATCGTCGCCGGCATGGCCTGCTCTCACGCACCTTCGATTGCTCATGCCTATGATCACGGCATGACCAACGATGCGGGCTGGGAACCTCTATTCCGCGCTTTTGAGAAATCACACCAGTGGCTGGAGACACTCAAGCCCGATGTGCTGGTGGTGATCTACAACGATCACATTGATCAATATTTTTACGACGCGTGGCCCACATTCAGCATCGGTATGGCCGAACAGTATGGCATTCCCGACGAAGGTCTTGGCGCGCGGGCGTTTCCACCCGTTCCCGGCCATAAAGAACTCGCAGCGCACATCGCCGGGAGCATGGTGAAAGATGGGTTTGATATCACCGCTTCACACCGCATGTTGCTCGACCATGGCTTTCTTTCGCCAATGCCGCTGCTCGACGAAGGCTGGAAAATTCCAGTGGTGCCGCTGACCATCAACGTTGTGCTGCCGCCGTTGCCTTCGCCAAAGCGGTGCTGGGAAATGGGGGAGGCTGTGGGGCGCGCGATTCGCAGCTTTCCCAGCAAGCTTCGCGTTGTGGTGTTCGGCACAGGCGGCCTGTCACACCAGTTGACCGGGACGAACTGCGGCCGCGTAACACCGGAGTGGGACCGCAAGTTCATGGACCTGATTGAGCGTTCACCAGAGGAGCTGAATTCTTACACCATGGACGACTTTGCACGGCTGGGAGGAGAGCACTCCGTCGAAGTTGTGCAATGGATGGCGATGCGCGCGGCACTGCCGGCGAATGCACGCGTCGAACATAAGTTTTACTATCCGTTTGGAATGATGGGCTACGGGATGATGGCATTTCGAGTCCCGGAGCAGTAACAGCAATCTCACATTGGTGAACACAGGAGTAAAGAAATGATTCGCACCGGGCGGCAGTACCTGGATTCATTGCGCGATGAGCGTGAAATCTGGATTGACGGCGAGCGGGTGCGCGACGTCACTGCAGACCCGCGCTTTCGTCCGGTAGCTGAATCCATCGCAGAGCTCTATGACATGCAGCACGATCCTGCGCTGCAGGAGAAGCTGACTTATACGACTCCTGAGGGCGAGCGCGCCGGTCTTTCTTATATCGAGCCCAAATCCCAGGCCGACCTTGTGCGGCGGCGCGAAATGGTCAAGACATGGATGGATTGGACTGGCGGCATGATGGGCCGAAGTCCGGACTTCATGAACGTGCACATGACCGGCCTGGGATCTGCCCAGGAGTACTTTGCCCGAGGCGGAGAGCGCTTCGGCAAAAACATTCGAAACTATTACGAATTTCTGCGGAAGAATGATCTGGCGCTGACTCATACGCTCATTAACCCGCAGACCGATCGCTCCAAACCGGTACACCAGCAGAACACGGCAGCAGCCATCGTGAAGGAAACAGATGCCGGCATCGTGGTGCACGGAGCGAGGATGATCGCCACACTGGCTCCATTTTCGAATGACATCGCGGTATTTCCTTCCACGTTTCTCCAGCTTTCTGATGAGGCGCGGCCATACGCGTTTGCGTTTTCCATTTCGATGGCCACCAAAGGCCTGCGTTTCATCTGCCGTCCGGCGATTACGCCGCGCGGTGGACGCGTGCAGGATTATCCATTTTCCTCGCGGCTCGACGAGATGGATTGCGTAGCCATTTTCGACAACGTTCTGGTTCCCTGGGAGCGGGTCTTTATTTATCAGGAGCCGAAGCTGGGCAATGGCATGTTCGCTGAAACCGGCGCCATGAACCAGATCATGCACCAGTTCGCCACTAAAAATCTGGCGAAAGCCGAGTTCATGCTGGGCGTGGCGCTGAACATGGCGGACGCGGTGGGGATTGGCGGCTTTCAGCATGTGCAGAACCACATTCACGAGATGATCAACACGGTAGAGCTGGTGCGCAGCTGCATTCGCGCTTCGGAAGTGGATTGTGTTCCCGGGCCGAACGGCACGGTGCTGCCGAATGACCAGCCGCTGCTGACCGTGCGCACGCTGTTTCCGCAGCTCTATCCCCGGCTGGTGGAGATTATCCAGATCCTCGGCGCCAGCGGCCTGGTCATGGTACCGAGCCATGAAGAGCTCTCGAGCGAACGCGCCGATGATGTGGACCGCTATTACCAGGGCGCGACTATTTCCGCAGACAAGCGCATTGAACTCTTCCGCATCGCCTGGGACGTATCCTGTTCTTCTTTTGCCGGGCGGCAGACGCTTTACGAGCGCTATTTTTCCGGCGACCCTTGGCGGCTGGCCATGTTGCGTTACCAGAACTATCCGCGCCAGCAGGAGTTCAAAGAACGGGTGTGGAATTTTGCCCGCCGCACTGCCGAGTGGGACAAGCGGGAACAGCAGAAGGACCTAGCCCTTGAGGAGAAGAGCCATGTCACCGCATAAAGATGCGAATGGCTCGGCGCGAACAGACCACGCAAACGCTGCCGGTTTCCGCGATGTTATCCGGCACCTGGCTTCCGGAGTAACCATTATTACAAGTTCGCTTGGCGGTGAGCCCGTCGGATTGACTGCCACCGCGGTTTGTTCGGTCTCAGCGACTCCTCCGCTGCTGCTGATTTCATTGACGGCTGCCTCGCACACGGCCCAAGGCGTTGCGGAAAGCGGCAGGTTCATCGTGCATCTCTTGCCGCACCGCGGACGCAGATACGCAGAGCAGTTCGCCTCACGCGGACCGCACTTTGATGGTGTGCCGTATGCGAAGCATTCCGGCAACCAGCTTCCGCTCTTATCGAATGTTCTCGGCTGGTTCGACTGTGAAGTAGAGCAGACAATTCCCGCGGCAGATCACATTATCTTTGTTGGCCGCGTGCTCGAATGCGAACTCAGCGACAAGGCGCCCGACCCCCTGCTGTATTTCGATCGCGGATATCGCAAGCTGGCTGCGGGTGTAGAACCTGGCGCGGAAAACTTTGAGCCCTGGGGATCAGCCCAGGATGCAGGCTTGCCGGGTTTTGGCTGGTAATGTCTCGGCTGGTAATTTGAGGAGGACCCATGGATGCAGTAACCCGGCTGTTGCAAGGCTCGATTGATCTTCACATTCATCCCTCGCCATCGTTGTTCCCGCGCCGCATTGACGCGGTTGAAGCGGCGCAGCAGGCGGCCCAGGCGGGCATGCGCGCCATCGTCATCAAGAGCCATCACCACACGACTGCTCCGGAATTGGTTCCTCTTAAATCTCACGATCTCAAAAACATTCCAATACAGGTTTTTGGTGGAGTGGTGCTCAACAGCTATGTTGGCGGTCTGAACCCTTACATCGTGGATATGACGCTGAGGCTGGGCGGGAAAATTGTCTGGTTCCCGACCATCTCGTCAGAAAATCACATCAAGCACCATGAGGCACAACCGCACATGAAGTTCCCTTCACAGGTAGGCCGCGAGCTGCCGGACATTCCGGTGAAGGTGCTGGACGAGAAAGGCGAACTGCTTCCGCAGGCGCGCGTGATTCTCGAATTGATTGCTGAAGCCGATGCCATACTGTCTTCAGGCCACGTTTCCGTTCGTGAGGCACTGGCATTGTTACGTGCAGCCAAAGAGGTCGGCGTGCGCAAAATGCTCATCAATCATCCTGATTTTGTGATCGACGCCAGCGAGCAAGACGTGCAGGAGTTTGTGCGGCTGGGCGCTTACATTGAGCACTCGATGTGCATGTATCATCCTGAATCAACTTTTCACTTCTGGAATTTCGACCGGCTCAAGCGCTGGATTGAACTCGTCGGGCCGGAGCGCACATTGCTTGGCTCCGACCTTGGGCAAAAAAATAATCCGCTGCCGGTGGAAGGCTTGCGCTACACCGTCGAGAAACTGCTTGATATTGGCATCAAAGAGCACGAGATCGAATTTATGATCAAGAAGAACTCGCAGGCATTGCTGGGGCTGGAAGAAGCGGACGAGCAGCGTCTGCCGGCCAGGAAAGGAGCATAACCGATGAGCACGAAGACAGAGCAGCAAACAAGCGGCAGAGCGTACAACTGGGACAACATTCCTTCTGAAGTTGTGCGCGCCGGGATCAGCCGCAAAGGTTTCCAGTGGAAAGACATGATGATGGTCATGAACGAATGCCATCCCGGAATGAAAATAAATCCGCACAGCCACACTTTCGAACAACTGGCGTACATCGTGAGCGGCCGTGCCATTTACCACGTGGGGGAAACCGGGCACGAAGTTGGTCCTGGATCTTTTCTTGTGGTCCCGGCAGGCGTGACCCATTACATTGAGCCACTCGGAACCGAGCCGGTGATGAACCTGGATTTCTTCCTGCCCGCGCGGGAAGACTACAAGCACCTGGTGAAATATCTTGACGAAGAAAGCGAGTGAGTCGCGGGAAGGGAATCGTTAGGAGGGAACTATGAACGCGAACAATTTGAAATTCGATCTCTGCTGCGCTGCGCGCCTGCTGTATCGCTTTGGGCTGAGCGTCGGCAATGCCGGACATCTGAGCATCACCACTGGCGAGAACCGAATGCTGGTGAACCGCTTTGGTCCCTCCTTCGCTACCATGACTCCAGCGGACGTCCTGACCATGGACTTCAGCGGCAATGTGCTGGAGCACGATCCGTCAATCAAACCTTATGTAAATGCAACCATTCATCTGCATGGGGTGATTCACCGCTACAATCCGCATATCGCGGCGGTGGCGCATACGCATCCGCCGAGCGTTGTAACCTGGACAACGTTTCGCAAGCTGCCGGACACCTACGATCAGGAGAGCTGCCTTCTGGCAGACGATATCGCGATCGTGGACGAAGAGTTTACAGGCTTGGCCCAATCGGAAGACCGGATACGTCCATTTGCCCAGGCGCTCGGGAAAAAGCCGGTGGTGTTATTGCCCAATCACGGCGCCATAACCAGCGGTCCGAATATTCAATCCGCGCTGTTTCGCATGAACCTGCTGGAAGGCGTGTGCCAGCGCAACATCGGCGTCGCTGCCGCTGCCCGAGCCACGGGACTCACCCCGCATGCCATCAAGCCGGAGCATGCGCTGACCACCAAAAACGAGCTGGCGAAAATTCCCATACTGGATGCGTTATGGGAAGACCTGCTGAAACGTCTGCGCCAGACCGACGCAGATTTATTTCAGTTTGATCCGAAAAAATCTGGAGTTCCTGCCCGTTCGGAAGCTTTGTCAGCCTGAGTGGGCGAAGCGGATCAATCAAGTCGTGGAATTAAAAACCTGATACTCGTGTAGAGAATGGAGAATAATTCCGCAGTGTGCGCGAATCAGGAATTTCCGTTTCATGGTTGCTTCGCAGATGTTTGAAGCTGCCAGTTCTGTCAGTTATCGATACTGTGCCTAATGGCGATAGGCAAAGAACTGCACGGTCGCAGTTCCGGTTTAAGCTGCGTCTTCGTTTGAGGTAGCGCCCTTGTATAGACAGGTTGAGTGCTTACACCAGAGGTCCAGGCGGGTTGCATTCAACGCAGCTCAGGGGTTGTGTGGTGGTTGGACAACCGCAATTGCTGGGACAAAACCCGCCTACAACAATGCGTAATTCTTCCGCCGTCAGATTCCGCAGGGTTTCCTGATTGAGAACAAGCTTCTTTGTCGTCTTAGGCATGAGAATTCTCCTTCGAGAAAATTGTAGTCAGAGAACCGGAGACGAGCCGCCGAGTGTAGAAAAATTCTAGAAGCAGAACGGGGAATCACGGACGAACCATCTCGAAGCCGAATCAAGATGTTCGAGCACCTCGGTGCATCTTTCCTGCTCTACCAGAGCTGTGCCTATGGTCCGGTGTGCCCATCAAGACTGAATCGCTGAGTATTGGGCCACGTTGTAGTTCTGCAGTCTCTTCAACAGAATTCATCTTTTTATTGAATTTATCGAAGAGACAGCAGAAACCAGCATGTTGAACAATTGCGATGACCTTTCATCCAGCTAGCTCTTCCGCCAGAGCACAAATTTGGCATCTCAGCCCCAGCAAAGCCCCTGATCGTATCAGTGGACTGTAAGCGTGAGAGACTGCGACACGGTTGCCCTGCCAGTGGTTGCACTCACGGTGAGCGTGTAAGTGCCAGGAGCAGTTGTAAACGTCTGTGGAGTTGAAGGGGCGGAGCCACCTCCACCTCCGCAGCCTGCCAGAGCAGTAATGACTGCCATGCAGGCAAACAGCAGCACGCAGGAGCGAACGCGGTACGAGACTCGGCGGCGCTTCGTGAGCAGCAGGGCAACTGGGGCCAGGAATATAAGCCCGAGACTCGCGAGTTTGACGTTGTCGAAGGCAAGCGCGGCCGTTCTCACCACCTGTGTGTTCACGGTGACCGTGAAAGGTGCGTTCGCACCGGAAGACAGATTGAGAGATGACGGCGAGATGGTGCAGGTAGCGTTCGCTGGCACGCCGCTGCAGGCGAGCGTTGCGGTGCCCGCAGCGCCCGGGGTGGCGGCGATGGATAAATTGTAAGTGGCTGTTTGTCCCGCGGTCACCGTGGCTGCGGTAGTAAAGCCATCAGCCGGTGCGATGGTCAAGATGGGAGTAGTTCCCGTACCGCTGAGGGCGAATACCGCTTCACCGCTGACAGCATCGTCAATGATCGTGAGGAGCCCAGTGCGAGCGCCGGCAGAGGTAGGTTTGAAGGTGACCAGAACGGCGCAGGACGTATTGGGGGCCAAGATTGTCGCGCAGGTACTTGCGGCTACAAAGTCTCCTGTAGTGCTAATGCTGCGAATGCTGAGCGGCGCGGTGCCAGAGTTTGTGAGGGTGAGCGATTGCGCTGCGCTGGTCACACCGACATCAAGGGCTGAAAAGCCAGCAATGCTGCCCGACAATGTCACGGAGGGAACAGTCGGGTTCTTGCTGAGTCCGCTGCGGAACAAGTAAAGAGCCTGATCTGTAAATGATGCTCCGGTGCTGATGAAGCCGAAGCCGGTGGAACCCCAACGGACCAAGCTATTCGGTCCAGGATCATTCAATTCGGTGAAGACCAGCTTTCCTGTAGACGTGAGCGACTTGAGATCGTATGCCGTGAGGGCAACGCCAGAGGCGGTGTTGCTCGCCTGGTCAGCCACCATGAAGAATTGGCCGGCTGCTGTCTCCATCACCATGTCGTGCAGGTTGGGGAAGCTAATGGAATTGATGCCAGTGACGGGGAAGGAGCCGACTTGCGTCTTTGCAATCGGATCCCACACCTGGCCCGCCTTGGTGTAGAGCAGTTTGCCGTCAGAGATCAGCGATCGTCCTGTGGTGTCATTTCCTCCAACGTTGGCGCCGGTGACGGGAGTGAAGTGAAGGCCGGCGGCATCAATCGTAAATACATTGAAGAATGGACTGGGGAGCGTAAAGGGCAGCGAGTAAACAGTGTTCGCATCGGTAAATGCGAAGCCCGATACATCAACACCGCCGAAGAATTGGGTGAGGTCAGGCACGGAGTTGACCAAGCCGGCGTCGTTGAAGAGCTGCATCACTCCTCCAAGCGAATTATTGCTGGCGAAACAAACCAGCAACGAATTCTGTGAGCCGGGCACCGTTTGCATGGTGGCGCTGAATGGGCGACTCAGCACCAGGCTATTGAACGGGTATTGGAAGGTGCGATCGATCTGGCCAGTGGAGAGGTTGATTCGCTGGATAACCTGAGCGCCCTGAGCTGCGACGAAGAGGAAGCTGCCATCGTCGGTGACTGCAAGTGCGCGTGGATCATTGCCGACTGCGATGGGAGTTTGCGTAGCGCCTGTCTCAGGATCGATCGCAATCACCGTGTTCGGATTGGTGGCGGCTGAAGCCGGAATACTGGCGTATAGCAGTTTTCGGCTGGGCACCGAGACTACAAATGAGGGATCGAAATCGAGCTTCTGGTAGACGGTGAGGGTCAGTGGGGCACTCTCGCCGCCACCGGGCGCAGGATTGAAGACGGTTACCGGCAATTCGCTCATGGCACTCAGGAGTGCCGGGTTGAGCGCGAAAGAGAGCAAGGTAGCGCCTTGATAGGTGGTTTTCTGTGCCTGTCCGGCAATGCGCACGACAGATGAGGGGAAGAAGTTGGCGCCGCTAACAAAAATGTCGGGGTTGGCGCTGCCAACTGCGACGGTTGATCTGCCCATGGAAGTGAGCGTGGGCACTGGAAAGGCAGTAATACCCACGCCGCTCAAGTTGAGGACAACTTGCGGATTCGCCGGGTCGTTGCTGGTAACCGTCAAAGTTCCGGTGCGCGTACCTGTGCCCTGCGGCGTGAAATTGAGGGTGAGGATACAGTAACAACGGGTTTTATGGGGGCAGTACAGTTCGGCAGATTGAAGCTGAAATCTGTGCCAGTGATGGTGGTATGCGCGAGATCTATTTGCAGCGGCGCGCCACCATTGTTTTGAATAAACAGCTGGTGGGCCGGCGCGGCTTGTCCCACCAGCACCGGGTCAAAGCTGAGTAGAAGCGCCGGAGATATTGATGACCGGCACCACCCCAGTACCGGAGAGTTGGTAGCGTGGTCAGCAGGAACGGAGCGTTGGTCGTCAACGTTAAATTCGCGGTGCTTGTGATCGCTGCAACCGGAGTGAACGTGACCGACACGGTGCAAGTGCCGTTTGGTGCAACCGGGGCCGCGCACAGCGTAGCGTCGACGGTGAAGACAGGATCGCTCGAGACTGCTGAATTGAGCGACAACGCCGCTGTGCCGCAGTTCGTCAGGACTACGGGTATGGTGGTCGACTTGTCCCACCGGCGTCGCGGTTAAAATTCAGGCCGAAGCCAAAATTGCTGGGCAGGCAAACCGCCGGTGCATCGGCGTTTGGATCGATCTTTGCAGCGAACCCAAAACTTGCCGTTGTTAGCGCCTTTGGGGGAGGCGTAGTCGGGTGGAATGAGCCTGGAGTAGTCTGCAAGGTGTTGTTGGCGATTCCCGCCACATGGATCTTACCCGCACCGTCAGCCGCCACAGCTTGTACTACCCGGAATTCAGTCGCGCCGCCGAAATAGGTGGAGAACAACAACTGTTTTCCGGTGGGATCGAATTCCATAATGAAGCCGGTGCTGCTCGAGAATGACGCAGGCGGAATGATCGACATGAAAGGATGGACGAGAGGGAACTGGAAGTCGCCGTGTTCTACCGACGATCCAGATATTTCCGCTTCCATCCAGCGTCATTGCGCTGGGACTGAGATCACCGCCAGTAATAAAACTCGAATAGACGAGCGCGGTACCGGTGGCGTTGAGTTTGGTGAGCCATCCGCTGATGAGCGAATTGCGGAAAAGTGCCGACACGCGCGTCGGGGGTTACGGGGTAGTCGGATTTGGGACCGAAGCCGGAGACGATAGCCTGGCCGGTGCTGTCTACAACGATCGATAGGCTCTGGAAGCCGTAGCCGACAAAGGTAGAGTAAACAAAGCTCGCGCCGTCCGGGGCCACCTTGCTGACAAATGGCTGCTTCAGTGAAGGCGCTGTGATCGTGGGCTGGAATACGCCTGGAGTGATCGGCCAGAGTGTGCCGGCGCTGCCATAGATATATGCGTTGCCGGTGGCATCCACGCCACGGATGCCGCGCCGCTCCGGGCCTGCGCCTCCGCCCTGTGGCTCCGCATCGCCGACAAGGGCGCTATAACTCAGTGCTCCCGTAGGCAGGAATTTTGAGAGGAAGACGAGCGGATCCCCCCCCCGGACGTATTGTGCTGCGCTGCATGCAGCGCGCCGGGAGTTACCGGGAAAGCCGCATCGCTGGTATTGCCGGTGACGTAAGCATTACCGGTGCTGTCTACCGCGACTGAGGTCGCCAGGCTGAACCCGCTGCCTAATAACGTGGAATAGTTGAGCGCAGATCCATCTGCGGAGAGCGAGCTTACGAACGCGAAGAACACGCCAACGCCGCCGGTTGGCGTGGATGCAGGGTTCTTCACGGGAAAATCGTTCGACTGCGTACGACCGGCCACGATCGCGTTGCCGTTGCCGTCAACGGCGAGCCCGAATGGCTCGTCATAGTCGGTACCGCCGAGAAAGGTGGAATAGACCTGGCCAGAGCCGTCGGCGCTGAGCTTGGTAATGACAACGTCCGGCTTCCCGCTGCAACTGGCGCAGGCAGGCTGTAGAGAACCCGGAGTAGTCGGATACGTGGGATCAAACATCAGGGACGTAATGTAGGTGTTGCCGGCACCGTCAGTGGCGATATGCGCCGTACCGATCGAAGCGTCACCCAAAAAGGTTGAGTAGTCCAGCACCGGGTCAATAATGAGCGGCAACGAGTGGTCATAGGACCCCACGTCGAAGGTCGCACGATCGTTGCGCAGGTGATACGTGACGGCGATTTGCACCCTGCCTTTGCTGGTTTGCTGATACGCGAAGGGCCGGTGGAACTCGACGGCGGCTTGCGCGGTGTGAATAAGAAGATCGCCGGCAGGGTTGAGTTGCAGGTCACTCATGCCAGTGAAGCGCAGCGCAATGGCGCGTGGGTCGGCGCCAGGTGCGAGTACAAAATCATGTTCGAGTCGCGAACCGTTGCCATAAAAGACCAGGTCGGTGCCCGGGTAAAGAGAGGTGTAACGCACATCCTCGTAGGTAGGGACGTTCCGCTGGAAGGCCGCCGGGTCACTGCCGCGCAGGTAGTTCACCCTTCCTCGTAATAAGTTCTCTGCGGATGCGGCGCTACTCTGCGAGCCCTCAAAGTTGATGCCAAGCACGTCTGCACTGCCGGTTTTCGTCGCCAGCCGGACCTCGATGCTGTGGTCAAGAAAGCCCATGGCAAGCCCGTTCTGGTGAGCCAGAAACTTATAGCGGGCGTCAGCCTGCTTCACGTTTGGCTCGAAGGCAATGGGCAGACCCTCCGTTTTCAGCGCGGCCCGAGTATGGAGTGGATTGTGCCGGTGGGCGCTTACCGGCTTGCTCAGCGCAAGCCGTTGAAACGAACCCAATAACAAGAGTTACGAGAGCCAGGGAGAGCAGCAACTGAGGCATGAAGCGAGGAGCGTGAAAGCGCGGACGGACCGGTGCGAAGGTACCATGTGTAAGTTTTCCTGGCACGAGAAGTATTCCGAAACAAGGCAGTGCGGTAAGCGGGGTATCCAGCAGCTACTCAGGACGGAAAACGGAGTGTAACCCGAACTAAGTAGTTGGACAAGAACTTTCGTATCCCGATACAGACAAAAGCTATGGTTCTATATACCGTGGAAATGAAGATTTATGGATGGCACTTGCAATTAGGAAACCCAAAACATGGACTAATTCATTGCTGAAATTTCGAAATAGCAACCAAATAGTTCAACAATTTCCCATCTTCTATTTATTTTTATTCGCGAATGGGCGGACTTTCCCTACGGACGGAACAGATGAATCGGAAGAAAAGAAGTAGGCAATATTCAGCGTTAGATTACACACTTCATGTCAGGCAGGCTGCCTCCTGTTGCCAGTTGGCAGCCTGCGATTCACCATCACTGGGGATACCACAAGGTCCGGTTGATCCATCACTACCATGGCAGACGTTACAATCCGCCCCCTTGTACCACAATGGCCAGTGCTTGTGGCTGTACTGCAAAATTTCAATTGGCAAAAAGAAAGTTGGGGACGAGGCTTTTGCCGTGTTAGCCTCCATGTGGAGGGCAGCCAGGCCGAGCGCGAGGACTGCGAGTTTACCAAGCAATTTTTTAGAGTTCATCTTCGAGGCTCCTTTACAGCTTTAATAGTCAAAAGAACGCGATCAACGGCACAATGACGGTTTTCTTGTTTCTGAAAATGGATAAGAAAATCCCGTTTTAGAACGCTTCAAGCGTACTATCGTGAATTGACTACAAAAGGCCTGCACAGCCAGGGTCCAGGACCGAGCTGCCTCCTCTGGCAATACTTCAAAAATAGTCATTGGCTTGGTATCTTTTCAAGCCGATCGGAACTGAGGGATAGTGCATTCAGATTCGACACAATTCCGCGATGCCATTTCTCATCGAGCTCGGACATTTCTGTTTGAGCAGCCAAGCGTTTATTCCCTCCGCTCCATGAACGCAGCTGCGCGCTTCCGACTTTCTTAAGCGCCGCTCACGGCCCGCGAAGCTCCCCGGGCTTAGTTTGGAGAACACTCTCTTCCTCTGTCCAGAATGCTTCGGAAGTGGAAACAATGCGATCCTTGCCCCGTCGCGTTAGGCCAACGATCTGAACGCGCCTGGTCTCAGCACTGTCGACCTGGGGTGACGAGGCCCCGCCCTCACCCAGGGCTGTGCCGATGTTGGTCGAGAGCTATGGGACCGTTACGTTCATCGTTTTCTTTACGAATGCGTCATAAAGGTCCACAGCCACAATCGTGACCCTGCGCGTGCCAGCAGCGACGCTCACGCGAGTATTCATCTGGTCATTGTGCGCTTGCGCGAGTTTCTTACCGTCTACCCACAGTTCCAGGCGCTTCACACCGTTCGGCGAGTTGCCGCTGGCCTTCACAGTAAGCGCATTTGTGGTCCGTGTTAGTGAACAAACAGCAACGGAAACCCTCTGGCTGCCCGGGGGCGGACAGTTCGGGGTGGCGTTTGGGTTCAGCAGAAATGCAACACCTGCGCTGTTCGATGGAGGCTCCCCGAATGTAGCGACGATCAAGTCATGTCGCGAGTCACCGTTCAGGTCGCGAATGGTAATCGCGGTATTGTTTGCGTGAACAATTGGATCGGAAACATGTTGAAAAGGCATGAATGTGCCGTCCCCCGGCCCAGAGCGTAATTCACTTCCCTGAAGCCTCCAATGATCAGGTCCGGTACGAAGTCACCATTGATATCGCTCACCACCAGATCGTGGCCGGAGTGCTGGCCCGTAATCGCCTGCTTCAGGAAAAACGTTCCGTTCCCATGGTTGAGGAACACATACTCGGTGTTTGGCAATGTGGTGTCATTCCCCGGGTTAATTACTTCGAAGATCAGGTCGGGGGCCGCGCCCGCGTTGAGGTGTCCACTGGTCAGCGCGCTAATAAGGCCGCCATTCGGCGATTTTACCGTTGTCTGCAGGGTCAGGTGAGCGCTGGCATTGCTGTCAAACGCACTGGTGTTTCGGAATACCATTACCTGGTTCCCAACTCCGATGGCTACGTCCGGTTTGTTGTCGAGGTCAAAGTCCTCACTGGTGATCATGTTGAAAGCGTCCTGAGGAATTGCGTTGAAAGAGCCCGGAATGCCTGGCAACGCGATTCGCTGGGCCGCTACAAACACGCCTGCGCTGTTGCTTTGAAATACATCCAGGGTGCATGGCTTGACATTGACGCCAGCACACTCCGCAACTACCAGTTGCGTGCGTCCGTCGTTCCGCAGATTTGCACCAATCATTGCTATAGGAACGCCCTCAATAGGAATTGTGGTGGCTCCAGCGCCCGCAATTCCACCGCTTGTGATGAAGGTGCCGTCACCCCGGCCTAAATAGATGTCAATCCTGTGCGATCTCTCGTTTGCGACTGCCAAGTCCTGGTGGGTGTCACCGTCGAACCTTCCCGCAACAATGGCGTTCGGCAAATCTCCCGTGTCTGAAACGCGTTCAATGATGCTGGCTATGCTGAATTGGAACGCGCCATCATTCCGCATCACCCAAATAAAATCATTTCCCTCATCGAGGACAGCCACATCCACGCGGCCATCCTCGTTAAAGTCGCCTGTGGTAATGCCGTTTGGAGATCCACCATCGCAACAGCCAGTCTGAAGGCGAAAGTTCACGGTGCTGGGTGCTGTTTGTGCAGTTGCAATGCTGACTGCTGCAAAGAAGAAGATTGGCAAAAGTGGACGGACCAGGCTGCTGGTTACTATGGAACGCAAAGGCATAGGAAGGGACCTCACTGTGGAGTGTCAGGCGACGGAGGGAAGCCACTGCGGAGAGGAACAATTCGGGCCGAGGTCTTCCGCCCAGCCTGCTACTCGCGAATATTAGTTCACATGTAATCAGGAATATAAATATTTTTTACCTTAATACAGCAATTCCATCATGGAGCTATCGGATTCATATTAGGAAACCAATCAATTAGAAAGGTAAGTGACTTCTGTCAGATATAGAAACTATTATCTATAATGATATCTGTGCCATTGTGGAGGCTGTTCCAAGATGGAGCTGCACCCATTTATAGCCGCTTTAACTTCATTGCGCCGATGTTTCCTTCTATATACTCGAACGACCAGTAATCTTACCGCTTGATTACTGACAATACTCAGAAGATTGGAGCTCTACTATGAACGGGGTCGTTTCGCGGGAATCAGAGAACGGTTCTCTGAGCTGCAGCGCGACACCGTGGAGCCCGGCAGAGTGGCGGAAAGTTTCTGCAAACGCGACGCTCGCGAGGTTCAACTCGCGAGCATCATGCTGTTTAATGCAATCCGACATAAACCCCGAAGGAATCATATTTGACATTACCATCGTAATTGACAATGCCCGGAGCGCCGACGGTGATGGCGTCCGGGGATGTATCGACAAAGGTGATGACCTTCACCCCATCGAACCACACCTCCAAACCGATGCCTTGATCAGGTGTATCACCAATAATCAACAGCTTAAGGCCATGTGAAACGCCAGCCTGGACAGGTGTAGAGTAACTGTCCAGCAGCGTCCAGTTATAACCATTCCTGCGGTATAAGTTTACCGACCCTGAGGTAGATATCTGCGCCGAGTATAGATCACTGGTGAAATCTGTGGTATTACTTCCGCGTATGACAACACCGGAATCCTGCGAACCCGCTGGTACGGTAAGATTTGCCACCACACTATAGTTGTTCGTGTTCATGGAAGGTGTTACGGAAGCCCAGTTGCCAGTGCCCGACGTAGTCATTGTCCCGGAAACAGCATTCGCCCCATCCGTGGTATAGCTGCCATCCCACGTCTGCCAATTCGTGCCAAGGCCTGTGTTGCGATCGAAATCCTCGGAAAAAATCGGAGCCGGCATGTTTAAGACCTTGAAGACGCTATATTGGACGTTGCCGGCGTAGTTCACAATGCCGGGAACACCAGCCGTAATGCGATTAGCCGACGAATCATCCACGGAAATGACACTTACACCAGTGAGCCACACGGTTAAATGGACCGGGGAACTACCGCTCACCTCCACCTGCAGAGTATAGAAAGTGTTGGCTTGTATCGTTACTGCATAACTTCCCAGTTGTGTCCACGTATATCCGTTTCTACGAAACAGCGTCAGGCCGGTAGGTGACATCTGCGCCGAATACAAATCACTGTCGAAGGCGGTATTGCTTCCTCGAACGACAATGCCTGAATCCTGCGAGCCAGGCGGAATCATTATGTCCGCCGATACCGCATAATTATTCGTGTTCACGGCTGGAACTACAGATGCCCAGTTGCCAGTGCCGGAAGGAGTCATCGTTCCGGAAACAGCGTTAGCGCCATCCGTTGTGTAGCTGCCGTTCCACACGTTCCAGTTAGAGCCAAGGCCGCTAGTGCGAGTGAAGTCATCGGAAAAGAGAACGGTTTGGGCCGAAGACATACCGTGCAAGGCTAACATCGCTGCCACCAATAACCACGTTCCAACCCAGTTCCAACTCGTGGTTGGCCACCAGTTCCCTGATCTCGATTGCATCTGTGCCGCACAGACAGACTGGTGCTTGCATTTCTTTTTAAACATAGCGTCTTCAACCTTTCCGTTCAGTTCCGTTACGACGATTGAGGGGCCCCGGGCTTGACCCGCCCGCCCGAATATCTAATTAACTGGATCCAGTGCAGCAGTCATACAGATATTGAGCGCCGGCATAAGGCGATCCTTCCTTCGAATCTGATCAACAATCGGACGCTTCAACTTAGGCCCGAGATGCCCGAGCCAACGATAGTTAATGAAATGCAAGTTGAAATCCGCGACCCATAACCAATTCAACTGATTACTACAGAAATGGTGCGCTCACGAGTAGATGGTTTCAATCAAGTTCTTTATTGGCTCAAAAATGCTTCGCAGCTTTTTACGAGTTTGTCTTCGTTGGCCATTATTTCTTCGGGCTGACGAACCTGAATTCGATCGCAAGCGCATCCCGACTTCCGGACTCCCGTCCTTCCATTGAATAGAGACTTGCGCTTGCCCAGGCGTATTGCCCGGAGTTGGACGGGTGGAAGCAATGGGGCGGACACTCAAACTTGAATTCAAATCGAAGTTTTGATCGAAGTGGATTCAAATCCTATACCCATTTTAGTAAGCGGCTTTTTGATAATTTCCCTAATTTTTGGAAAGGGACTACTGACTAGCCCAGTAGAGAAAACGCCGCTTTCTAGGCTCTTCCGGCGCATACCGCTGCCCATTTTCGTTCCCACTTTAATCGAGAAACGCCCGGATTCGGGCCATTTTGGAGTGAATCAGAGAACAATTCTCTGCTGGGCAGACTAGATGGCGGAGAGGGAGGGATTTGAACCCCCGATACCCTTTCAGGTATGGCCGCTTTCGAGGCGGCTCGTTTCAACCACTCACGCACCTCTCCGCGCCGGGCACTGCTGGCAGCTCGGGATTTGTGGTTTAGAATCCGAGCTGTATTCGGTTGTTCGAGCTGTTTTATTGTAGCAAACCCGGTGTGTTGCTCAGTTCAGCACGTTGCTCATGTTTGCCCAATCCCACGTTGCTCCTGTTGCCGAATTGAAGCATGGTATCGAACGGTTTTCTTCCACGAAAGCAAGAACTTTGGGCGCGTTCAAAAACCTGCTTGTGGCAACCAGGCATTCGTACATTTCGCCCGTGCTTTTTCTTCGCTGGGGCTTGAGTATCAAACCCTACTATTAACGAGGAACAACTAAGCGGGATACCAACAGGAACCACTAAGCGCGTTTCTCGAGAAACTGGTCTACACTCACGGAACCCGGCGCAACACCCAATTGTTCCATCATTCCCAGTTGGTCCCAATTGTTCCAACCGTGAAAGAGCTGGCCATTGGCGAACTGGATTATGGTCATGCCGGTCACGCTAATCGGACGGCCCGTGGGCGGAAATCCGAGGCCGCTTCCTTTATGCGTACCCGTAACGCGGAAGCGTACCGCTACTTTGTCCGCCTCAGCGACGGAATCTTCGATGGTGATATGCATATCAGGAAAGGCGTCGCGCAGGTTGCGGACAAAAGGTTTGAGCTGCTCCGGGCCGCGAATTTTCGTGTCAGCCGCTGCCAGACCAAAGCCTTCGGCCTCGGGAGACAAGAGCTCATCAATGACTTCGATGCGGCCCTGGTTCCAGACCTCCTCGAACCAGCGCTGGGCCAAACGTTTATTGTCTTCACTCATAAACTACCCTCAAGTTCGACCAAACTGTATCACAGTGTAGCGGAGCCACAACCCAAACCTCACCACTGATCACACTGATGTAGGAGATTAGCACTGAATTTTTGAAACTACGAAATGGCGGAAGGAGAGGGTGGACGAAGAAAAAGTCAGTTGTAAGCTAATGAGCGCCAGTGGTTTGAAAAGGATATAGCAGTTAACAGTTTGTGTAGATAGATGTGGCGCGACGGGCGCTAAAGCGCCGCTTCATTAAACATTGGGTTTACGTCGCTTCAAGCACATTCCCCCCGGACTGAAGTCCGGGGCTTCCACCGAGAACAATTGGGATAAAGTAAAGATAAGAAATGGTAGAGATCCCTCGCTTGCTCGGGATAAAATCTGCGCTCACCTCTGTCTCAGTCTCTTTTCTCTAAAAAATTCCTGAAGCATTGTTGAGCACTCTGCTTCGAGCACTCCTGCGGTCACTTCCATGGTGTGGTTTAATCCCGGCAGGTTCACAACCTGAAGCACCGAGCCGATAGCGCCGGCTTTGGGATCGGCAGCTCCATAGACCAGTCTTGCCAGACGCGCATGGATTAATGCGCCGGCGCACATAGCGCATGGTTCAATGGTGGCAAAAATTTCACAGCCTGTCAGGCGATGGTTGCCGACATGAGCTGCCGCCTGTCGAAGCGCCACGATTTCGGCATGGGCTGTAGGATCATGGTCGAGCAGGTTGCGATTGTGTCCCAGGCCGATGATTTGCTGGTTCTTGATGACTAAAGCGCCAACAGGCACTTCACCCGCCAAGGCCGCCATGCGGGCCTGCTCGAGGGCCAGCCGCATCCAGTGACGATCGGCAGCAGCCCGCGATTCTTCAGGGTTTTCTAACATAGTGAGGCAACTTCAGACAGAGTTGCTGCTGGTGATTTTAGCAGGAGCAGCAGCTCTGGATTCTGTCACACAATAGACCAACCCGCGCGTGTTTATCACTCTCTAAACAGCTATCAGGCGTCTTAACACTCGCATTAATGCGAGGAAAATAAAAAAACGCCCGACGGGCAGAGAAAACTTCGAAGGAGCAACACATGAACAAAAAGCTTTTGATGGCATTTGCGCTGGCAAGTAGTATGGCATTCGCACAGGCTGGTGGCGGTTCGGCTGGCGGCTCAGGGACAGCTGGCGGCTCAGGCTCAACCGGCGCTATGGGTAGCACTAGCACCAACAGCGGCGCCTCTTCACCTACCGGCACCAGCAACGACCAGAACGGACCGGATGCCGCTTCGGGCGCTAACAACCAGACCCAGGCGGTTCCTTCCAGCAACGACCAGAACAGCCAAACCCAGAGCGCTTCACCCAGCAGCACGCAGAGCGCTTCACCGAGCACCAGCACCACTCCTTCCACCGACCAGAGCAACAGCAGCATGAGCGCGACCAGCACTTCGACTGGCAACAGCCAGGACACGGTTCTGCGCGGCTGCCTGAAGCAGTCCGGTGGCAATTGGATCCTTTCCCAGAACGGACAGGATGTGACTTTGAACGGTGACTCTTCCATGCTGAAGCCCCATGACGGGCACCAGGTTGAAGTACATGGAAACCGCTCTGACAGCTCCGCCAGCGGCGGATCGATGACTGTAACTTCAGTCAACATGATTTCTGATTCTTGTGGCAACAGCTCAGCTTCTGCCGGTAGCACCAACGCCCAGACGACTGCAGCCACAGCGGCGGGTACGGGATCCTCGAATAGCATCAATACCCCTGCTGCCGATCAGAATTCCAGCAACTCCAATAGCTCTAACAATTCGAGCGCGCAGGGTGCCACCAGCACGACCAGCACTCCTCCGCCTTCGCAGAGCTCCATGAACAGCAGCGCTCCTGCAACTTCGAGCACCGATCAGAGCGCTTCGAGCACCGCACCGGCAGCTTCCGCTACTACGCCGGCAACCACGACTGACCAGAGCGCAAGCGCGCAGTCTTCGGCTGCCGCTAGCCCGACAGCTACCACGACTCAGCCAGTAACCAGCCAGACTCCGGCGACGACCGTGGGTTCCTCGGCTGCCGCGACTGCACCTGCTACTTCGACGTCCGCTGCTCCAGCCACTACTGACCAGAGCGCGACTTCAAGCACTTCGACGCCCAGCACCACGCCGGCGACCAGCGCCACGACCAGCAGCGACCAGAACGCAGCCGCTCCTTCTGCCAGCGCTTCAACCACCACTCCCAGCAGCACCGATCAGAGTGCTACTTCGAGTGCGACGACTGCCAGCAGCGACCAGAGCGCAAGCGCTTCTGCTCCCGCTGACCAGAATACCGATCAGAAAAATGGAAACGCATTGCCTCAGACCGCGTCTCCGCTGCCGCTGCTCGGTCTTGTGGGCCTCGGCTCACTCGTAACTGGTTTCGTAGCCCGCAAGAAGTAAGCGAGCTAAATTTAATCAACCAAACTGCCCGGTTCGCCGGGCAGTTTTTTGTCTAAACCAAGATTAACCACAAAGGACACAAAGGGGCACGAAGGTTAGAGCGCTTCCAGAATAGGGTGTAGGCTGGTTGTCTTTCATTCACCAAGGCTAGAGTTGTGTGTGAGACCGCAATTTTTGTGGCCACAGCACCATGCGGTGGAGCGTGTGCAGGGGCTGAAGCCCAGCATTTATAAAGGCTTTTCGGCACGACTGAAAGTCGTGCCCTGATTACTTGTCTCGTTAGCCCCATACCAAATTCAGTTCTCACTCACGCTAAAGCCCATTTCTCAATTTCACGCGCTCTGAAAGAGCTGCTCTTTCCAAAAGCTCAACCTCACATGGCTTGAAAGAGCCACTCTTCCGCTGAGCCAGGCACACAGCAACTATGGAAGCAGTGGTTTTGACGAATGTTTTGACGAATAGAGATGGCGTGGTTCAACGAATAGAAGAACAGTGATGGGCGAACCAATCCTTGTTCGTCTTTATCCAGCCGGCTGCTGCTGGGTCATGCAGTGAATAGCGCCCAGCCCCCAGATGAAATCGCCGCAGTGGATTCCTACCACCTGATGTTGGGGGAAGAGATCGGCCAGAATGTTCAACGCAATTCTGTCATTCGGATCGTTAAAGGTGGGCATCAGTAGCAGATTGTTCGCAATGTAGAAATTGGCATAGCTGGCAGGCAGCCGCTGTCCCTGGAACGTGATAGGGCGGGGCATCGGCAGGTCAACAATCTGGAGTTTGCGGCCCAATAGATCGGTGGTATCGCGCAACCGTTGCAGGTTTTCCTGAAGCGCCTGGTAGTTGGCCTCGGCGCGGCTCGATTCAATTACGGTGAGCACCGTTTCCGGCGCTACAAAGCGGGCGATGTCGTCCACATGGCCGTGCGTATCGTCTCCTACAATGCCGCGGCCCAGCCATATCACTTTTTCAATTCCCAGATAGTCGGCAAAGACCTGTTCCAGTTCACGGCGATGCAGGCCGGGATTTCGCTGCTGCATCTTGCTCAGCAGGCACTCCTCGGTTGTAAGCATCAGGCCGGCGCCATTTACGTCAATGCTGCCGCCTTCCAGCACCACATGGTGATCTTTGCCGTGCAGGTGTACGGTGGGAACAAACTGCTTCAGCTTCAATTTCTGCGCAATGTGCTCTGGCAGGTTGTTGTCGTTTTTCCAATCAGGATATTTGGCCCAGGCATTGAAGCGCCAGTTTACGACCGCGATCTTGTTCTCTTCAGATTCAGAGCGGACAAATGTTGGCCCCGAATCCCGCGTCCACACGCGATCGGTGGCCCACTCATGGAATTTCACCCGCTTCAGCACTACGTTGCAGTGATTCAGCAGCTTGCGGACGACATCGCGCTCATGGGTGCTGCGCACAATAATGTTTACATCTTCTACGCGGCATAAATGGCGGATGATGTCGGCGTACACCCACTGTATAGCTTCAAACCTTCCAGGCCAGTCATTCTGGTTGTGGGGCCAGGCAATCCACGTCCCCTGATGCTGTTCCCACTCAGCAGGCATCCTATAGCCGAGTTCGCGCGGCGTGGTGCTTTCGCGGTGATGGGTAAGCAGGCTCAGTCGATAAACCTCTGAGAAATGGCTGAATAACTGTCAATGCGCCGGTCGCGCAGAAAAGGCCAGTTGCGGCGCACGTCTTCCAGATGGCGTAAATCGCACTCGCCAATCAAAATTTCTTCCTTATCTGAGGAAGCTTCGGCGATCATGCGTCCGAAGGGATCACAAAGAAACGACCTGCCCCAGAATTCCAGGCCTTTCCCCTGGGCCGGTTACCGCGGATATCGCCAAATTCGTGTCCGACACGATTGACCACGGCTACGAATACCCCGTTGGCGATAGCATGAGCGCGCTGTATGGTGCGCCAGGCGTCGTGCTGAAGTTCGCCGAATTCCGCCTTCTCATCGGGGTGCCATCCGATCGCCGTAGGATAAAACAAAATATTCGCTCCCTGAAGAGCAGTAAGCCGCGCACCTTCGGGATACCACTGGTCCCAGCACACCAGCGTGCCCATGCGTCCGTAAGGAGTGTCGAAAGCCTTAAATCCCAGATCGCCGGGCGTGAAGTAGAACTTTTCGTAATAGAGAGGATCGTCAGGAATGTGCATCTTGCGATAGATGCCCTGAAGGCGGCCGTCCTGGTCAAGAATGGCGGCGGTATTGTGGTAGAGGCCGCGCGCCCGCCGCTCGAACAACGAGGCGATCACTACAACTTTATTTTCACGAGCCACAGCGGCCAGGGCATCGGTGGTAGGGCCGGGAATAGTTTCGGAGAGATCAAAGAGCGCCGCATCTTCACGCTGGCAGAAATATTGAGTGCGGAAAAGCTCCGGCAGGCAGATGATCTGTGCGCCTTTTTTTGCGGCCTCGCGCACTTTTTCAGCGGCACGTCGTAGATTGTCATCGGGGTCGGGCGAGCACGACATCTGTATCAGCCCAACATGAAAAACTTCAGACGCCACTCGATGTCCTCCGGCACAGAGAATGGAACCCTTAAGGATAACAAACGGTGATTCGGGGATTGCCAAAATTGCCATGATTGCCAAAAATGCCAAAATTGAAGGCGGAGGGGGCGGTTGCAGGCAGAACTCGAAGACGGCCATGGTTGCCAAACAGAAATCCTCGCTTGCCTCTTTCGCAAGAATCAGTGTTGATCAGTTGGATCAGTGTCATCAGTGGTGAGGTTTCGCGGTTTGACTCAGAATGCCGCTACCTTGTACTTTCGAGAGTTTACTCAATTCCATTTGCAGACATCTGAGGTGAAGGCTTGAAGAAGAAATCTGAAGGAGCGGGAATTGACCGCAAATTGCATGATCCGGTGTCGGACAAACTTTCGCCGGTATTTCCGCTCGATCTTTCAAAAACCAAAAGCATCAGCGACCTGATGCGGGGCATGGCCGATACCGCCTTTACCGGAAGGCAGCTTGGCGAAGCTGTGGATGTGCTGGAAGCGATGGCCCACGATCAGGACTGCTTTGTGGTGATGACGCTGGCCGGGGCCATGACGGTGGCCAAGCAGGGCTTGATCGTATGCGATCTGATTGATAAAGGCCTGGTGAACGCCGTGGTCTCCACAGGCGCGCTTATGGCCCATGGACTGGTTGAAGCCACCGGATGCAAGCACTACCGCTATGACCCCAGAATGAACGATGTTGAACTGTATGAGGCCGGATACAACCGCGTCTATGACACGCTGGAACCGGAGCAGAACCTCGATCACGTAGAACTGGTCATGGAAGCGGTGCTGGGCGCATGGGATGCAGCCGAGACTATGTGTTCGTGGAAGCTGAACCAGGCCATTGGCAAGTACTTAAAGAAAAAGATGAAGGGCAGGGGCATTTTGAAATCGGCATACGAAAAAGGCGTGCCGGTGTTTGTGCCCGCTTTTACCGATTCTGAACTGGGGCTCGACGTGGCGCTTACCAACCGCATGCGCGCCCGCAAAGGGGATCCGCAGCTTCGATTTGACCCGTTCCTCGACCTCAACTATTTTGCCGAGACTTTGCTGCGGCAGAAACGTATTGGGATCTTCACCATTGGAGGCGGCGTGCCTCGAAACTGGGCGCAGCAGTTTGGTCCTTATTGCGAACTGCGGGTGCGGCGAGCAGGCGAGCAGGTGGAACTCAAGAGGTATCACTACGGGGTGCGGGTGTGTCCGGAGCCGGTATATTGGGGCGGACTTTCAGGCTCGCCCTACAGCGAAGCTATTTCGTGGGGCAAATTCGTACCTCCGCATGAAGGCGGCAAATTCGGCGAAGTTTTTGTGGATGCGACGGTCGGCCTGCCAATCATGATCGCAGCCTTGCTGGAGCGTCTGGGCAAAAAGTTCATGAAGACGGTGAAGACCGCGAAATCGTAAGTCTTGCTTTCGTCCAGCCCCAAATCAAATGAAAATTGCGCCCCATGTTCGGGGCGCAATTTGCTGCTTCTCAAAATCAGTGTTGATCTGTGCAGTTCGGTTATCGGTGGCAAGGTTTGCCTGAATGCATCATTTTTTTACGTGAACGATCACTCGAAAATCAAAATTGCCGAGGCAATTACCGTGGTCCATCGGGCATGTTTGTCGCCGACGGCGGTCTGGGTCACGTTGGTGGTGCGAACGATTTTGTTGGAGATCCGATAGATTTCCTTCTTTTCGTCCCACGACTTGTCAGGGTCGAACTCCACATTCAGAGTCGTGGCCAGCATCTCGGCGGCCAGTTCTTCTGCATATTCACCGGCTACGTTGTCAGGCTCTCCGAAAGAGTGGTGTTCGCTCAGGTAGCCGTAGGTATTGCGGTCCGCAGGCATGGCCAATCCAATACTCGACGCCACCAGGCGGTGCGGTTCCCGCGTGGAATTCTCGGCAACAACAGCAAAGACCACTTCACCCGGACTCAGATATTTCAGGCCTTCTTTGCGGGAAATCAGCTTGCAATGAGGCGGGAATATGGAGGAGACACGCACCAGATTTTGTGCAGCAATTCCAGCATCGCGCAGGGCCAATTCAAATGAGGTGAGACGTTCTTTGTGCTTGCCTACTCCTTTGGTTAAGAAAATGCGCTTGGGCACCATGCTTAGACCCAATGTAGTCGCCTCCAGATTGTTTGTGGTGATTGCGAATTAAGAAAAATAACACACGCAAGCGAGCTGATGTGGAAAATTCGCGTGAAAAATTGTAAGTAGAGCGCAAACATCCGCCGCTGCTCTGCAATGTGCGGCAAATTGCCCAACCTGCCAGCGGCCAAGGGCATCCGTTCAAGAAAGGAGTTAATCGCTGATGAACATAAACGCTGAAAATCTTACCGACATTTTCCAGAAATCCCCCAAGCCGATTAAGCCCAAAGTCCATGCATGGCTGGACGTGGCTGTGACTGGATTTTTCCTGGCCACAGGCGCGATCTTCTGGTCGCGCGGCAACAAACGGGCAGCCTCGGGCGCTTTCGTGAACGCCGGCATGGTAGCCGGAGTTTCTCTTTTCACCGACTACGACGGCGACGGCGTGAAGCCGATCAGCTTCAAACTGCATGGGACATTAGACCTGGTGCAGGCGGCCACCGCAGCCGCATGGCCGCTGCTGATGGGCTTTGCCGATGAGTCCGCGGCTATCCCTTTCTATAGCCAGGCATCCAGCGAAGTCGGCGTGGTGGCAATGACTGACTGGGACGCTGCCGAGCAGCCGGAGGAAGCGCTGGCCGATTACGCAGCCTAAACTCAACCTTTCACCCAAGCCGTGGAGGTCTCGGGGCCTCCACGCTGTATTTTTGCTCATATAGGCGATGCTTATTCGTTCAAGGACACCTGCTCAGGCTTGAGTTTCACTGCGATTTCGATGAATGCATGCGCGGCGCGGCTCAGGTCTTTGTCTTTGCGGAACACCAGGGCAAGATCGCGCTGGATGGCCGCATCGGCGATGGGAATCGCGATCAGCGCGCCTGCCTTTACATCTTCACTCACATTCGAATGGGCAATGAACCCCACGCCTATAGAGGCGGCCACAAACCGTTTCAGCAACTCGCTTGAGTCCAGTTCCATGGCGATATTAGCTTTCAGGCGGCGTTCATAGAAAAGGCTGTCAATGGCATCCCGTGTTCTGCCTGCCTTGGGCAGAAGAAGAGGGAAGCGGGCGGCCTCAGCAATGGTGGCCTGTTTGGCGCGTCCCAGCGGGTGGCTGGGTGGAGCAATGATCACCAGTTGATCGCGATGGATGGTCGCGACCGTCAGCCGCTTGTCATCCACGGGCGCCGACACCACTCCAAAATCCACGCTGTTGTCGCCCACGCATTCCAGTATCTTGGCCCGCTCCATGCGATTGATATTCACGCTCACACCGGGATAAAGCTTTTTGAACTCCGCAAACACCTCGGGCAGAATGTGCAGACAGGTGCCCTCGTTGGCTCCAACTACGATTTCGCCGCGCGGAATACGCTCCATCTCGGCCAGAGCGGTAATGATGCTCTTGCGGGCTTGCAGCGTCTCCTCGGCATAAACCTGAAACGCCTTGCCCGCAGCCGTGAGCCCGACCTTGCCTCCGCTGCGGTCGAACAGGCGCGCGCCCACTTCCTCTTCGAGGGTGCGAATCTGTGACGAGATAGCCGGCTGGGTGCGAAAACGCCTCTCCGCCGCCCGCGAAAAGCTGCTGTGGCGGGCGACCTCAAGAAACGTTTCCAGTTGATCGAAGTCCATGGTGAGGAAGCAATAGTCTAGTATGAACTGAGCAGTCAGCACTCAGCAATTGAGCAATTAGCAATCAGCAGTCAGCACTCAGTCCTTGAACATTTACGTTGCCTTGGAATCAGGGCTGGTTGGGGAACAAACAAAAACGTATAGGCTGAGAGCCAAGAGCCAAACACACTATCAGCAGTCACGAGACAAAGCTAGAAGCCAGGAGCTAGCAGCTAGAAGCTTCCCCTCATGCAATCCGTCATTGCAGATTCTTATGGCGAACCCGAGGTCATGCAGGTTGAAGATATTCCTGTGCCCGGGGTCGGTCCTAACGGGCTGCTGGTGCGGATCCATGCCAGCAGCGTGAATCCGGTGGATTGGAAGCTGCGCAAAGGGCTTCTCAAGCCTGTAATAGACGTCCGCTTTCCAGTGATCTGGGGAATGGATTTTTCCGGTGTCGTCGAACAGATCGGCAGCGCGGTTACGCTGTTCAAACCCGGTGACGAAGTCTACGGTTTTAAAGATGGCAGGGTGGGCAAGACCTTCCGGGGCACATACGCCGAATTTGCCGTGGTGCCTGAAAAAGCAGCCGCGCTCAAGCCTGCCGCGCTGACCTATGAAGAGGCGGCCTCAATACCCTTGGCCGCCTTGACCGCATGGCAGGCGCTGGTGAAATACGGGCGCATCAAAAACGGCCATCGGGTGCTTATTCACGCCGGCGCCGGAGGCGTGGGCGTGTTTGCCATTCAGATCGCGAAAGCCTTCGGCGCTTATGTGGCTGCCACCGCGAGCGCGCGCAACCAGAATTTTCTGCGCGAATTGGGCGCTGATCTGGCCATAGATTATCAGACTGAGAAATTCGAAGACCGCGATTCAGGGTATGACCTGGTTCTCGACGGCGTGGGAAAGAGCGTGTGGAGAAAGTCTTTTTCCGCGCTCAAGCCCGGAGGACGGCTCGTTACCCTGGTCGTGCCGATTCCCGAAAAGCCGGCAGGAAAGCTGGGGTTCTTTGCGTCGGTCGGCAGTCAGGTTGTGCCGGAATTTGCCCGCGCAATCCTCAGCAGAAAACGGCTACTGTTCGCCAGGGCAAAGCCGTTTGGCGGCGATCTCGAAAAAATTACCACATTCATTGAGGCCGGTAAGGTGCGTCCGGTGGTGCAGCAGGTCTTTTCTCTGGAGCAGATCGCAGAGGCGCACCGGGTCAGCGAGGCAGGCCATGTGAGAGGCAAGCTGGCGATTCGTATCGAATAGCTATTGCTTCAGCGATGTACGTGCGTGAATGTAGGCTTCGATTACGGCGTCGAGCGTTCCCTGAGCTTTGAGAATGTATTCCACGGCATCGCGGCCTGCGCCCTCGCCTCCACGGTTGGGTGTTTGGTAGTGGGCCATCGCCGCGACCTGCGGACGGGCGTTAGCCACCGCAATGGCCAGGCCGCAACGGCGCATGATGGGCAGATCAATTACGTCATCACCAACATAGGCAACTGCTTCTTCGCTCAATCCGCTCTCGGCCAGTACTTTGTCCAGCACTTCTGATTTGTTGGCAGCGCCTTGAAAAACGTAATCCAGGTGCAGATCACGGGCACGCAAAGCCACAGCTTCCGAGATGCGTTTGGTGACAATGCCGGCTTTTAAGCCGCCCAGGCGGGCCAGCGAAATGGCTGTGCCGTCATGCGCGTTGAATCCCTTCGCTTCGATCATGTTTTGACTCACAATGCCGTACCCCGCTTCACCGGGATGCTTATGCTCGTAAAAATCTGTTCGGGGTAAAACTGGGGCAGGAAAGAGCCAGATGCTGCCATCGGTGAGTACGCCATCTACGTCAAACAAAATGATTTTGATCTTCTTTGCGCGTTCGCTGGACACAATGCGATTGTAATTTAAAAATGCTTTCCCAGTGAGCGTGTGCAGCCGCCGCAGCAAACCTTACCACAGATGACACTGATGGAACTGATTCACACGGATTGTGTTGAGAAGCTCCGTGACCGGGCTACTTTCGTCGTCCTGCCGGACTGGAGTTTTCGTTAGTCCATTTCTGTCAAATACTGAATGCCATGGGTAGCACCCTCAATGGGGTTCATTCACACGGGCAATTCGCAACTGATCTATTGACCTGGATATTCGCGAATAGAGCGGGGCTGCAATGGTGGGCCCTCATGTTTTTCCATTACATCGTCCATAATGGCGGCCAGGATTTCCGCCAGGTTCCATGACGGAACCACTACAACGGGGCCAGTCAGCAACATGCTCTGCTGATGCCCTGAAGCGAGCCATGCTTCCAGTCCGGAAGGTGTGGCCACGATGTATTCAGCGGTCCAGGTGAATTGCTGGTCGGGCGATTGAAACTGGATAAAGAAGTGGTCGTAGAATGAGCCGGGATTCTCAGGCCCGCGCACCAGGTCGGTTTTTTCAAAGTAGTAGTTGAGAACGTTAGGCCGGTTGAAACTGCCATCTTCATATTCTTTGACCGGTGGCAGGTAAACGGGAAATGGTATTTCTGCGCCGGTCAGGGTGGCCGGCTTTTCTGAAATGAATTCCTGCTCATAAGGGAAAGAGGGTGGCAGTGGCGGAATGGAATCGGCTCCGTGGTACGGCTGCTCGGTAGAAAACAGCCGCCGCACCACGAGCAGAAAAGCGATAAAGAAAGCTACAAAGACGACAACTTTGACCGGATCCATGCACTTCGCCCACCGGAAACTAAACGGTTTCGATGGTCACCGATTGCAGTACTACGTCTTTCGCAGGCTTGTCCTGGCGATTGCGTTCCACATTGGCGATCTTATCTACCACATCCTGCCCTTCGACGACTTCTCCGAAGATGGTGTGATTGCCGGTGAGCCATGGAGTAGGCGCTACGGTGATGAAGAACTGGGAACCATTGGTGTTTGGTCCGGCGTTGGCCATGGCCAGTTTGCCGGGTTTGTCGAATTTGTGCGGCGAGCCTTTGGTTTCGTCCTGAAACTTGTAGCCGGGGCCGCCCATGCCGGTGCCGCTGGGGTCGCCAGCCTGGATCATGAAGTTGGGGATCACGCGGTGAAAGATCGTCCCGTTATAAAGAGGGCCGGAGCCACCCTTGCCGCTGACTGTATCTTTCCAATCGCGTTTACCCTGGGCCAGGTCGGTGAAGTTTTTGACCGTGACAGGAGCTTCTTTCTCGAAAAGGCGGCAGACAATCGTGCCTTGAGAAGTATTGAAAGTTGCATAAGTGCCGGGTTGGCGGGCCATAAATTCCTCTTTCTTCACACAGAATAAAAATCTATGCGGTCCTTGAAGGGACTCTCTTCAACTTTTCCCAGCAATTACCATGCTGGGTGTTCATCCTCATTCGAGGGATTAGATTTAGTTTTACTGCTTGGGCGTAGATGATTTGGTTCCAGTCTTGGTGGTCTTCTTGCGCGTGCCGGGTTTGGCCGCAGGCTTTACCGGAGTCACTCCAGAAATATCAATGTGCTGGATGTGCACCGGATTCTGCGGCATGCTATTGCCGCCGCTACACGCGCCACCGCCCTGGCATGGTCCGGCGGCAATCTTCTTGACCAGTTGAACGGTGTTGTCATCACACTGGCCGAAGATGGTGTAGCCGCTGCCCTTGGGGCGGCGTCCGCCCATGCAGCCACCTTCGTCAAAGCAGGGATTCAGGAAGGGCGTAGCCTGCTCGGTAATAAAGAACTGCGAGCCATTGGTGTTCGGTCCGGAATTGGCCATAGCCAGGCGGCCGGGTTTGTCGAACAGAAGGTCGGGACTCAGTTCATCTTCAAACTTATAGCCGGGGCCGCCTGTGCCTTGTCCGAGCGGATCTCCGCCTTGAATCATGAAGCCGGGAATGACCCGGTGGAAGATCACATTGTCGTACAGCGGGCGGTGGTGCACAGTCTTGCCCGTGGTCGGATCGGTCCAGTCTTTCTGGCCGCTGGCCAGGCCAATAAAGTTGGCTGTAGCTTTGGGGGCCTTATCGGGGAGCAACTCGCATTTCATGTCGCCCGCAGTGGTGTGAATGGTGGCGATGGGATGCTCTGCGGGATTAGCTGAAGCCGCTGGAGCAGTGCTCTTGGCCGATGTGCCGGCTTTCTTTGCGGCGCCCGTCTTGGTGCTTTTGGGCGTAGTCTGAGGCGTAGTCTGGCAGACCGAGGCCAAAGCCATACAAAGAAGGGTCAACAGGGTTAAAGTCGAACGTTGCAGCATAAGGCACTCCTCGAAAAAAACGAACCTGCTATTAGAAACGGATGAGGGGACGAATGTAAAGAGACTGGGGGAATCGGGATATCGGTGCATCAGGACATCGGTTTGTCGAGTGATCTGGTGATCGGGAGAATCGGGTCATCGGTGCATCGGAAAGCTACGAGCCAAAAGCCAAGAGCTAGCAGCTAAAAGCTAGAAGCTGTGTATGTAACCTTTTCCATCATTCGCCGTATACATCTTTGAACGGCAGAACAAGAAACCAGGGAATGACGAATTTACTGCCTGATGAGGAACTGATGTCGCAGGTACGCAATGGCGTAGGCGAGATGCTGGGCGTGTTGTTTGACCGCTACCATTCGCCGCTCTTCAACTTTTACTGCAAGCTCACCGGCAGCCGGACGCTCAGTGAAGATCTGGTGCAGGAAGTTTTTGTCCGTATTTTGAAGTACCGGCAATCATACCGTCCGGGCACTCCGTTCCGTCCTTGGATTTACCAGATCGCCCGCAACACCCGCACCGACCACTTCCGCCGCCAGCACTCTGAAGTGAGCTGGGAGCCGGAGCTTTCACCCTCGGTGCTGTTCGAAGATTCAGCCCAGCAGAAGCAGGAGATGGAGCTATTGCACCGCGCCCTGCTGCAAATGCCGGAAGAGAAGCGGGAAGTGCTGGTGCTCAGCCGCTTCCAGGACATGAAGTACGACGAAATCGCCCAATTACTCGGATGTGAAGTGAACACCGTAAAGGTGAAGGTACATCGGGCCTTGCAGGAGCTGCGGGAAGTATTTCACCGGTTGGAGCAGGGCCACGCACCGGCGGACATGAACGCAAGGGAGCGCAAGCGCAATCCCGCTCCCGGAAGTTTGCAATGAGGTGTTTGCAATGAAATGTGAAGAGATGGAAATACTGCTGGCAGATTACATTCAGGGAACACTCAGCGCAGACCAGCGCGCTCAGGTAGAGCAGCATCTCGCCATGTGCCCGCAATGCAGCGAAGAAGTGAGCTTATGGAACAAGCTGGCCGCATTGCCTGAGCAGCAGCCCAGCCCCGCATTGCGCGCCCGGTTCACCGACATGCTGGAGGCCTACCAGGCAGGCCAGATAACGACCAAGGCCGCAAACGTGTCAGGCTGGCGCAGCATGGTGCCGCCGGCGTTGCTGAGCGGTGGATGGCGCACTCCGGCAGCCGGCATGGCATGGGCTGTGCTGTTTCTGGTGATCGGGTTCTTTGCCGGCCGTTCGATGAATCGTCCGGAACCTAATACAAACACAAACCAGATGGCGAGCGTGCAGAACGAACTAGCTAATATGCGGCAGATGCTGGAGCTCTCGCTGCTGCAACAGCAGTCGGCGAGCGAGCGGCTACAGGCCGTGAGTATGACCACCCAGGATTCCCGGCCCGACCCTAAAGTGCTGAATGCCCTGGTGCATGCGCTGCGTTACGACAACAGCGTGAATGTAAGGCTGGCCGCGCTGGATGCCCTGGGCCATTATCACAACCAGCCCGATGTCCGTACCGGGCTGCGAGAAGCCTTGCAGCCGCAGCAGTCCCCGCTGGTGCAGGTAGCGTTGATTGATCTGATGGTGGACCTGCGCGATACGACCATGGTTGACCGGTTGCGGCAATTTGAACGCGATCCCAACGTGAATCCAACCGTGCGGCAGCGGGCCGCGTGGGGCGTGAAGCAACTGACTTAATCACAGTAAGACAGCCACGGAGACACTGAGACACGGAGAAACCAAAGAATGGTTTCGTGGGAATGCCTTGACATGCTGTCGTGAGGGGACACATCACGTGGATTCTTCGACTTCGGCCCTTCCTCCTGCGTCGGTCGGGCCTGCGCTCAGAATGACAGACGCATGAAGTGCTAAGTATTGCAAGTGAACAAGGAGAGCATATGCGCAGTATTAAATTTTATCTGTGGGTGACCGTTTCGGTTCTTGCCATCCTGTGCGTGGCGGTGAACAGCCGAGCACAGCAACCGGTTGTTATTTCGCCTTCGTCCGTTGTGACGCCCAGGCCGGTGATTCATGCCAACCCGGTCGCGGTTTCCATGCCGCATGCGATTCCGGCCCCTGAAATTGACATAGGTCCTGTGAATACAGAAATAGACCGCGATTCCGATGATGAAGAAGATATGCCGCTCAAGGAGCAGGAGACCGTTCGCAAATCATTTACGCTGCCCGCGAGCGACGGCCATCGCATCCTCGACGTGGATGCCATTACCGGATCTATTGAAGTGGTCGGCACTCCGGGTGATCAGGTGCAGGTGGTGGTAAATGAGACCTTCCGCGCCGAGTCGAAAGAAAGAATGGAGAAAGCGCGCAAGGAAGTCACGCTCGACATCAGCCAGGAAACCGGCCTGCTGAAACTGTTTGTCAATGGCCCGTTCCGATGTAACTGCAACGACGATTGCCGCCATTCCCGTGGTGAAGACGGTTACTCAGTGCGCACCGATTTCCAGCTTCAGGTGCCCCAGAATGTCGAATTGAAACTGAAGACCGTGAATGGCGGGCACGTACAGGTGAAAGACGTAACCGGCAACTTCTCGGTGCGAAACGTGAATGGCGGAATCGAGATGGAGAACGTGGCCGGATCAGGCCATGCCCGCACCGTGAACGGCGGAGTGAAGGTAAGCTTTCGCGAAAACCCGCGCGAGAACTCCGATTTCAGCACCATCAACGGCAATGTAGAGCTTTACTTCGCCAAGAACCTGGCTGCCGATTTCCGGTTCAAGACGATGAATGGCGGCGTGTTTACCGATTTCCCCATGACTTCTCTCCCCGTGAACCAGGGACAAGGAGAGCGTCACAACGGCAAATTTGTTTTTCGTACCGATCGTTTTACCGGAGGGCGTGTAGGCTCCGGGGGCCCTGAAATCAAGGCAGAAAATCTTAATGGAAGCATTCGCATCATGGAGCGCCAATGAACAACCATCATCAGCATTCTTCTTACTTTCGTATCGTATTGCAGGCAGCACTGGCAATCATTCTGTGTGGTCCCGGCGTGGTTTCTGCGCAGACTGGCAATGACCACGTAACCGTTAACCTGACCGATCCCGCGCGGCCCGTGGCCCTGAGAGTTAGTTTGCTGGCAGGCAGCATTACGGTAAAAGGCGGCCCCGGCAAAGATGTAGTGGTAGATGCAAAGGCGCGTGGGCATGAATCTCCGCGCGCAGAAAACGGCATGAAGCGCATTCCTATGAACGCCACCGGACTCACCGTGGAAGAAGAGAACAACCAGGTAGATGTGAAGACTGAAATGCTTCAACGCGCTGTTGACCTTACCATTACAGTGCCCCGGCGTACCTCGGTAATGGCAAGAACCGTGAACGACGGGGACATCGTGGTGAGCGACGTGGAAGGCGAGATTGATGTCAACGACGTGAATGGCGCGATTACCCTGAAAAATGTGGCCGGCAGCGCGGTCGCCCACGCAGTGAACGGGCACGTGGTGGCTACCTTCACCCGCATTGATCCGAAGCCTATGGCCTTCAGCTCTCTGAACGGAAACATTGACATCACTTTCCCGCCGGACCTGAAAGCCAATGTCAGCTTCCAGTCAGACCAGGGTGAGGTCTTGAGCGACTTCGATGTGCAGTTGCAAGCCACTCCGCCCAAACCGATCACTGACGAGTCGCGAGGCAATGGCAAAGTCTACCGCGTGCGGACAGAAAAGAGCGTCCACGGAACCATCAATGGCGGCGGCCCAGAGATGCAGTTCAAGACGTTTAATGGAAATATTTATGTGAGGAAGACGGGAAGCGCGAAGTAGAAATCGGTGCATCGGTATATCGGGTTATCGGGGCATCGGGAAGAATCGGGTGATCTGGAGATGCGGTGATCTAAAAATCACACCGGATCATAATCAAAAGATCACCAGATCTCCATCAGCGTTCATCAGCGAAATCAGCGGTAAAAACGGTTTTGGTTTTCCGATGCACCGATGCACCGATATCTCGATATCCTGATTCTTCAGATCACCCGATCAAAGATCACCAGATCTATCTTCTTCGCTTCTCGATGGCCGCGACCACGGCCTGCGGATCCGCGAACATTGCCTTAAGCCGCTGACGCAGTTCGGGCGATAATTGGAAATCCACACCGCGCTCGTTGATCTGATCAATCAGGCGGTTGGCGCTGACGCGGTTGCCTGCCATGCGTTGAACTTCTTCGAAGGTCAAAGCCGTGGATGCCTTGCGCTCGGCCTGCATGGCCCGGGCAACGCTTTCGACTTCACGCATTACGCGCAGGAAATTGCCGCCCAGTATCTTCTGAATCTGGGGCCGGGTGTATCCGCGCTGGTAGAGCGCTTCCGTAATCTTAGGCAAGTCGGCGACCGAATCAATGCCTTCGGGCAGGGAACTCACCCCATCGAAGTCTGAGCCCAGGCCAACATGGTCAATGCCCGCTACTTTGGCGACGTGGTCAATATGGTCAATCAGCGATTTCAGTGGCGGGCGCGGAAACTGCGCCGCATATTTCTTTTCGATAAAAGCATACTCGTCATAGCCGACCGGACTGCCGTCGGCATGGGCATGGGCTTTTTTGTACTCTTCGATTTCGGCGTTGCGCTGTTTGGCTTTCTCCGGGTCAGACGAGGCATCCAGAAATTTCTGGTCAATGAAAGCCGAATAAAAGTTCACCATCACAACTCCGCCGTTCTGCCCGCTGCGGGCGATGGCGCGCAGCATGTCGTCGGTCATGTTGCGGGGAGCGTTGGTGAGCGCGCGCGCCGAGGAATGTGAGGCAATCACCGGGGCGCGGCTGATGAGCAGCGCTTGGTAGAAAGTATCGTCGGAGACATGCGAGATATCTACGATCATGCCCAGCCGGTTCATCTCGCGCACTACGTCTTTGCCAAAGTCAGTCAGCCCTTTGTGGTGCTGCACGTCAGGGTTGTTGATGTCGCCGGAGGAATCGGCCCACTCGTTGGTGTTCGACCACGTCAGGGTCATGTAGCGCACGCCTTCGCGGTAGAACTCGCGCAGCAGACGCAGATCGTTCTCAATGGCGTGGCCACCTTCAATCCCCATGAGCGCGGCAAACTTGTGCTGCTGGTGGGCGCGCACGATATCGCTGGCGGTAAACGCCATGGTCATCTTGTCGGGATGGCGGGCGGCCTGCTGGTAAACGCTGTCAATCAGGTCGAGGGCGCGGTGGGCATAGTGTCCTTTGAATTCAGGTTCCACCCAGATGGAGAAGAATTCGGCGCCCAGATTGCCCTTTTTGATCTTGCCCAGATCCATGTTGCCCTGCGAGACCGGGGTGTCCTGGCCAAGATCAAAGTTTTCGTCGAGAAAGCGCTGCGGCGTGTCGGCGTGGCTATCAATAATAAGGGCTGACTCATGAATGGCCTGTGCCGAGTCAGCCTTATTGGTTGATTTCTTTGCTTGTGCGAAACCCGATTGTGCGGAAACCAGGTTTGCGAAAACCAGAGTCGAGAACAGCGCTACAGACAGAAGGTAACATTTCGATGGCGTCATTCCTGAACAAGTTTATCAGCCAGCGAGTTTGAATCCTTCCATTCTGTATAGCGTTCCGAAACCATTACGTGGAAGCAGGCCTGGCGGCGTTCTTCCGCCACTTCCACCAGTCCGTTGTCGCGCAGGTTCTTGAGATAAGCCTCAATCCACTGGTGCTGCTTGCGGCTGAGGCCGCGCTTGGCCAGATCTACGGTAATGCCGGCCAGATGCGACGACGAAACATCACCCACTTCAGGAGCGGCATTGTGGTTGTGGCGGCGCAACTGGTGCTGCTGTTCCACGGTACGGACGGCCGAAGTCACCTGCAAGGGCGTATGGAATTCAGCGTAATAGGCGTCGCCCATGTCCTCGACAAACTGGCTGGTCCAGGGACGGCAATAGCGTTTATCAGCCTTGATCGAGGGGCTTACCCGCAGAGCGCTGCTTTCCTTGATGGGAACCAGTTCGCCGTTGAGTTCCATCTCGTTAAGCTGGGCGTCGTCAATGATGCGGGGCAGTTGCAGCCGGTCAATCTCTTCGTTCTGGCGCACCATGGAATCATAGGAGCCGCGCAATACCGGGTTCCACACCACGTGGCGTGTATGCGCGTGATGGTGCCGGTAGCGCGTGTACCGGCGCACAGCCGAAGCAGGGGTGGTGGCGACAAGTGTCACCAGCAGGACAGCAGCGAAACCTACAATGTTTTTTCTGGCTCCCACGGTTTTGGTCCCCAAATGTAAATCTCTCAAAACTGCTTCTTCTTTGGATGGCAAATTCTAAACCAGCGCTGCTGCCGTTGTACTAGGCAATTTCACTGAAGGTGTCGAAAAAGTGAAACCCATTGGGCAACCCTGGAACTGCTCTTTAGTAATCAGCAAAAACATGCCACAAAATGTCATACCGGAAAAACCGGCCAATATCCAGAGAAACACCGGCAAAAACCAGAGTAGGAACCATATTTGTCATAACGTTTTTCGAACCTCGTCCAAACGCCGCAATCGGATTGCTTTGTAAGGGGTCGCGTCGTCTTTGCGAGCGTAGCCATAAAAAAAATATTTTCAGAAAATCATGTGCGGCGGGCGAGAAGGAGGATGTTTTTGCGGCTGACCGGTCCACCTACGGTGACCACACCCATTTTGTAGTAGTGCGCCGACCCCGCTAAACCATGTTGAACGGATAGCGACTTGCGGTGATAAGCGGCGAAACCATGGAGAATGCCGCCTGCATTCCGTTGCGTATAACTTCCGTAATAGGGCCAGGCGTTGCTCACAGTCGCGGCTTTGGGATAACCTGCAACTCCCCCCGATTCAAAAGGATTCCAATGAAAAAACTTTTCTTTGCTGTTCTTTTCTTATTGGCTGCCGGCACATTGCAGGCGCAGATCGCGGATTGCGCTTCGTCCACGGAAAAAGCATTGGAGTTGAGCGGGTTCAGCCATGACATCGAGCAGAGTGTCCAGCTTATGACCTCAGAGGATTTCTATCGGCAGATCGCGGGTAACCACGCCGAGAGTGATGACTTTAAAACCGTATTTCTGCCTATCCTCAGGAAAAACTTCGATGGAGCCAGGTTAAGAGACGAGCTGCTGCAAAGAGTCACCGAGCATTGCAGTCCCCAGCAAATGAGCGCCGCTGTCGAGGCCTTGCAATCACCTCTGGTCGCACAGATGCTGCAAATGGAGAGGGCTGGAAAGGACCCGGCAAAGAAGGAACAGCTAAAACGGTTCATGGATGCAATGAGCATTGCCACGCCATCGGAAAAACGAATGCAGGCCATTCAAGCGGTGGATGACGGCATCGGCGGCACAGATTTCGCGGTAGCATCGGCCACAGACAGCATTACCGCGATGTTTGCCGAGTTCCCGCAAGGGGAGCAGGTGGGCGAGCAGTTCCGCCAGCATCAGAAAGAGCTGAAAGTTCAGTTCGAGCATTCGATTCAATCGGCCATGCTGTTTTACTACCAGCCTGCCACCAATGCCGATCTGCTGAGTTATGCCAAGCAACTCAGTTCGCCGCCGCTGAAGGGATTTTATGATCAGGTCAAGAAAGCCTTCCTCGACACCATGCATGAGCATTCCCGGACGCTGGGACACGACCTCAAAGCCGCCATAGACTCGAAACGCGCTTCCCGGTAGAAACTGCGCGCATAAACAGCCGGTCTCCTTCGTTCCTTGCTTGAACTCCAGTGTTCCTGGGGACGAGGGGGGATTATCCATGATGAAGTGACGCATTCTCACGGCTTTGATCGCATGTTTCACGTTAATCGCCAACGCGGCGGAACTTCCGGAAGCGAAACTGCCTGTACGCCGGGTGGTGCTTTATAAGAACGGCGTAGGCTACTTCGAACATACCGGCCGCGTTCACGGCGACCAGGACTTGCAAATCAACTTCACCAGTTCGCAACTGAACGACGTGCTGAAGTCTCTTACAGTGCTCGACCTGAATGGCGGAAAGATCAGCGGCGTCGGCTATAACTCCGTTGCGCCTATCTCGGAACAGATGAAGTCTTTGCGGCTGCCCTTGAACCAGGCAGCCAACTTGCAAAGCTTTCTTTCCGCCCTGCGGGGAGCGCGGATGCACGTACGTAACGGATCTGCCTTGTTTTCCGGCCGGCTCTTAAGCGTGGAAGAAAAGACCAGCAAGCATGGACAGGATGAGATCAAGTCCCTGGAGTTGTCGGTGATTACCGACGCTGAGGAGGTGCGTACATTTCCGCTGTCGGCGGCCCTGAGCGTACGCGTTGCCGATCATGATCTAAGTGAGGAGATTTCACGTTATCTGACCCTGGTAGGCTCGGCCCGCGACCAGGACACCCGAAGAATGACTATTTCAACCAGCGGCAACGGCGACCGCAACTTGTTTGTGAGTTACATCAGCGAGGTGCCGGTGTGGAAGAGCACCTACCGCATTCTGCTGCCTACCAAGTCCGATTCCAGGCCACTGCTTCAGGGATGGGCGATTGTAGACAACACGGTGGGCGAGGACTGGACGAACGTTGAACTTTCGCTGGTGGCGGGCGCTCCGCAATCATTTATTCAGGACCTTTCTAAACCTTATTACACCCGGCGTCCTGTGGTGGACCTGCCGCAGGCGGCCATGCTTACGCCTCAGACTCATGAGGGAACTGTGGACACCGGGACTGGCTCTGCTGTAGATCTGACTACGACAAGCAGAAGCGGTACTGGCGTCGGCACTGGCGGCGGTGTGGGATCAGGCTCAGCCGGTGGCGTGTCTAGCGCCGGCCCCGGTATCTCCGGCCAGGTTACCGACCCTGTGGGAGCGGTGGTTGCCAATGCGCGCCTCACCGCAACCAACACCGGTACCGGTGACGTTTTAAACGCCTATTCTGACTCAAATGGTAATTTTCACCTGCCGGCTCCAGCGGGAAGTTACCGCATCGAGGCACAGAGCCCGGGGTTTAACACCGCATCGCAGAATGTACAGATCGCAAACGGCGAAAGCCGCTGGTTGAACTACAGGCTCAATGTCGGCTCCACAACCGATACAGTCGAAGTGAGCAGTGCGCCTTCGGCAGCCGAAACCCGGGTTGACCTGGAGTCGGCCGCCAACAATGGCGATCTGAATGCCGCTTCCGAAGATTTGGGCGACTTGTTTGAATACAGTCTGAAAGAAAAAGTCACGATCCCTAAGAATCATTCCGCGCTGGTGCCGATCATCAATTCCCATGTTGAGGCCGAGAAAGTCACACTTTGGAATGGCTCATCGGCCCGTCCATTGCGGGCGCTGTGGATTACCAATACCAGCGGCCTTACTCTGGATAGCGGATCTTTCAACATTATCGAAAATAACGCTTTTGCCGGTGAAGGGCTGATCGAAGCCCTGAAGCCGGCAGAAAAGAGAATTCTTTCGTATGCCGTGGACCAGGGCGTGCGTGTGGAAGAGCACAACGAAGTTGAGTCGCGTCCGGTGACCCACATCAAGATTGCCAAAGGCGTCATGGTGCAGACCAGCGAGCGCCGCGACCACGAGGTTTACACCATCCGCAATTCTAACGCAGATGCCCGCGACGTGATTATCGAGCATCCGGTGCGCCCGGAATGGAAGATGGCGGAAGAACTGAAGCCGGAAGAAAAGACCGCATCTTTCTACCGCTTTCGCGTGAAAGTAAAGCCGAACGAGACGGCCACTCTTAAAGTGGACGAGGTACAGCCTCTCCACAATACGATTGCTCTTTCCAGCATGACCGACCAGCAGGTAAAGCTCTTTTTCAGCGGCAAGACCGCGAACCCTGAACTGGAGCAGGCACTCAGGCGCATCCTGCAACAGAAAGACCAGATCGCGGCAGTTGACAGCCAGATCCACAGCAGAAGGACAACGCTGGAAGCCATTGCCCAGGACCAGCAGCGCCTGCGCGAAAACATGAAGGCGCTCAAAGGCAGCGCTGAAGAGAAGGCCCTCTTGCAGCGCTACACCCGGGAACTCAACGATCAGGAAGACAAACTTCAAAATGTGCGTGCGGAAATAGCGAAGCTGGAATTGCAGCGCGAAGAAAAACGGCAGCAGCTTGATGCCAGCCTGGAGGCGATGACGATGGATACGGAAATTTGAAGAATCGGTATATCGGTATATCGGTATATCGGGTTATCGGGTTATCGGTGCATCGGTATGAAACTGCACCGGCATCTGGCTGGCTGAAGTGCGGGGTGCTTCAGACCGAGAAATTCCAGAGCGGGCTCTTGCTAGGGCGTCTGCGGATGATGAAATTTTGATGTGCCGCGCGAGACGATCGACCATTACCGCTCGCGTCCTATCATTCCGCATGCGCCATGTCATCCTGAGTGCGCAGCACCGAAGGACCATATGCACTCAGCCCGCAGCGTCCGACCTGCGAGCCATTAGCCCGCAGCCTCGGCATCGGTACAGATCGCGATAGTTACTCTGATCAACGGTGAAGTCACCCCGAACCCCGTCGAAGTGGACGAATGAACTTGCATTGCTGCAAAAATCTAATGGTCTTGAATTCGCGTCTTCATAACCAACAATTGATGGAGTTTCTGGAAAGGTGCAGCAGAGTTGCTGGGTTACTCGTGCCGCAAAGCCGCGTAACACAGGGCTTCAGCTCCTGCACACCCTCAACTGTATGGTGCTGTGACGAAATTGATTCGCTGGCCGCGCAACTCAGCCGCATAGCTTGCTCATCACTTCCTGCTCTTTGCTGCTGTTCAGTTTGCCTATCCACACCTTCTGCACGGCCCCGTTGCCATCCACCTGTAGCAACGTGGGAGTGCCGCCCACCTTCAGATCTTTGAAGTCGGCGCTCCACACTTCATCCATCGGCACGTTTTCAGTTTTCAGGTATGTCTGCCCTTCCTCAGCGGTTTGCGGAAACAAGGCGATGGTGCGTGTGTCGCTGTTTCTGCATTGCTGGACCAGTTTCTGGTAAAAGGGAGAACTTTCCTTGCAGAAGTGGCAGGTCGTCGAAAGGACAAATACCGCATTGCGGTTGTTACGATGCCAGTCAACCGGTTTGACATTGAGTCTGGCCCCGGCAGAAATCGAGGGAGGTGCCTGCGGACTGGCGCCAAAACGGCTTTTGACGAATACTACGACGGCAATGACCGCGACAACAATGATAGCGATATTGCTGGAGACTTCGATAATTCGTGAAATGCGTCCTTGTTTGGGAGTGTCCATGGGTACCTTCAAGTAGATTTCTGATCCTTAATTATCACAGTATGCGAAAGCTGCCTCGTCTAAAATGGGCTGCTGTTAAAAGCAGATTGCTTTAAACTACAAGGGCTCTCCGTCTCTTAGGCAGCTTCCAGATTTCGCCAAATGCCCGGCATCAATGGGTTGCACGGACGAAGCTTCCGTTGCAATCGGGATTCCCAACTTGTACGGAACCGTCATCGCCGTAACAGACGAAGCAATCCTCGATACCAGTCTTGTATCCGCAATGGCCAACACTCGTATCAGTGGCACAAAATACAGCGAATGGAGGACAGAAACCATCCATCGGAGGAGCAGCGAAAGCATGAATCGTGATCAGACCGAACAGCACAACCGTCAGCTTCAGTAACGCATGTTTAATTTTCATTGATTCTCCATTCTAGTGAGAGGTTCATCTTACAAAGGCCCCATGGTTGGAAGTAAAACGCATTAGAGATTTTCTGCTTTCAGGAATTCCTGTGGATGGTTACAGTGACTGGCTCGGATGAAAACAGAGACGTAGCTTACACAGCAGGCTAACGTCCCTGCCAGAGTACATGTTGGATGAACTAGAAAACAACCGCGCAATCAGGCGCGTTGTTCACCACGATGCCGTTGACTCCGTAACAGGCAAGGCAATCTTCTGTCCTCCCGTTTCCGCAATGGCCGGCGGTATTTTGCTCACTGCACAGCCTGGGTAAGCTGGGACAGAGTCCCGCGTTTTGTGAAGGTATGGACATGGCTTGAATAGAGCCGAGACCCAGCAACAACGCAGTTAATTTGAGAAGGAGCTTTTTGCGATTCATCATTTCCCTCGTATACACCGCAAATTTGTTTAAGCTTCTCGATGATAAGCGTGTTCTCAGGAAATGAATGCTTGTGGAAACATTTTTTCAATAAGCGAATTCCATTTTGGGAAAGCAGAGGAATCGGTATATCGGGTTATCGGTGCATCGGCAAGCCCGACGAGAGCATTGCTGCAAGGTGATTGAAGCCAACTACCAATTACCAAGTACCAACTACCGTTTCACCTTCTGAAGAAATCCTTGACCGCCTGCTTCATCACTTCGCGGCCTGTATCTGAAATGGCTTTGGTGAGAGGAATGTCTTTAGGGCAGACCTCAACGCAATTCTGGGCGAAGCCGCATTCCTGAATTCCTCCGTCACCCATCAGGGCCTGTAGCCGTTCATGCTTGAGCGCCTTGCCCGTAGGATGCTGGTTGAACAGACGCACTTGCGCGATGGTGGCTGCGCCCACAAAGCCGGTGCCCTCATTGAATTGCGGGCAGGCTTCCATGCAGCAGCAGCACGAAATACAGCGCGAAATGGGATACGCCTCTTCCTGCTCAGTCGGATAAACACGCGGACCGGACCCTAGATCATAGGTGCCATCAATCGGCACCCAGGCTTTTACCCGCTTCAGGTTTTCAAAGAGCACGCTGCGATCCACCGACAGATCGCGCACCACCGGGAATTTGCTCAAAGGCTCAACACGAATCGGCTGGTCGAGTTTATCCACCAGTGCGGAGCAGGCCATGCGGGCGCGTCCGTTGATGAGCATGGCGCAGGAGCCGCAGACCTCTTCAAGGCAGTTGGAATCATAGGTGATCGCCATGATGGGTTTGCCATCGCGGGTCACAGGATTGGCGGCAATCTCCATCATGGCGGAGATTACGTTCATGCCCGGCTTCCAGGTAAGCTCGAATTCTTCCCAATGCGATTTGGCGTCGGGATTTTCCTGGCGTTTGATTTTCAAGACAACGGTCTTTGCCATTATTGTTTTGACTCCGAGGGAACGAGCGACCTGAGCACGCTCATGAATCCGTTCACAATGGTGATAGCTCCGAAAGCTCCGAAAAACCAGCTATGCTGCTTGACGGCCTGCCACACAAAGATGCCGCCCAATAAAAAAAACAAGAAGGCCATGAACCTGTAAAACCCAGGCGCGCCGCCGGTAGCCTGCTTTTGTAAATTCATAAAACCTTTTCAAACACAGAGTAAGCAGAGTTCAGGAGGTAATGAAGAATGCAGGCTAAAAATCATTCATCAGACATCTGCGCTGGCTCGGGTTGCAGAGCCTGTACTTCGCGCTCGATCCAAGGCGCTCCCCCATCACTTGTTCATCTGCTTCAGTTGCCTTCTCCGTGCCTCCGTGTCTCCGTGGTTGATTCAGGGTTACTTCGCCATGTCGTATCTTCGCGCACGTGGCGGAAGCAGCGAGATATCTACGGGCTCGAACTCGAACCGTGGTTCATCCACATCGGGCGCAAAATACGCCTTGGTAGTTTTGAGCCAGTTCTTGTCGTCGCGGTCGGGAAAGTCGGGCTTGTAATGCGCGCCGCGCGATTCGTCGCGCATGGCCGCTCCCTGGGCAATGACGCGGGAAAGCTGGAGCATGTTATAAAGCTGGCGGGTAAAGACAAAAGAAGTATTCGCCCACATGCTCTTGTCGCTCAGGTTGATGCGGTTGAAACGCTCAAGCAGTTCCACAATCTTTACATCTGTCTGCTGCAGCGCCTTGTTGTAGCGGATGACCGTGCAATTCTTCGTCATCAGCTCGCCCAGTTCACGCCAGATGCGGAAAGGGTTTTCGTTTCCGCTGGAGCTTATCAGCCGGTTATTGAATTCTTCCTGGCGTTTCTGCTCAGCCGAAAACACGCTGCTGCTCACGCCATCGGTCGAGCTGGCGCTGTTTCTTGCATATTGGACTGCCTGCGGCCCGGAAACGAAGCCGCCCCAGATGCAGGAGACCAGCGAGTTCGCCCCCAGACGGTTCGCGCCGTGGTAGCCGTATTCGCATTCGCCCGCGGCGTATAGTCCCTTGATGTTGGTGGACTGGTTGTAGTCAACCCACAGCCCGCCCATGGTGTAATGCATGCCGGGAAAGATCTTCATAGGCACGTCGCGCGGATCGTCGCCTACGAACTTCTCGTAAATTTCCAGTATGCCCTCGAGTTTGCGATTGAGGGTGGCGCGGTCAATGTGGGTCAGGTCGAGGTAGACCATGGGCTGCCCGTCAATGCCCAGGTCATACTCATACACCACTTTATGGATGGCGCGCGTGGCTACGTCGCGGGGCACCAGATTGCCGTATTTCGGATACCACTCTTCCAGAAAGTACCAGCGCTCCGATTGAGGAATGCTGAGGGCATCGCGCTTGTCGCCTTTATTTTTCGGCACCCACACGCGCCCACCTTCGCCGCGCGCCGATTCCGACATGAGGCGCAGCTTGTCTTCGCCGGGAATCGAAGTGGGATGCACCTGAATGAACTCGCCATTGGCGTAATAAGCTCCCTGCTGGTAAAGCGCGGACTGCGCCGATCCGGTGCACACCACCGAATTGGTGGACTTGCCGAAGATCGCGCCAATGCCGCCGGTGGCCATGATGACGGCATCTGCCGCGAAGGTGCGTACCTCCATGGTGCGCAGGTTCATGGCGCAGATGCCGCGGCAGACCCGATTGCCGTCAATCACTGCGCTTAGAAATTCCCACGGCTCGTATTTGGTGACGCGCCCTTCGGCTTCGTAGCGGCGCACCTGCTCATCGAGAGCGTAGAGCAGTTGCTGGCCGGTTGTGGCGCCAGCAAAGGCAGTGCGATGGTAGAGCGTCCCGCCGAAGCGGCGGAAGTCGAGCAGACCTTCCGGAGTACGGTTGAACGGCACGCCCATGCGGTCGAGCAGGTCAATGATCGAAGGCGCGGCCTCGCACATGGCCTTGACCGGCGGCTGGTTGGCGAGAAAATCGCCGCCGTAAATGGTGTCGTCAAAATGCTGCCAGGTGGTGTCGCCTTCGCCCTTGAGGTTCTTGGCTGCATTGATGCCGCCCTGGGCGCAGACCGAATGGGACCGTTTGACGGGAACAATGGAGAAGAGGTCAACGTGTCCACCGGCTTCAGCGATTTTAATGACCGCTGCAAGCCCAGCGAGTCCGCCGCCGACAACGATGATTTTAGGATTTATGGCTGCCATGATTTGAAAACTCTCTAGTGACCATTGTCCGGAGCCGTGCTTTGCATTGCCGGCTGATCGGGCGGCAGGTCGGCTGGCGTGTTCTGCCATTGCGGACGGAAGAACGCCCAGACCGTTGCCAGTCCAACGGCGATAAAGGCCACCGCAATGGCCGCGCAAACATAGCCAAAATAACGGCGCGAGCGGTCGCTTACGGTTATGCCCCATTTGGCGCAGAACAGGTACAGTCCATAAGCAAAATGCCAGGACGCGGCGGTTATGCCGACAATGTAAAAGGCGAGCGCCCAGGGATGTTGCAACTCTGCCTGCACCTTATGAAATGCGGCCCCTGAATTAGTGAGCAGGTGAATGGGTCCGCTGAAGCGCATGGTGTAGGTGTGCCAGGCGATGTAAAAGAAGGTGATGGCGCCGGTCCAGCGCTGGGCGGCGTACATGAAATTACCCTGCCACGGATATTCGGAAACGTTGGACTCGCCCTTGAACCAGATGTAAAACCCGTAAAGCGAGTGGTAGAGCAGCGGCAGGTAAATGCCGACAATCTCAAGCACCAGGACGAAAGGCAGTCCTGTAAGAAACTTCACCTGGTTGGCGTAGGCGTGCGGGCCATTGGTGGCGAAAGCGTTGGAGATAAAGTGTTCGACGAGGAACGCCCCCACCGGAATGATTCCGCTCAGGGAGTGAAGACGGCGAAGCAGGAAAGAATGTCCCTGTCCGGCACGAATGGGAGGAACGCCGCGAGTCACCGGTGAAGCGACTGTACTCATGAACTGCTATGTGCTCCTTACTGGAATCGGTCACACAGGCAAACTCTCTATTATGAAGGTTCTTACCGCGAGGGTCAATGGAAGCTCGTAGGGCTGAATAACCGAACGTAACACGAGGATTACAACGTTTTCATGCGGATGTTGCATCTTTTTATTCAGCTATGTCTGAAACCTGGAAACGAGGTGTAGTCACGATCACGGGACCGGAAGATTGGGACCGCGCCATCGTGCACCTGTGGGGCGACAGCCTGAAAGAATTCAAAAGGGCTTTTCCTCACCTGCTCACCCATGCCGAGACCCCCACCAGCATCCGGCGCGAACTGCACATGTTTCCCGAGGCCCGCAACAAGGGCCTGCGATTGGAACGAAACGCCTGAACGTTTTCACGCCTTTCTGAATTCCGCGAATGCCGATCTTCGGCTTACCTCGTTCTGCAAGATCGTTTGCAAGCAAACCTTTGACCGGGGATGATATGGTTCTTCTTTGCTGGTTGCAAAGGAGCCTGGACATTGAACTCATTCCTCACGCGCCGTAACTTTCTTCAGATTGCCGGAGCCACAACTGCGGGAGTCCTTACCTCGCCCGGAGCGCTGGCCGCTCAAGTCGAACCTGCGCAGCGGTTCGTGCCTGAGCCGATTGCCAAGCTACAGTCGCGGACCTCAGAGGCCACGCCGATCACCACCACCGAACGCGAGCAGCGAATCGAAAAAGCCCGCCAGTTGATGGCTCGCAATAAGCTAGACGCCATAATGCTCACCGGCGGCACGTCCATGGTGTATTTCAGCAACATTCACTGGTGGATGAGCGAGCGCCTTTTCGCCATGATCATGCCGGTGAAGGGCGCGCCATTTTATGTCTGTCCGGCATTTGAAGAAGACCGCGCCCGCGAACAGATTGCCAATGGGCCGGGCGGAACCAATCCGGAGCTGCGGCTGTGGAATGAAGATGAAAGTCCCTACCAGCGGATTGCCCAGGGGCTGAAAGACAAAGGCATTGCTTCAGGCCGCATCGGTATCGAAGAGACCGTTCGTTATGTTTTTACCGAGGGGCTGCAAAAAGCCGCGCCCAGCCTGCACCTGGCCAGCGCTACGCCGGTCACAGCAGGCTGCCGCATGATCAAGAGCCAGCACGAACTGCAGCTGATGACCCTGGCCAACCAGGTGACGCTGGCCGCTTACGAGGCTGCGTATCTTTCCATGAAAGAAGGAATGACGCAGCACGATTTTGGACGCCTGGTAGACGCCGCTCATGCCAAACAGGGATTTCAGGGAAGCGCGAGCATTCAAGTGGGTGAGAACTCGGCGCTGCCCCATGGCTCGGCGAAGCCGCAGGTCATTCATGAAGGCACCATCCTGCTGATTGATGGCGGCTGCAAGGTGGAAGAGTACGAATCGGACATCAGCCGCACGTTCGTGCTGGGCAAGCCGACGGACAAGATGAAAAAAGTGTTTGAGATTGTCCACCGCGCACAGGCCGCAGCTCTGGCCGCAGCCAAACCGGGCGTGGAAGCGCAGTCGGTGGACGCAGCCGCGCGCAAAGTAATTACCGACGCCGGCTACGGGCCTGACTACAAATACTTTACCCATAGGGTGGGACACGGCATCGGCATGGATGGCCACGAGTGGCCCTATCTGGTGCGCGGCGACACGCTTCCGCTCGCGCCGAATATGACCTTTAGCGATGAGCCAGGAATTTATATCCGTGGAGAATTCGGCGTGCGTCTCGAAGACGATATGCACATCACAGAAAACGGAGCAGAACTGTTCACGCCCCAGAGCCCTTCATTGGAGCAACCGTTCGGGAAAACATAAAAAGTTTTACCGCAGAGAACGCAGAGAGCGCGGAGGCATTGGGTAATTTTGTGAGTTGGTAATTGGGTAATTTGTTTTGCGCGGGCATCTCAGCTCCAACATTCATGTAATCACTGAGCTTGAGAATTTGCTAGCTTGTGGTCTTGGTGCGCTTCTTGCAATTACTCAATTACCAAGTTACCCAATTACGAAATCCGCTCTGCGTTCTTTGCGCGCTCTGCGGTGAAAAGGTTTTAAATTACCCAATTACCAATTCACCCAATTACCAAATCAGCCAAACAGTTCAGGTCTTCTACTCTCTCTATCCGGCGCTCATCATCTTGATCGGCATCGTCGGTGTCTGGCTGCCGCCTTCGGGTTCCACGGTAATCGCGAAGGCTTTGGCCTCAACGCCTGCCGTCATGGAATGGTCCATCATGGCGCTGCCGTTCGATTGCGGCTTGAAGGTGCCGGCCGGCATGGGCGCGCTTCCGTTCATAGGCAACAGCCACAACTCATAGACTTTGTCTTGCGGCAACGGATCGAGATTGTTGGCCATGAGCAGCAGGCCGCCTTTGCGGGGCGAGTAGATCATCTTGATCTGCGGCTGCGGAGGCGTGTTGGCTTTCACCAGCGTGAGGTGCTGGGCGTCTGGCGCGTTCAGCAGGTCTACGACTGCTTTGGTCTGTGCCAACTGCTCGTGGTATTCCTGCAATTGGGCCTCGGTGCGCTCCAGCCGGGTGCGCAGCCTGAGATTGCTGCGTACCAGCGTGAGCCCGAAGATGGCCAGCAGCAGGGTGGCGGCAATCGGCACAAAGGTGAACCAGCGGGGCCGCAGAACTCCCACAATCATGCGCTGCGGTTTGGCGCTGCTGCGGCTGGCATCTTCATGGATGGCGTCAAGCAGGCGCTGGCGTGAACGTTGCGGCGGGGCCGGACCCACGGCGGAGAGCGCCAGCAGGGCGGTATCGCCGCGCAAGGCTTCGAGTTCGGTGCGGCACTCCGGGCACGAGTTCAGGTGCGCTTCAAGGGCGGTACGCTCTTCGGCATTGTCGAGAGCATCGAGCGCATAGAGTGCCAGCGCCTCAGCGTATTGTGTGTGTTCGCTCATGCGAAAGCTTCCCGCAAGGCCAGCAGTCCGCTACGGATGCGGGTCTTGATTGTGCCTAATGGCTCTCCGGTTTTCCCTGCGATTTCGGAGTGCGTCATGCCCTGGAAAAATGCCATGTCGAGAACACGCCGCTGTTCCGGCGGCAGCTTGGCGAGAACATTTCGAACTTTGTCCACCGCTTCATGCTGGGCCGCTGCGTTTTCGAGGTTGACGCCCGTCGAAACGGCAAGCCCTTCAATGTCTTCTTCCGGTGGACGCTTACGTAAATGGTCAATCGCTCGATTCCGGGCTATCACCGCCAGCCATGCCGGCAAGCGTCCACGACCGGAATCAAAGGCGTGCGGATTACGCCATAGCTGAAGAAATACTTCCTGCAACACGTCTTCTGCGGCGCTGGTGTCCCCGAGCACGCGCAAGGCTATGCCGTAAACGATTCCCGAGTAGCGGTCATAGAGTTCTGACATGGCGGTTTCGTCGCCGTTTCGAATGCGCGAAATCAGGGCCGTCTCTACGACACTTTTCGGCTCTGGGGTGCCGGATAAGCGCATCGCTCTCCTGGTATAGGTACGCTACTTTAGGCCGGACGGATTGCCGGAGTTCTCAAAATCCAGCAGCCAGCCTGTTGACAGCATGAAGACTAAAGATGATAGCAGACATGCAGTGACCACGGAGACACCGAAAAAGCCCAACCGCAGAGGCCGCAAAGAGCGCAGAGAATTCGGAGTAAGCCCTTGTTTTTGGTGGGTATTCCGCAATTCCTCTGCGCTCCCTGCGCACTCTGCGGTGAAATTTCTTAAGAGTTCTCCGTGCCTTCGTGTCTCCGTGGTGAGCCGGGTTGAGTTCTGTTACCATCGTCGCCATGAAATTGCGAGCCCTTCTTCTTTCCTGCATGCTTCTTTTGTTTTCTGCGGTTGTCTTCGGCGCCGACAATGCCGATTTCACCATCAAGAAAATAGGCAATGGAGTCTATGCCGCCATCGGCAGTGATACAGGAAAGGCGGGAAGCAATGCCGGCTTTATTGTCGGCAGCAACGGTGTGGCCGTGGTGGACACCTTTGTGGGCGTTGCACCAGCCAAAGAGCTGCTTGACGAGATCCGCAAAGTTACCAATCTTCCAATCCGTTACGTGATCAACACGCATTACCATCTCGATCACACAGGCGGGAATGCAGTCTTCGCCGACGCCGGCGCGACGATTGTGGCCCATCGCAACCTGCGCGAATGGGAACGCACCGAGAACCTCAAGTTTTTTGGACAGAACCCCAAGCCGGAAGACAAGGCGCGTGTAGAGGCCCTGGTTCTGCCAGACGTGGTGTACTCAGATTCCGTAGATATTTATCTTGGCACGCGGCTGCTTCAGGTGCGCTACATGCTGGGCCATACCGGCGGCGATTCGGTGATCATCGTGCCTGACGCCAACGTGGTTTTCGGAGGCGACCTGGTCTGGCAGCATCATCTTCCTAATCTTATTGACGCTTCCACCGAACCCTGGATGCAGACGCTCGACAAACTGCTGGCCGACCATGCGTCTGCAACGTTTGTCTCCGGACATGGTGATCTCGCCACCGCCACCGATGTAAAAAACTTTCGCGAATACCTGGCGACTTTGCGGCAGGACGTAGGCAAGGCCCAGAGCGATGGCAAGAGCGGGAAAGAACTCGTAGACATGGTCACCAGCGATTTAAAGCCCAAATATGGTGATTGGGGTTTCTTCGATCATTTCGTAAGCAGGAACATCCAGCAGACAGCAGACGAACTGGCGGGGAAGAAGAAGGTGCCTGTGGCGCAGTAATTGGTACTTGGTATTTAGTATTTGGTATTAAATCCCGTGCGTTTTTGATGACCTACAGCTGCTTCGTTGGTGAATAAATCAAGAGCTTTGCCGCGAATTGCGCGAATTGAGGCGAATGAATGAAAACTGGGTACTTAGTAATTGGTATTTGGTACTTAGTTTTGATCCTGTGCATTTTGACGAACCTGCTGCTGCCTTGTGCGGATAAACAAATCAAGAGCTTTGCCGCGAATTGCGCGAATGAAGACTGGGCCTTGTGGGAAGACCATACCGTTCAACAGAAATGCGAATACTACAGCACAGATCAGCGTAATCAGCGCAAATCAGCGGTAAATGTTTTTACTGACGAGTTTAGAGATACTGCGAAGGGCTCAAAGCCAAAGCCAAGTACCAAATACCAATTACCGTGTTCCTGCAAACATCGTATAGAAATTCTCCGTCGTCCTCGCCCCTATCTCTTCTTTGCTGAGGCCATGTAGCTGTCCGATGGTGTCCGCGGTATTGATCACGAATGCGGGTTCGTTGCGCTTGCCCCGGTGAGGCACCGGCGCTAGGAAAGGCGAATCGGTTTCGATCAGCATGCGGTTCAGCGGCACTTTCTTCGCTGCTTCCCGGATATTTTCTGCCTTGGGGAAACTTACGTTTCCGGCAAATGAGATGTAGAAGCCCATATCCAGCGCAGCGCTGGCATGCTTCCAGCTTCCGGTAAAGCAGTGGAGAATGCCGCCCAATCCTGACGGAGCCCACTGATCGCGCAGCATCTGCAATGTGTTGTCCCAGGCATTCTCGCTGTCATTGCTGGGGCGGCAATGAATCACAATCGGCAGTTTTGCGGTCCGGGCCTGCTCCATCTGTTTGCTGAAGACAGTTTTCTGCACGTCGCGCGGCGAGTGATCATAAAAATAATCGAGACCGATTTCGCCCCAGGCAATCACGCGCGGATTGCGGGCAAGCTGTTCCATCTCTGCAAAGTCGGCATCACCGGCCAGTTTGGCTTCATGGGGATGGATGCCCAGCGTGGCAAAGATCCAGTCATGCTGTTCGGCGATCTTGATAGCGCAATCGAGCGTGCCGGGACCAGTGCCGCTGCCAATGGCGACGATTCGTTCCAGTCCTGCGGCGCGAGCGCGGTTGATTACCTCCGCACGATCGGCGTCGAACCTGGGGCCTTCGAGGTGGGCGTGTGAATCAATGTACAAAGCGACTCCCGGTCAGTGACGAGCCAGCGAGGCCAGCAGGTCAATATACATGTGGGCCAGAATTACCGGGGCAAGCCGCCGCTTTCGGGCAAAGAACAACGCGAACACCAGGAATATGCCGGAAATGGAGAGCGCGCCCGCGAACCCATAGTAAACATGATAGCTGGTTTGCACGATAACGCTGAGAGCAATGGCCAGCCACACCGGGCACGACACTCCCCAAAGCTCAGTCATCAGAAAGCCGCGCACGATCGTCTCTTCAAAAATGGAAGAGGTGACGCCGTAAGCAGCCAACAGGTAAGGCGCAGCCCCGCCAAAGATGATTCGCGGATCGCGCATGTCGGCGGCCACCCCGGTAAGTGCCAGGCTGAATTTCCGGATAAAGATAGAGAACACCGCCGAGGTCACCAACCCAAGAAACGCCAGCAGCGCTCCCAGAAACACATCTTGCCAACGAAAGTTAAGGCCGATGGAGGCAAATCCGCGGCCCTGCCGTTTCAAAATGTAGACCAGCAGCACCATGCTGGAGACTTCCTGAAGCATGTTGGAGAGAAAATGAAAGTTGATGGTCGCCGCACTCTGACGGATCGGATGAATTAACGCATAACTTGCAGTCAGTGTAAAAGGAACAATGGCGATAAGCAGAACGAGGCCCATGTCTATCCAACGTTGCTTGAACGTGAGTTGCTGAGACTGAGGCGGGTCGGCGGACAGCATTACCGGCTGGACAGCAAAAGATTCCATGGCTTGAATTACAGGTATCACCAGTGCAGCGCCGATTGCAAATAAAATCGGAAAGATGAACCACAGAGACACGGAGGCACTGAGAAACCTTCACCACAGAGTGCACAAAGAACGCAGAAAATAGGGAAGAGATTTGCTTTTCAATTTTGGCATTTGGCAATCATCGGCAATTTTGGCAATTACTTGTATGATCAGGGCGAGTATGGCGAATGAACGCAGGGCTGCGGAAACTACGCGCGTCCTTCTGGAATGCGGATGAGCGCTGCAAAAAAGCGCATCCTGTTTCTGGTGCCTTCCCTGATTCCCGGCGGGGCACAACGGGTCTTTTCCACGCTGCTGCGCCATCTTGACCGCAACCGCTTTGAAATTCATCTGGCGTTGCTGGAAGCCAAAGGCGCGTACCTGGGCGATGTTCCCGGTGATGTTGTCGTGCACGATTTGCAGGTAGGCCGGATGCGCTATGCGCTGCCCAGCATCGTGAAGATCGTATGGAAGGTAAGGCCCGCAACCATCTTTTCCACTTTGGCTTACTTGAACCTGACCCTGCTCATGGCCAGGCCGCTGCTGCCGGCGAAAACCAGAATCGTAGTTCGCGAGTCCACCACGCCCAGCGTTTTTCTTAAAGAAGAGACGCGCCACCCACATGTGTGGGAGTGGTCGTACCGGCATTTCTATCGCAAGGCCGACGCTGTGGTCTGCCTCTCTGATTCCATGGTGATCGAACTGGCCGACCGCTACGCTGTGCCGCGGGCCCGACTGGTCCGCATTTATAACCCTGTGGACGCCGCGTCTCTCAATCAGTTGGCGCTTACGCGCGCCAATCCTTTTCACGGGACAGGTCTCAAACTGGTTACTGCCGGACGGCTTTCACGCGAGAAGGGAACCGATGTGCTGCTGGACGCAATGCCCACAGTGCTGCGAAATTTCCCTGAGACGCAATTGATCATTCTTGGAGATGGTCCGCTGGAAACCGAGTTGAAAGAGCAGGCCAGGAGACTTGGCCTTGCGTCTGCGGTGCGGTTCGCTGGATTCCAGCAGAATCCGTGGCCTTATCTCAAGCATGCCGATTTTCTGATCATGCCTTCGCGCTACGAAGGGCTGCCCAATGCCGCTCTCGAAGCGCTGGCGCTTGGAACTCCCGTAATCGCCACTGACTGCCCCGGCGCAATACGCGAGATACAGGCCTGTGATGACCGCGTGGTGCTGGCTGCCTCCGAAGATCCAGCGGCTCTGGCCGATGCCATCATTTCTGCGGCCAGATCGTGTGCAGTAAGCTCTAAGGAAAACGATTGCAGCCGTCGCCTGGCTGAGTTCGATCTTCAGCAGGTCGTGGGCGAATACAGCCGATTGTTTTAGATCTCTTGTAATCTCATCACATATGTCGCTTCTCAGGGTAACTGCTGTTTCCGTGAGCAAGCCCGCTCGACGCAGGAGGTAGGACGCAGTTTCTTCCCCCGACGTAGCTTTGTACCTGGGCTATAATTTTGACAGTCTCACGGAAATGATAGAACGCTTTTGCGGGTGGATATGTCTAGCTGACAGTGATTTAGCTGGATGCGTCGGCAAGGGCTGAAGAAAGTGTGTAAGAACTTGTTCATGGCAACATCACCGTGGGTGAAAGGTGTGTAGGGGCTAAAGCCCAGTATTTATAAGGCTTTTCGGCACGACTGAAAGTCGTGCCCTGTTACATGTCTCGTCGGTAGTTACGGAAATCCAGTTTCACACATGCTCTGAAGCCCACAGGTTTTTGCTTTTTGCAGCACGAGTAAACTCATGCCCTGATACTTTTCTGGTTGAACACTGTCTTCGTTCATGTGGAACGCGCTGGCTAGCTGAAAGTAACGATTTCTATGTGTGGAATTGCGGGATTCTGGCAAAGCAAACCGGTAGACGAACATCCGCACGAGTTGTTGACCCGGATGGCCTGCACGCTTGCCCATCGCGGTCCTGACGATAGTGGCACGTACTACGACAGTACTGCTGGTTTGGGACTCGCCTTTCGCCGTCTCTCCATCATTGACCTTTCGCCCGACGGTCATCAGCCGATGACGTCAGCCTCCGGGCGCTACACCATCATCTTCAATGGAGAAGTCTACAACTTCGAAGAAATCAGAAAGGAACTCGGCCCACACCCGTGGCGAGGCCATTCCGATACCGAGGTCATGCTGGCTGCTTTTGAGCGCTGGGGGCTGGATTCCGCGCTAAAACGTTTTGTCGGCATGTTTGCTTTTGCCCTGTGGGACCGCCAGGAAAAGCGGCTGCATCTGGTGCGTGACCGGTTGGGAATCAAGCCGCTGTATTACGGGTTCGTGAACGGCAGCTTTGTCTTCGGTTCTGAGCTGAAGCCGCTGCAACAGTTTCCCGGTTTCGAGGCGCGCATTGATCGCGACGTGCTGGCGCTGTACATGCGTCACAGCTATGTCCCGAGTCCCTACACGATTTACAAAGATATCTACAAGCTGAAGCCGGGACACGTGCTCACGCTGAGTTCTGCTGACGCCGAGCCTGTGGTAACGCCCTACTGGTCGGCGACTGAGATTGCCCGCCAGGGCCTGCTCTTGCGCAACCAGGGAAGCGACGCAGACGTAATCAAGGAGCTCGAGGAAAAACTCACCGATGCCGTCCGGCTGCGCATGATTGCCGACGTGCCTCTCGGCGCATTTCTCTCCGGCGGCATTGATTCGACTACCGTAGTGGCGCTGATGCAGGCGCAGAGCGGGCGTCCGGTAAAGACTTTCAGTATTGGCTTTCATGAAGATGCTTACAACGAAGCCACCTACGCAAAGAAGATCGCGGCACATCTGGGCACGGATCACACGGAACTCTACGTCACACCCCAAGAAGCAATGGATGTGATCCCACTGCTGCCCTCGGCCTATGATGAGCCGTTTGCGGATTCTTCTCAGGTGCCCACTTACCTGGTATCAAAACTGGCGCGCCAGCATGTGACTGTAAGCCTGTCGGGCGATGGCGGCGACGAACTTTTCTGCGGATACCTGCGCTACACCCGCCTCAAGACCGTTTGGAGCATGCTCAACAAGCTTCCCGGACCGGTGGCCCGCAGCCTGTCAAGTTTCATTCGTCTACTGCCGCCGAACCGTCTCGATCGCTTCATCGGCCTGCTTCCATATCTCGGGAAAGCTTTGCAGCCTTCACCCGGACGCCGCCTGCACAAACTTGCAGATGTTCTCGCTATGGGGGGCCTCGATACCATGTACCTGCACCTGCTCACGCAGTGGACCGATCCTTCGTCGCTGGTGCTGGAATCGCATGAGCCGGATGTCGTAGCTCAGGCCATCCGCAATGTTTCATGGCTGCCCGAAGTCCAGGAAGTCGCCATGCTCACCGACCTGACCAACTATCTGCCTGACGACATTCTCCCCAAGGTTGATCGCGCCAGCATGGCGGTGAGTCTTGAGGCGCGCGTTCCACTGCTCGACCATCGCGTGGTGGAGTTTGCCTGGGGGCTGCCCATGCGTTTCAAATTGCGCGACGGCAAGCAGAAATGGATTCTCAGGCAGATTCTCTACCGCCATGTCCCGCCTCAAATGGTGGAGCGCCCCAAGATGGGTTTCGGCGTTCCCATTGATCAGTGGCTGCGCGGGCCATTGCGGAATTGGGCGGAAGAACTGCTTTCTCCTGAGCGGCTGAAGTCGGATGGCTTTTTTGACGCAACGGCCATCAGGGCCAAATGGGAAGAACACCGTTCGGGCGCCCGTAATTGGGAATACCAGTTGTGGACGGTGCTGGTGTTTCAGGATTGGCTCACCGCCACCCGCAGGCATCAAGCGCCGCTCGATGCGGACAGCCTGAGGCAGTTCAGCACTCAATGAAAGTGCTGATGCTCCACAACCGCTACCTGATTCCAGGGGGCGAAGACCAGTCCACAGCCTCTGAAGTCGCCCTGCTGCGCGACTACGGCTATGAAGTGGAACTTCTGGAGCAGGACAATCACGATATCGAACAACTGGGCAAAGCGCGCACCGCAGCGGGCACAGTGTGGTCGTCCGCTTCCTACAAGAGCATTCATCAACGCCTAAGTACAGGCAGCTTCGATGTAATGCATGTGCAGAATTTTTTCCCATTATGGTCGCCTTCGGTTTACTACGCTGCGGCCAAGTGCAAAGTGCCGGTAGTGCAGACGCTGCGCAACTACCGCCTCATGTGCGTGAACGCTACTTTCTATCGCGATGGTCATGTCTGCGAAGACTGTCTGGGAAAAACGGCGCCGTGGCTGGGAATCGCTCATGCCTGCTATCGCAATAGCCGGGCAGGCAGCGCGGTGCTGGCCGGCATGGTTGGCATTCACAAGCTGCTAGGCACATGGCAGCGCAAGATTCAGGCATACATTGCGCTCACAGAGTTTGCCCGCGATAAATTCATCGCCGGCGGCTTTCCCCAGGACAAGATCGTAGTGAAGCCCAACTTCGTGCATCCGGCACCCGAACCCGGCAGCGGAGGCGGCGGTTACGCGCTCTTTGTGGGCAGGCTGAGCGAAGAAAAAGGCATTGCCACCATGCTCCATGCATGGAAAGCGACGAGCAGTCCGATCAGGTTGAAAATCGTTGGTGACGGTCCTTTGACTGAACTAGTGCGCCAGGCCGCTGCCGAATCCAGCAGCATTGAATATCTGGGCCGCCGCAATTCGGCCGAAGTGTTCGATCTGTTGCGCTCCGCTGAGTTTCTGGTTTTTCCTTCGGAATGGTACGAGGGAATGCCGCGCACGGTCATCGAAGCATTCGCCGTGGGAACTCCGGTTCTGGCCTCGAATCTCGGGGCAACAGCCTCCATGATTGTGCCCGACAAAACCGGATTTCATTTCATTCCCGGCGATGCTGGCGACCTTCAGCATCACGTCGAGCATTGTTCCCGGAATCTGGATTACGTCCGCTCCATGCGTCCCTTGGCACGCGCCGAATTCCTGGCCAAATATACGGGCAGCGCGAATGCCGGGTTGCTGCTGGAAATCTACCGTCGTGCCGCAGACAAGGTGTGAGTTCCATCACCTCTTAATCCGGTTAAGGCGCGCTGTTCGTCAGGCGGAAATATTGAAGAATCAGAACCTTAACCCTGCTTAAACCACTTCAGCGGCTGTCGAAATGCCAAGGTTCCGTGATATTCTTCAGGTACTGTTTCCGAAAAGTGTGTCTCTGCCAAGAGTAGCTCAATCCATTGAAGTGCCTCTTGGAATGCGGATTTCCGTCAAAAGCTAAGCTGAAATTTTGCAACGGGAACAGCCGTTTGCTTGTTAGTTGAAAAAACGCTCGGGAGAAAGAGTGAGTATAGCGGTAATTACAGGATCGGCAGGCCTGGTGGGGTCAGAGGCGGTGCGTCATTTTGCCTCCAAAGGCATGCATGTTGTAGGCATTGATAACGACATGCGCAAGTATTTCTTCGGGCCGGAAGCTTCCACCGAGTGGATGAACAAGCAGTTACAGTCTTCCGTGCCTGACTACGAGCATCACGGGATTGATGTCCGCAACCAGGAAGCGATTTTCGATCTCTTTCGCAAGCTGGGCAATGATATTTCTCTGGTGGTGCATGCCGCCGCGCAGCCCTCTCATGACTGGGCGGCACGCGAGCCATTTACCGATTTCACGGTAAACGCCAACGGCACTCTCAACTTACTCGAAGCTACGCGCCAGTTCGCGCCGCAAGCGGTTTTCGTTTTTACCTCAACGAACAAGGTTTATGGTGACGCCCCCAATTGTCTGCCGCTGGTGGAAAAGCCGTTGCGCTGGGAGTTGGATCCGGCGCATAAGTTCGCGCAAAAAGGCATCAGCGAAGAAATGTCCATTGACCGCTCCATGCACAGCATCTTCGGCGCTTCGAAGGTTGCCGCCGATATGATGGTGCAAGAATATGGCCGCTACTTCGGCATGAAAACCGTGTGCTTCCGCGCGGGATGCATCACCGGTCCCTATCATTCGGGGGCGCAACTCCACGGTTTTCTGGGTTACCTGATGAAATGCTGCGTGACCGGCACTCCTTACAAGGTCTTTGGCTACAAAGGAAAACAGGTCCGCGACAACATTCATAGCTCCGATCTGGTGCGGGCCTTTGACGAGTTCTACCGGAACCCGCGTTCTGCTGAGGTCTACAACATGGGCGGCAGCCGTTTTTCAAGCTGCTCGATGCTCGAAGCCATCAGGATATGCGAAGAGATTTCAGGCCGTGATATGGAATGGGAATACGTTTCTTCCAATCGCATGGGCGATCACATCTGGTGGATCAGTGACATCAGCAAGTTTCAGTCTCATTTTCCAGGATACAAACTAAATTTTGACGTGCAGGGCATTCTTCGTGAGATACATGACGGAAACCAGGAGCGTTGGGGTGCAAGCGCCCACGCCGCTCACTCCTGAAAAGAAGAATGTAGTCGGGATTCTTGTTGACCCACTGGATCGCGAAGCGGCGATCGAGCTGATCATTGAGGCCGCCCGCGAGCCGCGTCCTTTTGCGGTCTCTGCCATCGCCGTGCATGGCGTCATGACAGGCGTGCTCGATTCTTCCCACCGTTACCGCCTGAACAATCTCGATTTGGTAGTTGCCGACGGACAGCCGGTGCGCTGGGCGCTCAATCATATTTATGAAGCCGGATTGAAGTACCGCGTGTATGGCCCTGACCTTACCTATTCCGTGCTGGCCCGCGCGGAAGAAGAAGGCTTGCCGGTGTATTTCTACGGCAGCAAGCCCGACGTGCTCGAAGCTCTCTGCGCGACTACCCTGAAACGTTTGCCGCGCCTGAAAATTGCCGGCTGCCAGCCTTCCGCCTTTGGGCGCATCACTGCCGAAGAGGCTGACAACATCGCCCGCAAGATCAGGCAGTCAGGCGCGCGAATTGTCTTTGCCGGACTTGGCTGTCCCCGGCAGGAAGTATGGGCTTATGAATTCCGCAACCGGCTGAACCTGCCTATTGTGGCTGTGGGCGCCGCGTTTCCGTTTCTGGCCGGCACCTTGCGCCAGGCCCCGGTCTGGATGCAGGACTCCGGACTGGAATGGCTGTTTCGGCTATGCACTGAGCCGCGCCGCTTGTGGCGCAGATATCTGGTGTTGAGTCCCGCGTACCTTGCACTGGTTTTTTGCCAGTGGATGGGAATTAAGTTCGAGGCCGAAAGCGAACCGCCTCAGGCGGAGATTCTTTATGGCTGATATAGTTCGCCCACAAATCGGAAAGCCGCTGGCCGGGAGATTGCCGGATCCCACACTGGCGCTCTTTATTGTGGCTGCGTCAGCCGCGTTGATGTGGACGTTCGCCGAATCGCTTACCGGCGCAATCACGCTTCTGGCCGTGGTCATTGGGACGGTTCTGGTTTTTGTGCTGGCCAGTTCATTTGATGCTGCGGTGATCGTGCTGATGACTTCCACGGTCACATCGCATTTGATATTTCCGCTGGCGGGCGTGAATGTAAGCCCTGAACACCTGGTGATTGTTCTTTTATGCCTGGGCTTGCCGATCTGGTTGAGCCAGCATAAAGAGAGGCCGTCATGGAACCAGATAGACAAACTGCTTCTTCTCTATATCGGTCTTAACTTTTTCAGCTCGGCCTTCTTTTCCTTAAGGGCTTCGCAGACCGTCAAATGGGCCACGCAGCAGGCGCTGGCCATGGTGCCCTATTTCCTGCTGCGCTATGTGATTACCGACCGTGCGAAGTTCAAGCGCGCTTTCGACATTTTCGTTACTCTGGGCATCGTGCAGGCGATCTATGCGATCATCTCGTTCTTCTCAAACCGCCTCTTTGATACCGAGTTTGGCGTGGCGGGCGGGCAATATGGCACCATACCCGGCTTCTATGGATTGCATCGGGAAGCCAACATCCTGGGCGCATACTCTGCGTCCTGTTTCCTTATCCTGCTGGTGATGTTTTTAAAGACGCATCAGCGTAAGTATCTGGTGGGCATGGCCCTGACTTACGCGGCGCTGATGATCAGCCTTACGCGCGCAGCCGTTGGAGCGCTGATCATTGTCCTGCCCCTGGTGCTGTTTTACTTCTTCCGCACTAAAGTCCTGACCAAGCAGCTTTTTATCAAGACCGCTGCCGCCCTGCTGCTGACGAATCTGGTGCTTTCACCTGCGATTGCGTCGCTCTACACCGAACGCCTGAGCACCGTGGACGTCTCCGATCCGGTGGCCGATGCTGATGTGCAGATCAGGGTAATCGAGATAGGTCTGGCCTTCGACGACATTTTGGAACACCCGATTTTCGGAAACGGCACTGCAAGCTTTCAGCTTCACGTAAGTTACGATGAGATTGGCTACATAGATATGCAGGATGCCGGTACCTGGATCAGCACTATAGAAATTCGCATACTGCACGATACGGGCATCGTGGGCTTTTTAGTTTTCATGCTGTTTCTTTATTTTCTGGGGCTGCGGGCCTGGAAGGTGGGGGCCGGGGAACATATTCCTGAATTGCTGGGCTTTCTGTTTGCTGCCTTGATTTATTGCATTACATTTCAGGCGACAGAGGCCACCATGATGGCATTTACCTGGGTTCATCTGGGGATGATTGCATCCGGCGTCGCCGTCTATGAAAGCAAACGAATTTATCCGGCTGGTCTTCCAGCCTCTCAATTTAGTTAAGAATGCATGTAGTTAGGAAATGAAAGAGCCGATTTACAAATTCGTAGAAGCTGCCATCAGCCGGATGAAAGGCAAGCCTTATCGTCTCGACCGGGCCATTCCCCTCGGGGTGTTGCTGGGCATCGTGATCCGGCGCATCCTGTGGCTGCTTCGCGGATTTCTCAAAGGACTGCTGCTTCAGAGGCGGCTGGTGTTTGTGTTCATGGCCGACGGCGTCAACCTGCGCGGTGCTTCTCTCATCCGCTTTGGCCGTGGAGTCACGCTGGAGCGTGGCGTTACCATTGATGGTCTCATGCGGAACGGCATTGTCTTTGGCGACAACGTGAGAATCGGCCCTTACTCCACCATTATCGGCCCGCCGCCTTTCGATCTGGGTGACGGCATCAGAATGGGCGCAAATTCGGCCGCCGATGCCTATTCCTTTATAGGCGGCGGAGGCCCGGTGTTGATTGGCGACAACGTGATTATGGGCGAGCATGTTTCGTTTCATCCTGTGAATCACCGTTTCGATGAAGTGAACATACCGATTCGCGACCAGGGAACGATTCGCAAAGGCATCACCATTGAAGATGATGTTTGGGTCGGCGCCAATGTTACGTTTCTCGATGGAGCGCACGTAGGACGGGGCTCGGTCATCGGCGCGGGGTCTATCGTGCGCGGAGAGATACCGCCTTATTCGGTTGCAGTAGGCGCTCCGGCAAAAGTCGTCCGCTCCAGAATCCCGCAGAGTGCGATGGTTGAAAGTTCCATAGGTTCGGGAGCGCGGTGATATTGAAACAAGAACTGGAAAGAGAACAAAGAAGCGAAAGCCAGCAGTAATGACAAGTCAGACAGAAGGACAAATCGATCGCAGCCGCAAGCTTCGCATCGCCATTTGCGGTGGACGCGGTATTCCGTCCACGTACAGCGGCACTGAAACTTTCTATATAGAACTGGCGCCTCGCCTGGTCGAGCGTGGCCATGAAGTGATTGTCTATTGCCGCAAGGTGTTGTTCAAAGATCGTCCGCCGGTACATCGGGGCGTGCGGCTGATTTATCTGCCCAGCATTGAAACCAAGAACCTGGGCACCTTTACCCATACCACAGCGTGCATGATTGATGTGCTGCGGCGCAAGGTTGACGCCGTGCTGGTCACCAACGTGGCGAATGCTTTCCAGTGCCTGATTCCGCGGATGTTCCGCCAGCCCTGCGCCATCAACGTTGACGGCATCGAATGGAAGCGCGGCAAGTGGGGCCGCGCCGGCAAAGCTTACTTCCACCTGAATGCCAAATTGAGCGGAAAGATTTTGCCCAAGGGCATCATTACCGACGCTTACGCCATGCGCAAGCTGTACCTTGATGAATTCCATACACCTTCCGCATGCATCGCCTATGGCGGGAACATCGAATCGTCAACCAATCCTGAAGTCATCAAGCAATATGGCCTGACTCCGGGCGGTTATTACCTGATTGCCAGCCGCCTGGTGCCGGAAAATAATGCCGCCCTGATCGTGGATGGATTTAAACGGGCAAAGACCAGCCGCTTGCTTGCCATTGCCGGCGACGCCAATTACCGCAGCCAGTTTGTAGATGACCTGAAAGCCAACGCCGGAGAACGCGTGCGTTTTCTCGGCCATGTAGACAGCATTGATCATGTGAAAGAACTGCATTGCAATTCCTATGCCTACATTCACGGACACATGATGGGCGGCACCAATCCGGCGCTGTTGAAGGCGCTTGGATATGGCAATTGCATTCTTGCCCATGACAATCCGTTCAATGCCGAAGTGCTGGGCGATTATGGAGTGCTGTTCAAAGACCCGGATGATCTGGCGGCCAAGATCCATCTGCTGGAAGACAAGCCGGAACTGGCGGAAAGCTACCGGCGGCGCGCGCCAGATAGAATCCGCAAGGTTTATAACTGGGAGCGAATCACTGACCAGTACGAGGAACTCTTCTACCAGATGGCCGCCGGGCAAGACATTACGCAGGTGCATTCGAGTGTCCGTGAAGCGCCCGCCGAGCACATGACCACAGTACAGACGTAATTCCCGATGTGCTGATGAACGGTGTTCTAATGAACTGGTGAAGTTTGTATGGAGTAGGTTTGTATCGGGCACGACTTTAGTGGTGCCGTGAGGAGCATGAAACATTGGGCTTTAGCCCCTGCGTGCTGTAAGTTTTCCAAATATTGTGATCGAGACAATGCCGCCGGCAGCATAGTAAAACGAGCCTGTCAGGCGGACGCAATCTAGCCGACACCGGAAGGTGTAGGAGCACAAAAGGAACGAATGCCTTTAAAGATCGAATCTGTGCAATTGAACGACATCGCCGTGGTCGTCCCCCAGGTCATGGGTGATGCCCGCGGGTTTTTCATGGAAACTTTTCGCACCGACCAATTCCGCGAACTAGGCTTGCCTACCGATTTCGTGCAGGACAATCACTCCCGTTCCAGCAAGGGCGTGCTGCGCGGAATCCATTTTCAATGGGACCCGCCCATGGGCAAGCTCATGCGCGTGACCTCGGGCGTTGCTTTTCTGGTGGCCGTGGACATCCGCAAAGGTTCGCCCACACTGGGCCAGTGGTTCGGAGTGGAAGTTTCAGCGGAAAACAAAAAGCAGGTTTGGGCGCCTTACGGGTTCGCAAGAGGTTTCTGCGCTCTTACCGATGGCTGCGAAGTGCAGTACAAGTGCACCGGGCTTTACAACTCGCAAGGCGAGAGCGGCATTCATTTTGCCGATCCGCAAATCGGGATTCAGTGGCCGATTGATATAACCACTGCCGTAATCTCTGAAAAAGATAAAAGGGCGCAGAGCCTGGCCGAATGGCTGGCCTCACCTTTGTCTGACAATATTATTTATGGGCCGAAACTTTCGGCCAGGGAGGCCTGATGCGCATTCTGATTGCAGGCGGCGCCGGCTACGTTGGTTCTGCGTTGATCCCCAAACTGCTGGAGCGGGGCTATGACGTTGATGTGGTTGATCTCTTCTGGTTCGGCAACTCGCTTCCCGCCGAAGTTGGAATTGTGAACCGCGACATCTTCGATCTCCAGGTCTCCGACTTGAAAGACTACGACCAGGTGATCTTCCTGGCCGGCCTGTCGAACGATCCCATGGCGGAGTTTTCGCCCAGCAAGAACTTCGTCTTCAATGCGGCGGCCCCGGCCTACCTGTGCTACATCGCCAAGCAGGCCAAAGTGCGCCGCTACATCTATGCCGGTTCCTGCTCTGTGTATGGCTATACGGAAAACGAGTTGTTCGATGAAGATCGCCCGGTAGGCTCGTCATATCCTTACGGAATTTCCAAGCTTCAGGGCGAACAGGCCGTGATGCAATTGATTGACAAAGATTTTTCGGTGATCGCGTTGCGCAAAGGCACGGTCTCCGGATACAGCCCTCGCATGCGTTTTGACCTTATCATCAATACCATGTTCAAGTGCGCCATGCAGGAAGGGGTGATCCGAGTGAATAATCCGGCCATCTGGCGTCCTATTCTGAGCATTGAAGATGCCGCCATGGCCTACATACGCGCGATTGAGGCCAACGAATCGCTTTCCGGCATCTTTAATATCGCTTCAGGAAATCACACGGTAGGAGAGGTCGCCGACCTGGTGACCCTGACTATCGAGCAGGAACTCGGCACCCGCATCGGCCTCGACATCAAAGGCATCAAGGACATTCGCAACTACAAGGTTTCGATAGAGCGGGCCAAGAACATTCTTAGTTTCCATCCTCATCACAGCGTGCAGTCCATCGTGCGCAATCTCATCGAGAACATGCCTAAGTGCAACGACTGGGACAATCCGAATTATTACAACATCCAGGTATTCAAAAAGCTGGATGAAAAAACCGAAACCAAGACTGTCTCGGCTTCGACTGGTGCGCGGCGATGAAGGTTGCAGTTCTGGGGGCCAACGGTCAACTGGGCCATGATGTAGCCGCTGCATTCGAGCAGGCGGGGAACGAAGTAGTTTCGCTTTCGCACCAGCAGGTGGAAGTGGCGGCCAAAGATTCGGTTGCGGAAGCTCTGGGCAGCATAAAGCCGGACGTAGTAGTAAACACCACCGCCTTTCATCATGTGGAAAAATGTGAGGCCGACCCGGCGCTCTCTTTCGCTGTGAATGCCGCAGGCGCGCGCAACCTGGCGCAGGTCACAGATGCGATGGGCGCGACGTTGTTCCACATCAGCACCGACTACGTCTTTGACGGCCGGAAGAATTCACCCTACCTCGAAGACGACTCACCGCTTCCACTCAACGTGTATGGAAACAGCAAACTGGCCGGCGAGCTGTTCGTGCGTACCGTGAATCCACGCCATTTTGTGGTGCGCGTCTCCGCCCTGTATGGCAAGAATCCCTGCCGTGCCAAAGGCGGCCTGAATTTTGTAGAGACCATGCTCAAGCTCTCGCGTGAGAAAGAAGTGCTTCGGGTGGTAGATGATGAGTTTGTAACTCCCACCCCGACTGTGCAGGTTGCGAAACAACTGGTGGCGCTCAGCGCAACCAGCGACTACGGTCTTTATCACGCAACCGCCGAAGGCAGTTGCTCATGGTATGAATTTGCCAAGGCCATTTTCGAAATGACCGGCACAAAGATCAGGTTGGAGCGCGCAACCCCCGGGGAGTTTCCGGCAAAAGTTCCAAGGCCCAAATATTCGGTGCTGGAAAACGCCGCTTTGAAAAGCAGGTCGCTCAATGTGTTCACCGGCTGGCGCGAGGGACTGGAAAATTACCTGGCGCAACGCGAGGCGTCGAGCACCGTGAGCCACGCCTGATCTGCACTCTCTGCGAGATGGTCTTTGCCATTGGAAAATGAGTTTGATGTTGCCATCATAGGCGCGGGAATTGTCGGGCTGGCAGTCGGACTCGAACTGCTCAAACGATATCCACAACGCCGTCTGCTTGTCCTCGAAAAAGAAGCTGAAGTGGCCGTCCACCAGACCGGCCACAACAGCGGCGTCATTCATTCCGGCATCTATTACAAGCCAGGTTCGCTCAAGGCGCGTCTGTGCGTGGAAGGCGCCCGGTCCATGCTCGATTTTGTTCGCGCTCATAATATTCCTTACCAGCAGTGCGGCAAGGTCATTGTGGCCACGGAGCAATCAGAAGTCGCAGCACTGGAAGAACTGCACCGTCGCGGAACGGCCAACGGCGTTCCCGGCCTGAGACGCCTGCCCGATCAGGCCGCCATACGCGAAATCGAACCTCATGCAGTCGGCCTGTGCGGAATCCATGTGCCCTCCACGGCCATTACCGATTACAAGATGGTGACCGCCCAATATTGCCGCCTGATTGTGGCCGCAGGCGGCATCGTGCGATTCAAAGCCGGAGTCAGGGGCATCCGGCGGCAGCAGGGAACCACCGTCCTCGAAACTGATGCGGGCGAATTCCGGTGCGGCTATCTGGTGAACTGTGCCGGACTGCACAGCGACCGCATCGCGCGCATGAGCGGCGCGCAATTGAATGTACGCATCGTGCCCTTTCGCGGCGAGTACTACGAGATCGCGAAGGAAAAAGAGCATCTGGTGCGAGGCCTGATCTATCCGGTGCCGGATCCGCGCTTTCCATTTCTGGGCGTGCACTTCACCCGCCGCATTCACGGCGGCATCGAAGCCGGTCCCAATGCTGTGCTGGCCTTAAAACGCGAAGGCTACAGCAAAACTTCGTTTTCATTGAAAGACAGCGTGGACAGCTTGTTGTATCCGGCTTTCTGGAAAATGGCGTTCAACTATCTGGGCAGCGGCCTCGCCGAGATGCATCGCTCGTGGAGTAAGCGGGCCTTTGCCCAATCGTTACGCAAACTACTGCCCGAACTAGAGGACCATGACATTCATCCAGCAGGGGCAGGGGTGCGCGCGCAAGCGCTCGATTCCAACGGAAAGTTAGTGGATGACTTTTATTTCGTGAACACCGAAGCCGCCACCCACGTCTGCAATGTGCCTTCACCCGCAGCCACCGCATCACTCAAAATTGCAGAGGTCATTGTGGACCATCTGGCAGCTACGGCGTCTACCTAGGAAGCAGTCCGGCGCGGAGCTTTCGGATGTGCCGGGTTGCCTTATTTACACCAGGGTTAAAGCCAGTTGTTGGAATGTGTACCGTCTGCTTGCTGGCAAATTCCTGATTCTATATAGAAACATCACAACTTCGACCCCTATTAGCTAACAGGTATAGAGGTAAATCGGAATGCCGATTATCTGCATGAACGAGCCCAGCAGGGCGGAAGCAATCTAGCCAGACCGGAAGGTCTGGGTAAGGATAGAAAAGTGCAGACCGCCAGCGCCTGCATTATTCACCACCGATCAGCAAAAACGGATGTAAGGCAGTGTTTATTACATCTCGGAAGGTAGCAATCGTTGTAGAGTGTCGACAGATTGTTCTAGTGCGCTCCGCTCCAAAAGAAGGAGCTGCGCGCAAGCCTTCAGGCAGAGCGGAAGAAAATCTTTCCCTTCTTACCCGGCACTCCGCTTCTCAGATGCGCAACAGATGCGCATCTGAGAAACTCCGTGACCGGGCTACTTTCGGTCGTCCTGCCGGACTGGAGCGTGGATTATCCAACGTGTCTCGTCAACTTGAAATGATGAGTCAACGTGATGAATAACGCAGGCAGCGGGGGCGACACTTATTCTTGCACCCAAGTCCCGCTGCATGTCCTGCCTAGTAAATGCCCCATAGGCCGAAATGCTCGCGGGCTGAGTGCTGACTGCTCAGTGCTGATTACTCTTGCACTTCGCTTCCTCTTCGCCTACTATGTACTCTTTGAAATGCCGGAATGCCCCTTGAGGATGGCCGGCAGGCTACAGTGAAGCAGCCCGCGCTTCGCCTGAGGTGGGGAGAAGTGCGTTAATAGAATGGTTAACAGCTTCTGGATTTGTTTATAGAAATGCTAGGGAGCCCCTCTCCACGTCCAGACCACGTCCAGACCACGTTTTTGCCCATAGACGCTACTTGTAAACTGTTTAAAATCAATAAAGCTTTGAATTGCTACTTTCGCATCTGTACCAGTACATACGGGTTCAGAAATGACCGGCGAATTCGGGTTGGCATGTTGTCTACCCACAGGCGTGCCAGTGCTCCAAAGGGGCGCAGGAAGCCGCTTTTGAATCTCCCAAACTGAAAATAGTTTTTGAGTGACAGAGGCATAAATTCGCGGCATCCACCTTGCTCTACGAAAAGCCTGCTGACTTCAGGATAGGAAAGAAGATGATAGCGTCCCCAGGTCTTATGAAGATTGATGCCGGTTTTCTCGAACAGAAAAGAGCGGAGAGCGCCCGCTTTTTTTGCCGGGTCACCGGGATCATGCTGGATATCGATAGGAAAGCTTTTATTAGGGCAGGCAATAGCAATGCGTCCGCCGGGTTTGGTTACGCGGATGATTTCCTTCGCGTACGCCTCCCGCTGGTTCCAGTAATCCGGCGCGAGCGTGACATGGCCGGTCACGGTGCCGATGTGTTCGATGACTCCAAAGGAATAAACCAGATCGAAGCTGTTGTCGGCGAAAGGCAGGTCGGTGCCGCTGGCTTCGATCAGGCGATTACGGTCCTGATTGGATGCAGCCCAAAAATGGGCCAGGCCGGGCACATCAATTCCATAAGAATCGAAACCCGCATTCGCGAGCGCCATTACGGTGCTTCCAACGCCGCAGCCAACGTCAAGAACTTTACGCGAAGGTTCCGCCTCGATCAGCTTGCGCAGGAATGATTCAAAGACCAGCTTGCCGCAGTGATGCTGTTCCTCGGCGTATTCTTCCTCGGTGCTTTCGATGTTGAAGCCGCCTTTGGTCATCACGAAGTATCCGTACTGGTCTCGTGCGTAAACGGCGGAGCAGTTGGGGCAGGTATATTTGTCTGAATTTTCTAAATGAATGTCAGAATGACAATGAACACAGATGAACACGCAGGGTATGGTAACACAGCAGTTTTGCTGGCCACGGCGCTCTTCTATGCGTGATGGGGGCATTCTGCTGGCCCTCGAAATGCATCTCGGTATATCATTCGAGTAGCACATTGCTCTGCCACTACAGATACTTATCTCTGATTTTCGCAGGGACCTGAATAAACATGCGCGCACTCATAACCGGAATTACAGGGCAGGACGGCTCTTATCTTGCCGAGCTACTGCTCGAAAAAGGCTATGAAGTGTACGGCCTGACTCGCAACGCGAGTTCCGAAAAGGTAAATATCCTTAGTCATCTCGCCGGACGCATTGCGCTGGTGGAAGGCGACCTGACCGACCAGCAGTCTCTAGATACGGTGCTGGCCGATGTATCTCCCGATGAGATCTACAATCTTGCCGCCCAGAGTTTTGTGCCGGTTTCGTGGGAACAGCCCCTGCTCACCTCTGATGTAACCGGACTGGGAGCTGTGCGCATGCTGGAAGCGATGCGCAAGCATGCGCCGCGGGCAAAGTTTCTTCAGGCATCCAGTTCTGAAATGTTCGGGACAGTCACCGAATCGCCGCAGTCGGAAACAACCGCTTTTCGTCCTCGCAGCCCTTACGGCGTGGCCAAGGTGTTCGCCCACAACATCACGGTGAATTACCGCGATAATTACAAGCTTTTTGCCGGCTCCTGCATCTGCTTCAACCATGAATCGCCAAGACGGGGCGGGGAATTTGTGACCCGCAAAGTTACACAGGCGGTGGCCAGCATCAAGCTGGGCCTGATGGACAAGCTGAAGATGGGAAATCTGGATGCCCGGCGCGACTGGGGTTTTGCCGGAGATTATGTCCGGGCCATGTGGATGATCCTGCAGCAGCCGGCGCCCGGCGATTTTGTGATCGCTACCGGAAAAACCCACAGCGTGCAGGACCTTCTGGAAACGGCTTTCCAGTATTGCGGGCTCGACTGGAAAAAGTATGTTGAGGTAGACCCTAAACTGGTGCGTCCGGCGGAGGTCAACCAGCTTTGCGGCGACGCGTCCAGGGCCCGCAAGGTACTTGGATGGAAGCCGCAATATACTTTTCAGCAACTCATCGAGATGATGGTGGAAGCCGATCTTCTGGCCCTGAAGAGAAGCGCGGCCACCCGTACCGTTCCCGTCAGCGTGTAGTGCTTCTGTCTTCTGTTTTTCAGCCAGCCTGTTTTCATTCGTAATTTATGATGGGTATCCGGGAACTCTCGGAATGGATTGATGGCACCTCCCAAAAATATTCTGGTTGTTCACAACAACAATGATTTTTATGGCGCAGAGAAAGTTCTGTTGGAACTGCTCAGCCGTCTGGACCGCCTTCGCTTCATTCCCATTGTGGTGCTGCCGACCGATACCCGGCATATCAACCGGCTTTCTCCGGAACTGGCGCGGCTGAAGATTGAATACTGCTTTATGCCGCTGGGAGTATTGCGGCGCAAATATTTCAAGCCCCAGAGACTGCCGCGCTTTTGCATCGAGGTGCTGGCCGGGTTACGCGGCCTTGTTCGCCTGATCAAAAAACGGAATATCGCGCTCGTCCACACCAATACGAACACCGTTCTTTCCGCCGCACTGGCCGCGCGGATCACCGGGGTCCCCCATGTGTGGAGCATCCACGAATTGATGGTAGAGCCTGCCTCTGTGCGCAGCATTCTGCATTATGCGATTCCGCGCTTGTCCAGCCGTGTGGTTACGGTATCGCAGGCGGTGCGCGACCACATGCTGCAAGATGCGCCCCGATATGCAGACCGCTTCGCGTTCATTCGTGGGGCCATTGATGTGGATCCGTTCCTTTCCGCGACGGGAAGAGCACGGATACGGGCGGAGTGGGGCGTAAGTGACGATGAAATATTGATTGGCATGGCGGGCCGGGTCACCCGCTGGAAGGGACAGTCCGTTTTTGTGCAGGCCGCCAAACTGATTTCCGGGCGGCACGCAAAGGTGAAGTTTGCCGCCGTGGGTGGTGTGTTCGACACTGAAAGCTTTTACATGGAGCGGTTTAAGGAAGAAGTCCGCGCCGCCGGCCTTCAGGATAAGTTGACCATCAATGATTTTCGCCACGACATGCCTGACGTGTTTGCCGCCTACGACATCTTTGTTTTGCCATCCACCTTGCCCGAGCCGTTCGGACTGGTAGTGATTGAGGCCATGGCGTCAGGCAAGCCTGTCGTAGCGACTGCGCCGGGCGGCCCTTCGGAAACCGTCGCCGAGGGAGAAACAGGATTTCTTGTTCCGCCTTCCGACCCTGCGGCCATTGCCGAAGCATTGGAAAAGTTGCTGGCCGATCCCGCAAAGCACGCGAGCATGGGAGAAGCCGGAAGAAAGCGGGCCTGCGAATTATTTTCCCTTCCCCGGTATGTGAAGGAGTTTGAAGACTTATATGACAGCGTGTTGGGCAAGAAGCGATAGAAGCGCGTTGTTAAGGCGGTGCTCGGTCATCTACAACCTTGTGAGGTGTGAACATAATCCTTACAGAGGACATGCGCTGAGTACTTTCATTACCTTTAACGGGCAGCAGTGGCAGAGCAGTTCCTTCGCTGCCGCTCAGGATGACACGGCACGGAGATTTTGTTTGAAGCTTACAGAAACCGCTGATCGGCCATCAGTGGTGAGGTGTACCGGTTAACCAAGACAAGTCTTTCACCAGCGATTCAACTCCCAGTACAATAACGAAACAAAACCAACGACCTTATACATGGACCCTTTTTATTTCCAGAAACCGCTGCGCGATTACTTTCGCAAGCGGCGCTTTCGCAATTTTCTTTCTGAATACCAGTCGTGCCGCACTATTCTCGATGCCGGCGGCTACTGCTATTTCTGGAGTGAAATCGGGCGGACAGAGGGAATTACGGTCCTGAATATTGACATGCCTTCTGAGACCGGCGGCATGGCCCACGTTCGCGCGTCAGGATGCGAGATGCCTTTTCCCGACAAATCGTTTGAACTGGTGTTTTCCAATTCGGCCATCGAACACGTGGGCAGCGAAGAAAACCAGATGAAGTTCGCGCAGGAGATGGCGCGGGTTGGAAAAAAAGTCTACTGCCAGACTCCATCAAGACTGTTCCCCATTGATCCGCACATGAGCATGTTCTTTCTTCACTGGCTGCCGAAATCGTGGCTCACGCCCAAGGTGCTGCGTTATCTGACCGTGAATGGATGGCTGTGGAAACGGTCGTATGACTATGACGTTACCTGGATATCCAAGCGCCGTTTAAAGAAGATGTTTCCCGGTTGCAGCATCGAGACGGAACGATTTCTTTTCCTGCCGAAGTCGTTCATCGTAAGAAGCCGATAAGCGAGCAGTCAGGCAATCTCGTGATCTGTACCGATGCCGAGGCTGCGGACTAAAGGCTTACTGCCTGGACGCTACAGGCTGAGTGCATAGGTCCTTCGGTGCTGCGCACCTCAGGGATGACATGGCGCGGGCGGGATGATTCAGAATGACATTAGGAAGAGCACAGTAATGAATTACGACTTTACGACTGCCCGGTAAACTTCCAGGGTTTCGCTTGCGGCGCGTTGCCAGCTAAAGCGTTGCGACTGTGCCAGGCCTTTGCAGCGAAGTTCTGCGGCCAGAGAGGGATTTTCGATTACCTTCTGTATTGCGTCAGCCCACAGTTCGGGTTCTTCCGGAGGAACCAGCAGCGCTGCGTCACCGGCCACCTCCGGTATGCTGGACGCACTACTGGCGATCACGGGCGTTCCCACTGCCATGCCTTCCAGCACGGGCAGCCCAAATCCTTCATAGAGGGAAGGAAAAGCTAGAATTCTTGCTCCGGCATACAGCCCTGCAAGCTGCCCGTCGGGAATATGGCCGGTGAACTTTACCGTATCTTGAAGGCCATGTTCTTTGATGACTTCGCGGATCTCCGCTGCGCCTGACAGCACTGATAGCTCCGGGCCGGCGAGAACCATTTGCAGGTTATTGAATTTACCTCGCGCTTTGAGAGAGGCCACTGCCCGCAGCAGCATGGGAATATTTTTGCGGCGGGAAAATGCGCCGACGTGCAGAATGTAATCCTGCTTCAGACCTATGCTTGCGGCCCACTCGCGATCAAGCGCGGCGCCCTGATGAAAACGCGCTGAGTTTGTCCCGCAATAGACGACATGCACCTTGCTTTCGGGAACTTTGTAGTGCTTCAAAAGGTCTGAGCGGGTATGTTCCGATATGCAAATAATGGCGGACGCGCGCCGCAATGAAATGGGCAACACAACGTTGAGGTAACTCCGCCACCTGGATTCGAAGTCTTCAGGGAATTTCAGGTGGGTCACGTCGTAAAAAGTCACGACACTTGGGCACGGACAAATGAAAGGGCACGACAAAGGCGGGCGAGTGGACCACATCGAACTTTTCCTTATGCACCTTGTAAGGAAAGTACGTATGGCTCCAGAGCAATCCATTGAGGCCGCGCCTGGCCCGCGCCACGATTCCCTGGTTTCCAAATTCACCGGCACGCGCGCTCCGAATCCCACCCTTCGAATACTTTTAGCTCGACGGCCGGATTGGCGCTGAGTTCGCGAATAAGCTGGGTTGCGTAAACGCCGCCTCCGGTAGGATTTCGTCTGGCGAGTGAATTGTCCCATGCAACGCGGAGAGGGCGATCAGCCATGATTCACAGATGATTTCTGATATGAAATTGCGCAGCAGCGAGCCATGCTCATTATACAGTCGTGAAAGTGCGGAGGGTCAGCGGGCCTTTTGCAGGCCAATTCCCGGCGGGCGAGAAAGCAGGTCCCACGCCGTATGCAGAACCTGTTGTGCTTCGGAAAGCTTCAACAGCAGCGAAGCAATCAGGAAAGTCGCAGCGCTCAGCGCCAGCACCGTGCCCATCAAGGCCAGCCGCAGCAGGGTTCCTCCGGAATGAAAGGCCGAAAGCAAAAGATGCAAACTGGCCCAGCTTACAAAGCCCATGGCGGCCGATGCGATTGCGGCACGAACGAAAAACCATAACAGCTCAGCATCCAGCTTCAACAGTTCCCGCCGCTTCCACGCGAAAAATATCAGGATGAAGGCCACCACAAAAAATGCGCCGCCGCGGGCAATCGCCAGCCCCATAAGCCCAAAGTGGCGGGTGAGAATGGTGGCTGTGGTCACGTAGTAGACCAGATCCAAAAGCTCGGCAATCAAGGGGGTCACGGTATCCTGCACGGCAAAAAAGCACCTGAGCAGGACGATGGCAGCCGCGTTGGGCAGCATGCCAATGCTGTAGAACATCAGCACCCGTGAGGTGAGGTAGGCATCCTGGGGCAGAAAACGGCCATGTTCGTAGAGCACACGCGTCAGCGGCAGGGCATTCAGCACCATCCAGGTCGAGATGGGCAGGAAAAGAAAGATGATAAAACGCAGAATTCTGGAAACCTGCTGACCAAGTTCGCCGTGACCCTCGCGCGCTGCCTCCTTGGCAAACTGCGGATAGGCAACCGTCGCCAGAGGCACAGCCAGAAAGTTCACGGGCATAGCAAAAACGCGCAGCGAATAAGTAAGAGCTGAAACAGCTCCGGCAGAAATCTTGGAAGCCAGGTTTCGCTCTACAAAAGAAGAAGCATTGGCCACCGCAAGATAAAGCAGAAGAGGGACGCCAAGGCGCAGCAGTTTGCCCACCGCTGGGTGTTTCCAGTTCAGTGAAGGGCGGAAGTTCAGGCCCAGGGCTGCGGTTGCGGGCACCAGCACCAGACATTGCAGCAGGAAGCCGATGGCGGTGGCGATACTCACCGTGTAAATTGCGTTGCTTCCGCGGGCAGCCACAATGCTGACAATCACAATGATGCTGGCAATAGCAGGCGCGAAGGCCGGCAGCGCGAACTTGTGAAATCCGTTCAGTACGGCGGTGAGAATGCCGGCAACCGCCAGAAACAGCACTGCCGGAAAAATAATATAGGTGAGCCGCAGTGTCAGTTCCATGGTTACCGGGCCGTAACCGGAAAATAGCCAGGGAAGCCACAGACGGGCGGTAGCCATGCCGCACAGAACCGCAATCGTGAGTGTTACCAATGCAAACGTTGTAATGACGCTGAATGTTTCCGAGACCTTTTCGCGGTCGTTGGTGTGACTCTCCTGCAACAGTATGGGAATGAAAATGGGCGACAGGGTCCCAGTGATCAGGATGAGGTACAGCATGCTGGGAATGAAAATCGCCCCAAAGTATGCATCCATCGAGGTGGATACACCGAAGCGGGCAGCGAGCGCCGCCTCGCGAAGGTATCCAAATATGGCTACGGTGACGGTGAGAACTCCGACTACGCTGACGGTGCGGCCCCGGCGCGCGACTCGATCGGGAATCAGCGTATCAGCCATTATGACTGCCTGCCGGTACCTGCGGCGCAGACGTGGTGGGTGTTTTTGCCACCATTAAGAGGTTAGGCTTTCCATAGAATCGACCCAGAACCAGCCGCTTAAAGAAGTAGCTGGCCATATTCCGCGGGCCAATCATGCGCCAGTGTCCAAGCATGGGATTGGCGACGGTCACCTGAAAGCCGGTCGCTTCCAGCATTCTGGTGAGCAATAGCCTGGGGTACGGCCGCACATGCGTGGGATCAAGCCAGAAGATATCTCCCATGATGGTCAGATCTTCAGGGTTGGGCGTAAGCATGACCAGCGAGCCGCCCGGGAGCAGTGCGTTATAGCAAAGATCCAGAAATGCCATGGCATCTTCATAGCCCATGTGCTCGATCACATGGCTACAGAAGATGCCGCCGAAATGCTTCCTGTTGCGCTCCAGAAAAGTTCGCGCATCTTCGTGGAAAACGTTGAAACCTTTGGTGCGGCAGAAGTCCAGAGATTCTTCCGAGTGGTCAACCCCAACGCCTGCAATACCGGCTTCCGCGAGCAATCCCAGAAAGATGCCGCGGCCGCATCCAATGTCGAGCACGGGGCCGGAATTTTGAAAGAACCGGATGAGCCGCTTGTGGAATTTCCTGACCACATGCTCACTGCCACCAAATTCGTAAAGACTGATGGATTTCATTGGATACGATTTTGTCTGGCGCGACTCACTGCGTTTTGCCAATCGGACGACAACCTGTCGAGTCTACCTTCCCGGGTTCCAGCATAACAGCGGGCAAGTATTCTTCCAGCCCACTTGATTTCCAGCGGTACTGATGAAATCAACCAATTGTACGGAAGCTCTGGCTCAGCGTCATTCTGTGCCGGGTTTTGAACATCGAGTGAAGGGTTGAAATATTCCTGTGAACCCGTATTATAGGGACAGCCACCACCACGCGCAACTTAAGCATTTAAGACGTCACACACGAATGAGTGAACTCCTCCAGCAATGCAACTTGTGCAACAGCGGCATGCTCCAGGTTCTCGATTCTGCCTGCAATATTGCCCAATGCCGCAGCTGCGGTTATATCTTCGACAATCCCAGGCCTACGGTGGCGGAGCTCATCAACTTTTATTCGCAGCCGGCAAAGTACGACTCGTGGCTGAGCGAGATTGAGAGCCGCGACCGGCTGTGGAAGCGCAGGCTGCGTAAGCTGCGCTCCACCAGGAAGCCGGGCTCGCTTCTGGACGTTGGTACCGGAATCGGGCAATTCCTTTTTCATGCGCGCAGCCAGTACACCGAAGTTTACGGAACGGAAGTATCCACGACCGCCATTGGTATCGCCAAAGAGAAGTACGGCATTGATGTGTTTCAGGGCCTAATCGAAGATATGACCAGCCAGAACAGGACCTTTGACAACATTACCCTGTTCCACGTTCTGGAACATGTGCCTGATCCCAAAGTGGTGCTGAAGACCTGCCACTCTTTGCTTTCCGATGGAGGCACGATCGCGATCGCCGTACCCAGCGAGGTCGTTTCTCTTCGGGCTGCGGTGAAGCGTCTGCTGGTAAAGTTGGGATTGAGAAAACCGCGGGCCGGCGCCGGAAAGCTGGGGCTGCCACTCATACGTCTTGACGGAAGCATTGGTGAAATCCATTTATCGCATTTCACCCCTAAAGTTTTGGCGCAGCTTCTGGAATCGGAAGGCTTTTCTGTGATTGGCAGCACGCTCGATCCCTACTACGTCGCCAATGGCTTTCGCCGATGGAAAGCAGATTTCTATTACTATTCCTGCCTTGTCATTCCTGAATCTATTCAGGATCAACATTTATGACGCAATGTTGATGGTGGCGCGCAAGAAACCAACCAATCTTTAAGCTAGTCCATGATTGCTGGTGTCTCCGGTTTTCGCTTGTGCCAACGCAAGTCAGTCGTCCCCTTCCGGGGGACTCTGTTTGTCGCTTCACCTTCCCGCCGTTGAAACGGCGGGCTAGCTTCACCGCCCCGCGGGGCGGGGAGTGTGGAAGCAATTTTGCATCATCCGGAACGTTGTAGCCCAGAGAGCCGCTCGGTGAGTTTCTGGTTCATAAAACCGCCGCACACTTCAGGGGTGGTTTGGGCTGATACTTGTCTCGTCAACCGACGCAGACTTTAAGTTCTCACACACCTCTTTAGTCTGGTGTAAATGAGGCAACCGGCTACACCTATTCTGAAAAAAACCTCTAAGGTTGGGTAAGGGTCTCCTGGCAGACGGTTATGATTTGTTGAGCGAAGGTGTCCCAGTTGTAATGATTGCGCACCATCGCCATGCCGCGCTCGGCAACTTCGCGCCGCAGTTGCGGCTGCCGGATGATGGTTTCAATCCTGGCAGCCAGTTCTTTGGGCGCACGCGCCGGAAAAAGGAATGCGGTTTCGTTGTCTGTAAGAACTTCCTGTACCGCCGCTCCTTTCGATACCACTGCTGGACAGCCGCAAGCCATGGCCTCCAGCACAGCGAGTCCCCAGGTCTGGTTTTCATTCGGAAACAGGAATGCATCGCAGGCGCAGTAGAAGTCGCGAATTTCCTGGTCCGCCACTTTTCCGGCAAACGTGATTTCATTCTCGACTCCCAGGGTCTTGGTTAGTGTCTTCAAGGACTGGAAGTATTCCGGAAAGAGATAATCAGAGCCCGCCAGCAGTAGCCGGACGTTTACGCCCCGGGTTTTCAGGTCGGCAATGGCTTCAATGGCGTCCTGCACACGACGGTGTGGCATAAAGATGCCCAGCCACAGTAAAACGAAATCTTCAGAACTGTATCCGAAGCGGGAGCGGATCTTCTCGCGGTCTCCGCCGGGCATGAACCTGTCAGGGTCGGCGCCGCTTCGCACTACGCGCGAGTTGGTTTTGTATATCTTCCTGAACTCGCTTTCGGCCCACTGCGAGAGAAACAGCGTAGTGTCAACTTCACGGTTCTGTCGCCGGTCATAGTCGTAGTAAAGGCTATAGACCGGAGCGCGCAATGATCGGCTTTCATGGGCCAGTTGGTGGAAGGTGGGCACGTCGTTGCACATCCAGACTACCTTGCCGCCCAGTTTGCGTTTCAGCCATACCGCGCCCCATTGGCCCGGCCAATGGTGTGGATTCCAGATCTCATGGCGGTCGGTGACTTTGGCGGCCATGTGGCGCATGTCGAGCCAGCCTCGTAAAAACAAGGGCTTCTTCAGGTTGGAGAACCTTCCGCGTCCGGTTTCTACGATGGTGAGATCTTTACAGATATCCGGAAAACAAGTCGCCGGATTATAGGCTGCTGTGTATATCGTGACACGATGACCCTGTTGGCCCAGTGCCCGGGCCAGGCAGAGCATTTGCCGTTCACCGCCTCCTTCAACCAGGAGTTCAAGGACGACCATGGCAATGTTCACGGGTAGAGTGTCCGCAGGAGAAGTGTCATTTGCCGGAGCAGATGTTGAAAAATTATAGCATTGTGATCTGCTGAAGCTTTATGGGCCTGTGGATTGTCACGGTGGGCAGCCTTCAAAGTGTCAGTTATTCCTGAAGACGTGAGGACATGTACTTCAGAACAAACTCAGCATAGCCGTGAGCGTACAATTCAGGTATTCTAGTAACCAGCTTACGCATGCGGGTGCGCGAGTAATACTTATCCTCAGACACTTTTTTCGACAATCAGGGTTTTTCCTGCTGGCTTGTTTGAGTCAGGAAAGAAAAGGCAGCAAGGAAGTGTGTTTCAAGGGGGAGCTTCTTTGGTAACCATGCCAAAATTGTCTCCTTTGAACAGCTTAGCTATGCTATAAATTTCTCAAACTAGAGGAATGCACATGAAAATTGCCGTTGTCGGGTCGGGATACGTAGGCTTGGTTGCCGCAGCATGTTTTGCGGAGATCGGCCACGATGTGATCTGTGCTGACAATGATGTTCAGAAAATCACCGCGTTACGCAATGGAATTGTTCCCATTCATGAAGAGTTTCTTCCCGAACTGATTCACCGGCATAGTGGATCACGCCTTTCCTTTACTGCTTCGACTGCCGAAGCAATACGTGTAAGCCAGGTAATCTTCATTGCCGTAGGCACGCCGACAACGGCGTGCGGCGCTGCCGATCTTTCTTATGTAGAATGCGTCGCGCGTGAGATCGCCAAAGCCATGAACGGCTTTAAGCTGGTGGTGGAGAAAAGCACCGTACCGGTTTATACCAATGAATGCGTGCAGCGCGCCATGGTGCTGAACGGCGCACGGGAAACCGACTTTGAAGTTGTATCCAATCCGGAATTTTTGCGTGAAGGCACAGCGGTAACCGATTTTCTTTATCCTGACCGCATTGTGGTGGGCTGTGGCAGCGCCCGCGCAGCGGAGATGATGCGCCAGATCTATGAACCGATGTTGAGCGGCGTCTATTATGACGAAGCCGGCGCTATTCCACGCCCTGAAGACGCGGTGGCTGAACCGCAATTGATCGAGACCAGCGCCCGCAGCGCAGAGCTGATCAAGCATGCCTCCAACGCCTTCCTGGCCATGAAAATTTCCTTCATCAATGCCGTCGCCAATGTTTGCGAACTGGTAGGGGCAGACATCGAAGAAGTTTCCAAAGGCGTAGGCGCCGATACCCGCATCGGCTCCAAGTTTCTGCGCGCCGGACTTGGCTATGGCGGTTCCTGCTTTCCCAAAGATGTTTCGGCGTTTAAGACCGTAGCCAAAGAGTGTGGTTACGAGTTCCGGCTGCTTGACGAAGTCATCAAGATCAATGAGAAGCAGCGCCAGGCATTTCTGCGCAAGGTGCGTGCCGCTCTGTGGACGCTCAAAGGCAAACGGCTGGCGGTGCTCGGAATTTCGTTCAAGGGCGGCACAGACGATATTCGCGAGTCACCGGCGGTCGCCATTATTCGCGACCTGCTGGCGCAGGAATGCGAAGTCATCGCTTTTGATCCGGCAGCCATGGAAAGAGCGCGGGCGGAATTGCAATTCAAAAACCTGAGCTTCGCGCAGGACCCATATACCGCTGCGTATAAAGCTGACGCTCTGTTGATTCTTACCGACTGGGAAGATTTCGCCAATCTCGATCTCGCGCAGATGCGCACGCTTCTGCGTTATCCGATTCTGCTCGATGGACGCAATCTGTATAACCCGCAGGAAGTCGCGGCCCAGGGGCTTACCTATTACAGCGTTGGCCGCGCTCCGGTAATTACCAATCCTGAAATAGAACCTGTTCGCCAGGCTCCACTGCATCTCTCGACCAGCAATGGACATAATAGTGAGAATGGACATAATGGCCACCCCGCGGCGATTGCCAGGGCAGCCAAGGCTTCGAGCAATGGCAGTTCTATTGGCGGAAGCGAAAACGGTAATGGAAACGGCCACAGTAACGGTCATAATGGCAATGGCCACAATGGAAATGGATCGAAAAACGGCCACACCCGCCGCTAATTGCTGATAATTCATCCAGGCCTGTTGCTATTAGCAGCAGGCTTTTTCATGCGCAATCTTCGCGGTGACGGCGCACCCATGCGGTTAAGAGTGTGCAGCGCTGACGGCTAATGTTCATGCGCTTTGCGGCACTAGTAAACCCGTGCCCTCATACGTGTGTTCTCAACTCCACGCAAATTCTAAGTTCTCACACACGCTGTGAAGCCCGGTTACGGGCTACACCTATTCCGAAAGCGCTCAAATCCGGATGCAGACGGACGGCATCCAAGGAAAGAACACTCATTCAAGAGGTATTCTCAATGCGGTTGTTATTCGTGGTTCTTTCGGCATTCTTTGTTGCCAATTTATCTTTTCTTCATGCCCAGGCACAATCCGATTCGACATCGAAGGCGCGACAGGTGATTACCGGCCAGTCTGCATTTGCCGACTATCGCGAGCAGAAGCCCGGTATATTTCGCAAATTGACTTTGGCTGACCTGCCCGAACCAAACGCTACCAAATCTGTAGACAACGGACCCGATCTTGTTTCGCGCCCTCCCAATGCATGGCCACAGGCATTGCCCGGATTCAAAGTGGAACTGTATGCCGCGAACCTCAGAAATCCGCGGCTGCTGCGCACCGCGCCCAACGGAGACCTGTTTCTGGCCGAGAGCTATGGCAACGAAATCAAAGTTTTTCGCGGAGTAGGAGCCGATGGCAAAGCCAGCCAGACACAGGTATTCGCCACCGGGCTGCGCCAGCCGTTCGGCATTGCCTTTTATCCGCTGGGGCCGGACCCGCAGTGGATCTATATCGCCAACACGGATTCTGTGGTGCGCTTTCCTTACAAGAATGGCGACCTCAAAGCGTCGGGCGCGGCGCAAGTGATTGTTCCCGATCTTCCCGGAGGCGGACGCCTGCGCGGCGGCGGACACTGGACCCGCGATATCGCTTTCTCGCGCGACGGCAAGAAGATGTATGTTTCCGTCGGCTCGCATTCCAACAATGATGATACCGACAATAATCCCGCTGAGTATCATCGCGCCGACGTTCTCGAATTCAATCCAGACGGCAGCGGCCTGCGGGTGTATGCCTATGGAATCCGTAATGCAGTGGGCATCGCCGTTCATCCGCAAACCGGCGAATTGTGGGGCTCAGTGAATGAGCGCGACGAACTGGGCGACAACCTGGTTCCTGACTACATCACCCATATTCCTGATGGAAGCTTCTTCGGCTGGCCCTGGTTTTACATGGGCGGCCATCAGGACCCGAAGCATAAGGGCAAGCATCCTGAATTGAAAGACAAAGTGGTCACGCCTGATGTGATCCTTCAGCCCCATTTTGCTTCGCTGGAAATGACCTTCTATGAAGGCAAACAATTTCCCGCCGAATATAACGGCGACATCTTTGCCGCCGAACATGGCTCGTGGAACCGGTCACGCCGTAATGGATACGAGGTGATCCGCGTTCCTTTGAAAGACGGTCATGCGACCGGCGAGTATGAAGATTTTCTAACCGGCTTCGTGACTGCTGACGGTAAAGTCTGGGGAAGACCGGTAGGTGTGGCTGTAGGCAATGACGGCTCGCTGTTCGTAAGCGATGATGGATCGAATTCTATCTGGAGGGTCAGTTACAGCAGTAGCCATTAGCTCTTAGCTTTGGCTTTTCGCTCTTGCCTGCCTGTTATTGTGCGGGGGAATAGTTGTGATTACAGGAGCAGTATCCTGAACAGCTGCAAGACCTCATGGTCGCTGAACGGCAATAGAGCAAACAAATCAAATCAGTATGGGATAAAGGAACGCCTGCGGCGTGAGCACGGAGTTCTGTGGGCCGAATTTCAGATCGGCAGAAGAACGTCTCGGCTGGAGTGGAACAAGTTAAAGATATTCAATGAAGAGTATTAGCAAGACTGGCCTGAATCATGCCTTGAGCATTAGGGAACCACTTCTCTGTTTGCTCAATACGAGATGACACATCGCCAAGCCCTCTTGGCAGGGGCGTTGCACGCTGTACCCTGTTGCTCGCAGCCAGCGGAAAAATAGTCAGCGAACCGAGAACGTGTTCAGTCTTGTAATCAAAGTGAAATCCGGTTCGTGAATCACCACTCTGGCTTAAAATCTGAGCGCCATTGCTGACAAGCTGATCGTAGGCATCTTGCCTCAAGGCATCCATCAATGGCGCCCACTTCTCTGGGGAAATCACAAAGATCCATTCAAACCCGGCATTCCGGGTGACATATTTGCGGCCGGCTGCGGCGCCACTGTGCTGAGAGAAAACAGCGGATTCGTGGCAAGCAAAAGAAGAGAATACCTGTTTCGGCGTGTAGTGCTGTAGAAAGGCGCTTTGGGTCTCAGGCGTCGGGTACAGCAAGTGTGTGGCATTCCAAATTACATTTCCAATCAGCACGGTCATCCCAACAGCGCACACACCACCTAGAATAAAAGTGCAGATTCGAAGTTGTTTTAGGAAATGGCTGGATATCTCCATTTGCCCTCCGACTGAGATCTGGATGCTAGCGCAGAACTTAGGGTACATTCAATTGATAAGCGAAGCAATCATCACTGCCCGCCCGAAGACCAGTTCATTCAGATGGGCCAGGAACAACACTCCATATGCTACTATCAATGTTATTCATCAAGCCTTAGCTGCTGTGTCTCTTTGCCTGATCGGAATGCTGCGCATTCTTTCACAAACATTTGATATGAAGGACCTTCCATTGCGATCTAACATTGCTGGAAGTCCCGGCAGTTTTCCTCATCCGGCACGATAGAAGGAGAGCAGATGAAAGCCAAGGCTGCGTGTACGTGGTTCCTTCTTCTAGTCTTCTCCCAGATGGCGCCAAAGCGTATTTTCACGGATGGCAATCTCGGCATACCTTTGACTGTTGGTCTTAAAGAAGCGCCTTTCTCAGCCGACGTAATCATCGAAGAAACGCAGACCATGCGTAATGGCAGGGAAGTCCGCTTTGTTACCCTCGGTAAGATGTTTCGCGATTCCGATGGACGGACGCGGACCGAAAAAGACATTGTATGAGTCGCCGCGCGGCACCGACCTCGCGACTGCCAAAGTGCGCCATGATCTCACCACTATCTATGATCCAGTACGCCAGATTCGGATCTTTGCTGATCCCAACAGACGCGTTGCCACCATTAGCCACCAGGAGTTGCCGCTCAATGATGGCGGCTGCGGCAAGCACCGGTCCCAGTCCGCTCCTGCTATTACTCAGAAGCCGCCGGAACAGTCCACCAATCCTGTTTCGGAAGACCTGGGCCAAAAGGAGATAGAAGGTTTCGAAGTTTTTGGAACTCGCGTTACGAGTCCGGGAAATGCAAACTCAGCGAAAGAGGTCACAGAGACATGGTTCAGTGATGATTTGTGTATGGCCCTTTTCATGGAGGACACACCTCCTCCAACCTTTGCGCACAGTGTTGTGACTCTGAAAAACGTGCGGAAAGGGGAACCCGGATTCATCTTTGTTCGAGCCGCCGCCCGGCTATGTAATAAAAGACACGAGGTAAGACACGCAGGGGTTTACTGTCTGCGGATGCTGCGGCGCAACTCCAGAAATTGGAAGCTGCGCCATTCACCCATTCTGTTTTTGAACACCTTTAAAACGTATAACTTTCTTCTTCTGCGATCAGAACTACCGGCGGGCCGCCCGAGGAAATCTTGGCGGCATGGGCCAGAGTTTGCTTGCCGCCTTCTGATGCAGCGCAGGCTTGTAGAGCGTCCATGGATGGAAAGTGGACCTCGGCGATCCGGTAAAATTTCGGCGTTCCTTCAGGGGACGCCGTCACCCTGGTCGCCACCAGTTTGGTTTTGCCGGCCAGTTTCTCGACCGCCATGGGCACATGTTCTTTCTGGTAGACCTGCTCGAAAGCATCAACATCTTTCGGGCGTGGATACATCACGATCAGTTTGACTCCAGCCATTCTTGCTCCTTGTTGGTTAATAGCTCGGTTTAAAGTTGTGCTGACGAGCGTTTTTGTCCGGCGTCCCGCGTACGAAACTTGCGAATGTGCGGTCCTGCTCCGCAAGTTGTTTGAGCAACGGCGCAGGCTCCCATAGCTCGCCGTGCTGGCGATGAAATTCGCTGATGCGTTCATAGACTTTCTTCAATCCTACGGTGTCGGCATACCACATGGGCCCGCCGCGATAGGCAGGGAAGCCGTAGCCGGTCAGGTAGATGATGTCTATGTCCACAGCCCGCAGCGCGTAGCCTTCTTCGAGAATGCGCGCGCCTTCATTGACCAGCGCATAGATGCAGCGGTCAACAATTTCCTCAGAGGAGATCTGGCGCTGCGGGATGCCGGCTTCGGCGCCCCACTTGCGCACCAGAGTGGCTACTTCCGGATCAAGCACAGCGCGGCGGTTCTCGTCATATTTGTACCAGCCTGCTCCGGTTTTCTGGCCGTAGCGTCCCAGTTCGCAGAGACGGTCTTCTGCAAGCGGCTGCCTTACGCCGGGCTTTTCGAGGTGCCGGTATTCTTTGCGAATGCGCCAGCCTACGTCCAGCCCGGCCAGATCGCCGGTCGCGAGCGGCCCCATCGCCATGCCGAAAGTCATAAAGAGCCTTGTCTACTGCTTCTACGTTTGCGCCTTCTTCCACCAGGAACTGGGCTTCGCGCCGGTAAGGGCCGAACATGCGGTTGCCGACAAATCCACGGCAGTTGCCGACCAGCACGCCTACTTTGCCGAGCTTTTTGGAAAGCTGCATGCAAGTGGCGATCACCTCTTTGCTGCTGGCTTTGCCGCGCACGATTTCAAGCAGGCGCATTACATTGGCAGGACTGAAAAAATGAGTGCCGATCACCGCTTCCGGCCGCGATGTGGCCGAAGCAATCTCATCAATGCTGAGCGTGGAAGTATTGGAGGCCAGAATCGCTCCCGGCTTGCAGACGCGGTCAAGTGTTCCAAATACTTCTTTCTTGAGCGCCATGCCTTCGAAGACAGCTTCGATCACCATGTCCACGTTGCTGAATTCGTCATAACTGAGCGTAGGTTTAATGAGCTTCAGGCGTTCGTCCACAAACTGCTGCGTGAAGCGGCCACGCTTGACCGAGTTGGCATAATTTTTCTGGATGGTGCTCAGCCCGCGATCAAGGGCTGCCTGATCGGCTTCTTTGAGCAGCACCGGAATTCCGGCATTGGCAAACACCATGGCAATGCCGCCGCCCATAGTGCCTGCGCCAACCACTGCCGCGCTCTTTACCGGAATGACAGGAGTCTCCTTAGGAATATCAGGAATCTTTGCGACTTCACGCTCGCCGAAGAAGACATGAATCAGCGCTTTCGACTGATCGGAGAACAGGCATTCCATGAAAAGCTTGCGCTCCCTCTCGCAGCCCTCATCAAAGGGCAGCCGGGTCGCAGATTCGATGGCTTCGATGGCGGCCAGCGGCGCCATCATGCCGCGTTGTCTCTTGCGTGCATTGTCGCGGGCGGCGGCGAAAATGGGAGAGTTCTCTGCTTCAGAGCCAAGCTTCTCGTTGCGCTCGCGCGTTTTGGGCGCCGGCTTCCCGGCAATCTCCCGGGCAAATGCGACAGCGCCAGACTGCAAGCCGCCTTCAATAATGCGGTCAACAATGCCCAGCTTCAGCGCTTCGGCAGCCTTGACTGGGTTGCCGCCGGTACACATCTCCACGGCTTTGGCCACGCCCGCAAGGCGAGGCAGTCTCTGGGTGCCGGCTGCGCCGGGAATCAATCCGAGCTTTACTTCCGGCTGGCCCACTTGCGCGTCTGCGCTGGCCACGCGGTAGTGGCCGGCCATCGCAACTTCAAGGCCTCCGCCAAAAGCGGTTCCGTGAATGGCCATCACCACCGGCTTACGGCTGTCTTCAATTTGCAGCAGCAACGGCAACAGACCTACACCGCGCTGGTTCTGCCCAGAGGTCATCTTGCCGAACTCCTTGATGTCAGCGCCGGCGATAAAAGTTTTCCCTCCGCCAATCACTACGGCTGCCTTCACTGAATCATCTGCATTGATCTTTTGTATAGCTTCAGCAAGGCCTTCCGGTACTCCGGGGCTGAGCGCATTGACAGGCGGATTATTGATCGTAATGATGGCGATATCTTGATCTTTGGTGAGTTGGACAAGATCACTCATGAGGTCTGTTCTCCGGGTGTTTGCAGTAAAAAGCCGTCCGCTATGAGTTCTATTGGAAGCGTTGCCTTGCAGTCAAATGCAGAGGAATTGCCAAAATTGCCATGATTGCCAAAAATGGCAAAATTGTTGAATGACAATGTTCTCTAGAATCGGTGATCGCCGTGATCAGGTAGACTCGTGATCTGTACCGATGCCGAGGCTGCGGGCTAAAGGCTTACTGCCTGGACGCTGCGGGCTGAGTGCATAGGTCCTTCGGTGCTGCGCACCTCTAGGATGACATGGCGCGGGGGATTGATAGGACGCGAGCGTTAATGATCTATTGACTTCCGCCTTTTTTATCGAAGTTTCTGGCTATCCAAGTTTCTGGCGGGCCGGGTTGGAAAGAATCGAATGAATACTCTGGGCGAGAGTTTCAAAGCGGTCGGTCTGCAAAGTGAAATCAGCGTCAGCAAAGCACGGGCGGCCGGTGCAAATCTCGAGAATCTGCGTACCCCGGCAATGCTCTCGCAAGTAAAGGCCGATTGCTTTTTTCATGCGGTCAGGAATTTTGGGGCCAATGATCGCCAAGTCAATCTGAAGACCATTGCAGATCTGTTGCACCTGCTTAAAATCGGTGGCGGGGCTCACGATGTAGCCTCTGCGGACGATCGCGTCTTTCATCGCCTCAGCGGCAAATCTGGTAGTGGCAATCGCGAGAATATGGGCCATCACTGATTAAGACTCACGTCGGGCGAAAGAAGTTACCCAATATAAGGTATTTTAAGTTAGAGTTTTTTAAGAAAAGGCGAGAGCTCATGCTCTCGCCTTTAATTCTGTGGGATTAGGATTAGCCCTTCTTTTCTTTGTCTTTCTCCTCGGCGGTCTGCTTCCTCTTGCCGAGCATCTTGAGGCTTTCCACGTTAATGGAGTGGTCGCTCTCATTCAGCTTGGCCTTCACCTTTACATGATGTCCATCATGGCCGTTGACTGCGTCGGGGTTGGCGATGGTCCAGCTCGCCTTGTCTTTATCATTCACGAATACGGGCTTGCCGTCTTCGGTTTTAACCCAGCCGGTAAGGCTTAGTGATTTGCCTTTTGCGGCGGCTTTGGCTTCTTTTTTCTCTGCCTTGTCGGCTTTCTTGTCTGCCTTGGTGGCGGCCTTGTCGCCCTGTGCATTGCTGTTGTCGCTGCCCGCAGTTTGGGCAAACAGCGTCAGTGAAGAGGCAAGCAGGAAAGCAAATACTAAAGTCATTACACGCTTCATTCAGTCTCCGATCGCGGCTTGAGTATGCCGCTGTGCGCCACTGGTTGGATTTTTATAAAGTGGCTCTTGATAATTGGATGCAGAATCTCGGGCCGCGAGCAGCCCCGGAAAAGGCAATTTTTTCAGACATTTAACCCCCGGGCAGCCAGTGGGCTGGTAATGGATTCAAGAGAACTCCGCTCTGCTTTTACGCCTATGGCGGCCTCAAATCCGGCAGCTACCAGCATCAGGGCTGCACCTGTGAGATAGCCCCAAAGCAGCGCTGTCCGGGAGCCTGTCTCGATAATCAAGCCGAAGATCGAGGGCGCCGCAACTCCGCCAGCCAGGGTCCCTACAGCATAAAACAGCGCAATGGCGAGGCCTCTGATTTCAAGCGGGAAAATTTCGCTTACGGTAAGGTAAGCCGAACTGGCCGCCGCCGAAGCCACAAAGAAAATAATGGTCCAGGCTAGCGCCTGGGTGCGGGCGGTGAGCAGCCCCTGATGGAAGAGCCAGCCGCTGAAAGCCAGCAACAACCCTGAAAGAGCATAGGTCGCAGTGATCATCTGTTTGCGCCCAATGGTGTCGAAAAGCCTGCCCAGCAACAATGGCCCCAGAAAATTTCCGAGCGCAAAAGGGAACAGATACAAGCCGACTTTCTGCGCAGGTAATTTATAGAAAGTGACCAGCACTAGCGCGTATGTAAAAAAGATGGCGTTGTAAAAGAAAGCCTGGGAAATCATCAGCACCAACCCCAACACCGAGCGGCGGCGATGCTCAAAAGCGATGGCCTGCCAGATTTCGTGCCAGGGCGTGTGGGTCCGGGTGCGAACGCGAATGGTTTCACCTACTGGTGGCGGCTGGAGCTTGTGACCTGTAATCTGCTGCTCCACATTGCTAACGATTTCTTCTGCTTCCCGCGCCCGGCCATGCACCATGAGCCAGCGCGGACTTTCAGGAACGGAGTGGCGCAGAAAAATAATTCCCAGTCCGAGAATCGCGCCGATACCAAAGGCCAGGCGCCAACCCACTGCGATGGGCACCAGACCTGTATCGAGAAACAAAATAGTTGCGCCCGAGCCCAGGGCTGCGCCGATCCAGAAGCTGCCATTGATGATCAGGTCCACGCGGCCCCGCAGGCGCGCAGGAATCAGTTCGTCAATGGCGGAGTTGATGGCCGCATACTCGCCGCCGATGCCTGCTCCGGTGAAAGCGCGAAAGATTGCGTAGGACATGAAATTCCACGACAGAGCCGTAAGGGCCGTAGCGCACAGATACAGGAGCAGCGTAATCGTGAACAGCCGCTTGCGGCCCAGACGATCGGTACTGTAGCCAAATAGCAGCGCACCAATCACCGCGCCCAGCAGGTAAGCGGTAGCGCTGGCGCCGACCTGTGCGCTGCTCAGTGCTAAAGTGTCGTCGCGCGTAAGCACTCCGCCAAGAGCGCCGGCCAGGGTGACCTCCAGGCCGTCGAGGACCCAGGTAATGCCGAGTGCGATTACGATGAGCCAGTGCCAGCGGCTCCAGGGCAGACGATCAAGACGCGCAGGTATATCGGTTTCGACGATTTCCGGTTGGGCGGTTTGGGAGTGAGCAGGCACGCGCGCAGATACTTTGATGGCTGAAAGGCAGCTTCTAGCTGCTAGCTCCTAGCCTCTAGCTCTTAGCTTCTGTATCTTTGTGCCATCGTTGTGGTTTAGCTACATCATCATCATGATTATCATCATCTTGCCCGTTCACGAATGAATTGCTTCCAATTTTGGCAATTTTGGCACTTATGGCAATTTTGGCAATCCTTTCATGCCGCTCGCTTCAGGCGGTTCATGGCATCGCCAATTGCTGTCGAGGCTTCAAAGAGTTTTCCCGCGGTTAAGCCCATGCCCACGTCATAGTGGCCCAGGGCCGCGAGCCCCATGGATGCTATGCAGCCGCACTGCGAGCAGTCGGGCTCGCCGCCGAACTGGCAGGGAGTGACTTTACTCTTCAAGTCTGCGGACAAGGTGTGGGTGGTCTGCGCAAAGATACATTGCTCGGGTGATTCCGGCGGATGGAGAAACTCGCGAATGACTGATTCCTTCATGTCGAGCTTGGGATACTGCAAGCGCAGCCGCAGCATTTCATGCACCGCATCCTGCCGCTGCCGCGGCGACAAAATTTCGACCGCGGAAGCTCCTTTTTGCGGTGTGAACATGCTGATCCAGATTCGCTTCACTTCGGTCTTCTGCGACCAGAAATGAAAGAATTCTTCCAGGTAACCCGGTCGCTGCACAATCTGCGAGGTAATTGTGCAATGGACTGTTATCTGATGGCCCACGATGTTTTTGAGGATGCGCTCATAAGTCGCCGGCTTTCTGCGCGCGTCGTGCTCCGGCTGAAGACCATCAATGGACACCACAATGTTGAGTTTGGGAATTTCCGCCCACTCTTTGGGAATCTCGCGGAAGGCGCTGGTTACCAGTTGCAAATGTATTTTTCTCTCGGCAAGCAGCGGCAACAGGATGTTCAATTCACGAAAGCGAACGAGCGGATCTCCGCCCACAATGGAAAGGTGCAACGGGCGGTATTCATCTACTACATTCAGTACGCCCTCGATTAAAGCGTCGCCGCGCTTGTCCGGTAGCTGGCGCAGGTTGATTCCTGTTCCCAAATGATCGTCTTCGTAGGCATAGCATCCGGGGCAGCGCAACGGGCATTCGCGGGTGATCTCGATAGAAAGAGACGGGCGGCGACCCGCCAGAATATTACTCCAGGCGTGGAATACTTCAGTGGCCTTCACTTTGTTTTCTCCTGAATTAGCGAGAAGCTCTTGAGGCTATGCTCGCGTCAGTTGGGGCCGAAACCCCTGTCTCCAGGCGGTTACGGCAGTTGTGATTGCACGAATTTCGGAGAGGAGATTTGCAATCAGCCGAATCAACAGAGCCGGACGCAGGTTTTATCGAGCACATTCTCCGGCTGAGGCAGAATAAGCAGGGAAGCGCTCCAGGATCCAGAACAAATGAGCGCAAACGCGCTAAGTAAGATGACAGCAACCGCTACAAACCATGCAGTGGAAATCTTGCCGGCGCAAGTAGCGTCCATTTCCGGCAAAGGTGAGATCAGCACATAGAGGATTGCCAAGACTAAGAAAATCGAGACCGCGCATTTACTAAAGCGGGACACTGTACTAATACTAAAACAATTTCAGAGTTGATGTAGATTGAAAGATCAACAGCGAGTGTTTTGCCGCGAATCACGCGAATGCAGGCGAATCAGTCTCAAAGTCATGGAATGTTCCGCACTTGTGAGCCGGCGCATAACTGCAATGCTCCATTCGACATTTAATTGCATATCAATTCTTGACTGGAGTTAGTGATGTTGTTGCATTCCGACTGCTTAACCAGAACTGCTGCATTATGATGGCTGCCATGACTTCGCAATCCCTATGAAGAATTTTGATGGAATCATTCTGGGCGCCGGAGCAGCAGGTCTTATGTGCGCAATCGAGGCCGGCAAGCGCGGCCGCCGACGTTGCTGTTCTGGAACGCGCCGAGCGGGCGGGCAAGAAGATTCTTATCTCAGGCGGAGGCCGCTGCAACTTCACCAACCTGTATTGCACGCCTGAGAATTTTCTTTCCAGCAATCCTCATTTTGCAAGGTCGGCATTGGCCCGCTACACGCCTGCCGATTTTATTGCGCTGGTGGAGCAGCATGGCATTGCGTATCACGAGAAGACGCTTGGCCAGTTGTTTTGCGACCATTCAGCCCGCCAGATCGTTGACATGCTGACGGAGGAATGCGCGAAAGCCGGGGCGCAGATTTTGACCGGCGTCCAGGTGCAGCAGGTCGAGCGGAGCGACGCAGGATATACCGTGCGCACGGCAGACGATGAATTCTGCGCTCCGGCGCTGGTGGTGGCTACCGGCGGTCTGTCCATTCCGAAAATGGGCGCCACCAGCTTTGGCTATCAGTTGGCGCGGCAGTTTGGAATTTCGGTGGTGGAATGCCGTCCTGCACTGGTCCCGCTTACCTTCAATGCTGAAGATCGTGACCGCTACTGCGACCTTGCCGGAGTTTCAGCCGAGGTCGTCACCTCTATCGAGTCACAGCAATTTCGGGAGAAGATGCTGTTCACGCATCGCGGCCTGAGTGGGCCTGCCATCCTGCAAATTTCTTCTTACTGGAAACCAGGCGGGCAGGTGAACATTGATCTCGCGCCTGACCGCGAAATTACTTCGCCACTGCTTGTCGTCGCCGGCAGGGCGCGATCTGGCTTCGGCTAAAAATGTGTTTCGTGCCGCCTTGCCGGCGCGTTTGGGCGAGCGCTGGCTTGAACATCATGTGCCGGCGCGGTGGACGAACCAGGGCATCGCGGAGCTTGAGCGCCAGGTGCATCACTGGGTGGTGCGGCCGCAGGGCACAGAAGGATACGAAAAAGCTGAAGTCACCGCCGGCGGCGTGGATACAGGCGAGCTTTCTTCGCGGACTATGGAATGCCGCCGCGTTCCGGGACTGTTTTTCATTGGAGAAGTTGTAGATGTAACCGGACACCTGGGCGGATTTAATTTTCAGTGGGCGTGGGCCTCAGGCTTCTGCGCCGGACAGGCGCTCTAACCGCCTGCCTGCGTCACTTCTTTTTTTTCTTGTCGAGATCAGCATGAAACACAGGATGCTCGTAGGTGCCGGTCACAGTTACGGGAAGCGCGGCTCCGGCATCTTTGGTTTCAAAACGATGATTCAGAAAGCGAGCGAAAAGCGATTTAATGCCGGTTGTGGCCTGTGACAGTTTGGCTTCCATTTTAAGAGTGCCCTGAAGATTGACCTTGTGGCTGACCAGGTTATAAGTCCCGTGCAGCAACGCAACTGCGCCGGGCACGCTGAAAGTTGAATCCGTAAATGTGGCAGTAGCGTTCTTCAGGGCCACATGGCCTTTGAGTTGCGCGACAACATTGCCGGGATCGCCGTCGTCATCATCTTCACCGCGTGAATGCTCACTCAATTGGTCTACGTGGCCCTGGGTTTTCGCGGAGGTAAAATGGGCTTCAGGAATATCAAAATCCCCTTCCAGCAGCACTCGTTCAACAAACTTGCGATGCTCCGGCGGCAACGACGTTCGCGCCTTGAAATGGATGGGGCCGACGATAGCTGAGCGCGGGGATTTAGCAAAAAGCATGACGAGATCTTCAATGCGTCCTTCGCCCGTCGGAACGTTCAACACTACTGCTTTTTCGCCTTTGCCGATTACGCTGCCGGTTCCAGTGATCCTGGTTTTTTCAAGCTGCGCCTGAATGCGGGATACGCTGGTATCACCGGTCAAACCGTTCACTACAGCGGTAAAGCTCGTGGAAAGCGGCAGGGGATGGCGGCTTTCCTTTACTTCAAAATTTGGCATCACGGTTGTGCCTTGAACCGCGATGCGCTGCAACTCTCCATTGAAATTTCCCTTGGAAGCGAGAGTGCCCGCAATTCCTTTGAAAACACCGAGATTGGTCCGGGACAAGCTATATTCGCCTTGCACCTGAAGGTTGGCCATTGCTTTCGATTGCCACGCGCCCATGTGCCCGGTGGCCTCGACCAGTCCGGGCGGTTTGGAATTATCGAATACAACATGGAATGAGGTACCCTGGTCAGCGGCGAAGGAGTTCAGGCGTAGCTGATGGAAAGCAAAAACCAGCGGCGGCGACTTTTGCGCATTATCTATTTCCAAAATTGCGCCGTCGGCGCGAATATCTTCGATCTGCACAGGACGCTTTTTGGAATTGCCTGACTGCGGACTGGCTGGCAAGGGTTCTCTCTGGTTGCGAGGCAACAGGCGCATGCGCAGACCTTCCGCCACAATCTGCTGCAGCCGCTTAGTACCCGAGAGCATGCCGGTGTAGCTACCCTGAATGGTGAGTTTCTGAAGACCAACCTGAGACTCTCTAGCTTGTGCCAGCGGGCAAGGGTGAAAGTTACGCCTTCCAGAATGCATCCGGGAGGGAAGTAAGTTGACTGAAACGATTGGATGCGCACTGCGCTGGCCGATGCCTGAGCCAGGTCTTTTTCGATGGCCTGCCGTGTAAATGGCCAATGGGTTGCAAGAAGCCCAGCAATTACAAGGAACGCGATACCGGCGATGGACAAGGCAATCAGCAGCCAGTGTTTTCTGAACCGGCTTTTCTCAGGAACTGTGACAGGGCTCGACATCGAAGTATTTGTTAAAGGTTTCGATGCGAGAAACCCTCTGCCTGTTCATCGGCGGCGGTGGGCAACGCAAGCCGCCGCTGAATTTTTACAATTTTGCAGAGCGGCTGCCGGGCGCGGCGAAGCCGAAATCCTCGCCATTGCCTAAAGTTACTGAACACATACAAGGAGCTAAGCACTTTTCAAGAATTCCAGCAGCAATGCCCACGCCTGCTGCGAAGCATGCGGCTGATAAGAAGGACGCTGATCACAAAAGAAGCCATGATCGGCATTCGAGAATTCAACATTGGTATAGGGCTTACCATTCTTCTTCAGAGAACTGGTCACGGCGGCGCGCTGCTCTGGCGGAATGTGTTTGTCGAGTTCACCCCAGAAGAACAGCATAGGTCCGTGCAACGCGGCACTGTGTTCGAGCAGGGCAGGCGCAATGCCTCCACCATAGAACGAAGCAGCAGCGCGCAGCGGCAATGTGGCATTGGCAAGAAATGAAATGCGTCCACCCATGCAGAACCCGACGGAAGAAATGTTGCTGCGATCAATCGAGTTTTGTGCTTGCAGCCATGCAAACACCGCGCGCAGGTCAGACTGGGCGCCCTGCGTAGTCATGGCTTGCATGTGGGGCATGACGGAGCTGAAGTCTTTGTAGTTGCCTTCGAATCCCGGCGCAGTGCGGTGGAATAATTCGGGCGCTATGCCCACATAACCTTGCGCGGCGAAGCGATCGGTTACGTCACGAATGTGAGAGTTCACGCCGAAGGCTTCCTGAAGCACGATGATTGCGCCGCAAGCTTCACCGGCGTTCTGTCGGACGCGCAACATAAGCGTCCATCTGGGTCCCGTCTTCCACCTGGAGTTGAATCTTTTCCTGCTGAGCCATAGTTCCTCCTTGTTTGCATCCAAAGCTCCACCCTGTTCCTGCTCCTGCCATCTCATTGAGCTGGGAGTTAAACATTCATGAGCAAGTCTGAATTTATCGCAAATGAAGTGATCTGTGTTCCTACGGGAATTGTGAATGCCTACATGGTTGGTACGCGCAGGCAGTGGGTACTGGTAGATTGTGGCCTTGACGGACATGTGAAAGCGATTCTCCAGGCTGCGGAAGAGCACTTTGGCGCGGAATCGAAGCCGCAGGCCATTGTGCTGACGCATGGCCATTTCGATCATACCGGCAATGCCGATGCGCTGGCCCGCCACTGGAGCGTACCAATTTATGCGCACCGCCTGGAGATGCCATTTGTGAACGGCACGAGCAAATATCCGCCGCCTGATCCTACTGTGGGCGGTTTCATGGCCAATGTGGGGCGTTTCTTCCCTAATCGGCTGGTTGATCTGTCAGAGCATCTGCGTGAACTGCCGGTGGAACGGTTGCAGTGGCTCAGCGACTGGCAGGTAGTTGAAACTCCCGGACATACGCCCGGCCACGTCTCGTACTTCCGGGAAGAGGACCGCACGCTTATTGCCGGGGACGCATTCACGACCGTGAACCAGGATTCCGCGCTGGACATGATGACCAAGCGACGGCAGGTATGGCGTCCGCCAGCCTATTACACGTGTGACTGGCAATCGGCAGAGGCTTCGGTGAAAAAGCTTGCTGATCTGAGTCCGCAGGTTCTGGCCGCCGGCCACGGTTTGCCTATGAGCGGCGCTGCGGCAACTGAACAATTGCGCGCGTTGGCGGAAAATTTTCCTATTCCCGATTACGGCCGTTATGTCACACAACCTGCACTCGCCGATGAGACAGGCATTATCGAGTTGCCTCCGCCGGTTCCCGATCCGGTGAAGACTACCGCAATGGTTACGCTGGCTGTTGCCGGCACCGCAAGCGCCGTGTGGTGGACGAAGAGAAAGAAGGCAGCCTAGAATCGGTTTGTTGCATAGCTATTGCGGCACGAACAACCCACTTGTTCGTGCCGCAGATGTTTTTCGGTGATGCTGCCAAAATATTTGGCTGGATGCAGGTTGTGTGAGAACTCGAATCTCGTGGTCACAGCACGATGGAGATAAAGAGTGTGCACGGGCTGAAGCCCAATATTTGTGTGCCTTTACCGCACGAGTAAACTCGTGCCCTGATACTTGTGTCGTCAACCCACGCATTTTACAGTTCCCGCCCACGCTCTGTAGGCCAATATTTATAAGGCTTTCGACATGATTGACCAAAAGTCACGCCCGGCTACATCTCTTGTTGGCATATCCAAATTCAATTCTCATACACGATCCAAACCCATGTTTATGTTGCATTTGCAATGCAGGAATGCGCATGTAAAATATCGCGAAGCGATATTTGAGGCGTCCACTCGCGGCATGCGCGACGGCGTCCCAATCTCCGGCCGGCACACCTGACAACCGAATCCATGACGACTGAGAGTCCCCAGAGACGAGACATCGACGAGTTTATTCTCACGGAGATAGACAGCGTCCCCCATCTCGAAGCTTTATTGCTTCTGTGGAACAGCCGGCCAAGGCAATGGTCGCTGGATGAGATCGCCCACGCGCTTTATATCCCGCCGGATGGGGCCAAGGGCATTCTTCAAGACTTGAAGCAGCGCAATCTGATAGCTTCTGAATCCGACAAATATTTTGCCGATCCCGCACATGCTCAAAGAGATCTGCTCGCAGAGGTGGACAGGGCTTACCGGCGGGAACTTGTGAGGATTTCAAGAATGATCCATTCCAAGGCGTCCCCTGGCGTGCGCGAGTTTGCACGCGCATTCAGGTTCAAAAAGGATTGACATGGGTCCAGTGGTTTACATCTTCGGAGTTATCGTAACTTTTTGCTGTGGCGTTCTGCTGATGCGTGCATATGCCCAAGTGAGGAAGCGGCTTCTTCTCTGGAGTGCTATTTGTTTTTTCGGGCTGGCGGTTTCAAATCTGCTTGTGTTTCTTGACCTGGTAATGCTTCCGGATGTTGATCTTTATCGCTGGCGGCTGGTAACCGCGGCCGTAGCGATGCTTCTGCTCGTTTACGGACTGGTGTGGGAAGGTGAGCGATGATAAACGGCTTCCTTCTGGGCGTAATAGCAACCGCATCATTAACCGCTGGCCTGTTTTTTCTGAGGTTCTGGCGAGATACGCGTGATTCCCTGTTTCTTGCCTTTGCGGTAGCCTTCATCATCGAGGGGCTCAATCGCAGTGCCTTGCTCCTGCTGAAGCATCCCAACGAGGGTAGTCCCTGGATCTATCTGGTCAGGCTGTTTGCCTTTCTGATTATCCTCGCCGGAATTGTGAACAAGAATCGGCGAGCCTGATGCTCTGGAGCTTTGAGCATCCCCGGCGTAAATAACAGTACTTGCGCAGGCTCATGGAAGGCCGCCAATTTGCTACCATTTCCTTATGCCTGTGGATACTGAGATTCAGACCACCTTTCGTCCACCTCTGAAAGCCCCGCGCGGAAATGAATTGAGCTGCAAGGGATGGCCGCAGGAAGCAGCCATGCGCATGCTCATGAATAACCTCGATGAAGAGGTGGGTGAGCGTCCGCGCGATCTGGTGGTCTATGGCGGCACCGGCAAAGCCGCCCGCAACCAGCAATCTCTCGATGCGATCATCGCGTCACTGAAGGCACTGGACCCAGACGAAACGCTGCTGGTGCAGTCGGGTAAGCCTGTAGGTATTTTCAAGACCCACGACTACGCTCCCCGGGTGCTCATTGCCAACTCCAACCTGGTAGGGCACTGGTCGAACTGGGAAAAGTTCAACGAACTGGAGCGGGCCGGGTTGATGATGTACGGCCAGATGACCGCCGGTTCGTGGATCTACATTGGCTCTCAGGGAATCGTGCAAGGAACGTTTGAGACCTTTGCTGCGGCGGCCGAAAAACATTTTCATGGCGACCTGGCGGGCAAGCTGATCGTAAGCGGCGGTATGGGCGGTATGGGTGGCGCTCAGCCACTGGCGGCCACCATGGCGGGCGCCAGTTTCCTGGGCATTGATGTGGACGCCGAGCGCGTCAAGAAACGCCTGAAGACCGGCTACTGCGACTTCATGGTGAACACGCTCGACGAGGCGCTGCGCATTCTGAAGAATGCGGTGCGCAAGAAAGAAGCGGTTTCGGTAGGGCTCATCGGCAACTGTGCCGACGTAATTCCTGAACTGGCAGAGCGGGGCGTGCTGCCCGACATTCTTACCGACCAGACTTCCGCGCACGATCCGCTGAACGGATACGTTCCTCACGGCATGTCATTGCCGGACGCTCTGGAACTGCGCCAGAGCGATCCGCAGGCTTACCTGGAGCGGTCTATGGACTCCATCGCCCGCCATGTGGAAGGCATGCTGCGCCTGCAAAAGATGGGCAGCGTGACTTTCGATTATGGCAACAACATCAGGACGTTTGCTTTTCAGCGCGGGGTACAAGACGCCTATGATTTTCCCGGATTCGTGCCTGCTTATATCCGTCCGTTGTTCTGCGAGGGGCGCGGTCCTTTTCGCTGGGTGGCGCTTTCCGGAGATCCTGCCGACATTGCGGTAACCGATGATCTGGTGCTGGAACTCTTTCCTGAGAACCGCATTTTAAGCCGCTGGATCAATCTGGCCCGCAAGCGCATTAAGTTTCAGGGACTGCCGGCGCGCATCTGCTGGCTGGGCTATGGTGAACGCGCGCAATTTGGCCTGGCCATGAACGATCTGGTGCGCAGAGGAAAGATCAAGTCGCCCATCGTGATAGGGCGCGATCACCTCGATTGCGGTTCGGTTGCTTCACCCTACCGCGAAACCGAAAGCATGAAGGACGGCAGCGATGCTGTGGCCGACTGGCCTATTCTGAACGCGCTGCTGAATACGGCCAGCGGGGCAAGCTGGGTTTCGGTCCACAACGGAGGCGGCGTAGGGATTGGCTATTCGCTCCATGCCGGACAGGTGACCGTTGCCGATGGAACCGAAATGATGGCGCGGCGCATTGAGCGGGTACTGACCAATGATCCGGGCATTGGCGTTGCGCGGCATGTGGATGCAGGTTATGCGGAGGCTGAGAGCTTCGCGGAACGTAAGGGAATCAAGGTGCCGATGCGAGAATAGCAATTAGCACTCAGCAATTAGCATTCAGCCCGCGAGTTGCTTTGGCTGAGGGATTACATTTCGCCCGGCATGGATGCAGTTTGTGGACGTTGCTTCCAGACGTGATTATTTTGAAGCACCCTGGGTATTGCATTTGGGGTTTGCTAATTGCGATTTGCTAATTGCTGTCTTGCTCTTTGCTCCAAATCTGACAAGTAATATCTCGAACACAATAAATTGCCGCACAAATCTCCATCTCCTTATCTTCTGCTTACCAATATCGGCCAGCTTCTTACTTTGGCGGGTGAAGATGCGCCCCGCCGGGGAGCGTCGCTGAAGGAGATTGGCCTGGTCAGGAATGCAGCGGTCCTGTGCGGCGGAGGAAAAGTTATTGCCGCAGGGCCAGAGAGCCAATTGCGGCGCAGCGCATCCTTCAAGAGTTGGCTCAAGAAGAACAGCGGCAAAGTACGTGAACTGGATTGTCGGAATGGGGTCGTGCTTCCCGGCTTTGTGGATTCGCACACGCATCCCGTGTTTGCCGCACCCCGGCTTGTAGATTTTGAGCAGCGTATTGCAGGAGCTTCCTACCAGCAGATCGCTGCTGCAGGGGGAGGAATCCGCTCCAGCATTGCAGCGGTACGCAAGGCCACGCGCCGCCAGCTTGCTGCGCAGGTGCTGAGCGCTTTCGACGCCATGCTGGAACAGGGAACTACGACCGTAGAAGCCAAATCGGGCTATGGATTAACGGCGCAGGATGAAATCAAATCGCTTCAGGCTATCGGCGATGCAGCCGCGCAATGGCCGGGAACAGTCGAGCCTACCTTGCTGGCCGCACATGTCGTGCCGCCGGAATTTTCGGGCAAAGATGATGAGTATGTGGCCGAGGTATGCGGCAAGATGATTCCGCGTGCCGCGCGGGCGGGACTGGCCCACTTTGTAGACGTGTTTTGCGAGCGAGGGGCTTTTACGCTGGAGCAGTCGGAAAAGATCTTTGCCGCGGCCCGCGCCCACCACCTGGGCACTCGTGCTCACGTCTGCCAGTTCACACCGTCAAAACTGGATACGCTGCTGGCCCACAAGCCGGCTTCTCTTGACCACATGGACTGTGCAGCGCCTGAAGAAATTACAAGAATAGCGGGAACCGAAACGGTCGCGACCCTGTTGCCTGGCGCCAATTATTTTCTGGGACATGCAGCTTATCCAGATGCACGTGGGCTGATTGATTCAGGTGTGGCGGTGGCGCTGGCCACCGATTACAACCCCGGCACTTCGCCTACGCCCAGCATGCCCTTTATCATCTCGCTGGCCTGTACGCATATGAAGATGAGCCCGGAAGAAGCGATCAGCGCCAGCACCATGAATGGAGCCTGCGCGTTGGGGTTGCAGCAGCGCAAAGGAAGCATTGAGACGGGCAAAGATGCAGACCTTGCGGTGTTTGCTGTAGATGACTATAGGGAAATTGCCTACTGGTTCGCCTGGAACCGCTGTTCTGAAGTTATTATTGCTGGTCAATCCACGTCGCAATAAAGTTGAGTTGTTGCCGCTGCGGGGCGCGAAGGAGATTTATGTTTTTAAAACGAGTGGTTGTGCTTCTGTTTGTGATGCTTCCTTTGATGGCGGGCGCGCAACGCCTGCCGGGCAACGCTGTTCCGGAGCACTATACCCTCAGCTTCACACCCGACTTGCAGAAGGCCACCTTTGCCGGCCATGAAACCATTGATGTTCGGGTTGCGCAGCCGGGGACTTCCATCACGCTGAATTCCGCTGAGATTGAATTTCAGCAGGCAAGCATCACCCAGAACGGCGCCACGCAAACAGCGACGGTGACCACCGATCCGGCCAAGGACCAGGCCACGCTCACCGTGCCGGCGGCGCTTACTGCCGGGCCGGCGAGCATCGAGATCCACTTTACAGGCATTCTCAACGACAAGCTGAGGGGCTTTTATCTGGCCAAGAGCCAGACGCGGAACTATGCCACCACGCAATTTGAGGCGACTGACGCCCGCCGGGCTTTCCCATCTTTTGACGAGCCGGCGCTTAAGGCCACCTTTGATATTTCGCTGACCATCAATAATGGCGATACAGCCATCTCCAACGGAAAAATCGTATCCGATACGCCGGGCCCCGGCGAAGGCCAGCATACGTTAAAGTTTTCGACTACCAAGAAGATGTCCACATATCTGGTGGCCATGGCCGTGGGCGACCTGCAATGCAATGAAGGCGAGGCCGATGGCATTCCGGTACGCGTCTGCGGCACGCCGGACAAGAAGCCGCTGGGGCTGGTCGCGCTCCGCTATGCGGAAGAAATTCTTAAATACTACGATCAGTATTACGGTATTAAATATCCGTTTGAAAAACTCGACATCGTAGGCGTGCCCGATTTTGAAGCCGGCGCCATGGAAAATACAGCCGCCATTTTCTACCGGGAAACCCTGCTCTTTATTGACGACAAAAATTCTTCCGTCACTGCGCATCAGGAAGTGTTTGAAGTTCTGGCCCACGAGATGGCGCACCAATGGTTTGGCGATCTGGTGACCATGAAATGGTGGGACAACCTGTGGCTCAACGAAGGGTTTGCCACCTGGATGGCGCTGAAACCCTCTCAGGCGCTGCATCCGGAATGGAACGCCATGCTTGACGCGGTCAAAGCCACTGACGGCGCGCTCGCGTATGATTCGCTCCAGAATACCCATCCGATTCGGGCAAAGGCCGAAACTCCCGACCAGATCAACGAACTCTTCGATCCGATCTCCTACGAGAAGGCGGGTGCGGTGCTGCGCATGGTGGAAGCCTATGTAAGCCCAGAGGTGTTTCGCCACGGCATAAACACCTACCTGCGCAAGTTCGCCTACAGCAATGCCAGCGCTGAAGATTTCTGGAACACCATTGCTGTTGCTTCCGGCCGTCCGGTGGATAAGATCATGCCCACCTTCGTGAACCAGCCGGGCGAACCCGTAGTCAAGGTGAATAGCTCCTGCGTTACTCCTCAGCAAGCTGCGGAAAAGCCTTCGCGAAGAAAAAGCAGGCGTCGCGCCCGCAAAGTTTCCAAGCCCCAGCCGCGCACCGTGATTACCGTTTCCCAGCAGCGTTTCGTTCTCGACCGCGGCCCTTCTACAGACAACCAGCTCTGGATGATTCCGTTGTGCGTGAAGTCATCTGACAGCAAGCCGTTCTGCCAGATTATCGGCCAGAAGCAGCAGACGCTGCCGGTCTCCGGCTGTTCGCAATGGGTGTTCACCAATGTGAATGCTGTCGGTTATTACCGGACCGAATACGACAAGGAGATGCTCGACAAGCTGAGCGCAGTGGCGATGCAGCAATTAAACACAGCCGAACGCATGTCACTGGTGAGCGACCTGGGCGCGCTGATGCGTTCAGGACAACAGAACGTTGGCGGATTTCTCGACTGGGTGGCCATCCTGAACCAGGACCAGGAGCGGGCGGTTGTCGAAAGTTATTCTCCCTATCTGGATTCGATCAATGATTATCTGCTCACGCCCGCCGATCGCGAAGCCTACCATGCATGGATTCAAAGCACCTTCAAACCCATGATGGCGAAGATCGGCTGGACTCCTGCTGCGGGAGAAAAAGACGATACCCGTTCCCTGCGTGCTGATCTGATCGAGATTTTAGGCCAGTTTGGCGAAGATCCCGGAAACGATCAAACAGTCTACGGTCATGGCGAGACAATATCTGAAGGACCCGGATTCGGTGGACGCAAGCATCGCCAGCAACGTCCTGAGAGTTGCGGCGCAGGCAGGCGATGCCGCTTTATTTGACGAATATCTGAGTGCGGTCCGCAACATGCATGCGCCGGAGCAGTATTACAACATTGAGAGAGCGCTGTCGCAGTTTCGCGATCCAAAGCTGGTGCAACGGGCGCTCGATTTGAGCGTAGCCCCGGAAACGCGGACTCAGGACGCCCGCTTCCGGATTGCAGCATCGTTGAGCAATGCGAGTACCAGAGCTGTAGCCTGGGCGTGGGTGAAAGCGCATTGGAACGAGGTGGAAACCAAGCTGACTGCTGTCAACGGCGCTACTATCGTTGGCGCTGCCCGCAGCTTCTGCACTGCCGAGGCCCGTGATGACGTGCAGCAGTTCTTCACCGAGCACAAGGTAGCGTCGTCAGAACGCGGATTGCGGCAGACCATCGAGCGGATTAATTCCTGCATTGGTTATCGCGAGCATCAGCAAAGTAATCTGGCTTCGTGGCTGGCACAGCATCCGGCTACGGTTAGCGCGGGGGCGCGGTAGAGCGTGTCGCCCCGCTGCGCTGGGGCTCTCTAGTCTTTGTTACGACAATTCCCAAGGCTTCCGCCTTTGGGCTACGTTGTGGCGCGCCTCTGGCGCGCAACCATGACGCGCTCAATACTTCCGGTGCGCCTCGCATTTGCGTTTGACTAATCACTGCGTCGTGATTACTAATGACTCCGTGATCGTTACTGACTGCCACATCCATATTCAGCCATACGAGATGTTCAAAGCCGGGCCGCTGGAGGTCATGAAGAAGAACCGTCCGGGCGGCTTTGATGACATTCTTGAATACTGCCGCTCGCCCAAAGCGCTGCTTAAGTACCTGGATTCGGTGGGGGTCGAGCGGGCGGTGCTCATCAACTACGTGGCGCCTGAGGTGATGGGGCTGACCTCGGAGGTGAATGAGTGGGTGGTGAATTACTGCAAGGAAGATCCGCGCCGGCTGATCTCCTGCGGCAGCGTTCATCCTCGCCATACCAAAGATGTTCAGGCCGATATAGACCACATCGCCCGCTTGGGCATCAGGATGATCAAGATCCATCCGCCGCACCAGCTTCTGTTTGCCAATGACTATGTGAACGGAGTGAAAGAGCTGGAGGTGATTTACCGGGGAGCCGAGACCCACGGAATCCCGGTCATGGTGCACACCGGCACTTCGATTTTTCCGGGGGCGCGCAACCGTTTTGGCGATCCGCTATTTCTGGATGATGTTGCCGTGGACTTTCCAAAGCTCAAGCTGCTCATGGCCCATGGCGGCCGGCCCATCTGGATGCAGACCGCTTTCTTTCTGCTGCGCCGCCATAAGAATGTTTATCTCGATATCAGCGGGATTCCGCCTAAGCAACTGCTTAAATATTTTCCGCGTCTGGAAGAGATTGCGTTCAAGACGCTATTTGGCACCGACTGGCCCAGCCCCGGAGTGCGCGACATCAAGCAGAACAAAGACGAGTTTCTGGCGCTGCCGTTGTCACAGGAAGCCAAAGATTCGGTATTGAGCAAGACCGCACTTTCGATCTGGCCGGAGTAAACCTTACCACTGATGCCACTGATTGGACGGATGAACACTGATCTGAGGGGCTGTGCGCAAAGACAGTGAGGATCACAGCACGTACAGTTTAAGAGTGTGCAGGGGATGAAGCCCAATGTTTATACAGCTTCTTCAGCACGACTGGAAGGCGTGTCCTGCTACATGTCTTGTCGATACAACCAAGTCTCTTTACGCCACTTTTCTACTGCGTACACAGCCCGAAAGAGCTGTTCTTCCACCAGAGTGAAAGGCGTTATGTGGTACGTGCAAAAAGTACAAAGCAGCTTTATGCAATGCCAGTTGGGCATTGCATAAAGCTGCTGTGAAAAACCCTGAAACGGTACTAAGCTACTGTCCTTCTGCCGGCCACAAAGTGCCATACGAAGAAGATCACAGCCAAAACCAGCGCGAGATGAATCGCCGCGGTCGTGACGTGGAACGCTACAAAACCCAGCGCCCACAGAACGAGCAGTGCAATCGCAATAATTAAAAGCATTGTTTAGCCCCCACGAAGTTAACTTTCTAGTTAACTTTGATTCGACTGTGGCCGGGGCCGTTGCCAGTCTGCGGATTTCAGCGGAGAAGTTAAAAATTTCTGTAATGGGCAACCTTCGCAGCGGGGCAGGCTGCGGCAATACTCGTTTCCGGTCCTCACAATCAAGGCATGCAATTCGTTGTAGTGCTGGGCAAAGTGGGTGCGCTGGGCGGCGCTCATGCGCGAAACCGGATGGCGGGGCTCACCGCCCGTGTTTAATACTTTGAGTGACTCCGGTTCGGTGCTGCTGATCGCACTCTGGACCAGTTGGCGGATTTCTTCATAGCTGGTGCTTTTGCTGATGACTTTGTGGCGTTCAAGAATGCGCCGGGTATAAGCGTCCACCACGAACACCGGATGATTGCCGGCATAGAGCAAAATCGAGTCCGCGGTTTCCGGGCCGACCCCATTCAAAGCCAGCAATTCTGCCCGCAGCTTCTCAGTGGGCTGGGCAAACAGGCGGTCCAGTGATCCGGAGTGATTCTGGTCGAGGTAGGTGATAAAGGTTTTCAGCCGCTGGGCTTTCTGGCGAAAGTACCCTGATGGACGCACCAGTTGCTCCAGTTCCGGCAACGGAATTTCTCTTATTGACTTCAGGCTCAGAGCGCGTGCCCGCCGCAGATTGGCCATGGCTTTTTCCACGTTGGTCCAGGCGGTGTTCTGGGTCAGGTAAGCGCCCACGATCACTTCAAAGCGCGATTGTGCAGGCCACCAGTTCTGCGGCCCCCACCGCTGGAGCATGGCGAGATAGTAAGCGCGGATTGTTGCTGCGGGCCTGGACGACGCCATTTGGTAATTGCGTAAGTTGGCAGTTGGGTAATTCGGGTCGAACGCGTATTGCGCATTCAGTCAATTACGCAATTGCTTAATTACCCGATACTTAACCTTGCGCCTGTAAATCGCACGCCTCTCGACAGGGCTGGCAATAATACTGTCCGTCTTCACACAGCCGAACGCCTAACTGCGACTGGCAGAAGCCACAATATTTTTCGCATTCGCAGCGCGATTCCGGCCGGGTACACACATTACAAACAAACTCTTGGGCCATGGATGAGGTTAGCTTGAGTACGGTGGTGGCCGCAACATCACAAAAGTAAGCAGGCTAACCCACGGAGACACGGAGGCACGGAGAAAACCAAGAGCTACGGCGCAACAGCCAAAAGCTTTCACGCAGAGGCCGCAGAGAGCGCAGAGCTGGGCACAGAAGGAAAAATGGTTTGCTTTTTCAATTTTGGCAATTTTGGCATTCATGGCAATTTTGGCAATTCCGCTCACCTCTGCGCTCTTAGCGCACTCTGCGGTGGAGTCTTTTTTGCTTTACTGGCAAGTTGTGGTTTTCTCCGTGCCTCTGTGTCTCCGTGGTTGATCCCCCTTAATTGACCCCCGGAAAACGCGGATGGTAACCTACAAGGTTCCCCACACAGGTGTGATTGATTCTGTCACCCTGACACCAGGTGCAAAGGAAATCGCTTGTCCTCGACTGTTGAAAGCAAAACACTGCGCAAGACTGCCCTCAACGATCTTCATCGCCGGCTTGGAGCCAAGATGGTGGATTTCGGCGGCTGGGACATGCCGGTGGAATATCCCTCCAGCGGCGGCCTGATGAAGGAGCACTTGGCCGTGCGCACCGGGGTAGGCATGTTCGATGTCTCCCACATGGGCGATATTCTGGTGCGCGGACCCCAATCCCTCGATGCCGTGCAATGGATCAGCATGAATGATGCCTCGAAACTTCAGGAGGGGCAGGCCCACTACTCTGCATTGCTGTATCCGGAAGGCACTTTTGTAGACGATGTGATCGTCCATAAGCTGGGACAAAATGACTACCTGCTGGTGATCAATGCCGGGACGCGCGAGAAAGACCATACCTGGGTGCGGAAAAATGTCAGCCGCTTTCGCTGCCATGCCGACGATGTCGGCGACTATTACACCCAGATCGCGGTGCAGGGGCCGAAAGCCGAAGCCACTTTGCAGAAGCTCACCAATGTAGATCTTTCGCAGATCAAAAATTACTGGTTCAAGCATGGCACCATCTGCGGATTGCCAAACACCATGATTGCCCGCACTGGATACACGGCGGAAGATGGTTTCGAGATTTACGTGCCTGCCGACGTTCCCACCAGCGAACGGGTATGGAAAGAAGTGACCGAGGCGGGAGCGGAATTCGGAATTGTGCCGTGCGGCCTGGGCGCCCGCAACACCCTGCGGCTTGAGGGCAAGATGGCGCTCTACGGACATGAGATTTCCGACACCATTAACGTGTGGGAAGCAGCGCTCGACCGCTATTGCAAAATGGAAAAGGGCGACTTTATTGGACGCTCGTCACTGGAGAAAGCCAGGGCCGATGGATTGAAAAGAATCCTGGTGGGGCTGGAGTCGGTGGAGCGCGGCATCCCGCGCGACGGCTACAAGGTCTTCGATACTGCGGGCGCGGAAATTGGCTACGTCACCAGCGGTTCTTATGCTCCATTTCTGAAAAAGAACATCGCTCTGGCCTACGTTCCTCCTGCACATTCTGAAATTGGCCATGAGGTGCTGGTGGAAATCCGGGCGCAAAAGATCAAGTGTAAAGTCGTACCAACTCCGTTCTACAAACGGCCTAAAAAGACAGCGTAGTTTTTTTGCAAGAGTTTTCACAACAAAAGGACGCTCAAATAGATGGCATATCCGAACGATTACAAGTACACCAAAGAGCATGAGTGGATTCAGGTGAAGGGCAACACCGCATTGGTGGGCATCACCGATCACGCACAGGAATCGCTGGGCGACATCGTCTTTGTGGAATTGCCCAATGCCGGCAGCCAGATAGAAAAAGGCCAGAGTTTCGGCACTGTGGAATCGGTGAAGGCCGTTTCCGACCTCTATGCGCCGGCGTCGGGAAAGGTGATTGAAGTGAATCAGGCGTTGAATAGCTCGCCTGAGACCATCAATAAGGACGCGAATGCCTCATGGATGATCAAGCTTGAGCTCACCGATCCGAAAGAAGCGGATGGCCTGCTTACCGCTGATCAGTACGAGGCCTACATCGCCGAAGAAAAATAGTACGCGGCCCGTTTCCGGGCCGCGTAAAGATGCGGAAGTTTGCCTTCAGCCCCGATTGGATTCTGCGAAGCTGAGTCAATCTGAAACCAAAGGTAGTTGCAAGTCGTTAACCCCATCAAGGTCAAATCATTTCTTACATGCGATATCTTCCCAAATCACCAGCCGACCGCGAACAGATGGTGCGCGCCATCGGCATTCAATCTGTGGATGATCTTTTCTCTCATATTCCGGCCGAATACCGTCTGAAACGCGACCTGAAAGTTCCGCGACAGATGGCGGAATCGGAGATCATTGACTACTTCCGCCAGCGCGCCGAGACCAATGCCGCTGGTTTTGCTGTGTTTCTGGGCGCGGGAGCCTATCACCACTACCGTCCGGTAGTGATTGATTCGCTTATCTCGCGGGGCGAGTTTTTCACCGCCTACACGCCCTACCAGGCGGAGATCGCCCAGGGCACGCTGCAAGCCATTTTCGAATTTCAAACCATGATCTGCGAACTCACCGGCATGGACGTGGCCAACGCCTCAATGTATGACGGCTCCACCGGGGCGGCGGAAGCGGTCATGATGGCCGTGCGAGTGACTGGGAGAAAATCGGCGCTGGTTGCGCGCAGCGTGCATCCTGAATATCGCGAGGTGATGCATACCTACGCACAGCATCAGGGACTGCCGATCCACGAAGTCGGGTTTCTGGAGAATGGCCGCGTGGATATGGCCGACCTGGAAAAGAAGATCACCGCCGAGACCGCCTGCGTGCTGGTGCAGTCGCCCAATTTCTTTGGGACCATTGAAGATGTTGCGGCGCTTGCCGATCTGGTGCACAGCAAAGGGGCGCTGCTGGTGGTTTCCATCTCCGAAGCTCTCTCGCTGGGCATCGTGAAGCCGCCGGTGGAAGCCGACATTGTTTCCATGGAAACACAATCGTTTGGTGTGCCTTTGGGATTTGGCGGGCCATACGCCGGAGTAATGGCAACCAAAGAAAAATTTGTGCGGCAGATGCCGGGCAGGCTGGTGGGTGAGACCCGCGATTCCAATGGCAAGCGCGGCTTTGTGCTCACGCTATCCACGCGCGAACAGCATATCCGTCGCGAAAAGGCCACATCCAACATCTGCACCAACCAGGCTCTGATCGCGACCATGGCAACCATCTACATGACGATTTATGGCCGCGAAGGGCTGAAAGAGCTGGCGCAGCAGAACCTTGCCAAAGCGATGTATGCGGCCAACCAGTTCGGCAAACACAGCAAGGTGCTGTTTCAGGGGGCGCCTCGTTTCAACGAATTTGTGGTCGAGACTTCCACCGATCCGCATGAGGCCAACAACCGATTGCTGGAAAAGAAAATCATCGGCGGTTTCCCGCTGAAGCGGTTTTATCCGGAGCTGGGCAATGCCGCGCTCTGGTGTTGCACTGAGCTGAATACGAAAGAGCAGATTGATGCGGCAGTACAGGCGGTGGGCCAGTGAGCGATAAAGACATCAAGAAAGCGACTACGCACGTTAACCAGAATGAAGGGCTGATCTTCGAGCGTTCGTCCAAGGGAAAAAAAGGTTACCGTTTGCCGCCGCTCGATGTGCCCGCCGTGGATTACAAGCAGGCACTTGGCAACGCCGCCCGCGAAGATCTGGGCGACATGCCGGAAGTAAGCGAGATGGAAATTATCCGCCACTTCACCCGCATCTCGACCTGGAACTATGCCATTGATCTGGGCATGTATCCGCTGGGCTCATGCACCATGAAGTACAACGCGCGCGTCAACGAAGTAGTGGCGCGGCTGTATGGGCTGGCAGAAGCGCATCCGTACCAGCCGGAAAAGATTTCTCAGGGCGCCTTGCGCATCATGCGGACTCTGGCCGATTGCCTGATTGATATTACCGGCATGGATGCCATCACCTTGCAGCCGGCGGCGGGCGCTCACGGAGAAATGACCGGCATTCTGCTGATGCGCGCTTATTTGCAGTCAAAAGGGAATCCGCGCAAGAAAATATTGATACCCGACTCCGCGCACGGCACCAATCCGGCCACCGCCGCCATCTGTGGCTACGCCGTGGAGAACCTGAAATCCAACGCGCATGGCATGGTGGATATTTCGGCGCTGGCGGCGCAGATGAACGAAGACGTGGCCGGGCTCATGCTCACCAACCCGAATACTCTGGGAATCTTCGAGCAGGAAATCCATAAGATCGCCGACATTCTCCACGATAAAGGCGGCCTGCTTTATATGGATGGCGCCAATATGAACGCGCTGGTAGGCAAGACGCGGCCCGGCGATTTTGGTGTGGATGTGATGCACCTGAACCTGCACAAGACCTTCTCTACGCCACACGGTGGCGGCGGCCCCGGTTCTGGTCCGGTGGCCTGCAAGAAGATACTGGAGCCGTTTCTGCCTCAGCCTGTGATCGTAGAAAAAGCCGATGGCACGCTGGGCTTCGACTACAACCGCCCGCAGTCCGTAGGCCGGGTGCGCATGTTCTACGGAAACTTCGGAATGCATGTGCGCGCCCTGGCCTACATCATGGCTAACGGCCCTGATGGTCTTCGCCAGACCACCGAAGACGCCGTGCTCAACGCCAACTACATTCGCAAACAACTGGAAGACGACTACGAACTGCCCTACAAGAGCGCTTCCATGCACGAAGTAGTTTTCAGTGACCGCCTGCAGGCGCAGAAAGGCGTAAAGACCGGAGACATTGCCAAGCGCCTGATCGATTACGGCTTTCATCCTTACACTGTGTCATTCCCGCTGGTGGTGCCGGGCGCATTGATGATCGAGCCGACTGAGAGCGAATCTCTGGAAGAGCTGGATCTGTTTGTGGACGCCATGCGGTCCATCGCGCGCGAAGCGGAGGAAACTCCCGATCTGGTGAGGCATGCTCCGTATAAAACTCGTGTTTCGCGCCTGGACGAAACCGCAGCCGCCCGTAAACCCGTGCTGCGCTGGAAACCAGCCCGGGCTAAGACTGCTGGAGAGTAAAGATTTTTTACATCCCGAGCAAAAGCGAGGGAGCCCTACGGACTGATGGATGTTTACGTTCACGTTACTACGGGTAGAGAGTAGAGATTTGAAGCTTCGATCACCCAGAAGATTTTTGCTGGACGAACATTCTTCATTATCGCTCGCTGCGCTCAGGGAAAGTATCGTAGCGAAAGGGTTCCCTCGCTCCGCTCGGGATTTCAGAACAATATGTCCCTTCTAGATGACAAAAGAGACGATCTCGAAAAATACGAATTTATGATGGGCGTGCCGCGCGGCCGTTTGGCGGTCACTCTTGACTTGCTCACTGACGCGCTCATTCTTGTCGGACAGCATGGCATCTATTGCCAGAGCAACCGCCAGCCGGGCAAGCCGGCTATGGACCTGCAGATCATTCTGGAAGCGTTGAATAGTTCGAAAGAACTCATCAGCAGCGTGATGGAAGAGCTTAAGAAAAGTTAACAGTCGCTACCCAAAGGTAATTTTGCGGCGTCTAAAGCTTCAGGTAAACTCACAATCATCATGTCATTATCCAGGTTTCTGTCCTTTGGGTTGATTCTGGCCACAACCTTTTCTCCGGCCGCATTCGGACAATCCAGCCAATCCAGTAATCCTAACCCGGTTCTGCTCAAGACTTTAGAGCAGGAAATGAACCGCGCCATGACTTCGCTGAGCAAGGCCGATCCAGCGCCTTACTTCATGAGCTATTCGGTAGACGAGGAGTTTGGCCGCGTGATCGTGGCCAGCAATGGGGCGATCGTAGCCAATCTAGGACGGCATGAGCGCAATGCCGACATTTCTGTGCGCGTGGGCAGCCGCGAACTGGATAACACCCATGGCGAGAACCGCTTTCACGGAATCACTACAGCCGAGCTGCCGCTCGACGACAAGCCCGATGCCATTGCCCGCGTGCTCTGGATCAATACCGACCGCATGTATAAAAAAGCGGCCCAGACTTTCGTAGAGGTAAAGACCAATACCAAGGTAAGAGCGGAAGAAGAAGATTCCTCACCGGACTTTACTTCGGAAAAGCCGCAATCATCCATTGGCAATGCCACCCTGCCACCTAAGTATGACGAAAAAGAATGGCAGGACAAGATGCGGCGCTACTCCGCCATCTTCAATAAATATCCTGAGATCGAAACTTCCACCGTCATGCTGATGGTGGATAACCCTACGCAATATTTTGTGTCGAGCGAGGGCTCGCACATCGTGACTTCGAAGCCTCTGATCCGCATATTGGCCCTGGCCAGCGCGCGCTCTGCCGATGGCATGGAACTGGCGCGCTCGGAAACTTTTGACGCTTCTTCTTTCGACAAGCTTGCGCCGGAGCCAGTGATCATCTCCAAAATCGAGAAGATCGCGCAGGACGTCAAAAAGCTGAAGACCGCTCCGGTTGTCGAGCCATTCAGCGGTCCGGCATTGCTGTCGGGAAGGGCGGCGGCCGTGTTCTTCCATGAAGTAGTCGGCCACCGTCTGGAAGGGCAGAGGCAGCGCGGCGAAAACGAAGGCCAGACCTTTACCAAGATGGTGAACCAGGCGGTCCTGCCGTCATTCCTGAGCGTGGAAGATGATCCGACGCTGGCCAGCCTCGAAGGCATAGAGCTGAGCGGACGCTACGCTTACGACGACGAAGGCCAGAAGAGCGAAAAAGTTGACCTTATCTCCAAAGGTATTCTCAAGCAGTTCCTCATGTCGCGGATGCCGGTAAAAGGCTTTCTTCATTCCAACGGCCACGGTCGCGCGCAAGATGGACTGATGCCGGTGGGTCGGCAGGGAAACCTGATTGTCCGGTCCTCAAAATCTGTGCCTGACTCTGAACTTCGGGCCAAGCTGATTGAGCAGATCAAGAGTTCCGGCAAACCCTACGGACTGTATTTCGAAGATATTGCCGGCGGCTTCACGCTCACGCTTCGCAACATGCCCCAGGCATTCCAGATCATGCCGCTGATGGTGTGGAAGGTTTATCCCGATGGGCGTCCGGACGAACTCGTGCGCGGCGTGGATATTATCGGCACGCCGCTGGCAGCCCTGAACCGGATCATCCTGACCGGCGAGAAGATGGACGTATTCAATGGCGAGTGCGGAGCTGAATCAGGCTCCATCCCGGTTTCCGCCGCTGCTCCGGCCATGCTGTTCTCAGAGATTGAAGTACAGAAGATGGCGCAGGGACACGACCGGCCTCCGGTGCTGCCGCCCCCCACGTTAGATAAAACCGAAACCGCCCGGCAGGAGGCCCACTAATGCGCAAGCTTTTACCTTTCGTTGTTCTGTTGGTTTCTCTCAGCGCGTTTGGTCTAGCCGCTAATGGCGCTACTGCTGACGACAAAGCTGTTGCTGCAAAAGCTGCTGATACGAAAGCTGCTGATAAGAACGACAAGTCCACGCCCAAGAGCACCATTTCGACAGACGATCATGGCGACCCTGTGCTTAGGGCCATGCTGGCGGAATTGAAGCGTTCCCAGGAAAAACTGCAGCTTGGGCAGTTGCAGCGGCCTTACTACATTGATTACCAGATCACCGAACTTCAAGATTACCTCGCTGACGCCACTTTGGGCGCGTTGCGCAATGACCAGACCAATATTGGCCGCTTTGTGCGCGTGGTGGTGAGAATCGGCGATTACAACCAGGACAGCTATTACGGCGAAGGTGAAGGCACGATTGAAGTGATGCCCATTGATAACGACGAAATGGCCTTGCGGCACCAGCTTTGGCTGGCCACCGATAAAGCTTACAAGTCGGCGTTGGGAGGCCTCACCGAAAAACAGGCTGCGCTGAAGAATGTGGTAGTGGAACACGAGGTACCCGACTTCTCGCAGGAGAAGCCCGCGGATGCGATCCACGATATTGCCAAACTCGACGTAGACCTGGACCAGTGGAAGCAGATGCTGCGCACGACTTCTGATCTGTTTCGCGCGGATCCTGACATGGAAAGCACTGAAGCTTCATTGCACTTCCGCGTCCTGAACCGTTATTTCGCCAATACTGAGGGCACCGTCACCCGCAACGGCAAAGCTTTGTATACGTTTGCTTTTGAAGGCAGCGCCCAGTCCCCCGATGGCATGCGCATTGATCGCAGCCACGGCTATACCGTATCCAGGGCAGACGAGCTTCCCAAGCCGGAAGAAGTGAAGAAAGACGCGCAAAAGCTCATTGCTACCTTTGCAGAGCTGCGCAAGGCTCCGCTGGTGGAGGATGACTATCATGGCCCGGTGCTGTTTTCAGCGGACGCTTCCACGGCGTTGTTTGAACGCCTGATTGCACCCAACATTCTGGGAGTACGCCCGGACCTGGGCAACCCTGCCCGCACCACGGGCGAGTTTGCCTCCTACTACAAAAGCCGTGTGCTGCCCGATTTCATCAATGTGGTAGACGATCCGCGTTCCAAGAAAATTGACGATCAGACCCTGATGGGCAGCTATGACGTGGATGATCAGGGCGTGAAAGTTGAACCCATCACCGTCATCGAAAAAGGCGTGCTGGTGAATTACCTTCTCGGCCGCGAACCCATCCGCGATTTTCTCCATTCCAATGGGCACGGACGCACAGGGCTCGCAGGCGCGCCCCGCCCGCAGATTTCCAACCTCATCGTGAAGGCCTCGAACGCCATGTCGTTTGAAGAGCTCAAGAAGAAGATGATTCAGATGTGCCGCGATCAGGGGCGTCCTTACGGCTACTATGTTGAGACCACCGGAACGCGTCTGGCGCCGCGCCTGTTGTGGCGCGTTTACGTGAATGACGGCCACATGGAGTTGGTGCGCGGGGCCATGTTCAACCAGCTCGATACCCGCTCGCTGCGCAGCGACATCATTGCCGCCGGCAACGACCAGTATGTCTACAATCGCACCGAGCCGCTGCCCAGCGCGATTGTTGCGCCCTCACTGCTGTTTGACGAGCTGGAAGTTCAGCGGGCCAACCGCACACGGGAAAAGCTGCCTAACTATCCGGCTCCGGCGCTTACCAGCGCGAAGTAACCCCAGGCATTCTGGAAGCACAGTCTTTCGCTGTGCTTCCAGAATGCTGGACCATTCAGCCCATAGCCCAGAGCAAAGTTCCAAAGAATTGCCGCAAGATTTTTACCGGACACCGTTCTTTAAGAACAGAGGTGTGTCTGCCATGCTCTTAATCAGCGCGTAAAGTGCTGATGCTGGCCTCATGTAATACAATAACCTTTCACACGACAATAAACTCTGGTTCCTGTCGGTACCCGGTGGAGAAGGAATGATTTCAAATCAACGGACCCTGTGGGCGGTCCTGTTCGTTTCAATTTGTCTGGTGTTGATTAGCGGCTGTGGCGACACGTTCCGCCCTACCATCATCACCCAGCCGCAGCCCCAGGGAGATCCAGCAGCGTTGGGCCAGGCTATCGTATTGTCCGCGAATCCTGCCGGCAATGGCAGTGACACCCATGTGGATGTATCCGGCGATACCAATGTGGGTGTGGTAACCGTTGGATCCAATCCTGTTTTTCTGGGCAAAGGCTCAGGCCGGGCTTTCGTGATTGATCAGAGCACCGTGGCCGGCGTTCCGAGCAGCCTCACTCTGTATATCGCCCTGCTGCCGCAGCAGAGCACTATCAATACAATTACTCTTCCGGTTACAGCGATTGCTCCGGTGGCTGGAGCAGCCGGTAATAATGGAACGATTTACATCGCCAACTCCGGATCGAACGACGTCACGTTTATTCCGTCCACGAATAACGTAGCGGCGGGCAGTATTTCCGTGGGAACCAATCCGGTTTCGGTGGCCGGGGGCGCTGCCACATTGGCCAAGGTTTACGTGGTCAACAAAGGCGACAACTCCGTGAGTTCGATTTCCACTATAGACAACACGGTGCAGGCCACCATCAAGGTCGGCGCGCAACCGATCTGGGCAGTCATGAGCACTGATGGGCTCACAGTGTTTGTCGTGAATCAGGGTGATGGCACGGTCAGCGTAATTGATACCGGAAGCGATGCTGTGGTGGGCACGATCCCTGTAGGGACTTCGCCCAACTTCGCCTTTTACGAACCACATCTCAAGCGCGTATATGTGTCCAACACCGGCAGCAACACCATCAGCGTGATCAAAGCAGACCTGGTGAGCAGCGGCACTCAGCCGACAAAACTGGCCGATATTGCTATTTCCGGCCCTGCAGTCTCGGTTACTGCGCTTTCTGACGGCACGCGCGCCTACGCGGCTTTGGGCGCATGCCCCGCAGGCACCAACCACACCAATGTGCTTTCAACATTGCTCCCGGGCGGATGCACGGGTAGCACGGTGAGCGTGATAGACGCGGTGGCTTTACGGGAATCCAAGGTGATACCGGTAGGCAACGGGGCGGTTTCGATTGATGCCGCAGACGATGCTTCCAGAGTGTATGTTGCCAACGCCCACGATGGCACGATCTCGATCATCCGCACTGCCACCGACACGGAGCTGAGCAATACCGCGGGACAGCCGCAGCGCATGGCCAGCCCGCTACAAAACATTTCCTGCGCAAGTCCAACGGTCTGCCCGGCTACGCCGCAGATACCGTTTATGGTCAGGGCGTTTCCATAGAGTTGAGTGCTGGAGCAGGCGCGTCTAATTGAAGGTGTGCAGAGGCTGCTTTATTGGGTCTTTCGGCACGAGTAAACTCGTGCCCTGATACAAAACTATTCAGCGACTGCCTTCATCAGCGATTCCTTCAACTGCTGCAAATGTTTTTCTGCCGTGAGATAACTGATCACCATTACCCGGATCACTGATCTGCCGTTCACCAGCGTAGTGGAAATCCACTGTTGGCCGTCACGCGTAACTTTGTTCACTACAGCTTCGTTGGCCTGCTGAACCTGCTCTTCTGAAGCTCCCGGCATTTTTACCCGGATATTCACGATGGGCAGCACCTGCGGCACAGCCAACTCAAAGCGCTCCGACTGCCCGGCCCAGGCGGCGAATTCTGCTGCCAGCGCCAATTGGCGGTGCATGTGCTGTTCGTACGCCCGACGGCCGTGGATGCGCAGAGTGAGCCACAATTTCAGCGAGTTCATGCGCCGCGACCATTGCGTGCTTACCTTGAAGTTATCGAGCAGGAACGCGCCTTGGTGCTTAGGCATGTACGGCGTTGGTACGGAGAAAGCCTGTTCCAAGCTCTGTGGATGAGAAGTAAGGACCACGCCGGCGGCGAATGGCATAGCCAGCCATTTATGTGGATCTACGGTGATGGAATCGGCCAGTTCGATGCCGCGCACCAGATCGCGGTGCCGCTCAGAAAAGATTGCGGCAGCGCCGTAAGCGCCATCCAGATGCAGCCAGAGTTTGTATTTTTTGCATATCTCGGCAACCGCAGGCAGGTCGTCAATGGCGCCGGAGTTGGTGGTTCCGGCTGTGGCCACCACGCAGAAAGGCCGCAAGCCTGCTTCTTTATCGCGGACGATCTGAGCGTCAAGCTGGGAGACATCCATTTGAATTCTGGCGGTCACCGGAATGCGCTTCAGAGCGGAGCGCCCGAGCCCCAACAGTCCCGCTGATTTGTCGAGCGAATGGTGGGCTTCTTCCGAGGCGTACAGCACGGGCCGCCCGCCGATGGAAGCCACACCATCTTCAATTGCGGAAGGGAAATGCGTGGCCACAGCCAGCGCCAGAGCACTGAAATTCGCCTCGTTGCCGCCGCTGGTGAACGTGCCATCAAAAGGACCGCTCCAGCCTACGCGCTCGCCAATCCAGCGCAACATTTCGCGTTCGATCTTGGAAGCCAGTTGCGATCTTGCCAGTGTTGCAAGCTGCGGGTTCAGGGCGGCGACCATTGCTTCCGCCAAAACAGCAACATAGGTCGGCGTGGGATTCATGAGCCCAAAGTAATTGGCGCTGGGAACATGAAATCCCTTGTCTACCATTTCCGCGCAAACTTCATCGAATACAGCGGTCGCATCCTGGGCAAATTCGGGCAGCTTGTTGGAAAGATCACCAAACGTGCGTTCTTCCAGCGGCAACTGCACGGCACGATCGGCCAGGCTGGAAAAATAACGGTCCAGGCAGTCAATCAGCCGGTAGCCAAGCTGGCGGCGTTGTTCTGAATTGAGATCAAATCCCATATTCTATTTTGCGGTTATGATTGCTTCACGAACCACGCAAAGGCCCGCCAAGGTTGCATGTGTTCCGTTAGGAATAGTCAGTTTTGTTCCGTCTGAGGCTCACCCTCGACCTGTACTTCCTCTTGTTGCGCCTGAGGCCGCAACAAAGGGAACAAGATCACGTCGCGAATGGACCGCGAATCGGTGAGCAGCATGGTTACCCGGTCTATGCCGATACCTTCTCCTCCGGTGGGCGGCAAGCCGTAAGAGAGCGCCCGGATGTAATCTTCGTCCATCTTGTGCGCCTCTTCATCGCCGCGCTCGCGTTCCTGCAATTGCTGCTCGAAGCGCCGGCGCTGCTCTTCAGGGTCGTTCAATTCGCTGAAGGCGTTGCCAATTTCCAGTCCACCGACAAACACCTCGAAGCGTTCGACCCAGTCGGCCTCGTCGCGCTTGTTCTTGGAAAGCGGCGAGATGGCCAGCGGAAAGTCATACAAGAATCGTCGGCTGAATCAGGTGCTCTTCCGCCACCGCCTCAAACATGGCAGCAATGGTTTTGCCCGGCGGATCTTTCGGATCGTAGGGCATGTGCGGCGTATGGCTGGCATTCAGCCTTCTGACCAGTTTTTCGACGGAGCCATGCGAGGCGAAGTCCTCCATCTGCGGCTTGGGCGCGGCAGCTTCAGGCCAGTACCGGATGATGGCCTCCCGCATGGAGAGCCGCTGCCAGTCTGCAAAATCTATCTCGTGACCGTTGAACGTGAATTTTGTAGTTCCGTTCACTTCGCGCGCTGCATAGGCCAGCAACTCTTCGGTGAGTGCCATCATGTCGTGATAGTCGGCATAGGCCTGGTAAAACTCCAGCATGGTGAACTCGGGGTTGTGCTGGGTGGAGATACCCTCGTTACGGAAATTGCGGTTGATCTCGTAAACCCGTTCCAGCCCGCCTACGACCAGGCGCTTCAGATAAAGCTCAGGCGCAATGCGCAGGTAAAGATCAATGTCCAGCGTATTGTGGTGCGTGGTAAACGGACGCGCCGCCGCTCCGCCCGCCAGCGGCTGCATCATGGGCGTTTCTACTTCAACGAAGCCGCGGCCATCGAGAAAGCGGCGTATGGCCTGCACCAGTTTGCTGCGCTTGATAAAGACTTCGCGCACGTCCTGGTTCATGATCATGTCTACGTAGCGCTGGCGATAGCGCAATTCCACGTCAGTAAGGCCGTGCCATTTTTCAGGAAGCGGCAGAAGGTCTTTGGAGAGAAAAGTGAGTTCCTCGGCGTGAATGGTGAGTTCGCCGGTGCGGGTGCGGAACAGATAACCGCGCACGCCAATATGGTCACCCAGATCAAGCAACTTGTAGAGAGCGAACCCCTTCTCGCCCACAAAGTCGAGCTTCACGTAAATCTGCAAGCGTTTGCCGCCCTGCTGCAAATGGGCAAAGCCGGCCTTGCCCTGAAGACGCAGCGAGATGATGCGGCCCGCAACTTTCACGTCCACACGCGGGTTTTCCAGTTGCTCGGCAGTCTTTTCGCCGTACTCGCTCAGAATCTGCGGGACGGTGTGAGTGAAATCGAAACGATAGGGATACGTCTGCTGGCCAAGCGCCTCGATCTGCCGCAGCTTTTCCTGCCGCAGTTCGTATATTTTCTGTTCGAGTGACACGAGAACTCTTTCGTTGTGAAGTTAAACGTTTGATTATAAAGGAAAGTGTTGGCGGGACTCTTGATTCGTGGTGCTTTAAGACAAACCTCTACCGCAGAGGGCCGCTGAGAGCGCAGAGAAATTTGGTGAGAATGGCTGGTCGTGGTGATGCCCTCGATCCCAACGAGTGATGCAGCGAAATGAAAACGTCGGAGAAGGCCGATGCAAGCCCACCGGAGAGAGTAGCGAGCGCAGAATGAGGGCTGCATTCCTGATATATTCCTTACCTTATGGCAGAGAAGAAGCGTATTGCAGTTGTCCCCGGTGATGGAATCGGAAAAGAAGTCATTCCTGCGGCTATTCAAGTCGTCGAAGCCAGTGGCGCGGCAGTGGACTTCACCACTTTTGATTGGTCGGCTGACCGTTATCTGAAAGACGGCACCACGATTCCGGCCGATGGTTTTGCCATGCTGGAACGCGATTTTGACGCCATCTTCGTGGGCGCGCTGGGCGATCCCAGGGTGCCGACCAACATTCATGCCAAGGAAATCCTGCTGGGCATGCGCTTCAAGATGGACCTGTATGCCAATGTGCGTCCGGTGAAACTGCTCGATGAAGCTCTGTGCCCGCTGAAAAACGTAAAGCCGGAGCATGTGGACTTTGTGGTCATCCGCGAAAATACTGAGGGGCCGTATGTAGATTCCGGCGGCGTATTGAAGCAGGGAACGCCCGATGAGATTGCCACGCAGGAAGATTTCAATACCCGCAAAGGCGTGGAGCGGGTGATTCGTTATGCTTTCGAACTGGCCCGCCGCCAGGGCCGCAAAAAAGTGCTGATGAGCGACAAATCCAATGTGATGACCTACGCCGGAGGCTTATGGCAGCGGACGTTCAAGGAAGTCGCTGCCCAGTATTCAGATATTCAAACCGCTCACATGTATGTGGATGCCCTTTGCATGCACATGGCGCGCGATCCCAAACAGTTTGACGTGATTGTGACCAACAACATGTTTGGCGACATCATTACCGATCTGGCGGCGGCATTGCAGGGCGGCCTGGGCATGGCGGCCAGCGGCAACATACATCCCGGCAAGGTCTCAATGTTTGAACCGGTACATGGCTCCGCTCCGCCATTTGCGGGCAAGAACATTGCCAACCCTATTGGCGCCATCTCCACAGCGGCCATGATGCTCGATCACCTGGGCTTCGCTGAGCAGGCCGGACGCATTAACAAGGCCGTGCTCGAAGCCGTACGGCAAAAGAAGACCACGCAGGATATCGGGGGCAGCTTGGGTACTAAAGAATCAGCAAAGTGGATTGCGGACGAAGTAGCTGAAAGTTAGCCTGCATATTCCCAGTCTGAAAACAAAGGTGGTTGAGAAAAAATGATGGATCAACGAGACTCCAGTCCGACAGGACGAACGAGAATAGCCCGCGCCGGGAAGATATAAATCTGGCTCCCCAGAACAAATTTGATCACACACTTCGTTGCCTTGCAGCAGCGATTTGAGGGATACATCCCTGATTCTTCGACTTCGTCCTTTCTCCTTCGGCGGTCGGCCTTGCTCAGAATCGACAGGCGCAAGAAGCATCTACCAGTTGTCATTTCAACTTTACGATCATCACTTCAACCGAAGATCACAACATCTCAGCATTTATTTGTAGCCACTGAATACTTTCTTACTACTTTTGATGTAAGTCTGTGCTATTCTCATCTTGCGTAGGGGAACGCCCTTTATATGAAATACATAACGCACAACTCGTTGCGTAGGCTGCCAGGACTGGAATGCGGTCCTGATACGCCGTGGGCGTTCGTCAATTTTCACAGCTAACCTCAGGCGCTCGAATCCTACGCACAATCGCAAATCAGATGCTTAAGACCGCTGGGTGGCGTTAGCCACGGCTACTTCACTCTTAATGGATAGGCCGTAGCTGTCTTTTCCCCCAGCTTACCTTTACATCCCACTTGCGGGCATACGATTGCTGCCCAAGTGAAGGTTTCTACATGCGCTATCTGGTTGGCGTTTCACGTTGCATATTGTCCGCTTCAGAGCGGGACAACCATGTTGTCTGCTGCGAAGGCAGACACGATCGGCACGGCAGACGGCCGTGCTTGCTGTAAACCGAAACCATAGTTTTCTCTGGTGGTGGAGATTCAGGGTTCCTTCGGTAGAGCGCCTGCGTTTTTGCAGGAGGCGCAGATTCGATTTCTGCCGCGAGCGTCAAACTGGGTTCGCCCGGTCACGCCCGCGTAGCTCAGAACATTACCCGAATTCAATGGTTCCCCAGAGAACGCTATTTTGCCGGTGGTGAAGATCAGGGTTACTTCGCATGATAAGCAGGTGGTAGCAGGTTCGATTCCTGCCGCAGTTTTCGCGAACTGTGTAGCTCAATGGTAGAGCACCTTGTGCCCTGGTTGCTGGTTCCCCGGCATCGGTTTTTTCTTCGCCGGAGATTTCTTCGGCTTTTCCCGCAGCCCGTTGGGTTGCTTAGAAGGTCAGCATTATGAACTTGCGCAAGGTATACGGCGGCACGCCGGTGGGCACTGAATCCCGGTGTGACACCTGTGAGTACTCGCTCATTGTCCGCGGCTATGCAGAAAGTGAGCGAATCAACATTTGCGACTATCTATCGATGCACATTCACATTCCTTTCAAAGTGAGTGAATGCTCCGCTTATGCAGACAAGCGACTGCCTTGCATTGAGGATCTGGAAGAGATCGCGTGGCAGCTACGCAGCAAGAGCGCCGGCGTGAAAGCCGGGTTCGTCAATGTAGGCGCGCAGTCGGAAACAGAAGAGCAAAACAACCAGGACGCCTGTCCGCAGATCGCGGCCGGCGTCCGCAAGAGTTAATGAAGATTTGAGGAGGTGCAGTCATGGCCCGCATCAACACATTCAGTTCAGAAATGGTGCCGCGCACCCACGAGGGCGCACCCGCCCGGCACGTCTCCTCGGAGTTGCAGTTGCGCCGGGCAGTGCTGGCCTGCATGCTGTGGGAAGACCAGTTCTACGAGGATGGAGTTGCCATCGCCGGACGTATCCGTGAACTGGCTGCCAAGTCGCCCGCAGAGCAGGTGGCGGCGCTGGCGGTTGAAGCACGCGACAAGATGAAGTTGCGCCATGCTCCGCTATTGCTGGTGCGGGAGATGGCGCGGCTTGCGACTCACCGTCACCTGGTGGCTGAGACCCTGATGAAGGTAATCCAGCGGGCCGATGAACTTTCTGAGTTCGTGGCCATCTACTGGAGTGAAGGTAAGCAGCCTCTGTCCGCCCAGGCAAAAAAGGGACTGGCAGGCGCGTTCACCAAATTCGATGAGTATGCGCTGGCTAAGTACAACCGCGCTACTCCGGTAAAGCTGCGTGACGTGCTGTTTCTCTGCCACGCCAAGCCCGTAGACGCGGCGCAAGCCGAGCTATGGAAGCGGCTGGCTGCCGGAGAGCTCTCCACGCCTGATACCTGGGAGGTGGCGCTGTCTTCGGGCGCCGACAAGCGCGAAGCTTGGGAACGGCTGCTCACCGGGCGCAAACTCGGCGCCTTGGCCCTGCTGCGGAACCTGTGCAACATGGCCGAGGTCGGAGTAGATGAGCAGTTGATCGCATCGTCGCTCGAGCAGATGAAGACCGAACGCGTGTTGCCTTTCCGCTTCATCGCTGCGGCCCGTTATGCGCCGCAATGGGAGGCGGAGCTTGAAAAGGCCATGTTCCGTTCGCTGGAAAGCCAGGCCAGGCTGCGGGGCGCACCGTATTGCTGGTAGACGTTTCCGGCAGCATGGATGCGCCGCTTTCCCGCCGTTCGGAGATGCGCCGCAACGACGCTGCTTACGGGCTGGCGGTGCTGCTGCGCGAGGTGGCAGAGAGCGCGAGCATCTACAGCTTCTCTGACCATCTGGTGCAGGTACCGGCGCGTCGCGGTTTCGCCTTGCGTGACGCCATCAACGCCAGCCAGCGGCACGCGGGAACCTACCTGGGGCGCGCATTGGCGGAACTCAGGGAGGATTACGACCGGCTGATCGTAATCACCGATGAGCAATCGCACGATGCGGTGCCCAACCCTCGCGCACGAGGCTACATGATCAACGTAGCCAGCTATAAGAACGGCGTGGGTTACGGGAGCTGGGTACACATTGACGGATGGAGTGACGCCGTTATCGAGTACGTGCGCGCCGCCGAGCCTGTGCTGAACTGAACCAAACCGCCCGGAAAGGTCTTTCTATAGACCTTTCCGGGCGAACTTTTTTTGTAAGAGATTAAGAACCGGCCACTGCGGGTTTGGCGACGAACGGATTAGAAATAAGGCCACGCCGGGCGAGTTCTGCATGGCTGACCAGCTATTCAGGATGGCCGCCGCACGGCAGCTACATTGGGGTTCGCGGCACTGCGCACTTCTTTTGAAGTTGCTGCCCGCTCTTGGAAAGTCTTTACGATTTAGAGTATAAAAGAAGGTTACGCTTACAGCAGTTGAGCCCTCTGTGAGCGAGATCAAACCTGGCCAGCGCCAAGGAAAATCATGTCCACAACAGTTACTACAACTAAAGGTCTTGAAGGCGTAGTTGCGGCAAATTCCGGAGTTTGCTACATAGACGGCGACGCCGGAGTGCTCGCCTATCGCGGCGTTGATATCCACGAACTTGCGGAAAAGTCTACATTTGAAGAAACCTGCTACCTGCTATGGTTCGGCAAGCTGCCTACCCGCACGCAATTGGCCGACCTGAACAAGAAACTCGCGGCTGAGCGCAAGCTTGATCCTGCCATTATTGAAATGTTCCGGCAGGTGCCCAAGAGCGCGATTCCCATGGAGGTGCTGCGCACCGCCGTTTCCGCACTGTCGTTCTACGATGCTGATTCAGAGAAGATGGACCATGACAGCAACGTGACCAAGGCCATACGGCTCACCTCGCAGATTGCCATGATCGTGGCCGCGTATGACCGCGTCCGCAAAGGCAAGAACGTGGTGCAGCCTGATCCGTCGTTGTCTCATGCGGGTAACTTCCTGCTCATGCTCAACGGCGAAAAGCCTACTCCTACGGCAGAAAAAGCCCTCGATGTGGCCCTGATTCTGCACGCCGACCATGAATTGAATGCTTCCACTTTCGCCGCCCGCGTAACGGCTGCGACTTTATCAGACATGCATTCTGCCATTACCAGCGCCATCGGCGCACTGAAAGGTCCGCTGCACGGCGGCGCCAACGAAGCGGTAATGAGAATGCTGTTTGATATAGAGAAGAAGGGTGAAGACCCGGTTGAGCACGTGAAGAACATGCTCGACAACAAAAAGAAAGTTTCCGGCTTCGGTCACCGCGTGTACCGCACCGAAGACCCGCGCGCCACCCACCTGCGCCAGATGTCCCATGATCTCGGGCGGTCCGCCAATCCCACGTGGTATGACATGTCAGCGAAGATCGAGCAGTACATCAAAAACGAAAAGCACCTGAATGCCAACGTGGATTTTTATTCAGCTTCCACCTACACACGCTGGGCATTGACGTTGACCTGTTTACGCCCATTTTCGCCATTTCCCGCATCAGCGGATGGGCCGCGCACGTAATCGAACAGCTTGACGACAATCGCCTGATCCGTCCGCGCGCCGAATATATTGGGCCGGCATATCCGAATCGGTACATACCCATCGAGCAGCGGAATTAGGCGTTATTTGCGCATTGCGGCCCCTGAATCGGAGAGATTCAGGGGCTTGGTTTTTTCGGGGAGAGCACTCAGCAGTCAGCGCTCAGCATTCAGCCCTGGGACATTATGGATGACCTGAATATGGTGACTGGCTGCTAAAATCCTCAAGAGAAACGAGAGAGTATCATGGCTTCCCGTCAAGATAGTCAACAGGCCGATCTTCAAGATCCAGCGTGCAGACTGGCTTCCCTTGAAAGAGCTTTAATCGCGGCACTTAAGGACCGAAGAATCGAAGTTTCCATCTCTGAACTATCCAACAAAGGGGTTGTGACGCTGCTGCGTGAACGGTATCAGAATAGATGAAAGCGTTATCAAGCTGACGCTCTCATAGCAATGATGTCCAAGGGACTGAATGCTGACTGCTGAGTGCTGACTGCTGCTCTCCAGCAGTAAAATAGATCTATGCGCCGCGTGTACCTCGATAACAACGCTTCCACCCCGGTTCTGCCGGAGGTGTTCGATGCCATGCGGCCGTATTATCTGGAAAAGTTTGGGAATGCCTCTTCCGTGCATACTTTCGGCCAGCACGCACGAGGAGCGGTGGAAAAGTCGCGGGCGGCGGTAGCCGCTTTGCTCAATGCGCGTCCCGCAGAGGTCGTGTTTACCAGCGGCGGCACCGAGGCCGATAATCTGGGCATATTTGGACTGGTCCGGCGTGATGATCATGTAATCACCTCGTCCATTGAGCATAGCGCTGTCATGAATAGCTGCAAGCGCCTGGAGCAGATGGGGCACGAGGTCACCTATCTGCCGGTGAATGGCCGCGGCGAAGTGGAACCAGACGAATTGCGCAAGGCCATCCGGCCTGAAACCCGGCTGATCAGTATCATGATGGCCAACAACGAAACCGGTGTGCTTCAGCCAGTGGAAGAATTCGGACGCATCGCCCGCGAGGCCGACATCTTTTTCCATACCGACGCGGTGCAGGCCGCCGGTAAAGTTCCGATTGACGTGCGCAAGATTGACTGTGACGCGCTCTCCATTTCCGGGCACAAGATTCATGCGCCCCAGGGCACAGGCGCGCTTTTCATCAAAAAGGGAACGCTGATTCAGCCCATGGTTTATGGCGGCAACCACGAGCGCCAGCGCCGCGCTGGGACCGAAAATCTGCCGGGCATCGTAGGGCTGGGCAAGGCGGCAGAGATCGCCAGGCACTGGCTGGACCATGGCGGCGCGCAAGAGATGTCCGCCATGCGCGACCGGCTGGAGAGCACGATTCTCTCAACCGTAGAGGCTACCGGTTTGAACGGCGCGGGGGCGCCGCGCGTGCCGAATACCACCAGCATCTATTTTGACCACGTCGAGGGTGAAGCCCTGGTGATTGCTCTTGACTTAAAGGGCCTGGCGGTCTCCAGCGGCGCGGCTTGTTCATCGGGGGCCATTGAGCCTTCGCACGTTCTGCTGGCTATGGGACTGCCGCACGAGCGCGCCCGCGGCAGCCTTCGCATCAGCCTGGGCAAGCAGACTACCGCCGATGAGATTGATTTTGCGCTCGAGGTAATTCCGCAGGTTGTGAACCGCTTACGCGAGCTTTCGCCGGTGTACCAGAAAGCGGTCGTCTAGCCCGGCTTGTCTATAATAGAAGTACCCCAATGCCAGCCCAGACTATTGCCGTAGCCATGTCAGGCGGTGTGGACTCTTCCACCGTCGCGGCCATGCTGCGCGCGGAGGGCTACAACATTGTCGGGCTCACCATGCAGCTCTGGAACCAGCGCCGTCTGGCCGGACATGAGGGCATGCCCGAGCAGGTGCAGGGGCGCTGCTGCTCCATTGACGATGTTTACGACGCCCGCCGGGTGGCCGAAGATCTCGATATCCCTTATTACGTTGTCAATCACGAGCAGCGCTTCGAGCATGACGTGGTGCGTCCGTTCGTGCAGGAGTATCTTTCCGGACGCACGCCCATTCCTTGCAGCCTGTGCAATAACCATCTCAAGTTCGACCAGTTGCTGGTGACCGCGCGCCAGATCGGCGCCGACCTGCTGGCCACCGGACATTATGCCCGTTGCGAGTTCGATCCAGAGCGCAACCGCTGGCTGCTGAAGCGGGCCGCTGATCCGGCCAAGGACCAGACTTATTTTCTTTTCGGCCTCACCCAGGAACAACTCAGCCGCACCCGCTTTCCGCTGGGCAACATGACCAAGCCGCAGGTGCGCGAGCAAGGCGCGCCAGCATGAGCTTGCGCTGGCGGAAAAGCCTGACTCGCAGGAGATATGCTTCGTTCCCGGCGGCGATTACAAGAAGTTCATTGATGCTTATCTGGCGGAGCAGGGCGAGTCGCTGCCGGACACTTCAGGCGAACTGGTTACCGCCGATGGCCAGGTGCTGGGCCGTCATGAGGGCATCCATAATTTCACCGTGGGACAGCGCAAGGGGCTGGGCGTCGCCACCGGTTCTCCGTTGTATGTAATTCAGATCAACGGCGAAAAGGGACAGGTCACGGTAGGAAGCGGTGATGAGTTGCTGGCGCATACATTGCTCGCGCACAAGCTCAACTGGATTGCCATTGACGAGTTGCGGGAGCCGATGCGTGTTCAGGCCAAGATCCGCCATCGTCATGAGCCGGCTGCGGCGACAGTTGAGAATGCCCCGAATGGCGAAGTGCGGGTGACATTTGATGATGCGCAACGGGCGATTACGCCCGGCCAGGCGGTGGTGTTCTACCAGGATGACCTGGTTGTGGGCGGCGGCTGGATTGCGGAAGTGGTCCGTCCATAGGCCTGCAACACCTTGTCACTGATGACACAGATTGAACAGATTTTCACTGATTAAAGCCAGGCGAGACTCAACAAAACAAGTAACAGGGCATGAGTTTACTCGTGCCGCAAATCATCTGAATATTTGGGCTTCAGCTCTTGCTTACCGTGTCGCCGAACAAACATTGTGCAGTAGTAAGTGCAAATCAGTTCAATCAGTGTTTATCAGTGGTGAGAGTTAACTCAATAACTTCTGCCTTGCACTTTTCCATTCTCTATTTTCAGCCGCCCTACGCTGATGGGGAGCCTGAACCTTCTCGGACCGGCGCTGCCCGGATTGAAATAGAGCAGACCGTCTTTCACTTCCTGATGCGGTTTATGAGAATGGCCGCTGATGACTGCGCCAAATCCGGCAGCCCGGGGATTGAGATCTAAGGCGTGGACATCGTGAATGATGTAGAAGCTCACTCCAGCCAGCTCGACGACTTCTGTCTCCGGGAATTTCTTCGTCCAGGGCTCGTGGTCAACGTTACCGCGGATAGCGGTGACCGGCGCAATCTGCTCAAGTTTCGGAATGATGTTTCGATCACCGATATCACCCGCGTGAATAATGTGCTGCGATCCACGCAAAGCCTCGACTGCTTCATCACGCAACAGCCCATGCGTGTCCGAAATCACGCCTACGATCATCTACAGCCCCGCTTCAATGCGCGAACGCGGGTCCATGTAGTCGCGTAGCGCGTCGCCGATGAAATTGAATGACAGCACCGCCAGCATGACCGCGGCGGCAGGGAAGAGCACCAGATGGGGTGCGTCGAAGAGGTGGGCGCGGCCGTCATTCAGCATGGAGCCCCAGCTTGCCGTGGGCGGTGGAACCCCAAGCCCCAGAAAACTCATGGTGGCTTCGGCCAATACAGAACCAGCCATGCCGATGGCTGCCTGCACAATCACAGGTTGAATAATGTTGGGCCAGATGTGGCGTCGCACGATGCGCCAGTCGCTTGCCCCCAGCGCGCGCGCAGCCTCGATGAATTCCCGCTCTTTCACGGCCAGAACCTGAGCGCGCACAAGGCGGGCGTATCCGACCCATCCGCCAATGCACAGCGCCAGAATGAGGTTGAAAATGCCCGGACCTAGAAAAGCCACGAAGGCAATCGCCAGCAGGATTCCCGGGAACGAAAGAAACGCGTTCATCACAATTACGTTGAAGAAACGATCGGCATAGCCGCCGTAGTATCCGGCGATGGAGCCAAAGATCAGTCCCAGCAGCAGGGACCCGGCTACTACGCTGCTGCCCACCAGCATGGAGATTCGCGCGCCGTAGATCACGCGGGAAAAAATATCGCGTCCTAACTCGTCGGTGCCGAACCAGTGGGCGGAACTCGGAGCGTGAAGGCGCGAGGGCAGGTCAATCAGCGCGGGGTCCTGAGGCGCGATCCAGGGGGCAAACAAGGCAAAAAGTACGAAGATGCATACCAGCACTATGCCGCAGCCAGCAAGCCAGTTGCGGCGGGCGAGTGTGGCAGTAGCAGTCCAGGTTGAGGCGAGAGCCATGCGTCAACATCATAATAGATTCGGAATGGCTATCTGTGAACGGGAATGCAACAGGTCATGCGTACTCCCCAGGATGATCAGTTCCGAGTCTGTCACATGAGTGTGACCAGAGGTGACGTTGCCTATGACGGCGGTCGTCTGATCGAAGTTTCAGCGTTCGACGGCCTGCTGCATGGACTTTTGCAGGGCCTGCAGGAAGCGCTCGTTGTGCTCAGGAGCGCCAATGGTCACGCGAATTCCATTCGCTATGCCCCATGGCACCAGCGAGCGCACGATGATGCCTTCAGCCTGCATCTTTTTCGCCAGCGCGTTGGCGTCTTCGGGGGTTTCGAAGTAAATGAAGTTGGTATTCGTAGGCACGGCCCGCACGCCCATCTCGGTGAGGTGCTTCATCAGGCAGGCTGCGCCGCGGGCATTGTTCTCAAGCGTCCGGCGCACGTGTTCGCGATCTTGCAACGCTGCCAGGCCAGCGGCTTCGGCCAGCGCGGAGATGGAAAACGCGGTCCGCAGGCGGGCGAAATACTTTAACAGCTCCGGATGTCCGCAAGCATACCCAAGCCGGATGCCCGCCAGCCCGTAAACTTTCGAAAATGTTCGCAGGACGACAACATTGGCGCGTCCCGAACGCACATATTCGAGCGAGCGGGAATAGGTTTCACCTCGCGCGGCAGCGAAATGCTCGGCGAATTCGAAGTAGGCTTCATCGAGCACCACCAGCACATGCTCAGGCACGCGGCGCAGAAATGCCTCAGTGGCGTCCGCATTGAAAACTGTTCCCGTGGGATTGTTAGGATTCGCGAGGATGATGATACGCGTCTGCTCGTTCACCGCGGCGGCGATAGCATCCAGATCATATCCATCATTCCTGACCGGCACCGTCACATAATCGCCCTGGGCCGCATGCGTGAATATGGGGTAGCTGATAAATGACCGTTCGCTGCTGATGCAGTTCAGCCCCGGTCCCAGCAGGGTGCGGCAGATAATATCGAGCAGCGCATTCGATCCATCGGCAAGAAATACCTGCTCCGGCTGCAAATGATGGCGCGCAGCCAGTTCCCAGCGCAGCTCGGTGCCGTCATTATCGGGATAGAAATTCAATTCCGCAGCGGCGGCCCTGATGGCTTCCAGCGCCAGCGGAGAAGGCCCCAGAGGGTTCTCATTGGACGCCAGTTTGATCATGGTGATTCCAGATTCGCGCTGGGCCTGCTTGAGCGGCTTACCGGGAACATAGCCGGCAAGCGAGCGCAGGTGTTCGGGAATCAGATCAAAAATCGTCTTCATGGGATAACCGTCTTTTGTATCATGGGCCAGCGGAGATTAGCGAATTCTTTGCCGCCCGCGGGGCTTGCGCAGCGGTTTGGGCTGGCGGCGCGCATCGAAATGCCTTAGCATTTCCACTTCTTTTGCCGTAAGTTCCCGAAATTGTCCTGGCTCTACGTCGAGGGTGAGCGGCCCGTAGCGCACGCGCTTGATCTTTTCCACGTGGTGGCCAATTTCTTCGAACATGCGCCTGATCTGGCGGTTGCGGCCTTCAATCAAAGTTACTTCATACCAGGGGTTGGCCGCATCCTTGAAGATCTCGATCTGTGCCGGGGCGGTACGCACAGCCTTCATGCGTTCGTGTCCGGGCTTGGCTCCGATTCTGATTCCGTGGCGTAGCTTGTTAATCTCTTCTTCAGTAGCCCGGCCGCTGATCTTTACCAGATAAGTTTTTGGAACGTGAGAAGCGGCCCGGGTGAGTTTGTTGGCCAATTCTCCATCATTGGTCAGCAGCAGCAGCCCTTCGCTCAGATAATCAAGCCGGCCTACCGGATAGATTCGCGCCCCGGCGTTCCCGATCAACGTCATAACCGTAGGCCGGCCTTCCGGATCAGAAACCGTGGTGACGTATCCCTTGGGTTTATTCAGAACGAGGTAGATATGGCGCTCCGCGCCGTGCAGCAGCTTGCCGTCAACTTTTATATGATCGCGCTCGGCATCGGCCTTGCTGCCCAGTTCGGTAGTGACCTTTCCGTTGACGGTGACCCGGCCCTGGGTGATCAGTTCTTCAGCTTTGCGCCTGGATGCGATACCTGCCTGCGCAATGATTTTCTGCAAGCGCTCTGGGGGCATACTCAGCCTCCTGAGCTTTCAGATGCAATCTGGCGCGCCGCCTCTTCGTCATTTTTATCGTGTTCCGGATCAGAGGAAACCGTGGGTTCAGTCGTATTCTGCGGGACTTCCGACTGATCTTCCGCCATCTGTTCTATTCCACCATCAGAGTCGGGAACTCCAGTCGCATCCGCTACGGGCATATCGCGTCCTCCAAAAAGATCGCCTTGATCGTCGCCTGCCGCCATCTTTTCAAATTCTTCGATGCTGGGCAGTTCGCCGATGTCTTTCAGGCCAAAGCGCATCAGAAAGTCTTTGGTGGTCTTGTAGAGCATGGGCCGTCCCACCACGGCTTTTCTGCCTGCAGTGGTAATGAGCTTGCGATCGAGCAGCGTGCCAATCACTCCGGCGGAATCTACGCCGCGAATTTCGCTGATCTCGGGCACCGTAACCGGCTGCTTATAAGCGATGACCGCCAACGTCTCCAGGGCCTGCAATGACAGGCGGATGGGCGGCTTTAATCCCTTGGCAAAGGCCCGCACCACATCGTGGTGTTCGGGCTTGGTGGACATACGGTAGCCGCCTGCCACCTGCCGGATTTCAATGCCCCGATCTTCACTGGCATAGTCGGCGGTCAACTGCTCGAGAATCGGTTTCAGCAGCCCGCGCAGTTCCACTTTTTCTGATTTCTCTTTGGCAGATTTTTTTGTAGGAGGCTCAGATGTCTCCTGAACCGGCGTTGGAGAATCGGCTTCTACGGCCCCCAGATGCTCTTCGCCAACCATCACCATCTTGTCAAGCTGCGGCTCGGCGCTTTCCACCTCTTCCTGCTGCTCAGGCAATGGAGCGGTTTCCGGCGCGGCGTTCTTGAGCGCCATCAGATCGTCTTTAAGCAGCGCGGCTAGTTGGTCTATGCCGATAGGCTCTTCGGCTGCGTAGATCAATGCTTCCAGTTTGGCTTTAAGTGACATGATCAGGTCTTATTTCCAATCGTCCCGCACCGCAGCGGCCTCATTCATTACCGAGTCGAACATCTCATTTTTCTTGATCAGGATTTCGCCAAAAACCTTGTCCTGCCGCAGCAGTATCGCCTGTAGCCGCACCAGTTCCAGCAATGCCAGAAATGATGAGATGAGGGCGCGTTGCGTGTGTACGTGCTGCAATAAACGTTTCAGCCGAATGGGCCGGTCTTCCATCATCAGCCGTCGCCGGAAGAACTCGACCATTTGCGCAACAGTGACTGTATCTTCATCAACCTCCAGCACCGGACGGCTTTTGGCCCGGTCCAGTATCTGCTGAAAGGTGCGCACCAGGTCAACTACATCGGCAGCCAGTTCCGGCTCGGTGCCTTCTGCGTTTTTGAATTCCTTGAGTGCAGGATTGCTGACCACTGCTTCTTCAATCTGCTGTTTCTGAAAGAGCATCTGCGCGGCATTCTTGTATTTCTCGTGCTCGAGCAGCCTCTGCACCAGTTCTTCCCGCGGATCTTCCTGCTGGTCGGCGGGCAAGTCCGGATCGCGCGGCAGCAGCATCTTGCTCTTGATATGAATGAGCAGCGAAGCCATGTAGATGAACTCAGCCGCTATGTTCACATCGAGCTGCTTCAAGTTCTCAACATAGCCGAGATATTGTGCCGTGATCTTGGCGATGGGGATGTCGTAAATATCAATGTCCTGCTTGCGGATCAGGTCCAGCAGCAGGTCGAGCGGGCCATCGTAAATTTCGCCGACAGTAACGGCAAAAGGAAACTCGCTGGCGGCATTCTTCTCGGATTGACGTGTTTCTGCCATGTGGATCGAATTCTAGCTGTTCGGACTTACTGGCTCTTCTCCGCCCTGGCCTGCTGGGCGGAATCACTTTCATAAGTAGGCGACAGGTTCATGCTGGCGCGCACATCCTGCATTGTAGCTTCGGCAATAGTTCTTGCTTTTGCCGAGCCGGCTTCCAGAATGTCCCAGGCCATCCTGGGATTTTCCTCAAATTTCGCGCGCCGCTCGCGCATTGGTTCGATGATTTTTATCAGGGAATCGGCGGCCCAGCCTTTGCATTCCAGGCAGCCAATGCCGGCGGTGGTGCAGCCTGCATAAACGTTCTTGATGGTCTGTTCGTCGCTGAAAATTTTGTGCAGTGAACCTACCGGGCAGTCATCCGGATTGCCAGGATCGCTGCGGCGCACGCGCCTTGGATCGGTGACCATGGGCTTAAGTTTCTGCCGGATCACTTCCTCTGAATCGCTCAGCAGGATTGCATTGCCGTAGGACTTCGACATCTTGCGCCCATCGGTCCCCGGCAGCTTCGGCGATGGGGTCAGCAGCGCCTGTGCTTCGGGAAGAACCGGCACTCCTTTCAGGTTATAGAAATGGTTGAAGCGGCGCGCAATCTCGCGCGTAAGCTCAACGTGCGCTACCTGGTCCTGGCCTACGGGAACGTAGTTGCCTTTGTAGATCAGTATGTCCGCCGATTGCAGCACCGGATAGCCGAGGAAGCCATACATGCTCAGGTCTTTGTCTTTGATATTTTCGATCTGCTCTTTATACGTGGGCACGCGCTCCAGCCATCCCAAAGGAGTAATCATGGAAAACAGCAGGTGTAATTCCGCATGCTGGGGAACGTGGGATTGAATAAACAACGTGCAACGTTCCGGATCCAGCCCGGCCGCCAGCCAGTCAATCGCGATTTCCACGCAGTTCTGCTTCATTCTGGAAGTGTCCGCGTAGTCGGTGGTCAGGGCATGCCAGTCCGCGACAAAGAAGTAGCAGTCGTATTTTTCCTGCAGCTTGACCCAGTTGCCCAGGGCGCCTACGTAGTGGCCCAGGTGCAGCTTGCCTGTGGGGCGCATTCCACTTACGACGCGCAGCTGTGGATTTCCATCTTGATTTGTCATGAACTGTGTAAAGTGGCTGGTGTTACATCGGTAAGAACGATGTTACCACGCCCTCATTTTTGTTCCGCTGCCGTGCTTGTAACATGCGGTGCTATGGTCTTTACTTTCACAGATTTGGCAGGAATACCTACCGAAATGCTGTAAGCGGGTACGTCTCTGGTGGCTACGCCCATTGAGCCCAGCAATGCATGCTCGTTCACGCGCACGCCGCTCATCACCGTGGCATGGTAGGTAATGCGCGCTTTAGGGCCAATCTCTGTTTTCGTGTTGGTCACAATCATGCCGTCATTCAAATCATGTTCATGGGAGTAGACGTTGGCGTAATCGGAAATGGAGCTTCCCTGGTGAATGATGATCTCGCCCCGATCGTCGAGCAGAACATATTTATGTATGGTGCAGTTATCTTCCACGGTCAGGTTGTAGCCATAAGAAAATTCCACGCCGTGAAAGATCTTCACGTTACTGCCAAGGTGCTTGAAGATGTATTTGGCCAGCATGGACCGCACCCTGAAACCCAGCCAATGATTGAGTCCGGCGGCGGAACGGTCGAACATCATCCAGAACCAGATCAGCGGTTTGCGCTCGACATATTTGGCCACATCGGTATCGCCATAGTATTCAGGCTCCAGCGTAGTATTGCGCGGATCGAAGCTGTGCACCAGCGTACGCTCGCTCAGTGAAGCATCAGGCCCTGGTTCGCTATACGGGCGGCCCAGATAGAGAGCATGCAGGGCATCACGCACCACGATGCAGCGGTGCTCAAAATCGCGGTTGGCGAATTGCTGGTCCAGTCGCTCGATCCAGTCGAGAAAGTCTTTCTCCGCCCCCGGCAGAGGATGCAAGTCGCGATATTCGTAACGGGGCATTCAGGCCTCAACATCTCTCTCTTGAAAATGTGGAAGATTAATCATACAACGAATGGGCAGAAGCGCTGGCCGGGTGCAAATGTCATTCGTGTATTCAGGAACCGCGATACAAAAGTGTTAGATTAAGCTATGGCTGTTGTGGATCATGCGCTCGGCACTGTGAAAGCCCTCGCTTTCGATGTATTCGGAACCATCGTGGACTGGCGCGGCTCCATCATCGCTCAAGGCGCTGCGTGGAGCAACGAAAAGCATTTACAGGTGGACTGGGGCGCTTTTGCCGACCGCTGGCGAGCCGGCTACGCTCCATCTATGGACAAGGTACGTAAGGGGATTTGGCCGTGGATGAAGCTGGATGCGATCCACCGGCGCATTCTCGATGATCTTCTTCAGGAGTTCAGCATTACGGGACTCAAAGACCAGGAGAAGGATTATTGGAACCGGGTATGGCACAGGCTGTCTCCGTGGCCCGATTCGGTTGAGGGACTTACGCGGCTCAAACAAGACTTTGTCATTACTACTTTGTCGAACGGCAATGTCTCGCTGCTGGTAGATATGGCGAAACATGCGGCCCTGCCTTGGGACACGGTGCTTTCAGCGGAACTGTTTCGCCACTACAAGCCGGACCCTGAGACCTACCTGGGCGCGGCGGAAATTCTTGACTGTAAGCCCCCGGAACTCATGCTGGTGGCTGCCCATCCTGATGATCTGCGGGCCGCGCGCGCCTGCGGTTTGCGTACGGCCTTTGTTTCGCGTCCGCTGGAATTCGGCAGCAGAGAAAAAGCTCTATCCGCGCAAGACGGCGAGTTCGATGTGACCGCCGAAGATCTTCTGGATCTCGCGGAAAAGCTGAAGGTCTTTGCCGCGAACCATGCGACTATCCGCGAATAGCCGCAGACTGGTGGCCATGACTCGATAAAACTTTTCTGCGACTACCCTCGAGTCTTCCACCGATAGACCGCTACACCGGCCCATATTGCTTCTACCAACCCAAACGGCCATGCGCCTTGAAGAAATCCATAAACCGATCCCAGCACACATGCAAAGGCAAAGGCCAGAATGAACCAGTGGCTGCGCCGTTCAAGAGCATAGGTGACCAGCATGGCGGTCACGGCGAATAGTCCAAAGAGAGTTGAGTGGATTCAGATGAAGCGCTCCCTGTAAGACAGGAGCATACAGTTATTTCTGGGTGAGCGTCACCTTGTGATATCCGACGGTGGCCGTGTCTATTCTGTCCGGCAATTGAAATTCCGAGTCTATGCCGAGATTTGGATATTTCGGCTTGATGTATTTGTCCACGAAATATTGCAGCGCAAACTGCGGTACTTCCACGTCGTTCAGGGTCACTGTGCGAACATGCACTTTGCCTTTGCCGCCCGCTCCTGTCGCATCCGCTTCTATAGTTACGTTATTCGTTCCCTTGAAAACGGAGAGCATGGGGTTGGAACTTTGCTGCCCCTGGCGAATTTCATCGAAATCCACCACTGCCATGGTGGTCACCACGCCTGACTGGCCTTTGAATGTAACTTTCTTCACGCCCTGCGGAAGCTTTACCCGGCCGGCGGCAAAGTAGTCGTTCACTTCATCTTCGCTGATGACTACAGGAGCCTGGTTCGGGTGGGCAGCCTCAGCGTTCTGCTCGATGTAGTTGATCTTCTGCTGCATGCTGTCAGCCAGCCTGTGGGACGACGGGGCAGTCTGCTGTGCGAAGCAGAGGCTGCAAATCAAGAGGGCGAGCGTGGTCAAAGTTGATTTCATTGAACGTGCGCGGATGCTTCCTGGGGAATGAGCTTTGGCGCTGCGACATTCGGCTTGTCGAGCGCGCCGGTTATGTCCCAGTGATTAGCGCCATCGCTAACCGTAAGTTTTGCCTGCTTGTCCGCCAGAGAAACGGTTCCACTGACTATATAGATGCGGTTCTCTGCTTTAAATTTGCTTGTAATCAGCTTCAAAACCGAACGATTGATTTCCGCCGACCCCTGCAGGTTTTGGAACTTCGTCGGACGCAATGCCTCAAGCGTAAGCGCCTGGGATACACCGTTATTCACAGCGAATTCAACCTGCCCGCCGGCGCTGCTCAGTATTGCCGTCCCGTCATTGCCGGCCAGATTCAGCGTGTATTTCACATTGCTCTTGCCGGTAATCCACGAGGTGAGCAAAGGCATTTCCAAATGCTCTGGCGACACACCCGTCAACGTTCCGCTGCCGCTGTAACGCACGGGCGAAGCATTCCAGTCCACGCGCCAGCTTCCTTCGGTGGTACCATCGCCAATTCTGGCGCTTATCTGGCTCAACGCCAAAAAGCCTGCGCTGATTTCCGCATGAGCACTGAATTTCTGTAATGGAAGTTTCCCAATCTTCAGGGCATCGAAGCGCAGTGTGCCGGCAGCATGAAAATCGGGCAGCTTGCGGGAGCTTGAAAAAAGCGGCAGGTTCCATTCGCTACCGCTGCCGAGCAAAGACGCAAGATCAGCAGTAGAGAGATGATCGGCAGACACATCGAATTGTGCAGCGCAAGCTTGTGATGCTGAGCAGTTCAGCGGCTTACTTACAGAGCCGGTGAACGCCACATCCGATTGCTGGAAGCGCGCCGCCATCTGGGTCAGCGTGATTCCCGCATCGGTGAACTGCGCATCGGCAGCGGAAAGCAGCAGGTGATCTTTGAACCCGGGCACCGCCGCCTCAACATCGCGGACTTTGGCCGTGCCGCCCAACTTCGCAGGCGCAAAGTTGGCCCATACACCATTCATGGTCAAATCGAAATCAGTGGAGCCACTCGTGGCTGCAATGTGCGACGGGAATCCAACCGCCCTGCCCAGATCGAGAACGCGCATCAGCGGCGCTGTGCCTTTGGCAGTGAATGCATATCCTGTAGAAGTCAGATTGCCCTGGGCCTGCGCAGCTCCGGCTTTTCCCAGTTGAATGGTAAACGAATTCAGGGCTATGCCTTCGATGGGCACTTGCGGTGACGGCTTCGGCAGCGCTCGTTTCCTGCGTCCGCTTGTGGGCGCCGGTTGTGCCGGTTCGGGCAAGCCCAGCGCAAAATGCACGGCGCTCACTGCAATCGGTTCAGCGAAGGAAGCCGAGCGCAGTTCAAATTCCGATGTAGTACCCTTACCGTGATTTTCTGGTGTTTCCACACCATGAGAACGGAAGGTGAAAGCCGCATCCATGGTACCCGTTGCATCCAGATCGTCAGGAAGTGCGCGTTTCGCCTGGCGCGCAAACAGCGTAATCGCTGCTAACGGCAAATGATCGGCTACCAGCGACAAGTCATAATCGTGCGGCGAAGCTGGCGTAATCTTTCCATTAACGCGCAGCGTGCCCTCATTTACCGGCAGCTTGCAGTTGAAGTCGAGCAATGCTTCGCGATACTCGCCCAGGCAACGTGTATCCACCGAAAGTCTTGCATTGCGGTCAATGTCATAACGGCGCAGCCCTTCCACGCTCGTGCGGGTTGTGATGTGCAGGTCTTCCAGCGATCCGAGCAACTGCACATCCAGGTTTAGGCCGCCGCGCCAGCCTTTGTCCTGCCCCAGCACCAGGCTGGCAAGCTGTCCAAGCTGTCCCTGTTCCCATGAAAGCTGCATCTTCACCGGACTCTGCCGCAACGCCGAAGAACGGTTTACATCGCCCTCAAGCCGCACCACTCCAGTATCGCTTAAGTTCATATCGGTGCGCATCGGCTTTCCTTCGAGCCGCACATGCCACTTGTCTTCCGATTCGAGCCACAGGGCAAAATCAGTGTTGGTGAGAGCGTAAGGCTTCTTTTCCGGCCCTACTTTCAAATTAATGCGTCCGGCATCAGCCTCAATGTAAGGGAAGCGGCTGCGTTGTTCCGCTCTTTTCCTGGCCGTGGGCGCAGTGGGCACCTGTTCAGCGCGCAACAGCAGCGATTCCAGGTTCCAGTGGCCGCCAGTATAGACAAGGTTGAGGCTCGGCGGGGCCTTGTCACTGGCATTTTCCAATCTCAGGTTGGCAATCTCCAGCCGTCCTTCCCATAACGAGGTGAGCCGCAGGTCGGCGGCAACTTTACCGCACATCAACAAAGGTTCGGCGCTGAAGCGGGGTTCGTCGAGCACTGCGAAATCATAGAGATCAAAGCCCGGACGCGGCAGCAATCGAAATTTGACTGAGCCGATTTTGACCTGCCGCCCCAATCCCGTGCTCAACGTGGCGGCCAACTGCCTGCTGAAGCGGTTACCGTTGATATTCGGAGGCAGAAAAATTCCCAGCAGGATAACCACGACGAGCGCGAAGACTGTTCTCTTTCGCGAAGCTGTTGCCATTAATGCACCAGATGGAACATGCGTTTCCAGCGGGTCTCCGGGAAGAAATGGAGCACAACGTGGCCGATGAACTGCACGCGATCCAGCATGCTCGTGCGCTGGTACTGGTCATCAGAGGTAACAAAGGACCAGTAGATAAATAAAGGCCGGCCGATAATATTTTCCTGGGGAATAAATCCCCAGTAGCGGCTGTCGAGGCTGATATCGCGATCATCACCCATGCCGAAGTAATTTCCCGGTGGAACCACCAGGTCTTCACCCTGCATGTGTTCGCGCATCATCATGGGCCAGTACCAGGCGATTTCCCCGACTCCAACCGGCGAAACGGAAGGGAAGTTATCGCGGTACGGATTGTAGTCCCTATAAATGTGTTTGGTGTAAGGTTCGTCCAGCGCCTGCCCGTTGCGGTAGACGACGCCGTCGCGCAGATGCAGTTTGTCACCGGGAATGCCGATGATGCGCTTCACCACGTGCAATCCGGGCTGCTCAGGCGAGATAAAAACCACGATATCGCCATGCTGTATCTGATGATACGGAATCAGCGGTCCCACGTAGCCGGTCTTGGCTGCCGGGGTGAGCCTGTCTACAAACACATGGTCGCCGACCAGCAGCGCATCTTCCATAGACCGCGATGGAATCTCAAAGGCCTGCACAATAAAGGTAATAATGAAGAGACCTGAAACCAGCACCGATGCGATACCGGCAATGGCTTCAGGCAGAGTTTCTTTGGGTTTATCTGGTTTCGGGCTGGTCTTCTTCTTGAACAAGCGTTTTCTCGGCCAAGGTTTATGCGGAACGGATAAGTCTATCATTCGGGAGAACAGGACCGGGAACCTGCCGCGCCCCAGCAGCATCATCCGTATCAGCTTTTTTGCCTAAACGAATCAGTGTTGATCAGTTCAATCAGTGTCATCAGTGGTGAGGTTTTATGGAAGCCTACCGCACGATATGGAAAGTCCTGCTCCAGCGCGTCTTATCGAAGAAGTGCAGCACCGCATAGGCAACGAAGCCGGCGCGGCCACTGGCGGAGGGATCCTGGTACTGATCTTCCGAGGCTTCAAAGGACCATATATTCACCAGCGGACGCCCAATAATATTTTCCCTGGGAATAAAGCCCCAGTAGCGGCTGTCTAAGCTGTTATCGCGATTGTCGCCCATGCCGAAGTAGTGTCCGGGAGGAACGACCACATCTTGCCCTTGGATAGATTGGCGCAACACGGCAGGCCATTCGGGCGCTCCGCCGTAAGCGGTAGTGCCGCCATTGGGGAAATCGTCGCGGTATGCATCGTATGAACTGGGGTCGTGTATTGCATACGGCTCATTCTGTGCGACACCGTTCAAATAGAGAACTCCGTGGAGAAGATGAATGTGGTCGCCAGGCACTCCAACGATACGCTTCACCAGGTGCAGATCAGGCTGCACCGGCGAATAGAAGACGGCGATGTCTCCACGGCGCAGATTGCGATACGGCATCATCCATGTCAGGTAGCTGGGCGGGGCCGCTGGGGTGACCTCATCAATGAACATGTGATCGCCGACCAGAATGGTGCGCTCCATGGAACTCGAGGGAATGGAGAACATGTGAACGACAAAGGTAATGATGAAGAAACCGGAGATCAGCACAGACGCCAGTCCGGCAACGGTTTCCGGCAACGATTCTTTCTGAGCGGCCGGCTTTGTAGTTTTTCTGGACAAAGATCGCCTCTTCAACTCGTCGAATGATTTCGCCTGCTTCCATCATCGCAGATTTCATTGGACGTTGCTGGTTGCCGAATGGATGACAAATTGTTTTAGCGGACCAGGTGGAACATGCGCTTCCAGCGTGCAAATTGCCACATATGAGTGACTACCTGGCTGGCGCCTCTGCGGTTCTCGTGCTCCGGTTCCTCGCGCACTGAAAGATAGATCACCAGCGGACGTCCAACAATATTCTGGCGGGGAACAAATCCCCAATACCGGCTATCCAGGCTGCGGTCCCGATTGTCGCCCATCACAAAGTATTGCCCCGCAGGCACAACCAGATCGTTGCCTTTCATGTAGTCCTGCATTACGGAATGCCAGGCGACATTCACGTCGCTGGAATAGTAGCCGCTCTGGTCAGGGAAGTTGTCGCGATACGGATCGAAGTTTCGCAGCGTATGGACAACATAGCTTTCGTCGAGCGGAACATCGTTCACATACACGGTGCTGTCACTCAGGTGAATTCTGTCTCCCGGTACTCCGATCACGCGTTTTACAAAATGCTGCGAGGGATCAACCGGATAGTGGAAGACAATGATGTCTCCCCGATGAATGTCGCGGTAGGGAAGTATATGGCCCCAGAACTTGCTCTGGCCGAAATGGACCTTGTCCACCATCAGGTAATCGCCAACCAGCAGCGTCTTCTCCATTGACTCTGAAGGAATCTGGAAAGCCTGAAAGACAAATGTAATCACGAAGAGCGCCACGACCAACACCGAGAGCAACGTCTGGAATCCCTGCAACCGAGGTTGTAGAGGCGCATGGGGAATGTTGGCAGAGGGAATGGCGGCTTGCGGAACATCAGTATGCGGAACATCAGCCTGCGAAACATCGGCTTGTGGAGTCTCCGCTGGCTGAACTGCAACCGTCTCCTCAGAAACGTCGGTGGCAGGTGGTTGTTCTATCGTGGGATCGGAAACCTCCGACGATAGTGCCATAGGTTCCTGTTCTGCGCCGCTGCCGTATTGTTCGGGTGAAGTCATACGCTCTGGTTCTCCCGCACTGCAGGCTGGGCAGATTGCGCCCGCAAATATTCCAGCGCCTGTTTCGCGGCCCGTTGCTCGGCTTTTTTCTTGGTGGCGCCTTCCGCGCGCGTAACATATTCAGGACGCGTTTGCCCATGGGGAAAGATGCGGGCCTCAACCGTAAAAGTCTTGCGATGGTCCGGCCCTTCTTCTTTCACTGTAACGTACACCGGCTGCAATCGTCCGGTTGACTGAAGCAACTCCTGCAAAGCCGATTTGTAATCCGCCAAACTGAAATCGTTCTCGCCTTCCGAAGCAATACGATCGAGTTCCGGCCCAAGAATATGGCGGATGATGAACTCCCTCGATTTCTCCAGTCCGGTATCGAGATACATGGCTGCAATCACCGCTTCCAAAGCATCGGAGAGCAGCGTTGATTTAGCGCGGCCTCCGCTGCGCTCTTCACCGCGTCCCAGTCTCAGAAACCTTCCCAGATCCAGGCGGGTAGCCACGTTCACCAGATGTCCGGCGCTCACCAGGTGGGCCTTGAGCTTCGATAGCTGGCCTTCATGAAATCCGGGAAAACGCTCAAACAGAAGCTGGCTGGTCACCAGCCCCAGCACAGCGTCACCCAGAAACTCAAACTGCTCGTTATCCTGCCTGCCTGCGGACCCATTCTCAGAACCTGGAGCTTTCGCTTCTTCATGAGCGTGCGAACTGTGCGTGAGCGCACGCTCCAGCAATTCGGGATTGCCGAAGCTATGGTCGAGCGCGAGTTCTAAAGCTTTCAGGTCTTCTTTGTTCATACTGCCTGTTACTGCGGTACGTTTTTGGTCGGCGCCGGATTTGGCGGCGTTGCGCTTTGTGGCGCCGGATTCGCTGTTCCCGGCTTTGCGTCTGCTGAAGTGAGCTTAGCCAGCCGTTCGCGTTCCGATAGAGCCAGCCTGCCCAGATCAGGATTCGAGCCGGTGTAGTGCAACGCCTGGTCAACCGAGGCCAGTGCCTCGCTGTATTTCTTCTGGTGGTCCTGGGCCAGCGCCAGGTGGTACCAGATATACGGATCAGGCTGGGTCTTGTTCAAGTCGGCCGCGGTCTTCAGGTCGCGTTCGGCGCCCACATCGTCGTTGTTCTTCAATTCCATAATACCCAGAGCCGAGTGCGCCATGGATTGCAGCGTACTGCGAAAGGCGGCAATCTGCTCGGGTGTGGACCCGGCAGGCGGAGTGAACGAGGTATCCACGGTTTGCAGTGCGCGGTTCGCGTTCGTTTTGATCTCTGCAATTTTCTGCTCGCGGTCCTGGTCAGCATCGCTCAGGCTGTCGGCCATTACAGTGCTGGTCAATACCAGAGCGATCGGATTATCAGGATCAAGCGCCAGCACCTTCTCTCCCATGGCCAGCATCTTGCCGGGATTATTTTCATTCTGGTAATCGTGCATGGCCTTGGAATACAGATAGGAGCGCAATTCGCTGTCAGGATATTTCACTGCAAAATCATTTGCTGCTTTCTCCATTGCCGCTCCGCCGGTAATGGCATAGGCGGTGTTGTAATCGTTGTATTCCTGCTGGGTCTTGGCCTGGGGCGGCCGCTTGCCTGCGGCAGGCGAGGGCGCAGGTTGTGCCTGCTGTGCGCTGCCGGTTGCCGGCTGCGTCCCTTGCGGGTTGACAACAGGAGAAGCGGGCGCGGCAGGTTGCTGCGCTTCCATCGCCTGAGCAACGGCCAGCGCAGTCAGCAGACACATGATTTGCCACTTCTTCATCACAATCCTTACTTAGAACTTATTCCCCAAGTCGCTCGTTCGTTAGCAGCCTTCCTGTCTTTACACAGATCGTCCTTATGAAGATCAGTGCTGGGAACGCGGATCAAAAGGAGCCGCCAGCCCCTTCTCGGCTGCGGCCTTGGTGTCGGGAGTGGGATCGCCCGCTTCCAGCGCTGCACGGTAATGCGAAACCGCCACATCGCGATTTTCTTCGCCATCATAGATGCGGCCCAGATAGATATGGCTCCAGGCCAGTGTGCGCGGATCATGCGCCGACTGCACCGCCCGCTCAAAATATTTGCGGGCATTTTCCACATCATTGGAACGGATGGCGGCACGCGCCAGAATGAACAGCGCGCGGCCCTGGTCTTCGTTGCTGTGGGGATCGTCCAGCGATTGCTGCGCGAGCTTCTGCGCTCCGGCGGCATCTCCGCTGGCCAGCCGTTGCTCGGCATTATCCAGCAACTTTTCATCGTGTGGTACTTGCTTGGATGCGGCCACCACTTCGGGAGCGGCTTGCGACGCAAAGGTGATTTCTGAGGCCCGCTTCTTCTCTTTGTTCAAGTTAATGTTATAGAGAAGGTCGCCGTAGGCCTCCTTAAGCCCCGTGGTTTCTTTTTCAAATGCAAGCAGGCTCTCGTAAAAGTAAGCAGTCAGCACAAAACCTTCCTGCATGGAGTGCTGCACCGCTGCCTGTTGCGCCTGCACGTTGTTTTTATTGGCAGGCGAGGTGCGCGCCTCGATGGCCCGTATCAGCGATTCATTGACCAGCAATGACACTTCGCTTTTATAAGACTTGTCGAGCGGAGCGGCCTGTACGTCGGCCAGCAAGGGCGCAAGTCGTTGCAGGCTTTTGCCATGCTTAAGCGCCATGGGCTCCAGAACGTAATGCAGGTACGTGTGGCGGACCTCAGCCAGCCGCAATGGATCAGCGCCTTCGCGGGCCGGGGAAATCACCAGAAAGTAGTTGTCGCCATAATTCCGCGAATTCACCTGGGAAGGAGCCAGCAATGGCTCCATATAGATCACAAAGCGGCGCCCCACATAGCTGCTGAAGGGCAGCTTCAGGTAAAGATCGGTCTGGGTGAAGGTATTCGCGACCGGATCATGGAACTTCTGTACCAGCGCCTGATATTCCTGCTCATGTTTCTGCCAGATCGCATGGATTCCGGCTGCCTGGTAAAAGTTCTGCAACAGGTGCACTACGCCCAGCACATGGCTGGCGTCCGGTGGCAGGTCGGCTTCCGAGATAGTCGGTTTGAACGCGGGAGGTTCCCCAAGATCGAGCGCCAGGGATATGTACTGCGGAACATCACGCTCCGCCTCGTCCGCAACATGTTCCTGTTGAAACTGGCAGATGGCCTGAAGCGACTGGGCGGCCTCTTTGGAACTATTCAACACCTTTTGCAGGTCGGTACGCACTTCCTGCCGTACCGGCATGGAGCTGTCTATCCCGGTGTCATACCCGCAGGCGTTGAGCGCGGCAGTCATGGTAAAGATAGTCTCGCTCACCTCAAGCTGGGCTTTGGTGGCTTGGCCGAAGCCATTACCGGAAGCAAACAGCGCCAGAAGGCAGAGAAAAAACAATGAAAACCTGAGCTTCAGAAACCCCTCCAAAAATATGTGGGAAGTCTTAGTTTACAGCAGGTTAGCCCAAAAACTCTCACTTTCTGCCCGATAACCACCGAGACACGGAGGCACGGAGAAAGCCTTCACCGCAGAGGCCGCAGGGAGCGCAGAGAAACTGGGGAATGGCGAGAAATGACTTGCCTTTCAATTTTGGCAATTTTGGCACTTATGGCAATTTTGGCAATCCCTCCGCCATCTCAGCGGTAAAATTCTTGCCTGTTTCCCTGCCTCCGTGTCTCCGTGGTTCAAACCAAAAAAGGCCGACTCGTTGAGCCGGCCCTTGGATACACAAACGAAGACTATCCTTTCACATTGATATGCGAGAAGGAGATGACCGCCCGGCCGGGAATCCGGCGTCCAAAAACCTGAGCGGGTTCGAAGGTGGTGAACAGCAGGGCGCGGTTAAGCTGGGTGCGTATCTGCTCATCATCGCGTCCGGAAAGGATGCGGTAGTTTTCCACGCGGCCCGTAGCATCCACAAAGGTTTCAATGGTGATGCCTGAATCCAAATCGAGCTGGCTATCGGTATAGGCCGAGGATTCCAAACGGGGCGGCGTGTAAAAATTGGTAGGCACATCGTCATTGCCCACTGGAATGGGAACGAAGAGCTGCATCAATGCGCCAAAGAAGATCACCGCCGTCAAAATACCTGCGGTGGCGGGCAACATGAAAGAGTTGACAGTGTTCTCCAGCCGCACAGCATAGCTGCGCAGCATGGACCGGAAGCTGCTTGACTGCTGCCGTGAAACCGCCAGCTTGATCTTCAAAGCCAGATCAGGCGGAGCAGGTTTGCGGCCCAGGGCCGCTACCAGCATGCGGGTGTGTTCGAGTTTCTTATACTCCGACTGGCAGTCTGAGCAAGCGTTTATGTGCGCGGAAAGCGCATATAGGTCTACTCCGGTGACAGCACTGTCCAGATACAACGGAAACAGGGGCCGTGCCTCTGTACATCTCATTGTTTTACTGCCTCCACTTCAGTTCGGTCAGGAGTGGCAGCGCCTGTTTTTGCGCCGTTGCCCGACCGCCCACCAACATCAGAACCCAGTTGCTGAAAGAAACTCTCAAGACGTTTCTTAAGGGCTTCGCGCCCGCGTATGAGCCGGGACTTCACAGTACCCAGCGAAATCTGTAGCACCTCGGCAATCTCTTCGTACGAGAGTCCTTCAATATCGCGCAGCAGAACCACCGTACGAAAAGGCTCGGAAACCTGCCGTAACTCCTCTTCCACCCGGGCGCGTATTTCTTCATGCGCCAACTGTTCGAATGGCGACTCGCCAGGGTCTGCGAGCGTATGGCACAGGCCGACGGAATTGCCGTTCTCGTCTTCCTGCGCTTCCATCGAGGTTTCTTTACTCTTGTGCCGGAACCACCAGCGCCGCTGGTTCGAAGCCTCATGAATGGCAATCCGGTACAGCCATGTCTTTAGACTGGACTCACCATTAAAACGCTTCATGCCGCGAAAAACTTTCAGGAAAACTTCCTGGGTGGTGTCCGCGGCATCCGCAGGATTGCTCAGGATGCGATAAACAAGGCTATAAATCGGCTGGTGATAATGCGCGATAAGCCAGTCGTATGCCTGTTCTGAACCAGCTTTCAGTTCAGCGACAATCGAGGCTTCTTCAGCCCTGACGGCGATGGCGCTGGCTAGATTGCCCAATGTTGCTGCTCCCGCCATTCTTCTCATGGCGATACCCCAACGTTAGCAGGATTTTGGGGCCGCTACAACATACCTTTAGTGCTACCGTGCCTTGTCTTTCTTACTGACTACCGGCGGCTCCTACCTGGTAATAGACCCCGGGTGGAAGGGGAAAGTTCCCGGTGAAGAATCTGGATATCGTAATCGGGTCATCGGGAAATCGGGAAGAATCGGGTGATCTTGTGATCGGGTGATCCGGTGATCGGAAAAAGTTACCACTGATGAACACTTAAATCCCGGAGGGATGGCATTTTTGAGCCCAGCACGTGAGTGCTGGGAAAGCGAGCCAAAAGCCAAAAGCCAAAAGCCAAGAGCCAAAAGCTAGCAGCTAGAGGCTAGTAGCTAGCAGCTATTCCTGAGGCTGCGTTGTCGCTGCTTTCTTCTTCTTAGTCGTCTTCTTCTTTGGAGGCGGCGCATTATCATCAATCACGATCTTTTTGGGACCCTGTCCTGGTTGGGTAGTCGTAGCGGTCTGCTGGGGATGCGCCTCCAGATTATTGGCTGCGTATTCGATATAGGTAGAGAGGTCCTGGCGAATGCTGTCAATGGCGGACGCGTCCCGGGCCAGCGGTTCGTATTCTTCTTTCTTGCCAAATGCTCCGGCGGCTTCCGCCAGCGAGTTCAGAAATTCATAAACAACATTGATATTGTGGTAGAGCTTGAATGATTTCGATACGCTGCCGCGCGAGTTCTGAACATCGGTAATCAGGCCGGGAATGGCGTACACAATGTTCTTTTGCAGGGAATCGGCCACCTGCTGCATCTGCTGTTTCTGGGTGCTGTCGGCCTTCCACTTCTCAATGCGCAGCTTTCCGATATCTCCGCTGGTGGCCACTACGGTCTGTTGCAGGTTGGCCAACACGGCATTCAAGTCGGGCGCGACCGGCTGCCTGGCCGGGGGAGGCACCGGGCGCGGCTGTACTTGTGTGCTCTGGGCCGCCACACCCGCGATCAAAGACAGAAAAAGGATTGCTGCCAGGGCAGTCTTCATTGCAAACTCCAGAATTCGAGATATAAGAGAACGGGCCCGCAGTAAGCTGAAATCAGGCATCCGTCCATGCGGTGAGACGACAATGGCGAAACACTTGGAGTATATCAGTGCAGCTAAGGCTTTGCGCGCCCACGCTGACCCAGTGCGCTCAGCTAGCTACCGCAGCTTCTTTAAAGATTCCCGGAATGACCATTTTCTCGGAATACCCACGCCTGTGCTGCGCAGGCTTGCCAAAGACTTTTGTGAAATGCCGTTGAAAGAGGTTCGCAAACTCATACAGTCGGGCATCCATGAGGAGCGTTCGCTGGCCAATGAGATTCTGCGCCGCAAGTTCCGCGGCGGAGATGAATCCCGGCAAAAGCAGATTTTCGACTTCTATCTCAGGAACAAAAAGCTCATTCGCGAATGGGACGGAGTGGACGGCACCGCGCCCTACATCGCCGGACCGTATCTGCTCAACCGTGACAAGCAGGTGCTCTATGAACTGGCCAGGTCTCGCGCATCTGGGACCGCAGGATCGCAATTGTCTCCACCTGGTGGTTCATCCGCAACGGCCAGATTGATCACACTTTCAAGCTGGCGGAAATTCTGCTTCAGGACCGTGAAGACCTGATCCACAAAGCTGTGGGCTGGATGCTGCGCGAAACCGGCAAGCAAAATGCAGACGAACTTAGAAAATTTCTGAAGCGTCATAGCAAGGCAATGCCGCGCACTATGCTGCGCTACGCCATCGAAAGGTTCACCCCAGAAGAACGAAAGAAATGGATGGCGAGATAATTTACATGGCGATGCCCCAATATATCGACTAGCGCCCGCTTCAGATCACCCGATCACAAGATCACGAGATCACGGGATGCACCGATGCCCGATGAACCGTCGCCTTTCCGATCACCAGATCACCAGATCACCCGATCACCAGATCACCCGATCACGAGATCACCCGATGCCCAGATGCACCGCTGTCCCGTTTCCCGTAAAATCAGTGTTCACCAGCGGTGAGGTTTTCTTGCCAAGGAGGCCCTGTGACTTCTCGATTCATTCGAACTCTTGCCTGCGCCATGCTGCTCGCTACAACAATTCTCTGTGCCGGACAGAAGAGTGCTAAATCCAGCTCCGGCGATCCCTTTCTCGGAAAGTGGAAATTGAATGCTACGAAGTCCCGGTTCTGGATAAGAACGACCGCCTCACCAGCATGACCCGCACCTACGAACGCGAAGGAGACAAGACCAAGGTTATCTGGCAGGGCCGCACGGCAGCCGGTAAAACCACCAGCGGCAGTTACTCCGCCAAATGCGATGGCACCCCGGAAACCGGGGCCAATAATAGCCAGATTACCTGCCAGTCTGTAGGCCGTCGCCGTGTGGACGGTGAAGTCAACGATCCCGCCGACCCTGATCATCGCTACTTTACCCGCCAGGCTATGACCGATGGTCAGACCATGAAAATCGTTTGGTACAAAGACGCCGACCGCAAGCAAGTTCGCGATGTAATTGTGCTGGACCGGGTGAAATGAGATTCTCTTAGCCTGGAGCTTCACCCATTTCAGGTTGACGAGACATCCTGGGTCATCCACCTATCAGTCCGGCAGGACGACCGAAAATAGCCCGGTCACGAAGCTTCCCGGATGCGCGTGGTTTGCGAATTGACGACGCGCATCTGGGAAGCGGAGTGCCGGGAAAGGAAAGAAAAGAATCACTTCCACTCTGCCGAAGGCCCGCGCGCAGCTCCTTCTTTTGGTAACGGAGCACAATAAACAAATTAGCGGTATCCTTTGGGCCAAATGTTCCTCAGGACTTCATGAATTCTGCTTTAACCCTCTTCCCGACGCTACATCGTGTCACGACATTACTGTGTTACACGCGAAAACTACCATCCTGCAAAGCCGGTGTGGCGCAACTCGACGCTGGTAATAGTCAACTATCCACTGCATAGTACCGTTCACCGAACTACAGATGTTCTACTGTGATAAGAGATCTTTTTCAGATTTGCTTTTTTGATTGTGAGCAGCACCTTGGCGAATATTCTTTGTATCGGCAATAATCCGCTTCTTCTTTGGCTGCGGAGCGCAGTGCTTAGAAACAATGGCTATATGGTGCTCGAAGCCCGCAATATCGAGCAGGTCTTGAGCATGGCTGGCTCGGTGAACATTCATGTGGCAATTTTGTGTCATTCCATCCCACCGCTGGAACGGGAAAAGCTGATCGAAGCGATTCAATGTACTTATCCTCATGCGGCGTTGCTGGCCTTGCATCTTGGCTGGGAACGAGTCGAAGAGGCCGATGAATCCATAGGAAACTTGTCAGGCCCCCAGGCACTGCTCGACTCCGTTGAATCTCTGACTCGCAAACAGCCAAAGCGATTGACTCAGACAGCAGATGAATTGCGGCGTTGCGGCTAACTCCAATGGATGCATTGGGGAATTTTGAGTCAATCAAACAATCGTTCTGCTGTCCAGATTTCAGAGTCACGATCTGACCACGTTGCCTCGATCCGCCGTTTGATTCGGGGTAGTTGGTTTGCTAAGGTCGTTGTCATGTCTGAGAGTTCTTCCGGGCAGATACGGGAATTGCTCGACTCCCTTTATCGCGTGGATTCAGGACGAATTTTGGCAACTCTGATCCGGTTGCTCGGTGATTTTGATCTTGCCGAGGAGGCAATGCACGAAGCCTTTGCGGCGGCGCTGAGTCTGTGGCCCGAGAGTGGAGTACCCGGTAACCCGCGGCCATGGTTGATTTCGACGGCCCGATTCAAAGCCATTGATACTCTGCGGCGACGTGCAAGATTCGATGCGTCTCAAGACGAGCTCGCGCGATATCTCGAAGCGCAATGGAACTCGGCGGAAACGTCCGATGAACAGGACAGCCTTCAAGATGATCGGCTGCGCCTGATTTTTACGTGCTGTCATCCATCTCTGCCGCCGGAAGCACGCGTTGCCCTCACCTTGCGCGAGGTGTGCGGACTGACCACCGAGGAGATAGCAAAGGCCTTTCTCACCACTCCGCGTACGCTGGCGCAGCGCATCGTCCGCGCAAAGGCAAAGATTCGAGAGACACCGATTCCCTACGAGGTGCCGACGGAGCAGGAATTGCCGCAGCGACTCGGCGCGGTGCTTCAGGTCATCTATCTCGTCTTTAATGAGGGTTATTCGGCTGCGGCGGGAGCGGAGGTAACGCGGGCCGAGCTAACCGGCGAGGCGATTCGATTGGGCCGGTTACTGGCCGAACTCCAGCCAGAGCCGGAAGTCATTGGACTGCTTTCCCTGATGTTGCTTCAGGAATCCCGTCGCGCCGCGAGAACCTCGCCAGATGGAGAGCTGATTTTGCTGCAAGACCAGGACCGCACGCTCTGGAACCGGGAGCAAATCGCGGAGGGAGTGGCATTGCTGAAGAAAGCGCTGGAGCCCCGCAGCGTTGGCTCTTATACCCTACAGGCTGCGATTGCGGCTGTTCATGCGCAGGCGGAATCGGCTGCGGCCACCGACTGGCGGCAGATTGTTGCGCTCTACGACAGACTGGTCAGAATTCAGCCCTCACCGGTGGTACAGCTCAATCGTGCGGTGGCCATTGCCATGTGCGAAGGTCCAGAGGCCGGTCTGACGCAAATTGAGGCGGTGTTGGGACAAGGCGGATTGGCAAATTACTACCTGGCACATTCCGCCCGTGCTGACATGTACCGAAGGCTCGGCAGGACAGAGGAGGCTCGGTCCTCTTACGAGAAAGCTCTCATGCTGACCCAACAGGAACCAGAGCGGCAATTCCTGCAAGAGCGGATTCGGCAGTTGAAATAAAAAATTTAAGTAGCTGTCGATTTTCTGTCTCCCCAACGACTATCTCATGAAAGCCCGATTCTGATACGGAAACGCCGAGCTTCGGCCCTGATCTGCAGAAAACGAGATACAGAAACGGGTTATAGAAAACAAGTCACAGAAAACAAGGAGATATTCATGCCACAGTATCTAGTTGCTATCTACCACCCTGACGACTACGACCCGTCCGTTGAAACCGACGCGATGATGGAGGAAATCCACGCGCTCAATCGGGAAATGATTGCTTCCGGCGCGAGGAAGTTCGCCTGCGGCCTTTCCCCGGCCGGCAACGCAAGATCGCTGCGGATGCAGCCCGACGGCAAGGTGTTGGTCACCGACGGGCCGTACACCGAGACCAAAGAGCACATTGGCGGTTTTTGGATGCTGGAAGCTGCTGATCTCGATGAGGCCATCGCGTGGGCACGCAAGGGTGTCACCGCCTGCCGTGCGTCGGCCGAGGTGCGCGAGATTCTTCTCCACCCGGCTTCCACACAAGAATCCATCGGAAGCAAGTAAACAACCTGGCCACTTGTGACCTCGGAACTGCCGCTCTGAGTCACAGGAAACACGGGAGGAATGAATGAAATACATCTGCTTGGGCTACCTCGAGCCAGGAAAATTCGAAGGAATGACCGAGGACGAGCGAAACGCAACGTTCGACGAGTGCTTCGACTACAACGACCATCTGCGCGCCAACGGACACCTTGTCGCCGAAGTACCTCTTCAGCCTCCAGAGACCGCCTTGACCCTGTACTGGAAAAACGGCAAAGTCGCGACCACGGATGGCCCCTATGCGGAAACCAAGGAACAGCTTGGCGGCATTCAAATTCTCGAGGCGCGAGATCTCAATCATGCCGTTCAGCTTGTCTCACAGCTACCAGGTTTTAAGTTTGGACTTGGACCGGTCGAGATACGTCCACTTGCGGATTTGACCGAAATAATAAAGGAGAGCGAGCGGCGGCGAAGGGTCACGCGCAGCGGTATCGCCACATCGGAAGATTGAACGGCTGTTTGCGTGGCTACAAACTTCCGCAGGTGGGTTCTTCGTTACGAACGCTACGCTGAAAGCTTTTCTGGAATGCTTCCACTGAGCTTTGATGAGATGGGTAGCAGTGAAAATTGGAATTCATACTTGACCGGCTGCCGGGAGTTACCCGGCAGCCGGTCAATGTTTATTGGCGAACGGTGGTAACGGGGGAACTGGTACTTCCTCCGGCAGATGAGGTGACTGTCACTTGGCTCGGCGCAGATATGTTGGGGAACGTAGCTGTGAAAGTTCCTGCCACCGGCGGAGAAGTTGGGCCCATCACCGCGGTCCACGGCTTGCCGGTTGCCTGGTTGATCTCATTCAGCGTGCAGGTGAGAGTCACACCCGGAGTGTTGTCGGTAGCCGTCACAGTGAGCGTGGCTTTATTGATGCGGTAGGTCGCGTTGGTGATCGTGACTGTATCGGCGACTGGGTTCACAACTACTGTGACCGTAGCTGCTGTGGATGTCAGGTTGGGAGCTACCGAACTGGTTGCGGTAACTGAGAAGTTGAGGGAGCTTGCAGCGCTTCCAGCCGGAACAGTCGGGGCTGTAAATGTTTGCTGCGCGCCATTCGTACCGGCGACTGGAGTTAATGTGATACCGGCGGGAGCAGTCCACGCATAGGTGAGAGTGCCTCCGGCGGGGTCCACACCTGTAGCTGTAAGCGTCACGGCTGCGGCACTGGCCACAGGATTGGCGGGCGACGAAGCTGCGCTCACCGTAGGCGGATTGGTCACCGGGGCAGCGGCAATAGGCACTGTGACTACTGCTGTCGCCGGAGTGGTGGAGTTTGCGCCGCCAACGCTTACCTGGAACGTAAGATTTGTTTGCGGTGAGACACTGGGCGCAACAAACGTAGCTTGCACGCTGTTGGCATTGGAGATAGTTACGGTCGGTCCTCCAGTTTGCGTCCAAACGAACGGACCACTGGTCGGCGTGCTTCCGCTGGCGTTGAGAGTCACGGTAGTTCCGTTAGCGACTGGCCCGGGCGACGGCGAGAAGGCGGCAACGGCGGTAGCTGGAGGCGGTGGAGGTGGACCGCCCGCGGTGCAACTCACTGCCGGGGCAGTTGAGTCAGGCCACGGATTCAACTGTCCGATGAACTGGTTCGTTGCTCCGTTCCACGGCCCCGAGCCATTTCGCAGGAAGGCCATGTCGCCGAAGTTCGACGGAACCGGCGGAGTGCCTACCCCAAGATTTTCCGGGAAGATGAATGTGAAGTTAGGGGCCTGATACTGTCCGGTCATGATGTTCAGAACCGGATTCACCACTGCCTGTATGCCACCGCTGACCCGCACTCCAATGGAACGTGAAGGCGGCAGGAAGTCGCCTCCCGCGGGACGCCACCGCCACCGTCCCATGACTGCGCCGGTTGGCGGGCCGGGATCCACCAGGAAATTAGACACCCAGGGTGTGCGTGCAGTCGGAGTACCTGTGCTGCAATCTATATCAATGGCGTAGATATCTACAGTGCGCGATGGGTCGGTAGAAAATCCTTCCACCCTGGTCCTTATGGCTGCCTCCTGCGGGAATAATGGATTCGCGATACCGCCAACACCTTGCAGCAGCACGTCAATAGCTACATAGGCAGGGTCCCAACCGGCAGCGGTGTAGATTCCAACATTCGCGATGATCGTATGCGCCGAAATGTATGAGCCTTTGCTGTCGGTCATCAAGGTGCCGGCGTAAGTCACGTAGTCTCCCACTTCGAATGGTGCGAATACGGTTGGGTCTGAAGGGGTGGGATCGGTGGCGGAGGCAGCCGTCCCCGGAGGATCCATGGTGAAAGTCATTTGCACTTTGCCGGTCGCGTCGCGACGATTCTTTTGCGGGCAAAGCTGGTCTTCGGTTGCGGGCGGCACAACCATGGTGGGATCTACTCGCGGAATGCACATGGGAAAAGCCGTCTCTGACCGGATCGTGGGATTGTCTTCGTCAATAGAGAAGCGCACGTCCGGCGATTGGCCAACGCTGAATTTGCCTGCGGGGTCATTGATCTGAACCCTGGTTCCGTTCACCATCATGATTCCATTGGCGTAGTCGAGTGACTCAATGAATCCCTGGCTGGAATTCAGCGATTGCTGCGAGATGAAAACCAGTCCTGCGATATAGGTTCCGTTCACCATGTTGCCTTGTAGGTGAACTTCAAATGTCCCTGGAAGGCGCGCTGTATCAGTGAGCGCCATGCCCGTTTCCCGGGTATTTCCGGTAGAGTTGAATTCGAATAATTCTTCCCAGGTCAGGGTGACCGCGGGCATCTCCAGAACTGTGTTCTGCGGTATCCGTATCACGTGATTGTTTACCTGAATCCATCCTCCCGCAGCTTTGCAATTAGCTGGAGTGGGTGGGTTGGTCGCCGGCGACGCGCACAGCGAGTCCACTGACGCGAACTGAATGAATCCGGTCATATCGAAAGGCGCAACCGCTCCCTGAGAAGCGGGCACGACCGCCGGTGTAGGGGGGATTGTGGGCTGCGCCCACAAGTTCATCGTGAATGCAAAGAACAGCAACAGAGCGAACTTTGCTATTCCGGAAGATTTTTGTGCGTGCTGGTACTGCGTCATTTTAGAAGGCTCCTTAGGATCCGCTGCGACTCCGTCGCTTGGTTCAATTTTGGTGGTGACGTAAATGGGAACGGCTTCTCCACGGCCGCCCAGGTTCGAGCCGGCCGTGGAGAGCACTGGGCAGGTTTATGGCGTTCGGCCCAACAGGTTGTCGAGGAAGCTTGGCAGTGGATGGCCGCCATTTCTTCCCGTTGCTGGAATGCTCAGCATCTGGTCTTTCGCCTGGCCAGGATGGTTGGGATCGTTCTGCACCGGATAGCCATTCGGATCAGCCGGATGGCCATTCGGAACATAGATGGATGGATGGTCAAAGGGCGCCGATTGAGCTACCGTGCGCGGGTCGGTCAGGCCATTGCGCAGAAAGTCAACCAGATCCGTTTTCTCTTGCAGCGTAAGCCCCAGCGGGACGATGTTGGGATCAACCAACGGAAGCTGAGCGGCGCCATCGGGGAAGTCGCCGCCCCGGTTGTAGAACTCCACGACCTGCTCCAGCGTTAACTGCCCGCCGTTGTGGAAGTAGGGCGCAGTCAACGCCACGTTGCGCAACTGGGGTACTTTGAAGAAACCCGTGCGCGCAGTAGTGTCTGAGCAACTGAGCGGAGCTGAAGTCAGCCCTTCGCCCGGCCGGCCCGGAACCATCATGCTGAAGCTCGAATCAGTGCAGGCCTTCTGGCGATAATACTCAGATTGCGAAAGAGGCAGCCCCGCGGCCCCGTCCACATCACCAAGGCTTATATCTTCAGCGCCCGGACGCACTCCGATGTTGTAAAACCCATCGTCGTACACTCGCACGTTGAAATCGCCCATGACCATGCGCTCCAGGGGCACTGCTGTGACATTGGCTACGGAAGCGTTGGAGAGTTCCGGCCCTCCGTGGCAGGCGATGCACCGGCCGTTGGTCTGGAACACCTGCAGTCCGTGAAGCTGGGCCTGCGTCAATGGCGTGGCGCCAATGGAATAGCTGATCTTGATGGGGAACGCCGCTTTCGGTGGCAGATCGAATTGCATCGCCAGACTTCCAGTTGAGTAATTAATCGTGCCGCTGGTGATGCCCGGTCCGGTCACCTGTCCGTGGCCATCATCGAAAGCAAAAACATCTTCGTCGCTGGCGTCAAGGTTGGGATTCAGCTCAATGACAGAGATCGTATATGGATCAACGTTTGCCGGAAGCTGAATGGTATAGAAGTTCTTGGCGTTGTCTCCGGTCAGTGAATAGCTCTGCTGTTGCGCCAGATACTGGTCCAGCGGCGTCTGGTTTGCGATGAGCGTGCTTTCATACATTTGGATGGCAAGACCCCAGAAGAGCGAGAAGTTGTACTCCATCTGGTAATAAGCCGTAGTGCCGGAAGGGCACGCTTTCGATGAGGCTGCAATGGTTTCCGTTACCCCGTCTGAAGCTACGCAAATCTGGCTGCTCGACTGCCACCACTGCGGCTGGAAGGCTGCCTCAACCATGTTTACGTAGGTCTTTTGCAGACCGCCGCTGGTGCCCGCGCTGTCGCTGCCCAGAACGCTGTCAGTAGGATCAACGGTCTGCTGCGCCAGGGGATTTTTGCTGGTCGTATCGAGCGGCCGCAGCCGAAGCAGTTTCTGCCCGATATCGCGGAAAGTCCGGTTCGCCGCCGACATCTCGAAGTTGCTTCCCGGAGGCCCCAGGGCTTGCGAACACAAAGCGGAATTCTGGAGCCGCACCAGCGTAGTGGCCAGAGTTGCGGTTGCTGAGCTTGCCGTATACAGGTGAGAGCTGCTGTCGCGCTCGCCGAATGGATTTGCTCCGTTGCAGGTATTCTGTGCACGGCCATCCCAGAAGTTGCGATGATTGAAAACTGCATCAATGGCAGAGGGCGTGTTGCGAGGTTCCACCCGCCGCGTGTTAATGGTGTTCGCGGAATTTGCAGGATCGGGGAACGAGAATATGTCGTCTGAGACAACCGTCTGCTGCTCGATAGAACTGCGCAGCTTGATTTTGTCGAAGTCGTTCGAAAACACTCCCTGCGAGCCGACCACATCGTTCACATCGGCGCCCGGACTGTTGCGGGTGTCTACGTTCCCTTGTTTGTGGAGCGGGAAGTCGCCATCATGGTAGCCGCCAAACCCCGCGGTAGCCGTTCCCGGTTTCAATTTGTAGTTTGGATAAACCTTCCCGTTTAAAGGCACGCCCATCTGAAAGGTGATGTCACCGGCTTTGATGCCGGGACTCACTTCATTGATGACCCGGCTGTCGGCGCCGGCGTTGAAGTGGCAGCTCGCACAAGCTTGAACTCCGTCGCTGCCGGCTTGCATGTCCCAGAAAAGTGTTTTTCCCAGGGCGATGGCCGCGGTTTTGTTTGCAACATAGTTGCTGAGCCCCGGCACGTCAGGTACGGGAACTGTACTAAGTGGGGCCAGGGGCCGTAGTGGTATTACGTTTGCCGCCGTGCTTTGTGCTCGCACATGGTGTCCGTAAAAACCCAGCGCGGCGACAATCGTAACCACTGCACCCGCAATTCGCAGTGGCCGGAAGATGCACCTTGATCCTCTCATCTTGATTTCTCCTTTTTGAAGCGTCCTGGGCAAAAATTCATCAGCTTGGCCCAACATGTCGGCTCATCATTTTTCAACCCACCATTGTTTTGCCACGCCACAAATCCTGAATCCCCGCAGTCGCTCGTCACGGCAGAGTAGTTGCATTTCAAATGCCAGAGTGTGTGCCCGCCTCCGTCTGACGATTGCCTGCGCTAATGTGAGCGCCAGAGGCGCGCTACAACGAAGCCCGAAGGCAGGTGGGTGAGAGCTGAAGTTTTGCAGGGTTTAACGAGACATGTATCAGGGCACGACTTCAGTCATTCCGAAAATCCCCTATAGACACCGTGCTTCAGAGGGTCTGTGAGAACTGAAGTTTGCAGGGATTAACGAGACATGTATCAGGACACGACTTTCAGTCGTGCCGAAAAATCCCTTATAGACACTGGGCTTTAGAGGCTGTGTGAGAGCTTAAAGTTTGCGGTGGGTTGACGACACAAGTATCAGGGCACGAGTTTACTCGTGCCGTAAAAGTGCATAAATAGTGGGCTTTAGAGGGTGTGTGAGAACTTGCTTGATTTTGGAAGAAAGATGATGGAAAAAGGGGCATGTCACGATTTCTTCCGTACAGTCCAGATCAAGCTTACCTGCTGCCACCGAGTGTGAAAGAAGTTCTTTCCAGCGGACATCTCTGTTTTTTCGTGCAGAAGATAGTAGCCAAGCTAGATCTGTCGCCATTTCAACAGGAGTATAGCGACGAGGGCGGTACCTTATATGATCCGGCGCTGATGTTGAGCGTATGGCTGTATGCGTATGCCACGGGAATCACCTCGGCACGGGAGTTGGAACGAAGGATCATTGAGGAGTTGCCGTTGCGGTACTTGGCCGGGGCAGCGCGGCCGGATCATTGGGCGCTGAGCGCCTTTCGGCGGCGGCATCCGCGAGCGATGAACGATGTGTTCACCAAGGTAGTGGAGTTCGTCCGCGACCAGGGGTTGGGAAAGCTAGGGATCGTAGCGGTGGATGGGACGCACATTCAGGCCAATAACAGCAAGGACCGTGTGGATAGCCAGGAGCGACTCCGGAAGCGGCGGGCCAGATTGAGGCGTGAGATACGGCGTTGGCAGAAACAATGCGATCGGGAAGAAAACGAAGTGAAAGCGGAGTTCGCGGTCGAGCAGATAGAGAAAATAGAGCAGCAACTGGCAGGCATGCCGGCACGGCTGGAGGAGTTGAAGAAGAGCGGAGTAGAGCGTTTGCCACGGACGGACAAGGATGCGCGGGTATTGCGCAAACGCGGCAAATCAGTGGTGGGATATACGGCGGAGAATGCGGTATCGGAAGACCACTTCATAGTAGGCAAGCAGGTGAGGCAGGCGGCAGCGGAAAATGATTCTTTGTTGCCGATGGTGAAAGAGGTGAAGAAGAACTGTGATGAGTTGCCGCAGAAGGTGCTGGCCGATGCCGGTTTATATAGCAATGCCAATGTGCGGGCGCTGGAAGAGCAAGGCATAGATGCTTATATTCCTGACTCCAACATGGCGGCTGCACTGAATCGAGGAAGACGGGTGAAGGGGCGAGCCAAGGCACCGGAGATGAAGCGGATGCGGCGCAAGCTGCGGAGTTCGGAAGGGAGCAAGGTCTATGCCCAGAGGAAAGCGATAGCAGAGGCACCGTTTGGGACCATCAAAACCCGAGGTATGACACAGTTCCGATTGCGAGGTTTGGAGAAAGTAGACATCGAATATACGTTGATGGTCACAGGCTTCAATCTAACGCGGCTTCACCAGGAGCAGGATCAAGATTCAGAGCTATGGCGACGACGCAGAGCGAAGGAACGAAAACAGAAGCAAGAAGCCACAAAAAATGAGAACAAAAGGTGTAGAGATATCCAAAAGTGAGGGTTAGTAAAGGGCCGGATCGGCCTAATATTCAATCAAGTGTCAGAACTGAAATGAAAATATAAGCTGGAGCGGAATATGTGCTTCGATTCGTCCGGTTCTCACACACCCTCTTTAGCCCCTGCACACTCTTAACTGCATCGTGCTGTGACCACGGAGTTAAGTTCGCACACAGACTCTTAGTCAATGCGCATTGAGTTCATGGTGTTGCGGCTTAGCGCCGGTCGCGCCGGATCCACCCTGCACAAATTGTCACTGCCATAGAAAAACAAAAAAAGCCAGGCGCATGGCTTCGCCTGGCTTTGACAGAATGCGTGCCGGAAATTCATGTATACAAACCGGCGCCACAGCAGTCGAAACTTTTTATTCCGGCCGCTGTGGATGCACAGCCGTCGAAGCAATCTTGTGCTGTCCTGTGCTCTCGCTTTGCAGGAAGCTGAGCAGCGCGGCAACATCCTGGTCGTTCAATCGCAGGTTAGGCATACGCACCTGCTTGTATTTCTTGAATAGAGCGGTGGCGATAGGGTCTTTGGCGGCCAGCACTTTATCTGGTTGCTGGATGAACCGGGTAAGCCAGTCATGTTTGCGTACATTGGTTATGCCCAGAAGATCGGGGCCTATTTTGTCGCCATTGCCTACGGTGTGGCAGGCGGCGCAGTGGGTGGCAAACACGTACTGGCCCGCGTTTAATTTCATGGGAGCGGCTTCGGCATAGCTTTTGGCCGGTTTGGTGGCAGCGTATTTCCAATTGTTCAGCCAGTCGCCGATCAATATGGAAAGAAAGCGGGGGTTGTCTGTGGCTGAATTCCGCATCCACTGTCCGGTTGCTTCATTTCCTACGAGTACGCTGGGAGTATGGCCGTCACGGTCGTTAGGATCTGGGTCGCTGTAAAGTCCTATTTTTTTGCTGATCAGGTCAATATCGGCTTTTTTCCCGGTGAGAAACAGCCATCCCGGGTTGGCATGATACTTCTCGGAATATGCTTTCAACACCTTGGGCGTATCATGCTTCGGATCTATGGTGATGGAGTAAAAGAAAACATCTTTGCCCACCCGGTCGCCCAGCATCTTTTGTACCTGGGCCAGTCTGGCCGTTTCCAATGGGCACGAATCTACGCAATGCGTATAAATCAGGTCAATGACTACGATCTTGCCTTTCAGCAGATCATCGTAAAATCTTACTTTCTTGCCATCTTGTGTAATCAGTTCTACGTTGGGAAAGTAACCGGCTCCCCACCGTGATTTGTCGAAGGCCTTCGCGCGGGGCGCAAGACACAGGCAGGAAATAATTCCTGCGCACAACATGCCCAGCATCGTCAGCCTCGCGATATTTTTCCGTCGGATCATTGGTGCTCCTCACAATTTGTTCTGAAAAAGAAGAAAAGGCAGCCGCCCCCGTCCCATAAGGGCGGCTGCCTAACCCACTAAAACGCAGTGGGCAAGACTTCATCCGGTGATTCGAATACCACTCCGGTTGGTCTGGGAATCGGAGTGGGCAGGGGTCTGAGGAATGGATCTCCTCCATCATCCAGTTCCCACCGCAACAGCATGGCGTTGTCTTCATGCACAGTGTTGTGGCAATGCTCCATGAACATGCCGCCCCAGTCTCGGAACTGCATGGTCAGGGTTACGCTTCCGCCGGGGCGCAAACGATACACATCTTTGCGTCCCTGCTCCCAGGCAGGCACTGGCACTGAAGCGCCAGAGACTGTACGGGAAAGGATCTGGCCTTCTTCGAAGTGGATATGAATGGGATGGTCCCATCCGGTGCCACCGTTAACCAGGTGCCAGACTTCACGCGTGCCGAACTTCGGCGCAGCAGAGACGCGGCCGAAATCAGCATCTCTCACCGGACCGCCGTCGGTGCCAATGCCCCACGGCCCTGTTTTGCCCCCGGCGCCCGTGACGAACGAGGTGATCGGGTCCGAGTTGTTCTGCGATGCGCCGTTGCCGAACCGGAATGTGCGCTCGCGTGCCAAAGGAATATTCGACAGATCGGGGTTGGGAATCATGGTCGCAGGTACTTGGCTCTGGTCGGGCTTTGCCGGGTCGCGCACGATGCGGAATTCCAGGAACGTGCCTACGCAGGGATCGGCAGACTTGCCGCTCAATGCGTCGCTCAGGATAAGGTCCCTGGCGGGTTTGGTGCCGCTCTGGTGTTCGCAGAGGTTTACCATCCACACCTTTTGTCCGACGCGGTAACGCGAGAAATCAATCACTATGTCGTACCGCTCCGCGATGCCCTGCTCATCCAACTGCGTAAGCGTTACGGGCTGTGGCAACAGATTGCCGTCGTTCGCGATTTGAATCATCGGCGAACTATCGCTCAGGCACAGCTTGAAGAAACGCGAGACGCTGGCGTTGAGAATACGGAAGCGGTACTTGCGGCGCTCTACTTCGAAATACGGCTTGTAGCAGAAGTTCACCGTCATTATGTCGCCCAGAAAGCCGTCAAAATCGAAGATGTCCATGAACAACTGGCCGCTGGTGTCCCATGCCTTGTCTGCCAGCATAAGGTTCACGTCATAGTCCAGATTGCCCCACGAATCCCGATCGCCAGAAGGCAGCCGGAGATTCACGCCGTCATTGATGGACTCGTTGCCGCGATCGAGGCCGCTGTAGATGTTGAACATGGCAGCGTTGCCCTTGTACACGTTCTGCGAGGTAAAGCTGAACATGTGATCGTGGAACCAGTGTGTGCTCATGGTTTCGTGCCAGTCGCCGGGTATCTTGTTCAACCCGCCGCTGTCATCGGGGCTGCTCGCCATGATGTCGGTGGCGTCAGTATTTATGCTGAAGTGTCCGGCCAGCACGATAGGCCAGTGATAGTCGTAGAACTGATTAGGGAAGAAATAGGCGCCGGCAAAACCGTCATTTTCCGCGCCATGATGGCCGTTGTGTTCGTGCGTGGAAATGGTGTTTCTTCCGAACCCATTGTTCTTTGTGACATCGGCAGGTAACTGGTTGTGGTGCCGGAACAGAATCGGCTCGCCGTAGCGGCCCTTCACCAGCTTGGGCGGAATTGTGCCCTGAAACGTCCACAGAGAATTGCTCTGCTGCACGGGCAGCTTGGGGTGGAACGCCGCTGGAATAGACTGCGTGGGATCAATTCCGCTGTTCATGTTGGAAGGCACGCTGGGGTTGTAGCTGGTATTTGCGGCCGCGCCCTGCCTGCGACATCTCAATCGCAACCTGCGGTGGAAAATCAGTAAACCGCTGGTGTGCCCAGATGCTGCCCGGCGGACGCCCTTCGATCGGACCGGTAAGCCCAGTCTGGCCGCCTACAAGCGCCGGATCTAAAGGCTGCTGGGTCTGGTTGGCCATTGCCGTAGGCGCAGGATTCAAGGATGAAACCGGGTTTCGCTGCGCTACATCGAAGCGAAGCATGGGCTGTGTAAACGGCGACGTTCCGTTCAACAGCAGGCTGGGTGCAGCGCCGGTCGGAATTCCCGTGCTTCCACTGCCTCCTCCGCCGGAAGCGAAAGCGCTGGGAACAAACGGACTCAATCCACGAATCGGCGCCAACAGACCTGCGCTCGTAAAAAGGCCCCATTTGATCAGTTCGCGGCGCGATACCTGGCCTTGAGAAAGTGCTTTCACGATCTCAACCCGGTTCTTGCGCGCGTTTTCTGCTTCTCTCAATCGCGCCTTCGATGAATTTTTCGGAAGATAAAAAATGCTCATGGAAATGTGCTCCTGTATTACCGCGCCGGATCCAGCACCAGGTCTGCCCGGCAGTCATGCAGTCCTGTACTCAAGCTCCGCCGGCGTGAGTATGGGCACTGACTTGAATGAAGGTGTATCCCGTAACTATCCGAACAAGAAAAGCGGAAGGCGAATTCCAGCTCACTTCCTGCGTGCTGACCAAATGCATTCCGTTTGCCATTCGCAAAACGCGAGAGATTACTCACCTTGAATCCGGACTGATTCGAATCAGGCAGTCAGAATCTTCGAGAAATAAGAAGGGGCAACGACACACGCATCAGGGGCACGAGTTTGCTCGTGCCCTAAATGCGCATAAACACTGGGTTTTAGAGCGTGTGTGAGAACTGAATTTTTGTCCGCGCACACGAGACAAGTAACAGGGCATGACTTTTAGTCGTGCCGAAAAGCCTTATAAATACTGGGCTTCAGAGGGTGTGTGAGAACTTAGAATCTGCGGCGGGTTGACGACACAAGTATCAGGGCACGAGTTTACTCGTGCCGTAAAAGCGCATAAACATTGGGCTTTAGCCTCTGCACACCTTCTACTCGCGATGATGTTGCCGAAAAAATCGAGTTCTCACACACGCTCTTCAGCCTCTGCACACTTTTAAGTGCATGGTTGCTGCCTCGAACACAAACCTGACACGAAAACGATTCTCGACGGCTTCAATTCCAGTGCAATTCCGAGCGGCCCACGCTCTTGGGGTGTGTGAGATCACGTATTAGGGTGGAACTCGCGTGCCAACGTCGGTTGTGAGAAAGTGACCACGAAATTGTTGTGTTCACCTGTGTTTACCATGGTTTGCAACTCCACGACGGACGCGATCAGGCCGCCAAAGTGGAACTTAGAGTTCCTGAAGAAATGGAACCAAAATACCATCGTATTAAGACGCTTTTATTGCATTGAGCCTCCCTTGCCTATGATATTGTTTGTACCTTAGTAAACTTTAATGTTTGCGCTGAGCCAATCGCAGCGTGTCACAAAATATGTTTGTTGCAGGGGACAGGACAAATCGTTCGCAGAAACGGTAACTCCTGAAATGAGCTGAGTTGTTGCAATCGCCGCCGGTTTTGACGGAGCCGCGCGGCGCACACACAGGTAGAGAAGCAAAGTTCAAGGCAGCGTTTTTGAAACTGTCGCTGCGTTTTCACGGAGGTAGTGGAATGAAAACTTGTTCTGACTTTCCGGGCAGACCGAGTATTCTTGTAGTTGATAATGAACAGAGCGTGTTGGATTACACCCGAGTATTACTTGGGACTGAGAAGTATGTAGTTGAAACCGCATCCAGCGGGGAAGCAGCGCTCCAGAAGATCCAAACCAGGCCGCCAGACCTGATACTGCTTGATGTTTCCATGCCCAACATGGATGGCTTGCAAACCCTTGCGGCTTGCCGCCAACTGGTTCCAGAGCAGAAAATCATCATGGTGTCGTGTGACGACAATCCAGCCACGCTCGTCGAGGCGATGCAGCTCGGCGCTCTGGATTACGTGAACAAGCCGATCTATAAGGCCGAATTGGACGCTGTGGTTGCGCGCTGTCTTTCTTCCAGGCCCGAATCCAACATACCTGTGATTCACTTCACCGCCACTACTCCAAAAGAACACATAGACGATCTCGACAACGATCTTTTTTTTCTTGCGGCCAGCCCTGCGATGAAAGAACTTCGCGCGCAGTGCTCGATTATTGCCAAGGTTGATGTTCCAGTTCTGCTCTTGGGCGAGAGTGGAGTCGGCAAAGAGATTTTTGCCCGCCTGATTCACCGGCTGTCTCCCCGTGCTCAGAAGCCTTTCCTCAAAGTGAACTGCGCGGCCCTGCCGGCCGACCTGCTCGAAAGCGAGCTTTTTGGTTATGAAGCGGGGGCATTTACCGGGGCCGTTCGCGGCAAGCCCGGCAAATTTGAGCAGGCCAATCATGGCACCATCCTACTGGATGAACTCGGAGAGATGAGTGCTGCGCTTCAAGCCAAGCTTCTCCACGTTTTGCAGGACGGCGAATATTGCCGTCTCGGCGGCAGAACCACTCTGACCTCCAATGTCCGGGTGCTGGCGGCCACCAATATTGACATGCAGAAAGCTATTTCCAAAAAGACCTTCCGTGAAGATCTTTATTACCGGCTCAATGCATTCACCTTCAAGATTCCACCGCTGCGCGAGCGCCGCGAGGAAATTCCCCTGCTGCTGAAGCAGTTCATGGTCAGGTTTTCTGAAAAATATTCCCGCGAGCCTCTTTCTCAGTCGGAAGCCCTGATCAATGCCTGTCAAAATTATGACTGGCCCGGAAATCTCCGCGAGCTTGGCAACTTCGTGAAGCGGCACATTGTGCTTCAGGACGAACGCTTCGTGATACGGGAGGTGGAAGAAAAGACTGCTCTTCTCTCCAGGGTCAGCACAAAAACGGCTTCACGTCCGACGAAGCCAACTCCAATCCGCTCAGGAAAGAGTTTGAAGTCTCTTGTTCATAGTTCTACCGTCCGTACAGAATTGAGGGCCCTGGAAGAAGCGCTGGAAGCCACACACTGGAACCGAAAAATGGCCGCGGCCCGCCTCGACATCAGTTACAAGGCTTTGCTGAACAAGGTGAAAAGGTATAGCCTCTCGCCGCCCCATGAGCAAGCTACAGCGTAATGCCACTCATTTCACATATGCCGCCCGAAACGGGGCGGCATATGCTTTTTGTTAGCGCGGCGCATTTACGTCATCGGTTGATTGCTGCATAAAGTGAACAGTTTGGCGGTTAACCTGCATTGTCATGTTTTCGTGTCCCATAATTTTCGTGTCCCATAAATAGATGTCATGCTGAGCGCAGCGCCTGCTTTTGGGCGCGGAGTCGAAGCATCCACGTGATGTGTCCCACACGAATCTGATACGAGGTATTCTCACGAGGATGTATTCGCCGATGCTGTTTCCTCTGTCATGTTGACGCAAGAACGACCGCAGCTCCTTCTTTTCGAGTGAAGCGCGCTAACAGCTTGACTCACCGACGCGCGCTTTAGATATAATCCGTCGCTAAACACCCGCCCGGGAGAATTCATGAAACGCATGGCATTAACTCGCCTGATTGCAATATTCGCGCTGCTGCTCGTCGCCATTCTTTGTAGCGCCGTCTCTGGCCCAGACTGCTTCTGCGCCCGCCGCGCATAACGCGGCTGCTCCGCAAACTGGCGCAGCCTCTGCCTTGCCGGGTGAAACCCCGGACAAACTCGAGCCTGTGACCGACAGCTTCGACTACGCCAGGCGCGAAGTCATGATTCCCATGCGGGATGGCGTGAAGCTGCACACCATCATTCTGGTGCCCAAAGGCGCGAAGAATGCGCCGATTCTGCTTACCCGCACGCCTTACAACGCCACTGATCTCACGACCCGCACGCACAGCTCGCATCTGGGGCCAAGCCTGTGGGGATATGACAACGCGACTGAAGTGATTGTCGAAGGTGGCTACATTCGCGTCGTTCAGGACGTGCGCGGCAAATATGATTCTGAGGGCGACTATGTAATGAACCGTCCGCTGCACGGCCCCCAGAATCCCAGCCCCATTGATCATTCCACTGACACCTACGACACCATTGACTGGCTGGTGAAGAACATTCCCGAAAGCAACGGCAAAGTTGGCATCATTGGTATTTCCTACGATGGTTTCTTACCTCTGATGGCGCTGGTCAATCCGCATCCTGCGCTCAAAGTCGCGGTGCCTATGAATCCCATGGTGGATGGCTGGATGGGCGATGACTGGTTCCACAACGGCGCGTTTCGCGAGCAGAACATGGCCTACATCTACGAGCAGGAAGGCACGCGCAAGAATGAGGCCAAGTGGTGGACCAGCAACTTCGATGATTACGACACCTTTATGCAGGCCGGGTCAGCAGGAGAACTCGGCCGCCGACGTGGCATGGAACAACTGGGTTTCTGGCGCAAGGTCATTGCGCATCCCAGCTACGACTCTTTCTGGAGCGACCAAGCCATGGACAAGGTACTGGCTGCTCAGCCGCTGAAAGTTCCGGTCATGCTGGTTGACAGTCTCTGGGACCAGGAAGATATCTATGGCGCCATCGCCGTCTACAAGGCCATCAAGCCGAAAGACACCAACAACGATAAAGTCTTTCTGGTGATTGGCCCCTGGCACCATGGGCAGGAAATAGAGGACGGCAGCACGCTGGGCGCGCTCAAATTCAACAGCGATACCGGGCTGTACTTCCGCCGCGAGATTCTACGGCCCTTCCTTGATCACTATTTGAAAGACGACGCGCCGAAATCGGATGTGTCTAAATTTGATATGTCTAAATTCAACGTCGCGCCGGTCAACGCTTTTGAAACCGGAACCAACACCTGGCGGCGGTTGCCCGCATGGCCGGCCGGATGCGCGAGCGGATGCAAGGTGCAGCCCACACCGTTTTATCTTTCCACAGGATTGAAACTCGGCACGGCTGCGCCCAAGTCTGGCGACGCTGCATTTGAAGAATACGTTTCTGATCCGGCCAAGCCGGTGCCTTTCCGCGCCCGGCCCATTCAACCCATTGGCTACGATAACGGCCTCACCTGGCCGCTTTGGCTGGTGGACGATCAACGTGAAGCCTCGGGGCGGCCGGATGTTCTGGTGTTCGTTTCCGATGTGCTGAGTGCGCCGCTCAAGATCAGTGGACAGCCGGTTGCAAATCTCATTGCTTCCACCAGCGGCACCGACTCTGATTGGGTGGTGAAGGTGATTGATGTCTATCCTGACGAGGTCGCCGGACAGCCGGCCATGGGCGGATATCAATTGATGATTTCAGCCGACATCTTCCGCGGCCGGTATCGCGAAAGCCTCGCCACGCCCCAAGCCATCGCTGCCGATAAGCCGCTGGTCTACCGCTTCAATCTGCCAACAGCGAACCATGTTTTTCTGCCCGGACACCGCGTGATGGTCCAGGTGCAGTCAAGCTGGTTCCCGCTCTACGACCGCAATCCACAGACGTTCGTCCAGAACATTTTCTGGGCAAAACCCGCAGATTACCGCAAAGCCACGCAGAGGATCTATCACGCTCCCGGCCAGGCCAGCTTCATAGAACTGCCGGTTGTGTCCGGGCAGTAAGCATTCCGCGGCCCAACCTGAAACGATCAATGTTGATCTGTTTCATCACTGTCATCTGTAGTGAGGTTTACAAAAAATGGCGACAAGCAGTTGCTTGTCGCCATTTGTGATTTCGCTGCTAAGCCTTAGCGGCGGTCGCCATCATGGTCACGGTCGCGATTGTTCCAGCGCCAGTTATAGTTCCTGTCATCGCGGTCATGGTCTCCGTATCTGTGATCGCGGGGTACATAGACCTGGCGGTAGCCGTCGTCACGATCATGGTCGCCATCGCCATAGCTGTAAACGTAGCGTCCGTTATTGCGGTTCTGGTCGCGGTCCCGCTGTTCGTAGCGAACCCCGTTGTGGTTGAATGTCTCGGCTGAGGCCAGGGCGGAGCTGCCAGTGATCAATGCGGTAGTAAGCAATAAAACTTTAAAGCGGTTCATATATTTTCCTCTCCAGCCAGGCCCGAAGTTTTGGGTTCAGGTCTTAGCTCTTGGATTTTCTTTTCACTAGTAGAAACACCACACTGCTGAGCTCGTTCTGAAAGACCTATTAGGAATGATTGGGATACGTTAAGAGTGGATTTGCCAATTAAGAAATGCTGTAGGGCACATTGGTGGAAGCCCTGCGTTGGTGGAAGCCCCGAGTTGGTGGAAGCCCCGGACTTTCAGTCCGGGGAAGTGGGCCAAAGTAATGAGCAGCGCTTAAGCGCTGGTGGCGCCGCAGCTACCCTACACAGATTGGTCAACTGCCGTAGATATCTTGATGTAGCTGGGTTATGCCTTTTGAATCAATGCTGTGCCGGCTTAGGCCAGGCTTCCGCCGCAACTTGAGCCTGCGCCGGCGGTACAGCCAAAGCAGTGGCTGCCGGTGGCGATAGCTTTTCCGGAAAATCCTGCGAAAGAATCAATGTCCCAAATGGATCGCACGTCTGGCATTCCGAGTTCCAGCATCTGGTTGAAGTCGCAGTCATAAAGCTGCCCGTCCCAACCCACGCTTACCAGCGAACGGCACATCAGGCCTTCCACCGTGGCAGCGTTGAAGTGATTGACCAGCAGTCCCATGTACGATTCAGCGCGCCCTTCGCGCAAGAGCATTTCGGCGAAGCGCTTGATGGGCATATTCGTGATCGTAAAAAGATGGTTGAACTCTATGCCGAAGTGCTCGCGCAGTTCGCGCTTGTAGTCTGCTTCCAGTTTGTCCTGCGGCGGCGGCAGTGATGCGCCCAGCGGGTTATAGACCAGATTTAGGATCAGGTTTGAGTCGCCGCCTCCGTAGCCCAGGCGGTTGAGCATCTGCAACGCTTGTATGCTCGCGTCGAAAACACCGCGCCCGCGCTGCTGGTCTACATTGGCTGCCGTGTAGCAGGGAAGGCTTGCCGTGATCTCCACCTGATGGGCCGCCAGGAATTCGGCCAAGTCGTGCTGCTTCGGTTCGAACAGGACCGTAAGGTTGCAGCGGTCAATCACATGCCTGCCCATGCGGCGCGACTCGCTCACCAGCCGGCGAAAGCTGGAGTTTAACTCCGGAGCGCCTCCGGTTATGTCCACGATCTGAATATCAGGGCTGGCCTCAAGCATTTGCAACAAGCGGTCTGCGACCTGTGGCGCCATCTTCTCAGTCCGCTTGGGTCCGGCTTCCACGTGGCAATGGTGGCATGCCTGATTGCACAGCTTGCCTACATTGATTTGCAGTGTAGTGGTTTCAACCCGAGAGAGTGGAGCAATGTCGTGCCGAGCGAGTGTGTTCTGGAAATCTCTGCTCTGGAGGGTTGGGGCACTGGAGCTTTGCTTCAGCACCGGCGGTAATTTCGTCGCCTCAATCGTCACCATCATCCTCCATAGTTAAATTCTAATCTTGCCAGCGTTATGCGCGCAAAAAAGACAAATTAGTGCGCTATGTCGCTGGGTTATGCGACTCCATTGCGGCTGGGCCGGTGGTACAATTCCCGAAATCCTTGCGGCCCGCTCACAATCATTCTTCCTGGCACTCTTACGAGGCTTGAATATGAAACACTTGAACTCCTGTCTGATTGCACTTCTGGTCTGCGGCATCATTGCCGCCCAGCAACACGGCACGCACAACAGCAGCACAACTCCATCGCGTCCGGTAACTCTGATGACCGGGTTAGGAGATCTGCACCATCCCGTTACTACCAGTAGTCCTGAAGCGCAGAAATTTTTTGATCAGGGGCTGCGCCTGATCTATGCGTTCAATCACGATGAGGCCACGCGATCATTTCAGCACGCGGCCGAGCTTGACCCGAAGATGGCCATGGCTTATTGGGGAATCGCAGAGTCCGTCGGTCCCAACTATAACGATCCCGCCAGCGATGATCGTTTCAAGCAGGCCCATGAGGCTGTGCAGAAAGCATCAGAGCTGGCGGCCAACGCTTCGGCCAATGAGAAGGCATACATTGCGGCGTTGGCCAAACGTTTTCCTGCCGAAGCCGGCGCCGACCGCCGGCAGGCGGCAACCGAGTATCGCGACGCTATGCGCGGAGTCGCGAAACAATTCCCAGACGATCTCGATGCAGCCACGCTCTTTGCAGAATCGGGAATGAACCTTCATCCCTGGGGATTGTGGCACGTTGACGGAACTCCTGAAGTCGGCACCGAAGAGATCATGACTACACTGGAGTCGGTGCTGCGCCGCGATCCCAACCACATGGGCGCGATCCACTATTACATTCACACCGTAGAGGCCTCTCCGAATCCTGAGCGGGCATTGGCCGCAGCCAACCGGCTGGCTGCGCTGGCTCCTGCCGCCGGACATCTGGTGCACATGCCCGGACACATCTACATCCGCACTGGCGATTTCGATTCCGCCGTTAAGACCAACGAACTGGCGGCCGCCGCCGATCGCGCGTATATACAATCCAGCGGCGGTCAGGGCATGTATCCGGCCATGTATTACAGCCATAACCTGCACTTCATCGCCGCCTGCGCCAGTATGAGTGGAGACTATGCCCAGGCCCACAAAGCCGCGGGTATGCTCGCCAGCCACGTTGGACCTTATATAAAAGAGATGCCGCCGCTGGAAGGCTTCATGACTGTGCCGCTCGCCGTGGAGATTCGCTTTCAGAAGTGGGGCGAGATTTTGAAAATGCCGCAGCCAGATCCAGCCATGAAAGCCACCACGGTCTTCTGGCATTTTGGGCGTGGCATGGCGCTGGCGGGCACAGGCAAATTGAATGAAGCGAAGGCCGAATACAAGGTTGTTTCCGATGCCCAGCAGCAGACCTCTCCTGACGAAATCTTCAACATGCCGGTAAACAACAAGACCAAAGACATACTCAAGATTGCCGCGGATGTGCTCGGCGCGAAAATAGCAGTTGCCAATCACGATACGGCCACCGCCACTTCGCTGCTGCACCAGGCCATAGCGATTCAGGATTCACTCAAATATGGTGAACCGCCCGACTGGTTCTTTCCCGTGCGTGAATCGCTGGGCGCGGTGCTGCTGACCAACGGCAACGCCGTCGAAGCGGAAAAGATTTTCCGTGAAGACCTCGATCGCAATCCGCGCAATCCCCGTTCTTTGTTCGGATTGCGGGAGTCGCTCAAGGCCCAGCAACGCGCCTACGACGCTCAGTTTGTGGACAGGGAATTCAAGTCAGCCTGGAAAGGCCCAGCCCCGCTGCGCCTCGAAGACCTGAGCTGAAACCTCACCACTAATCACACTGATAAACAGATCAACACTGATCTATTGTGGGCGAAAAGCTGATATTTGAAAAAATCAAGGCTGTCATCCCGAGCGGAGCGCCTGCTTTGGCGCGGAGTCGAGGGACCCACGTGATGTGTCCCTCACTAAGCTGATACGAGGCATTCTCACCAGAATGTATCCGTCTTCCGCTGCTGCCAGAAGATTTCCGGGCCTTGCCATCCTGAGCCGGCAGGCGAAGAAACTGCTCCGTCGCCACTGTGCGGTAGCAGCAATGAAGTAACAAGCTCCAATTACCAACTACTAAATACTTCTCCCCCGCATCCTCAACAGTGGCTCAATATCATCTGGATGAATGGCATACAGCAGCGCATCTTCGCGAGCGATGTGGCCTTGCACCACCAGATCGGCCAGCGATTCTTCCAGGCTGAAGGAGCCTGCTTTTTTGGTCATCGTGATTTCCTGATGTAGATGCTGTAGTGCGTTCCTGCGTATATGCTGTTTTGCGCCATAGCCGGCCATGAGCAGTTCCGCCGCCGGCATGCGGCCTCCATTCCTGCTGGGCAGCAGTATCTGGGTATGGACTGCGGCCAGCGCCATCGCCAGTTCCTGCCGGATAGTGTTTTGTCGTTCCGGAGGAAAAGAATCGGCGATTCGCGAAATGGTGGACGCAACATCAGTGGTATGCAATGTGGAAAGCACCAGGTGTCCGGTTTCAGCGGCGCTCACCGCGATGCGCATGGTTTCAGGGTCGCGCATCTCGCCGACTACGAGCACGTCAGGCGCCTGGCGCACGGCGGCGCGTAGCGCGGTAGGAAAATCAGGTGCGTCAATGCCGATCTCAATCTGCTCGACCACGCTGCGCAGGTGCGCGTGTTCGTATTCCACCGGATCTTCAATCGTTAGAATATGGCGGGCTTCGCGCCGGTTGATTTCATTCACCATCGCTGCCAGCGTAGTGGTCTTGCCCGAACCCGCAGGGCCGCCAATCAACACCAGGCCGCGAGGCAGGTGCGTCAGCGCTTCCACCGATGCGGGCAGATGCAAGTCGCGCAGCAAAGGCACTTTCGTAGGCAGTGCCCGGATCGTGGCTGCCGCCCGTCCGCGTTCATGGTGCAGGTTGATGCGAAAGCGTCCGAGCCCGGCAAGCCGGTAAGAAGAATCGGCAATCTGCGCTTCTCTGTATTGGTGGGCCGCGTGCGGTGGTAATGCCGGCAGCACGGCAGCTTCAATTTCATGGCCGCGCAAAGGCGCACTCTCGAGGCTGGTCACCTGGCCTTCATGGCGCATGCATGCAGGTGCGTCCGAGATAAGGAGCAAATCGCTGCCTCCGCGCTCCACCAGAAGAGACAGCCAGTGGTCAAGGCGCGCACTGCTCGATGCGCCGGGCAATGGAGTGACACGATCGTCTTCGCGATCGTCAGAATTCCGCACGAGTTCGAGTTTTGACACTTCATCCATAGCTACAACATTTTCGTAAATGCGGCAGACCGCTCAATGCTCGCCAGCCCAAATAGAAGTACGCCTCAAGCCAAATTTCTTGCGGGCTGAATGCTGAATGCTGAATTTGCTCATCCATGCTCGACTGAATCGCTATCACTGAGGCCGCAGCAATCCTTAAAAACTATACTTCCTGCACACTGCGGTAATGTCGCTGCCTTCGCCTGCCATGAAATCAGCCGGCCGCGGCTTGGTTTCTACGGGAAGACCGCTCGATTGGTCCATCAGCCAGAAGCTGAGGGCCCCGGATGTCTTCACGGAAATCTGAAGATCAGCGCCCGCGCTGTCCATGCCAGCCATGTTAATGGCATACGATCCTGAAGTGGGATGCAGCGTTGTTTCGCGTCCGCCGATCTTCAATGACTGCGGCTGTACCTCGCGCGGGAACGTCAGGTAAATCTGACGCGCGTTTCTGGGGGAGCGGACAACAACCTCGATGTTGCGGATGTCGCCTTGCTTCTGGTCTGCCTTCAACTCGGCTACCGGCGGCGCAAGATCCATGGCGGGCGCCGGGGCGGAAATCACTGGCCGTTGAAAGCCGCCCAGATAATCCGGAATCGGTTGTGCGGGCTGGGGCTTGCTGGTAAGAAATTGCGATGTCCACGAATCGGGCGCGCGATCGTAGCTGATCCACAGAGCGCTATGGCTGTCTGCATTCAGGCTGTAGAGAACAGTGTCATGCCGGGGATGTTGCGGCGTGGAATGGGACAACGCGACTCCTGTGCCCAGAGTGATGAGCGCACACAGCAGCAATAGCACTGCCGCCGGACGCCACCCCACCTGCGGGACTGCCCTGGCAATAGTGGGCACGCACGTAATGAAAAACAATCCTGTGAGCAGTCCGGTAGCCGCCACCGAAATGAGCTGCAATGTCAGGAATATATATAGAAGATAAGCAACAGGAGCAAAGAGCAAAATGGTTACAATCGCTCCGACAGCGCTGGCCCGCCACTGTGCTCTGGGCTCCGCGCCTTTTCCGGCAACTTGAACAATGAGTAATCCGAGCACTGTAAGGAACAAAGGCCAGAACAACAGGTAGCTGCCGGCCGGCAGCTTCAGCGCCAGCGCCCAACTCAACAGGCAAACGATTGTGAGCCCTGCCAGCGAGAGTTCCTGGACTGTGAACCATCGCCGGAAACCTGCAAAAAGCAGGCTGCCCCCCGCTGCACCTAACAGCGCCAGTCCGCTCAGTAGAAAAGCATTCGCAGAGGAGTCCGAGAGTATCGCGTGTCCTCTGGTCAATGCGGCCACCACCCAGTGTGCGCCCACCATGATCAGCGGAATCAGCAACAGCAAGGCTAAGGCCGGCAGCAGCGCCAACAGCCATCGTCCAACGCGTATCTCGCCGCCGCGCGCGCTCAGCAATACGGTAAAGAAAAGAAGTAAGGTCGCCAGAAATTCACCGGGCAGCACCCAGCGCTCGCTGTAACTGATCAGGCTGCTGCCAAACCAGTTGAAGAAGATGTCGTCACCCGTATGCCGGGGAAGTTTGGCGAGGTCCATCTGTCCGAAATGCCGGGTCAGGCTGAGAGCATAGGAACCATGATGCTGGAGCGAGGCAAGACTCAAGTCTTCCACGTTGTCCAGACGGGAGTGGTAGGCCTCCAGATTTGCGCCAAAGGCGAAGTTCAGCCCCGGAGTTCCGGATGGACGAAATACGGTAAAGTCAGTGTCGTTAGGCAGCAGCTTGTAAAAAGCGTAGAACAGTGATGACCCTGTAGGATAAGGCGCTGCCTTGCTTACTGCTTCAATCAATGGCCGGTTATTGTTGCTGGTCTCAAAGAGCAGTGACGGACCCTGATCGCCGCGCGCTTCGAAATTCATCAAAACGCCAATGTCTTTTGCCCACGGATGCGAAGCCACAAAGGCGTCAGCGCCCAGCAATCCCGCCTCTTCACCATCGGTGAACAGCACAATCAGATCATTTTTCAGGGCCGGCCCGGCGCGCAGAGCGCGTACTGCCTCCAGAATCGCTGCAACACCTGAGCCATCATCCGCCGCACCGGGAGCGCGGTACACGGAGTCATAGTGCGCCATCAGCAATATGGGTTTGGTATTCGCGGTGCCCGCGAGACGCCCGATCACATCCTGGGTATTGCCGATCGCGATGTTTCTGATTCCGTTATAAAAGCCGATAGCGGGAACCACCTGCGGGTTAAGTCCCAGCGATGAAAGCTGTGCTATCAGATAATCCCGTACCGCATTATCGGCGTCCGTTCCGATCGGATGCGGAGTCTTGGCGATTACTTTTAAATGATTCAAAGCTCTTTCCGCTGAAAAATCCGCCGTCGCCGCCGTGGACGGAACAGGCGAAGGCGCTTTCAGCGCAAAGATCGCTAAAGCGGCCAGCAGGGCCACTAGAATCCAGGTGACAATAGAAGCAATCACGTACCCGGTTAACGGCCGGGGGCTTGTTTGCAAGGTGCCAGGCTTCGAGCTCATCGGCACAGTATATTTGAGTTCAGGCCTATCCCCAACGGGCTAGGTGTCATTCGAGCGCCAAAAGCGCCTCACAACATAGCCCAACGCGGAATCTTGGGAATATCCGTTTGAAGTGGACGAGACAGCTTGGATATCAGTACTCCAGTCCGGCAGGACGTATGACAATAGCCCGTCACGGAGCTTTCCCGAATGCGCGACTGTCTCACATTCGGAAAGCGGCAGTGCCGAAAAAGGTGCAGGAAAAACTTACTTCCGCTCTCCGGAGGCCTGCGCGCAGTTCGCTTCTTATGGAGCAAAGCGCATAAAACTTCTCACCTCCCACCGTGTTCTTAACCACGCTGAGACTGCTCTGGAATCGCGTTCACTTTGAGGGTAGACTGCGTTCAGCAAACTAATTCAGGCATCAGGAGACATCCCAATGAAGTGGCGGTTAGGAATTCTTGCAGTTGGCGTTTGCGTGCTCGGTTCTCTGGCATGGTCCGATTCTCTGGAACTCAAGAATGGCAGCTCCATCAAAGGCCAGTATATGGGCGGCACCAGCACTCAGATCAGCTTCAAGGTCGGGTCTACCGTCCAGCAGTATGCGGTAGCCGATGTAGCATCTCTGAGTTTCGATTCTCCGGACACCACTGCTTCTGACACGGTCAACAGCGCTCCCGGTCTTACCAGCCGCACCAGCCCGGGTGACTCTGCGCCGCCGCCTGCGGCCACGGCGCCCGCGAGCGCCAGCACTCCTGCGACTCCTATCATCAGCAGCACCAACCGCATTACCGTGCCCACGGGAACGCGGCTGGTGGTCCGCACCGTAGACTCAATCGATTCCGACAAGAACCATGTTGGCGACAGGTTCCAGGCCACTCTCGACCAGGCGCTTTATGTGGATGGCACTCTGGTCGCCCCGCGCGGCGCGGATGTGTACGGCCGCCTCGATCAGGCCCAGGAGGCAGGACACATAGCAGGAAAGGCCCAACTCAAGTTGTCGCTGACCGGCATGGTCATTAACGGGCAGACTGTCGCGCTGTCTACCGGCGACTACGAACTTGCGGGCAAGTCGCGCACTTCCAACACTGCCAAGAAAGTAGGCGGAGGCGCGGCGGCAGGCGCGCTGATTGGCGCTATTGTGGGCGGCGGCAAGGGCGCGGCCGTCGGCGCCGGTGTGGGCGCGGGCGCCGGAACAGCCGTGCAGGTTGCAACCAAGGGCGATCAGGTTCATGTGCCCAGCGAGACCGTGCTGGAGTTTGCTCTGGCCCAGCCGTTGACGGTGTCAGCCGCGGTAACCGGCCAGCAGCAGTAGATTCGCAATATTACGACGGAGGCCCGGCCAGTTGGTCCACTTCAGGCGACTGGCCTCCGAGCCATTCCGGATGGTGCGCGGTCGAATCGAAATGCGCTGAAGTCTTGAACAACTCGTATTGTCCCCGTTCCGCCAGCTTGGCCGTCTTGCTCAGCAGTGATGCCACCTGCGCCTCGTCCATGGGTTTGAAAGTTTTGGCCGCCCGAAATGCCTGTTGCAGAATTTCCTGGCTGTCAATTCCGGTGATCACAACTGATGTGGGCAGGTTCAAGGCATAGTGCAGGCATTCGATGGGAGTCACCGCCTTGCTCTTGAGAATGATCTGGTCGCCCATGGACTTCATTCCCAGAACACCGATTTTCTGCTCCACCAGCTTAGGCAATACCAGCTTTCCAAAGCTGCGGAAATGCGCGTCCATTACGTTGAGCGGCATCTGCACAGTGTCGAATTGGAAATTATGCCGCGCCGCAACTTCCAGCATGTAGAGATGGATGTGCGGATCTTTGTGTCCGGTAAACCCGATGTAGCGCACCTTGCCGGCCTTTTTCGCTTCCAGCACCGCTTCCTGCGCTCCGCCTTCGGCGAAGATCCGGTCAGGATCGTCAAAACGAATGATCTCATGATGCTGAATCAGATCGAGATGGTCGGTCTGTAACCGCCGCAGTGATTCATCAATTTGTTTGGTTGCTTCCTGCCTGGTGCGGCCGTCGAGCTTGGTCATCAGAAAAACTTTCTGCCGGTATCCGTCTTTCAGAGCCTTGCCTTCGCGGATTTCGCTCTGTCCCTTGTTGTAGTCCCAGGAGTTGTCGAGAAAGTTGATGCCGCCATCAATGGCCGAGCGAATCAGGCGGATGCTCTCGTCGTCTGACAGCTTGGGCTGTCCGATGTGGAAACCGCCCAGCCCGATGGCCGAGACCCGCTCGCCCGTGCGGCCCAATGTGCGATAAATCATCTCACCCGATCCGGCTGCCGCTCCGGAGTTGGAGGGCTGCTGCGCGCCTGCCTTGCCGCCAATGGAAGCTGCCACACTCATAACCGTCACACCTTTCAGAAAGCCTCTGCGATCCATAGGAAAACCTTCAGCCTTTAGAGTGGTGGAAGGAATGAACGGATGCCCCCACACTGGTCGTTTGTCAGCAGCGATTATCAGCAGCGACCAGTGAAGATTAGCTAAATCTGTGTCATCAGTGGCTGAGATTTACTTGGTGGCAGGGGGTTCGAGCTGATCGTGGAACTTGGCAACCAGGCGCTGTGCGGCCTCCACCAGATTATTTTCACGATCTACTTTTTTGAGCGATCCTTTGGTGCGCTCGCTGGCGGACCAGAGCGGCACCTTGGTTTTGGCGTCGCGCACAATGAGCCTGACATCAGAGCCGGTAGAAAGCTGTCTGGTGGTGGAACTGGAATGTTCCATCTTGCCGGTTTCGCGCGAAGGACCACTCGACGCGGAAAAGCTGGTTCCGCCTTCTTCAGGCGATGAGACTTCGATGATCACGTCGGCTTTTTCCGGCGTGCTTACCAGCGTGAAGTGTCCCCAGCCTTCCATCGAAGAGCTGACCACGTCGAAAGGAATGCCGCTCCCAGCCGTTTTGCGCAGGAAAGCAGTCTTCGCGGCAGCCAGCCGCGCCGAAGAAGTCAACTCAGGTTTCTTTTCAGGCTGTGCCGACTGTTGTGGTGCAGGCTGCTGTCCGAAAGCTCCCGAAATAAAAACCAGGGTGGCTGCAAGCAACTTCAAAAGACGGGAACTGGACTGCATGATTCACCTCAGAGTACTGCAACTCACTTTAGCAAAGCGGTAGCGGGAGAGAAAGAGGGGAATCGTGCTAGAACCTTTGGATGGAACGTAAGCAGGCAGCGGAGGCCGCTGCCTGCTTAATCATCGTATGAAATAGTTTCGCGGAGCGCCGTCATAGCGTCCGGATTGCAAACAGCAATTCTTGAAATTTGCGGGTTGAGCCGCAAGGACAGAGATCGTTTCTACCAGCTTTTCCATTAACTCTTTACTGCCGCCGCGAACACTCCTGAAAGCCACGCTTTACGTGGGTCTCTGATGGATAGCCGCGCCGCCGTTTGCTGGAGGAGACGAAATCTGCGTCTTCAAATCTAATTTTCACGGTAGTTCTCCTTTGCGATGGATTGGCGCCCGCCACATCACGCAAGGAGCTACTGCGATGCTAAGTATAAACAACTTCAGTGAGACTTGGACGGTCAAATGCAAGCACCACGATAACCAAGCCAAGAGCCAAGAGCCAAAAGCCAAAAGCCAAAAGCCAAAAGCTAGAGGCTAGCAGCTAGCAGCTAGTAGCTGGTTTCTCACAACTTCTTGTTCGCTTCCTCCACCTGCTTGAGGCATTGCCGGGCCGCATCTGTACTCATGCCGCGCAATGCTTTTCTTACCTGCTCCAGATCTTTCGCAGGCATGCCGCTGCCGTCCCCGGCGCCTGCCATGTAACACAGCCTCTGCTGTTCTGCGGCAGGCCGCGATTTGACGCCGTTTAGAAAAACTTCCGGCGTGCGGATAATCACGCTGGAATAAAAGCTGCCCAGTAATTCAGCTAATGGAGCATGCCGGGTGCCGCCGGCATTCAGCAGATACGGCAACAATTCATGGTGATTGCGCCGGTACAGGCTTACCAGATACTCGCCTGCGTCTTCGTCGCAGCGCACATTGCTTGCGGGCGCGGTGCATCCGTTCAGTATGTTCAGCAGGTAATCACGGTTCTGCGCATAGTCGCTGTTGAGCACCGCCAGAAGGAATGCGATTTTTTCCGCGCGCTTGCCTGTCGCATTTTTCTTTTCGACATTCAGTTGCTGGATGGCGGTGTCCCGGGGAACATTACCGGCCGGTACTTTCCTGAGAGGCGCATCATCGGGCATGAGAGTCCTGACAATATCCTGCGCAGGGGGAGCCGGAGGCAGCGGCGTAGGCGCGGCGCTCGCGCCCACAGCAAGGGCCGCGAGAGTTATTACGATCCCAATGCAGGTCAGGCGAGTCAGCTTCAATCTATAGGCCCTTGCTGGCCCCTGCCAGCGCCGGAGAGACCGCGGTAAAAGCCTGGTCCATAATGCGTATGGCCTCATCCACATCACTGCGGGAAATATTGAGAGGAGGCGACATGCGGATGCTGTTCCCCCATAGTCCGCCCTTGCCAACCAGCAGGCCGCGCTTGCGGCATTCTTCCATGAATTGGACCGTCTCCGGGCCGGCAGGCTCTTTGCTCTTGCGGTTCTTCACCAGTTCCATGGCCTGCATGAGTCCCATGCCGCGCACGTCGCCGATCAGTTCGTGCTTTTCCTGCAATGATTCCAGGCCCTGGCGAAAGTAGCCGCCGAGGTCGTAGGCATTGTCCATGAGGCGGTCTTCTTCGATCAGGTCAATGGTGGCTTTGGCTGCCACTGAAGTCACAGGGTTTCCGCCGAAAGTGGAAATCTGCAGGCCCTGAAAGCTGCCGGCAATTTCCGGCGTGGTCATGGTTACGCCGATGGGCGATCCGTTGGCCATGCCCTTGGCTGAGGTGATGATGTCGGGCGTCACCTCCCATTGCTCAATGCCGAACCAGCGCTTACCCGTGCGTCCCCATGCGGTCTGCACTTCGTCGGAGATGAACAGCCCGCCGTAATCTTTCACAATCTTGAACACGATCTTGAAATATTCTTTGGGTGGAGTGATAAAGCCACCCACGCCCTGAATGGGCTCGGCAATAAAAGCTGCGATCTGGCCTGAAGTGGTGGTCTGGATGACTGCTTCCACATCTTTGGCGCAGGCAATTCCGCATTCAGGATAGGTCTTGCCCAGCGGACAGCGATAGCAATAAGGATTGAGCGCATGAACAATGCCCTGTGATGGGACCGGCAGCGAGCGTCGCCAGGTGTTCTGCCCGCTCAACGATTGAGCCATTTGCGAGCGGCCGCTGTATCCGTGGCGCAACGCCACCACTTCATAATTGCCGGTGGACATGCGCGCCAGTTGAATGGCAGTCTCATTGGCTTCGGTGCCGCTGTTGCTAAGAAAGCTCTGGCTGATCTCGCCCGGAGTGATGTGCGCCAGCTTTTCCGCCAATGCCACCACCGCCTCATTCGGAAACAGCGTCGAAGCATGCTGTAGCTTGTCTACCTGGGCTTTGATCTTGGAGGTGACGCGCGGGTTGGTGTGGCCCACCGAAATGGTGACGATGCCGCCGAAAAAATCCAGGTACTTGTTGCCGTCAATGTCCCACAGGTATTGCATGCTGGCATGATCGGTGACCAGCGGTTCTGAAAAGTAAGTGCCGATGGAAGGGAATAAATACTGCTTATGCTTTTTCAGGATCTCTTCTTTGGTCATGGCGTAAATCTCAATTCTGCAATCTTTTCTGGCCCATCTTTCTGGCGATCGGTGACCTCAACATTTTACTCGTTAAGAGCGCGACCGCGCTTTCATGGAAGATGGCGGCCTCAGATTTGCACTGAATCTGGTTTGAGCGCCGCGCATCAGATATGCTCCTACTATTGAGGACTAAAGAATTTCGTGAGTACCAGACAGCCGATTACTCTTCCGCCGGAAGATAAAGAGCGCGACCTTGGATTTGGATCGTCGCTTTCGCAGCGCCAGAAATTTCGCCTGCTCAATCGCGACGGCACTTTCAATGTAAAGCGACGGCAGACGAACGTGTGGGACACGCTTTACAGCTACAACTCACTGATCACCATGAGCTGGCCGAAGTTCCTTCTCGACGTGCTGGCCGTGTACCTGCTGATCAATCTTCTGTTTGCGACAGGCTTTCTTTTGTGCGGCCAGGACGCGCTGCGTGGCGATGCCGGAGTGTCGTTGTTTCTGAGAGCTTTTTTCTTCAGCGTGCATACGTTTGCCACCATTGGTTACGGAAACGTGGTGCCTTCAGGGCTGGCAGCCAACCTGCTGGTCACGGTGGAATCGCTGGTGGGGTTAATGAGTTTTGCTTTGCTGGCCGGACTGGTCTTCGCTCGCTTCTCGCGTCCCACGGCCAACATTCTTTACAGCAACAATGCGTTGATCGCGCCCTTCCGAGATGGGCGCGCTTTCATGTTTCGCATCATGAATACCCGCGATAACGAATTGCTCGAACTACAGGCCAGCGTAGTGCTCAGCCGTTTTGAGGATGTGGCTGGTTTTCGCCAGCGCCGTTTCTACCCCCTCACTCTCGACAGAAGCAAGGTAGCCTTCTTTCCCATAAACTGGACCATTGTTCATCCGATTGATCAACAGAGCCCGCTCTATGGATGGGACGAGGCGATGCTCAGGACGTCAGAAGCCGAGTTCCTGATTCTGCTCACGGCCACCGACGATACATTCGCCCAGACCGTGCATAACCGCGGATCGTATACGGCCCATGAAGTCATCTGGGAAGCGAAATTTCTTCCGGTGCTCGATGAAGACGAAAACGGAGCGCCAGCTCTGCGAACAGAGAGGTTCCATGATTTCGAGCGTTTGAAAAACCTTGGAAACACGGAGTAAGCGGAGTAAGCAGAGGAGAGATTGGGGGGATTTGGTAAGTGGGTAATTTGGTAATTGAGTAATTGGAAGACGTTAAGTCTAATTGCCAGTCCCGCGTTACGGATCATCCAGTCATAAAAATTACCCACTTACCAAATTACCCACTTACCAAATTACCCCACTTACCCAATCTCCTCCGGTCCCTCTGATCCTCTGTGTTTCGAAGGTGTCTCAGATGACGAGCAGCGCGTTCATGTAAGATAACCAGTCGCTTCCCATGCGTTACGGCTTTGTCATTGATCAAGACCGATGTATCGGGTGTCACGCCTGCACGGTGGCCTGCAAAGAGGAACACCAGGTGCCTATTGGCGTTTTTCGCACCTGGGTCAAGTATGTCGAGAAAGGTGAATTTCCTCACACCAGCCGCCACTTCGGCGTGATGCGATGTAACCACTGCGATTCGGCCCCCTGCATTGAGATCTGCCCTACCCACGCCCTCTACCGCCGCTCCGATGGAATCGTAGATTTCGACAACAACCGATGTATTGGCTGCAAAAGCTGCATGCAAGCATGCCCATACGACGCCCTCTATATTGATCCCAATTCCAATACCGCCGCCAAGTGCAATTTCTGCGCCCATCGGGTAGAGAACAAGCTGGAGCCTGCGTGTGTGATCGTCTGTCCAACTCAGGCCATCATTGCCGGCGACCTCGACGATTCCACCAGCTATGCCAGCCGTCTGGTTGCGACGCAAAAAGTTTCGGTGCGCAAGCCGCACAAGGGAACTGAGCCCAAGCTGTATTACATCGGCATTGAGGGCGATCTGCTGGAGCCAAGCCGCATGGAGCGCCAGAGCACCTACGCGTTTGCCGAGCAGCGTGACCGGCGTCCGGAACAGCAGGCGTTCGATCCGGCGGTCACCCGCGAGGTTTACGATGTCGCTCATCCCGCGCCATGGGGATGGAAGATTGCAGCCTATCTCTGGACCAAGTCCATCGCCGCCGGCGTGCTCATGGTGGCCGGACTGCTGGTCGGAATTCGTCCTGACCTGCGCATCACGGTGCTCGACTTCGTGAGTCCGGTGATTGCTTTGGTGGCGCTGGCCGTGACTATGGCCCTGCTGGTTTTCGACCTCAAGCGCCCCGACCGTTTCTTCTATCTGCTGACCAAACCGAATTTCCGGTCATGGCTGGTTTTGGGTTCCTACATTCTCATGGCTTATGGCGCCGTGGCGATTCTCTGGCTGCTGTCCGCGACCAGGCTGCTGTATGTGTTTCCGTTGATTGCCTGGAGCGCGGTGCTGCTGGGCATGGCATCAGCAGGCTACTCCGCATTTCTGTTTGCGCAAGCCAAAGGACGCGACCTGTGGCAGAGCACTTTGTTTTTGTGGCATCTGCTGGTGCAGGCCTGCATAGCCGGGTCAGCCGTATTGGTGATCGCGACGGGCATGTTCGATTTCGGCGAGTGGCGGCAGTTCAGCGTGAACATCGCATCGCTGCACATTCTGGTGCTCTCGCTCATGTTGAATCTGGCCATGGTCACGTTCGAGGTTTTCCGTCCTCATGCCACCGCCGATTCTCAACGTGCAGTCTCGATCATGACCAGAGGCCGCCTGGCGTTTCGCTTCTGGGGTCTGGCTGTCGGCCTGGGAATGGTGGTCCCGCTGCTGCTGTTCATGGGCATCGTTTCCGACCAGTCGCCGCCGCTGGGAGAAGTGCTGATCGCTGTCCTATCGCTGGCTGGCCTCTGGTTTTATGAAAATATCTGGATCAAGGCAGGGCAGGCCGTGCCGCTCAGCTAGGGAACTGAACAGTTAAACAATTACATGAAGAGCCCGCTTCCTCTCAATCCCGATGCAATGAAGCTTGAAGCGCCGCAAGGCGGTCTGGCCAGCTTTCCACCCTCTGACCGCTGGGACGACTGGACTGAATACGATCCGCAGCAGTGGCCGCGCCGGGTCGAGAAACATTACTCGCTCATCCCCACCATCTGCTTCAACTGCGAAGCGGCGTGCGGCCTGCTGGCTTATGTGGACAAAGAGAAGATGCGGGTGCAGAAGTTCGAAGGGAATCCGGCCCACCCCGGCAGCCGCGGACGCAACTGCGCCAAAGGTCCGGCCACAATCAACCAGGTCAACGATCCGGAGCGCATCTTTTATCCATTGCGGCGCGCGGGCAAGCGCGGTGAAGGCAAGTGGGAACGGGTGACCTGGGACGAAGTGCTTGACGATCTCGGCGACGCGCATCCGCCAGGCACTACAGGAAGGCCGCAAAGACGAAATCATGTATCACGTTGGCCGTCCTGGGCACGAGTTGATCTATAACCAGCGGGTGCTGCATGCGTGGGGAATCGACGGCCACAACAGCCACACCAACGTCTGCTCGGCCGGGGCCCGCACTGGATACGCCTTCTGGCATGGCCTTGATCGTCCCTCGCCCGACTATGCCAATGCACGTTTCATCCTGCTACTGAGTTCGCATCTCGAAGCCGGTCATTATTTCAATCCACACGCGCAACGCATTATTGACGGCAAGGCCCGCGGCGCGAAAGTTTGCGTGGTGGATACGCGGCTTTCCAATACGGCATCGAAAGCCGATTACTGGCTCTCGCCGTGGCCGGGAAGCGAGGCGGCCATGCTGCTGGCTATGTGCCGGGTGCTGCTCGAAGAAAATTTGTTCGATCGTGATTTTGTCCGCCGCTGGGTGAACTGGCAGGAATACCTGCGCGAGGAGTTTCCGGAGCGTCCGCAAACCTTTGAAGTGTTTGTTGAAGTTTTAAAGGAAGTGTATTCGCGCTACACGCCGGAATTTGCTGCCCAGGAATCTGGCGTGCCTGCGCAATCCATTATTGATGTAGCCCGTGAAGTGGGCCGCGCAGGCTCCGCGGTAGCGACACACGTATGGCGCAACGCCGCTGCCGGCAATCTGGGCGGATGGCAGGTATCACGCGCACTCGAATTTCTTACCGTGCTGGTGGGTGCGGTGGGCGCCGAGGGCGGAACTTCTCCAAGCGGGTGGAACAAATACACGCCTGCTCCGCCCATGATGCCGCCTGCTCCGCGTGCCTGGAACGAGATGATGTGGGCGCCGGAATATCCGCTGGCTTTTTTTGAAATGAGTTTTCTGCTGCCTCATTTTCTTAAACAGCGCCGGGGGAAACTGGCCGTCTACTTAAGCCGCGTCTATAACCCGGTGTGGACGAATCCGGACGGCCTGAGTTGGATTGAGGCACTTACCGATGAATCGCAGGTGGAGCGCCATGCCTGCCTCACGCCCACCTGGAGCGAGACTGCCTGGTTCGCCGATTACGTGCTGCCCATGGGACACGCATCGGAACGCCACGACCTGATGAGCCAGGAAACACATGCGGCGCGCTGGATCGGCTTTCGCCAGCCGGTGCTGCGGGTGGCGCTGGAGCGGCAGGGAAAGATTTTCAATTCAACCTATGAGGCGCACCGCGAAGCCGGATTGGGCGAGGTATGGGAAGAAGATGAATTCTGGATTGAGCTTTCGTGGCGCATTGATCCGGATGGCGCGCTCGGCATCCGCAAGTTTTTTGAGTCGCCATACCGTCCCGGCGAGAAGCTGAAGATCGAGGAATACTATCGCTGGATTTTTGAGAACAGCGTTTCCGGACTGCCCGAAGCTGCGGCCAAAGAAGGTCTTTCCGCCTACGATTACATGCGCAAGTATGGGGCCTTTGAAGTTGAAGAAAATGTTTACGCCCAACACGAGAAGCCGCTGAAGACAGAAGACTTATATGGCAGCTCAAAAGATGGGGGCAGCCATGTGATCCAAAAGAAGAATGCAGTCATCGGCGTGGAAGTGGATGGCGAGGCTTATGCCGGGTTTCCCACACCTTCGCGCAAGCTGGAGTTTTATTCGCATACGCTCAAAGAATGGAAGTGGCCGGAGTTCGCGATCCCAACTTATGTGAAAAGCCACGTGCATCGCGACCATATAGATGTGAGCAAAGGCGAGATGCTGCTGCTGCCCACGTTCCGCCTGCCTACGCTCATCCATAGCCGCTCGGGAAATGCCAAATGGCTGTATGAGATCTCGCACAAGAATCCGGTGTGGATGCATACCCAGGACGCCGAACGGCTGGGCCTGACCACCGGCAGCCTTGTGAAAATAGAAAGCGCGATCGGCTATTTCATTGACCGGGTGTGGGTGACCGAAGGAATCAGGCCGGGCGTGGTGGCCTGTTCGCACCATCTGGGACGCTGGCGCTTGCAGGAAGATTCGGGCGGCGAGCGCTGGTCAACCGCGCTGGTGGACCTGAAACAGGTGAACCCCGGCCAGTGGATGATGCGGCAGGTGCATGGCATCCGTCCCTTCGCAAGCAACGATCCTGATTCGGCAAGAATTCATTGGGAAGATGCCGGCGTCCACCAGAACCTGATCTTTCCGGTGCAGCCCGATCCGGTGAGCGGACAGCATTGCTGGCACCAGAAAGTGACGGTGAGCAAAGCCGGACCCCAGGAACGTTATGGAGACATCTTTGTAGATACCAACAAAGCCCATCAGGAATACCTGCGCTGGCTGGAGATGACGCGTCCCGCGCCGGGGCCGGATAATCTGCGGCGGCCGCTGTGGCTGAACCGGGTGTACCGGCCAGCGGCGGAGGCGTTTTATTTTCCGGGAAAGTAATCTTCGAGATTTTTGTTTTCGCTTTCCCAGAGATCCCCGCAGTGCCTTCTACCCACACCCCTATCACTTTGAGGGCCTTTCTCCGCTACATCCGCTACAAGCTTTATTTTCTGTGCGATACGGGGAATTCTCTCCGCTACAAGTCCGCTACAACTCCGCTACACCGCTACATCCATCCAAGAAAACGGCACGGCTCCGCCCTGAACATCCGTGAGATTTCTCAATTGTCAAAGAACTAAACAACCACCCCTGAGGGTGAAAATGGAGCGTAGCCAATTCAAAGTGAGAATGCAAGCAATGGTGTCACTACGGCGCCACTACGCCGCCGTTGTGGTACCACTACGCCGCCGTTGTGCGCTGGTTCGCCGTGTTGCGCGGTTGTACGACTGGTAGGATCGCATGAATTATGAAACAGTAAGATGGACTTGGTGGACGTAGTGGGCTTAGTGGACAGAAGCACAGCGCTGAAAATGGAAGCAGCATCATAGATTCTGATGATCGTCATCATTTCCGACCTCCACTTTGAAGAAGAAGCCTCAGACGTAATTCCTGCCCAGGACGGCAAGCCTGCCCTGGTCTTCCGCCGCAATCTTGAGCCGCGCGCCTACCGATCCTTTATTGCCCAGATGGCGGAGCAGGTTGCGAAGCGCCAACTCAAGGATTTCGATCTGGTCATTGCCGGCGACCTGTTCGATTTCAATCGCACCACGCTGTGGTTTGCGGATGAGTTGCGTCCTTACGTCTCGTTGAACGAAATCAAGCCCGACCTAGAAACCAAGATCCTGAAAATATTGGAGGCCGCCGCCGCCGAAGAAGCAGTCAAGGAAGCACTCGACGCTTTCCGCCTGCTGGCCAATGGCCGCTACCGGGCCGATGAATCCGACGGCGGCGAAGAACGGGACTTTCCGGCCAAAAATATCCGCATTCACTATCTGCCGGGAAATCATGATCGCCTCAGCAACGCCACTCCAGCGGTGCGCAAGCGCATCTGCGAACTGCTCGGACTCAGCGGCAATGAAACATTTCCCCATTACATTCTGGTGAAAGATCCGGCGGTGCTGGTGCGCCACGGCCATGAGTACGATCGCAACAACTTCGCCATTGATGCGGAGAAGATGGAAACCATTCCGTTACAGGTGCCGATAGAAGGCTACAACGACGCAAACTTTGGCGATTTTGTGACCATTGATATTGCCGTTCGCCTGCCCTATTTATTTCGCAGGAAATATGGCGACCAGCAGATACTCTCCGATCCGGTGATGTCGAACCTGTATCTGCGGCTCTTGCAGTTTGACGATGTGCGTCCGCAAGGCGCGCTGCTCGATTACATGCTCGATACTTCCAGCGGCAACTACTCCGCCGAAGAAGCCTGGGAGCGGCTGGTGCCTGTGATTCAGGAGGTGATTGACGAAATCCACGATCATCCATTTTTTCGGTACTGGGTGAGCAAGCGGGCCAAACCGTGGGCTTCGGCTGAGTTGGAAGCAGCCCGCGGCCTGCTCAAGATGGGTGGATGGCAAAACCGCCTGGCTCGCGAAGCAGCGCGCAAGATCGCCCACTTCATGATGGGCGGAGACATGGCGCAACCCGAGTTACTGGCCCAGCGCGAAGAGGTGGTGCAGACCAAACAGGTGCGGCTGGTGGTGGCCGGACACACGCATCAGCCGGAGGTATGCCTCGTCGCGTCAGACCCGCAGAGCGACCGCTTCTACGTAAACACCGGAACCTGGCGCAATCGCATACCATCCACGCCCGACGAGCGCACATTCGGACGCATCCGCGCGCTTACCTACGTGATGCTTTTTTCTTCGGAAGAAGATGAACGCAACGACAGCCATGCGTGTGGAACATTTGATTACTGGACGGGATACACGCGGCACTTCACGCAGAAAAAAGGATGAGGGCTTACCGCTGATTTCGCTGATGACGCTGATAGAAGAACAAGAATAATTTGCCGCGAATCACGCGAAGGTACGCGAATGAAGAACCAAGGCCATCACAGGCTGAATGAAAAACAGAATGCTTCGCCGGAGATTGTGTCTCGGTGGTGAGGTTTATCTGCGATGAGTCAGCTCGACAATCTTTTCCTTCCACGTATGCAGGCGGTCGCGGTTGCGGAAGCCCCACAACGCTGAACCCATGACTGCCAGCAGGCAGAGAAGCGCGAGGTCCATTTTCCAGCGTCTTCTGAAGTGCTGAGGGACTCGGACTGCCGGGCCATGGGCGGATTTCGGTTCGGCAGCGGTGGACGTTTGCGACGCTATGCTGAAGCTGGCAATCGCCAGCAGGACATTTGTAGTGAGTATGACGGTGAAAGCCAACTGCGGCAGAAAGGTGAATTCAATGCCGCTGGCGTTGAAAACCTGGAGCGCCAGTACGGCGGTAATCAGGCCGCGTGGGAACATCCATAAGATGAGACTGCGTTCCTGACCGGTGAAGTCACGCCATCCCCAGCGGCTGCCTTGCAGGCTGAGCCAGCGGGCGACAATCAGGCTGCCGATTATGCCGAGAGTAAGCCAGACGTGCTGCCGGAAACCTTCGAGTTCCGCGACTACGCCGATGAGCACAAAGAAAAACGTCCTGACCAGAAAGGCCAGTTCGGAGTGAAATGTGAGCACGCGTTCGTGATGGTAGGCAATCAGCGCTTCCATGTCGGCAGGCATTTCTTTCATGCGCGGATCCATGCCGGGAAAATTGGCCAGCATGATTCCAAAGCCGAGCACGGCCACCAGTCCGTTGGCCTTGAGGGCCTCGGCGCCGGTGTAGAGCAGCAGCACGACCGCAAATGTGAGAATGTGCCAGAACCGCTGCTCGGAAAGAACCGGCAGCAGTCGCGACCAAAGCGCTCCGGCCAGCGCGGCAAGGGCAACGGAAATCACAATGTGCAGGCCAACGTTCCTGGTCAGTTCCTGCCATGAATGCGCGCCGGGCACCGCCATGCTCAGCAAGGCGCCCACCGACAACACCGCCAGCATGTCGGCCCAGGAAGATTCGAGCATAAGCGTAAGGCGCACCGGCTCGCGGGCATGAAGATCCTGCAATACCGGCAGCACGACGGTGCTGCTGGTGCATCCGAGAACAGCGCCCACCAGCAGCGCGGAATGCAACGGCAGCAGCCACTTCCACAACAGCAGCGCGACCAGTCCCGTGCTGAAGATGTAGGCCAGCGTGGCGAAAAACAGCGCAGCAGGAAAATATTTGAGCGTACTGCGGAGATCGAGTTCCAGGCCGCCTTCAAACAGAATGAGAATAATCGCCAGGGTGCCTAACAACTGCGTGAGGGTCTTGAACTGGCTGGCCTGTACCCATCCGAGCACCGGGCCGACCACCACACCGATGAGCATGAGCACCAGCACATCGGGAACGCGCGTAAGGCGAAAGAGTTTATTGGCCAGAAAGGCGAAGACCAGCAGCGATCCCAGCAGTCCGAGTATGTGCGCCGGATTCAATCTGTATCTCGCATAAGCGCATTTAGATGATATAGGGAAACATCTTTTCGCCGGGTGACATGCCTTTAGTCCGAGACTTATGGCTCGAAGTCCATGCCCTCAGGTTATCTTCTTCCGGCCTGCGATGCGCAGTACAAAAGAGAGACGGTGGCACTCCCCATGAACTCACGCCCCCTCCATCTTTTTTATTCCCTGATCACGCCCGGTGGTTTCCTGCTGGTGGCGGCTCTTTTTCTCGCCCGCTTTCCAGTGCTGCCGGCCTCCGCCTACCAGGTGCTTCCGTGGCTTCCTTATGCGATTTTTTCGGTCGGCGCACTGCTGAGCTGGCGTTTCAATCGCAGCCGCATTTTGTGGGCAATGATCGTTCTGACCCTGGTGTATGGGGCGCTCAGTTTCTATGTGCTGGGCCGGCCCGGCAGCGGGGCCATTTCATCCACCATCTTTGCCGCGGTAGCGTTGCTGCTGCCAATGAACCTGGTGGGCTTCTCGCTGATGAAAGAGCGGGGAACAACCAAATTCACCGCGCTGCTGTGGCTGGGCTTGATCGGCGGACAACTCATGGTAGTAGCCGCATTGTGCCAGCCGGAGTTGAGTTCCGGCGCATCCATGCTGCGGCATTCGTTCATCCACTGGCGCGCGCTGAGCGTGATGCATTTTTCACAGCCGGCGCTGGTAGCCTTCGCCGCCGGATTTGTAGTGCTCACAGTGCGCTTTATCTGGTCGCCAAAACCGTTTGAGGGCGGGCTGCTCTGGGCATTGATCGCGGTGTTTATCGCCATGAACGCATCTTCGACCCGGCAGACTTCCAGCCTGTACTTTACGACCGCCGGACTTATATTGCTGGGCTCGCTGGTCGAGATGTCATACCACATGGCATTTCTCGACGAGTTGACCGGCCTGCCCGGACGCAGAGCCTTCAACGAAGCGGCGCTCAAACTGCCGGAGAACTACTCGCTGGCCATGGTGGATGTAGACCACTTCAAGAACTTCAACGATACCTACGGGCATGAATGCGGAGACCAGGCACTGCGCATGGTGGCATCACGGCTGGAAGCCGTGACCGGCGGCGGACGCGCTTTCCGTTACGGCGGGGAAGAGTTCGCCATCATGTTCCCTGAGACTTCAGCAAGGCAGGCTACCGTCTATCTGGAGCGGCTGCGCAATGAAATCGCGCAATCGCCGTTTGTTGTGCGCGGAGCAGAACGGCCCAGAAGCTCCAAAAAGAACAGGACCAAAGCAGGGAGAAAGCGGAACGATGAAAGCTGCGTGCAGGTAACGGTGAGCATCGGCGTGGCCCACCGTGATAGACGCAATCTGGAATTTGAGCAGGTTATCCGCGCCGCCGACAAAGCGCTGTACAAGGCCAAAGACGCAGGCCGCAATTGCGTAAAATCCTGAAATTATGCGGGAACACCGATATCTTCATTCCAGATATCCGGATGGGCTTTGATGAACGCCTGCATCAATTGAATACATTCCTGATCGTTAAGCACTACGCATTCCACGCCGCGGGCGAGGAACAGGTCTTCCGCTCCGAGAAAAGTCTGGTTTTCTCCAATGACGATCCTGGGAATTCTGTAGAGCAGGCTTGTACCCGTACACATGATGCAGGGACTCAGGGTACTGGCAAGCACCAGTGTGTGCCAGTCGGTGCGTCTTCCAGCATTGCGGATACAGACCATTTCAGCGTGTGCGGTCGGGTCGCCGGTTTGCACGCGCAGGTTGTGTCCGCGAGAGATGATGTTGCCGTTGGCATCGGCCAGAACTGATCCAATGGGGATTCCTCCTTCGGCTAATCCTAGCTTCGCTTCGGCAATGGCTTCTTTGAGCAGGATTTGTGGGTCCATGAGCTTCTGTTGAAATCATACAAGGGGGAGGGATGACGAGGCAGGAGCTAGAATTAGAACCAAGAGAGTTCTCTGTGAGCGAACCATTCTGCTCCTTCCCCAAGCAGGTTTCGCGCCGCCGGCGCTTCTGTTCTTAACCTCATTTATCCCAGCCCTTCGGACTGGGCTAACTTCTTGTCGCGCCGCTGGCGCTGAGTTCAAAAACAAAAGCAGATGTTCCATTCTTCCGTTCGGCACGGATTTCAAATATCTTTAATACTGCTTCGGCGATACTGCTTCGGCACATCATGAATCCCTACCACTCACCTTCGCGATTTTTCCCGCTCCTGTTCTGCCTGCTGATACTGGCAGACGCAAGCCCAGCAGTGAACCTGAAAAAAGAAACCAACGCCGCTTTCGATAAATATGTTGCGGCCACCGAGGCCAGACTGGCAGGCGAACTCAAACCCGGAGGGCCGTTTCTCTACATTGACGCGCAGCCAGCCGACACCAGAAAAGCTTCTTACGAGCAGTTGAAGAAGGGCGAGATTCTGGTGGAACAGCGCGGTGCTCCCGGAGCGAGCGCCGAGGTTCCCGAAGGGATGGTGCATCACTGGGTGGGCCTGGCATTCATTCCCGGAGTAACACTGGCGCAAGTGCTGCCCGTGCTGCAGGATTACGATCACCGCGCCGAGCTTTACAAGCCGGACGTGATTGCCGCGCACCAGATCTCCCACCAGGGCGACAACTACAAGATATTCATGCGCTTGTACCAGAAGCGCTTCACCACGGTGGTATTCAATACCGAATACGACATTCATTGGGTGACGCTCGATGCTTCCCGGATCATTTCCAATTCCATCAGCACCCGCGTTGCGGAAGTAAAAGACGCAAGCAAGCCGGACGGAGAAGAGTTCCCACCGGGCGAGGGGCACGGCTATCTATGGCGGCTGAATACCTATTGGAGATTCGAGCAGAAAGATGGCGGAGTCTATCTGCAATGCGAAGCGTTATCGCTTACCCGCGACATTCCTTACGGGCTGGCCTGGCTGATACGTCCTTTGGTCACGGCCATTCCAAAACAATCGTTGAACCGTGCGCTCGGACAGACACGGCAGGTGGTGCTGGATCGGGTGAAGAAGTAGGGGTGGGGAAGGGCAGCGATAGCGTTCCATAGGTTTTTCAGAATACAGGGATAAATTGTGATCAGTTGAGAAGATTGTTTTTGAGGGAGGCCGCGAGACGAACACGCTCTCGTAAGAATGTCCGCCAGTATGGTCAGGGACACCGTTCCATAGGTTCCTTCAACTCCGCGCAAAAGCGCGCTCCGTTTCAGGATGACATACGAGAGAGTGTTTCGTGATAAGAACTGATTGGCCGCTACAGCGACTATGGCGGGAAGAATTGAAACAAATATCACGTTCTACCTGCGTTACTCATGGCTGAACGAAGAAGAGATTTAGAGCAGTGTTTATTGATCTCGAAATGCGGCAATCGTTGTGACGTTATCCACAGATTGTTCTAGTGCGCTCCGCTCCAAAAGAAGGAGCTGCGCGCGGGCCTTCGGCAGAGCGGAAGGAAGTTCTTTTCTTGCTTACCCGGCACTCCGCTTCTCAGACGCGCAACAGGCGCGCATCTGAGAAGCTCCGTGACCGGGCTACTTTCGGTCGTCCTGCCGGACTGGAGCTTAGTTAATCCCTCTCCATTCTCAACTATCAGAGAATTCAAAATTGGTGAATCTGGTTACCAAGCGCCAACAACTCAATTACGAAATACCAACTACCAAGTACCAAATACTAAGTACCAACTACCGACTTCACGCTTGTGTCGCTGGAGTGATGGGCAGGGTGATTTTGAAACAGGTGCCGTGCTTTTGTTCTCCGGCGTTGCTGCGCACCCGGATGGTGCCGCCATATTTCTTGATGATCTCGCGGCTGATCCACAGGCCCAGTCCTGTGCCTTCTTCGCCTTTAGTCGTGAAGAAAGGCTCGAACAGATGAACGAGCGTATCGCGGGGAATGCCTTTTCCATTGTCTGAAATCACGATGGTGGCCGCGGGCGCTCCCTTCGAAGTACTGGCCAGGTAGGTGCGCAAGGCAATCTGCCCGTTGGGCGAAAGCGCGTCGAGCGAGTTGCCGATCAGGTTTACGAAAATCTGCCGCAGTTCACCGGTATTGGAAGTTACCGGCTGCTTCAGACGGTAGCGGCGTTGAATCGAGATGTTCTTGGTCTGGATGCGGCGTGAGAGCAGCTCAACGGTTTCGTCGAGAATGCAGTGCATTTCGATCTGAGAGAGCTTGGGCGTGTCGCGGGTGAAGCCTAATGTGCGGCGGATGATGTCTGTAATCTTTCTTACTTCCTGCTCGGCCATGTTGATCTGCGTTGACTGCTCGGGCGACGCCGACTGGGCCAGCAGGTAGAAAATGTTTTTGATGGCATCGAGTGGATTATTGATTTCGTGCGCGATGCTGGCCGCAAGCCGGCCGATTACGGTAAGCCGCTCGGTAGATTTCAGCACCGCTTCCAGCCGTTTCCGCTGCGTGATATCACGCATGAATCCGGTAAAGAAGGTGTCGCCTTTGAGGGTGAATTCGCCGAAAGAAATTTCCAGCAGGACTTCATGACCGTCCTTGTGCAAACCCGTGAGTTCAAGGTTCTGCCAGTGCAAACGTTTGGTTCCGGGCTCCAGATAACGGTCGAGAAGCTGGTCGTAGCGGATGCGCAGGCGCTCGGGCACCAGCATGAGCACGTTCTGGCCTTTCATCTCGCTCAGCGAATAGCCGAACATTTTTTCCGTGGCCCGGTTGGCCAGCATGATGTTGCTGTCTTCGTCCATGGTCACAATGGCATCAGAGGCTGAATCGGTGAGATTGCGGTAGAGTTCGAGGGACTGGTGCAGCGCATCTTCCGCCTCTTTGCGCTTCATGAACTGGCCTATCTGCCGGCCAAGGGCCACCATGGTTTCCAGCAGTTCCTGGTCGGGTTCGCGGAAAGTGGCGCTGAAGAACTCGAGAATGGCGATGGCATCATTGCCCACCAGCACGGGAAAGGCAAACGCCGAGCGCAGGCCGGCTTTTGCGGCTACCGAGTTGCTGCGAAAGTATTCGTCCTGAGATAAGTCTGCGATCCAGGCGGCCTGCGATGTGGCGAACACGCGGCCCGGCAGCGCCTCACCGGCCAGCAGTTCATTTTTTCTGGACTCCGCCATATAGGTCCCCAGAGCTTGATTGGCGGCGGAGATATGGGTACACACCAGCACCGGGCGTGTAGTCGCATATTGCCAGAATGCGCCCAATTCCCATCCGAGATTCAAGCACACAGAAGCAATGATGGAAGGCAGGGCCGATGCGAGGTCATCGGCAGTGGCAAGGACTTTAGAGACTGCAAACTGAGTTTGCAGCAACGCGAGAACGTTTCTCCGTCCTGCTTGCCCCTTGCGCGGATAGCCCAGGGGATCCATAGGTTCACATTCTACACTTTGCGCAAGGCCGCGAAAGGAAAACAAGAATAATTGTAGCCCGTGCTACACTGCGGGCCTTGGATATGACTTTCAGAATCTTGTGTGTGTTTCTGCTGTTTGTACCTTCGGCTCACGCGGCAGATGAGTTCACGCTGTATGAACTGCTGCCTCCGGAAACCCATCAGTTCGCCATTACCTATGACGTGACGCAGACGCGCGAAGGAGCGCAGTTCTTCTTCAACCCGATTCGGCCCGGCTCCACAGCTTCGAAAGAAAAAGTAATCGCAAGAAGCACAGGCAAAGAATTGAAGTTCGAAGTGGTGAGCGGCAAAGACGCCAAGACCACCGGACTGGTTCCACCGCAAACCCCGGATTCGGCGGGCTTCATCAAAGTCCACCTGCCGGGGCCGGTGCCGAAGGGCGGAGAGACGCGCATCCGCATCTTCAAGACCTATACCGATGCGGCTTCGTACTATGTGAAAGATGGCTTGCTGGTGTTTGATCGTCCCCTGGGTATCAAGCGCAATGTGGTGGTGTTGCCGCAAGGCTGGGAACTTGTCGGCTGCGCATCTCCCGCGATTGTCTCCACTGAAAGCGACGGGCGCATTCACGTGAGTTTCGTGAATGACCGCGACGATCAGTTGCCGGTAAAGATCACTGCGCGGAGGCTGCCATGAAACTTTTTTTGTTTGTTGTCCTGTTCCTGGCGTCAGCGGCCATGGGGCAGCAGCAGTTTCATCGCGCCGAGCAGGACCGTGAGATCAGCTACTGGCTGCTCGATCCGGCAACGCACCAGTTCCATATCTCCCATGATTTCACCGTCACTCGCGTTGGACAGAAATCTGTGCATAGCTTTGTGCGCAAGGGAAGCGCGGTCTCGCCGGATGCGAAGATGACTGACCTCGACAGCGGCAAACAGCTTAAGACTTATACCGTGACCGGCAAGCAGGTGAACGAGTTGGGGTACTATCCTGAGCCAACCGATCCGGAATCGGTGGTAGTGCAGGGCGATCTGGAACATCCCATTGCTGAAGGGCAGTCCACCCGCGTTCGAGTGGAAGAGACTTATACCGATCCGGTCGGGTACACAGTGAAAGATGGTGAACTGGTGTGGACCCGCACGCTGGGGCGTCCATTGAACAATGTGACTCTGCCGGCAGGCTGGCGATTAACGTCAGTGAATACGCCCGCCGTAGTTTCGCTGGATGAGCAAGGGCGCGTGACCCTGCGCTTCATCAACATTCGTAACGATGAGTTGGCGGTGACGATCAAAGCGAGGCGCCGCGCCGGAGAGGTAACCACAAAGGACACGAAGTAGCACGAAGGAATTTTGATCGTGATTTATTCAGCGCTTACGAGGTGTGTGAGAACTCAATTCCGTGGTCACAGCACGATGCAGTTAAAAGTGTGCAGGGGCTGAAGCCCAATGTTTATAGGGGCTTTTCGGCACGACTGAAGTCATGCCCTGTTACATGTCTGGTTGGGGCACACAAAATTCAGTTCTCCCACATGCCCTGCTAACATATCTCGACGTGCCGAGGTTGCGGACTAAAGGATCGCAGACTGGGCGCTGCGGGCTGAGTACATAGGTCTTTCGGTGCTGCGCACCTCAAGATGACATGGTGCGGGCAGCATGATAGGACGCGAGCGTCAATTACTGAACTTACTTTGATCTGCGCTCCTTCTTTGCCGCGCCACTTCATACATCACGATGGCGGCTGCTACCGAGACATTGAGAGACGGAACCTTGCCCAGCATGGGAATGGAAACCAGGAAATCGCATTTTTTGCGCACCTGCTCGTGCAGGCCGTGACCTTCCGCACCCAGCACCAGGGCGCAATCCATTTTGTAATCAACCTGATCGTAGAGTTGCGTGCCGCGCTCGTCGAGACCTACCGTCCAGATGTTCCGGGATTTCAGTTCTTCAATGGCGCGATTGATGTTGGTGACCTTGGCCACCGGCAGATATTCTGACGCGCCCGCCGAAGATTTGACCACCGTGGCGGTCACGCCTACGGCGCGCCGTTCAGGGATCACAATGCCGTCAGCACCCGCGCCCTCGGCGGTACGGATGATGGCGCCCAGATTGTGCGGGTCTTCCACTCCATCGAGAACCACCAGAAAGCGATGCTGGTTGCGCTGGCGGCGCAACAGATCGTCAATGTCGCCATATTGCTTTTCGGCAGTGACGGCGACCACTCCCTGATGTCCCGGGGTTTTGGCGAGGCGGGTGAGTTGATCGCGGGGAATGTTGCGCACCGGGATTCCGGAAGCACGACAAAGCTGCATGATTTTTTGCAGACGAGAATCGGCGCGGCCAGAGGCGATGCCTACATATTCGAATCCGCGGCCCCGCGCCGCCAGCGCTTCTTCAACCGCATGGACTCCGAAGATGAGTTGCATCAGAAAAGTATAGCTGCCTGCCGCCAGCAAGAAGGCTTGTAACGTTTTCCTGTGTTGCTGAATAAAGTGCAATTATTGACGTGTTTTTCTTTATGTTGGGAGAGCAGCAAGCCCGTTCACTTATCAGTATCAAATTTATATTCAGGCCACAAATGTATTCGAAATCGAATGGTAGTATGTCCAACACAGCTCATTGCCCGAGTGAGTTTCCCAGGTATCCAACAATTTTTCCGGAGCGGGTGAGTTATGCCTCCCAAGCATAAATCTGCTTTGCCTATAGTCTTGTCTATCGCCGGATACGACCCTTCCTCGGGAGCGGGCGTCACCGCCGATATCAAGACGATTGCCGCACATCGATGTTATGGCATTACCTGTATTACTTCGCTTACCGTACAGTCCACCCGGGGAGTCAAGCGTGTGGAGCAGGTTGACAGCCGGGTGATCACCGAAACTCTCGAAGAGCTGGTCACCGATTTACCCATTGCCGGGGTGCGAATCGGCATGCTGGGTTCAGCCGAGGCAGCCAGGGCGGTGATCGCTTTTCTGCGCCGCAATGAGCCGCCCTGTGTGGTGCTTGATCCAATCTTGAAGTCATCTTCCGGGGCTGATCTGATTTCGCGCGACGGCGCGCAGGTCTTGAAAGAAAAACTCCTGCCTCTCGCAGACGTAATTACACCCAACATTGATGAAGCCGCCGCGCTCACCGGAATACCGGTGAAGAACACGAATGACATGGAAGCGGCGGCAGCGCAATTGCACAAGATGGGAGCGCGCAATGTGGTGATTACCGGAGGCCACCTTAATCCGCCGATTGATCTGGTGAGCTCGCGTTCCGGGGGAGTGAAGCTGCTGGAAGGGGAACGCATCTCCGGGAACTCAACTCATGGAACCGGATGCGCTTTTGCCACCTCAATGGCCTGCAATCTCGCTCATGGAGAAAACGTGATAGAAGCAGCGAAAGCAGCCAAGCTCTATGTAGCCAACGCAATCAAGAAAGCCCTGGATATTGGCAAGGGTACCGGGCCGGTAAATCATTTATATAGAGCTTCTAGCTTCTAGCTGCTGGCTGCTAGCTGCTAGCTTTTCTGCAATCAGCGTCATCAGTGCAATCCAGCGGAAAATCTTTTCGTATTTCCAGGTCTTGATGTAGAGCAAGCATGTAGCTGTATGCGGCAACAGGGAATTAAAGAGCGTGTGTGAGAACTCGATTCCAAGGCGACATTACTGTGAAGTCGAAGGTGTGCAGGGGCTAAAGCCCAATGTCACTTACTTTGAACGTCTGTGTTTTGCAACGAGCATTGCTGTACAAACTTTATGCCGCCCCGGTGCGGGGCTCCTCTCTTTTTGCTGGCTTTTTCCCAGGGCTTACGCCGCTGGGCTAACATATGCCGCCCCGTCTCGGGGCGGTTCTCTGAAAGTAATTGACATTGGGTTTCAGAGGGTGTGTGAGAACTCGATTCGTGGTCACAGCACCATGCAGTTAAGAATGTGCAGGGGCTAAAGCCCAATGTTTATGCGCCTTTACGGCACGAGTAAACTCGTGCCCTGATACTTGTGTCGTCAACACAACCAACTCTAGCTCTTACACATCTTCTAAAGCCCAACTATTCATACGTCTTTTCAGAGGGACTAAAGTCGTGCCCTCTCCAGAAACTCCGTCATTTGTTGATCATGAAGGGGCGCATTCAAGACCGTTAAGATTTTCTTGTGCCAACGCAAGTTCAGTCCCCTTCCGGGGACTCTGTTTCTCGCTTCACCTTCCCGCCGTTGAAACGGCGGGCTAGCTTCACACGTCCCGCGGGGCGGGACTGGAATGATTTGGGTTCCATCCAGCCACGTATTAGCTCAGAGACATCGTGATGCCTGAGTTTTTGGTTCATGCAACCACCCCCGCACTTCAGGGGTGGTGGGCTGATACTTGTGTCGTCAGTCCACCGCCAACTTTAAGTTCTCACACATCCTCTGAGGCCCAGCACTTATGGCATTTTTCGGCACGACTAAAAGTCGTGCCCTGTTACATGTCTCGTCAACACCACCAAACTCTAGCTCTCACACACCTTTCTGAAGCCAGCTATCTATAGACCTTTCGGCACGAACTTCATGCCCTCTCCCAGAAACTCCGCCATTGTTGTTCATAAAGACGCGAATCCGATTTTTGCAGCCAATGCCGAGGTTGCGGGCTAAAGGCTTACAGCCTGGGCGCTGCGGATTGAGTGCATAGGTCTTTCGGTGCTGCGCACCTCAAAATGACATGACGTGGGTGGGATGATAGATGCGAGCGGTATTCCAACTTGAAGTTTTCACTTACTCTCTAAAGCCTAGTTTGAACCATTTTCGAGGCGAATGAACTTGTGCTTTGATAGTTCTTGTTAATCCCGGTTCACGTTCAATGTAAAGCAGTATAGTTCCCTCAAACCCCTGCATTTTCATCGCGGCAATTGAAGATACATTTTGTGGAATAAGAATCAGGGGAATGCATCGGAGATTAACCTTTGCTAATAGCCATCACGCTGCTTACGTTCAGCATCTTCATTATTAAATCCAATCCTGTTTGTGAGGTTTCTATGTTTCGCTCTCGCCGAGCGTTTGCCCTCTCAGTTCTCGTGCTTATTGGTACTGCACTGGCACCGGCCCAAGTCACTTTTACTCAGAACGCGATTTCATCCGGAGACACAGGGACCAATTCTGTTGTTTCCGCAGACTTCAACAACGACGGTATTCTAGATCTGGTGAGTATCAACAACAGCACACTGTCGTTCTATAAAGGTTTAGGTGGTGGGAGTTACGCCGCTCCAATCCGGCAGACCATACCTATCAACTCCGGCCAGGTTGTGGCCGCTGATTTCAGCCGCCATGGCACTCCTGATCTGGCTATTGCCGGTGATCAGCAGATCACCATTCTGATCGGGAACAATAACGGGACTTTTAACCAGGGAACCAACATCAGCATTAACGGCTTTGTGCAGTCCATTACGACCGCCGATTTCAATGGAGACCATCTGCCTGATCTTGCGGTTTCCATCTGTCCGTCAGGGGCCGCGCCCTGTAGTTCCAGCGTTTATACGGGACAGGGCAACGGCCTTTTTACGCTGGCTTCCACATTGGCTGATGGCGGCGGGCCCATCGTTTCCGGCGATTTCAATGCCGACGGCCACATGGACCTTGCGGTAGTCGCAGGAAACCAGGTGGCCCTTTATCTGGGCAGTGGGAATGGTCTTTTTCAAACTCCGGTTCTGGCCAACCTGAACAATGTAGCTTCTTTGGCTGTGGCGGATTTTTATAATAATCGCATTCACACGCTGGCGGCGCTCACCAGCACCATGATTGGCGCAGGCACGTGGGAGACAGAATTGTACTCGCTGCGTTATTCCGGCGGCAGCTTACTGGTGGAAAACCAGCAGGTGCTTCAGGCCAGCACCGGCGATCCCTATGAATTCATAGCCGGAGGTGATCTGAATGGCGATTTCAAAGATGACCTCTTCATTACCACTGGTGCGATTTGGGGTGGCAGCAGTCCGGTGCCGCAACAGACGGCCTATCTAATCGGGAATGGAAATGGCACCTTTCAAACTCCTGTCAATGTTCCGATCTCGCATCAGCTTCCGGTCCTCCCATTTATCCGCGACCTCGATGGAGATTCCCGCCATGACGTAGGTCTGGCATGGACGGACACAGCAACGACACCCGCTGTGGGCGGCGTGGATGTTTTTCGCAACACCAATGCGACCACCAATTGCTCGCTGCCTCCGGCGAACCAACTGGTGGTACACATCTGTGCTCCAAGCAGCGGACAGATTGTGGGCCAGACGTTTACCTTTGTAGGCTCGGGCAGCGCTTTGAATGGCATTGCCAAGCGCATCGAGCTTTGGATTGACGGCAAGAAAGCGGCCCAGAACCTGGAAGACCAGTTAAAGGCGACGGTTACGCTGACCCGCGGCGCTCATACCGCCAGCTTTGTGGTGGTGGATACCTATGACAACCACACGTCAGGCTCAGTAAGTTTTACAGCGCAGTTCTAGCAGTTCGTTTCCTGCTCCCAGGTTGCGTTATTACCGGCGCAGCCTGGGACTATTTTTCTTCGCAGCGTTTTTGGGTGTGAATCGATTTCTCCCCCTTGTGTACCTTCTATTAGTTGAAAATGGGACAAGTGAGTTCCATGTGAGAATGCCTTGACACATCTGGTTGAGCAGACATCCTCGGGATTCTTCGACTGCGCCCTCCCTCCTGCGTCGGTCCCGATTGCTCAGAATGACATCGGTTGAGATTTATCTGGTTTCAGCATAGTTACTAAAACGCTTCCAGAATAGGTGTAGCCCGTTGCGTGATTTACACCAGGGCTAAAGCCCGGACTTATTCAACTTTACGCGGCCCTGAAAGGGCCGCTCTTCCACCAACACCGGGACACAGCAACTATAGAATGGCTCTAAAACGCACAACTTGCTGAGGCGCGCGTCTGACGCTCTCCTTCCAGATGACACGAATCCCTCGCTTTGCCTGGGACTAAAAAAGTTGACACAAATTCCTGCTCACCTCATACTGCCATAGACAGTCTATATATAGGTCAACTATGGCAAAGGCTTCTGAACGGCAGGAACTGCTTCCCGGCACGCTGGAGATGCTGATCCTGAAGACCCTGAGTCGCGGGGCCAAGCACGGCTATGGCATCGCACAACAGATACAACAGGTGTCGGATGAGGTGCTACAGGTGGAAGAAGGATCTCTGTATCCGGCCTTGCAACGGCTGCTGGTCAAGGGCTGGGTCAAGGCGGAGTGGAGCATCTCTGAGAACAACCGCCGGGCGCGTTTCTACACGCTCACCGCGGCCGGCAAAAAACAATTGAACGCAGAGACCGAAAGCTTCAATCGCATGATTGCGGCCATCGCGCAGGTCATGCAAGGAACATAAGGAGGACCTGATGGCATCACCCGGAGAGCTGTGGCGCAGGCTGTGGTTTCTTTTGCGGCGCGATCAACTGGACCGCGATTTACAGGAAGAGATGCGGCAGCACCTTGAGATGAAGGCCAGCGAGAAGATGGCTGACGGTGTTCCGGCAAGCGAGGCCGGCGAGACCGCCCGCAGAGAGATCGGAAATATGACGCTGCTGCACGAGCGCAGCCGCGAAGTATGGGGTTTTCCACGGCTGGAAAGCTGGTTTCAGGATGTCCGTTACGGGTTGCGGAATCTCCGCAAAGCGCCAGGTTTCACATCCATGGCGGTGCTCACCCTGGCCCTGGGCATTGGGGCAACTACAGCAATTTTCAGCGTGGTCTATGCGGTGATACTGAAGCCTCTGCCGTATCAAGAGGCGGGCCGCATCTACAACATCTGGACAGTCATTGACGCCTTCCCTGACTTTCAACTGGGCAGCTCAAAACTGGACATTGACGATGTTCGCGCCAACACATCGGCGTTCGAGCGTATTGCTGTATACCAGCAGCGCAGTATGAACCTGATCGGCTCAGGAGAGCCGGAGCAATTAGCTGCAATCGCCGTAGATTCAGATTTCCTGCCTTTGCTGGGAGCCTATCCGGCGCTGGGACGCGGGATCGAACCCCAGGATGAACAGCGCGCCAACTCTCAGGTGGTGCTGCTAGGCCATGGGTTGTGGGAGCGCAGGTTCGGGTCAGACCCGAACATCACAGGCAAAGTGATTACCCTGAACCAGCAGCCTTATACGGTCATTGGCGTGATGCCTGCCGGATTTGATTTTCTGAACAAACAAATATTCGTGCCTCTTTCGTTGCTGCCTCCGGAAATAAAAAATCGTGACAACCACTCTCTTTTTGTCATAGCCAGATTGCGCCGCGGGGTCCGCCCTGAAAACGCAAAATCACAACTGGATACGCTTGCAGCACGGCTGGCGCGAGAGAATCCTGACGCCGATAAAGGGCTTAAGCTGCGGATGGTTTCTTTGCAGGAATGGCTTACCTTCAGCCTGAAATCCGGCCTTCTTCTACTGCTGGGAGCGGTCGGATTCCTGCTGCTTATCGCGTGCGTCAACGTGAGCAATCTGGTGCTGGTACGGGGGGTGCAGAGAACTCATGAGATTGCAATGCGGGCGGCGCTGGGTGCAACTCGCGGGCGGATTGCCCGGCAACTGGTACTGGAAAGCCTGCTGCTGGCCTTTCTGGGAGGCTGCGTTGCAATATTGATAGCGATTGGCGGCATTCACATTCTGCGATTTGCGGGTCCGCAGAGTGTTCCTCCGGTGGAGCAGTTGGAAAGCGGTCTTGTGCTCGGCTTATTCAGCTTTGCGCTGGCGAGCCTCGCCGGAGTGATTTGCGGGCTGGCGCCGGCATGGCAAAGCTCTCGTCTCGATTTGAATTCTGTCCTGAAAGACCGTTGGGGAAAGTCCGGCAGCGCAGAACCGGGAAACCGCTTTTCTTTGCGAAACGTGCTGGTGGTCTCTGAGTTCTCGCTGGCCCTGATCCTGCTTGCAGGATCGGTGTTGATGGTGCAAAGCCTGGCGCGTTTATTGCGAATTGATACGGGCATGCGCACCGACCATCTTCTGACGCTGGAGTTGAACCTGCCACAAAGGCGCTATTCCAACGATGCGAAGCAGATCGCCTTCACGCAGCAACTGCTGGATGCTCTGAGGGCGCGCCCCGAGTTCAGCGGGACCGTAATCTCTGACTCGGCGATGCTTAACGGCACTGAAAACATGGCGGAAGTCATGTCTCCGGTTGATCGTGAATCCCAGAAGAGTAAAAGCATTGAATTCAGGGGAGTGTCGCCAGGATTTTTTGAAACCCTGGGCATCAATCTGCTCTCAGGAAGAACGTTCAACGATCATGACGTGAAAGGCGCATTGCAGGTGGCCATTGTCAATCAGACTATGGCACGACACTACTGGCCGGGTGAAAACCCTTTAGGCAAAGTTGTGAAACTAGGGCCTGATGCGGAAGACGCCTTTCAAGTCATCGGCGTGGTGGCAGACATACGAGATACACATATCGTATCTGTGCCCACTCCGGAACTCTTTGTAGCCCTGGCGCAACGGCCATCGCTGGCCCTTTATGTGACTGTGAAGACGCCAGCCGAGCTGACGTCAGTCATACCTGTAGTTCGAAACACGATCTGGTCCATAGATAAAGACGAACCTATCACGCACATCGAGACATTAGACCAGGTGGTTGCCGCATCCATTTCAGATGATCGCTTTCACGCAATCCTGCTGGGAGGATTCGCCATGCTGGGAATACTGCTGACGGTGATTGGAGTTTATGGAGTCATCGCTTATTCGGTGAGCCGGCGCACCCAGGAAATTGGAATCCGGCTGGCGCTGGGCGCCACCCGGCAGAGCGTCCTGCAACTGGTGCTGGGCCATGCCGGAAGGCTGGCTTTCATCGGGGCAATCATCGGTTTGGGTGGTTCTTTGCTGCTCTCACGTTTCATGAAGGGCCATTTGTACGAGATCAAACCGACCGATCCCACTACGCTCATGGCGGCGACTTTGGTGATGATTGCAGTGGCGCTGGCGGCCTCGTATGTGCCGGCACGCAGGGCGACCAAGGTTGATCCTATGGCGGCGTTACGGAGTGAGTGAGGGGACGGAGCATTTACAGATTGGTGTAATCCCGGGCGATCATGAGCCGCGCGGGGCGCGTCTCATAGACGGTGCGGAGCACCGTCTCTACATCAAGGTGTATGGTGAGCCCATCAGCAAAACGTTGTGCTTGCAGTTAGACGTAGCAATGCTACGTCTCTACCGGTGATTGTGGTCGTGCCAGCGATCATTCAACAAGACATGAAGGGGCACTTGTATGACATCAAATCGATCAATCCTACTACGCTTATCGCCGCGACTTTGGTAATGATTGCAGTAGCCGCTGGCGGCCAAACAGCACAGAGCATTTACAGATTGGTGTAACCCCCGGGCGAATTCTATGAGCCGCGCGGGGCGCGTCTCATAGACGGTGCGGAGCACCGTCTCTACGTCAGGTGTATGGTGAGCCCTTTAGCGAAACGTTGTGCTTGCAGTTAGACGTAGCAATGCTACGTCTCTACCGGTGATTGTGTTCGTGCCTCCGGTGATCTGAAATCAGCAAAAGCTTATTGTGGCGGACGCTGTCCGTTGTTTGCCGGCGGTTGCGTTGTCGCCGGGACCGTTGACTGAGGCTGGGTGTTTGCCGGTACTGTTGATGGCGGATGGTGTGCCGGCGGCGGCTGCTTGTTGGTGGGCGCGGCCGGTTGGCTGCGGTTTGATTTTGTGGCTGTGCGTTTTGATTGCCTGGCTGCGCGGTCTGGTTCTCCGGTTGCGCGTTTTGATCTTGGGGCGGATTCGCCTGTTGCTGTTGGTTGGGGTTCTGGCGTTGCAGCAACTGCGGGCGCTGGTCATCGTTGGGCGGAATAGTTTCCTGTCCGTCGGGTGTCTTCTTCAGCGCCGGACGGTCTACGATGATGCGGTTGTCGCGGGTGCGCAGTGTGGGTTTAAGGCCGGAGCGGCGCCTGGTTTCGGCTTCGGCTTGCATTCTGGCGTCAACCAGATCGCTGCTTTGCTGGGCTACATGTCCCAGAGCTAAACCTTCCACTTCCGGACGGGTGGATACCGCGACTTTGTCGCTAGCGCGCTGGGCATCGTGGGCGTGGTCGTAATAGGACTGAGCAGTTTCGCGGTCGCCTTCCATTTCCGCCAGGTAGCCCATATTGTTCAGGGCAAATGCATTCCTCGGATCCAGCTTGTAAGCCTGCGAAAAATATTCCTGCGCCGCCTTGCGGTCGTTGCGGTTCATGGCGGAAACGCCGCGCAGGTTGAGGCGAGCAACCTTGTCTTTGGTGCTCTCGGAATCGCGCAGTTCTTTGCGCGTCTTGTCGGCATTGCCGGCGGCCACTTCACTGATGGGGCGTCCGCGCCAGTCTTTATTCAAGGCGATGATAATGGGATCGCGCGCGCCGGTATTGGCGGCCTGGGTATAGAACTTGACTGCGTCTTCGAGTTCGCCCTCTTTTTCTTTGGCGAAGCCCATATTATTCAGCGTGAAAGGGTTCTTCGGATCGAGTTTCAGGGCCTTCTGCAACAGCAAATCAGCTTCAGGAGCGCGGTCTTTGCTGAGCAGGGTAATGGCCTCGCTGTTCATCTGGTTGATCTTGAGCGGGCCTTCGTCGGTGTGTCCGGCAATCTTGGCCACCGCTTTGCCTTTGGCTTCTTCGTCAGTTGACTTGTCTATGACCGCATCGGAAGTGTTGGCCTGGGCCTGATCGTAATAGCGCTGGGCGCGGTCCATGTCGCCTTCGAGTTCCGACACGTAACCAAGATTGTTGAGCGTGAAAGGATCGTTCGGATCAATCAGGTAAGCCTTGTAAAAGAGCCTTTTGGCGCGGTCAATGTTCTGCTTCTTGAGCGCGTCAACGCCCTCGCGGTTGAGCTGCTGCACCGGCGTATATTTGCTCTTTTTGGGCAGGGGAAGACGCAAGTCCTGGGCCTGAAGGCCGATGAAAGACGAAAGCAAGAAGACCAAAACAGGGAACAATTTGGGACGCATGAATAATTTCTTCCTCAAGTTCTGCTTATCAGTTGTGCTGCCTTACCGGGGGAACCCTGAATCGCGCAGAAACTCTGCACTGGAGTTGGATGGCTATTTGCCCATTTAGGTTGGGTTTGGGCCGGGAGACGGTCAGGCAATGGGAAGCTGCCATCTGAGCTGCTGCCTGCATCCAAGTGATTTTGGAAAGTGATTTTGGAATAAGTCCCCTAGAAAGTTCAAGGATGGCATTGTCATCAATATGAAGCGTTCCCCACTGTTCTTTGCTGCACTGTTGCTCACCGCCTCGATCGCCTGGTCGCAGACCAATCCGGCTGCGCCCAAGCAGGGTTCGGGTGTTCCGGAAACCCCGGTCCCTGGCACTCCAGCCAACAATCCGGCGCCCAATGCAGCGCCCACCAATGCGGCCCCGTCGAGCGCTACGCCAGCCAATAGTCCGGACACCACTCCGGCCCCGGCCAATTCCAACCAAGGACCCAACGGAAGCAAGGCCACGTCTGCGACTACACCGGGAATGCCATCTTCCGGCAACTCTGGCGCAACCAATGGCCAGCCGGCGGCTACAGGCACGCAGCCTGCGGCAGGCGCGCCGGAAGAACCGGAGCAGCCCAAGACTGAAATTCTGGACAGCTCAGCGACTTCGTCCGGAGTGGTGGCCACTGACGGCCACGATCCGGTGCTCGATCCTGCGCCGCTGCCCAACGGTTCCACTACACTGGTAGGAGGAATCGTTACCGGGGTTGACCACGTGCGCAACCGGCTTTCCATGCGGGTGTTTGGCGGAGGCAAATGGAAGGTAGGTTTTGACGAGCGCACCCATATCTTCCGCAATGGGGCCGAGACCACGCAGCTTGCCATTAAGAAAGGTGAGCGGGTTTACGTGGACACCATGCTCGACAAGAAGAACCACGAGATATTTGCCCGGAACATCCGGCTGGGTGTGGCCGCTCTGCCCGGCTGACGCCGATGGACAGATCGTGGACCTCGACACAAATCACCAGACTCTAACTCTGCGCGACCAGATCGACTCGGTGCCGGTGCATTTTGCCGTGGACCAGCAGACCAAGATCACCCACGGCAGCAGTCCGGCGGCATTTGCCGACATTAAGCCCGGCTCGCTGGTGCATGTGAAGTTTTCGCCTGAGAGTCCGAACCGTGGTCTGGCCCGCGAGATTTCGATTATCGCAGCGCCCGGTTCGCAGTTCACCTTTATCGGCAAAGTCACGTTCCTCGATCTTCATCGCGGAGTGCTGGCCCTGCAAAACACCGTGGATGACCAGAATTACGAGATCCACTTTGACGCCGGCCAAGAGCGCCGGAGTGAGAGATCAACTCGCCGTGGGTTCAGAGGTGCGGATCGTGGCTGTTTTTGAAGGTACGAAATATACGGCTGAGAGTATCAATGTGACCAGCGATTCGCAATCGGCTGAGAAAGAGCAAAAGCCTTAGCCGCGACTGTGTCGTAGGGAACGCTGAATGGATTTATGGAAGGATGGCGCGACAATTGCCGCGAATCAACCTTTCAAAAAAAACGAAGGCGACGCCTGCGCTGCGTCGCCTTCTTTGCTGCTGCCCACAATCGAGAGATGATGCCGTTAAGCTTTTTTCTTTAAGAGGACGCCCAAGGCAAAAACCGCTGTGGCGGCCAGAAGCCACTCGATGCGCCAGATCTGTACAGCCTGCCAGTCGAGTAAGGTTGTTGCGGTATAAAGAAATCCGGTGACGGCGGCCGCAATCACACAGGCCAAGCCTACGAACAGGGTGATCAGCGATATGTTGGTCTGGCCCAGCGCGTCGCGCACTGAGGCGTAATCGAACCACTCGCGCAATCCGCTACGGCTGGATTGCGACATCAGGCTGTTGCGGTCAGCTCCACATACATGACAGAAACGGGAACCCATGATGAAATCGGTGCCGCAACGATCGCAAACCTGTCCGGTTCCGTCTGAAATTACTTCCTGATGAACCTGAACTGGTGGTTTCCAGAATTCCTGCCTTTCTTCGAAATTACGCGCCATCTGTGCCATAAGTGCATCCTTCTACTATGTACTAAAAGCATACGCACACGGAATGCCAAACTTTGGCTTTCAGTAAGTGGTTGCGACTCAAGACTTTATGATTACGGTCGAGCAGCAGCTTAGAAGTATTAGAAATTATTACGATGTAAAAGATTCTGGGGGAATTGCCAAAATTGCCATGATTGCCAAAAATGCCAAAATTGAAAGACAAATGCTCTGGCACGCACAAGCCGGAGTCTGCGCGAAATCGAATTGAAAGGCAGCAAGGCAGAGTCAGTTCGAGTACGAGCCGAAGACCATGCGCAAGCATGAAAGCAATGATCAGATTGCCTGTGCGGCGATGAACTGTTTGGGGAGAAATGGAAAAGGGGGAGGGGAGAGGTTGAGGGTTAATTCCGCCGGGGCATACGAATGACTTTGGGATTCTCTCTGCTCTTTTTCCAGAACCCGAGCAGAACCAGGTCCGATTCACAGAAGGTCAGGTCTTCAGGACGGCGGCTGCCATCGTTGAAGATGTGCTCATCCAGAATCGAATGCAGGTACGGAATAGAAATATTCAGGTATCCGGCGGCTTCAGATTCTGAAAACAATTCATTTTCCGAGTTAAGCGATTTGGTCATAGTTGTGTGCCCTCTTTCAGGAGCAAGTCTGTTTTACAGCTTCTACTCACAATAAGAAATCAGGTAAACTTCCCCATTGCCGCTCCCATGAGACCTTATCAGTACACCCCTCCAAGCCCCCACTGGAACCTGCTGATTTTATTCATTTTAACTAGTACCTTTGGGGTAAACCTGGCCGCTGCCCAAGGGGTGGCTCCCCAGGCATCATTTGAGTCACTTACCCGCAGCGGAATGGAGCACTATTACAGCCTGGAATATGATAAGGCGGTCAGCGACCTTCAGGCTGCAACCCAAGCCAATCCTGATGATCCTAAAGCAGTTAACCATTTGCTGGAGGCGGTGCTGTTTCGCGAGCTTTACCGCCACGGCGCTCTCGACACCAGCCTTTACACCCAGCAGAGTTTTATAAATGGTAAACAGATCAGCCTCGATCCGGCCATTAAGAGCCAGGTCAAAGGACTGGTTGACCGGGCCATGGCCCTCTCAGAGAAGCGCCTTAAGTCCAACCCCAAAAACCTTGAGGCCCTATATTCGCGTGGTGTAACCAAAGGACTTTACGCCACTTACCTGGGGCTGGTGGAACACTCGTGGGTTTCGGCCCTGCGCAGCGCCTTGGGTTCCCGCACCGACCATGAAGAGGTGCTGAAGCTACAGCCCAGCTATGTGGACGCCAAGACCGTGGTCGGCATTCACAATTACGTGGTGGCCAGCCTGCCGTTTCCGGTCAAGGTAATGGCGGGGATCACGGGCATTCGCGGCGATAAGGTGCGGGGGCTGGAATATCTGAGCGAGGCCGCAAGGAGCGGCAGCGAATCCCGGGTGGACGCAAGCGTGGCGCTGGGACTCTTTCTGCGGCGCGAGGGCCGCTATGAAGAAGCCTTAAAGCTGGTGCGCACGCTTATGGCGGAGCATCCGCGGAATTTTCTTTTTGCCCTGGAAGAGGCCAATCTGCTGAAGGATTCGGGCAAGAGACTGGAAGCCATTGTTGCTTACCAGCGCCTGCTCGGAGCATGCCGGGAAGGCGAATATCCTTCAGCCAATGTGGAACTGGCCGAGTATGACATGGCCGGCGCCATGCGAGGTCAGGGGCAGTTTGCGCAGGCAATTCAGGCCTATGAAGCGGCCGCCACTGGCAGCAGCGCCAACAGCGAGTTGCGGCAAAAGGCGCTGCTGGGGGCCGGGGAGGTGGCCGACCTGCTGGCCAAACGCGAAGATGCTCTTAAGCAATACCGGGCGGCCATAGCCCTCGATTCCAGCAGCAACGAAGCTGGAATGGCGCGGCGCTATCTCAATAAACCTTACCGGGAACGCTAGGGGAACCGCCGGGCCGGGAATTGCGTATGATAAAGGGAAGCAAGAATCAAGAACTTCTCCGGGAGTAATGGAATGTACTGTAATTTTTGCGGAAAAGTCATTCAGGATGATGCGGCGGTTTGCGCTTATTGTGGCAAGCGGGTGGCCGCAGTGGCGACGCGGAAGCGGTTGATGCGTCCGCGCAAGGGACGGCAGATTGCCGGTGTATGCGCCGGCCTGGCAGAATTCTTCGATCTGGATGTGGCCCTGATTCGCATCATCACCTTGGTAACCGCGATTTTTGGCTGGGGCGTTATCGCCTACGCAGTGGCGTGGATCGCAATGCCGGAAGAGCCTCTGGCGTTGCCCTCTCCGGTGACCTCGCCTGTGATCACATCGGACAAAGTGGCCCATTTCTAACTTGGCTTCCGAAAATATCAGCCACGCATGAAGTTCACCAGTGACGGCACAGAACTGTTTTATGACGTCAGGGGAGAAGGCCCTCCGCTGGTGCTGCTGCATCCTTTTCCTCTCAACCATGATTTCTGGGCAGAATCTGCGGCGTTGCTGGAGCAACGCTACCGCCTGATTCTGCCCGACCTTCGCGCACATGGCGATTCGCCACCCGGCGAAGGCGCAGCCTCTATGGACAAGCAGGCCCGCGACATTCTTCGCCTGTGCGATGAGTTACAGGTGGGCAAAGCCGTTTTCGCCGGAGTGTCTATCGGCGGGTATATCCTGTTCGAATTGTGGCGACAGGCACGTGAGCGAATCACTGCCTTGATATTGGCAAACACGCGGGCATCCGCAGAAACACCGGCGGGGCGCGCTAACCGCGAGAAGGCCATCGAAACGGTCCAGCAACGCGGCCCGGGGCCGTTCATTGAAGATTTATTGCCCAAAGTGCTGGCGCGCACCACGCTGGAGACGCGTGAAGATTTGGTTTCAGGCGCCCGCCGCATGATGGCGCGCATGAGTGTGGCGGGCATTGTGGCTGCGCAGCAGGGCATGATGGCAGCGTCCGGATTCCATACCTACCCTGAAGACCATCCACGTGCCAACGTTGATTGTGGCCGGTGAAGAAGATGGCGCGACTCCGCTGGCAGAGGCCGAAGTCATGCGACAACATATCGCCGGAAGCCGTATTGAAGTCATCCCGAGAGGCGGACATTATGCGATTTTTGAACAGCCCGAATATGCGGGCCGGGTCATTCGCGGGTTTGCGGATGGAGTGAAGTAGGAACATTTTTACCGCAGAGGTCGCAGAGCGCGCAGAAGGGGGAATTCTTTTTTGTTTCCTTTATCCGGCACTCCGCTTTTCAGATGCGCGAGCGGACGCGACGTTTTGCAGGGGCTGAACAGAGTGTGAGAACTCAATTCCGTGTGCACAGCACGATGCAGTTAAGAGTGTGCAGGGGGCCGGGTCATTCGCGGGTTTGCGGACGGAGTTAAGTAGGAACTTTTTCACCGCAGAGGTCGCAGAGTGCGCAGAGATTGGGAATTCTTTTTTGTTTCCTTTATCCGGCACTCCGCTTTTCAGATGCGCGAGCAGACGCGACGTTTTGCAGGGGCTGAACAGAGTGTGAGAACTCAATTCCGTGGCCACAGCACGATGCAGTTAAGAGTGTGCAGGGGCTAAAAGCCCAATGTTTATAGCCCTTTTTCGGCACGACTGAAAGTCGTGCCCTGATACATGTCTTCTCTAATCAGACATCGTGTTCGCGGCTTGGCGCTGTATTTATTGTGAGGACAAATTCCCAAGACTGCGGCCTTGGGCTACGTTGTGGCGCCCTCTGGTGCTTAAAGAACAAACTTTCCTTGTAGTGGCTGCAAATCCGGCATAACTCGACGTTCTCTGTTCAGGCGTAAACTGTTTTGACAGAGGAGAAACGGATGCTCAGGCTGGCCACGCTGCTGCTGCTTTCTGCCAATCTCCATTCCTATCTATTTGCGCAGACTTCCAACCTCGAAAATCCTGGGCAGGTCTATCGTGTGAAGGTGGATCTCGTCGTGATTGACGCCCAGGTAGTGGACCGAAAAAATCATCATCCGGTGATGGAGATGAAGCCGGAAGATTTCGAATTGTTCGACAACGAGGTGAAGCAGCAGATCACCTCATTCAGCCAGGACAAGCTGCCTCTCTCAGTCGTTTTTCTCTTCGATCTTACCGATAGCGTACGTCCGGTATTGAAGCCATTGGCCGAAGGAGCGCTGAAGGCGCTGCAACATCTGAAGCCGGAAGATGAAGCTGCGGTCATGGTTTACTCGGCGTCCACGCAATTGCTTCAGGACTTTACTACCGACCGCGAGTTGATCGTACAGGCCATCACCAGAGCCAGCGATATGGAGAGCGCTGAAGCTGCTTTCTTCAACGAAGCCATTTTTCAATCGGCACGGCAGCTTGCCAAAGCCAGCAATCCTGCCAGCCGCCGGGTGATCATCTGGCTGACTGACAATATTCCGAATGTGCCGTCGCAGGAAGTGCGGTGGCGCTATGCACGCAGCCTCTCACCCACGGCGGTCGTCCATAGCGAGCATGATGCGATGCAAGAGTTGTTCAAGACCGGAGCCATGGTCTGCACACTGCTCAATCGAAGCAGAATTTCAGAGGATGAATTCATACACCGGCTGAGCGACACCGACTACAGATTGCAGAGCGGAATGTATCCGCCGGGTGATGTACGCAAATACACAGAACAAACCGGTGGAGAAATTGTGGAGGCGGAGAGCAGCAAGCACATCAGCATGCGCCTTGCCGACCTGATTGACGGCCTGCGGACGCGGTATGCTCTGGGTTTTCATCCCGCAAAGAACTCCGGCGGTAAAGGATTTCACGTGATCAAATTGCGGATTACAGAAGACGCGGTCAAGAGAGAAGGGAAGCTAATGGTGAAGGCGCGGAGGGGATACTGGAGGGGATAGGGTGATCTTGTGATCCGGTGATCGGGTGATCGGAAGAATCGGTGCATCGGGATATCGGTGTATCGGAAGAATCGGAAGGATCTCGTGATCGGGTGATCCGCCACGATCTACAGCATTTATTCTGGAGTTGGTTTTGGCTTCTGCTTCAGATGATCTTGCAGCCCTTTAGACTGTCATCTGCCGCCCCGCTGCGGGGCTCTTTGTTTTCTATTCCGGCACCCAGGGCTTACGCCACTGGGCTAACATATTGCGCCCCGTCCCGGGGCGCTTCTGCCCGCGAACGCAGTTTCCATTGGAAAGGCCACTCTCCACAGCACTGGATGCAAGATTATGGAATGGCTATGGTGATTGGTACGCGCACAATCTTGGTAGTTGGAATACTTATGCAGTTGCTAAGGGCGCTACTGCGCGCTTGGGAAGCATTTCGCCGATGCGCCTGATTTGCGCGCCTACGCCGCGCAGCTTTTCTTCGATACGCTCGTAGCCGCGGTCAATGTGATAAACACGGTCGAGAATCGTTTCGCCATCCGCTACCAGCGCTGAAATCACCAGAGATGCGGAGGCGCGCAGGTCGGAACATTGCACGGCGGCTGCGCTCAACGGGGTTTTGCCGCGAACCACCGCGCGGCTGCCTTCCACCTTGATGGCTGCGCCCATGCGCACCAATTCCTGGGCATGCATGAAGCGATTTTCAAAAATGTTTTCCGTCACCGTGGTTGAGCCTTCAGCCTGAGTGGCGAGCGCCATGTATTGCGCCTGCATGTCGGTGGGAAATCCGGGATACTCTTCGGTGCTGACTTCCGCGGCCTTCAGCGGATTATCGCCCATCACGCGCACCGAGTCGGCGGTCACCTGCATCCTGACTCCGCATTCTTCCAGCTTCTGCAATACGGCGCCCAGATGTTTTGGCTCGCAGTTGGTAACGTTCAGGTCGCCTCCGGTAAGAGCGCCGGCCACTACGAATGTGCCGGCTTCAATGCGGTCGGGAATAATCCGATGGCGCGCGCCATGCAGTTTTTCCACTCCGTGAATGCGAATGGTCGAGGTGCCTGCGCCTTCGATCTTTGCGCCCATTTTTACCAGCAGCGCCGCGAGATCGCTGACTTCGGGTTCGCGCGCGCAGTTTTCCATTACGGTTTCACCTTCGGCGAGTACTGCCGCCATCATCAGATCTTCGGTGCCGGTAACAGTGATCTTGTCGAAAACAATGTGGCCGCCCTTCAGGCGTTCGGCGCTGGCCTCAATGTAGCCATGCTCCTGAGTGATTTTGGCTCCCAGCTTTTCGAGGCCCTTGATATGCAGATCAATGGGACGGGCGCCGATGGCGCATCCGCCGGGCAGAGACACGCGGGCGCGCTTCATGCGGGCAACCAGCGGCCCCAGCACCAGCGTGGAGGCGCGCATGGTCTTCACCAGTTCGTAGGCGGCTTCAGGATTGACAAGATTTCGGCAGCACAGCGTGGTGCGATGGTGGGCGCGTCCGTAGCCGAGTTCAACTTCTGCGCCCATGGAGACCAGCAGGTTGCGCTCGGTCTGAATGTCGCGGACGTCAGGAATGTTTTCCAGAATCACCGGCTCATCGGTGAGGATGGCCGCAGCCATGGCGGGCAGAGCAGCATTCTTGGCTCCGCTGATGCGAACCGTTCCGAGCAGCGGATTGCCACCGCGGATTACAAATTTGTCCATATCGGTTAGCTGGTCCTCTCGACACCTGCCGTTGCGTCGCACCGAAACAACGGGCTTATTCGATGTTACTTGCCACATGCCGGAACCTCGAACTCAGGCCAGAATATCGTTTGTTTGATGCAGGCGCAGAACTGATTTCTAACTTACATAGATAAGAAATGTAAACCTGCTCCTGGACCGTTACCGTTTGCGACAGACGCTGGGCGTGATTCTGTTCGCGCTATTGTAGTTCACTTTTCTTCAATTGCCTTTCGGACAATTCCCTTAGCTTTTTTGAGCTTCTGCCGCGCCGTGGCGGCATTGACGCCGGTCATCAGCATGATCAACGCGATGGGCACCTGGTTTCCTGAAGCTTTGAGCGCACGCCCCGCCGTGTCGCGGCTGACTCCGGCAGCCTTTTCCAGAATTCCCAGCGCCCGCTCCACCAGCTTGCCATTTTTGGTGTGGACGTTGACCATGAGATTTCCATAGATATAACCGAGCCGCGCCATAGCTCCGGTACTGAGCAGATTGAGGACCATCTTTTGCGCGGTGCCGGCCTTGAGGCGCGTGGAGCCGGAAACGACTTCCGGACCGACATCGGTAACAATCTCGATTTGGGCGATGCGGCCCATTTCCGAATTCGGATTGCAAACTACAGCCACGGTCGTGGCTTCGCGTCGGCGAGCATATTCCAGCGCGGCCGCAGTGTAAGGAGTGCGTCCGCTGGCGGCAATGCCGACGACCACATCTTTCTTGCCCGGACGCCGCCTGGCAAGATCACGCTCGCCCTGTTTGCGCGAATCTTCGTTGAATTCAAGAGCTGTTCCGAGGGCTTTTTCGCCGCCGGCCATGACGTACTGCACCGCGTCCACAGGCACGTTGAATGTAGGCGGACATTCCGAGGCGTCGAGGGCGGCGATGCGTCCGCTGGTGCCTGCGCCGATGTAGATAAGATGGCCGCCTTTGGACAGCGCTTCGGCAATGGCATCAATGGCCTGGGCAATCTGGGGAAGGGCGCGCTCTACCGCGGCAGCTACTTTGTGGTCTTCAGCATTGATGATGCGGGCGATTTCCAGCGCAGATTTAGAGTCGAGGTCGGCGGAAGCCGTGTTCTGCTGCTCGGTTCGAAGATCTCTTACATTCACTTAAAGCGCCTCGACGATGGCGTCATGAAATGCCGGACGAATCTGCCGGATAAGCTGTGAACCGCAATCAGGCCAAGTACGGTTCGTAAGCAGGGTAACAGAGAGTTGGCGCTCCGGGTCAATCCACAGGGAAGTGCCGGTATAGCCCAGATGGCCAAAAGAGCGCGGGGAAAAGTACCGCCCTGATTGGGAGGGTTGCGAGGGCGTGTCCCAGCCCAAAGCTCGGGAGGTGCCTGCCGGGACAGACTGGCGCTGGGTGAAGAGCTGGATTGTTTCCGCATGAATGAGGGGGGTGCCGCCGCGCAGCATGCAATCCGAAAAGCGGGCCACATCGCGGGCGGTGGAGAAGCAGCCGGCGTGTCCGGCGACGCCGCCCATGGTCCAGGCATTTTCATCGTGAACCTCGCCCTGAACGATTTTGTGGCGGAAGCTGCGATCGTCTACCGTGGGCGGAATTTTCGGCTTCCAGTCAGCGGGCGGCGTGAAGGTCATGTGCTCTAGTCCGAGCGAAGAGAAGATTTGCTGTCGGCAAAGCTGCTCGAAGGATTGGCCGCTGAGTTTTTCGATGACTTTGCCCAGCAGGATAAATCCGATGTCGCTATATTCGGCCCTCGTACCCGGATCGGCGGTGAGCGATGTGCGCAGGGCTTCGGCAATAAGTTCGTCGGGTGATGAGGTCCGCTCGAAAAGCTTTACATACGCCGGAAGTCCGGAAGAATGGGCCAGCACCATGCGCAAGGTGACGCTCTGCCGTCGAGGGTCATCGCCGGAGCCTGCGAATTCCGGCAGGATTTCGATGAGTTTCTGATCAAGATGCAGCAGTCCGCGCTCATACAGCACCATGCAAAGCGCGGTCGTGGCGACCACTTTGGTGACCGAAGCCAGATCGTAGATGGTTTGCGACGATACCAGAGGAGAAGTTGGGTCGTAGGTGAAGCGTCCCAGCCCTTTCAGCGCAACCAGTGCGCCCTGGTGCGTGACGGCGATGGAGGCGCCCGGAAAAGCGTGTTGTTCGATTCCGTGGGTTAATAGCTCGAATGCGCGGTGGAATTGCTCGTCCTGGTGGGAGATATTCACGAGAGCGTATTGAAAATCAATGTAGTCTTACCTTCAACAAGCCGACAGCGATAAGGGGGCCTCTAAGAATCATATGCCGCCCCGTTGCGGGGCTCTCGTTTTTTTAAACCGAAACCCAGGGCTTACGCCACTGGGCTAACATATTGCGCCCCGCTGCGGGGCGCTTCTACACCGTTACGATCGTCGATTGAATTCCCACTTGGGAAAACGATATACGGTAATCTGAAACGCTACGGTTGCATTTCAGCCGAGTTTATAACACACTCACCCCACCAATGAAATTCACACGCAAGCCATTCTTCTTTCTTCTTATCGTTTTGATTCTTGCTGCCGCCTTTCCTGCTTTTGCCCAGAAAAAGAAATCCGGCAAAAAGGGCAAGCCTGCCACCACGGCTGTTTCGGAGTCTGATTTTGCATCAGTAGACGCGCTGGTGCGGCAGGACGTGACCAACGAGAGCATTACGGGCGCGGTGCTGCTGGTCGGGCACAATGGCAAGATCGTCCATCAGAAAGCTTTTGGCTTGCGCGCGGTTTCGCCTCGTCCGGAAACCATGACGCTGGACACGGTATTTGATCTGGCGTCACTCACCAAAGTCGTGGCCACAACGCCCAGCGTGATGCGCATGATTGAACTGGGGCAGGTGCGGCTCAATGATTCGGTATCGCGTTATCTTCCGGAGTTTGCCGCGAATGGAAAGCAGTCTGTTACTGTGCGCGAGTTGCTCACCCATTATTCCGGACTGCGGCCGGATTTAGACGCCAACCCGCCATGGCAGGGACAAGAGGAAGCCTTTCGCCACGCCAATGCGGAGAAGCTGCAAAATCCTCCGGGCGCGCAGTTCGTTTACAGCGACATCAATTTCATCGTGCTTGGAGAATTGGTTCAAAGCCTTTCCGGCATGGGGCTGGAAAAGTATGCCGATGCCCACATCTACCAGCCGTTGGGCATGAAGCACACCACCTATCTGCCTCCGGCGTCGTGGGTCCCGAAGATTGCTGCAACCCTTTCGGTTGACAACCGGCGGGTGCTGCGCGGAATTGTGCATGATCCTACCGCGGAACGCATGGGCGGCGTTGCCGGACACGCCGGTCTGTTTTCCACTGCCGGTGACCTCGCGCTGTATGCCCAGGCGTTGATTGATCGCAAGAAAATACTTACGCCTGACATCATCGAAAAGATGACCACACCCCAGCAGCCTGTTAATGCTACTGAAGTGCGGGGCCTGGGCTGGGACATTGATTCGTGGCTTTCCAGCAATCGCGGCGACCTGCTGCCCATTGGTTCGTTTGGCCACACGGGTTTTACCGGCACTTCATTGTGGATAGATCCTTATACGAATACTTACATCATTCTGCTGACCAACTCGGTGCGTCCGCGTCCGGCGGCGGTGCCGGTGGTTTCTCTACGGTCGCGGGTGGCGAACGCTGTGGCCTCGGTGCTCAACCTGAAGATTTCAGACAGCAGCCGCGACAAGCTGCTCAACATTACCGGGTACAACGAGACTCAATCGGCGGCCCGGCATCTGGATGCCCGCAACGGTCACGTGCTGACCGGAATAGATGTGCTGGAGAAAGATAACTTTGCCGAACTGAAGCAGGGCAAAGAGCAGATGACCATTGGAGTGTTCACAAACCAGACCGGCGTAGATGCACAGGGCAAGCGCACGGTGGATGTTCTGGCCGCCGTGCCGGGGATTAAGCTGGCCGCGATTTTCAGTCCGGAGCATGGGCTTTTTGGCGTGCTGGACACCACGGACGTCCACAATACTGTGGACGGTGCGACGGGAATTCCCGTGTACACCGTGTATGGAAACACCGATGCGAAGCGGCATCCGCCGCTGGAGGTGTTGAAGACGCTCGATGCGGTGGTATTCGACATTCAGGATGCCGGGACGCGCTTGTACACTTACGCAACCTCGCTCGGATTTCTACTGGAAACGGCGGCCCAGGCGAACGTGGAAGTGGTGGTGCTCGACCGTCCTGACCCGATCACCGGATCATTTGTGCAGGGGCCGATTTCCCAGCCAGAGTTCAGGCTTTTCACGAACTATTATTCAGTGCCGTTGCGCCACGGCATGACTCTGGGTGAACTCGGCCAGATGTTCAACACCGAGCGGAAGATCGGCGCCCGGCTTCGGGTTGTGCCGATGCAAGGCTGGCTGCGCGGCGACTGGTTTGATTCCACAGGAATTACCTGGATCAACACTTCGCCTAACCTGCGCTCGGTGAATGAAAGCACGCTTTATCCGGGGGTGGGGCTGATCGAAGGAACGAACATCTCAGTCGGCCGGGGAACTGACACTCCGTTTGAACTGGTTGGGGCTCCATGGATTGATCCGCGAGCGCTGGCCGACGCGCTCAATGCCCGCCTGATTCCCGGCGTGCGTTTTGTGCCGGTTAGCTTCACTCCCTCAAGTGGCCCTTACGCAAACAAGCAATGCTTCGGCGTGAATGTCTTTGTGACCGAGCGCAACGTGCTGGACGATGCGGAAATGGGAATAGAGTTGGCTTCAGCTTTGCATAGGCTGTATCCCAACGACTGGAAGCTGGAAAAAATGATTGATCTCCTCGCCAACCGGCAGGTGTTTGAACAGATCGCTGCCGGTGACGACCCGCGAGACATCGCCCAGAGCTGGCGTGAAGATCTGGAAAAATTCATGGAGTTGCGGGCTAAGTATCTGCTGTACAGGTAAGGGCGAACTTACGGAAGTTTTTTGATATGGGAGCCTTGCTCACTGAAACCTGAATACGTCGTCTCAAGTATATTCCCATAGCCCAGTCAACCATCGAGGTTCCTGACAATGCAAACATTCATGCAAGACTTGAAGTATGCAGCGCGCATGTTGCTGAAGAAGCCGGGATTCACGTTGGTCGCCGTGTTGTCGCTCACCCTGGGCATCGGCGCTAACGCGACCATCTTCACGCTGGCCAAGGCGATCTTTCTTCAGGTGGTTCCGGTGAAGAATCCGGATTCGGTAGTCATGGTGTTCTCGAGCGCAACCAACAAGGGCGCCACGGAGCAGCAGTTCCTTCCCATTTCTTACCCGAACTCTCGCGATTACCGCGAGAAGAACGATGTTTTTTCAGGCTTGTCGGTGGTGATTCCTGCGGCATCGAATCTGGTGGTTTCCGGCAAAGATGTGCCGGTGTTCTGTTTGCTGGTGAACGGAGATTTTTTCGACATTCTGGGTGTGCCCCCGCCGTTGGGACGGGGATTTCGCGCTGATGAAGATGGCTCGCCGGGAGCCCATCCGGTGGCAGTGATCAGCAACGCGCTTTGGAAACGCCAGTTTGGAGGCGACCCCAATATTGCCGGACAGAACATCCACCTGGGCTCGCAGGTCTATACGGTCGTCGGCGTTGCTCCCGCAGACTTTCACGACCTGGGCACACTCGGCAGCCCAGATGTCTTTGTTCCGGTCGCGATGCATGACCAGGTACTCAACGGCATGCTCAAAGGCTGGTTCTACCAGCGCGGCGCACGCATTTCATTTGCGATAGGCCGCCTCAAGCCGAATGTAAGCCTGAAGCAGGCCACGGCTTCCATGAAGAATTTGAACGATGAGTTGATCCGCCAGTACACCAAAGAGAATGGCGGCCGCGGCGTATTGCTTCAGCCCATCAATGACACCGTGATTCCACCGCAGCAGCGTGATGTATTTGTGCTCGCCGGAACTTTGATGGGGATCATTGTAGGGCTGGTATTGCTGATAGCCTGCGCGAATGTAGCCAATCTGCTGATGGTGCGGGGAACTCAGCGCCAGCGTGAAATGGCCATCCGGCTTTCCATGGGCGCCTCGCGTGGCCGCCTGCTTCGGCAGTTGCTGACGGAAAGCCTGTTGCTGGCCCTGATCGCGGGAGTTTTCGCGGTGCTGTTTGCTTTCGCCGTCCGTAGCGTGGTGGTCAAGTTTTTACCCGCAGGGCTGCCTGCCAATCTGGACTTCAGCATTGATGCCCGGGTGCTGCTGTATTCTCTGGGCCTTTCTGTTCTGGCCACGTTGTTATTTGGCCTGATGCCTGCATTGCAGTCTTCGCGGGGTGACCGTCTGGCCGCTTTGCGCGACCGTACCGACGCGCCTAGCGGCAGCACCCGCTGGTATGGATTGCGCGGCATTCTGGTGATGGTTCAGGTTACGCTGTCGCTCATTGCCCTGGTTGGGGCTGGCCTGTTCATTCACAGCCTGCGCAACGCGCAGCAGATTGATCCGGGCTTTGAAGTAAAACATGAACTCACCATGTTCATGAACCTGAGTGCTGAGCATTTTCCGCAACCCAGGGTCGAGCAATTCTTCCAGGATGCAGTAGACCGCGTGAAAGGCTTGCCTATGGTTGCCGACGCCGGTATTGCCGACCATGCTCCTTTTACGGGTGGAATCGAGCGCACTACTTTTATTGACGGCGCGGACATGTCTGATCCACGCAATGGCAAGCAGACGCCCATATTTGTGGTGAAGCCCGGATTTTTCTCTGCGGCGGGAATGAGTCTGTTGCAGGGGCGGGACTTTAGCGATCAGGACGACAGTAAGAGTCCGCTGGTAGCGGTAATCAATCAGGCGGCCGCCCAACAGTTCTGGCCAGGGCAAGACCCACTGGGCAAGCACCTGCATTTCCTGCTCACTACCTGGGACGTGAATGTAGTTGGCTTGGTCAACAATGCGAAGTACCTGACCATTGGCGAACCTCCGAAACCGATCATTTATTTTGCTCTGAAGCAGCAATACACACCAGCGGTATTCCTGTGGGTGCGAACCAAGACCGAGCCCAGCGCTGCCCTGCCCAACGTAACCAGCACTCTGAATGCACTGGACCCCAGTGTTCCCCTGACCGGAGTTTTTACCGTAGAGCAATTAATAGATCGTTCACTGACCGGCCCGCGCGTGGGTGCGGAACTGCTCGGCGGTTTCGGATTTCTGGCCCTGACCCTGGCAGCCATGGGAACCTATGGAGTTATGGCGTATTCAGTCAGCCAGCGCACCCGGGAGATCGGACTGCGCATGGCTTTGGGCGCGCAACGTACCGACGTGCTGCGCATGGTAGTGGGTACAGGGCTGGCAATGGTGGCGGTTGGAATTGTCTGCGGCACATTTCTGGGCGTAGTGCTCATGGCTTTGTTCAATAAGCACATGAGCACGCTGCTGTTTGGCATCAGCATTTTCGATGTGCCCAGTTTCGTGGGGACTGCGGCGCTGTTGCTGGTAGTGGCGCTGCTGGCATGCATGGTTCCGGCGCGGCGCGCGGCCCGCGTTGATCCTATGGTGGCGTTGCGCTACGAGTAGAGAAAACGAAGCACAAAATGTAATACGTATCCGGTATTTGACCGTAATCCTTTATGTATGTAGCCTAGCTGGGTAGAAATTTTGCGGAGGACAGAACCCTGATGCGTCAAAGAACCGCGATACTTTTATTGTGGATTCTGGTGCTGGGGGGAACGATGTGGGCGCAAAGCGATAAGAAGGAAGCGCCCCCCGAACCCAAGTTTAAAGTAGGAGACACAGCACCCGATTTCACCCTGCTTGATACCAATCGTAAGCCGATTTCACTGCACGACTTCAAAGGCAAGAAAAACGTCGCACTGGCATTTTATGTTTTTGCCTTCACCGGTGGCTGAACCACGGAAATGCAGAACTTCCAGAAAAATCTTTCCAAACTGGAAGCTGCAGACACCCAAGTTTTGGGTGTAAGTATGGACAGCACCTTCGCCAACGCCGCCTGGGCCGACAAAATCGGCGTTACATTTCCGCTGCTGAGTGACTGGGGCGGAGAGACAACGCAGAAATACGGGATTTACAATCCGCAATATAAAGCGGCCCGCCGCGTCACCTTCCTGATTGATAAAGAAGGCAAGATCACGGAGATGCACGTGGACAGAGAAGCGGTTGATCCGACTGCTCTGGTAGCATCCTGCGAACGCAGAAAACTCAAGTCCTAGTGCGCGTAACAGTCGCAAATCAGGCCCGCCGCGAGCTTTCCTCGCGGCGGGTTCTTTTTTTGTTGTCCATTGCGGAATTGCTGGCTATGTCGCTGTGGTTCACAGGCACAGCGGTTCTGCCGCAGGTCACAGCAATATGGCACGCCAATCTCTCTCTCGGATCATGGCTTACGATCGCGGTGCAGATTGGATTTGCCGTCGGCGCCATAACCTTCGCTCTGTTTAACGTTCCCGATATTTTCAGTCCCATTACAGTACTGGTCGCTTCATCTATTCTTGCGGCAGCGGCCAACGCGCTGTTTGCGGTGGAAGCGGCGAATCCGGCGCCAGGCCATCGTGCTGCGAGGAGCGACCGGGTTTTTTCTGGCTGGCGTTTATCCCACCGGTATGAAGATCATTGCCGGATGGTTTCAGCAGGGCCGCGGCCTGGCCCTGGGCATCATGATCGGCGCCCTGTCAGTCGGCTCGGCATTGCCGCACGGAGTGAACTCGCTGGGCGTGATTCCCTGGCGGGGAGTGGTGCTGGCCGGCAGCGGCTTTGCTTTGCTGGCTGCGGTGATCGTGGCCGCAGCGGTGCGCGAAGGTCCGTATGCCATGCCGCAGTCGCGTCTCGATCTTTCGCAGATTGCGCAGATCGTAAGCAATCGCAGGCTGCGACTGGCAAATCTCGGATATCTAGGGCACATGTGGGAGTTGTATTCCATGTGGGGCTGGATTGCCGTGATACTTGCCGTCGCCAGCGGCTGGACAAAATCACAGTCAGAAGCGGCAACAACCTGGGTAATCGCCATCGGCGCCGTGGGATGCATCTGGGCTGGGTCCGCGAGTGACCGGCTTCAGACCGGCAAAGATGTAGCCCGCATCGCGCAACGCGCCAAAGTTACGATTATTGCCATGGCAGTGAGTGCCGTCTGCTGTGTGGTTGCGGCGCTTGGTCTATCGCTCACCGGTGCTGCTGCTGGCGGTGGCCACAGTATGGGGCATTGCCGTGATTGCTGATTCCGCCCAGTTTTCCGCGATCATCAGCGAAGCGGCTGAGAAGAGCTACATCGGCACGGCTTTGACTCTGCAAACCGCGCTGGGATTCCTGCTGACTGCATTTGCGATCCGCGCTATGGCCGCGATTGCCGGACACTATGGGTGGCGGTGGGCCTTGGCCAGCATGTCCATTGGGCCGCTGCTCGGTATCTGGGCCATGAGCGGGTTGCGAGGGAAGCAATTGGCAAATAGCAATTAGCAAAGCAGTTTTACCGCTGATACACGCTGATGACGCTGATCAATGCCAGGAACTTCGGGGTCGAACGTCATTCCGGTGAACCGATCTCCCGATCTCGATGTACCGATGCACCGATTCTTCTATACTCAGTCCATGGCGCTGCACGTTGGTACCTCCGGATGGTCCTACGCGAGTTGGAAGCCGGCTTTCTTTCCCGAGAAGCTGCCGCAGAAGAAGTTTCTTGAGTACTACTCTACCCAACTGAATGCGGTGGAACTCAACGCGACTTTCCGCCGCTTTGCTTCGCCGGCCGCGTTGCAAAGCTGGATTTCCAGCACCACTCCGGAGTTTCGTTTTGCCGCTAAGGCGCACCAGATCATCACCCATTTTCGCCGCCTGAAAGAAGCGGCCGAGCCTCTTCGAAGCTTTCTCGAAAGCATGGAACCTATGCGGCGCGCTGGAAAGTTGGGTCCAATTCTGTTTCAGACTCCCCCTAATTTGAAAGCTGACATTCCATTGCTTCAGGAATTTGCGGCGTTGCTGCCGGGCGCATACCGGTTTGCATTCGAGTTCCGCCACGATTCCTGGTTTACTGATCAGGTTTTTGAAATTCTGAAAAGGGCAAACGCGGCGCTGTGCTGGGCAGAGAGCGAGAAGATCACCGCAGCCCACGCCGTGACTGCCGACTTCCTTTACTACCGTTTTCGCCTGCCGGAGTACTCCCAGGCGCAGCTTGAGAACATTGCCGAAGAGTTGCGGACCCAGTCGCAGGCCAAAGAGGTATTCGCTTTTTTCAAGCACGAAGAAGCGCCGGAAAGCGCGCTGAATGCAGTGACGGTTGCGCGAAAGCTGGGCATCGAAGCGCAGCCATACACGCTTCCTGAACCGCGAGGCAAAAAGGCCCCTGCCGCCAGGAAGTAGGAATCTTTCCCGCTATTGGCTTACCGATTTTCAGACCGCATACTGAGGAAGTGAACCCGGCGAACCAGCGGATCGTGCAAAGCTTCAAAGCCTACTTGAAAGTCGAAAAAGGTCTCGCGGCGTTGACGGTGCAGGCCTACGAGTCTGACATCAGCGACTTTGCCGATTTCCTGGAGCGGCGCCGCCGCAACCTGCTCGATTGCCGTCGTGATGATGTCCGCGCATTTCTGAGCCAGTTGTTTTCCAACGCAGTGAAAGACCGCTCGGTGGCGCGCAAGCTTTCCGCGTTGCGCCAGTTTTATAAATATCTTTTGCTGGACCGCATGATCCAGCATGATCCTACGCTGGATATTGATTCGCCCAAACAGTGGAAAGTGCTGCCCAAATCACTGGCCGGAAAAGAAATTGATTCGATGCTGGATGCTGTACGCGCGACGGATGACGACTCCAAAATCACAGCAGCCATCGCCCAGCGTGATCATGCCATGCTGGAACTGCTGTACGCCGCGGGGCTGCGGGTTTCCGAATTGATCAACGTAAAACTCGAAGACCTGAAACTGGAACTTGGACACGTGCTGGTGCGCGGCAAGGGCGATAAAGAGCGCTTGTCGCCGCTGGGGCAGGCGGCACAGCAGGCGCTTCGTAGCTATATGGCGGAAGGCCGCCAGCTTCTGCTCAGGAATAAAATTTCGCCGCTGTTGTTCGTGCGCCGGGGCGGCGGCAAACTGAGCCGCCAGCGGGTCTGGATGATGGTGAATGCCGCATCTGCTAACGGCCGCCACGCCAGTCCGCATACTCTGCGCCATAGCTGCGCCACACACATGGTGGAAAATGGCGCCGATCTCAGGACGGTGCAGACCATCCTCGGCCACTCCGATATTTCGACTACGCAGATTTATACCCATGTTGCGCTTGATCGGCTGAAAACTGTATATCGCAAGCATCATCCGAGGGCTGGGAAGAAATGAAAAACACAGTCCCGCAGACCAGTCCGGAAGTTCGCCGGGGAATCGGTAAATTCCTGAAATCTCTGGAAGGGAAGAATTGTTCTGTTCACACGGTGCGGGCTTACAGCAAAGAACTGGAGCGCTTTGCTGAATTCCTTGGCCCGGAGATGCATTGGAAAGATGTGGACCATGTCTTCATCCGCAGCTTTCTCTCGCACCTGCATGAACAGAACTTGAGCAAGGTTTCGGTAGCGCGGGCGCTCGCGGCCTTGCGGTCTATGTTCAAGTGGCTGGCGCGGGAGGGCCTGGTGCAGCAGAATCCGGCCAAGCTGGTGGCGACGCCCAAGATGCCGAAAAAGCTGCCGCGAGTGCCGACCATGGAAGAGATGAATGGACTGCTCGATAGCGAAATGCCGGAGAGCGCAGCTTTTCCCGAAAGAGACCGCGCGATTTTCGAGTTGCTGTATGGATGCGGATTGCGCAATGCCGAGCTGGTCGGAATGGAACTGGACGATCTTCAGAGCGCCAATGGCGTGATCCTGATACGCGGCAAAGGGAAAAAGCAGCGTTATGTGCCGCTGGAAGGAAAAGCGGAAGAGGCGTTACACACTTATTTCGAGGCGCGCAGGAAACTGCTGGCCGAAACCAGAAAAAACACGCGCCGGCTTTTCATTAATCGCCGCGGAGGCCCGCTGACCAGCCGCAGCGTGGCCCGCATCGTAAAACAGATTGCGGTCGCACGGGGGCTGCCGCCGGATATCCATCCTCATACTTTGCGTCACGCCTTTGGAACCCACATGTTGAGCGAAGGCGCAGATCTGCGCGCCATTCAGGAACTGCTGGGCCATGAAAGACTTTCCACAACACAAAGGTATACGCAGCTTTCCATCCAGCAGGTGATGGAGGTATATGACCGCACCCACCCGCGGGCGAAATAGCAAAAAGCGCCGGAGGCGCGAAACTTGCTCTTGCGCGATAACAACGTAGAATTCGCCTTCAACATCGCCTGGCGCGGCTCTCAGAAGATAAAAGAAAGTTACCCAGCCCTTTATTTTTCAGATATCATTCGCTGGCTTTAAAAGAGGTCATCCATGCGAAATATTCTGAGCCATTCTTCTACTTGGTCTGTTGAGCCTGCCTGTTATCGCCCAGCAGCCTGCCGGCAAACCCGCAGAGCCAAAATCAACCGCGACCCAGGCTTTACCCGCCGATGCGGCCACCCCGGAGCAAATTCAAAAACTGTTTGAGTTGCTGAAGGTGCGCGAGACAACCGAGACAATCATGCACGCGGCTTTGCAGCAGGCCAAAGAGAATGGCATGGAGATGATTCGCGAGTCTTCCCCCGATCAAACTCCTGAAGAACAAAAGAATGTTTCGGACATGATGGACCGACTGATGGCCCGGCTGAGCCACAACATCAATCTCGATGAGATGTTTGAGGCGATGATACCGGTGTACCAAAAACACTTGACCAAGGCCGACGTTGATTCCATTGTGGCTTTCTATGCTTCTCCGACAGGCCGGCATTTTCTCGAGGAACAACCAAAGATAGTGAAGGAGAGCACCGAAGTCCTAGGGCCGATCCAGAAGCGGATGATGCAGCAGCTTATGGCGGACATGAAAGATGAAGTGCAGAAAGCGGTTCAGGAGAAGAAGCAAACGGCTCCCGCGCAGCCTGCGCCCGCGAAGAAGAAGACTTAGAGGCCGGCAGAAACGTCCAGCCCGATATCATCAAGCCCAGTCGTTCCGGCTGCGCTTGTGCCGCGCCGACTGGTAACTAACTGGGAAACCGGCATGGAAAATCTGCTAAGTTTACTTGCCCTCTGCGAGTATCCGGGTACAATCCTCATCAACCCCCCGGGAAAAACCTGACCAAAACTAAGTAATTTACAGGAACCGGACTACTCGCCGCCTCTGTGATGATGTATGGAACGAAGTGTGGGCGCTGATGGGAATGCGCCGTCCAGGATAAATAGGTTTTCTTTACACCAGGTTCAAGCGTGGCCGAAAAAGTACGAAAGTTCTGTGTGCCGTCGAATCTTCATTCCCTATGGAAATAAAAGGTGCGATGAGGCAGAACGACAGTGCATTACGGAAGTACCGTTGTAGATTCTCAGGGCAGCTTCAACAATAGAAGTGTCAAGTACGATGCCCTTTAGTAATGAGGCACCGGCGACGAGATACAAGGAGATAGAAATCAATGAAGAAAACATTTATTGCAATGATAGCGGGATTTGCGCTGGCGGCCACAAGCGCATTCGCGGCGACCACCGCTACCAACACCAACACCGTTTCACCTACACTGCAAATTTCCGCCACCATCCAGAGCGCGGTACAACTGACTCTGGCAACCGGCACTGCGGCGGTCACGCATTGCACAGTCGTTCCCACAGGCGGAACTCCTGATTACACCATGGACTTTGGCACAGTAGACGCACTGGGCGTGAATGCCGGTAACTGCAACAAGTTTGCTCCCACAACTCCTGGAACCACCAACGCCATCTACTGGTCTGATTACAATCTGAACCCGGTTTTTACCAGCCAAACGGCCGTAGCTAACCCTACGATTACGGCTCAGGTCACAACTGATTTTGCAGCGCCGAACAACATCCAGATTGTCCGCGACAGCGCGAACTCCAGCACAGTGCCAACCAGTGCGGCTTCTTTCACTCCGGTGAGCACTGCAACTCCTGACACCATCGTGACCAACGTTGCCAGTGGCGTGGCCCAGACCCGATTTATCGGTGTGGCGGTAACTCCTGCGAATGGCGCCGGCACCACAGGCGCAAAGTCAGCCACGGTCACTTTCACCCTGACGGTCCAGTAGTAGCAGGATAGAAACTCCTTGCTGCATCGTCGTAAGCCAGTTGTGAACCGGAATGATGAGAGCACGACAGCATGAAGCCATTGAACTCAAAACTTTTCCTGCCGATAAACGAAGTGGAAAAGTGTCAGAGATGGTATTCATGCGTTCGGGAAGAGCTCTCATCATTTCGGTGCTGATACTGCTGGCGATGGCCGCTCCTGCGGCTGCACAGACAGTGGCTCTGGCCGTGAGTTCCGCCGCCGGCGGCATCACCTTTACGGTTGGGGGTGGTGGCTCCCGTTATTCCAGCCAATTTGGGACCATGAATGCACTAGCTCTGGGCACTCCCGCTACGGGAGTAACTGCCGCTGCGGTTACCACCCCGAACGGAGCGTTGTATTTCACCCGCTATCAACTCACGATTTCCGGCCTTCCGGGTGGCCACACTGCCCATGTGACAGCGGCGGTGACTACGAACTTCGGCCATCCGGCGGCCTTGATCATGCAAAGCTGCCCCAGCACTTCCACCTGTACGAGTTCTGCCGCCTACTCTGCGATGTCAACCAATCCCGGCGCTCCAACTACGGTTGTGCCTGCGGGAGGCAACCAGACTGTAACCGCAGGTCTGGGAATTTTTCTGCCGGACAATAATGGCGCCGGCGCATTCACCGGCGTGGATACAGCGCGTATAACTCTTACCGCTACTGACCTCAATAATGGCAAGACGGCAACCGTTGAGATCCGGCTGGATACGCCAACTGGAGAGACTGTGCAGAACGCGGTGAGCCTGACGCTTGCTACAGCTACCGGAGGTCTCACTGTTACGCCGGCCTCAGACTATGCCATGAATTTCGGAAATGTGAATGGACTGGGAATCGGCCCGGGCGCCGGACTCACAGTAGTTTCTGCCGCGGGCGGCGTGATCTATTCGACGCCGTATCTTTTGCAGCCGGTTTTTACTGATTTCACTTCCAGCACGGCAACCATCAAGGTGTTCGTGAGCACGAATTTCGTCCACACGGCGGCCCTGCAACTTCGCGATGCCAGCGCCAGCGCCGGGCCTTTTACCGCAATTGGAACCACCGCCGCAACTGCCAGGCAAATCACAGCGGCGGCTGCCAATCGCAGTTCGATAACCAGATTTGTTGGGCTGTTCGTTGCCAATATCAACGGGCCCACGGCTTTCAGGGGAAGTGACAACGCCACCCTGACTTTTACTCTTACGGTGCCTTGATGAAGCGACGGAACCATCTATTACGAATTTTGACACTGGCCATAATCATGACAATGGCGGCTGGAGCAGGCCGTAGCGCGAGCGCCCAGTCGCTGGGACTGGCCCCCGCTCAAGTAGTGGAAAAGTTCAAGCCGGGCGTTCCTTTTCAGATTGATCTTTCCACGGTGAACAATGGCGACCAGCCGGCGGAGATGACGGTCGAGATTACCGATTTCTGGTACAACGAAAAGAACGAAAAGATATTTACCGCTCCGGGTACTTCGCCGCGATCTGCCGCCAACTGGATACAGTTTGTGCCCAACCACTTTGAAGTGCCCGCCCACGGCACACAGAAGATGAAAGCCATCATCACGCCACCCGCAGACGCCAACGGAGGCTACTACGCTGTCCTGTTTGTAGATTCGAAGCCAACCTTGTCGTTTACCGACAGCAAGACCGGACAGGGCGTGAATACGAATATGCGCCTGGGCTGCCTGGTGCTGCTGAGCGCAGAGCATACCGAGCTTTACAAGATTGACGTAAGCAATCTGAAATTGACCCCGCCTTCCGCGAACCAGGGGCTCAGTGCAAGCTTTGATGTAGTGAATTCCGGCAATACCCATATTTTTCCGCAGGCCCGGTTAGCAGTACTCGACTCGCAAAAAAAGCTGGTGGCCAAAGCTGAAAACGAGCAAAAGAGATTTTTGCCAGGCCAGAAAGATACGCTTCACGTGGACTGGGCGGGGAGCCTGCCTGCGGGCGATTACACCGCGGTATTGACCGTAGCTTATGGCGAAGATCGCATCGAGACGCAGCAGGTCCCGTTTCATGTGACGCAATAGAAACAGATTCATCGAGTGAAATTCAAGCGGTCCAACCCGGTGGCAATCACAGCAGCTCTAGTGCTGCTGGCGCTGGCTATGGCGTTGCCTGCGGCAGCCCAGAGCAGTGATTCGGGGCTGCCTACACTGGTCGAAGTGTATTGGAATTCCAAGCGGACGGTAGTCGCGCCGGGAATTACCAATGTGATCGTGCTTGACCCGGAGATAGCGAGCGCCGAACTGGGCAGCGACACCATAGAATTCAGCGGCCTTCAGCGCGGAGAGACCGTTGCTCTGGGATACAGGAATGAAACTCCGGTAAGCATCCGGATACGCGTCGTGCAGCGCCCTTCCACGGCAATTTCGCCGGCCATGCTGCGCCGCCAGTCAGAGATGGCGCAGGGATTGGTGAGTTCGAATCTGCAACTGTCAAACAGTTCCGGCAACTCGACTCTTTCCGTACTCAATGGTTTGTCATGGTCGCAGGCCATGGCCAATGACACTCACCTGGATATTGAGACGCAGGTAGAAGACAACGACTTTCAGGGCGGGCATGCATTTAACATCCGCCATGGCGCTGTGGATTTTCGCAATCCTAACCTGGAAGTCCGGGCGCTGGACTTTATCGTGAGTCTTACCGACAACGGTATTCAGCGCTACATGAGCCCATACTCTACCTCTGATTCTGTTGAACTGCGCGGCGGCGCCATTTCCCTGAAGCGCGGCGATAACCAGTACATGCTGTTTGGCGGAAGCACCATTCCTTTCTATTACCTCACGCTGGGCGCAACGCGCGATATCGGCGGGTTTTCTTTTCTGCGCAAACAGAACGACAAGCTGAATTTATTTGCGACCACCAGTTACATCAACACGCCGACAGATTTTCTGGGCTTCAGCGGACGCCGGCAGAATGATGCAATGCAGACCGCGGGCTTCAGCTATTCGCCCACCCGGGAATGGAGATTCGAAGGCACTGGCGGAATGAGCAATCATGGAGGCCTGGGGCGCGGAGAAGTTGATTACACCAGCGGAAACCTTACCCTCTTTGCCGCCGGAGCCAAATCCGCTCCGCTGTTCCCGCTCAACCAGGTGCTGTCTCTGTTTTCTGCCACGTCATCCATCAAAGCCGGAATGACTTTGAAGAACTCTGACCGCTTCAGCGAATCAGTTTATTACCAGCATGCAACGACTGAGTCGGTCAATAACGTTATCCATGCGGGCCGCTCCGATTACCTGAGCCCGTCGTTTTTTGTAAGGCTCAATAGAGAGCAAGACCTGAACTTCAATTACATATACAGCCATAATGATGGCGGGTTCACCAACCAATCCTCTACCGGCAATCGTTTCGATACCAACTGGCGCTATCAATTTACGCCGCGCATGAACAACGGCCTGGAATTCACCGTAGGTTCGGTGCAGGACCCGTTGCAGCTCAATTCAGAAGATCAATTTTCTTTCCGCGACGGCTTTACCTTTCCGGTAAAGGGCGGCAGCATGTTGCTGGCGTTTCAGCATGACCGCAGGAATCCTTCGCTGGTGCAGAAGCTGGGGTCGGAATTGAATTTACTTTCACCAGCGCTGCAAAATCTGTATTTACAGGACCCGATCTCTTTCGTGCAATCGGGCAATGTGCCCCCGGAAGTAAAAGCGCTGCTGAACGCGCAAGTGCCGATTAATACCTCGATCTCCGCTGCCGGCCAGTTTCAACTCGGAAGCAAAGTCAGGATAGGCCCGAATTTTTCTGTGGCCCGGGCCGATTCAGGAACGGAAAGCACCTGGACTCCGTTCGCGGGATACAACTTCAATTACCAGGCCACACGCACTCTTCAATTCAACTCAGGCTTGACCACCATCTGGGTGCTGAACAATTCTTTGACGCCGCAACGCACCATGCTTTTCAGTTTCGGCTTCGCCAAGAGCTTCAGCGCCATGCCGCTTTCCCTGGTGCCCGGCCACAGTTCCCGCATCATTGAAGGCCGCGTCTTCCGCGACAACAACGTAAACGGCATCTTCAACGATGGCGAACAAGGGCTCATCGGGCTGCGAGTGGAACTCGATAATGGCGAAGTCGCCACCACCGACGAACAAGGCAGGTTCCGGTTTTCCGGAGTAAGCGCGACAGAGCACCGGATTTCCGTGGCGCTCACCCAATTTGCCGCGCCGGTGCGCATGACCACCAAAAACGAAACTGAGGTGGACCTGATTCAGCAGAAGATCGCCATCGTAAATTTTGGCCTGATTGATTTTGCGCGCTTGATGGGAAATGTATTCAATGATCTGCGCTTCGAAGGCAAGCGCCAGCCCGATTCGAAAGGACTGTCTGACATCCGGCTGGTTCTCGACGATGGCAAGAAGAAGCGTACCATCACGACAGTAGGCGCAGGTGATTTTGAGCTGGATGATGTGCCGCCCGGAGACTACAAACTCACCATAGATGAAAGCACCCTGCCTGCAAACTATGTGCTGGCCAAAGAAAGCTTTCACGTGCGGGTCTCGCCGGTTTCAACCGTAGTGCAGGACGTGCCGTTGCGCGCATTGCGTTCCATTGCCGGTAAAGTGTTTTTGAAAGTCCAGGTGGAGCCCTCGGCGCAGCCTGCTGATTCCGGCAAACTGAAGATTGGCGGCATGCCTTCCGCTTCAGTGCACAGCCAACGCGGCGGCCAGGCCGGTGGAAGGCTGGGCCAGGCTGGCGGCCAGGTGAGCCATGGTGTGCAGCAGGGAGCAGGGGGCGGCAGCAGCACCGGAGATTTCAATCTTGTTCCGTTGGCTGGCGTTCAGATCAGCGCCGGGTCGGTGGTGGCAAAAACCGATGAAAACGGAAAATTCCTGTTGCGGGACTTGCCCGCTGGAGATTTGACGGTGACTGTAGTCCCGGTAAAGACCGTGCCCGGCGAGATGAAAATACCGAGCGGCCAGGTGCGGCTGCCGGCTGAGCCGATTCAGGTGCAGGGCGCCACCATCGTCATCAGCAATCCTGATCTCATTCCATATCTTCTGGAGCCCGATCAGACCCGCAACCTGCCCATCAAACAGAACGATGTTCCGGTTCCGGTTTCCAAAGTTGAGCCGCCAGCGCCAGCGCCGGAAACAGCAAACTCAGAACCGCCGTTCAATCCGTCCGCACAAGCTGAAACTGTAGCGGCTCAGCCAGTCGCTGGAACGGCTGCAGGAAATACGCAGCTTGCGCCATCACTTTTGACACGCAAGCAAGCCGCGCCGGTGAAGACCACGTCTCTGGGAATGCTGGGGCTGTACGAACAAAGAAAAGTGGCTGAATTCACTCTGGATGTGACCACTTGCTTATTGCGGCACGACTGTCAAAGTCTTCAGGACGACGTTTCCACTCTTGCCGCTCCAGTCCCGGCCTCGAAGAGACCCGAGATAGACAAATGGCAAAGGGTTCGCCGACTATTTGTTCATGGCGCTATGGAGCCCAGGGATGCTCATAGACACCTCAGCAAAGGAGATGCAAAAGGAAGCGGGGACACATTGCCTTTGCTCACAATGTGCGACGTCAACCGAAAGCGCAGGTTCCTAAGAAGCCTTTGTCTAGTAGCAGAGGATGGCACTAGCAGAGCCTGACAAACACCCCACTGATGCCTAGCCAAGCTGGCAACGTTTTTTGAATCCGAGAGACGCTCTGCAAACAGGCGAGAAATAGTGTGGAGCGAATTGGCAAGAGTTTGCGAAGTCTGACATTTTTGGAAATAATATCATTATATTGTTGACAATGTCAGACTCTGGCGGCATTATTCTGCTAGGGGAAATGCAATGCCCGATGGCGATCGTTTTGAATGGAAGTTGAGGGGAAAGGGCTGGCGGAAAGTCTACCGCCTTTTAACCAGTAAGACCGGAGCTCCGCTCGTTGCCGACTGTGTATTGACTGGTGTCGCTGCTTACCTTAGGAAGAATAACGAAACTCCGTACAGCGAGTTCGTTAATGCTGTTCACGAGGCGCTTTTAGCACCTGTCCTTAATCTAATCCCACCCGAGTCTGTTCTGTCGGGTTCGACAAAGCTAATCGGAAAACTCGACACTTTCATCGCAAATAGCAAGTTTGCCGAGTCTGCTCAATTTGCACAACGTTCAGCTCTGAAAACTTTTCTCCGGCTCGATGCGGAAAGAGCCAACGTTACGCGAGAGGATGTCGCTAAACAGTTTGGGAGTGAGCTGAGTTGGGAGATAGCTGAAAGTCAGTGCATCGGGATCGTCCGGGACAAAGTTACAAAAGAGACGGGCCGAACTATAGAGGAGCAAGTCAATTTCGAGGAGAGCCTTCGCGATGAAGTTTGTAAGGCGGGCCAGGATGTAGGAAAACAGTTAACTGGGGATCGCGATTTGAGCCACGTTCGTGCGCCGCGAAAACGCGTAGTCCGCAAAGAGCTCACCATCGAAGATTTGCACAAGCCTTTGCCAGTCGATCTGGAGATCCGCAATGAATAACACGATGGAATACACCTTCGATTTTTCCATTCCGGGGCACATACAGTGGTCTTCGGGTTCGCAAAAACAAGAGTTCGTCATGCCGGAACAGCCGGTGAGGTTTGTGATAAATGACGAATCGATTGCGAGAGAATTCTCAACTATTGTGGAACCGGTACTTGCGGACGCATTGGATGTGGCTGTTGCGGCGCATATGGCGGATCGTTTGGCGCTCCGGGAACGCTTTGTCGGAAAGACTCGGACGCCTGTTCATCGGAATTTTGAGATTGCGATCGCAGCTCGGGAGCCTGAAATTTGGAATGATGATCTGGTTCAGTCCGATCTCCAAGAAGCTCTCTCTTTTCTCACTCATGATTCGTGGCAATTCAACTTCGTGAAGCGAGCAGGCGGCAGAAGTTCTGATAGCCAACAACATCTCTTCGGACGATACGTGCCCACCAATGTTGATGTGGGGCTCTTCAGCGGTGGCTTGGATTCCTACGCTGGAACAGCAATCGAATTTGACCGACACCCAGAGCGGCATTTCGTCTGCGTTTCCGGTTCACCGAACAATATCCAGAAGGGGTTGCAACGCCGCCAATTTCAATATTTGTGCTCACGATTCGGGCGTTCGGGCACGCATGTGTCTGTTCAGTATTCCATGGCCGGCGCAGCGGAAATGTTGCAGGAGCCGACTCGTCGAACGCGAGCCTTCGTTTTCCTATTGCTCGGTGCGGTCGTTGCGCTCACGGCTGAATCTAATTCCGTGCATGTATACGAAAACGGAATCGGAGCCATTAATCTGCCTTTTGACCTGAGCCAGGTGGGAATTGACAATACCCGCGCCATGCATCCGAGAACACTCCGCAATGTCGCAACGCTTGTGTCCCGCATTTGCGGTAGACCCTTTTCGATCGAGAACCGGTCCATATTTCTGACCAAGGCCGAAATGTGTCGAGAAAAATCGGTGCGCCATGCAGCCGACGGCATCGCTAAGACGTTTTCGTGTGATGGGTTGACTCGCAAAGGCGAGCATTGCGGCTTCTGTACTTCCTGTCTGCTGCGTCGGTTAGCTTTGGAAGGCGCACATCTTTCAAGCTTCGACCATGGAAACTACCTTAATGACTGCCTCAGCTCTGATTGGCATCCTAGTCGTCGCCAGTTAAGGGGACTAGCGTCCATGACTTGGCAAGCATCTCGCCTGCTTCCGTGCGTTTCTGAAGGGGCAGAGTGGAAACGACTGGTTATTGAATTTCCAGAATTGCAGCTCGTGCTCGCTGAACTTGCACTAGGAAATACGGCCCAAGGGTTGGAGGAGAATTTGAGGAGCCTTTATCGCAAGCATGTGAAGGAGTGGTTCGATTTTGGCGCACTCAAGAACCTGCCAACGAGAATTGCTGCATAACCGAAAGTGCATGGGGATGACATGGAAAGCATTCTGGAGCAGTTAGACCCGAGAGTACTTGGTAGCCGGCTGCAAGATGCACGAAAAACGGCAGGGCTTACACAACAACAGGTTGCAGACGCTGTTGGTGTTGCGCGAACGACTGTGGTAGCTATCGAAAAAGGTGAGCGCCGAATATCAGCAAATGAACTGGTTCGCTTCGCCAAAATCTGTAATCGCCAGGTTTCTGATTTTGTGAGCCGCAAGACCGTGACTGAAAGCTTCGTACCGCAGTTTCGTGCCACGCAAGAGTATGACGAAACTGTTGATACCGTCGGCATCGAGCTGCAAAAGCGGGCAGAGGATTTCGCAGAGCTTGAACGTATTACTCAGATGCCTGCCCCGCGCCTCTACCCACTTCCATACGAAACAGCCGGAGCGACGTGGGAACAAATCGCCGAGGACGTAGCCAATTCTGAACGAGCACGTCTGGGAATGGGAGATGGTCCCGTACCTGATCTCAGGGAGAGGCTTGCTAATCAGGTGGGCATTCGCATCTTTTATTTCAAGATGCCCAGCAAGATCGCTGGAGTATTCGCCTATAACGAACCACTAGGGGCCTGCATTGCGATCAATTTCGATCATCCAGCTGATCGGCGAAACTGGTCTCTAGCTCACGAATACGGACATTTTCTAACAGCAAGATTTCAGCCAGAGGTCACCTTCCTGTTTGAAAAAAGACGATTGAGTGTTCGTGAGCGCTTAGCGGATGCCTTTGCAGAATGCTTCCTCATGCCGGCAACGGGGCTTAATCGACGAATCACGGAGCTTCATCGTTCCTTGCCGTCTGGGATTACGCTTGCTCACTTTGTTGAGCTGGCCAATTTCTATCAAGTCTCGGTTCAAGCGCTCATAAAAAGACTGGAGATCCTGAAACGTCTTCCTTATGGCACTTGGGAGAGATTGAAAGAAGAAGGTTTCAAAGTTCGTCGCGCCCAGGAGATGCTCAATCTGAATCCACAAGCAACCGTCGTAGAGGGTATGCCACGCCACTATGTAACGATGGCAGTCTATGCGTTCAAAAAGGGGTTGATCACTGAAGGAGAACTCGCCCGCCTGTTACGTGTGGACAGGTTAACTGCAAGAGAAGAGGTACAGCGTCATACCGATCCACTCCATTCGGAAGAAGAAGGATTTGCTCGATATGAATCAGACCTCGGAAAGCGTCTTGTAGAGAGCTAATTCGAGTGCTCACGCAAACCGTCGCCATCATCGATTCAAGTGCGCTTATCAATCTCGCCGCCACAGACCTGCTCGGTGAGCTTGTAGGGTACATCAGCCCTACCTGTCATATCTGTCGCTCTATCGTCGAACAAGAATGCCTCTACGTTCGCTCAGTCGATGGAGCACAGGTTGAAGAGCTAAGGCCGAGTCAATGGATAAATGATGGAATCTTCTTAGAATGTGAACCCACGGACGCTGAAGGAGAAGTATTTGTAACGTATGCCGCTTCGTTGGATGACGGTGAGGCAATGTGTCTGGCGCTGGCAAACAGCCGTCAATTTGTAGTCGTGATTGACGATAGAAAAGGCCAGAGATTCGCAACCGAGCTAGGACTTTCGGTTATTACGACCAGCGGAATCATGGAGCATTGGAGTAGAGAGAAGACGGCTGCGGAAATCGCGGCTGTGCTTCGCAAGATTGAAGCCCGCGCTCGTTTTCGTCCCGCTGATGATGACCCTAATTACGAATGGTGGATGCGTAGTCGTTAGGGTTGCGCATCGGAGTTCAATCCGTCGACGGGCTCTGGAATTCCTTTCTGTTCAGTCACACCGATTGTAGTTGTAAAGCCATCTAGACGTATTTCAAATATGAATGACCGCTCAGGCCCTTGTCCTGCTGCGGTGACACCAAACCAATTTGCCGCATGAAAGCGATAACATCAGATCAGGGTTCGATAAAATCCCGTTCCCGCACGCCAAACCTTTTCTAACATCGCAGATCTTGTAAGATTCAAAACCAATTAATGGTTGCTTATTGCGGCACGACTGTCAAAGTCTTCAGGACGATGTTCCCACTCTTGGCGCCCCAGCCACTGTTTCGAAAGGCCTGTGGTAACGGGCGGATTTCTTCAATCACGCTCATCTTCAGTCCTGCCATAGGTTGCGGCATGGCCAGGTCGTAGGTGATCGAGTCTTGCTGTTCCTTTTTTTTCGGAGAGGGAAGCATGGCGGCCGGTACCACTTCTGCCCGGATGCGCAGGACGACCTGACGTTGGTTGGAATTGGTTCGTCTATTCTGAGCGGCGGTTGCGGCGCCGGTAAGAACCAGCAACATCAGAACGCACCAGCCAAGAAATTGATCTAGCGATCGGTGAGTACGAGTACAGGGGCCCATGGTAAATTTCCTTCCAACACCACTCACCCGCAGATCGCGAAATATATTCGCGCTTTAGTTGCCAATCAAAAGCATTTCAGCCAATTGACTTGCAAAGGTGAGGCGCAGGTTCTGGCAACATTCGGACTTACGGAATGTTGTTCAACCCTGATAACAGAGAAGGCCACGCGGGTCCCGGGGATGCCTGTAAGAGGAATAGAGATATTTTCTGCATGGCATAGGGGAATGGATTGAATTGCCGTCAATGAAGGTATACAGCGCACGCGGACTGGAGGTATCCCTGACACGCCGTCATGTATACAATGCAAGCTGACATTCCTCCAGCATTGACAGGGACGGAAAGCGGTCAGCCTGAAATTGCCCTTTCAGGAGAACGCACATGGATATCGTTATTTTCGGAGCCGGAATTGCCGGCTTGATGACCGCCATTACTCTGGATGCCGACGGCCACAGATGCCGTATTTTTGAACGTCAACCGCAACTCCCCGAAACTGGAATGGGTTTCATTCTCACGCCTGACGGCATCAACGTCCTGAATCAATTTCATGTGCCTCTGGACTGGAGCCGCTCGAGCATGCGGCTTGAACGCTACTACCATCGTGATTCACGCGGAGCAATTCTGGGTGAGGAGCCGATGCCGCGCGGCGCGGTAGGCATTTGCCGTCAGGATCTCATGGCCGCGCTGCGGGCCGGGATTCAAGGCAAAGCCGAGCTGAATTTCGGGAATGCAGTGCGCAGAATTGAATTGGATACGCGGCAATATGTTCGTACTGTAGAAATGAGCTCGGGCGCGCCGGTCACGGCCGATCTGTATGTGGGCAGTGATGGAGTCAATTCCCGCGCGCGGCAGGCGCTGTATCCGGAGTGGCCGTCGTGCCCCGGCCGAGTCATGGAAGTAGTCGGGCTTTCCAGTTCTGCCCGCGCCATTGAATGGGCCGGAAGAAACTTCAACAAATTTCATGCCGTAGCCGGAGGCATTGCCGTGGGCGTACTGCCGGTGAATGGAGACCATATTGTGTGGTATGCGCAATTCGATGCGGAGACCTACAAGCCTCCGCAGCTAAGCGCCGCCAGCATGAAATCTTTTGTGCAGGCACTTGCCGGAGATTGGGCTGATCCAATCCCCGAGATGCTGGCCGCCACTGATTTTTCCAGGGTGCATCTTTGGAGAACAGTGGATAGCGATATGGTCCCCAGCTTCAATGCAAATAATTTAGTGCTGTGCGGAGATGCCGCGCATCCTTTGCTGCCCTTTACCAGCAGGGGTGTTTCTTCAGCATTGGCGGACGCCGTAGTGCTGGCCCGTGTGCTCAGGGAAGACCGGCCTTTACCGCAGTCACTGAGCACTTATTCAAAAGAGCGGCGCGGGCAATGCGCGTCTTATGTCTCGAGCGGACGCGACCTGATGCGCAAATTTCTTGCTCCGCAAAATGCAGCGAATACCTTTCTGCCCATTGCGTGAACCAGAAATGTCACAGCCCGATAATGCTGATCGAACAGATCACCACTGATCTTTTGGGCAGGAAAGCAACCGCAAGCAACGCGAATGCGATAATTGCTGATCTGTTGCGATTTGCTAAATTGCTGCGTTGACTATCTATGAATTTCTTTTCTGATGATGCTGTGCGCCTGGAACTGCTGCGCGACCGCGCGTTCAATATGCGATGGGCGCAGCAACCCGCCGGCGTAATTCCGCTCACCGCTGCTGATCCTGACTTTCCCATTGCCCCTGCCATTCAGGAAAAACTGATCGCCTATGTTCATGATGGTGTGCTCAGTTACGGGCCGCCCGAGGGATTGCCCAAATTTCGTGAGTCGGTGAGCGAATGGATGCGCTCCACCCGGCACATGGAATGCACGCCCGAAATGGTGTTCGCCGCGGACAGCGCAGCCTCTGCCATGGCGGTCATTGCGCGGAGCGGCCTGCAACCGGGTGAGGAAGTTCTGATACCCGATCCGGTGGATTTCCTGTTTCAGCATCCGGTGCAGCGGGCGGGAGCGGTTCCGGTACGTATCCGGGTCACACCGTCATCTTCAGCCGAAGAATTCATTGCAGCCATGCAGGCGCGCATCACTCCGCGCACTCGCATGTTGTGGCTGTGCAATCCTCATAATCCGCTGGGCATAGTTTATTCGCGCGAGTGGCTCCTGGCCGTAGCGCAATGGGCGACGGACCGTGGCTTGCGCATCCTCTCTGACGAGATATGGTCCGACATCGTCTATCCGCCCCGGCAACATGTCGCCGTAGCATCGCTCTCGCCGGAAATTGCGCGCAACACAGTGACTGTATACGGCTTTTCCAAGAATTTTGCTCTGGCGGGTTTGCGGGTGGGTTGCGTGATATGCGCAGATGCCGGGTGGCGGCGGCAGATTATTGATGCCTCCGACGCGGAAAGTACCGTTTATGGCGTTTCTGTCTTGTCCCAGGTGGCTGTGATTGCCGCTCTGGAACAGGGGAGGGAATGGCTGCAACAATTCGTCGCGCATCTTCAGGCGCAGCGGGACTACGCAGTGGAACGTCTGCGGCAGTGGCCCAGCGTCAGAGTAAATGCGCCCCAGGGCACATACGTTATTTTTCCTGACGTCAGCAGCCTCACCTCTGATTCACAGCAGTTTTGCGAGCAGTTGCGCCAGCAGGCAAAGGTAGCGCTGGTGCCGGGCGCCGAGCGCTGGTTTGGGCCGGGCGCCAGCGGACACGTGCGCATCTGCTTTGCCACTTCACGCAAGATCTTGCAGGAAGCATTCGATCGCATGGATCCGGTAGTGCGCGAACTCGCCGAGACAAGGCAATCCGGTCAGCCGGGTTGAATGGAAAGCTACAGCAGCAAGGTGGAGAGTTCGGTATTCGCGCCGCAGATCACCACGGCAACCCGCTCCTCAGGCTGTGGCTGATACCTGCCGGAAAGCAAAGCCGCAAAGGCCGCTGCTCCGCCCGGCTCGGCTACGATGCGCAGCTTTTGCCATAGAGCTTTCTGTGCCTCCCGAATCTGCTCGTCAGTGACCAGCAACACCTTCTCGATAAACTTCTGCGCGATAGGGAAGACTAGCTCGCCGGTGCGCCGTGCGCCCAGTGAATCGGCGGCCACACCGCTTACATCCACATCCACAGGCCCGCCCGCCTCAAGCGCCTTGAACAGTGTTGGAGCGTTTTCGGGCTCAACGCCGATCACACGGGTACGCCCGGCATACCAGGCAGCCACGCCGCCGATCAGTCCACCGCCACCAATAGCGATCAAAACTGTGTCGAGTTCAGGAAGCTGATCTTCCAACTCCATGCCCAGCGTGCCCTGTCCGGCGAGCACCCGCGCATCGTCATAAGCATGAATGCTCAGGGCGCCGGTCTGCGCGGCGCGTTCCTTACTGGCCGCCAGGGCCTCGGCATAGACTTTGCCCTCCACATTGACTTTGGCTCCATAGCCGCGCAACCGCTCTACCTTGTTCGGGGGCGAGATAGTGGGTACAAAAATCTCAGCGTGATATCCAAGCTTCTGCGCAGCATAAGCCACGGCTGCGCCATGATTGCCGCCCGAGGCCGCGATTACCCCGGCTTCCGGCACCTTCGAGCTGAGAATGCAGTTGAAGGCCCCGCGAGGTTTGAACGATCCGGTGTGCTGAAGTATTTCCAGTTTGAGAAATACTTGCGCCGCTATGCCAAAGGCGTTTTCTTCGAGCGCAAGAACGGGCGTGTGGCGAATGTGGCCGGCAATGCGCTGAGATGCCTGTTGAATTTCCTGTTTGGAGATCACGAAATAGGGTAGCAGAACCGCAATTTTAAGCTGCTGCTACTGGGCACGCAGTGTTGAGAGGAAAGCTGCCGCTACCGGACACCGCAGTGTTCGACTCGAGCCTCGTAACAATGAGCCGCAGCCCACGGCTATGACGCTGGACGGCGCTCAAAACATTCCGGCACGGGAGCAATTTTAAGCTGCTGCTACTGGGCACTGCAGTGTTCGACTCGAGCCTCGTAACAGTCAGCCGCAGCCCACAGCTATGACGCTGGACGGCGCTCAAAATAATCCGGCACGAGACAAGTCAAACAATGTTGATCAGTGAAAATCAGAACGATCAGTGTCATCAGTGGTGAGGGTTTAGCGGCAGAAAAAAGCCCCGCATTGGCTGCGGGGCTTAGGTGGAGAGCAACTTGTTGAGTTAATGCTTATCCGTGGTAACCCATGTCACCGCCGCCACCGGCCGGGGCCTTGGCCGGTTCCGGAATTTCCGAAACCAGGGCTTCAGTGGTGAGCATCAGCGCGGCGATGGATCCGGCGTTCTGCAGTGCCGTACGCGCCACTTTGGTCGGATCAATTACGCCGGCCTTGACCAGGTCTTCGAACTTCTCGGTCTGAGCGTTGTAGCCGAAGTTCTTGTCCTGAGAGTCGCGAATCTTGCCAACCACAATCGCGCCTTCTTCGCCGGAGTTGGAGACGATCTGACGCAGCGGCTCTTCAAGCGCGCGACGGACAATCTCTGCGCCCACAGCTTCGTCGTCGTTCTTCAGCTTCAGGCTTTCCAGAGCTGCGGCACAACGAACCAGAGCAACGCCTCCGCCGGGTACGATGCCTTCTTCCACGGCAGCGCGGGTAGCGTGCATTGCGTCTTCGACGCGGGCTTTCTTCTCTTTCATTTCGGTCTCAGTCGCAGCGCCTACGCGAATCACGGCTACGCCGCCAACCAGCTTCGCCAACCGCTCCTGCAGTTTCTCGCGGTCATAGTCGCTGGTGGTCTTTTCGAGCTGGCCACGAATCTCGCGCACGCGGCCTTCGATCTCAGCGCCCTTGCCTTTGCCTTCGACAATGGTGGTGTTGTCCTTGTCCACGGTGATTTTCTTGGCGCGGCCAAGGTCCTGGACAGTGACGTTCTCGAGTTTGAATCCGAGATCTTCGGTAATGGCTTTTCCGCCGGTCAGGATCGCGATGTCCTGCAGCATGGCTTTGCGGCGGTCGCCGAAGCCCGGGGCCTTCACAGCGCAGATCTGGAGCGTGCCGCGCAGCTTGTTCACGACCAGGGTCGCGAGCGCTTCGCCGTCCACGTCTTCAGCAATGATCAGCAGCGGCTTGCCGGTCTGCGCGATGCTCTGCAGCAGGGGAAGCAGGTCTTTCATGGTGCTGATTTTCTTTTCGTTGATGAGCACATACGCGTCGTCGAGAATGGCTTCCATGCGCTCAGGATCGGTCACGAAATAAGGAGAGAGATAGCCGCGGTCGAACTGCATACCTTCCACGACGTCAAGGCTGGTCTCCATGGTGCGGGACTCTTCCACGGTGATTACGCCGTCTTTGCCGACCTTCTTCATGGCTTCGGCAATGATGCGTCCAATGGTTTCGTCGTTGTTGGCGGAGATGGTGCCGACCTGGGCGATCATGTCGCCGCTTACTGGCTTCGACAGGCTGTCAAGGAAGCCCTTGCTGCGGTTTCCTTCTTTGTCGAGGGTGCCGCAGATGGCGGCAATGGCCTTTTCGATTCCGCGCTTCAGGGCCATAGGATTGGCGCCGGCGGCCACGGTCTTTACGCCACCGGAGTAGATGGCCTGGGCCAGAACGGTTGCCGTGGTGGTGCCGTCACCGGCCACGTCACTGGTCTTGCTGGCGACTTCGCGCACCATCTGCGCGCCCATGTTCTCAAGGGTATCGCCCAATTCGATTTCTTTCGCCACTGTCACACCGTCTTTGGTGATGACCGGCGAGCCGAACTTCTTCTCAATCACGACGTTGCGGCCGCGAGGACCGAGCGTCACCTTTACTGCGTTGGCGAGAGTATTCACTCCACGCAGGATCGCCTGGCGGGACTCTTCACCGTGCACAATTTGCTTTGCTGCCATAATGATTTTTCTCCTCAGAATTCTTTCTTCGCGCGAACGCGAACAGCGGTTAATATCGGGGCCTATTCCAGCTCTCAGCTCATACTCAATCACCGAGCTACCGGCTGGGGTGCTCGGTCAGAGCTTACCTTTTGCCGGCGCCGGCTTTTTCCGGCTTCGGTGCGGGCGCAGGGGTGCTCTCGCCGGTCAGGATGCCAAGGATTTCTTCTTCACGCAGGATCAGCAATTCTTCGAAGCCAATCTTGATTTCCGTTCCGGCATATTTGCCGAACAGGACGCGGTCATTCTCTTTCACAGCCAGGGGAACCGTCTGACCTTTTTCGAACTTGCCGGTGCCAACTGCAATCACGACACCTTCCTGGGGTTTTTCTTTTGCGGTATCGGGGATGATGATGCCGCCACGGACGGACTCCGTTTCAGTAATCCGGCGGACCACCACGCGATCATGCAGTGGGGTAAGCTTCTTTGCCATTACGTACTCCTTTCAGAATTCTTCTGTTTAAATAAGTGGGATATTTACTAATGCTGTTTTGAATCTATTTGGGGGTCGATGAACTGCTAGCACTCATGTCCATCGAGTGCTAATTATAGGAAATACAACCGAGGAAGTCAATAGGGTTGTCCGCAAAAATGTGAGTGTGGGACACTCAGGGTTTCCGAGGACGGCTTTTGGCTGTTGGCTGTTGGCTCTTGGCTCTTGGCTTTGTGTTTTTGGTGCCAGCAGGGGCGATAACCCTATTAATTTCAATGGGCTTCAGTGACAATTGATCCTCAGCGGTAAGCTACCCGGCCTGTTACCGCTAGGAGCCAAGCCATTAGGTGGCGGGCCGCTCTCTCAGCACTGTGAGAGAAGCGGGACGTTTTCCCCAGCGAGACGGTATAGCAGTACAAGCCTATTCTGAAGGAAGAGAAGTCTGTAGAAGTCTGAATCGAGAGAACCGGCAGGTCAGCGAAATCCAGAACACACAAGCCAAGAGCCAACAGCCAAAAGCCAAGAGCCAAGGAGCCACCAGCTAGAAGCCAGAAGCTGTTTTCTCAAGCCAACTGCTGCTTTGCTTCCGCGCTCTAATCTCTATTGTGTTCTTCCGCCGGACCGAACCTGCTCAGGTCCGTTCGGAAGCGGGCCGAACCCAAGGCGGTGAGCGGTGGCATCTTCTCTTTATTGCGGTCTTTCCTGCGCTCGTCTCAAGCTCCCCATCAAAGCTCTACTCCAGCTCAGTCTGGCGCTGCTATTTCTTTTTGCTCTCATGCCGATGGTCATGTACGGGCAGCAGTCGCTAGCGAGCCGCATCCTGCCCCACACTCATAGCTACTTCAGCGCTCTGCTGCAAATGGATTCCGCGCCTTCGGTCACTGTTGCCGATCCCGGGCCATCGCTCGAAAAGACGGCCAAGCCGGGTAAGCTGGCGAAACTCGGCGGCAAGTATGACGTAACCCGCATTGGAGAGCGGGGTATTGGTAAAGGCGTAAATTTCTACTCTATTGAAAAAGAGCAGCAACTGGGCCAGCAGTTCGCCAAGGAACTGGAAAGCCAGTCGCGGGTGCTAACCGATCCGGTCGTCACCGAGTATGTCAATCGATTGGGCCAGCAACTGGTTCGGCACTCGGATGCGCAGGTGCCTTTCGTCATTAAAGTGCTGGACAGCGATGAGATAAACGCCTTCGCCCTGCCCGGCGGATATTTCTATGTGAATAGCGGGCTGATTCTGGCCGCGGACAACGAGGCTGAACTCGCCGGAGTCATGGCCCATGAGATTGCCCATGTTGCCGCCCGTCATGCCACCAAAAACGCAACCAAGTCGCAGATATGGAACCTGGTTTCGTTGCCCATGATTTTCGTTGGCGGGCCCGCGGGCATGATCGTCCGCCAGGTTGCAAGTCTGGCCGTGCCTATGACTTTTCTGAAGTTCAGCCGCGACGCTGAACGCGAAGCCGACCTGCTGGGGCTGGAATATCAATATGCCGCCGGCTATGATCCCTCGGCGCTGGTGGATTTTTTTGAGAAGCTCGAAGCCCGGCACAAGAAGCAGAATTTTATTGGCAAGGCCTTTGCGACCCATCCGATGAATGAAGACCGGATTCGCCGCGCGCAAAAGGAAATTGCCAGTATGTTGCCGGAACGTGATCAATACATCATTACCACCAGCGAGTTCAATGAAGTGAAAGGGCGTCTCGCAAGCATGATCGCCAGAAAGCCGGTCCTGCCGGAACTCATCGGCGATAAGCCGGTGTTGCGTCGTTCCTCAAGGTCTGATGAGGCGCCCAGCGGCGACCGTCCAACACTTGAGAGAAGGTAAGAGACCTGATTCGTTGCGCCGCACGGTCCATTCCACTGGTACAAGAGCCAGTCCGGCAGGACAGGTTAGCAGCTAACCTTCAAATCCAACGAGGCTGTATCGGTGCACCAAGCAGATTGCGTAGAGACGGTGCTCAGCACCGTCTCTGAGCCGCGCGAGCGCGCTCACAGATTTTCGTGAGGATCAAGCCAATGCGAAAGCTGTAACGATTGTTGTAGGTTTATCGACGGAAAGTTGCGTTGGAACAAATCATAATTGCAGAAATAACGAGATCGGTGGGTACAACCAAAGAAGATTCAGCCAAGTACCAACTACTAAATACCAATTACTAGCTCCCGCTCTTTCTCCCATTCAAGAAGGCATACGCTTCTGAAGGCAGCAGGTTCAATGTAATCATTTTGCCGTCGCAGTAAATCTGCACTTGCGGGGTTGCGGAGCGAACTGGTTTTTTCATAGGCTTCTTCTTCATCTCTCCCTCCACTCGACCATTCCGAGCACCCAATGCAAATAACAATACAGTGCAGGCGGTGGAACTGTTTTTTTAGCTGGAGTTGAATGTGTAAGAAAATGCTAGGCCCGGTTCTACTTTCCCACAAGCACTAAATTGGAAATCTTTTCTTAAGCCGATAGAACTATTTTCATCGCCTGGCAGAGTCACATGCCGTTCCGCACCAATGGCACAACTCCTTATCCAGCAGCAGCTTAGGTTGACGATATGAGGTGGGGCTACATTGCGGCATGTTTTCAGGCCAATGGTGAAGCGCAGAGGATCCTGAATTTGGGACCTGTTTTCCACAAATCGTGCCTCTTTTGAGGGCACCCAATGTCGCAGAAAATGGATTCAGTAAACTGAAGCCATGCAATTCATTCCGCCGGGGAAAGAACTCAGGATGCAGGCCATTGGTCCGGTACAAGACCTTCCCGTGGGCAGTCCGGCATCTTCTTGATCCCAGTGGATTCGAACCAATCAATACTCCGGGCCCCGAAGACTGGCTGGCGGTGCAGCATGAGTCAGGTCAGACTTCGGCCGACTTTCTTCGCGCACGCCCCAATTTCCCGAACGATACGCGGCGTACCATTTGCCTTCAGCCTCTGGAAGAATTTCCGGCGCAGGGCGCAGCGCTTTCACGGCTCAAGGACTTTTCCGAAGCATTCTTTGCTTTGCCTGTGCGTGTGCTTCCGATCTTATCTGCAACTCATTTCTCTGAAAGCCATTCATCTGAAAATCGTTTATCTACAAGTCAGGGCAAAATAACCGAGCGCATGAATCACCTGACGCACAAGAAGCAACTGCTCACCACGGATATTCTGGCCCTCTTGAAGCAACATGTGCCTCGTGACGCCTACTGTGTGCTGGGTGTAACCATGCGCGACTTATATCCGGACCCAGCATGGAACTTCGTTTTTGGCCAGGCTTCGTTACAGGAACGGGTAGGAGTGTACAGCTTTGCCCGCTATGATCCGCACTTCTGGGACCAGGAAGCGCCTGACCGGGAGCAGTTGATCTTGCGCCGCAGTTGCAAAGTCCTGGCCCATGAAACTTCGCATATGTTCGGCATTGCGCACTGCATCTACTTTCGCTGCGAGATGAACGGAACGAATTCGCTGCCCGAGACCGATTCACGCCCGCTGCATCTTTGTCCGGTAGACCTGCGCAAATTGTATGAGAGCATCAGGTTCGATCCCGTAGCGCGCTATGCGCACCTGCGCGATTTCTGCCGGGAGGTGGGATTCAAAGACGAAGCCGAATGGATCGAGGCACAACTGCGGAAAGTTTGAACTTCAGTTCTACACGCGAACACAAAGTCTTTTCCCGTTTTTCACGCCCGCAATGCTGACCATCACCCGGGACGAATAACAGAAATGGCGTGCTTGAATATCAGCAACTGGCGGTCGGGACTGTCGAGAATCACGGAATATTTATCGAACGATTCGAGGGTGCCTGTGACTTTGGCGCCGCTGACAAAATAAATCGTTACCGGGATTTTGTCGCGAATGGCAATGCCAAGATAGAAATCCTGGAGATCACGAAGGCATTTCTGCTGCTGTTCCGTTTTCGGTTCGGTGATAGTTGCTGCTGCCATGCTGAATCGCCTCCCTCTGAGCGAACAACGGAGTAGATGAGGCAAGCCGAGCCAAAAAGCATAGCTCTTGCTACCAGTGAGCGGCAGTATATCACATGAGTTAATCGGGGTTAACTAGCTAAAGATACTATGATTTTGAGACCCATATCCGCTGGGCAGCGGAGAGTCCCAGGCGCACGTTTTTACCCGCAATGGCCAGGGTGACGGTGTCATCGTAGTTGAGCGACTGGCAGCTAAGCTGACTGCCGGGGCGTATGCCTTCGCGGTCGAAGAATTCGAGCAGTTTGCGGTCACGGTCGTAGATGCTCGCCACCCGGTACTGCTCGCCTTCCTGTACCTCACTCAGCAGGCACAGCCCGTTTTCACGACGCGCAGACGCAGTGCGGGGAGTCACCCCGTGATCGTAAGGACAGATATTTTCATGCCCCAACTTTTCAATCAGTTTCTTTTCAAAAGCCGGAGAGACCGCATGCTCCAGGCGTTCTGCCTCTTCATGAACTTCATACCACGGCATTCCAAATACTTCGATCAGCATTCTCTCAATCAACTCGTGGCGCAGAATGGTGCGATCGGCGATTATGCGGCCGCGATCGGTGAGTTCGACATTGCCTTCTTTGGTCACCCGCACCAGGCCGTCTCGAGAGAGGCGCTTGAGCGCAGTGGTGACCGCGGGCCGGCTTACCGAGAGCCAGTTTGCCAGTGCTGCTGGAATCACCTGCTGTCCTTCAGCTTCGGCTTCGGCAATGGCTTTCAGGTAATTTTGTTTGGAAACCGTAATCATCAGGTCACTACCACCATAATAGCTTATCGTTTCCAGATGTAGATGAGAAACTACATATCTTAACAATATAAGCCATAGACAACTGGAACAATCTTTTCTCGTCTATGGGCGCGACCTACTCATCGAATCTAAGGTTAGAAGCTGTATCTGTTACTTAAGTTCCTCCCGAACAGCGGGCACGCGAAATAAAATCAACGCAAAGACATCAGGTACTTACGTTCTACCTGCGTTCACCGAGGGAGATTCGATGCGAACCTCAATCTTGTATTTTTGCGTGCTATTCGCGCCCATGGTACAGGCCGCAGACAGCCAGAACACGGCGCCGTCGCTCACCATCTACAACCAGGATTTTGCTGTGGTGCGGCAGACCGTGCCGCTCGACCTGAATACCGGCATAAACCACGTGGTTCTCAACGATATTACCGCGCACTTGGAGCCCGATTCGGTGGTGTTGCGCGATCCGCGCGGCGGTCGGCTCAATATTCTGGAACAAAACTATCGCAACGATCCTGTTTCTGAAGGCTTGCTTCTCTCGCTGTTTGAAGGCAAGACCCTCGATTTTGAGCTTCCTGACCACACGCGGGTAAAAGGCAAAGTCATTCGCAGCGGGTATGTTCCGCAGTATGAGGTTCCCGGTCCGTATGGCTACCAAAGACCGGTACCCGGCAATGGATCGAGCCAGCCGGTTATCGAGGTGAATGGCCAGTTGCAGTTTCGCCTGCCGGGGGAGCCGGTCTTCCCCGCGCTGGGTGACGATACCATTCTGAAACCGACTCTGGACTGGCAGTTGCAGTCCGCTGCGAGCGGGCACACAGCGGCCGAGCTTTCTTACGTGACCAGCGGCATGAGCTGGCATGCGGACTACAACATTACCGCGCCCGAAACCGGCGATGTAGCCGATGTGGTCGGCTGGGTAACGCTCGACAACCAGAGCGGCAAACGCTTTGACAATGCGCGCATTAAGCTCATGGCGGGCGAGGTCGCCAAATTACAGGATGTAAATAGCAGGAACTATTCTTATGCAGCAGCCAAGGCTGAAGTAGATCTTGCCCAGCCGCAAGTCACAGAGAAGGCCTTTGACGAATACCACCTGTATACACTGGAGCGCCCTACATCGCTGCTCGACCATGAAATCAAGCAGGTGGAGTTTTTGAGGGCGGCCAGCGTTCATGCCACGCGTGTCTATGTTTACGATGGCGTGAAAGTTCCTGCGCAGTACCGTAGCTGGAATATGGAATCCATTCGCGACAACGTAAGCTACGGAACCGAATCGAACCCCAAAGTCTGGGTCATGCTGGAATTGAAAAACGCAAAAGAGAACAACCTTGGCATGCCGTTGCCGGCCGGACGCGTGCGCCTCTACCGGCGGGAACAAAGCGGGCAGATGGAATTCATCGGCGAAGACCGCATTGATCACACGCCTTCCAACGAGACAGTGCGGCTGTATACAGGCAACGCCTTTGATGTGGTCGGCGAGCGTCGCCGGACAAACTTCAAGGTCAGCAACTCCGAGCACTGGGCCGATGAGAGCTTTGAAATCACCCTGCGCAATCACAAGTCCACGCCCGTAGAGGTAAGAGTGGTGGAACATCTCTATCGCTGGAGTAACTGGCGCATCTCCATGAAGTCCGATGAGTTTAAGAATACCGATGCGCAGACCGTAGAGTTCCGGGTGCAGGTCGCTCCCGAGCAGGAAAAGAAGGTGAACTACACCGTTCACTATAGCTGGTAGATCACGTCATGTGTTGCGCGCTCTGACGAGACATGCAACGTTCTTCCTCGTCCTCATTATCGTTTCAAGCCGACGAAAGACCTTGGACAATTAATGTTCCAGTCCGGCAGGACGACCGAAAATAGCCCGGCACGGAGCTTTCCGGATGCGCGTGTGTCCGCATTCGGAAAGCGGAGTGCCGGGAAAGAGGGAAAAGATTTTCTTCCGCTCTGCCGGAAGGCTTGCGCGCAGCTCCTTCTTTTGGAGCGGAGCGCATTAAAACAAGACAAACCGCGCATGGTATCCTAATCATGAAGCTGCGGTCCCGCCTTTGAAGCGCAATTCCTTCGCAGTTCCCGTAAAAACAACATGATTTCAGTCAGTAACGTTTCCATGCGCTACGGCGCAAAAATTTTGTTTGAAGAGGTGTCCACGGTTTTCACGCCGGGCAAGCGCTATGGTCTTACCGGCCCTAATGGCGCAGGAAAAACCACCTTCATGAACCTGCTCTCTGGTGAACTCGAGCCCCAGAAAGGCACCGTGACGCGCCCCAAAAAGCTCAGCGTACTGAGCCAGAACCAGTTTGCCTTTGACGCCTACCGCGTGATTGACACCGTGATCATGGGAAACCGCCGCCTGTGGACCGCCATGGAAGAGCGCGACCAGATTTACGAAAAGCCGGAAATGACCAATGAAGACGGCATGAGACTGGGCGAGCTTGAGGGAATTGTCGGCGAAGAAGACGGTTATAGCGCGGAAAGCGACGCGGCCATCCTGCTGCAAGGTCTCGATATTCCCGACGAGCTGCATGAACGCAAGATGAGCGAGTTGCAGGGCGGGCAGAAAGTCCGCGTGCTGCTGGCCCAGGCGCTGTTCGGCCACCCTCAAGCGCTGCTGCTCGATGAGCCTACCAACCACCTCGATCTCGATTCGATCCATTGGCTCCAGGAATTTCTCAATCGCTATGACGGTGTGCTGATCACCATTTCTCACGACCGCCATTTCCTGAACAGCGTTTGCACGCACATTGCCGACATTGATTACGAAACCATCATTACCTATACCGGCGGATACGACGATATGGTGATGACCAAGACCCAGATTCGCAATCAGGTCGAATCGCAGAATGCGCAGCGCGAAAAGAAGATCGCGCAGCTCAACGAGTTCATCGCCCGCTTCGCTGCCGGCACCCGGTCCAGCCAGGTGCAGTCCCGGCGCAAGGAAGTAGAGCGATTGCAGGTGACGGAGCTGGCGCGTTCGAACATTGCTCGCCCTTACATTAAGTTTGAAATGAAACGGCCCTCAGGCAAGCACATTCTGGAACTGGAGTCGGTGACCAAGTCTTACAGCGACACACCGGTGATCAACGGGATGACCGCCAGCGTGCTGCGGGGAGAAAAAATCGCGCTGATCGGGCGCAACGGCGCCGGCAAGACCACGCTCTTGAATGCGCTGCTCGCGAACTCACCCACCACTCCGGAATCCGAGTTGCGTACGGTGAGCGGCTATGATGGCCCGCTCATTGATGGCGGCAAAGTCGTATGGGGACATGAAGCATCGGTAGGATATTTTCCCCAGGACCATCGCAGCCTGATCGAGAAAGGTAAAAGCATTCTGGACTGGATCTGGCAGTGGGATCCGTCCGTGTCCAACGAAGAGATTCGCGGCCTTTTGGGACAGATGTTGTTTGCCCGCGACGAAGCCAGCAAAAAGACCGACGTGCTTTCCGGCGGCGAGGCGGCGCGCGTGCTGTTCTGCAAGCTCATGCTCCAGAAGCCCAACGTGCTGGTGCTCGACGAACCCACCAACCACCTGGACCTCGAGTCCATCAACGCCTTGAACATCGCTTTACAGCGTTTTCAGGGGACCGTGCTTCTGGTCACCCACGATCACGATCTGATTGATGAAGTGGCCACCCGCATCTGGCATTTTGAAGACGGCAAGATCGAAGACTTCAAAGGCGCATACGAGGACTACCAGACCGTTCACGCATAGCGTGCTCGAACTTAGAGCCATTCCATATTTGCTGTGTCGAAGCTTTATTTGGCCTAACGAGACGTGTATCAGGGCACGAGTTTACTCGTGCCGAAAAAGCCTTATAAGCACTGGGCTTCAGCCCCTGCACACTCTCAATTGCATCGTGCCGTCGGCACTCGCGAAAATTCGCGGCAAGGTTTTACGCCGCGGCATGTTCCGGCGCAGGCCCCACCATCCAGAACTGCGCGAATGCGTTTCGCGTATTCCGCGCTGTCACGGTCGCCGGTCACCAACTCGATCTGCCGCGGACTGCTCACACCCAATTTCAATTCCACGGCCCGCGCAATCTGCTCCTGCTCGAAGATGGCTCCGCGGCTTACTTCAGGAGTGGTGCCGAAGTAGCGAAGCAGGGCCACGCCGACTGCATCCACTGCAATGCGATCGGTTCCCGCCAGAATCACTTTGGTATCCACCAGCTTGCCTGTATCCGGGCCGCCGTTGGCGAAAGCCTGAATGCCATCGAGCACGATCAGATCAGGATGGTACGCCCCATTGATCTCGGCAATCATGTGCCGCTGGTGAGGCGAAGAGTGCAGCTCTTTCATGTAGTTGTAAGACTGGCCGGGGACATACTTGGCGGCCAGTCCCACTGAATTTTTCAGCGACAGAGTGAAGTGGCCGCCATAGCGGTGGGTCTTGAGGCAGCAGGTCTGCACGATTCCGCCGGCATTGCGCACCAGGCGCGGCAGCGCAAACCCCTGCTGCCAGTGGCTGTCGGAAGGCTTGAGGTGCTCCCAGTCGTCATCGTGAAGCTCATCAAAGACCACGATCTTGGCGTCGAGTTCACTGCCCATCTTGAAAGCCTGTTTGGCTTGCATGACCTCGCGTGTGTTGCCCATGCCGCTGCGGTCGCCAATAATAAGCGGCCCTGCGCCCATGGCTTTCAGCTTTTTGACGATGGTCATCAGGGTGTCCGGATGAGTGGAACCCGGCGTTGCGTCAGAGCTGTTGAAATTTGGCTTGATGAAAAGATCTTTGCCCTGGAACCGCTTCATGCCCAGCAGGTCAATAGCGCGATTGATGCCGGACATACGGTCGGTGGTCTTGACGAAGGCCACGTGCGAAGTAGAGGACGAAGCTGTATCCGCCCACCCGCTCACGAAAGGCGGCGCTAGCAGCATGCCGGTTGTGTACGATGCTTTTTTCAGAAACTCTCTGCGGTCCATAGGCCCTCGCTTCCCCAAGATTCCGCTTATTAGAATCATACTCTTCACCGCATCCACGTGGCAGGGCAAGTTCCAGACGATCGCGGACGCCAGAGCATAACTCAGTAAAATAAGACCTCATGACTATGACTAAGACCAAGACCAATAAAAACAGCAGGAAAAAAGAGTTGCCGCCAGAACAACGGGAGGAACTGCTCAAACTATTGAAAGCCCGTTTTGAGAAAAACATGGATCGGCATAAAGGTCTTGAATGGGTGAAAGTACAAGCAAAGCTGGAAGCTAATCCTGAAAAACTATGGTCGCTGAATGAAATGGAAAGAACGGGCGGCGAACCGGATGTTGTTGGCCACGATAGAAAAACAGACGAATACATTTTTTATGACTGTTCAGCGGAAAGTCCGAAAGGCCGCAGAAGTATTTGCTATGACCCGTGAAGCGCTGGACTCAAGGAAAGAACATAAACCAGAAAATAACGCCGTTGATATGGCGGCTGCGATGGGCATTGAGCTTCTAACAGAAGAACAATATCGAGAGCTACAGAAGCTGGGAAAATTCGACATGAAAACGTCGAGCTGGGTGAAAACACCTTCTGATATCAGAAAACTCGGCGGCGCTGTCTTTTGCGATCGCCGCTACGACACTGTTTTCCTCTATCACAACGGCGCGGAATCTTACTATGCGGCCAGAGGCTTCCGAGGCTCGCTAAGGGTCTGAATTGCACAAAGGCTGCTGTTCGCTACCCACTTCCGAGTTGCCGACGATTTTCGACAGCGATTAAGGGACTTCATAATTTTCGGGATTCGGGCCATCCCACGCCATGCTCTCGCGCATGGCTGACTCCAATATTGAAAACCAGGAGCAATCCATTCCAATCCCCATATATTTCCCCGATACAAATACAAGGCCCCACGGATAGGAAGGGCCGAAGCCGTGAGGGCAATATGCAATTGCAGTATTGGAAGGAGGGTGTTCCAACACTGTCCAGCATGTGAATCTCTCTCCAATTCGTCCATAGTCCCAATCTCGCTCCACTGCATATGGTGTAACCATCAATTGGTAAATTCGGTTGACCAGCGCGGAATCGTTAATGCGGGTTATTTCGTTGATCACAATCGAGGAGACTTCTGTTGCCGTCAGCATTATTCAAAGTATGCCAGATATAACTGCCAGGATCATGCGATTACACTCATACAGCAAACTGGCCTATTTTTGGTATATGACGGGTAAATGGGAAAGGAGTAGAGGCACTTTCCCATTGCTTGTTTGCCGCCCATCCACGAACTGGCTAGTTATCGGTCATCCGGGGGACCTGTCAGTACCTAAGTAGCTGTTCTGCTCCCGTGAGTTGACCGCTCTGAAAGTCCCTTCCCGCATGGATTTAAGCCACGTCTTGACTGCGGATGGTCGAATGTCTACTATTGCCTTGAATTGATGGTCGAATGTCTTCTATGGCTAAACAGAAACCGGAACGCGCGAACGTTCTTCAAGGCACCCTTGACATGCTGATCTTGCGAACTCTTCTTTATGGTCCTGCTCACGGGCACCAGATCGGCAAGCATATTCAGCGGACCACGAATGATTTTCTCCAGATGCAGCACGGCTCGCTTTACCCCGCGCTGCACCGGCTGGAGCGAAGAGGGTGGGTGACCTCGAAATGGGAGATGGCGCCAGATCGGAATCGGGAATTCAAGTACTACCGGCTTACGGAAAAGGGAAGAAAACAGCTTGTTGTTGAAGAATCTCAATGGAAGCAGATGGCCGAAGCTGTGGCGCGGGTGATGTGGCCCGCGGCTGAGGAGAGTTGAAATGAAATGGTGGCAGATCAGGAAACGCGATGCCGATGTGGAACGGGAACTGCAATCGGACCTTGAACTGGAAGAAGAAGAGCAGCGGGAACACGGCATTGCACCAGAAGAGGCCCGCTATGCGGCCCTGCGCGCCTTCGGCAATCCCAGTGTGATTCGCGAGCAAACTCGCCAGGTCTGGGGTTGGGACAGGATTGAGACTCTTCTACGCGATCTAAGAATCAGCATCCGCACGCTCGCTCGGCAGCCGGGATTCTCAACAGTGGCGATGCTGGTCATCGCCATCGGCATTGGTGCGACTATCTCGCTGTTCACAGTTGTCTGGTCGGTTCTTCTGAAACCGCTGCCCTTCGAGCGCCCGGAGCAACTCGTTCGACTGTACGAGAGCAGCGAGCGCTTCCCCAGAACGCGTCTGCGCCGGGCATTTATGGCGAATGGAAACACCAGAACAAGTCGTTCTCCAGCCTCGCGCTGTATAAGGACTGGCCGCAGTACAACCTGTCGGACGGCGGTACTCTACCCGAGCAGGTCCGCTCCACCATCTGTTCCTGGGACCTGTTTGCCACGCTCGGTGTCCAGCCCCTCATAGGACGCTCGTTCACGGCCGAAGATGATCAGCCTTCCGCCAGCGGGACGGCCATCCTCAGTTGGGTGCTTTGGAAACGCCGCTTCGGCGGAGATGCTTCCGTCATCGGACGGAAGATCAATCTCGATGCCACGGCCTACACCATCATCGGCGTGATGCCGCGTTGGTTCGCCTTCCCCGAGCCGAAAGTCCAGATCTTCCTTCCGGTGTACCACCAGATCAAGCCCGAGGACATGGCCGCGATCGCCAATCATGGGTACAGGGTGATTGGAAGACTCAAGCCTGGCGTCAGTCGCCACCAGGCCGAGCAGGAAGTCTCCGCCATCGTGCGCCGCATCCACGACGCTAATCTCGACAACCCATCGGTCAGCAGCGGAGCAGGCATCATTCCGCTTATCGACGACCTGGTCGGCAACATTAAGCCCGCGTTGTACATGTTGCTGGCCGCCACCGGATGCATGCTGCTGATCGCCTGCCTTAATGTCGCGAACCTATTGATCGCGCGGTCTGCGGCGCGGCGGCGCGAACTGGCCATCCGGACGGCACTCGGTGGCAGCCGCTTCCGCCTGTTTCGTGAGCAGCTCATCGAAACCTTCGTCCTTTTTTCCGTGGGCGGAGCAGCAGGCCTCGCTCTCGCCTATGCGGCTCTCCGATGGCTCGTCATGACGCGAAGCGACATGGTGCGCGTGGAGTCCATCGGCATTGACGGCGTGGTGGTCGCAACCTTCGCGGGACTCGTGTTCATTTGCGCTCTGTTCGCAGGACTCATCCCGGTGCTGGCAAGCCGCTCGGAGAACCTGCTCGGGACGTTGCAGGAGTCGTCGCGGGGTTCCACCTCCGGCCCTTCGCGTACCGGTGTGCGCAAAGTGCTCGTGGGCGCCGAAGTTGCGTTCACCGTGGTTCTGCTCGTAAGCGCCGGCTTGTTGTTGAAGAGCTACATGCGGTTGCGGTCGAACGACCTGGGCAGCGCCACCGGCAACATCCTCACCATGCATTTCACTCTGCCCGAAGCGCAATACCGCAAGCCGGTGCAGCGGATGACGTTCTTCGACGATCTGCTCGCGCGCGTGCGTGCCCTGCCGGGAGTGGAAGCGGCTGGGCTGGTGCGGGCTGTTCCCGGCGAAGGCTACTTCGGAGATGCGGACGTCGCGGTGGCCGAGCATCCGCCTTTACGGCAGGGAGAGTCGCAGCTTGCGATCGCCCGCTGGGCCGATCCTGGCTATTTCGCCGCCATCAAGATCCCGTTGCTCCGCGGTCGCACCTTCGGCTCCGACCAGCGCCTCGACGCTGCTCACGAAGTCATCATCAGCGCGGAGTTCGTACGACAGTACTTCCCGAATGAAGACCCGATCGGCAAGCACGTCATCACCCTGGGCCATCATAGCTACGAGGTCGTCGGCGTCGTAGGCGATACCCGTTATCAGCTCGCGAACCCGCTGCAGCCGACAATATATGTGCCTATTGACAATGGCATGGATGGTAGCGCCGCCCTCATCATCCGCGCCGCGCATGATCCGGAGAGCCTGGCACTGCCCGTTCAAAAGACGATCCAGCAAATGGATCGAGCGCTGGCCGTCTCGGACGTGCTCACGATGGACCAGATCATCAACCAATCATTGCTCGACGCAAATTTCGAAGCGACGTTACTGGGGGCTTTCGCGGGTATATCGCTGTTGCTGGCTGCCGTGGGTCTGTTCGGCGTGCTCGCATACCTGGTGACGCAACGCCGCACGGAGATCGGTATCCGGCTGGCACTCGGGGCGCAACGGGAACACGTCCTGCATCTGATGCTGCTCGATGGTCTCGCTCCCGCACTCGGCGGGGCTGCCGCAGGCTCGCTGCTCGCCGTCGCCGCAGCGCAACTGATCCGCTCCAGCTTGTACGCCACTCAACCGCTCGACCCTGCCGTGTTCGCCGCTGTCATCGGACTCCTGTTCTGGGTCGCGATTGTGGCGTGCCTGCTACCGGCGTGGCGCGCCTCGCGTGTACAACCAGCGACGGTTCTACACAGCGAGTAACATGGCCAGTCGCCGAAAAGCAAATAGGGGGAAGCCCCGGACTTTCAGTCCGGGGGAGCGGGCGTTCAAGCCCACGTAAACGCGATAGTCACGTTCAATTTGGAAGTCGCTTCCTGCCAGCGATATGATCCAGAAGGGAAGAATGGTTGGTCAATCTAAGACGTCGTTGAAATGTCGCAGCCGATCACCAATGACTGGGCGGACACTTGTACTAATCAACGTAAAGATTGCGGCGCTCGCAGTGACCGAGCACAAGGAGTAGAGAAACATGAAGCCAAAGAACACGATCTGCCTCTGGTTCGACAAAGACGCACTCGAAGCGGCGCGCTTCTACGCCGCCACCTTCCCCGATAGTCAAGTAACCGCTGTTCACAATGCGCCCGGCGACTATCCGAGCGGCAAGAAAGGCGATGTGCTGACGGTGGAGTTTACCGTTGTTGGCATTCCTTGTCTCGGTCTCAATGGCGGCGCTGCCGTCAGGCACAGCGAGGCCTTTTCTTTCCAGATCGCAACGGACAATCAGGAAGAGACGGACCGTTACTGGAACGCAATCGTCGGCAATGGCGGCACAGAAAACGCATGCGGCTGGTGCAAGGATCGCTGGGGCCTTTCCTGGCAGATCACCCCACGCGCGCTAACCGATGCGCTTGCGGCTGGGGGCAGTGAGGCCAAGCGTGCATTCGAGGCCATGATGACGATGCGGAAGATCGATGTCGCCGCGATTGAGGCAGCGCGGCGAGGCTGACGTGAACACACCATCCAATCGTTAATTAACCTTGTGCCATTGATATTTCCGGGCGAATATCCGGCTTGTGCCGCGGCCGGGGTTGCAGTACACTTGCGCCATGATTCGCCAGATTGCACCTCTGTTCTTTACCACGGACATTCCCGGCACGCTCGCTTATTACAAAGACAATCTCGGCTTCGAATGTCTGGGAAAGTGGCAAGATCCGCCGGTCTACGCCATCGTGGCGCGCGACCAGCACGCGATTCATTTCCGTTGCGCTGCGCCGCCCACAGCGAATCCAGACAAATACACCGAGGAACTGCTCGACGCCTATCTGCATCGTCGAAGATGCAGACACACTTTATGCCGAGTACGCAGCCAGAGGCGTGGAGTTCACCCGAGGACTCGCCAACATGCCATGGAACTCTCGAGAGTTTGTAGTGAAGGATTGCGACGGGCGACTGTTGGCCTTCGGCTCTAGTTTGTAGTATTCATGCGACGGCCAGCCTGAAGAGCATCACTTGCCCGGGAATGGGGTAAGCCAGGTTGCTGCTGGTCCGGTCACTCGCCGGAGTTTGCCGCCATAAGCGCTGCCGGAGCAGTGAAACCAAGGCATTTCATCGAACAACCGAACCGCATCGTTCGGTTTCAAAGAAGCTGCGAGCTTCGGTGAGATCTCGCCTTCCAGCCAGCGGCCCGCTGCTGTCAGATATTCGTATTCCATTAAGTAATGTAACCAGCAGCGCCCACAACGCTCGCACCGCAGGATGGTCACTTCGCCATAATGGTCGTCAGCCCCGACCATACGTTCTTTCAATTCATGCGGTATGTTCTCCGACTCAGAGCAAAGGCCAAATCGTGCGACGTCGGCTGGCATATCCACTCCAAAGCCATTTTACCGTGGTAGGTTGACCCGGGTGAGTGAGACCTCCAATGCTGTTTTCGGCGAAGGAGCATTGATTCTGGGAATCTGCCGAGGGCACCTTCACATTATCAACTATCGTTGTGACACTATCGAAAGATTGTTTTAAAAAGACTTGTAACAGGGCACGACTTTCAGTCGTGCCGAAAAGACCTTATAAACACTGGGCTTCAGCCCCTGCACGCACTTTAACTCCATCGTCCTGTAGTCACGAAATTAAGCTCTCGCACATGTTCTTTAGCCAGGCAATGCCCCAACTGTTGCACGTTGCAGACCTGTTGCAGAGCAAAATTGCAGTTTTCGCCAGTGTTGATGCGGCTTGTAGCAATGTTGTAGACTTGAAGGGTATTCGTCCGAGTTAGGGAAACGAAGGCTGTTGTAATAGCAACCGATGCCTGCCCGCACAGCCCAGAGTTAAGCCTGTACAGCAGACTACCAGCGAGCCGCATGGGTATGGCTGAATGCCCGATGGCCGGCGACCTTTGCGAGAGCATTTTGGTATTCGCGTTTCAACCTTTCCACCAGCTCCGGAACAGAGGCAATCTGCTTCACTGCGCCGATACCCTGACCAGCGCCCCAGATATCGCGCCAGGTTTTCGCTTTCGCGCTGGTGCCTCCCGCGAAGTTCATCTTGGAAGCCTCCGCATCAGGAAGGTTTTCCGGATCGAGCCCGGCATTGATGATGGAAGGCTTCAGGTAATTTCCATGCACTCCGGAAAAGAAATTGGTATAGACGATGTCGGCAGCGCTGGAATCCACGATCATCTGCTTATACAAATCAGGAGCATTGGCGGGCGGCGTCGCGATGAACGCCGAGCCGATATAAGCCAGATCTGCTCCCATGACCTGCGCCGCCAGGACTGCCTGGCCGGTGGCAATGCAGCCTGAGAGCACCAGCGGCCCGTCCCACCAGGCGCGAATTTCCTGAATCAGGGCGAAAGGAGAAATCGTGCCGGCGTGACCGCCGGCCCCGGCAGCCACTGCAATCAGGCCGTCCGCACCTTTCGAAATTGCTTTTCTGGCGAAGCCATCATGAATAATGTCGTGCAGCACAATGCCGCCATAACCGTGTACCGCCTGGTTCACCTCTTCCCGTGCTCCGAGCGAGGTAATCACAATGGGCACGCGGTGCTTCACGCATACTTCGAGATCATGGGCCAGCCGGTCATTGGATTTGTGAACGATCAGGTTTACGGCGAAAGGCGCTGAGAGCTGGGCAGGATGCGCTGCATCGTGCCCCGCCAGTTCCTGCCGGATGTGTGTGAGCCACTCGTCCAGCTTTTCCGCCGGACGCGCATTCAGGGCAGGGAAACTCCCGATAATTCCGGCCTTGCACTGCGCAATGACCAGTTCAGGAACTGAAATGATGAAGAGCGGCGCGCCAATCACCGGCAGCGCAAGACGATCTTTCAAAATGGATGGAAGGCCCACAGAGTTCTCCCGGCTAGGATTTTACATGGGCAAGTGCTAAAAATATTGACCGCTGATGCACGAGATTGGGAATCGGTACATCGGGGTCATCGGAATCAAAACCTTGGGACGCAGAGGAACGGAGCGATCAGAGGGATCGGAAGCCGAAAGCCAAAAGCCAGTTTTGCTATTTGCCAATTGCTAATTGCCAATTGCTCTCCCGCTAAATACTTCCTCCTTCAAACGTATTGCAAGCGGCGATCGTTCCCTGGCTTAACCCGCGCTGGAACCATTGTGTGCGTTGCGCTGACGTTCCATGAGTAAACGATTCCGGACTCACGCGGCCCGTAGACATCCGTTGCAGGCGATCATCGCCCACGGCTGCTGCGGCGTTCATCGCGCTCTCGATGTCCCCGCTTTCGAGCAGATTGCGTTGCTCGGTGGAATGGGCCCACACTCCGGCCAGGCAGTCGGCCTGCAATTCTGTTTTGACGGAGAGCGCGTTGGCCGATCTCGGCTCACTTTCTTCGAGCGCCCGCACCTTACCTTCGACTCCGATCAACTTCTGTACGTGATGCCCAATCTCGTGCGCCAGCACATACGCCTGGGCAAACTCGCCGGGAGCGCCGAAGCGCTGCTTAAGTTCATCGAAGAAACCGAGATCAATGTAGACCTTCTCGTCTGCCGGACAATAAAACGGTCCGGTCGCCGAGCGGGCAGTTCCGCATCCCGACGACGTAATATCGCGGAACAGCACCAGTTTGGCATGGCGGTAACGCGACGCCCTGGGAGGGCAGTATCTGGCTCCAGGTCTTCTGGGTGTCATCGAGCACAAAGGAAATAAACTGCACCTCAGGTTCTTCACGCGAATCGCGAGCGCGATCAGGCTGGCTCACCGCCGGACGCACACCGCCGCCCGTACTCACCAGGTTGAAAAAGTTGTGCTTGAACACAAAGCTCAGGATCAGCAACAGGAGCATGCCGCCCAGGCCGATGTGCATTCCCCCAAACCCACCGCCAAAGCCGAAACCACCGTCACCGCCTTCGTCCCGCCGATCTTCTATGTCGTCGCTCTCGCCGCCTGGAGTCCACCGCATGATTCGTTCCTTTCCTGAAAGCCTTGCCAACTTAAGATGCCGAACGTCCCGATTAATCTGCCTTCAGCAAGCATATCGAGAATACCCGCCGGTGGGCGTATAGGTTCGCAAGAATTCCAGCAGTGTACATTCTTACAGTGATATCCGAGACTCAGTTGTGATTTAAGGAGCTACCGCTATGAAGCCGAAACGCCTCACGTTCCTGTGTCTTTCATTTGTCCTGCTTGCTTACCTACAGATGCGTGCCCAAACACCCGAAGTCAAACTAATAGCAGATACGCTGGTGGTACAAGCCGAAGGTAGCTACGAAGCCGATCCGGATGTGGCCACGGTGACATTCAATATTTCTTCCCGCGAGAAGGAATTGAAAGACGCTTATGGCAAGGCCACACAGTCCATGCGCAACATTGTTGCTGTTGCCGAGCGTAACGGGCTATCGAAAGATTCCATTGAAACCGGCGTGCTCACGGTGACGCCCTTCTATGAAGGCGACCGCAAACAGCGCGCCCGCTCTTACTCCGTAGCAGGACATGTGGCGCTCAAGGTCAAAGATTTTTCGAAGGTCGGGCCGATTATGGATGAGTCAGTGCAGGATGGCATTGTTGATTTCCGCTCGCTCAGCTATTCACTCGCGAATGGAGAGGCAGCCAAACAGAAAGCCATTGCCGACGCCATGCGCCGCGCCGTAGACCGTGCTTCGGTCGCCCTTGAGCAGACGAAGCAGAAACTTGGCCCCGCCCGTTCTGTAAGCCTTGAGGTCACGAACCTGGTTGGAATGGCACAATTAGATCGTCTTGATACTTTCGGCAGGATCGGCAGAGATTCATGAAGGCATCTTCAGCAAACATAAGACGGCCCTTCCACTGCCTGAGTCTCCCCCGCCGCCCCCACCAGTACAACCGGGAAAGATCACCATCAATGCCAGCGTCCAGTGTGTTTTCCAAATTGAAAAATAAAAGGAAGCGAACAGATAGAATGGAGCGCGGGCATACAAACCAATCACTTCTGCCGCTCTGGACAAATGAAAATACACCTGGTGCAACTTGCGTTTTCTTTGCTGCTCACGGCTCCCTTGCTGCTTGCGCAGTCCTCGCCCCGCACGGCAGGCAAGCCGGCTGAATATACCTTCAAAGTGGTTAAGATCTATCCGCACGATTCCCAGGCATTCACCCAGGGACTCGTCTATCACGACGGGTTCCTCTACGAAGGCACCGGGCTGAACGGCAGATCATCTTTGCGAAAGGTAAACCTGGAGACCGGCGAGGTCGTGAAACAGGTTGATCTTTCCCCGGAATTCTTCGGCGAAGGCATCACGCTTTATAAGAATGAAGTCGTTCAGATCACATGGCAATCCCACGTCGGCTTTGTTTATAGTCTTGAAGACTTCCATTTGCTGCGCCGCTTTACTTACTCCGGAGAAGGCTGGGGACTGGCCACTCACGGGAATGAAATCCTGATGAGCGATGGTTCACCGGAGATTCGCGTGCTCGATGCCCAGACCTTCGACGAAAGACGGCGTATCAAAGTTCATGATGGCGCTGCTCCGGTAACAGAATTGAATGAACTGGAGTTCGTGGAAGGAGAGATCTTCGCCAATGTCTGGCATACAGACCGTATCGCCCGCATCTCTCCCGCCACAGGCCGCGTGCTCGGCTGGATTGACCTGAAGGGAATTCTCAGTCCGATTTATCGCGCCGGGCCTGACGCTGTGCTGAACGGCATTGCTTACGACGCGCAGCACAAGCGTCTGTTCGTTACCGGCAAACTTTGGCCCAGCATTTTTGAAATTCAGATTGTGCCTAAACCACGCCGAGTAGCTGGTGTTGAAAGAAGACCGCAGTAGGGCTTTTCGGCACTACGATAAATACTGAGTTTAGAGAGTGTGTGAAAAACTGAATTCTGATGCGCCGACGAGACATGTAACAGGGCACGACTTTTAGTCGTGCCGGAAAAGCTTTAATGGTATTGGGCTTTAGACCCTGCACAGCTTGGAACTCACGGTAATGCCGCCATCAAATCGAATCGCTCACACGCTATTTAGCCCTGGTGTATATGAGGTAACGGGCTACACTTGCCTGTCCCGTTCTTCCAGCCGACCAATTTCTTGCGGCGAAGCAGCGCGCATTTACATCCAAAGCACCACGGAGGCAATTAATGTACGTAATCACCGGAGCAACCGGAAACACGGGCAGCGTAGCGGCACAGCGTCTGCTGGAACAAGGCAAGAAAGTTCGTACCATCGGGCGCAGCGCCGAGCGTCTTCAATCGTTGACCGCCAAAGGCGCCGAGCCGTTTGTGGCGGATGTGAGCGATTCAGCGGCTCTCACCAAAGCTTTTCAGGGCGCGGAAGCTGTTTATCTTATGGTGCCTCCTGACATTGGCAATCCCGACCAGCTTGCTTATCGCAACCGCATCAATCAGGCATTCGTGGCCGCCATTCAACAGTCCGGAGTCAAACATGCAGTGGTCCTCAGTAGTATTGGCGCAGACAAACCGGAGAAGACCGGACCTGTGGTCGGGCTTTATGAACTGGAGCAGAAGCTGAACAGCATTTCTGATCTGAATGCTCTGTACCTGCGCGCCGGATACTTCATGGAAAATACCCTCGGCCAGGTGAATACCATCCAGACCTTCGGAGTAGTTGCAGGCCCGCTGCGGCCTGACTTGAAACTCCCGATGATCGCCACCCGCGATATCGGCGCTGCTGCGGCCGATGCGTTGCTCAAACTCGACTTCACCGGACATCAGGCGCGCGAACTGCTGGGCCAGCGAGACATTACCATGACGGAAGCTACCTCAATCATCGGCGAGGCTATCGAGAAGCCCGGCCTGCAATATCTTCATCTGCCTGATGAGCAGATTCGTCCAGCGCTCTTGCAGACGGGAATGTCGCCCAACATGGCTGATCTGCTGCTCGAAATGGCCGGCTCATTGAACTCCGGCTACATGAAGGCCCTGGAGCCTCGCTCGCCAGCCAACACCACGCCGACTTCGTTTGAACAGTTTGTGAAAGAGGAATTCGTGCCTGCATTTCGAAATAAGTCGCAGGCGGCGTAAACGTCTACAGAATGATCATGCTGCGTCTTTCGTCGTGCGCGTGGAAGACGCAGCATGTTTACGTTTTTTGAGTGCTTCCAGAATAGGTGTAGCCCATTGCGTCATTTACACCAAGGGCTGAACAGCGTGTGAGAACTTAGAATTTAGCTTGGGTTGAGAACACAAGTATCAGGGCACGAGTTTGCTCGTGCCGCAAAGGCGCATGAACATTGGGCTTTAGCCCTGCACATTGTCTACTTGTGCGACTCTTTCATGATTCGCTATCAAGGTCTGGCCGGCCATCCATATCAGTTGAAGCCCGAGCGCAATGGCAATCACGGCCACGGCCGCCCGCAGTTTGCCTGCCGGCACACGCCGCGCCAGGCTGCAGCCGACAAACACGCCCGGCAATCCGCCGGCCAGCAGGCGGACCAAAGTGGCGCTGTCTACTGAGCCCCAACTCAGATGAAACGCGCTGCCTACAACCGCGAGTACGATTCCGAACAACAGATCTGTTCCCACTACCTGGGGCGCGCTCATTTCAGAAAAATTGAGCAGAAGAATCGTACCCAGAGCGCCTGCTCCAGCCGATGAGAATCCGGTTTCCATGCCGATTGGCAGAGCCAGCAAAGGAAGCCATTTACCTTTTTGTTTCGCAAAGTGAGGTTTTCTGAGGCGGGGTGCAAACGTCAGCGCTGAAGATAACGCCAGCATCACGCCTACGAGCAGCAGAACGGCGGGTTTCCACGAAGGATTATGCAGGATATGCAGAACCCATGTGCCCACCATCAACCCGGGCACGGCGCCTATCAGCAACAGGCCGAGATACCGGCCATGAATCTGGCCGCGCACCACATAAAACGGCGCAGCCACCAGCCGCAGCACAGCCGCGTAAATCATGGCGGTGCCCACCGCTTCAGTAGCGGGAATGCCGGCCAGCACCAGCACCGGCACGGTGAAGCTGCCTCCACCCATTCCGGTCAAACCGACCGTTGCAGCAATGACAAAACCAGCAATCCATTCCATCATTTGCTCCGGGCAGAAAAGGTGTGAATACCGCATTCCAATTGCACTCCGCCCCAGCGGCCTGATCTGGCGTCAGCGCCCGCCGCAGGCACGGTCGTGCATGGCGCGCAGCCGATGCTGCGGTAACCCGCGTCATACAAAGGGAGGTGCTCAATCCGGTGCTCGGCCGCGTACAGCAGAACTTCTCTCCATTCCCACAAGGCCAGCGGATTTACCTTCAGCATGGCCTTGCCGGAGGGCAGGCTGTGCGATTCCACGCATTTGAGATCTTTGCGCGATGGCGACTGCTCGCGGCGCAGTCCGGTGAACCAGAGCGCATAAGGTTGTAAAGCATCGAGCAGTGGTTCTACCTTGCGAAGCTGGCAGCACTTGCCCGGATCGGCGCGATGCAGAATGCCGAATTGCGCTTCCTGCTCGGCCACGGACTGACGCGGCGAGACATTGATGAGATTCAGGTTCCATTGCGCGGTCATGCGATCGCGATACGTATAAGTTTCGGCGAAGTGATAGCCGGTATCCAGAAACAACACAGGAATGTCCGGTAAGTGACGGCGCACAAGATGGAGTACGACCATGTCCTCAAGCTGGAAGCTGCACGTGAGGCAAGCCGGGCCATCATGTTCGGCGAGAAGAGTGGCGATAATTTCCGCGGCAGGCAATGCCTCGTAGCGTTCGCTCAGAGAAAATGTAGTCATTGCCGTTTGCTCCTTTCCTGCCCGTTCATTGACCGCCACTCATGCAGACGGCGAACAATACTTGACGCCGCCTGCTGATCGGATTGCTGTTGATCATCGAACGGGAAGAACGCATCCGCACCAAAAAGTTGTTGCAACTCATTCATGGTTTGCACCTGCGGGAAGGGACGAGAGAATACCGCCACAGCACCCGCATGGAAAAAAGCCTTGCCCAAAGTGGTGAGTTCCTGGCCAGCGAAGTCCGGGCCAAGTATCTGTACGTGCCATCCTTGATCGAACAAAGATCGTTCGACCAGTTCGGCAACGCGAGGACGTCCAGTGATCCAGACACATGCGGGACCATGCCCAAACCGCCGGCACCGGTCTTCAGCGGTGACCACCGCCGATACAGTTTCGAGACCGTGGGCATTGAATGAATCAAGCTGCTCTGCCGTGTTTCGCATCATTCCGGCTGCGACTGTGGCATTGCTGAGTGGATCGATAAGAATGAAGCTGCCCATCGAGCGTATCTGCCGGTAGGAATCGAAAAACACCGGCAGCACGCTTTCGACCTCCACTGAAGCAATGTCATTCATGTTCAGTGAGGTGGCGGGCACATGGCCCAGGGTGTTGATGTCCACGCGGTAATGAACCGCAGACACGCGGGCGCGCAAGGTGCGAGTCGTATGTTTCAGCAGATAGCTGGCGCCTGGTTCCAGAGCCTTGGCATGCATCCAGACCAAAGTCGCATTGAACCTGCGGGAGACATGAGGTGGTTTTTCGACGCTGGTGAGAAGGTCGCCACGGCTGATGTCAAGTTCGTCTTCCAACGTCAGGGTCACGGCGTTTCCGGGCAAGGCTTCATCCAGTTCACCGTCATAGGTCACAATGGACTTTATGCGGGTAGTCGCGCCTGAAGGCAGCGCGACTACAGGAGTTCCTGGCCGCAGTACACCCGAATTCACCCGGCCCGCAAAGCCGCGAAACGTGCCGTTGGGCCTGACGACATATTGCACCGGAAAGCGAACGCCGAAATCCTGTTCTTGCGCCGGTTCGCGATCCAGATCTTCAAGATATTCAAGAAGTGACTGGCCGTTGAACCAGGGAGTACGAGTACTGCGGCGGACAACGTTGTCGCCATCCACGGCGCTGACAGGCAATGCGTAGACGGTTTTGAAATCCAGCGTTGCAGCCAGGTGATGGAATTCGGCGGCAATGGTCTCGAAGACTTTTGCATCAAAGTCCACCAGGTCCATCTTGTTCACTGCCGCAATCACATGTTGAATGCCCAGCAGGCTGGCAATATGGGCATGGCGCCGCGACTGCGGCAGCAGGCCCTTGGTGGCGTCCACGAGCACAATCGCGGCGTGGGCAGTGGAAGCGCCGGTGGCCATGTTGCGGGTGTATTGCTCGTGGCCGGGAGTATCGGCGATGATGAATTTTCGTTTTGCGGTGGAGAAATACCGGTACGCCACATCAATGGTTATGCCCTGTTCGCGTTCTGCCCGAAGTCCGTCGGTCAGCAATGAAAAATCAACCGGACCGTGGGAACGGTTGACGCGGCTCGATCGTACCGAGGCCATCTGGTCTTCATAGACTGACTGGCTGTCGTAAAGCAGACGTCCAATCAGCGTTGACTTTCCATCGTCAACACTGCCGGCAGTGGTAAAACGCAGCAGAGCGCGTGTCTCGGGAACCGCATGGTTCGCGGCGGGTGCGATATAAGCCTGTAAGTCTGCGGCGGCCATCAGAAATATCCCTCACGTTTCTTGAGTTCCATAGAGCCTTCCTGGTCATGGTCTATGACACGGTTTTCGCGTTCCGACCGCCGGAAGGAGATGATTTCATCAATGATTCTGGGAAGGGTGTCGGCTTCAGAGCGTATGGCTCCGGTACACGGCACGCAGCCCAGCGAGCGCATGCGGCACTTCACCATTTGCGTGCGTTCTCCGGGCAACAGGCGCACGCCATTTTGCGGCAGCAGAACGGAGTCGCCGCGCACCACGGCTTCGCGCTCCCTGGCATAGTAGAGAGGCACAATGGGGATGTTTTCTGCCTGGATATAAAGCCAGATGTCCAGTTCGGTCCAGTTGGAGAGCGGAAACACGCGGATACTTTCACCGGCGTGGTGGCGGCTGTTGTAGAGGTCCCATAATTCCGGGCGCTGATTTTTGGGGTCCCATTGTCCGAGCGAATCACGGAAGGAGTAGACGCGTTCCTTGGCGCGCGATTTTTCTTCATCGCGCCGCGCACCGCCGAAGGCGGCGTCAAATCCACCTTCGACCAGCGCATCCAGCAAAGCCCTGGTTTTCAGGAACCCGCAGCACGCCTGGGTGCCCAGGGTGTAAGGGTTAGCGCCATCAGCAAGCGCTTTGCGATTGGAATGCACGATGAGTTCTGCGCCCACTTGTTTCGCATACCAGTCACGAAACTCGATCATCTCAGGAAATTTGTAGCTGGTATCAATGTGCAGCAAAGGGAATGGGATTTTGCCGGGATAGAAGGCTTTCTGCGCCAGCCGCAGCATGACCGATGAATCTTTGCCGATGGAGTAAAGCATCACCGGACGGGAAAACTCAGCCGCAGCTTCACGCAGGATGAAAATACTTTCCGCTTCCAGGGTTTTCAGGTGATCGAGTTGGATGCTTGTTGCCATAATTTGCCCCAAAATACAAAAGCCACCGCCAGCAGGGCCGGCGATGGCTGTCTTTCATCTCAGAATCAAGACCCGTCAGTTCATTCGGGTCCTTCGCCGGCACGATAGATAAGCACGCAACAACAGCCGCTGCGAACGCCGGACGCCATGGATTCGAAATGGATTCTGATCTGTTTCATTTCGTCTGCTGAATTTGAGCCAAAATACGAAACCCGCCTCTCGGTGCATTCTCCGGGGCGGGGCAGTTTGAGTGCAGTTCTTTAAAATTGTTTATAGAAAACCGCAAGCACCCGAAGACGCAATCCTGCACATCATGCGACAGGTACAACATGCGTTCATGGATACGTTGCTCATCGTGGATTCGACTATATGCCTAAAAGCTCGATTCAGTCAAATGGTGGCGAGGATTGTTCAGCTCATCGCTTATCGCTTATCCATGGAACAAGCCTAATGTCATGATCTGTAACATTGGTTTGCTCACCCAGATTTGCTTGCTTACAAACTTTATGCCGCCCCGGTGCGGGGCTCCCATTCTTTCGCTGACTTTTTCCCAGGGCTTACGCCGCTGGGCTAACATATGCCGCCCCGTCTCGGGGCGGTTCTGTGAAAGTAAGAAGCGGCCATTTTTCCACCAATCGGAACACAACAATTCTGGAATGGCTCTAATCAAGGCCGCACTTCCACTGTACGCAAAAAGTCGTAATTTCCCGAGCTGCTGATATCCAGGTTTTGCACGCGGGTGGAGTGCACCATCACATTATCCAGATACCAGAAATCAATGTAGGGAAGCTCCTGCGCGAGGATGCTTTGAATTTCGGCGTAGATGGCCTTGCGTTTTTCCTGGTCGAGTGTCTGGCGTCCTTCTTCGATCAAACGATCTACCCGCGGATTGGAGTAATAGCCTCGATTCCCACGCTTGGGAGCAAAGCTGCCGGTATAGAAGGCATATTCGAAGATGTCAGGGTCCTGGTTCGAGTATCCGATCCAGCGCAGTGAATAGAGTTGAAATGCGCCCTTGATCACGTCGGCGTAAAAAGTAGAAAACTCAAAGCTGCGGATATCGAGCGCGATACCCGCCTTGCGCAACTGCTGTTGCAACACCGCCGCCATCAGCCGCGTGTTTTCCTCGGTGGAGGTCTTCATGGTCAGGTGAAAGCGGACACCGTCTTTGCCGCGCTTATATCCAGCCGCATCGAGAATCGCATTGGCCTTGTCCGGATCGAGCGTGTAATGGACCACATTTCCGTCATAGGCCCAGTGCTGCGGCGGAAGCACGCTATCGGCCAGCTTGCCGGCATCACCCCACAGGTAATGCAGCATTACTTTGCGGTCAATCACGTAGGCGAGCGCCTGCCGTATCCGGACATCTTTGAGCAGCGGGTCGCGCAGATTGAATGCCAGATAGGCCAGGTTGGTGCCGGGCTTTTGCAACACCTGCAAGTGGTGGTCTTGCCGCAGAGTAGCGACCATGTCGGGCGTCATGGAATTGATGGCGGCGATATCGGCGCTGCCCTTGCGCAGTTCCAGAGCGCGGGTGGTGGCGTCAGGCACTATGGCAAAACGGACACGCGCCGCCCTGGCGTGCTCGGCCCAGTAATCGTCATTGCGCTCGATGATTACCTGGCTATCGGGGTCAAGCTGCACAAACCGGAAAGGTCCGGAGCCGATGGGCTTGCGATTGAAATCTTTGCCGCTGCCGTAAGGAACAATGCCAAGGGCGCCGTCTGACAGGTTCCATAAGAGCGGAGCGCTGGGCTCGCTCTGGTGGACAATCACGGTAAAGTCGTCGGGGGCCTCTACGCGGTCTACGAGTTTGAATGCGCCGGTCTTGATCGTCGTGACGCGCGCCATTGCGAACAGAATCCAGTGTCCACTTCACGTCCCGGGCAGTCAGCGGCCGTCCATCATGAAAGCGCACCCCGTGGCGCAGATGGAAGATGTAGGTCTGCGGATCGGGTGTTTCCCAGCGTTCCGCAAGCCACGGCGTCAGGTTGAAATGCTCGTCTTTGCGCACCAATGAATCGAACAGCAATTCATCTATAAATTCCGACTGTCCGTCAGTTCCGACGCGTGGATCGAGATTCGTCGGGCTGCTCTCGATGATCATGACCACCGTGTTCGGATCAGGATGTTTGGAGCAGGAGAGAAATGGAAGGCAAACGAGCAATAAAAGTCCACCACGGAGGCACTGAGACACGGAGAACAGCGGGAATGACCAGTGGCGAACGAAAGCGATTGCCTTAGGGTTTCTCCGTGCCTCCGTGTCTCCGTGGTGCGTCTTACGCATAAGAGATTTTTCCCAGCACCGCCGCCTTCTTCGCTCCCGTAGCCGAAGGCACATTCGAAGGTCGCCGGTGCCATGTCTGGTAGGCGAGCAGGGCAAAGGCGATTGCCTCTTTGGCCTGGGTAGGCACGCCGAAATCGTCGGAATGGCTAAGCTTCAGATTCAGGGTCGCACATTCCCGCTCTAACATCTGCACCAGCGTCTTGTTCTTTGCTCCACCGCCGGAAATCACGTAATCACGATAGTCATTCTGTTTGAGCACGAATTTCTTAAGCGACTGCATGATTGAGGAGACGGTGAGGGCCGCAGCGGTGGCGATTACATCCGCTGGGTTGGCTTTGCCGCACCGCCGCAGGAAGTTGCGGGCGTATTCGCGGCCAAACTCTTCACGTCCGGCAGTCTTTGGCGGCTTCAATTGAAAGAATGGGTTGCGCAGCATTTCTTCAAGCACGGGTTGAATCACTTTTCCGTCTGCTGCAACCTGCCCATTCCGGTCGAAAGAGCGATCGAAAAGCATCTGCATCAACTGGTCCATCACCATATTTCCGGGACCTGTATCGAAAGCCATGACCTGCTCAGGAGTGGCTGCGGCAGGAACGGCGGTGAGATTGGCAATGCCGCCAATATTCTGGACAATGCGTCCGCGATGCTGGTTGCGGAATACGGCATAATCCAGAAAGGGCACCAGCGGAGCGCCCTTGCCGCCCGCCGCCATGTCTGCCGGACGGAAATCAGAAACCACCGGAATACCCAGACGCCCGGCCAGCACAGCCGCTTCACCAATTTGCCAGGTGCAGGCAATCTTCTTGCCCAGGAAGGCAGCGGCTTCGCCCTGGTGGTAGATGGTCTGCCCATGGCATCCGACCAGTTCAAGTTGCTCCGCACCTGTTTTCCGCCGGGTTTTGTTTACGGCTTCGGCATAAAGCTCGCCCAGCAGAAAGTTCAAGCGCGAGAGTTCCGCAACACTGATGCTGGTGGCGTTCATCGCCTGCAATATCGCCTGCTGCACTTTTCGAGGGTAGGCAAAATGCTGGTGAGCAATCAGTTCGAAGCGCAGCTTGTTGCGCCCGTTGAAACCCTGGCCGAGCACCCGCAGCAGAGCTACATCAATGCCGTCAGCGGAAGTCCCGCTCATCACTCCGGCAACGATCAAGCCTGATGCTCCTGAATGATTTGCGAGAAATCCTGAATAATCTTCTTGAGGGTAGCAGTCACCTTGGCTTTAGGCCTGGCGGCAAAGCCATGCAGTTCGCGGGTGCGTCGTTTGTAGTCGAGCACGCGTCGCGATGCCTGGGCCACGTGCGCGGCAAAACGTTTGTCTTTTTCGGCTTCGCGCAGCACGGCTTCATAGGCGCGCCATACCAATTCATGGTTGTGGCAAATCAGGAACATGTCAGCCCCGGCGCGCAGGGTCTGCACGGAAACTTCTTCAATTGAACCCGCCGCCAGCACGCCGCCCATCTCCAGATCGTCGGAGATAATCAGCCCGCGATAGCCAATCTTTTTGCGCAGAATGTCTTTCATCCATTTCTTTGACAGCGAGGCGGGCAACTTGTCTTTGGTGACCTCAGGATACGAAGCGTGCGCCACCATTACGAAGGGGAATTGCCGATGCATGGTGCGGTAAGGAACCAGATCTTCCGCCCACATCTTCTTCCATGGTTTGTGTACCTGCGGCAGTTCTTTATGGGTATCAAGATTGGCCTCGCCGAGTCCGGGAAAATGCTTGCCGCAGCCGAGCACCTTGGCTGCTTTCAGGCCGCGCAGAAACTCGCGGGCATATTCGATCACCTGCTGCGGGTCGGCCGAAGCAGTGCGCGAGGTGAGCACCGAACGCGATGATTCAAACCCCAGATCCACCACCGGGGCAAAATCGGTATTGAAGCCCATGGCCCGTACTTCCAGCCCGATAATATTGCCATGCATGCGATAAAGCCGGCGATTGCCAGTGGCATAGACGTCCGCGACCGGAGGGGCGGGTGCAATGATGTTCTTGAGGCGGTCCACCGTTCCGCCTTCCATGTCAACGCATAGAAACATGGGCAGAAGGCTGGCTGCCTGGCAATCGCGCACAAAGGTCCAGGTCTGTTCCGGGGCCTCGATGTTGCGGGCAAACAGGATCACTCCGCCGGGCTGCAGCGTGGCCAGAGTGGTGCGCAGTTTGGCGTCTACCGCCAGCCCGTCAAAGCCCATAATCAGCAATTGGCCCACTTGCCGGCGCAGATCAAGTACCGTGGTTTTTGGCATTGGTGTTGATTATAAGCAGAGGCAGGCAGGCGCGGAAGTTTGGAAGGCGGCAAGACCCCGAAGTGTAACTATGGGCAATATGTGATCAATAACAATAGAGAAGGCATGACGGTTATATCGCGTCTTGCTATAGCCGTCTAGCGCATTTAAACTCTTTGCCAGCACTGTAACAGGAGCACGGCAAATGATAGATTTTCAAAAAGCCCTGGGAGATCGCATCCGCGCACTTCGCACTGAAAAAGGATGGTCCCAGGATGAATTCGCGAACCTCTGCCAGATTCGTCCCAGCCGCATGGCAGAGATTGAAAAAGGTGAAGCTAACGTCACCCTTTCCAATCTATTGAGTATCGCATCCACATTTAAGACAACGGTCGCGGCGATCTTTCAGGACCTGGAAGATCAGGACCCGGGCTCCGCCCCCAAAGCGCCCGACGCCGGCAGCCGCAAACAACCGCCTGAAAAAAGTTAAACAACGGATTTCTTCTGTGCTGCGATGCCGGGAATTAGATGACCATTTCGTACGGTACTTTCACCGTTCGGGATCATGTCACCTGACTTTGAGTGTGCAGTCATCACCCGATCACTCCATCGAGCGATGGAGAAGTGCGGCTCTCAGCGGCAGCATGTGAGGGTATACGCATGACATTTCATTCCAGCCGGGATGTTCTGAGGCCGCTTAGGAGTCCGTCCATTCTGACAACGAGGCTCTCGCTGGATGCATCATTTTAGATGTACCTCACATGTGTGCGCTGGCCACGTACTCAGTATCTTGACCTTTGGAAGCGCTCTTCGTCCAGGCGTAAGTCGTTACAATCGTAATGCTGTCCTTTATGTCGTAGTACGATACCGTGCAGCATGTCCGCACATGCACATGAACGACAAATTACCAAATCGGACCGGTCTTCCAGCTGCAGCTGCAGATGCAGATGCAGATACGGCTGCGGCTACAGAAATTCCTGGCCGGCGGTGGTATCGCTATCCGGTGGATCTCAGCCTGCGGGTACAGGTGCCCACTTCTACCGGCTTGGAATATATGTTGGCCCACGGCCGCGACGTAAGCCAGGGTGGCATGGCCGTGTACGTGCCAGTGGAATTAAACATTGGAGATACGGTCCTGCTGGAACTGATCTTTCCCGGCCTGCCGGAACCGGTGACCTTGTCCGCAAGTCTGAAGAACCGGACCGGATTCAAATATGGCGTCGAGTTTGTCAGCCCTACTGCCGAGCAGCAGGCGACAATTCTGGGCAACATCCATCGGGTGCTAACCGCGCAACTCGCCAAAGAAGCGTCAAATAAGCTCAAGCTGATCGATGATGAAGGTTTGTGCCGAGCCGGCCACATCTTCAATCCGATTTAGACAGATTGTTTTAGCTGCGTGCGGCAGCCAGGGGTTGAAGAGAGTGTGAGAGAACTCAATTCCGTGGCAACATTACTCTGAGGTCGAAGGTGTGCAGGGGCTAAAGCCCAGTATTTATAGTGCTTTTTCGGCACGAGTAAACTCGTGCCCTGATACTTGTGTCGTCAACCCACGCACAATTTCAGTTCTCACACATGCTCTAAAGACCAAAATGTATGTGCTTTTAGGGCACGAGTAAACTCGTGCCCTGATACTTGTGTCGTCAACGCACCGCACATTCTAAGTTCTCACACACCCTCTGAAGCCCAGCTTTATAGGCCTTCGGCACAACTGAAGTTATGCCCTGTTACAAAGCTGTTGTGAGCTGAGGGTTCTCACACGTGCTCTGAACCCAGTTCGCATTGGCAACATCCATCCCAAATCATCGAAAATGATTCCCGCAATCACAGGACAATGTGTTCTCATCATCTGAACCGCAAAAGAGAAAGGAGGTCTGACATTGAATGCCATGCGTGGTTGGCAGATGCGCAGGTTCCCGGCGGGCTTAATGATCGTAATGGGCTTCGTGCTGGCTTTGTGCCTCTTCCTGGCTCGTCGTCCTTCGCCGCTTTCTGCACAGACGCTTCACTATGCCAAGCCTCCCGATGTGAGTGACGGGGAGAAGATATACAAGGGCGGGTGCATCGCGTGTCATGGGGCTGATGGCAAAGGTGCTCCCGAGGCGAGTACTGTGTTCGCGCGGCCGGATACGTTTCCGGACTTCACCGACTGCCTCGGCACCACCCCTGAGCCAAACGGAAATTGGAAAGCGGTGATCGTACATGGCGGGCCATCGCGTGGGTTCTCGCAGATCATGCCGGCCTTCGGAGACCTGCTGACCGACCAGCAGATTAATGATGTGATCGAGTACATGCGGGGATTCTGCAACAAGCCGCAATACCCTCGGGGCGAGTTGAACCTGCCGCGAGCGCTGGTGACAGAGAAGGCCTTCCCGGAAAAAGAACTGGTGATTTCCGGGGCGGTCAATGCGCGCGGCGCGCCCGGGTTCACCATGGATGTGATCCACGAGCAGACGTTTGGGGCGCGGTCACAGATTGAAGTAGATGTGCCGGTGAACCATCAGGTAATCAATGGCCAGTCGCAGAACGGAGTAGGTGACGTTACTCTGGGCGTGAAGCGCGAAATGTTTTCCAGCCTGCGGACGGGATCCATTCTCAGCCTGTTTGGCGGCGTGTTGTTGCCCACCGGTGATAGCAGGCGCGGATTTGGAGCGGGCACCACGCAGTTTGAGCCGTTCGTGGCGTTTGATCAGTTATTCAAGGAGAATACGTTCCTGCAATTCCAGGCCGGGGCCGATCTGCCCGTGGACACGAGCATTGCGCCGCGCAACCTTTTTTACCGGGTAGCCGTGGGGCAGGCGCTGGCGCCAGATCATGGACTGGGCCGGTTGTTTTCACCTATGACGGAATTTTTAGCATCGCGGGACTTCGAAACCGGCGCCAGCACCGACTGGGACATCGTGCCGCAAATGCAGGTCACGGTGAGCCGGCGGCAACATATCCGTGTAAACGTGGGGTATCGAACGCCCATCAACAATAGAGCCGACCGAACGCCCCAGGTTATGTTCTACGTGCTTTGGGATTGGGCAGACGGTAAATTCTGGGACGGTTGGCGATGAGACTCCAGTGGGGCAGCGCAATTCTTTTCGGACTCGCAGTGGCCATGCTTCCAGGCGTGCTGCGCAGCAAGTCGCAGACCGAGAACGCCAAGGGCGACCGGTTGCCTCCGGGCATAGTGTTCCGAACATCGGACAGATGCGTGGCTTGTCATAACGGGCTAAAGACCAGTTCGGGAGAAGACATTTCCATCGGGTTCCAATGGCGCGCGAGCATCATGGCGAACTCGTCCCGCGATCCATACTGGCAGGGAAGCGTGCGGCGCGAGTCGCTGGATCATCCCGAGTCGCAGCAGGCCATCGAAGATGAGTGCTCGGTCTGCCATATGCCGGCTGTCCGCATGGCGGACCGCGATGTGGGAAGACATACGCAGATTTTCGCGCGCCTTCCGTTGCAGAAGTTTCCCAAAGGAGACCGCGCGGCAGCAGATGGTGTTACCTGCTCGGTTTGCCATCAGATCGAAAAAACAGGGCTGGGAACGCCGACGACCTTCGTAGGCAATGCAGTCATCGCAAAACCAACCCAGAACGGTCTGCGGCCGGAATACGGTCCTTTTGATATCGATCAAGGACACCAAACGGTAATGCATTCCTCCACGGCCACATACGTGCCGACGAGAGGCGACCATATCCGTGATGCGGGTCTGTGCGGGAGCTGCCATACGCTGTACACCGAAGCTCTCGGGCCAAAGGGCGCGAAGCTGGGAAAGTTCCCCGAGCAGGTGCCGTTTCAGGAATGGCAGCATAGTGACTATGTCAACACCCAGACTTGCCAGGAATGCCACATGCCGGTAGTGAAAGAGCCGGTAGCCGTGACTGCGCTCTACGGCCAGCCACGAGAAGGCATGCACCGGCATGTGTTTGTAGGATCGAACTTTTTTGTGGAAGGAATGCTGCAAGATCATCGCGACGAATTGGCCACCGCAGCACTGCCTGAGGAAATCGATGCGGCAATGAAGCGCACCCAGGAATTTTTAAAGACGCAGGCAGCCAAGGTGACGATTACCCGGATGGATGCGACTCCGAATGGTTTTGCGGTAGATGTTCAGGTGGAAAATCTGAGTGGGCATAAGTTGCCCACGGCCTATCCTTCGCGTCGGGCGTGGCTGCATGTTGTAGTCAAGGACGGCAATGGACGCGTCGTGTTTGAGTCGGGAGCACTCAATCCCGATGGATCCATTGTGGGCAATGACAATGATCAGGATCCCCTGAAGTTCGAGCCGCATTACCGCGAGATTACGGATTCGCAGCAGGTAGAAATTTACGAACCCATCCTGAAAGATTCCGAGGGCAAAGTGACGACCGGTCTTCTGCATGCGGTTGGATACCTGAAGGACAATCGGCTGTTACCGCATGGCTTCGACAAAGCTACCGCAGTGAAGGACATTGCGGTGGTAGGCGAAGCGGCAGACGACCCGGGTTTCACAGACAAAGGAAGCTCGGTGCGATATGTGGTCTCGACCGGAAATGCCACAGGGCCTTTCAAAGTGGAGGCGGAGCTTTGGTTTCAGCCGATCGGGTTTCGATGGGCCCATAATCTGGAGCCTTACAAGGCAGACGAGCCACAGCGAATGGTCCGATATTTCGAAGCGGCGGCCCGGCGATCGGCCACGATACTGGCAAGAGCAGAGGCTACCCGGTAGGCGATGCGCTGGTAGTGAACGAGTGCTATTGAAGATGGTCTTCGCAAATTGCAATTGCCAATCGCCACCTGCGGCTTCGCCCCTATCACTTTGGTGCCCTTTTCGCGCTACATCGCTACAACCCCCGTCATTGCTGGTGAAGATCGCATTTTCGACGCGCTACGTAGCGCGCTACAAGTCCGCTACAACCAAATCTTACCTTTGATACCACTGATCGCCTGGACACACACTGATTCATCTCCGATGGTGACCGGGAAAGCCAGCGGGCATTCGCAGAAATACCCACCGGATCTGCTACATCTGCTACAACCCGCATAAACAGCGGACTGAACGCTCAAAACGAATCTGCAACAGGTCTGCAACAGACTGCTACATCCACACGGATTGCAACCGCGCGGACATAGCTCCGCCTCGCAGTTGCTTTGGCCTGAGTTAACAGCCAACGGCCAAAGCAATTTGTCTGCGCCTCTCAGCCGATGGCCAACAGCCGCATGACGTTCAATTTGCAATTTTCAATTTTCAAAGAACAAATCAAGCCACCCCTGAGGGTGCGAGGTGGAGAGTATCCGGGAAAAATACGGAATGCAAGCAATGGTGTCACTACGCCGCCGTTGTGGTACCACTACGCCGTCGTAGTGGTACCGTTGTGGCATCACAACCACAAAGGACACGAAGGATCACCAAAGGATTGTTGGCTCTTGGCTGATTGCTAATTGCTGTTCAAACCCGCAAGGCGGGTGACACAAGGTAGCCCACTGGCGGAAGCGGTGGGAAAGCCGTTATGAGATCCCCGAGCCCCAGCGGGGCGGCACGCTTTGTCGGCACCACCAAGAACAAACAGGGCACATAAGTTCAACCTGAATGACGCCACAACCACAAAGGAACAGGATCACCAAGGATCACCAAGGGTTGGTGCTCCTACCTGATTGCTATGCGCTAATTGTTTGATTTTTAAAACCCTTTCTAGCCGAAGTGTATGACGATTCGGCGGAAGGGGAGATGTGTCAACTAGCGCATCACGTGCTTACCGTCTGAGAAAAGACTTGCTGAAGCGAGAAGCGGAAGAGAAGAGAGAGCGTGACGGGAAGAAAAAGGCAAAAAATGAACTCTTGACACCCGGTTTTCTGCATCTGAAAATATGCTGTCCGCAGGACTGTCAAAATGGCAAAACGCATTCTTTCAGTCTCGTATGACGTGAGCCTCCTTGCCACTCGCAAGATGCTGCTAGAGCAAAAGGGATATGAGGTATCTAATGCTTTGGGATTCAGCAAGGCGCTTCAGTATTGCCGCGAGGGGGGATTCGATCTATTCGTTTTGGGCCACTCCATTCCCCATGACGACAAACTGGCATTGATTGAATCTTTCCAAGCTAACTGTTCCGCCCCAATCCTGTCTCTTGAGCGTCACGGGGAACATTATGTTCCTTGCGATTTTCATGCATCGCCGGATGACCCTATGACGTTCCTGGAAGTCGTAAGCAATGTCCTTGAGGGGAAAGACGAAAGAGGCAAGCTGCGATTGATTCGAAATTCCTGAAAATCCAGCCCCGGCGTATGTTGACGCTGGACAGGTAAGCTGACACGGCATCATGATTCATCAGCCGTGTCTGGCACGCTTGTAAGGCCCATTTCCGCTTACTTCCCAGGTAAGTACCGAACGCCGAAAGGCCTTGCAATATATCCGCTGAGCCCCCTATTTGGGCACGTATATTGTTGCCCAATGAAAACTATCGGTTTGCCGACTGGCCGCTGGCTTCCGGATATTCCTCGAGAATCCCTGTTGAACGGAATGCAGGAACAGAGCCGTTTACCGCACGAAGTAGAGAAAAGCTGACGCCACCCCGGCATTTGCGGCAGAGAGGGAATTTTTCGCCTGCTAACAGGGTGGCCTCATGCATCAGGCGGTGCAGATGATGGTCAATCCTGTAGACACCGGATTGGGGCACAATGTCCCCCGGTCTGTACACCGCTACCGTCATCATTTTTCTCCCCCGGAGCAGTAGTTAACCACAGGCTGTAAACGAATCTTAACAAGTTAGGCGTGGTGAGATGTTGCATGTCCGCACAATGGTTGTGTTAGTCCCTCAAATTGGCGGATCGCGATACCAGCCGCGGCTTGGTGTACTCACCCGTCGTAACCTCCGGATTACGGGCGAATGGTCTGCGTTGTTTGTAGCTGTTTTGAGGTACCATAAATCTAATCCCGCCTACGGGTTCCCATTTCCCCCATGAACAGACAGATACAACCCCAAGGATATTTTCCTCATCCAATGCGGTCATTGTTCAGCAACTCTGAATTTTCCCCCAATGTACGAAACGGCCACTTGCAGTTTTGGGAACCAGCTACTCTGTTTCAGAAATTGAGCTTCACAGACAGTTCAAGTAAGCTATTTCTCCCCGAGAAATACTGGATTAAGAAACAAAACCAACGCCTTCACGACCCGGCGCCATTAAGGGATCCTCAATGAAATCGGCTAAGCGCGCGGCGGCCTCCAATTCAGAATCGAATGGAACCGCCATCTCTTCCTCTTCCAATGATGCAGGCACTGCGGTGGCAGTCGCCGAAAACCAGTCTCCAGACTTGAGCGTGATACTGGCAGGGCTACAGACCATGCGGGACGGAGATTTTTCCGTGCGCCTGCCTGTCGCATGGACGGGCGTGGCGGGAAAGATCGCCGACACCTTCAATGAGATCGTGGCCGCCAACCAGCAGATGGCGCGCGAACTCACCCGCGTAGGCCAGGCCGTCGGCAAAGAAGGCCGTACTCGCGAACGTACCCGCTTTCATCAATTGAAAGGCTCGTGGGGAGGGATGGAAAGCTCGGTCAATACCCTCGTGGATGACCTGCTGCGCCCCACTACCGAGGTAACGCGCGCAATTGCCGCAGTGGCCCAGGGCAATCTTACCCAGACGGTGCGACTCGACGTGGATGGCCGTCCGCTGGAAGGCGAGTTCCTGCGGTCCGCCAATATCGTGAACACCATGATTCAGCAGTTGGGCGTGTTCACCTCAGAAGTAACGCGCGTGGCCCGCGAAGTCGGTACCGACGGCAAACTCGGCGGTCAGGCGCAAGTGCCCGGCGTGGCCGGAACCTGGAAAGATCTCACCGATTCGGTGAACTCCATGGCCAGCAACCTGACCGGCCAGGTGCGTAACATCGCCGAGGTGGCAACGGCAGTGGCCAGCGGAGACCTTTCGCGCAAGATCACCGTAGACGTGCGCGGCGAAATTCTTCAGCTCAAAGAAGCTATTAACACCATGGTGGACCAGTTGCGCTCCTTCGCTTCAGAAGTGACGCGCGTGGCCCGTGAAGTCGGAACTGACGGCAAACTCGGCGGCCAGGCTGTGGTGCCGGGCGTGGCCGGAACGTGGAAAGATCTTACCGACTCAGTCAACGCCATGGCCGGTAACCTTACTGCCCAGGTCCGCAACATTGCTGAAGTAACCACCGCCGTCGCCCGCGGCGACCTTTCCCGCAAGATCACCGTAGACGTGAAAGGTGAAATTCTCGAACTCAAAGACACCATTAATACGATGGTGGACCAGCTCAACGCATTCGCAGGCGAAGTGACGCGTGTGGCCCGCGAAGTCGGAACCGAAGGCAAGCTTGGCGGCCAGGCGCAGGTGCCCGGCGTGGGCGGCACGTGGAAAGATCTCACCGACAACGTGAACTTCATGGCCAGCAACCTGACCGGCCAGGTGCGTAACATCGCTGAAGTGGCAACTGCTATCGCCACCGGCGACCTTTCCCGCAAGATCACCGTAGACGTGCGCGGCGAAATTCTCCAGCTCAAAGAAACCCTCAACACCATGGTGGACCAGCTCAATCGCTTCGCGGGTGAAGTAACGCGCGTGGCCCGCGAGGTGGGAACCGAAGGCCGACTGGGTGGACAGGCCAACGTGCCCGGCGTGGCCGGAACGTGGAAAGATTTAACCGACTCAGTGAACTCCATGGCCGGCAACCTTACTGGTCAGGTGCGTAACATCGCCGAAGTAACTACGGCTGTGGCCAGAGGCGATCTTTCCCGCAAGATCACGGTAGACGTGAAGGGTGAAATTCTCGAACTCAAGAACACCATTAATACGATGGTGGACCAGCTCAACGGCTTCGCCGGTGAAGTGACCCGCGTGGCCCGCGAAGTAGGAACAGAAGGCAAGCTCGGCGGTCAGGCGCAGGTGCCCGGAGTCGCCGGTACGTGGAAAGATCTTACCGACAACGTAAACTTCATGGCCAGCAACCTGACCGGCCAGGTGCGTAACATCGCCGAAGTAGCAACGGCTGTGGCCAGAGGCGATCTTTCCCGCAAGATCACGGTAGACGTAAAAGGTGAAATTCTCGAACTCAAAGACACCATCAATACCATGGTGGACCAGTTGCGCGCCTTCGCATCAGAAGTAACGCGCGTGGCCCGCGAAGTGGGAACCGACGGCAAACTCGGCGGACAGGCGCAGGTGCCCGGTGTGGCCGGAACGTGGAAAGATCTCACGGACTCGGTGAACTCCATGGCCGGCAACCTGACCGGCCAGGTGCGTAACATCGCTGAAGTGGCAACCGCCATCGCCAGCGGCGACCTTTCCAAGAAAATTACGGTAAACGTCAGCGGTGAAATTCTGCTGCTGAAAGAAACCATCAACACCATGGTGGACCAGCTCAACGCGTTCGCCGGAGAAGTAACGCGCGTGGCCCGCGAAGTGGGAACCGAAGGAAGATTGGGCGGTCAGGCGCAGGTGCCCGGTGTGGGTGGCACCTGGAAAGATCTCACCGACAACGTAAACTTCATGGCCGGCAACCTTACCGGCCAGGTGCGTAACATCGCCGAAGTAACCACGGCTGTGGCCAGAGGCGATCTCTCCCGCAAGATCACGGTAGACGTGAAAGGCGAAATTCTGGAGTTGAAGAACACCATCAATACGATGGTGGACCAGCTCAACGCATTCGCCGGTGAAGTGACCCGCGTGGCCCGCGAAGTAGGAACCGACGGCAAGCTCGGCGGTCAGGCGCAGGTGCCCGGAGTCGCCGGAACGTGGAAGGACCTTACCGACAACGTAAACTTCATGGCCAGCAACCTGACCGGCCAGGTGCGTAACATCGCCGAAGTGGCAACCGCTATCGCCACCGGCGATCTTTCCAAGAAGATCACCGTAGACGTGCGCGGTGAAATTTTGCAGCTCAAAGAAACACTCAACACCATGGTCGAGCAGTTGCGCTCCTTCGCCGCCGAAGTGACCCGCGTAGCCCGCGAAGTAGGAACCGACGGCAGACTGGGTGGACAGGCCAACGTGCCCGGTGTGGCCGGAACGTGGAAAGATCTTACCGACTCGGTGAACGCCATGGCCGGCAACCTGACCGGCCAGGTGCGTAACATCGCCGAGGTAACCACGGCTGTGGCCAGAGGCGACTTGTCCCGCAAGATCACGGTAGACGTGAAGGGCGAAATTCTTGAACTCAAAAACACAATTAATACGATGGTGGACCAGCTCAACGCCTTCGCCGGTGAAGTAACGCGCGTGGCCCGCGAAGTGGGCACCGAAGGCCGACTCGGTGGACAGGCCAACGTGCCCGGCGTGGCCGGAACGTGGAAAGATCTCACTGACAACGTAAACTTCATGGCCAGCAACCTGACCGGCCAGGTGCGTAACATCGCTGAAGTGGCAACCGCCATCGCCAACGGCGATCTTTCCAAGAAGATCACCGTAGACGTGCGCGGCGAAATCCTGCAGCTTAAAGAAACGCTTAACACCATGGTCGAGCAGCTACGCTCGTTCGCCGCCGAAGTAACGCGCGTGGCCCGCGAAGTAGGCAGCGAAGGACGCCTTGGTGGTCAGGCCAACGTAGGCGGAGTGGCCGGAACGTGGAAAGATCTTACCGACTCAGTGAACGCCATGGCCGGCAACCTCACAGCCCAGGTGCGTAACATCGCCGAGGTAACTACGGCTGTGGCCCGCGGCGACTTGTCGCGCAAAATCACGGTAGACGTGAAGGGCGAAATTCTGGAGCTGAAGAACACCATCAACACGATGGTGGACCAGTTGAACGCCTTCGCCGCCGAAGTGACCCGCGTGGCCCGCGAAGTAGGAACCGACGGCAAGCTCGGCGGACAGGCGCAGGTGCCCGGTGTCGCCGGAACATGGAAAGATCTTACCGACAACGTAAACGTAATGGCCGCCAACCTCACCGAGCAGGTGCGCGGCATCGTGAAAGTGGTGACCGCCGTCGCCAACGGCGAACTCACCCAGAAACTGACGGTGAACGCCAAGGGCGAAGTGGCCGCGCTCGCCGAAACCATTAACAACATGACCGGAACGCTGGCCACCTTTGCCGATCAGGTAACTACAGTGGCCCGCGAAGTGGGCGTGGAAGGCCGGCTTGGCGGACAGGCCAACGTGCCCGGCGCCGCCGGAACGTGGAAGGATTTGACCGGCAACGTGAACCTGCTGGCCGACAACCTGACCAACCAGGTGCGCGCCATCGCCGAGGTGGCAACCGCCGTAACCAAAGGGCGATCTCACCCGTTCGATTCAGGTGGAAGCCAGCGGCGAAGTGGCGGAGTTGAAAGACAACATCAACACCATGATTGACAACCTGCGGTTGACGACTGACCGCAACACCGAGCAGGACTGGCTCAAGACCAACCTGGCCCGGTTTACCGGCATGTTGCAGGGCCAGCGCGATCTGAGCACGGTAGGCAGAATGTTGTTGTCAGAGCTGGCTCCGCTGGTGAACGCGCAGCAGGGTGTGATCTACCAGATGGAAACCGAAGAGTCCGGCGCTATGACCCTGCTCTCGGCCTTTGCCAATGGCCCTGAAGGCCACTTGCAGCAGGTGAAACTCGGTGAAGGGCTGATCGGGCAGTGCGCGGCCGACAAGCGGCGCATGCTGATTACCGATCTTCCGCCGCATACAGTTCCGGTACGTTCCGGCTTGTTTGAAGCCACGCCGCGCAATGTGATTGTGTTGCCGGTGCTGTTCGAAGATCGCGTGAAGGCGGTCATCGAACTGGCTACATTGAACGTCTTTACCGCGTCGCAACTCGCCTTCCTTGAACAGTTGACGGCCAGCATTGGCATCGTGCTGAACAGTATCGAAGCCACCATGCAGACCGAAGGCCTGCTGAAGCAATCGCAGCAGCTCGCCACCGAATTGCAGACGCAGCAGAAAGAGTTGCAGCAGACCAACGAACAGCTTGCGCAAAAAGCCCAGCAGCTTGCCGAACAGAACGCCGAGGTGGAGCGCAAGAACCAGGAAATCGAACAGGCCCGCCGCGCACTGGAAGAGAAGGCCAAAGAGTTGGCGCTCACTTCCAAGTACAAATCGGAATTCCTGGCCAACATGTCGCACGAGTTGCGTACGCCGCTGAACAGTATTCTGGTTCTGGGCCAGCAGCTCACTGACAATCCTGATGGCAACCTGACCGGCAAGCAGGTGGAATTTGCCCGCACCATCCACGGCGCAGGCACTGACCTGCTGAACCTGATCAGCGACATTCTCGATCTGTCGAAGATCGAATCGGGCACGGTTTCCGTAGATGCGGAAGAGGTCTTCTTCGCCAGCCTGCTGGAAATGGTGGGACGTCCGTTCCGCCACGAAGCTGAGAACCGCAAGTTGTCATTCGAAATACAGGCCGATTCGCATCTTTCCCGCAGCATGGTTACCGATTCCAAGCGCTTGCAGCAGGTGCTCAAGAACTTGTTGTCGAATGCGTTCAAATTCACTGAGCAGGGCGGCGTGAGACTCACGGTTTCAGCAGCCGCCAGCGGATGGAGCAAAGACCATCCGGTGCTCAGCGGCGCGGGCTCGGTAGTCGCCTTTGAAGTTTCCGATAGCGGCATCGGTATTCCGCAAGACAAACAGCGAATCATCTTCGAGGCCTTCCAGCAGGCGGATGCCGGCACCAGCCGCAAGTACGGCGGAACCGGGTTGGGCCTGGCCATCAGCCGTGAACTCGCCGGCCTGCTCGGAGGCGAAATCCAACTGCGCAGCGCGCCCGGACAGGGAAGCACCTTTACCTTGTACCTGCCGCAGACGTATGTTGGCCCGACCGCTCCAGTCGCTCCGGCAGGGGAAGGAAAGACCGCCGCAGCCATCTCTTCTCTGCAATTGCAGAGCGTCTCTGCCGCCGAGCATGCAGCAGAACATATCGAAGACGATCGCAACAATTACCAGCCGGGAGAGGCACTGTTGCTGATTGTGGAAGACGATCCGCACTACGCCCGCGTGTTGTGCGATCTGTCGCATGAGCAGGGCTTTAAGGTGTTGGTGGCCATGCGCGGAGCAGAGGCGCTGGCGCTGGCGCGTGAGTTCCATCCGACCGCCATCTCGCTCGATGTATTCCTTCCCGACATGCTCGGGTGGACGGTGCTCAACCACCTGAAACAGGATCCGGGAACGCGTCACATTCCGGTGCAGATGCTGACCCTCGATGAGGACTGGCACCACGGCATGTCACGCGGGGCATTCTCATTCGTGACCAAACCTACAACCACTGAAGGACTGGAAGCCGCTCTTACCCGCATCAAGGAGTATTCGAGTCCCCGCCGTAAACGCCTGTTGGTGGTAGAAGACAATCCGGCAGAGCAATTGAGTATTAAAGAACTGCTGGGTTATGACGATATTGATGTCACGGTGCTTTCGACGGGCAGCGAAGCGCTCACGGCGGTGACCGAGCAGTCTTTCGATTGCGTGGTGCTCGACCTTCGCCTGCCCGACATGTCGGGTTTCGATGTGCTGGAGCGCCTGCGCGATACTCCGTCGCTCAACGATCTTCCAGTTGTCGTCTTCACTGGAAAAGAGTTGTCGCCGGAAGAAGACGCGCGGCTGCATACATTGGCCCGCAGCGTTGTCGTGAAAGACGTAGAATCACCTGAGCGTCTGCTCGATGAAACAGCATTGTTCCTGCATCGCGTCGTCGCCGACCTGCCCGCAGCCAAACAGAAGATGCTCGATCGCCTGCACCGCTCCGACGATGCTCTGGTGGGCAAGAAGGTGCTGGTGGTAGACGATGATGTGCGCAACATCTTCGCTTTGAGCAGCGTGCTGGAACGCAGAGGCATGGTGGTGCTGACTGCCGGGACCGGACGCGAGGCGATCTCGACCCTGGAGTCAACGCCGGATATCGGAATCGTGCTCATGGACATCATGATGCCCGAGATGGACGGCTACGAAACCATGCAGGTCATCCGCCAGAATGTTGCCTTCCGGCGCTTGCCGATCATTGCTCTTACGGCCAAAGCCATGAAGGGCGATCGCGAGAAGTGTCTGGAGGCGGGCGCGTCAGAGTACCTTGCCAAGCCTGTCAATACAGAACAGTTGCTTTCGGCGTTGCGCATGTGGCTTCACAGGTAGAATCAAAGAGCGGTGGCAAGTTCTTTAGATTGGAGCTTGGATCCTGTCACCTCATTTTTTGCGAACGGAGAAGTTAGGGCCCAGAAAGAACCGATGATTTCTAACGAACAGGTCAACATTTTGATGGTGGACGATCAGCCGGCCAAGCTGCTGAGCTACGAGGTCATTCTTGGCGATCTTGGCGAGAACTTGATCAAGGCCACCTCAGGAAGAGAGGCCCTGGAACAACTTCTCAAGCACGATATAGCCGTGGTGCTCATGGACGTGAGCATGCCGGAGATGGACGGCTTCGAACTGGCGGAGATGATCCGCCAGCATCCAAGGTTTCAAAAGACCGCCATCATCTTTATCTCCGGCGTCCATCTGACTGATGTGGACCGCATCAAAGGGTACCAGCGCGGAGCAGTGGATTACATCTCCGTACCGGTGGTGCCTGAGGTGCTGCGGGCCAAAGTCAGCGTATTCGCAGAGCTGCACCGCAAGACGCGGCAGCTGGAAACGCTGAACCAGGAACTGGAGCGCCGTGTCGCCGCCCGCACTGAAGAATTGAAGGAACGCGCTGACCTTCTGGAGCTTGCTTCAGAAGCCATTATGGTGCGCGGGCTGGATGGCGTGATTGAATTCTGGAATTCCGGCGCTGAAGCTTTGTACGGCTGGAAGCGGGAAGAAGTGATTGGGAAAAATGTCCATCAACTTTTATCTACGCAACTCACCGCAGGCGGCTATCTGGAGGCGAAGCTGCTGGAAGAAGGCAGGTGGGAAGGGAACCTGGTGCAGGTTACCCGCGACGGAAGGGAAGTGACGGTCGCCAGCCGCCAGGCGCTCAAGTCTACCACCGGCGACGATGACACCAAGGTACTGGAAATCAATCGCGACATCACCGGCCAACTACAGGCCGAAGAGGCGTTACGCAAGACAGAGAGGCTGGCGGCCATGGGCCGCGTAGCCGGAATCATCGCGCACGAAATCAACAATCCGCTGGAAGCCATTACCAACGCTTTCTATCTGCTTCGCGATCATCCTTCACTCGATACGGAGGCCAGGTATTATGCGCAGATCGGCGAACAGGAATTGCTGCGCGTTTCGCATATTACCCGGCAAACCCTGAGCTTTTACCGTGAATCGCAACAGGCGGTGGCGGTCTCGCTGCCTGAGATTCTCGATAACGTGCTGGAACTACAGGCCCGCAGGCTGCAACTGAACGGCATCACGCTGGAGAAGGAATACAAATCGGCGGCGGTGATCCATGGTTTTCCGGTGGAACTGAAACAGGTGTTCCTGAATCTAATTGGAAACTCGATTCAGGCTATGCCGCAGGGCGGGCGGTTGAGCGTGCGCGTGCATGAATACACTGAGTGGAACAGGCGCTTGCGCGGCGTAAGTGTTTCGGTTTGCGATACAGGTTCCGGTATCTCGCCGGAACATGCCAAGCGGTTGTTTGAGCCTTTTTTCAGCACTAAGTCCAATAAGGGAACCGGGCTCGGATTGTGGATCAGTAAGGGAATCATCCAGAAGTATGAAGGTACGATCCGCTTCCGCAGCGTGCGCCTATCCAGCGGCAGCGTTACATGCTTCCGGATCTTTATCCCCGGAACGGCCTTTGCAGTGCAGTCGAAGCCGGCCAGCGCCTACAGCGAAGTGATTAACTGAGAAGCAGTCGGTGAGGTGATTTCTGGGACAATCTAGAGTCATTTTGTGCGTTGACGACGAAGAGAATCCGCTGATCCTCAGAAAGCTCGTGCTCCAGAAAGCCGGATACGAAGTAGTTACGGCAAGTTCGGGCAGGCAAGCCCTTGAAGTGCTTAGCTCGCGTTCCGTAGATTTGGTTTTGTCTGACCTGTTGATGCCCGGTATTACTGGAGCTGAACTTGCCCGCCAGATCAAAGAAATTCATCCCGGATTGCCAGTGGTACTGGTTTCGGGCGTAAATGAAATACCTCCCGACGCCGCCTTTGCTGATTTGTTCATGAGCAAAGTCGAAGGCCCCGTGATCATGTGCGAAAAGATTTCGATGGTGTTGGATCAATACGCGAAGCAGTAAAACAATTCCTGTTTCGTAAATCTGTTTACCGCATCTTATCCGATCTCGCCACCCATCCTGCACGCGCTCTGCGATGTCGCTCGCTTATGTCATCCTGAGCGCGTAGCGCGAAGGACCTCTGTACTAAGCCGGCGCTATCACAGATGTAAGCCTTCAGCCCTTGCTGCGCTTACTCTGCAGAAGCGGCAGCCGAAGGATCTATGCACTATTCTTCTTTACCATCAGCACAGCAGAAGCGAAGCGAAAGACGAAAGATATGAACACATAGACACATCTGGCGGCGCGTCCTGAATGTACTATTTGGAAGCATGTACCCAATCTGTTTCTATTGGCAATCTACTTAGTTGCAACCTATGCTGCGGCCCGAAGCTTTCGGGAGTTTCTGATTCATGTAGCTACCCATCTTTCAAAAGGTGGTTCGGGCTGTTAAGCAACACTTCAGGAGTGCTGCACATCCCACCACTCAAACCAGCAGAAGATCGGCTTTCCACCTGTTCCCGTCTGTTCGCTCTCTGCAAACGTCATCCGGAGGCTATATGCATTCCAGTTTGCGTCTGTTTTCTGTGGCAGCAGTGTCTTTTCTCTTGTTCTTAAGCACTGCCGCGTGGAGTCAATCCAAGACATTCGTTTATACAGCTAATGCTCTCGACAACAGCATTTCTATCTACACTCTTAACACCACTACTGGGGCTCTCGTGCCATCAGGAGGATCCCCCTTTCAAGCCGATTTTCCCAACTATCTGGCTGGGGCACTGGGCGGAAAGTATCTAGTGTCCAGTGGCGGAGAATGTCCGGGTTGCGGCCTGGAGACGTTCAGCATCAATCCCACCACGGGAGCTTTGACGTTCTCCCATGCCTATGAACAAATTGGCAGCGTCATTTTTCAGGCGGCACAGATCGCATCCGATGCATCGGGCGCAAGCTTGTATGCAGAAGGAAGCATACAGGGGAACAGCGGCAACACTGTGACGTGCACATCGGTTCTTGCCTCGCTGCGCGTCAACAGCGATGGCTCGCTGACCCAGCTCGGCACGCCTTTTGCGTTTCCCGCAGGAACTGCCTGTTCGGTGACAGGCCCGCTGGCGGTAGATCACCTGGGCCGATGGGTCTTTGCCATCGTGCAGAATCAGAATTCTGAAACTCTCTTTGCGATTAAACGTCACAGCGACGGCTCACTGGGATCGGCGGTTTCGTCAGTAAACATTACCGGCCAGAAATGTAACAACAATAACGCGCTCCCCAACATCGCCATTGATCCGCAGGGAAAAAACCTGTTTGTCTCCTGCGATGCCATAGCTTCGGCCAGCTTCACCGGGGTGCAGGTCTACAAAATCAACCAAACCACCGGCGGGCTATCACGAGCGGAATCCTTTGCCACGCGCACCATGTTTGAAGGCCTGAGCTCAGACCGCAACGGCTGGCGGATTTTTGCTACCAGCGAAGAATCAAACCTGATTGAAGTGTTTCGTTTCGACCGTACTACCGATGCGATTACCCTTTTAAATGGAGGCATCACTCACAAAACCGGCGCGCAGCCAAACGGGGTCACCGTAGATCCAGCTAATAAATTTGTCTATGTGACCAACGGCGGCTTCTGCTTCGCCAGGCAGGTTGCCGAGGGAAACTGCACCAACACTTCATCGGCAAATATCAGCGGATACGCTTTCAACTACACCCAGGGGACGCTCACAGCTCTTCCCGGCTCTCCTTTTCCCAGCCGTCCGGGCACACGCAACTTGACCTTTGTGACGGTCCCATAACTGTCCTCGTCGCGCCACTGTCAACCGTGCTTATGGTGACAGTGGCGCGGATGGGAATTGGCAGAATGACATCTGTTTACCGCATCTCATCCGATGTCGCCCACCAATCTTGCACGCGCTCTGTCATATTGATCGCTGCATGTCATCCTGAGCGCGTAGCGCGAACGACCTCTGTACTAAGCCGGCGCTACCATAGATGTAAGCCTTTAGCTCTTACTTCTTATTGCAGCTGTTTCTGATTCCCGTCCACTCTGCTTTGCCGTTAATGTTCGAGATGACCCTTCCAATCATCGTCGCATTCGCAACAAAGAACTATGCTGCGGCCCGTATGCCCCGCCGCACCGCCTCAGTGCTCAATCCATACACCAGATGCGATGAAAACGCATAAACATGGCTGGACACCGGATACTCCAGCGGGCTGCCGGAAAGGCCCAGCACAGGGACTGCGATTTCATCTGCACCCAGAAACAGCGCTGTCCCAAAGACCGTTCCAAATCCTGCATGTGCCTGGGGAAAATACTCAGACAACACACCGTAGCAGCCGCCCATCAGCCCTCCGAATACGTAATGGACCACCGGGCCTGCCTTTTGCTTTTCCTCTTTGCTGAGCTGGCGGCCAATCAGCGGCTGAAGCAGTTTCATCGCAGCCTTCATGGTGGCGTCTTCGCTGTCTTCTGATTTCTGCTTCTGCTGCCCAGAATTTTTCTGCGCGGAGCCTGTCTCCTGCTCAAAGCCTTCTTGAAAAGAACTCAAGGCGCTTTGGAACTGGTTCATCATCCACGAAGCAGCCAGGCCCCCAAGAACTCCGGCAATCAAACCAATCCATGGCCGCTGTGATCTTTCCATAGACGTGCGATTAGCCGACGACGTGCGATTCGACGAGAACGTGCGATCCGATGAAGTGTGAGTCTCTGAATAAGACATATCGTTCCTTTCGGATTAATGTGATGTCACCGCGCAGGGGCAGGAGGGCTGGACTCAGGCAGAGTTCTTGGCCGGCCAGCATCAAAAAAAGTATGGAACATCGTCAACGGCGTTGGAAGCGTCTGCTCAAGGAACACAAACCAATGCAGCTGCCTGCTGCCTGTGATGCCCTTACCGCCAAGCTGATTCAGCAGGCGGGATTCCCCCGCGTACCAGGTGGGCGGGTTTGCCCTCGACTTCAAGAAGGTGGCGTAGAAGGCCGGGGATCTGTTCATAATCGCACATGAATGTTCATTTCCGAACGCAGACAGGTCCCGCTTTTGTCCATCGCCATGCAGCCCATCATCACTTTGTGCGATAGCCGGCTTGACACTGAGTTGGTCGCAAAATTGCCCATAAGCGACTGACAAAAGCTAATCCATTTCAAAGCCGGAGACCGATACTTGTCTTTTCAAAGCGGCGACTTACGCGCCACAATGTTCCTCCTGAGAAGCTTCCACGCGCCATTTATCGCGATGTTCGGGGTGATTGCCTTCCTGCCGCTATCGGCGGCCTCCGTGCAGGCCGTCAAATCTCCCCGACTGGAGTTGAAACCCTGCCATGTGTCCGACGTAAAAGAAGAGCTGCGCTGCGGCTCTTACACCGTTCCGGAGAACAGAAGCATTCAGGGTGGACGCACGCTGACGCTTCGCGTGGTGGTGATTCCCGCGCATTCAAAATCACCGGACGCGGAGCCGGTTTTTTACTTTGAAGGCGGTCCGGGCGAAGCGGCGACGGAATCGGCTCCTTATCTGCTGGATGCAAGCGTGAGAGAAAAACATGATGTGGTCCTGATCGACCAGCGGGGCACCGGCGAAGGCAATCGCCTCGATTGCCCGCGTCCTGGCGGTAGTAAAGACATTCAGGCGTATCTCCAACCTCTGTATGTTATCCGCGGATGCGCTGCGGCACTCGCCAAACACGCCGATCTCACACAATACACCACTCCAACGGCCATGCAGGACATCGACGAAATCCGGCAGGCGCTCGGCTATGACAGGATACTCGTCTATGGCGGTTCGTATGGTTCCCAGGCGGCCATGATTTATACCAGGATGTTTGGCAAGCATGTCCGGGCTGGAATCATTGCGGCCATTGTGCCATTGGCCAGCCGTATACCGCTTTATTTCGCGCGCGATTCCCAACATGCCCTCGACGGTCTTCTGGCTGAGTGCGCGGCCCAGGCCGCATGCAAGGCCGCCTACCCCGATCCTAAATCCGATCTTGAAGCTGCGCGCCTGATGCTGCGGCAACACCCCGCGCGGACCACTATTAAGAATCCCATCACCGGCTCCCCTGCCGAGATACTCGTGACGGAGCGAGCTTTCATTGATTCCATTCATGCAAAGCAATATTCTCTGGAGGAGACCCGGGAAATTCCTTTTGTCCTGCGCCGCGCCCGCGAAGGCGATTTCACGCAGCTCATGGAAAACTTTGTCCGCCTGCGTTACCAGCAGGCCGAAGCTATCCGTTTTGGAATGTTCATGGCAGTCACATGCAGTGAGGATATCGCCCGCATCAGCCCAAGGGAAGCCCGGCAGGAAGCGCAAGGCAGCTACTTCGGCCCGGGCATGGTCCTTGATCTCATGGCCAGTTGCGACGAATGGCCCCGCGCTCAACTTCCTCAAGACTATTTCATGCCTTTCAAATCCAGCGTTCCGATGCTGATGTTCTCAGGGGACCTTGATCCCTCCACTCCGCCGGTCTGGGGAGAGGAGGCCCAGCGCTCCTTTCCTGACAGCGTCCATGTTGTCCTGCACGAAGCCCATAGCGGCGGTGGCGAGTGCGCTGATTCCATTGAACGCCAATTCCTGGGGAAACTATCGCTCAAGGGGCTGGATACCCGCTGTATGAAATCCGCACAAAACCTGCCATTCAAGTTGCCCGACGCCGCTCACGGTCGCTGAACCTGATGCAACGATGGGAAATCCATTGAGCAAAGGCGCTACCGCTGAGCGAAAAAATAAGGCAGGGAATCAACACGATTTCAAGAAGGTGGCGTAGGTAAGTAGCGCAGATTCGTCGCCTGCCATATCCATGCTTCGGAGTTGGGAAGCTATTGGTTTGGGTAATGCCTATTCGCGGCAAGTTCCCAATGCAGGTATATCAGAAGGAACTTGCCGTGCCTGCTCTTTTCCTGAATACTTGAAGTGCTCTGGTTGATGGGAACATTGGTCAGGGACGCGCACCCTTTGCGTCCTGCACTGGGCCTTGCTCCGCCTCTTCGAATGGGAATGGCCGCTATTCAATGGCGCGATCTCAATGAGAAACCGGCGCCCGCCAGGCCGTTGGCTCGCTCTGAAGTTCCTTCGCAACCTTCTTTATACGAAGTCCTCGAGGTCTCGCCCCGGGCCAGCGCTGAAATAATCAAGGCGGCTTATCGCACACTCATGGAGAAGTACCATCCCGATAAGAATCCGGAACAGCGCCGGTCGTGGGCGGAAGAGATGTCGCGCAAGCTGAACCACGCCTACTCCGTTCTCAGCAACCCGCAGCAGAGGAGCATTTACGACCACGCCCATGGCATCCGCAGAAACGGTTAGCTTCGCGTCGGCGGAACTTTACCCGGCAAACGACCGGTATTCCCGCCAGCGGCTGATCCATGCATGGGACCAGCAAAAGCTGCGCCATGCGCGCGTGCTGGTCGCAGGCGCGGGTGCTCTCGGCAATGAAGTGCTGAAGAACCTGGCGCTGCTGGGCGTTGGGCAGATTGTGGTGATTGATTTCGACTCCATTGAAATTTCCAACCTGTCGCGCAGCGTGTTGTTTCGCGACGAGGATATTGGCAAGCCCAAAGCTTCCACGGCCGCAGGCGCGTTGCGGCGGCTGAATCCTGACGTTCAGGTGCAGGCCATTGATGGTGATCTGGAAACCGATTTGGGATTGGGAGAGATCAGGGAGTGCGATGTTGTGCTCGGCTGTCTGGACAGCATTTATGCGCGCTGGCTGCTAAACCGCGCCTGCTGGCGCGCCGGACGCCCCTGGATCAATGCCGGCCTGAGCGCCACGGTTGGGGAAGTTTCCGTGCATGTTCCGGGAATTGGGGCCTGCTATGAATGCGGCATGACGCAGCAGATGTGGCGGCAGATTCATGAGCGCCGCTCATGCATGATGCGCCCTGCAACGCACACTGCCAGGCTGATGCCGGCGACTGCCGTGATTGCCTCGATCACCGCGGCTTTGCAGGTCAATGAAGCGCTGCGGTGGCTCCACGGCAACCCGCGATTGCAACCGGGAGAGATGCTGTTGTGCGGCCTGGAAAGCTATTCGCTATCGAGTGTAGTTACGTCCATGAAGCACGATTGTTTGGCGCATGACACCTATACGCCGTCCATCTCGATCGCCGCCGATACCGATATGCGCGTGAGCGAATTGCTCAGCAGGGTTCCCGGAGGAACTGCACTGCAACTGGATTTTGACGTGGTTCGCAGCTTTGTGTGCCCGCAATGTGGAGAACAACAAGTTGGGCGGAGACTCACAAGAGCGCTGGCGGGGCAATTTCTTTGCAGAGGCTGCCAGGGCGAGCGCACGCCCGAACTGACGCATGAAATCACCTTGGATGAGGCGCTGGCAGACAACACTTTGCAGGAGTTAGGCGTGCCACGGCGTTCTATTCTACGCGTGAAGACCGGTAGCGACACTCGTCATGTGGAACTCACGCATTCAGGAGGGCCGGATGTCCGTTGTCACCATTAAGATCGCCACCCACGACCGCAGCCGCTGTGCCGAGGTCACGCTGCCCGATTCACTTACGGTGGGGGCTCTGGTGGAAGAATGCCGCAAGCGGTGGCATCTGGAATACTCTGAGGTTTTTGCTGTGCGGCACATGCAAAGCAATATGCGGCTGGATGAAGACAACTCTCTCTCGACCTCCGGCGTTTTCTCCGGACACGAGTTGCAGATTTTCCCGCTGGTGGAAGGCGGCAAGGCATGAGCACGGTCAGAGAGCGTCGGCTGCGCTCCGATGGGGAACGCCTTAACGCTTACATCGCGCAAAAGAGATCGCAGGTAGCGATTGAGCAGGCGCGAGGCGCCCCCGCTGAGACTTTCATCCTGTTGTTCAAGGTTCCCAGCATTGTGCGGGTGGAACAGGGCAAGCCGGTGGTACGCGAGCAGCACCGCATCAAGGTGGAACTTCCCGCTGATTATCCTGCTTTGCCGCCGCTGGTCACCGTGCTGGATCCGATTTTTCATCCGCACGTGTGGCCCAGAAACAATGTGGTGTGCCTTGGCTCCTGGATGATTACTGAATCGCTCGATCAACTGGTAGCGCGTCTTCACTCAATGTTTGTGTACCAGCCCGCGCAGTTGAACTGGAAAAGCGTGGCCAACAATGAAGCCGCGGTGTGGGCCAGCCGCAACACGCATCTGTTTCCGTTGCGGCAGGAAGAACCACGGCAGAGTTTGCTGGCATGACCCGTGACTTTATTCTGAAACGCTGGCCTGAACGGCGGTCGGAAACGGCGTAAAACATGATTCCTGATAACTCCATTTTTTCTTCCGACGTTGCGGATGCTTCGGATACTTCGAATGCTTTCAATGCTTCGATCGAGTGGCAGGATATGGACGACACTTATCGTCCTGCTCCGCTGCCTTTGAGAGATTTCTGCCGCAAAGTTGAGTTCGACCATCCAGTGTCCGAGGTGCTTGCGCAGGAGCGCGGGGTTCCCCGCGTTTTCATGCAGCGAGATTGCATGGAGAAAATGCAGTCACACGCACGGCAGGATTTAGTCCGCGAGCAGGCGGGCATCTTGTGCGGCCACGCCTACGCGGACGACAACGGGGAGTACTACATTGACATCAACTCGGTTGTGGCGGCGCCTGCATTCAGCGATAGCGCCCATTTCAAATTTCGCAAAGATTCCTGGCAGGCAATCTGGGATGGGCTGGATGGCGGAGTGAATGTGCTCGGCTGGTATCACACGCATCCGGGAATGGGTGTGTTTCTCTCGCAAACAGACCTGCGCACCCAGCAGCTTTATTTCGCATCGCCCTGGCAGGTGGCCATGGTGCTTGATCCTGTTGCAAGGCAGATGGCACTGTTTTGCGGCAGCCGGGGAATGCCGTTGCCTCGATGGTTCGTCTATGACCCGCGCTAAGGCAAACCTTTACCGCAGAGTTCGCAGAGAGCGCAGAGGTTTTGGGAATAATAAGAATGATCTTTATCATCTACCTGTTGAATGCCTGATCACCGGAGATATGATTGCAGAATAAATCGATGGCTTAACCGAAAGGCGTATCCTTAATTATTGATTTGTCCGGTAAGGGTAAGGGAAATTTACTTGTTCAAGGAGTCAATTATGTCGAATCGAGTACTGAGTCGTCGTGGCGCTCGTGAGCTGACGACTGAAGAAATGAACGGGGTTTTCGGAGGAAGCAATGCCTGCATCGGAACTTTGTGCGGCGGCCGCCAAATAGATGATGTTCACTGCAATGATTGAACTCGTTGGCGATATGCCCGCCCGATGCAACCGGATATAAAAGAAGACAATCGAGGCATTACGAGCCATTCACGAAATGTGGATGGCTCTTTTCTTTGCGTAAAACATTTCTTTGCGTGAAAACATTCGACGAATGCATTGTCTTGAAAAATGGACTTAAAGCTGCTGGATGGGTTCCTTCAACACGACTATCAAAATAAAAGCCATATCCTGTTACAAATCTGATGCAAAAATTGACGTTCTCACACGCGCTCTGAACGCCGCTGTGTCATGATCCAGGTCATATCCTGACAAAAGAGATATGATTCGCCCCAGCGTTCCCATTTTCTTTTCTTCGGAAAGAAATAGCTTTCCTCCGGCAAGGGTATAATCAAATTTCCCATGAGTTATCAGGTTCTGGCGCGCAAATATCGTCCGCAGCGCTTTTCTGAGGTAATCGGGCAAGACCATGTAACCCGCACCCTGAAAAATGCCATCGAGCAGCAGCGGATCGCGCACGGCTACATCTTCAGCGGACACCGGGGCATCGGCAAAACCACCATCGCCCGCATTCTGGCCATGGCCCTGAATTGCCGCTCCACTGATCGCCCTACTCCGGAACCGTGCGGAGTCTGCGAATCATGCGTGGAAGTGCGGGCCGGCAGCTCCGTGGACGTTATCGAAATTGACGCCGCCACCAATCGCGGCATTGATGAGATACGCGAGTTGCGTGAAGGAGCGCGGTACCGTCCGGCGCGCGACCGCTACAAGATCTACATTCTTGACGAAGCCCACCAGATCACCGATGCCGCTTTCAACGCTTTATTGAAGACGCTGGAAGAACCGCCGCCGCACATTGTTTTCATGATGGCGACCACAGCGCCGGAAGATATTCCGCAAACGATCCGCTCGCGCTGCCAGCATTTCAGCTTTCATGCCGTGAAGTTCGACGAGATCGTGGAGCAGTTGCGGTCCATCTCGAATAAAGAAGAAATTCAGGCCGATGATGATGCTCTCGCGGTGCTGGCGGAAGCCGGGGACGGCTCCATGCGCGATGCGCTCTCCATCATGGACCAGGCCATTGCCTGCTGCGGCACAAAGTTGAGCGCAGCGCTGGTGCTGGGGCTGGTGGGTTCGGTCGGCTCTGAAATTCTTGAAACGCTCATGGGAACAGTAGCGCGCAGCGCCAGTGAAGAGGCCCTGCGGCTTCTCGACCGCCTCATGACCGAAGGGCAGAACCCCGCGCACTTTGCCCGGCAACTGGTGCGTTTTATCCGCAATGTGCTGGTGGCCAAAGTCAGCGGGACAGATTCGGCGGTCTTGCAGATTTCTACCGACGAGCGCGCCCGTGCAGGCCGCGTGGCCCAGCAATTTTCTGAAGAAGAGCTGGCGCGTCTTCTGCAAATCATGCTGCGAACCTACGATGAACTCGGGTATCGCCAGGAGCAGCGCTTTCATCTGGAACTTGGTGTGCTCAAGATGGTGCATGCCCAGCGGCTTGTTGCCGCTGGAACAGATATTGAGCCAGGTTGGCGGCGATGCTCCTGCGTTACCAACATCCAGCAGGTCTGCTGCGCCTTCCGCACCTGCGCGTCCCGCACCAAGTACTCCGGCGGCAGCGACTCCCGCAGCCGCATCGTCTTCATCTTCATCCAGTCCGGCCCGTGCTCCTGAAGTCCGTTCGCCTTTTGAGGCCGATCGCGCGCGCAAAGCGCGGCCTTACGAACCGGAGATGTCGGTGGCCGAAGCTCCTCAAACCCAGGCAAGTACTGCCACAGCCACTGCCGTAGCGCTGGCGGTAGAAGACAGCCCTGCTTCTTCGGAAGCCGATGCCGGAAAAATTCTGGGAGCGGTGCTGGGCGCGCTTGAAAATGAAGGCCACAAGATGGTGGCTTCCACACTGGAAGAGGGCAGCGTCGCGTTCGCGGGCTCAGAATTGAGGATCACGGTTACGCAATCCAAAGGCGTGATTGATCTGCTCATGCAGGCGGAGCAGAAGCGCATCGCCAATGCAGCCGCGACCCGGGCAGCCGGGCGTCCGGTGAAGGTGGAAGTAGTCAGCGGGGCGCCGGTCACCAATGGGGCAGCGGCGCCCGTGGTGCGGGCGGTGCGCGACGGCAATACTGCGCGCAGCCGCGCGGCAAACGAACCGGTGGTACAGCGCATGCAGGAAAAATTCAAGGCAGAGATTCGCACGGTCATTGACCAGCGGAGACAAAAAATTAGGAGAGGGTATGGGCGGATTCAAGTCAAGTCAGTTTCAAGAAATGCTGGAGCAGGCGCAGAAGCAGGCGCAGGAACTTCAGCACAAGATGCAGCAGACCATTGTCGAGGCATCTTCCGGCGGCGGCACCGTGACCGTGAAAATGAACGGGCAGAAACAATTGCTGGAAACACGCATTGATCCAGAAGCGGTGAAGAGCGGCGACGTGGAAATGCTGCAAGACCTGGTTACCGCCGCAGTGAACGAAGCCGGGCGCAAGATTGACGCAGCCATGCAGTCCACCGTGGGCGGAATGCTCGGAGGCATGGGCCTGCCGGGGATGTAATTGTTTCAATAGGAACCCAGAGGAACCACGTGTCCAAATTCGCCGAGCCCATGGCTCGACTGATTGACGAACTGAAAAAGCTTCCCGGCGTCGGCAGCAAGAGCGCGCAGCGCATGGCGTTTTATATTCTGCGCTCCAGCACCGAAGATGCCGAGGCCCTCGCCGCGGCCATCCATAATCTTAAAGAAAAGCTTCACCTGTGCTCGGTGTGCAACAACATTACCGACGTGGACCCCTGCACGTATTGTTCGAACGGCAGCCGCAACCAGCGGCTGGTATGCGTGGTGGAAGAGCCGACCAATATCGCCTCAGTGGAAAAGACCCGGCACTACAACGGCGTTTATCACGTACTGCACGGCGCGCTCTCGCCCTTGCATGGTGTTGGCCCCGAGCAGCTTCGCATTCCCTCGCTGCTCAAGCGCATTGACGCGGGCAGCGTTGACGAAATCATTATTGCCACCAATCCCACCCTGGAAGGCGAGGCCACGGCTGTCTACCTGAGTGACCTGATCAAGCGTCCGGGAATACGCGTCACGCGCATTGCCACCGGCATCCCTGCCGGAAGCGACATTGAATATGCCGACGAAGTCACAATGCTGAAGGCCATTGAGGGAAGAAGGGAACTGTAAGCGCACGGTTGGTGGGAATTCCTTGGCGCAGAATTGAGGAAGGATACATCTGGTGGATGTTTCGACTACCTCCTTCGTCGGTCAGATTTCGCCCAACATGATAGTCCGTATGATAGGGAGTTGCCGGTCACAATCTCAATTCTAGTTATCACTTAACATTATTTAAACTATTACATCATGGCGTCGATAATTCTCTCTTGAGTTTCAACTAAAAAATTAGTTACTATTTTCTTGTTGCTGCGTCTAATGATTTAGAGCGCAATATTCGGGCGAACCAACGCCCTCAGAATTTGAAGGGAGAGGCAGAGTGCCTCCGCAGAAATCTACAACTTTGACGGAAGCGGAACTGCGGCTGATGAATGTGCTGTGGCAGAAAGGTTCGGCCACCGTACACCAGTTGCTGGAGGCACTTTCGGGCAAGCCTGCCCTGGCCTACAACTCGGTCCTGACTACAATTCGCGTGCTGGAAAAAAAGGGCTATGTAAAGCACGTGAAAGATGGCCGCGCCCACATTTATATGCCGCTGGTCGGGCAGAAGGAAGCGACCCGCTTCGAGGTCCGCAATCTACTCAACCGTTTCTTTAACAATTCCCACGAAATGCTGGTGCTGAATATTCTGGAAGACCAGAGTATTGACGCCCAGGAACTGCGGCGGCTCAACCAGTTGCTGGAAAGAGAAGAGGAGCAGCCATGATTGTGGACACGCTCAATCTCCTGGCCCGCAGTTCGGTGGAACATATGTTCTACGGACTGGTGGAAGGTACTGTGCTGGCCCTGGTGGTGGGATTTGTTCTCAGGTTTTTGCCTCGCCGGAATTCCGGCACCCGTTTCCTCATTTGGTTTGCCGTGCTCATCTTTATGTTGCTGCTGCCGTTTTTCGGACATTCATGGTCAGCCGCTGCAATGAGCGCAGCGCCATCCGCTCCAGCCCCGGCGCTGATTATCATTTCTTCTTCGGTGGCGCTCTACATCTTTTTAGCCTGGGCAGTGATAGCGGCAGCTTTGCTGGCGCGAGTCGCGGCCGGGTTATGGCAAATCCGCCAGTTGCGCCATGGATGCACCGAGATCAACCCGGAAACCTTACTGCCGCAAGTGCGGGAAATTCTGGAAGGCAGCCCCAAGAAAGGCAGCCCTAAGACACGTCCGGTGGCGCTATGCGTTTCAGAACAGATCCAGGTCCCTACTGCCCTCGGATTTTTGAAACCGGCAGTTGTGCTGCCGTCGTGGCTGTTGCATGAGCTGACGGCGGCTGAACTGAAGCAGGTAGTCTTACACGAGCTGACCCATCTTCGCCGCCGTGATGATTGGACCAATCTCGCCCAGAAAGTTGTGAAGGCTTTGTTGTTCTTCCATCCTCTGGTGTGGTGGGTGGAGCAGCGAATTTCCCTTGAACGGGAGATGGCCTGTGACGATGCGGTGCTGGCGCAAACCACTTGCCCCCGCGATTACGCGGTGTGCCTGACGCACGTGGCGGAAAAAAGTTTTGCGCGGCGGCAGATAGCACTGGCGCAGGCAGCGGTAGATCGCATGCGGCAGCTTTCTTTGCGGGTGGCGCGGATTCTTGACGCCAATCGCCCCAAGACCGACGGCCTGTGGAAGCCAGCGTTACCGCTGGTCGCGACAGCGGCTATGGTGTGTGTTTTTTCCGCAGGACACTCACCGCAATTGGTGAGCTTTGATGAGAGGCCTGCGCCTGCTGCGATGGCAGTAAGACAGCATGACATTCCAGTGAAGCTGACTGATGCGGCAGTGCACGGCGCCAAGTCTGTGCAACCGCACATGGTGCTGGCCAGTGCAAAACTCGCCAGTGCAAAACTCGCCAGTGCAAAACCGCAGTGCAAAAGAAGTGTTGGCCAGCGCAAAAGAATCGGCGCGGACGCCAACCGATAAAGCATCAGGCGCGCTCTGCAAACGAGCGTGCAGCCGCAGCGACCGGTACTGCTTCGTGCGAAAGCCTCGGTTCCGGCAGCGGACACAGCAATACGCAATGCTAATGCTCCGGCCGCAGCAGGCGACTACGTGATGCAGCAGCAGGCCGTATTGCTTACTGTCAACGCTTCCGGCCAGGCAGTGTGGCAGGTCCAGACGTGGCAGGTTCGCTTCCGCATGCCTGCTAAACAAATCAAAGAACAAACTCCGCGAAAGTCAACGTAAACGAAACGAAAGAATTTGGCAGCGGTATCGCTGCACTTATATCAACTAAATAATTAGTTACTAGAAGGCGAGGGAATAACAATGTTGAATTTGAAAGACATGGTTCAAGGAACCAAAAAGCGAATCGTGGTATCGGTGCTGACGATTGCCATGATGGCATCGTTCGGCGCGTACGAAATGATAAAACCAGCCCCGGCTACCGCTGCTGTGCCGGCCGCTGCCGCGGCTCCGCTCAGTGATGACAGCGTGAGCGCGCTCACAGCGCTCGATCATGCCATGGAAACACTGGCGGCCCGGGTCACTCCCGCGGTCGTGAATGTAACTGTAACCGCGCGCAGCAACGCGCGCGCCAGTGAAGATCAAAGCGATGACGACAATCCTTTGCAGCAGTTCTTCGGACGCCGCATGCGGCCTGAGTCGCAGATCGAGCATGGACTGGGCAGCGGGATCATTCTTTCTCCCGATGGATACATCGTTACCAATAATCATGTGATTGACGGAGCAGTGGACATCCGGGTGACATTGAATGACCGCCGCGTTCTTCCGGCGAAACTGATTGGCGCTGATCCGCTGACCGACCTGGCGGTAATCAAAGTGAACGCGTCGAACCTGAGCAGCCTGCCGTGGGGAGATTCCACCAGCCTGCATCCGGGGCAGTCGGTGCTGGCTTTCGGCAATCCGTTTGGACTGCGTTTCACCGTGACTCGTGGTATCGTGAGCGCGCTGAACCGTCCGAATCCTGACCCCAGCGATCGGCGCAAGCCAGGTGAATTCATCCAGACTGATGCCGCCATCAATCCGGGCAACTCCGGGGGCGCACTGGTGAACGCCCATGGCGAAGTGGTGGGAATCAATACGTTCCTGATCTCCGGATCCGGAACTTTCTCAGGCATGGGTTTTGCCATTCCCGCGCAGATTGCCAAACCCGTAGTGGACACGCTGATCCGCGACGGCAAAGTGAACCATGCCTACATGGGCGTCAGCATCACTGATGTGACCCCGGAAAACGCCCGCTTCTTCCATAGCTCCGATAACACCGGCGCGATCATATCGCAGGTGGAACCCGATTCTCCGGGCGCAAAGGCCGGACTGAAGATCGGCGATGTAATCGAGAAGCTGAACGGGCAGAAAGTAGAAGACTCCGGACACCTTCAGGTGTTGATCGGGCAACAGAAGCCGGGCACCAAAGTGACGCTGGATGTAATGCGTGATGGCAAAATGCAAAACATTCCCGTCACACTCGAGCAGATGGGCAGCCGCAATGCCCAGACCGCCCGCAATGATGAGCATGGCAAAGCACGGTGGGGAGTTGGCATCGCCAACATCACGCCCGACATGCGCGACCAGTTGCAACTGCCCACCGATGTGAGCGGCGCAGTGGTCACCAATGTCGAGCCGGGCAGCCCGGCCGACAACGCGGGCCTTTCACGCGGTGATGTGATCGTGGAAGTAGACCGCAAGCCGGTCAAGAGCGCTGCCGATGTAAAACAGCAATTGGGCAGCGTTCCCGCCGGCCAGGATGCTCTGGTGCTGGTCTGGTCCAATGGAGGCAATACGTTCCGCGTAATGCACTCCAGCGAGACTAATAACAGCAACGGATAAGACAAGCTGGTGAAGGGCGCACCCGAAAGGGTGCGCCCTTTTTTATCCCATATACCGAATGAGTAACAGCGTCTGATCGTCGCGTTGTTTCCCGTAATTCACGGCCTTCTGGCGAAGGCGGCGCATGGTTTCTTCGAGTGATGAGGTTTCAAGATTTTCAAGCAGAGCGGCCTTGAATGGTTCAAGTCCCAGTTCCTGTTCTTCGCGATTCGCTACTTCAGTAAAGCCGTCGGTCAGTATGGCCAGCAGGTCGCCTGGTTCGCAATCGAGCGACGCTGTTTGAAAAGTAGAGTCAGGCAGCACCCCCAGCGGCAGGTTGGAAACGGTTTTCTCCTCTACGGTCTTCAGGCGTTTGCTGCAATGCAGAATCGGCAGATGTCCGGCCAATGAGAAGTCGAGGCGCGGCCCATGATTGCCGCTGATGCAGGCAAAAGTCACAAACACATTTGAAGTAGAAAGCGACGCGATCACGCGGTTCAGGTGCGACAGGGTTGCTGGCATGCTGTCGCCTGAAAACGATCCCATGCGGGTCCCGCTTTTCACCATAGACATAATCATTCCCGCCGATACTCCGTGGCCGGAGACATCCGCGACGTAAGCAGTCCACCGATTGCCTTCGTCGATCAAGTCCACAAGATCGCCGCCCATCTCTCCACTGGCAGTGGAAGCGCCATACATTTCAAATGGGCCTGAACGTGCGGAAATGACCGGCACCAGCGCGCGGTGGATCTCGCTGGCCAGCCGCACTTCGGTCATCACGCCAATCACTCGCAGTCCTTCTTTTCTCATGAATGAGACCATGAGCGAGTATCCGGTAATGATAAGAATGACGGCGAGTGTGGCCTCGATGCGATTCCGGTATTGAATAATGCGAAAGGCATGGGCAGAAGCTTCGAGCGGCAACGCGTGGCGTCCCAGCATTGTAGTGAGCAATAAAGTCGAAGCGAAGTCCGCGACAAGAATTGCGATTGTCCAACGTATCTGGAAGCGAAAGCCTGTGAAGGCCAGTGCCGCCGCGAACAGGCCTGCATTCAATGCCATCAACAGAGCGTAGCCGACGCCGGCAGCAGCTACATTGATCAGCGTGATCATCAGGCCGAAGGCCGCGAAGAGACAGGATATCCCGACAAGCAGTAAGAGCAGGCCGCCCGGTGGAACGGTGCGCCAGTATTTTGCTGCCTGCTCAGCCCGTTTCCACCTCGCAACTATCCATTTCAGCACGGCTCCTACAATAACAAAACGCACATGCAGTTACCTCGGTCATCATAGCTGCGGCTGCATATCCACCATACAATGCAAGCATGTCCAGCCCCGATGAGCGGCTCAAAGTTCTTCTCAATTCCAGCACTCCCATCGTGATCTTGGAGACGGTGGAAGAGGTACGAGCTGTGCAACTGGTGCGCTGCGCCTCTGCTGAATTGGGGCTGCCGGTGTTTGAATGGAACATTGCCGACGGGCTTACCCGTTCGGGTAGCAACGTGCCGGTGCTTCCGGCAAATAGCGCCGTGTCGAGCAGCGTGCTCAACCTGCGCGACCAGGGACCACGAGCTGTTGCAGCCGCTTCCGCCGCGCTGGAGCAGGCACAAACCATCGGCAACACGCGCGAACCGGCGCAGGTGCTGGCCCACCTTGCCACCATGACCATTGAGTCGGTGGTCATTTTGAAAGATTTTCACCGCCATCTTGAAGATGCGGTAGTGGTGCGCAGGCTGCGTGACGTGGCCCAGCGGTTCTGCTCCAATCGCCGGACCCTGGTGCTCACAGGCCCGGCATTTCCAGTGCCTCCGGAACTTGTGAGCCTGGTGGAATATCTGGAACTGCCGCTGCCCGATGTGGCGCGCTTACAGCAGATCGTGGAAGATACATTCAAGACGCTCGCCAAAAGTCATTCGCTTCAGCGCAAGCTGGATTCGACTGGCATTCACGCCGCCGCGGAAAATCTGCGTGGGCTTACTGAAGAAGAAGCGGAGCGCGCGGTTTCACAGGCCATCATCGCCCACTACGGGCTTGTGCCCGGGATGATCACCGAAGTACTGGAAGCGAAGAAGGGCCTGCTCGAACGTTCCGGGTTGCTGGAATTCATTGATGTCTCTGAAAATCTTAGTGCTGTGGGCGGCCTGGAAAATCTGAAGCGCTGGTTGCAGCAGCGGGCGGGGGCATGGGAAGAATCCGCGCGCAACTTCGGACTGGAACCGCCTCGGGGTGTCATTATTTTGGGCGTTCAAGGATGCGGCAAGAGCATGTGCGCACGGGCCATCGCCGGGCAGTGGCAGCTACCGCTGATCAAGTTCGACAATGCTGCGGTCTTCGATAAGTACATCGGTGAAACAGAGAAGCGGATCAAAAAGATGTTTCAGGTGGCCGAGCAGCTTGCGCCCGCCGTGTTATGGATTGACGAACTGGAAAAAGTTTTTGCGGGCAGTGGCCCTTCTTCGTCTTCTTCTGACGCCGGAGTTTCCTCGCATGTGCTGGCTTCGTTCCTGTGCTGGATGCAGGACCGCACCGCCCCCGTATTCATCGCGGCAACCTGCAACAATGTTACGGCGCTGCCTCCCGAGTTGATTCGCAAAGGCAGGTTTGATGAGCTTTTCTTTGTTGACTTGCCCAATCTGGCGGAACGCCGGGCCGTCCTGGAAATTCAGCTCAAGCGCCACAAGCAGGACCCGGCCAAGTTCGATTTAGATAAAGTGGCGCTTGCAGCCGAAGGCTATTCGGGCGCGGAGATGGACGCAGCCATACAGACCGCCATGTATGCGGCTTTCAGTGGTAAAACTCAGGTGACTACAGAGTCTCTGCTGGCGGCGCTGCAAGCGACTGTGCCGCTCTCCGTTACCCGCGCTGAAGAAATTCAGACGTTGCGCCAGTGGGCAGAGCACCGCGCCGTGCCTGCATCGCCGCAACCGTAGCTTCCAGTGAGACGCAGCATGGGGCTGCGTCTCTGCCGGAGATCGCCGTTCAAATCGTTCCTCTGACAATCAATATTCTGAAGTCCACGAATAGCCAACAGAGACGCCGATGCGGGTGGCATTCGGGCCGCTGAATTCATTATTGTTGCGGACGAAGTAGAAGTGGGCTTCAGGACGCACGAACACGTGGTTCCAGACATACAGGCGGATGCCGCCACCAGCCTGTCCGAGCAGATGGTTGCTGCTGACAAAATCAGTGCAGGAGAAGGTACTACAGTTGATGAACGGAGTATAGAAGCGGACGCTCTCGCCGCCGATGCCGGCGGTCAATTCGGCCGCTGCCCGCTTACCCAGCTTCGGGTGCCCATACGGCGCCGAAATCGTACAGGATAGGACGAAAAGGCTGTTCAGCGCCGAATGCCTGGTAGAGATTCTGCTTGGCCCGCCAGGAAACCTCTCCTCCGACGCCGAATTGTTTTTTGAAAAGAAAGTCGCCGCTGAATGTCGGAAATACGCCTCCGCCAACTTCCTGGGGAGAGAAGTCGCTGGATGCGTCAGCGGCGGGAGTGGATTTCAATCCGCCCAGCCCAAACGCGACGTCGAACTGTTGCGCGCTGGCAAGCGTAGCCGAAAGTAAAAAGATACAGGACAGCAATGAAAGCGCTGATAATTTCAAGTTGCTTTCTCCAGCCAAATATGGCTTTGCTAAGGATGCTATATAGATTTCGACAGATGCAAGTTAAGTTTAGTCTTTACAACAAACCAAGGTAGCGTGGCCCCGGAATCAGAGTAGCTGTCCATAGCTGCTGCTTTTTTGCAATTTCGTTACCAATCCTGCCGGTGCGCAGCCTGCCTGAAGCAACAACAAGTCACGCCAACTACTCTAATAAATGTAGCTTCTTCCCCTGCCGCGCAGTAACTCCGGATTAGCTCGTCCGGGCAAAATTAGAAAGGCATCCCAGCGCATGAGTACCACGCGGTATTGGATTTATACGTCTGTCTGTCTTCTGGTCCTCCAGATTCTCGCGCCGATTTCCGCACTGGACGCGCAGCAGCTTACGCCCGCCACCGTTTCCTACGAAGGGCAGAGTGTCTCGTCAGTAGACATCGCAGGGCGGCCCGATCTGAACCTGCGCCAGCTTCGCCAGGCAATTGCGCAGCCTGTGAACGCACCCTATTCCCAGCAGAAGGTGAACGAAACCATTGCCGCTCTGAAAAAGAACGGCCAGATCACTGATGTGCAGGTGGATGTGCGTCCGGAAGCCAACGGCCTGAGAGTAATGTTTGTGGCCCAGCCAGCCATGTATTTCGGCATGTTCGATTTTGGGGATGCCAACAAGGTCTTCAGTTACACGCGCCTCTTGCAGGTAGCGAACTATGCCACCCAGGAACCTTACACGCCCACACGCGTGGAACAGGCGGACTCGGACCTGACCACCTTTTTCCGCCGCAACGGCTATTTTCTGGCCACGGTGGAACCCGAACTCCAGATCAACGCCCAACAAGGCGTGGTCAACGTGGTCTTTCATGTAAACCTGAGACGCAAGGCGAAGTTCGGCAAAATTATTTTGACCGGAACAAGCGAAGAAGAAACCCGACGACTGGCCGGCAGCCTGCATTCCTGGGGGGCGCGGATGCGCGGCGCTTACCTGAAAACAGGAAAGACATATTCATTCAAAAAACTGCAAACCGCCACCACCTACCTGCAAGGCGCGCTCGGCAAGCAGCACTATCTGGCCGCACAGGTAAAGATGATCTCCGCCAACTATAACCCACAGACAAACAGGGCCGACATTACTTTCAAAGTGACACAAGGCCCGGTGATCGCCATTCGGACCCAGGGCGCGCATGTGTGGGGCCGCACCTTGAAGAAGCTGATTCCTGTGTACCAGGAAAATGCGGCCGATCCTGACCTGGTGGAAGAAGGGGCGCGCAACCTGGTTTCGTACTTCCAGGCCAAGGGTTACTTCGACGCGAAAGTGCATAGCAGCATTGAAAAGCAAACTGCGGGCACCACCATTCTTTATCAGATTGATAAAGGCAAAAAAGGCAAAGTCGGTTCCATTGAATTCCACGGGAACCAGCGATTCGATTCTGACGATCTTGCGCCGCATGTGGCCGTAGCCAAAGGACATTTGTTTTCCCACGGAAAATACAGCGCCCAGCTATTGAAAAAGAGCGTAAAAAATCTCGAAGCCGTCTACAAGAATGCCGGTTATAGCCAGGCAAAGGTCACGCCCAGCGTGACCGTACGCGACGGCAAACTGGCCATTGCTTTCCAGGTAGATGAGGGCGTGCAAGACATTGTGGAGACGCTCAAGGTCGAAGGCAACCACTCCTTATCGGAAAGTGAATTGGCGCCCAAAGGCCTGAACCTGAATCCCGGCAACCGTATTCTGCGCAACTTCTCGATAAAGACCGCGACCAGATCATGGCGGCCTATCTGAACAAGGGATATCTCACCGCCAGTTTTGCGGCCAAGACGGTACCGCTGAAAAACGATCCGCACAAGGTAGAGGTAATTTACTCAATCACCGAAGGTCCGCAGGTACACGCCGTGGCTGTGGAGACCATTGGCGCCAACAATACGCGGCCCCAGATCATTGCCCGCAATGCCAAGATTCCGGTGGGAAAGCCGCTGAGCGAAACAGAGCTGCTGGAATCAGAGAGCAAGCTCTACACGCTGGGAGTTTTTGATTGGGCCAGCGTTGATCCGCGCACCCCACTTACCAATGACTCTGCCCAGGTGCTGATCAAGGTGCACGAAGCCAAGCGCAATGACCTGACGTATGGCGTAGGTTTCGAAGTAACCAACCGCGGGTGGCAGCGTTCCCGGTGGCACCGTGGCATTGCCGAATTTGCCGCCGGTGGGCCTGCCCTCAGGCTTCAAGACCAGCCAGTCCACATTTTGGGGGCCGCGTCTTTCGCTGGAATACAAGCGGCTCAACTTCCGTGGCCTGGGTGAGACTCTTAGCGTTGGCGGCCTGGTGGCGCGGCTTGACCAGCACGGCGCGGCCAGTTGGAGCGTTCCTAACTTCCTCAACAGCATCTGGAGTTCGAACCTCACGGTAAGCGGCGAACGCACCAGCGAGAATCCTATTTTTACCGCAAGGCTCATGGAAGCCGGCTTCCAGGTGCAGAGAAATCTCGATGCAAAAAAAACAGAGACCATCTTTCTGCGGTATAGCTTTCGGCGCACCAGCCTGACCAACCTGCTGATCCCGCAGCTTGTCACTCCCGAAGATCAAAACGAAAGACTCTCCACGCTTTCCACGTCGTTCATTCGCGACACCCGCGACAACGCTCTCGATGCGCATCGCGGAATTTATGAAAGTTTCGACATAGCGATTAACCCGAGCGTGCTGGGCTCCAACACCAACTTCGGCAGGTTCCTTGGGCAGACAGCTTATTACCAGCACATAGGCGGCAACAACATTATCTGGGCCAACAGCCTGCGCATCGGGTTGGAATCTGCTTTTGCCGGCGATCACGTTCCGCTCAGCGAGCGTTTCTTTTCCGGCGGCGGCAGCACGCTGCGCGGGTTCTCGCTCAATGGCGCAGGAACACAACGGCAGGTGGCAGTATGCGGAACTCCCGGTGACACCTCCACTTGCGGCAGCATCAGCGTGCCTCTGGGCGGCAATCAGCTTGTGATTTTTAATTCTGAACTTCGTTTCCCGATTCCGGTGGAACTGCCGTTTGTGGGCAACAAACTGGGCGGCGTCACCTTCTATGACGGCGGCAACGTTTACAACAACATCGGTTTTCAAAATTTCTTTGGTCAGTACAGCAATACGGTAGGGTTCGGCCTGCGTTACGCCACTCCGGTCGGCCCGGTGCGCATTGATATTGGGCACAACCTGAATCCGTTGCCCGGAGTCAAGGCAACGCAGTTGTTTATCACCTTAGGTCAGGCATTTTGAAGTGGAGTCCCTGTGAATACGAATAGACCCGTGAATACGATAAACCTGTGAACAACGAAGATACGAATCTTCCGGACACGGAAAACCTGGGCACGAAAAGCCCCAGGAAGAAGCGGAACTGGGAAAAGGTTCTTCTCTGGAGCATTGCCGGCATTTTTGTGCTGATTGTCATCGTGGTTCTGACCGGCATTCTCATGCTCGAACATAACCAGTCGTTCCGGCATTCGATTCTGAGCAAAGTAGAGCGCAGCATTGAGGAATCGAGCGGAGCACAGGTAGGCGTGCGCGATTTCAACCTGCATCTCTCCAATCTGAGCCTCGATCTGTATGGCGTCGTGGTGCGTGGCACCGAGACCGATCCCAATCGTCCTTTGCTCGAAGCCGATCATCTGGGCGTCGGCGTGAAAATCGTTTCCTTGTGGCATCGCACATGGCATTTGCAGGACGTGACCATCGATCATCCTGTGGTGCATCTGTTCGTGAACAAAGCAGGGGAAAACAACCTGCCCAAAGCCAGGCAGAAAAGCACCAGCACTACCAAGACCAATATCTTCGATTTAGCGATTCAGAAACTCTGCTCGACCGGGGCGAAATCTATTACAACGACAAGAAAAGCGCGCTGGATGCGGAATTGCGCGATTTGCTGGTCAACGTAAGCTTTGACAATGCCCAGACCCGCTATCTCGGTGATATGAGCTATCACCAGGGACGGCTGCAATACGGCGCCTATGCGCCCGTGGTCCACGACCTTCAGGCAAAGTTCGATCTCAGCCCAACGCGCTTCAATCTTGATCAACTGGTGCTCGCGACCGGACAATCGAAGGTGGAACTGAAAGCCGCGGTAGACAATTACACCGACAACGCCAGGGTGCAGGCCAGCTACAACGCGGAATTAGTGGCGGATGACTTGAAGCGTATTTTGAAAGATCCCACGCTGCCCACCGGAACTGTGCGGCTCGACGGCGATCTGACCTATCAGGGCGACCCCCGCAATCCCAACCGTCCGGCGCTGGAACTTGTTTCTTTGGCAGGCAACATGAGCAGCGGGGCCATTGCCGTGAAAATGCCCAGCTTCCATGGCGAGGTCAGAGACGTGGGAGCGCACTATAAACTCGACCAGGGCAACGCCGAAGTTCAGAACATTCATGCCCAGCTTCTGGGCGGACGTCTCGACGGCCACCTGACGATCCATGATGTTGCAGGAGCCGGGCAGGCCCGATTGCAGGCCGCGCTCAAAGGGATTTCGTTGGAGCAGGTACAGTCCGCCAGCGGCAACCGCCTGCAGCAGGCTGATCTGAGCGGCGCCGTGAATGCCGATGCCGATGCCCGCTGGGCCAAGACAATCAATAATCTGGTTGCTCACAGCGACGCGACCATTGCGGCGGCCCTTCGTCCGAAAAATTCTTCGGCTTCTACTCCGCTGAATGGAGTAGTGCACGCCGACTATTCCAATGCCACCAAGCAGATTGCGTTGAATCATAGTTACATCCGCACACCTCAGACTTCCATCAATCTCGACGGCAAGATAAGCGATCGTTCGCAATTGCAGGTGCGCATGCAGTCCAACGATCTGCATGAACTCGAACTGCTGGCTGATGCTTTCAGTAAACCCACACCCGGCAAGCCCACGCAGCCGCTCGATCTGCACGGTACGGCAACGCTGAATGCTTCCATAACCGGATCAACGGCGAGTCCGCATATCAATGGACAATTGGTTGCGAACAATCTTCAGGTGAAGGGAAGCTCATGGAAGGTGCTGCGTACCGGCATCAATGCCAGTCCTTCCCAGGTCCAGCCTGAGCAATGGCGATCTTGAAGCAGCGACCCAGGGGCAGAATCAACTTCAATGTGCAGGCTGGCTTGAAAAAATGGGCCTACACGCCGGAGAGTCCAATTCAGGTACAGCTCTCGGCCTTCCAGCTTTCTGTGGCCGATCTGGAGCGACTGGCTGGGCAGACCTATCCGGTGAGCGGAACACTTTCGGTGAGCGCGGCCGTACACGGCTCGCAATTGAATCCCATAGGGCAGGGTGAAATTCGTCTTGCCAATGCCAGGGTCTCGAACGAGCCAATTCAGTCACTCAACATCCACTTTCAGGGCACCGGCAATCAACTGGACGCCAATCTCAATGCCAAACTTCCTGCCGGAACAGCGCAGGGCAAGGTCACTTATTTCCCCAAAGACCAGGGATACCAGGCGGAACTCGATGCCACTAATCTGCGTATGGAGAAATTGCAGACCGTGCAGGCCCGCAACCTGCAAGTGAATGGCGGCCTCACGCTGAAAGTAAGCGGCAATGGAACAGTCAAAGATCCGCAGTTGAACGCTTCGCTACAGATTCCCGTGTTGCAGGTGCAGAAGCAGACCATCAAAGGGCTGAGCCTGAATACGGATATCAAGAACCACATCGCGACCATCGCCCTCAGTTCTGAAGTGGCCGAGACCTACGTGCGCGGCACCGGCACCGTAGGCATCGAAGCGCCTTACATGGCAAATATCCGCCTCGATACCGGGCGCATTGCCTTTCAGCCATTGCTCGCGCTCTATGCTCCGGCGCAGGCCGCAAACATGAGCGGACAGACGGAATTGCATGCCAGCGTTCGCGGTCCGTTGCAGGACAAGGCCAAAGTGGAAGCGCACATCGAAGTGCCGGTGCTCGCCGCGAATTACAAGCAATTAGTGCAGATTGCCGCCGCGCAGCCCATTCGTCTCGATTATGTGAACGGTGTAGCTACCTTGCAGCCCACTTCGATTCAGGGCACAGGCACCGACATTCACTTGCAGGGAACTGTTCCGGTAACCAGTCCCAAGGCGGCGTCATTCCTGGTGCAAGGCACGGTGGATTTGCAACTCGCGCAGATGATCCAGCCAGACATTCAAAGTTCGGGCCAGCTCAGGTTTGATGTGAACTCTCAGCGTTACGGCGCAGGATCGAATATCAGGGCGAGATTCGGGTGGTCAATGCGAATTTCCAGTCCATCAGCGCGCCTCTGGGACTCACCAACGGCAATGGCGTGCTTACCGTCACTCGCGACCGCCTGGAGATCAAGAGCCTCGAAGGCCAGGTGGGCGGAGGCACCGTGACTGCCAGGGGCGGAGTCGCGTATCGTCCCGGCAGTGCATTTCGATCTTGGCCTGGCGGTGCGCGACGTGCGCTTGCGCTATCCGGAAGGGTTGCGCACGGTGCTGGGTTCCGATCTGTCGCTCTCCGGCACCACCCAGGCGGCGCTCATGAGCGGCCAGATACGCATTGAGCATGTTTCCTTTACCGACCAGTTCGATATGGGGAGCTTCATCGGACAATTCTCCGGCGAAAGTTCAGGCAGCGGCCCTTCGCCGGGGCTGGCGGAAAATATCAAGCTGAATATCGGATTGCAGTCTACTTCGCAGATGAACCTCACCAGCAGCAAGGTGAGTTTGCAGGGGAACGCTAACCTTCGCGTTGTGGGCACGGCGGCTGATCCGGTGATTCTGGGCCGCACCAATCTTACCGGTGGAGAGCTTTTCCTGGCCAGTAACCGCTATGTGATTCAAAGCGGGACCATCAGCTTCGTCAATCCCATCCGCACCGAGCCGGTCATCAGCCTGCATGTAACCACCACCGTGAATGAGTACAACATCGCGCTGGGATTTGAAGGTCCTATCGAGCGTTTGAAGACCACCTATACTTCTGATCCGGCGCTGCCTCCGGTGGACATCATCAACCTGCTCGCAGTCGGCAAGACCACCGAAGCAGCATCCACAGGGCCTTCGGCGACAAGCACGCTGGGAGCGGAGTCGGTAGTGGCTTCCCAACTCAGCAGCGCTGTCACCGGACGCGTGGCGAAGCTGGCGGGCATATCACACCTGTCCATTGATCCGACACTCGGCGGAGACCAGGGCAATCCCGGCGCGCGCGTAGCCATTCAGCAGCGCGTTACCAGCAATCTGTTTGTGACGTTTGCCACCGATGTGACGTCTACACAGAGCCAGCAGATACAACTGGAATACAAGTTGAATCCGCGGTGGTCCATCAGCGGCGTCCGCGACCAGAACGGCGGCTTCGGAGTGGATGGGAAATATCACAAGAAGTTTTGAGTGGACGGAGCAGGGGCTCATGGGCTGCATGAAAGATCAGAAGGAAATTCGTTCTCATGCAGACCTGAATGAAAGGCCTTGGATCATATAACTGGTTTCTCTACGTATAGTACACGGTATGATGCCGATGGCAGGTGCGTAATAAATACCACTACTACTGTGCCATGACTGGCAGTAAACATGCTCCGCACCAAGTCACCCAAGCAGTCGCTAAGCACCCTCCTTTTTCAGGTTCGGTTCTCGCTGAACAAACCGAGCGTGTGGCTGGAATGCAGCGGCAAGGCGGCAGGTCAGGGGCCGCTGGTCATGCAGCAGAAGGAGAGTAAGTGCGGACGAGCTTTGCTGCGATTATTGTTGCACTGGGAGCTATTAGCTGGTTTGTTCTTGAGTCTTTATGGACCAAGTCCAAGATGCGAGATGGTTACCGAGTTTTTGCTGCCCCACCTGGACTAAAGTTTCTGTATTGGATCGGAATTCCGGCATTTATTTACGGAGCAGTCATGAGTTACCTTGAGAATTCCGATGATAAATGGATATCGGCCTTGTTGTTCCTATTCTCATTGATTAGCATTTATTTTTTTCCTGCCACAATCTCAATATCACGAGAAAAGGTCGTGTCCTTTAAATGGTTTGGAATACAAAAAATACAAATGAATTGGCGTGATGTGGAGGCTGTGTATTCCAATCCAGAAGGAAATTCGATTATTGTGCAGGATAAAAATCAAAACCGCATTGTTCATACGATCTTTAATGTCGATAGGGAAGGGTTCATTAAGCAGATAGAATTGCTTCCAGAGGACGTGCTGTCAAAAATCACTATTCAGATCTGATGCACGATTGTCGTCATGGCCACCTGCAAAATGTAATTCTGTCCTGCCACTTTGTCTTGGATTTTTTTGGTTAGCCGATTTGAAAACATTCATCGGCGTCATTGTGCAATTCCGAACCGATTTCCCATATTGGACTCAGGTGAATTTCTTACTACTTTTCCACAGGTATTACATCAAAATTTAATCATTTGCAGCTTGAACTCACCTTTGTGCTTCGCGTATCCTCCACTTAGATTTCCCTGGTTGCCTGCTCAATAAAATTTTTTTTAACGGAATCTTAATCTCCCGATTAAGGTGCGGAAACAATAGGGCACTAGCATGTCCCAACGGGCTGGAGGGGTAATGCGAAAGGATACTTCTTTGTCTTCTCTGTGTATGTTTGCAAATCAAGTGCGGCGCAGTCTGTTCACGCTGGTCGTCGTTACAATCTTCGGCGCGCTAGCGATAGCGCAGTCCACTACCGATGGGGCCATCGGCGGTACGGTGTATGACAGCAATGGCGCAGTGGTCCCCAATGCGCAAGTGGTCGTTCACAACAACGGCACCAATGCCGAACAAACCGCGACTACCGACGCGTCAGGGTTCTACCGGGTGCAGAAACTGCAATCCGGTACGTACACGGTCACTGTGACCGAAAAAGGCTTTTCGGCTTTCAAGTCACAGAATGTAGTCGTAACTGTCGGCAGCGTCACCGATATTTCTCCCCGCCTCAAGGTTGGCGGAGCCAGTGAGACTGTTGAAGTGAGCGCAGAAGCGCCGCAGATCAACACCATCTCTCCTGATTTTGCTCCCACCGTAAATCAGACCGCGATCAGCAACCTGCCTATCAATGGCGGCCGCTGGTCGAGTTTCGCCCTTCTGACTCCAACCGCTGTGAACAACGGCAGCGGCTTTGGCCTGATCAGCTTCCGCGGCATCAGCACCCTGCTCAATAACAACACCGTGGACGGCGCGAACAACAACCAGGCTTTCTTCTCGGAAGAGCGCGGACGCACCCGCATCGGCTACTCCACCCCCAAGGCCGGCGTAGAAGAGTTCCAGGTAAACACCTCGAACTACTCGGCGGAATATGGCCAGGCTGCCGGAGCTGTAATCAACACCGTGACCAAGAGCGGCACCAACCAGTTGCACGGCGAAGCTTATGTCTATGACCGTGACAACAATTTCGGCGCCACCAATCCTTTCACCACCATCACTACCCAGAGTTCCCCGGGCGTGTTTACCACCAGCCCCTACAAGCCATCTGACAAGCGCTGGATGACCGGCTTCGCTTTGGGCGGGCCGGCCATCAAAGACAAGCTGTTCTGGCACATGTCCTTTGATTATTACAATCGCAATTTCCCCGGCACGGCCGTCGCCAGCAACCCCGGCAACTTCTTTGCTGCGCCCACCGCTGCCAATCTCAGCACTCTGGCAAGCCGCCTGGGCGTAACCTCGGCGCAGGCCGGTACGATCTACAACAACGACCTGAACGGCTTGCTCTCGATGCTGGGTCCGGTGCCGCGCAATGGCGTTTCTTACATCATGCTGCCCAAGGTCGATTGGACAATCAACTCCAAGAACACCGCTTCCTTCGAAGTGAACCGCATGCGTTGGGCCTCACCGGCCGGCATTCAGACCCAGGCCACCAACACCTTCGGTAGTGCGAGCTTCGGCAACGACTTCGTGAAGGACACATGGGGCGTTTCCAAGTTGAATTCGGCCCTTACTCCGAACCTGACCAACGAAATCCGGTTCCAGTATGGACGCGATTTCGAGTACGAGAACAACCAGAACCCCACGCCTTACGAGCAGTCAACTCTTCTCAATACCGGCAGCTTCGTAAATCCGTTGGGCCTGCCTCCGCAGGTCAGCATCACCAACGGCTTCACCTTCGGCCTGCCCACCTTCCTGCAGCGTCCGGCGTTCCCGGATGAGACGCGCATGCAGGTGGCTGACACCGTTTCGTGGATTCACAAGAACCACAGCGTGAAGTTCGGCATTGATATGAGCCACGTGGATGATCTTTCGCAGAACCTGCGCACCCAGTTTGGCTCCTTCAGCTACAGCAATCTGGTCAACTATTTCTCTGATCTGAACAAGCCCAATAGCTGTACCTTCAAGCCCACAGGTTCGACGACCACTTTCAACGTGCCTTGCTACAGCAGCTTCAGCCAGGCCTTCGGTCCGCTGGGATTTGAATTCAACACCAACGACTACGGCTTCTTTGTGGAAGATAACTGGAAGGTACTCAATCGCCTGACCCTGTCACTGGGCGTGCGCTACGACTACGAGCAGCTTCCCCACACCTTCGCAAACCTGGTCAACCCTGCCATTCCTCAGACGGCGCAACTGCCGCGCGACCAGAACAATATCGGTCCGCGCGTAGGGTTTGCCTATGACGTATTCGGCAACGGCAAGACTGTGGTTCGCGGCGGATACGGCATCTTCTACGGCCGCATCATCAACTCCACCATCTTCACTGCTTTGAGCGCAACCGGAATGCCGGGCGGGCAGACTACCTTCAGCTTCAGTCCCACTTCCAATACCACGTTCTCCTGCGCTCAGGCCTTCCCGATCGTGACACTCACCGCTCCGGCCGCAGCGACCTGCGCCGGCGGCAAGAGCGCCACGTTCTTCGACAAGCATTTCCAGGCCCCTCAGATCCACCAGATGGACTTGATCGTAGAGCACGATCTGGGCTGGGGTACGGCCCTGAAACTGAGCTACCTGGGCAGCCTCGGACGGGAACTGCCGGACTTTGTTGATTCCAACATCAGCCCTGCCACCAAGACCCTCACGTACACGGTCAACGGCGGCCCGCTGGCCAGTCTCGGCACCTACACGACTCCGCTGTTCACCTCGCGTCCGAACACCGCGTTCGGCGCATTGACTGACATCTTCAGCGGCACCAACAGCAACTACAACGCTTTTGTCGTGGAAGTAAACCACCGCATGAGCCACCACATGCAGTTCTCGGCCAATTACACCTGGGCGCACGCTCTGGACTACGGCCAGAACGAGAGCACATTCTCTGACACCAACGACCTGTTCAATCCTTTCAACATCCAGGCTGAATACGGCAACTCCATCTATGACGTTCGCCACCGTTTTGTGGCCAACGCCGTTATGGAGTCACCGTGGAAGAAGGATGGATGGCTGGGTTACCTTGCCAATGGCTGGCAGCTTGCTCCGATTTTCCAGGCGCAGAGCGGCTTGCCCTTCACGCTTACCACCAGTGGTAATCCCTCGGGTGGACTGGGTGGCGGCGTCAACGGCTCCAATGGTTCCTTCCGCATCGACGCGACTGGCCGCAATACCTTCCGCCAGCCTGCTACCTATGTTCAGGACCTGCGCTTGTCGAAGCACTTCAACTTCGCTGAGAAATACGGAATGGAGTTGTCTACCGACTTCTTCAACCTGTTCAATCACGTGAACGTGACCAGCGTGAATACCCTGGGTTACAGCATCGCGACGTCAGGTACCGGTTGCAGCGCCACTGCGCCTTGCCTGAACTTCAACCCCTCAACCTTTGACACGGTCACCAACGCGAACAGCAACTTCGCTTACTCGCCGCGTCAGATTCAGATGGGAGCGCGGTTCACCTTCTAACCAATTTGTAAAAACAACCAGACGCGGCAGCTTCGGCTGCCGCGTTTGTCTTTTCAGCCTCATTTATGATTTCTCGTCCGTAGCTTTACCGCAGCTCAAGTCATACAGGAGAATGGGACCATGCGCCTGTTACTGCATTGGTGTTGTGTATGTTTGCTGACGATCGCGTCTATGGTTTTCACGCAGGAAAGCCGCGAATCCAAACAAGCTCAGGAAACCAAACCCAGCCCGGAAGCCCACCACGCCAAAGACGCCAAACAGACGCAAGACGCTGCGCAGATGTTGCCCACAGGCATGGCCATCACTCCCACCGCTGCGCAAGGCTCCTTGTTTCAGCAGCTCAATCCTGATCTTCCCGGCCTGCCGCAATTCACCGTTGACCATCCTGTGTCTACCGCGGTCAGCCCTGATGGCAATACTCTGCTGGTGCTCACCACAGGTTATAACCGCATCAACGGTCGCGATGGCAAGGCCATTCCCGCGCTGTCGAATGAATATGTATTCGTCTACGACATCAGCAATGGCCAACCGGCGAAACAGCAGGTATTGCAGGTTCCAAATACGTTTGTGGGTCTGGCCTGGAAGCCGGATGGCCGCGAGTTTTATGTTTCCGGCGGGCCTGATGACGTGGTCCACATTTTCGAACAGGCTGGCGGCCGCTGGCAGGAAGCAGGCAAAGGTATTTCGTTGGCGCATAAAGATGGCCTGGGCATGGACACCAAACCTGTGGCGGCGGGTCTTGCCGTGGACTCTGCGGGGAAGCGATTGCTGGTCGCCAACTATGAAAATGATTCGGTTTCGCTCGTTGATTTGCAAAAGCGCGTGAAGATTGCCGAACTGGATTTACGTCCCGGAAAAAACAATCCTACAAAAAAAGGAGTGGCTGGCGGCGAGTATCCGTTCTGGCCGATCTTCTGCCGCAACGATAAAGCGTATGTGTCGAGCTTGCGCGATCGCGAGATCGTCGTGCTCAATATGAAGCAGCAGCCCCGGGTGATCAGAAGAATCAAAGTGCAAGGCCAGCCCAACCGGTTGTTGCTCAACCGCCAGCAAACTTTGTTATTCGCCAGCGTGGATAACAGCGATTCGGTTATGGTCTTTGATACACAGACCGACCGCCTGCTGGCCACAGTGCGAACGACTGCTCCCGAAAATCTATTTCCCAACCATCAAGGCTTCAAAGGCAGCAATCCCAATAGCCTGGCGCTTTCGCCCGATGAGCGTTCCCTGTATGTGACCAACGGCGGCACGAATTCCGTGGCGGTGATTGCCCTCGCGCAGCCGCTCAATCAAAGCAAGGTAGAAGGCCTGATTCCCACCGGATGGTATCCGAACTCGGTGAGTGTTTCCCGCGACGGTTCAACTCTCTACATCGTCAATGGCAAGAGCGACGGCGGCCCCAATCCCCGCGGATGCCGCAATTCCTTCACTACGGCAACTGAGCAGGAGTGTTATACAGCCGGACAATACATCCTGCAGCTTCAGAAGGGCGGTCTGCTGTCATTGCCGGCGCCCGCCAAAGACGAGCTGACCAGGCTGACCGATTTGGTCCGCCGCAACAATCATTTCCTGTCGCAGGCTGACGTAGCGCCGTTGGATCCTCTCTTTGCGAAGCTGCATCAGCAGATCAGGCATGTGATTTACATCGTGAAAGAGAACCGCTCATACGACCAGATACTCGGCGATCTGGAGAAGGGGAATGGCGACCCTTCGCTCACGCTGTTCAAAGAGCCGCTGACGCCTAATCATCACCAGCTTGCCCGCAGCTTTGTCACTCTCGATAACTTTTACGATAGCGGCGATGTGAGCGGCGATGGATGGAACTGGAGTTCCGCTGCCCGCATTACCGACATCGTGGAGAAAACGATTGCCCCAATATATGCCGATCGAAAACTTTCCTACGATGTCGAAGGTAACAACCGGGAGATGAACGTGAGCGTCGCGTCCCCGCAACAGCGCGCCAATCTCGCGCCTGAGCAGGCCGGGATCAAAGATGCTGACGATCAGTTGCCGGGCCTCGCCGAGGTCGCCGCGCCTGATTCCGCTGAAGGAGAGCCGGGCGCTGGATACCTGTGGGACGCGGCGAAGCGCGCCAAATTAACGGTACGCAATTATGGCTTTTTTCTCGATCTCAGCCGCTACTCCAAGCCCAATCCGCTGCCTCTGTTGCACAATCCAGCGGCTACGGCCAGGCGTGTGGCTTTTCCTGTGACTCCCGGACTGCATGGCATTACCGATATTTACTTTCGCGGCTTTGACCAGCGTTTCGCCGACTACTGGCGCTTCAAGGAATGGGAAAGGGAATTCGACGCTTATGTGAAGAAGGACAACCTGCCGGCGCTGGAGCTTGTCCGCTTTCCTCACGACCATTTCGGATCGTTCAAAGATGCAGAGGACGGCGTGAACACCCCGGAGACCCAAATAGCCGATAACGACTACGCAGTTGGCCTTCTGGTGCAGAAAATTGCTGAAAGCCGCTACAGCAAAGACACTTTGATTTTCATAATCGAAGATGATGCGCAGAACGGCCCCGATCATGTGGACGCTCATCGCAGCCTGTGCCTGGTTGCCGGCCCGTATGTGAAGCAGGGCGCAGTAATATCGGAACGCTTCAACACCGTTTCGCTGCTGCGCACCATAGAAGCGGTCCTGGGAATTCCACCGCTGGGCTTGAACGATGCCGTTCAGCCGCCCATGACGGAAATCTTCACTGACACTGACGGGCCGTGGGCTTATAAAGCGCGCGTACCTGATGTTCTTCACAGCACAAAACTTCCTGTGCCGGGCGCTGCGCCGGGCAGCCATGCTTCCCAATCAAGCGAATTGACCAGCCAGCCGCTTCACAATGCAGAATATTGGGAAAGCCGCACCCAGGGACTTGATTTCAGTGTGGAAGACCGCATTGACACCGACCGCTTCAATCTGGTGCTGTGGCAGGGAATGATGGGCGACAACGTAAGCTATCCAGCATCACGCAGCGGCGCAGACCTCCGCCAGAACCGCGAGCAATTGCTGGAGGATGAGAAAAAACAATAACGCCATCTTCCAAATTCCTGTCTTGAGCGGAGTGCGGGCCTTGTTGCTTTAAACATTTAAGAAATCACTTAACGCCATGTCATCCTGAGGCGCGCTTTTGCGCCGAAGGACCTATGTACTCTGCGTGCAGCGTCCATAAAGCGGTCATGTGCAGAATGCAATCTTCTCCATAAGCATGGCTCTCCGATGCAACGATAACCCGATGCCCCGATCTCCCGATTCTTCTCCCCCTCTGCTAAAATGCGCGCACGAAAGGGAACTCCATTGCGCAGATTCTTCTTGTTTCTCCTTCTTCTCACCAGCATGGCTTCGGCCATGGAGCGCCAGAGCAACGCCGACTATCGCGCCCGCAGAGTGGCGTTGTCGAAATTAATGGATGGCGCTACCTTCATTCTGTTTGCGCCCACTGAGGCCGAAGGCCCTAACAATCTTTTCGGGTTTCGCCAGAACGACGATTTTTACTATCTGACCGGCTGGCCGGAACCGGGGGCCGCGCTGCTCATCTCTCCGCAATCAGAAGGGCACGCATACACAGAAATTCTGTTTCTTGCTGAACATAACGTCACGCAGGAGAAATGGACAGGCCCCAAACTCGGCCCGGAGAACCCCGATGCGCCGAAATTGACCGGATTTGATCGGGTTGAGTCGCTCGACAAGATGCATGCAGAGCTGCTGAAGATACTTCCGCAGCCGCGCGCTACGGTGTATTCCATTACCGGTGATAAAGAGCCGTCGGCGGGACCCATGGAATGGCTGCGCCGCACCAACTCGTTTCCTAATTACATTGCCATGCGCGACGGGCGCATGCTGCTTGCGCACCTGCGTATGGTGAAAGATGCGGGCGAATTGCAGTTCGTCACACGAGCGACTGACGCTTCTGAAGCTGCCCATCGTGCCGCGCTCAAGGCCATTCATCCCGGTGTGACCGAGCGCGAGATTTCCGCACTCATGCAATATGAATTTGGAAAGCGCGGCTGTGAGCGGCCCGCCTATGCGCCGATTGTCGGTTCGGGCTTCTATTCCACGGTGCTGCACTACTCCGCCGATTCGGGCACCATGCAGGCCGGCGATGTGGTCGTGATGGATGTAGGCGGCGAGTATTCCATGTATGCCACTGACATCACGCGCACCGCTCCGGTGAACGGCAAATTTTCACCGCGCCAGCGGGAAATCTATGACATCGTGCTGGGCGCTCAGGAAGCCGCGATCCATGCCTTCAAGTCCGGCCAATCCAAACTCAGCGGCACAGATGCTGATTCGCTCTACAAAGTAGCTCTCGACTACATGAATACGCACGGCAAAGATTCCCACGGACAGCCGCTGGGCAAGTACTTCATCCATGGCTTGGGCCATCATGTGGGCTTGAATGTCCATGACGCCAGCGATCCTGCGCTGCCGCTCGATAAGGGCATCATCTTTACTCTGGAGCCGGGCATCTACATTCCGGAAGAGAAGCTGGGTGTGCGCATTGAAGACATGTTCTATGTAGACCAGAATGGCAGCCTGGTGATGCTCACGCACGATATCCCACGCACCGCCGAGGAGATCGAAAAAGCCATGCTGCACTAAGCCGCTGCCAGAGAATTTCTTAATAAGCTTTTGGCTTCTAGCCACTAGCTTTTAGCTTGTCTGTGGCTGCTTTGAACATTGTTATAGACAACAAACTATCATCCCGCCATGTCGTCCTGGAGGTGCGCAGCACCGAGTGACCTATGCACTCAGCCCGCAGCGTCGGCATCGGTACCAATCACGAGATTACCCGATCACGGCGGCGTAGTGGCACCACAACGGCGGCGTAGTGGCGCCACAACGGCGGCGTAGTGACACCATTGCTTGCATTCGGTGTTTTCTTCGGCTACTCTCCGCCTTGCACCCTTAGGGGTGGCTTGAATTGTTCTTTGAAAATTGAAAATAGAAAGCCATGCGGCTGTTGCCATTGGCTGAGACGCAGACAAACTGCTTTGGCCGTTGGCTTTTAACTCAGGCCAAAGCAACTGCGACGCGGAGCTATGTCCGCACGGTTGCAATCCGAGCGGATGTAGCAGTCTGTTGCAGACCTGTTGCAGACTCGTTTTGAGCGTTTCATCCGCTGTTTATGCAGGTTGTAGCAGATGTAGCAGATCCGGCGGGTATTCCCAGGGCTCACGCGCCTGGGTCAACATAATGTCGCCCCGTCTCGGGGCTGTGTCTGAATGAATTACGGCACAGGTATTTGCTCCGGGCCTCCGTGTCTCCGTGGTGGGTTTTTCCAGAAGTTGCGACCTTGTTGCGCGACTGTTGCGAGCTGAAAATGCGGTTTTACCCGCGATTAACAAGGGTTGTAGCGAGTTGCGAGCTTTTTGCGGAAAAACAGGGTGCTTCGAGGTTATCTGTTTCATGTGCCGCCCCGTTGCGGGGCTCTTCTAGTTTTTTCGCGGTTATCCCAGGGCTCACGCCGCTGGGCTAACATATGTCGCCCCGTCTCGGGGCTGTGGCTGAATGAATTACGGCACAGGTATTTGCTCCGTGCCTCCGTGGTGCGTTTTTCCAGAAGTTGCGACCTCGTCGCGCGACTGTTGCGAGCTGAAAATGCGGTTTTACCCGCGATTAACAAGGGTTGTAGCGAGTTGCGAGCTTTTTGCGGAAAACGGGGGTGCCTTCGAGGCCATCTGTTTCATGTGCCGCCCCGTTGCGGGGCTCTTCTAGTTTTTTCGCGGTTATCCTAGGGCTCACTCCGCTGGGTAACATATTGCGCCCCGTCTCGGGGCTGTGTCTCAATGTATTACGCTGTAGCGATTCTCTCCGTGCCTCCGTGTCTCCGTGGTGGGTTTTTCCAGAAGTTGCGACCTTGTCGCGTGACTGTTGCGAGCTGAAAATGCGGTTTTACCCGCGATTAACAAGGGTTGTAGCGAGTTGCGAGCTTTTTGCGGAAAAACAGGGGTGCTTCGAGGTCATCTGTTTCATGTGCCGCCCCGTTGCGGGGCTCTTCCGGTTTGTTTGCGGTTATCCCAGGGCTTACGCCGTTGGGCTAACATATTGCGCCCAGTCTCGGGGCTGTGTCTCAATGTATTACGCTGTAGCGATTCTCTCCGTGCCTTCGTGTCTCTGTGGTGCGTTTTATCCGGAAGCCCTTCCGTTGCTGCTCTCGCAGCCACGGAAGGGCTTTGAATTACCCGAAATGCCATTACGCGACTTCGCGGGTTTCTTCTTTTTCGCTGTTATAGAACTGTTCCAGTTCGGTTGAGCCGGCCAGGGCCACGGTGGACGACTGTCCGTTGGCGATGGTCTGGGCTATGTCGTCGAAGTAACCGGTGCCGACAAACCGCTGGTGGCGGATAGCGGAGTATCCGGCCTTTTCTGCGCCTTCGAACTCCTTCTCCTGCAGGCGCGCATAGGCGGCCATACCTTCCACTGCGTACTGGCTGGCCAGATCGAACATGCTGAAGTTCAGCGCATGGAAGCCGGCCAGGGTGACAAACTGGAACTTGTATCCCATGGCGCCCAGTTCGCGCTGGAATTTGGCGATGGTAGCGTTGTCGAGCTTACGCTTCCAGTGGAATGACGGCGAGCAGTTGTAAGCCAGCAGTTTGCCGGGGAACTTCTCGTGAATGCCTTCGGCAAAGCGCCGCGCCTCGTCCAGATCAGGATGCGAAGTCTCGCACCAGATCATGTCGGCATACGGAGCGTAGATCAGGCCGCGGGCGATGGCTGCGTCGAGTCCGCCCTTGAATCCCAGGAAGCCATCGGGAGTGCGTTCGCCGGTCAGGAAGTTAACGTCGCGCAGATCGCTGTCGGTGGTGAGCAGCTTGGCGCTATCGGCGTCGGTGCGGGCCACCAGCACCGTGGGTACGCCGCAAATGTCGGCAGCCAGGCGGGCTGAAACCAGCTTGTTTACGAATTCGTGCGCAGGCACCAGCACTTTGCCGCCCATGTGTCCGCATTTTTTGGCGGAGGCAAGCTGGTCTTCAAAGTGGACTCCGGCTGCGCCGGCCTCGATCATGCTCTTCATGAGTTCGAAAGCGTTGAGGCAGCCGCCGAATCCGGCTTCGGCGTCGGCAACGATAGGCGCAAACCAGTTCATGCCGTTTTTGCCTTCGGAATGGTGGATCTGGTCGGCGCGGGTGAGGGCATTGTTGATGGCCTTGACCACAGTAGGAACGCTGTTCGCGGGATAGAGGCTCTGGTCGGGATACATCTGGCCGGCCAGGTTGGCGTCACCTGCCACCTGCCAGCCGCTCAGATAAATGGCTTTGAGTCCGGCTTGTACCTGCTGTACAGCCTGGTTGCCGGTCAGCGCGCCCAGGGCATGGACATAATCTTCGGTATGCAGCAGGTCCCACAGGCGCTCGGCGCCCATGCGGGCAAGGCTGTGTTCGATATGGACTGACCCGCGGAGCCGCACTACGTCTTTGGCTGAATAGGGCCGGGTTATGCCCTTCCAGCGAGGGTCAGATGTCCACATCTGTTCCAGTTGGGTTTCGTTGAGTGGTTGCACGTTGAAGCCTCCAGATTTTGGTTGGGGCGGTTTTTCCCCTTATCACCGCAGAACGATTAGATGTGAGGTTGCTTCTTTGCATCAAACCAGGTAGTCCGATTCGGACTACTTGGTCAAAGCGGCAAAATGACCTCGGATGAAGGAGATCGGAGCACGAAGGAAGACAACCTGCGGCAATGACGGTATGCCTCAGCGGCTGAAGCCGGTTTGATTTAGCTCTGACCGGCACGGCTGAAAGCCGATGCCCTTTCAAAGCAGATGCATGTTTCATAATGCTCAAGGTTTTGCTGATTGCTGACTGCTGACTGCTGAGTGCTAATTGCCGATTGCTATTCACAAAGGAACCCAGTGATCACTGCTCCACGCATTAAGACAACCTACGAGATCTCCGATTCGCTTATTCAGGAGCTGAAGGAGAACATTGCTGCGCGGCAGGTGCGGAAGGGGACCGCCCTGCTGGATGCGCATTCCGGCCTGCTGGCCGAACTTGATCCACAGCAGAAGAATGCCGCTGTGTTTGTAGGGTATGTGGCCCAGTGGGTAGATGTTGGTTATCGCGGCCCTGAACTGCTGGAGCAACTGCTCGCCCGTTTTTCCAAACCCATGCGCGGACGCCTGCCGGTAGCCGACTATCTGCACCTGCGCATGGCCGAAGGGCTGCTTGCGCTGCTGCACGATGAACCCGACCACGCACTGGTTCACTTTGACCTGGTGCTTTCGATGAAGGAAGAGATCGAGGACAAAGAGTTGATCGCCATTGCCCAGTTCTGGAATGCGCGCTGCCACCGCAAAAAGGGCGAATACGATGAGGCGCTGAAACATGCAGGCGCGGGACGCGATCTGGCGCTGGCCCTCGGCTTTGAAAAGATGGCGGCGGTCATGCGGGTGCTGGAAAGCTGGCTGCTCTTCCAAAAGGGATTTCGCCGCGACTCAGCCCGCATTCTCGACCAGGCCGAGCAGGTGCTGCGCGATACCGACGATGACATTACGCTGGGCAATATTTATTCGGCGCGCGGACGGATGATTCGCCGCCAGGGGCGCTACAACGAAGCGTTGCAATGCTTCACCAGGGCAATTGAGCATTTTCAGAAAGGACATCCGCAGCACCGCAACCTGGCCCGTTCGCTCGCCAATATCGCCTACGTGCAGCGCCTGCTGGCCGTGGAGATCAGCAAGCAGATTGATGCGGAGAGCGCCCGCCAGCGAAAAAATGCCAGCCTCTCCGCCAGTTCGCGCAGCGCGAAAAAGCAGCGGCAGATGGAGACGTATGAGCAGGTGCGCGCGCAGGCGTTTGCCAACCTCGAAGAAGCGGAAAAGATCTACCGCCATCATAACCATCATCACGGCATCGGCAGCGTGTATGAGAACCGCGGGCTTTTGTATTTCGACATTGGCGATCTCGATAATGCTGCCGCCCAGGCCGAGCACGCTTACACGGCAGGCAAAGAAGAAAACGATTCCATTCTCATGGCCCGTTCGCGGCTGCTGCAATGCACGATTGAAAATGCCCGGCTGGAAGATGAAATCGAAAGCAGCGCCCAGTCATGGGAGCACGCGCAGGCCGCCCGCGATTATGCCCGCGAGGCCGTGGAAGCCGCGAAGCACACCCAGAACCAGCGTCTGCTGGCGCGCGCCTATGTGTGGCGCGGTTTGACCGCGTGCAATGCATATTTTCAGGATCTCGAAGATGCCAAGCATTGCTGCGATACAGCTACGTCATTCCTGCGGGCGGTGGACTACGACGATTTGTCGGAAGAACTCCAGTTGCTCAAACAGAAGCTGATGCCGCAGGGCAGCATTGATCCGCTGTTGCGCTCGTGGTCGCAGGGAGTGACCGGGGACAAGAGCTTTCAGGAAATGGCCGAGCAGTTCGCCGAACTGGTGATTCCGCGCGTATGGGAAAAAGAAGAGAAGAAGGTAGCACGTGTAGCCAAGCGGCTGGCCATCTCTCCCAAGAAGGTGAGGCGCATTCTTACCCGTCTTGGAAAACTTAAGAAAGAATCGGGGGATCGCGCGTGATCGGGTGATCGGGTGATCGGAAACCAAAAGCAAAAGCTTTGCCGCGAATTTCGCGAATGGACGCGAATCAAAACATTGGGTAATTGGGTGAGTTGGTAATTGGGTAATTGTGTTCGCGGCGGTGATTCTACCAAGTACCAAGTACCAAGTACCAAGTACCGTGCAGCAGCGAGCTAGCAGCTAGAGGCTAGAAGCTAGTAGCTGGTTCTCTCTGTTATTCTGATCATTCATGCCTAAATACCTCGTCACCGGCGTTGCCGGGTTTATCGGATCGAACATTGCCCATGCTTTGCTGTCCCGCGGAGAGCAGGTGCGCGGCATTGATAATTTTTCTCATGGCCGCCGCGAGAATCTGTTCGGTCTGGAAGGGAAGCTGGACTTCCGCGAAGCTGATATCACCGACTTTGAGGCCATCCGCTCGGCCTGCGAAGGCATGGACTATGTTCTGCACCAGGCCGCGCTGGGTTCGGTTCCGCGGTCCATTGCCAATCCCCTGGCCAGCAATCATGCCAATGTGGTGGGCACGCTGAGCGTGTTGCAGGCAGCACGCGAAACCGGAGTGAAGCGCGTTGTCTATGCGGGGTCGTCCTCTGCTTATGGCGATACGCCCACGCTGCCCAAGCGCGAAGATATGCCGTCGAATCCGATCTCGCCTTATGCGGTCTCGAAGTATGCGGGCGAACTGTACGCGCAAAGCTTCTACAAAGTGCTGAATGTCGAGACAGTTTCTTTGCGTTACTTCAATGTGTTCGGGCCGCGCCAGCATCCCACGTCAGCCTATGCGGCGGTGATTCCCAAGTTTATCCGGCAGATGCTGAAGGGCGAGCAGCCCACCATTTTTGGCGACGGCCAGCAGAGCCGCGATTTTACCTATATAGATAATGTGGTGTCGGCCAATGTGCTGGCCTGCCATGCTCCGGCCGCCAACGTGTGCGGACGCATGTTCAATGTGGCTGCGGGCAGGAATTACAGCTTGAACGAGGTCTACAGGCTGCTTCAGGAACTGATCGGCTATGACCGGCCGGCGCTCTATGCGGAGACCCGCAGTGGCGACGTTCGCGATTCGCTGGCGGACACCACTCCGGCGCGTGAAGCCATGGGCTACAAGACGCTGGTGGAATTCAAAGACGGCCTGCGGCGTACCGTGGACTGGTATCGCAATTCCGTGCCTCAGGACGATATGGCGTCGGCTCGCGCGTGAGATTGAGCTTTTGATCGCTTCCGTTTTCCCTGGCTGCGCACCTGCGCTTCAATGTAGTCGCTGAGATGCGCCTGGGCATCATGCAAAGCCCGGTCGTCGCGTTCGAGGCGGCTGATCATCAGCGCGCCTTCGAGTGAGGCAATGATCAGGTTGGCCAGCTTGTCTCTGTTTACGTTGGGCCGTATATGGCCGAGATGGATGCCGTCATCAATCACCTTGCCCAGCCTGCCCTGCCATTCTTTCAAGGCTTTGCGCGCGCGGTCGCGCAGCACCGGGTTGCCGTCGTCGGCGTCTACTGAGGTGTTCAGCAACGGACATCCGCCGGGAACCGGGCGCGCGGCGCTCTACAAAATTCCTGATCATGCGCAACAGCTTGTCGGCGTTGTTTTCAATGCTGTCCACTTCCTGCCGGCGGGCCGCGCTCGCCTGGTTCCAGGCGTAATCGAAGGCTGCGGCGGCAAGCTCTTCTTTGCTGGAGAAATGGCGGTAGATGCCGCCCTTTTCAAGGCCGGTGGCCTCCATTACGTCGAGCAGGGAACCGCCTTCGAATCCGCGCCGGTTAAACAGGCTTGCGGCTTCGGCAATAATGCGCTGCCGTGTCTGGTCGCCTTTGCTCATGGATTCGCCTCCCTTTGCCAATTAGATGACGAAAAGAGACCGAATGGTTTCTTTTTTTGGTTCTTTTGCAGCATACCACGCATCCAATGCCAAAAGCGACTGAATGGTCTCTTTTTCAGATCGGCTTTCGAGGAACGGTATGGCGAGTCAGGCGGCAGTATTTCCGGCTTTGAAGACGAGGGAGCGGGTGATCAATCCGTGGTTTATCGCCATGACCGTGACTCTGGCGACATTCATGGAACTGCTGGACACCGCCATCGCCAACGTTTCGCTGCCTCACATTGCCGGTGGACTGGCCACCAGCTACGACGAGAGCACCTGGGTGCTCACCAGCTACCTGGTCGCCAATGCCATTGTTCTGCCGCTGAGCGCGTGGCTGAGCCGGGTGTTCGGGCGCAAGAACTACTACATGACGTGCGTTGCGCTGTTCAGCATCAGCTCGCTCATGTGCGGCCTGGCGCCGAACCTGGGGCTGCTGATTTTCTTTCGCGTGTTGCAGGGAATTGGCGGCGGCGGGCTGGCGCCGGTGGAGCAGGCCATTCTGGTGGACACGTTTCCTGAGGCCAAGCGTCCGGCGGCTTTCGCCCTGTATAGCATGGCCATTGTGACCGCGCCTGCCATTGGGCCTCCGCTGGGCGGCTGGATTACCGACAGTTTTTCGTGGCGCTGGGTTTTCTTTATCAACGTTCCCATCGGAATCCTGTCGCTGCTGCTGACCAGCCGCATGGTTTCCGATCCGCCGGAATTCAAACAGGAAGTTGAAGCCGCGCGCAAAGCCGGCCATTTGAAAATTGATTATCTGGGAATCGTGCTGGTGGCCATTGCCTTTGCCTGCATTGAAGTCGTGCTCGATCGCGGGCAGAGAGAAGACTGGTTTGAAAGCAGCTTTATCATCAGCTTCTTCGCCGTTGGAGCGGTTGCGCTGGTTGCAGCCATTGTATGGGAGCTGCGCCATCCTGATCCGGTAGTGGAAATTGCCCTGCTCAAGGAACGCAATTTCGCGCTGGCCAACGCTTTCTATTTCCTGTTCGGCTTTGTGCTGTTCGGTTCGACCGTGCTGATACCGCAGATGTTGCAGTCTCTCTACGGCTATACCGCGACGGACGCCGGTCTGGTGCTGGGGCCGGGCGCAATGGTGATTGTTGTCATGGCGCCACTCGTGGTGCGGCTGGTGAAGCGGATTCCGGCTGCTCTTCTGATCGGCGGCGGATTTGGAATTCTCGCGCTGGCGATGTGGCACTTTGCCGGGTTCAATCTGGCTGCCACTTACGGAAACGAAGCATGGGCGCGCGCCCTGCAAGGGTTGGGACTGGCATTTCTGTTTGTCCCTACCAGCCAGCTTGCCTATTCCTACCTGCCGAAAGGGAAGAACAATAAAGCCTCGAGCTTGACGAATCTTTTCCGCAACCAGGGTGGAAGTTTTGGGATTGCCTTTGTGACAACGCTGCTGGCGCGGCGCGCGCAATATCACCAGTCAGTGCTCATTACGCATATCACTAACTTTGATCACACTTTGGCTGACAACATCGCAGCCATTACCAGCCGCCTGGTCGAGCACGGCTACACCTCGGCTGACGCTGCCGCCAGCGCGGCGGCGCAAGTCTATGCGGGTGTGCAACAGCAGGCCAACATGCTCGGATTTCTCGACTGCTTCTGGTTTCTGGGCCTGGTCGCATTCATCGGGCCGCTGCTTGCAATCTTTATTCGTAAATTCGGCGTGAGTGCCAAGCCGCCAGCGGCCTCCGCGGACGAAGCACCGGGGCACTGAAGATGGTAAGGGAGTCATACATTATGAAGAAGACCATCGTAATCGGTTTGTGCAGCGTACTGGCTTTGTTTTGCTTTCATGAATCCGGTGTTGCGCAATCTGTCGCCTGATCCGCTGGGCTACACCATTGCCACTCCGCGTCCGATCAATCCGGCGGCGGGAACAACCAATCCGAGCGCACAGGCCACGCAGAGCCAGAATCCATATCTGGGCAGCGTCCCATCCGGCAAGGCCAGCAATGAAGTTTTGCAGCTCTCGTTGCGCGAGGCCGTGGAACGCGGACTGCGTTACAACCTGGGCCTGATTGAAAGCAGCCAATCCAGCGCCGATGTGAGGGCACAGCGGTTGCGCGCGCTGTCCGCTCTGCTGCCTGATCTTTCTGTGAAAGGCGAGCAGGTGGTTGAAAATCTCAGCTTCAAAGAGATTGGCCTGAAGCTTCCTCCCATTCCGAACTTTCCCGGCATCCCAGCCACCAGCGGACTGTTTGCATTTCAGGAAGCACGCGTCAGTCTTACACAGTCCATCTACAGCGCTGAATTGCGCAACCAGTATCAGGCCCAAAAGAAAGCCGAGCACGCTTCCGCTCTGAGCACGAAAGACGCGCGTGATGTGGTGGTCTATGCGGTGGGCATTGCCTATCTGCAAGTAGAGGCCAGCGCCGCCAGAATGGAGACGGCCAAAGCCCAACTTGCTTCAGCACAAGAGTTGGACCAGCAGACCGCCGACCGGGTGAAGTCGGAGGTGTCGCCGGAAATTGATTCCATTCGCGCACGCGTGCAAAGACAGACTGCCGAACAGCGGTTGACGAATGCAACTAACGATTTCGAGAAGGACAAGCTGACGCTCGTCCGAATCATTGGCCTGCCGCTCGAGCAGAAGTTCGCGCTGGCCGATCCGGCAGAATACCGGCCTATGCCGGTAATGACGGAACAGACGGCGCTGGCGCAGGCGCTGGAGTCCCGCGCCGATCTGCAAAGCGCCGAAGCCGGCGTGCGCGCCGCGGAGTACAGCGTAAGAGCGCAGAAGTCGCAGCGCCTTCCCGCATTGTCGTTGCAGGCAAACTATGGCGGGGCCGGAGTAAATGTGGGCGGATTCAGCCAGGTGTATACCGTGGCAGGCAGCGTCTCCATGCCTATCTACACCGGCGGACGCATACAGGCAGACATTGACCAGGCGCAGGCCAACCTCACTCGCCGCCAGGCCGAGTATGAAGACCTGAAGGGACGCATCGCGTATGACGTCCGCGTGGCGTGGCTTGATGTGCAGGCTTCTGAGACCAGCGTGAAAGTGGCGCAGAGCAATCGCGAGTTGGCGGCGCGGGCGCTGGTGCAGTCACAGGACCGTTACAGCAATGGCGTCACCAATTATCTCGAAGTGCTTCAGGCGCAGGAAGCTGTGACTGCGGCAAACGAGAACTACATTCAGGGCCTTTATTCGTTTAATACGGCAAAGCTGGCGCTGGCGCGCGCAATGGGCGCGGCGGAACGCCGTTTCGCAGATTTCGTGGGAGGAAACTAACATGGCACAGGTAATGGAGCCGACAGAGATAAAGCAGCAGATTGCCACAACCGAGATACCTGATACGGCCACTCAGATATTGAATGATCAGCCGCCGAGTGCAGCGGCGGTGGACAAAAAGAAGCGCACCATTCCGCGCTGGGCGCTGCCGGTCGGGGCCATTGTGGTCATTGTGGTACTGCTTGGCTGGTGGCTTTATGCACGGCAGTTTGAGTCCACTGACGACGCGCAGATCGAAGGGCACATTCACGCCATCAGCCCGCGCATCAGCGGGACAGTTGTTTACATCAATCCCAAAGTCGAAAACAACCAGTATGTGGAAGCGGGAACGCTGCTGCTCGAACTCGATCCGAATGATTACCAGGCAGCGCTGGAACATGCCCGCGCCGATTTGATTACGCGGGAGGCAAGCGCGCGTTCTGCCGGAGTAAATGTGCCGATCACCAATGTGAGCGCCTTCAGCCAGTTCGTCTGGCGGAAGCTGCGCGCGAGGAAGCACTGGCGGCGGTGAATGCGGAGCAGGCCAATCTGGCAGCGGCCCAGCATAAAGTCGTGCAGGACGAAGCCCTCTATGCTCGCGCCGAACGGGATCGCGCGCGCTATGAGGCGCTGGTCGAGAAGAAAGAGATTTCCCGTTCTGAGTATGACGCCCGCGCCACGGAAGCAACAGCGGCGGCACAGGCGTTGGAGTCCGACCGGGCGGCGGTGACATCCGCGCAGCAGAAAATCGCGCAGGCCCGTTCACTGGTCGCACAGAGACAGGCGCAGATCGAGATTGCCCGCACCGCTCCGCAACAATTGATTGACGCGCAAGCGCGGTCGCAGTCGAGCGCAGGACTGGCGGACCAGGCGCGCGCCGATGTCCGTACCGCTGAACTCAATCTTGGCTATACAAAAATCTATGCTCCGGTGAGCGGCGTGATCGGCCGCAAAACCGTAGAAGTAGGACATCGTGTGCAGCCCGGGCAGTCGCTGCTGGCGATCGTGCCGCTGGACGACATCTGGGTGACGGCTGATTTCAAAGAAACGCAGCTCAAGCTGATGCGTCCGGGGCAGGAGGTGAATGTGCATGTGGATGCCTTCGACCGCGATTACAAAGGCACAATCGAGAACCTGCCCGGAGCCGCCGGAACATTGTTCAGCCTGCTTCCGCCGGAAAACGCCAGCGGCAATTACGTAAAAGTAGTGCAGCGCCTTCCCGTGCGCATACGCTTTGATCGTGACCAGGACCCGCAACACATGTTGCGTCCGGGCATGTCAGTGGAGGCGAAGGTGGCTGTGCGGTGAGTGGACATAATCGATACAACTGAAGTGTGTTGGTCATCGCGGCGTTACTTCCGGTATTGCTCGTCGGTGACATGTTCCATCCAATCCACCACCTTGCCGTCTTTCTTCTCCTGAATGGCGATGTGCGTCATGGCCGTAGTTGGCGTAGCGCCGTGCCAGTGCTTCTCGCCCGGCGAGAACCAGACCACATCGCCGGGCCGGATCTCCTCGATCGGGTCCGCCTTCGCGCTGGGCCCAGCCGCAGCCGGCAGTGACAATGAGAGTCTGCCCGAGCGGATGGGTATGCCATGCGGTCCGCGCGCCCGGCTCGAAGGTTACGCTCGCGCCTTGGACAAACGCCGGGTCGGGCGCCTGAAAAAGCGGATCAATGCGCACAGTGCCGGTGAACCACTCGGACGGTCCTTTGCCGGAAGGTTGCGACCCAACTCGTTTGATTTCCATTTGGTTCGAAACTCCTTCACTTGAACTTGATCTTTTCTATTGTCTCAACTGTGCGAAGCGGATGCAGCTGGCTGTTTACAGGCCGGTCATTTTTTCCAGGCGTTCTGGATACCGGTCTCCTTCCACCTTGATCTTCGACGCAGCAGCGTCGATGTCTCGCAGATCTTCGGGCGTCAGCTCGGACCGACACCGCTCCGATGTTCTCTTCCAGGCGGTTCAGTTTGGTCGTGCCGGGAATGGGCACGATCCACGGCTTCTGCGCGAGCAGCCAGGCCAGTGCGATCTGGGCCGGAGTCGCGTTCTTTCGCTTCGCAATCTCGCCGAGCAGATCAACGAGCGCCTGATTGGTTTTGATGGCCTCCGGCGTGAAGCGAGGCAGCGTGCTGCGGAAGTCGGAGCTGTCGAATTTCGCGTTTTCGTCGATCTTGCCGGTCAGAAAGCCTTTGCCGAGCGGGCTGTAGGGCACGAAGCCGATGCCGAGTTCTTCAAGTGTCGGTATCACTTCCTGCTCCGGCGTTCTCCACCACAGCGAGTATTCGCTCTGCAGCGCGGTGAGCGGCTGGACGGCGTGTGCGCGGCGGATCGTCTTTACCCCGCCTCCGAAAGTCCGAAGTGCTTGACCTTGCCCGGCTGGATCAGTTCCTTCACCGCTCCGGCGACGTCTTCGATGGGCACGTCTGGGTCAACCCGGTGCTGATACAGCAGATCGATGACTTCGACCTTGAGCCGCTTCAGCGAACCTTCGACAGCCTGCTTGATGTGCTCAGGCCGGCTATTCACGCCCGGCCGCTCCCGGCCGGTTGTCGCCGCCACTCAGATCGAATCCGAATTTGGTGGCGATCACCACTTGCTCACGAAAAGGCGCGAGCGCTTCGCCTACCAGTTCTTCGTTGGTGAACGGACCATAGACTTCGGCGGTATCAAAGAACGTGATGCCGCGTTCCACGGCGGCATGGAGAAGCGTCGATCATCTCCTGCTTGTCTTTGGGCGGGCCGTAGGAAAAGCTCATTCCCATGCAGCCGAGCCCGATGGCCGAAACTTCCAGATTGCTGTTTCCGAGTTTCGTCGTTGTATCGTTTCAGTTACGTTGCCAGCCATTGGATGTACCTCCAAGCTCGTTACTTCAAATTATAGAAGAAAGCGTTCTTCAGACGATATCCCATTCTTCCGAATGATTGCGTATTCGTGTCGCTGCTTAGCGTTCTGCACACGCGTATTCAGGTCGGAGATACTCTAGATTCCGGAGAGGAACAGCAAGTGGGCCAAATGTTGACACGTCAAGATGTGCCGGGGAACAGAGAGTCTGCTGTAGTTGAGTCGCGGAGCAAATCTGGGCGCTAAGATCGCCGAAAAGATTCCGGCGGCGGGCAGAAAAGAACCAGCCTACCAAGGCTGGTACTGTATTGTGTGCCTGTCAATGTCGATTGAAAGTCGCGTCGGATGCGCATGCTATTATGCGCTCTGATATTTCCGTGTACAAATTGTTTTCTGAGGGGGCTCAGACAAATGACTTCGGATCCAATCTTCCGCATTTTAGCTCCTGATGTCCTCGAACAAATCGCTCGTTACATGGAGTCGTCCCCTCTAGTTTCCACCTCACCAGCAAAGCTCCTGTCGCAGTGTGATTCAGGTGCGCAACAAACGTGGCTCGATGCTCACCGGTTGGAGTTGGAACGACACATCTCTTGGGTGGGGACACCTATATTCTCTTATGCGCTGGGGAATGCAAAGAGCTACCACGAAATTGTCACCGACGTAGCCGCACAGGTCGGGGTTCCCGTTTCTTCTTCCATGAGTACGATGAAAATCGAAACCAACCTTCTTCAAAAGCTTTGGGCTGATGTGTTATCCCGACTGAGTCAACAAGAGCGCGAGGCACTACTCGCGAAAGCGGAGGCACTTGCCGCTCAATACGGTACTTCGGCCAAAAAAGAGATGGTGGGCTTTGCAGGGCTCGCTGCGGCACAAATGTCTGGATTCGGCGTCTACCTGTTGGGTTCCACGCTACTTGGGGCATTGAATTCTGCACTGGGCCTTGGCCTTGGTTTCGGGGCGTTCACCGGGCTTTCCTCAGCTATTTCTGTTGTGATTGGACCCCTTGGTTGGGCCGCGCTAGGCCTTTACACCATTAAGAAGCTGGGCGCGCCAAATTACAAGAAGCTCCTTCCGGTCGTCATTCTCATTGCCTCTCAGCGTGGCGGCGGGCAACCACTACGTCGCTACCGATACCCACGCGCGTCATTGTGTCGCCTGGCATGGTTGAAGTGACACAAAAGCCCAAAGCTAGGCCAAAGAGTGCTCCGCTGACCGAGGTTCGGCGTTACTCCAAAGCAGAGAAGGTTACATTTTCGTTGCGCCCTGAGAACCGTGTCATTTGCCAGATCGTCGAGGAATTCTTCCCCGCCACACACTTCCTTGACTTGCCAGATAGGGATCAACAAGCGATTCGAGAGCTGAAGGCGGAGCGAGATCAATCGGAAGGAGAGGAAAAGAGGATTGCCGCAGAACTCGTTGTGACGGATCGCAAGGAGGCCCGCAAGCAGAGAAAACGGGAAGAGGCTGAAGCTCGTGCAGCTACGAAACAGGCGCGCAACGTCGGCGCTGCAATCGTGAGGCGAACCAAAGATTACTCGCATATTTGGCCGAACCTCGAATTCACCCCCGCAGCGATCAAGAGGATGGAGTTGCTTGCCAAGGCAGGCGTACTCTCCAGAGTTGAAGCGGAACTCGGCCGCATGAATGCCGCTCCGCACCAAGTGGCATATCGAGATTCCATTTCAGGAACTGATCCGATAGCGTATGAAATTGCCGCTTCATACGATTACAGAATTTACTTCCGGAGAAATGGGGTCCAAATTCGCATCCTGCTGATAGGCGATGCAGGAGACGAAGCTAAAAGGCAGGACACTGCTCTTCTTCGTCAGAAGGGCCAAGCAGCGGGATTGTAAAGCTATAGCAAAGGAAAGTTTCAAGGCATCATTACTGAGCAGGTCGAACCTATTGACGTGGCGTCGGTATGAAGAAATCTAAAATGGGGAATAATAGATCTCAAGAGCTGATTTGCCACTCCAACACAACATCAGCAGCTGTCGCTTTAGGATGCAATCACCGATACATGCAATGTTCTGATGCTCACGCACTTTGTAGAACCTCGCTGAATACTATCGCCTCAAACACGGAGTAATCCGCGTGCTCCAGAGAAGAGGTTGATTGGTGAGGCGCGGAACGGCAGAACAGAACGAGCGTGTGTGTCTTCATTTCATGGGAGCAAGAGAGCCACTGGCGATGGCCCAGCCGACTTGGCACGCAAGCAACAGGTAAGCTATGCCGAAGCAGATTAATGCACTGAAGCCTATCCCGTTCGCCCAGCCAGCACGCTCGATGCTGTAGCTGACGGGAACGTACAGCGACTCCTCGTAGAAATAGGTGAGCAAAAACATGAACAGCACGCAAAGCAAAATGGACTCGCCCAGCAACACAAGACAGTAAGCGAACAGGCGAGCATGAGCCGGAACAAACAGTTTGGGAATAAGAGCGATGGATGCAGCAGAGAGGGTGATGATGACTTCGGCTATCTTGAGATATTGCCCATGCCGCGCATCAAACTCCACCTGCTCATCAAGCAAGATGGGACTGTCTCCCTCAAGCGGCATCTTCCATTTTAGTGGCCGGAAGCTCAGATAAGACCAACCTTTGGCGCGCCACGTACGCACTGCTATCTGTCGGACTGAGAGGACAAGTACCAGAGCTGTGACCACACCGGCAATCATGACGATCATTCGCAAATCGTAGGCCAGAGCTGGCCTGTGTTCAAGGGGATTCACTGCCCGATCGAATATCGAATCAGGGCCACAACATCACTTCGAAAATCACCTCGGCTCCAGCACCCAATCGGCTCGCGCATCTTCCGCTTGGCTTTGGCAAAGATGTAATCCTGCCCTACTGCCTCCCAAAGCCGCTTGCCGTTGAGCAGCTCATATCTAGTGTGACAAACGGCACCGAGGTGACGTTCGGGCTGGCCGTTCACCAAGGCCCTACCGTTCTCTCTTGGAAGCAGGCCGGACATAGAGCCGCTGCCCATCTACTGTTTAATCCTTATTCATAAACTGACTCTCTCACGCGCCATGCATTTGCCCCTTATTAGGAGCCAAATACTGAGATTTCCGAAATCAGCGAATTTTCGGTGGCCGGAAAGGTAGCCGCAATTCTAAGTGATTGGAAAAAATAAGCTTGGTGCCGAAGAAGGGACTCGAACCCCCACACCCTTGCGAGTACATGGACCTGAACCATGCGCGTCTGCCAATTCCGCCACTTCGGCTTTGAGGCGTCCCGGACAACTGCTCGGGACAAGTGAAGGAAACAACGATTTCTATTGTATAGAACATTGCACGGCTGTCAAACCCCCCGGACACAGGGCGATTGCATGAATTCACGCAAGGGAAAACCTTTGCCATAGCCGCCGCCCAAACATTTCTGCCGCTTCCAAATGCGCTCGGGACCAATCACGCCTGATGAACAGCAAAGGACTCAAGTGCAATGTTCATCATGTTGAGGAGTGCGCAGCCGTCGTGACAATATCGCCGATTGTTTAGGGCGCTTCGCTCCAAAAAAGGAGCTGCGCGCCCGCCGCAGGCGCGAGGAAGTGTTTCCTTTTTGTTGTTTTCCCGGCACTCCGCCTCCCGGATCGCAACTGACGCGCATCCGGGAAGCTCCGTGGCCGGGCTACTATCTGCCGTCCTGCCGGACTGGAGTTTTGATGCTTCAGGTTGTCTTGTCCTCCCGGATGATAAGCCAATGTCTTTTTAATGACCGCAACAATTTCGGGCTCTTGAAGGACCGTCGTTCCCTAAAACCTGCTGAAGCGCACCCCTGACCGTTTCATGCGATTGCCCTTTGCCCCCTAGACATCTCGGGTGCGCATAGAGGATGCAAACGGGTATGACCCGAGGGTGCAGACACTTTGAAAGACACCCAAACAGACAGAAAAGGTGCATCTAATAGAGTGCATGCCAAGACCCACCATTGCCCCGCAACAGCCCGCACCGAAACAGTTTGGCCCGCCCACCGCCCAGGGACAAAATATCTCAAAAGCTCCTTCGCAAAGCCCAGTCGCTAAGCAGAACGGTGGCATTCGGCGGCAGGCGCAGGGGACACGTCCGGTAAGTGTTCAACCGAAATCGAATGGGCGGTTTAAGGATGCTTCGAAGCCCAGGGAGAATGTTGCGAGTCCTGCTTTGCAAACGCGCAGCGACAATCGGAGTGCCAGAGTTAAGCCGCAGCTGTCCGCTCCTGCGACAGCGCAGGTCAGTAGAGTGGGGCAGAGTGTTGGACGAAAGCCTTCATCGCAGAATGGTTCCAGCATCATGCCGAAACCTGCGGAAGTAAAGGCCTCCCCGATAAATACAAGCGCAGCCGAATCGCAGAGCCCTCAAAGCTGCATCGGCTCCGCAAAGACCGAATGCCGGGCAAGCCCGGCCCGCCAACGCACCGACTGTGTCCCGACCGGTGAAAACGCAGGAGCAGATCAGGCAGAGGCGTGCACCGGCGGCTTCACATCCAGCGGTACCAGCAGCAGCTTACACTCAGCCTGCACGCCAGATGCGTTCATCAGCGCCTGCTTCGGTTAGTGGTGTATCGCGGGCTACAGGTCTCAAGCCGGCGGCAAAGCCAGTGACAGAGAAGCGTCGTTTTGAAAAAGATGAGGATACGTTGCGGGAGATGGCGCGCCGCCACATCAGCTACGAAATCAAGATGCTGCGCGAGCTTTCTGCGGCGCTGCAAGGCAAAGGAGTGGGGCCGCGCACCATGAATAACGCCCTGCTCGAGTCGTTTCTGATTCACTATCGCAATCTTTACGACTTCTTCTATCCCGAAAACAAACGGCGACTGGCACTCGATGTGGCCGCAACCGACTACCTGCCTGGCCGCCATCGCTGGCGGAACAGCCGTCCTAAGGCGGACATGAAGAAGGTTGTCGAGAACCGTGAGCGGGTGAACTGCCTGCTGGCGCACCTGACCGTGCGCCGCCTGAAATACAAGAACCGCTCATGGCCGGATAAAAAAATGGCGAGTTCGATCGAAAAGATGATTGAAGCTTTTGTTCAGGCGTTACCGCAGACGCGGCGGTCGTGGTTCGATGCGGTTACGGCCAGAAAAGAAGTTCCAGTGGAAGTGGAGCAGGGAAGGCGTAGGGTCGTGTAAAGAAACACAGACTATTTCAGGGCGATTAAAAGAAGGGCTGCGTACGTGGTCACAGCACCATGCGGTTAAGAGTGCGCAGGGGCTGAAGCCCAATGTTTATGCGCCTTTTACGGCACGAGTAAACTCGTGCCCTGATACTTGTGTCGTCAACCCACCGCAAACTCCAAGTTCTCACACATGCTCTGAAGCACAACGTTTATAAGTCTTTTTCGGCACGACTAAAAGTCATGCCCTGTTACAAAACTGTTGCGAGATGAAGTTCTCACACACGCTCAAAGCCTCGCATTTTTCTCAATTTTACGGAGCCCGAGGGCCGCTCTTCCACCAAAATCAGTTTATCAATTCTGTCAGTGTTATCGGTAATGAGGTTTTGGTTTTGCTGCGCTGCGCCTCGGCGCGGTTATTTTGATGGCGCGGATGCGCCTTGCTGCACCATGCCTGAATCGATTGTCGTGCCGCTGCGGGAGATGGTCTGGAAGTACAGCTTGTCGCCGGAAATTTCTACCAGCATGAAGCTGCGGTCGGTATCGAAGCCTTTCACCATCCGGTCTGAAGGACGTAGAGTCGTGGGGCATGAGCTTGCCTGAATTGCCGAGGACGAAATAGGAAATATTGTTTTCAGGCTTCATTCGCTCGTAGACGTGTTCGTGTCCGGAAAAGACGGCGTTCACGCCGTAGCGCTGGAACAGCGGCAGAAGCTGGGTGCGCAGATCGGTATCCGGCCCGTGATGACGGCCATCGTTATACAGCGGATGGTGGAAGAAACATATCTTCCACTTGCCCTGGGAGTTGCGAAGGTTCTCTTCGACCCACTGGAGCTGTTTGGGATCCATGTAATTGCTGTCGAGGGCGAAAAATGCGACATCGTTTTTCCGGAATGCGTAGTAACGCTCGCCACCCATGTTGAAGGGTTTGTACAAGCGCTCGTCGTTAGGATCGTCGTGGTTCCCCAGCGAAGCATAGAACTTCACACCAGCATCGAGCAGCGGCTTGTAGGGGATTTCGAATTTGCGGGCGAAATCCCTGGGGCTGTGTCCGCCGTAGATGTTGTCGCCCAGCATGATCACCATATCGAAGCCGACTTTCTCGCGATAGAGTTCCATTTGCTGCGCCACTTCATACTGCTCACGGTCGCCTGTGCCGCTGTCGCCAATGACGGCAAAGCGAACCGATTTCTGCTCCAGCGGAAGGCGAAGGTCGAGCTTGCTGCCGGCCGCATTACTTTGTGGTGAAGCCGCGGAAGTTGCCTGCGAGGCAGCGGGGACGCCCGGCAATAAAGGCGTTTCGGCGCGGGCGGTCAGCATTCCCGATACGATCACGGCGATAAGCAAATACCTGCGCATCAATCCTCCGATGGTCATGAGACTGGAACCGCGTCGGGAATGAAGTCCACAATCATATTGGCTGCTACGTCATACAGCACCAAGATCGCGGCCTACGATACGGTATTGCAGTTCCTGCGGCAGTCTGGGCAGGTTCAGCAGGAGCGTGGGCGGCGTAGATTGCAGCGGCACATTGCGCGGATATCTGGCGTTCACATGAAGTGGAATCGCCTTAACAGGCTCCGCATGTTTGAGGCTGGAGCGGACCTTGGCCCCATCGGCGCCACTGAGTGTTGCAGCAATTTGATGGCGGAAATAGGTCGCGATTTCTGGTGTAAAGATGTCGCCTTGTTTCGCACCGGCACGCGCGGCGCGCAGTCTTGAGGCCAAACCGTGCCGGGTGTCGGCCAATTTCTGCGGGGAATCGGTGATCTTGGGAGATACCGCCTGCTTTTTGTGCAGAGCGACATAATCGTCTACACGCGCTCCGAAGTCTTTCAGCACGTGGGCGTTTTCAGTAGCAGCGGTTCCCGGATTGGCGGCATTCGTACTCTGACTTAACGCCATGCCGGGAATACAAATGGCAAGCGCCAGCAGGAATGCAATCAGGCGGTAAATCGGACCAGCCTGCATGATGGGTTCTCTCCTGTAAGACTTAGATGCGGAGCAGCGCTGAATTTACTCATCGTTCTCATGGCGGACTGCCCTGGCGGCCGCCTTCTTCACGGCTTTTTTGAGAGCGGTTTTAACCACCGTCTCTACCGTCTTCTTCAACTGCTTTCGAGGAAGCTTCAGCCCTGCTTCCTTGCCCATGACTTCCACAACATGCTCGACTACCGGCGTTACCGGCAACTTCTTAGCCGCGGTGCGGGCCACCTTTTTCACCACCGCGGTCTCGCGTTTTCGGTGCGCCATATCCACCGGCTCTGATGCTTTCCAGTCGTCTTCGAAGACCGTCATCATGGCTTTGATCAGCTTGGCGCCGTGAAAGATAATGCCGACCTCGCGCCGGGAATCGAGTTCAATCTTGCGCATGCTTTGGCTGCCCAGGAAGGCGGCCTTGCCATCGCGGATGATGGCACGTGTATGCAGGCGCAGGCGGTGTAGCCGCCGGAAGGGAAGTTCGGTGCTGCGCCCGACTTCGCCAATAATTCTTATCTCAACCCCGGCCCGCAGCCGTTCTTCGAGCGCGCGCAGCATGGCGCGGTCGCTGATCTTGATGTCATAGATGAGCAATTCCCGCTTGGCTGCCTTAATAAAAGCGACCAGTCGCTGCCGTGCATTTACCGGGCTCACCACGAATTGGTCGCATCTGGCCTTATAAGGCTGGCGCTTGGTATCGCAGTCGAACAGCTTGCCGGCTTCCTGCACGATCTCGGCATTTTTAGTAATGATGCCGAAGCTGCGGCTGCGCTCCATGTCGAGATGGGTAAAGTTGTAGGCGAGAACGAAAAGTTCCTTGCGGTCCACCAGCATCATCTTGCCGTGATAACGAACCAGATCGTCTGCGCTGCGGGCCACGGTAATGCCTTTGGCCAGAAACCGCATTTCCAGCTTGCGCAACCCCTCCTCTCCGCCCCGGTTGGTAAAGGCGATCAGGGCATGGACAAAGACGCCACGGGCCACAGCGTCAATCAGCGCCTTCTCGAGGTCGGCCTGGTCAAAACGAAAAATAAAGATTTCTATGCTCTTTTTAGCGCGCTTAATGGCTTTAATGAGAGGCGCTGTGCCGTCAGCCGGCTGCATTATGAGTTTCAATTACACTCCGTAAGTACCTGTTCGTCATCTTTAGGATGCGTCGAACAAGGTGAGTTGCTGCATCTTAATTACAGGCTGTGCTGCGGTGTAGCTGTCCGCCACGCGGGATAATATAGCAGCAGATAAGGCCCAACACTGACTGGAGAACGTTTTGATGCGACGATTCACCACCTTCCGACCTGCCGTGGTCGTGGTTGTCTTACTTTCATGCCTCTCCTTTTCCCAGAGCAAACAAGCGCCGGCGGCGCAGAAATCACAGGCGGTGCTCTGGCAGGACCCCGGCGATATCAAGTCCCGCGACCTGTTTTACGGACCGGGCGGAAAAAAAGGCCAGCCGCATGGGGAAGTGAAATTTCTGAAAGAGGACATGGACGGCCGCAATCCTAAGTTCGATGTGGAAGATGAGGACGGAAAGAAGTGGAAGGCCAAAGTAGGGGCGGAAGCCCAGCCCGAACCCGTGGCCTCAAGGCTGCTTTGGGCTGTCGGATATTTCAGCAATGAGAATTATTTTGTTGCCGACCTGAAAGTAGACAACATGCCGTCGCATTTGCGTCGCGGACAGCAGTTTGTCTCTTCTCCAGGACATGTGAGTCACGCGCGGCTCCAGCGCCATCCGCCGCATGAGAAGAAAGATGACAACTGGAATTGGAAAAAGAATCCCTTTGTAGGCACCCGGGAATTCAACGGCCTGCGGGTGATGATGGCGTTGATCAGCAACTGGGACTTGAAAGATGAAAACAATGCCATCTTCACCGGCGATTCTAACGACCAGCAGGAGTATGCCGTGACCGATGTAGGCACTGCCTTCGGCACGCCAGGAAAGCGGTATCTCGACAGAGCTTCGAAGAATAACCTGAGCGGATACAGGCATGCCAAATTCATTTCCAAGACTACCCCGGACTATGTGGATTTCAATTTTCCGCGCATGCCTCCGCTGGTGTGGATATTGGATGTGCCTTTTTATATGCAGGAATTTCACAACCGCTGGATTGGTAAACACATTCCGCGCAATGACGCGAAATGGATTGGTTCACTGCTGGCACAGCTCACGCCGGAGCAGATTCACGACGCATTTCGCGCTGGAGGCTATTCGCAAGAGCAGGTAGAAGCCTTTTCCGCGGTATTGGAAAAGAGGATTCAGGAACTCAACCGGCTTTAAAACGTGACTGGTCTGTTATCGGCTTTCAACTTCTTCAGCATCGTTGAATTGCAGGTTGTGCAGTTCCGCATACAGACCGCTGCGTTCCAGCAGTTCTTCATGCTTTCCGCTTTCGACAATAGCGCCATCATTGACCACGTAAATCATGTCAGCGCGGCGAATGGTGGACAGACGATGAGCGATCACAATCGCCGTCTTGCCTTCCATAAGGCGATCGAGCGCTTCAAATACAAGCTTTTCTGAAACGGCATCGAGTCCGGAAGTCGGCTCGTCCAAAATCAGAATAGGAGTATTGCGGATAATGGCGCGGGCGATAGCGATGCGCTGGCGCTGTCCTCCTGAGAGAGTTACGCCGCGTTCACCAACCAGCGTGTCGTAACCTTCCGGCATTTTTTCGATGAACTCGCTGGCGTTGGCCTGCTCGGCAGCGCGAATGATTTCCTCACGCGTGGCCTCGGGTTTGCCATAGGCAATGTTCTGCCAGATGGGGCCGTGAAAGAGCACGGTTTCCTGCAAGACAAAGCTGATGTGCTCGCGTAATGACTTCTGCCGGAAGCGCCGAATGTCAGTACCGTCAATCTTGATAACGCCCTCTATCGGATCATAGAAGCGCGCGACCAGACTGATGATGGTGCTTTTGCCGACGCCAGTCGGGCCGACCAAAGCAATCATCTGGCCAGGTTCGATGGTAAAACTCACATCGCTGAGAATGGGCTGCTCAGAACTGTAGCAAAAAGATACGTGCTCGAATTCGATTTTGCCTTTCACCCGACCCAGGCGGCGTGCTCCCGGCAGATCGCGGACTTCTTTTTCGGTTTCGAGTACTTCTTCGATGCGCTCGTACCCGACAGCGGCTTTCGAGTACGTATCGGTCATTTTAGAAAGCTCCTGCATGGGCTTATACATCTTGCTCAGGTACGAGACAAACAGTACCAGCGATCCGGCAGAGAGATTTCCACTCAGAATAAGGCGTGCGCCGAACCAGAGCACCAGGCAGGTTCCAATGGCGACGATTACGTCCACCAATGGCGTAAGGCGGGCCTTGAGGCTGCGTGCGCGCAATGCAGTTTCCACTTCTTCGAGGCTGGCTTTTTCCAGGCGCTCCTGCTCGTATTCTTCCCGCGCAAATGCCTTCACTACATGGATGGAAGACAGCACCTCCTCAATCACTGAAAAAACCTGGCTCTCTTTTTTGCGCACCGCGCGAGAGGCTTTCTTGATGCGCCGGGTGAATGTGTAAACGACGAGGAACAGCACCGGTGCGACCGAGAGAGCAATCAAGGTAAATTGCCAGTTCAGCCAGAACATCACCGCTACCATCCCCACAAGGGTGATTGCGTTAATCAGGGAAGAGAGCAGGCCGGAGGTGATAAAGCTCTGGATATCGTCTACATCGCTGGTCACCCGGCTGATGAGATCGCCGGTTCGCTTCTGGTCGTGAAAAGACAGTGAGAGCCGCTGGATATGAGCGTACAGGGTACGGCGCAGGTCATAAGTGACCCATTGCCCTACGCTGGTGGTCAAATATTTCTCGCCGTAGGTGGAGATGGCGTCCAGAATGGCAATAGCCAGCACGGCAAGGCAGGCGAATTTGACTACGGCCAGCTTGTCGGACCCTAAGAAAGAGTGCACAAAGTGATCGAACGGCAATGTGGACTGACGGGAGCGAAAGACGTAGTCCACCACAATTTTCAGCGGCCAGGGCTCCAGCAGGTTGGCTACCGCTTCTCCGGTGACCGCCAGAAAACCCAGAGACAAAGCTCGCCAGTGCGGCTGCAGGAGCTTACGGATGGAGAGCTTCCTGCGGGACTTCTCTGGAGGGGAACCACAAGCTCCGGTCTGGGCCGGCTCTGCCGGAACGCTGCCTGGCCAGTGCTGACGTCTTGTGCCGGCGAATCCAGTTTGGGGTCTGAAGGCAAGCGAGATTCTCCCTCACACTGAGATGCAGCAGCACTGGAGGGCGGCTGGTTCAAAAAAAGAAGAGATTCCGCAGGGGCTGTTTTAGCTGGGACCGTGAGCGCGGATGCCCGCCAACACCGCAAGCAATGCCAAGGCGTTATTCAGCACTACGTTGAGGCCCATCATCATGGTTTCACCAGCGTGCCAGTAGGCCATGGATTCGAAGGCAAAGGCCGAGAACGTGGTAAAGCCTCCGCAAAATCCCGTAGCCGCAAGCAATCGCCATCGATCATGCGAGTGGTCGGCAGACCAGGTAAGAACGTAGCCGACAATAAATGATCCGATCACGTTCACAGCCAACGTGCCGAAGGGAAAACCCTGGTGACGTGTAAGTTGAGAAGAGAAATGAGTGACTAGATAGCGGCAGGCGGCGCCTAACGCTCCGCCCAGCATGACCAGAAGCAGTGATTGCAGCATAAGAACTCCTACAGTGAAGTAGTAGGAGTCATCAGCCAGGCAATTGGCGGTTAAAGGCGAACTCCATCGCCTGCGATCCATGGTAAGGGCAGCCGACGGGGAAGTCAAAAGAGTCTACAGGAGGGTGCGGCCCTCTATATGTAAGACAAATTAAAAATTCTAATTTACTTTTAATTGCTGCTTAACGGATATCGGCCATTCTTTGAATCGTCAGGTGTTGCAACTTCCGGGCAACACCTGGACACGCGATCACGACCGCAGTTTTACCTTTAATATCTGTAATCTTCGGCCTGAACTTTCCTGCTGGGAATTCAGGCTATTTGTTTTTTGTCACTCGTGGGGCACTCCGCACCTTGCAAATTTGCGGCTTGGTTCCAGTCAAGCGCAAGATGCTCCCGGAGATGGCGGAAGACGTTGGGACCATCACTCTGCAGGACCTCGGGTGTAAACCTGACAGACTGTTTAGCCATGTAAATCCTGTAAATCACGTGCTATTCTCAACGAACTGCTGTGAAAACTACTATATTCGTCATCTTCATAATTCTGTTGTCGGTGATCGTCTTATCGGCAATGTCAACTACCCCTATGATCAGCTTACCGTCCTCGCTCTCTGCTATAGGACAGGCAACGCCCATCAGCATCCATATCAGCGATCCCCATGGCATTCGCAGCATCGCTGCATTTGTGGAGCAGAATGGCAATCGTTACCAGGTATGGGAAACATCGCAGCCTTCCCGGCGGATTTTTTGGAAACGCGGCATCCCCGACAATGATCTGACGTTTAAAGCGGGCGCCCAGAATGCTCCACAACTCAAAGATGGCAAGGCCCGGCTGATCGTCGAGGCCACCTCGAATGACTTCCGCGCCAAAACCACCAGTGTAGACCGCGACCTTGTTGTGGTGACGCGTCCGCCTTCGGTGAGCGCTGACGGCGACCAGCACTATTTGTATCTGGGCATGGCAGACCTGGCCACTTTCGATCTGTCAGGCTACTGGACTGAGGCCGGTGTGCGTGTGGGCGACCAGACATTCCGTGCCTGGCCCATGCCTGACGGCAAACCTGGCTTCTTCTCTCTCTATGCTTTTGCCTGGAACATGCCGCCTACGACCATTCCGGTGGTGTATGCCACGAATCCCGGTGGCAATCAAGTGACCAGCCACTTTCAATTTCAGTTTCCTAAAAATGAGCAGCCGAAGTACCGGGTCCGCGACCTGCCGGTGGACGACAAGTTTATTGAAAAAGTAGTCAACGAACTCGATCCTAACGGCTCTGGCGATCCGGTGACGCGCTTCGTAAAGATCAACAACGATATGCGCCGCGCCAACAACAAGACACTGGCGGACCTGCGATTGAAGACTGAAAACCGGTTTCTGTGGTCACAGCCTTTCCTTCAGCAATCCAACTCCAAAGTGGAAGCCAATTTCGCTGACGTGCGTAATTACATTTATAAGGGCAAGAAGATTGATCAGCAGGTGCATCTTGGCTACGATCTTTCCATCACCCAGCACGTTGACGTGATGGCCTCGAACGATGGACGCGTAGTATACGCGGCGCCGCTCGGCATCTATGGAAACTGCATTGTTGTAGACCATGGTTATGGACTGCAATCAATCTACGGCCACCTGAGCCAAATCAACGTGCATGAAGGCGACATGGTGAAGCGCGGCCAGTCCATGGGCAAGAGCGGGATGACGGGCATGGCCGGCGGAGATCATATCCACTTCAGCATGCAGCTTGAAGGAGTCCAGATTGATCCCAAAGAATGGTGGGACGCACACTGGATCAAAGACCATGTGGCGAAACGCGTGAGCCTGCCGGGCTTCAGCGGCTGAAAACGTGCACTGGTTCGAGCGGCATTCAATGCGTTAATCAAAACGCAATATTTTGATTCTTCGAGGAATGCATTCAGAAAATATTCCGGAGTGTTCCGGGATCGTGATGTTTGAGAGAATGCACGAGGGTTGTTATAATCAAACACGTTCTGCACGCCGAAAGCCTTCACTGAATCCCACCGAAGCTCGGGTGTGTACTCAACAAAGTTCGGCCAGGTAGCTCAGTTGGTAGAGCGCAGCCCTGAAAAGGCTGGCGTCGGCGGTTCGATTCCGTCCCTGGCCACCATTTTTACTAATTAAAAATCAACAACTTACAGACCCATCTAAAATTTTGTACCAATTTTGTACCGCCGACCCGGAGGACCACTCCATGTTTTCGCGTCTTTTCCACCCAAATTGCGCGAATTTTCGCTGATCGGAACTCCCCTTTCCATCCCCGCAAGAAGCTCTCCAATGTGCACGCCGGACAAGAAGCGGTGAACACAAGTAAGTGAGAATCACCCGGCGAGCGACATCAAAGAGATGGCGTTCCCGGTTCGTATGCAACGCTTTAAGAAGAATATTGGGGAACGGTTTTCCGATAATCGCATTCGCCGATGGCGGGCCCGAGGAGTAAGTAATGTTCCTGCGGGTATGAAGTTCATATAATTCCCGAATATTTTCTGGACCAAAAGCTTCTTTTTGCGGTGCAAACAGTAGCGCTCCGTCTTGTCGAATAACAAAAGAGCGTTCGCTGTCTTGGGGGACGGTCAAGTGCCTTGCAATGGAAAAGGAAGAGTCGACGATCAAGGGAAGGGTAGTAGCTTTTCCCGGCGCATCTGCTCTAATTGTTGAAAGTGGCCTCCTGTCACCACCAAGAAATCCACATCATTGGGATGCTGGGTCTTAAGCAAGTACGCCGCATAAGTTATATCCTGGAGATTCTGCGGCGAAGATCGTTCCTCCGGGATTTCGACTTACGGATCCCCAAAAACTTAACAGTATTGCATCGGAGCGCAGTACGCTGCCGTTCCGGGGGGAGTTAGCAGCGCACTACCTTATCGCCGTGAATGCCTCGCGCGGCGTTGCGGGTATCGATCACCAGTCGCGATTCACTGACGATTTTTTCATAGTCATAGTCGGAGTGGTCGGTAAGTATCACCACGCAGTCATATTCACCCAGGTTTTTCAGGGGCGTGTTGTGCATCTGAAGATCGTATTTGCGCCCACGTCCTACAAAAGGGAAGTAGGGGTCGTTGTATTTCACTTCTGCGCCTTCCTTCTGCAACAATTCAATCACGGTAAGCGCAGGCGATTCGCGCAGGTCGTCAATGTCTTTCTTATAGGCCACTCCCAGGCACAAGATCCTGGCGCCATTCAGGGTCCTCTTTCTCTTGTTTAAAGCTGTGGTGATTGCGGTAACCACATGGTACGGCATGTTCAGGTTAATCTCGCCGGCCAGTTCAATAAACCGCGTATGGAAATCGTGTTCGCGCGCCTTCCACGAGAGATAGAAAGGATCAATGGGAATGCAGTGTCCGCCAAGCCCAGGGCCGGGGTAGAAGGGATGGAACCCAAAGGGCTTGGTTGAGGCGGCTTCGATTACCTCCCAGATATCAATGCCCATGCGGAGGCACAACAATTTCAGCTCATTCACCAGCGCGATATTCACGCAGCGATAAATGTTTTCCAGTAGCTTGGTCATCTCCGCCGCAGCTGGGGTGGAGACGGGAACAGCACGGTTGAAAATGCTTCGATACACGGTGCTTGCCAGTTCCGTCGCCGTCGGGTTCAGCCCCCCAACAACTTTGGGGATGTCACGGCGCGCCACCGTATCATTGCCAGGATCTTCGCGTTCCGGCGAGAAGGCGACGTAGAACTCCTTTTCGGAAGCCGCGCCGTTGCGGGCCGCTTTCAGTCCCATCGGATTTCCCTCCAGAATCGGGACGAGCAGCTCTTCCGTGGTGCCTGGGTAGGTGGTGCTCTCGAGTATCACCAGTTGTCCAGGGCGCAGATGCGGAGCGATGCCTTTGGCCGTAGAGACAATAAAGCTGAGATCCGGCTCATGATGATCGCTGAGCGGGGTGGGCACGCAGATGATCACCACATCCATGGCCGCCAATCGGGAGAAATTGCTGGTGGCGGTAAATCCATGGGCGGCGGCAGATTGAATCTCCGTACCCGGTATGCGTACGATGTACGACCCGCCGCGGGAAAGTGTTTCTACCTTCTTTTCATCAATATCAAAACCGCTGACCCGAAAATTCTGTTCGCTGAAGAGCAGAGCCAGAGGAAGGCCGACGTAACCAAGACCAATAATGCCAATATTGGCGGTCCGGTTTTCAACCTTGTTTTTTAATTCATAAATGCTGGAAGTTTGTGTGATAGGAGTCATAGCAACCTGAATGAAAGCACTTTTTGTGCCAATCAACTTTTACGTGTATTTCAATGCTGTTTGCGGTTCTCTCATCGTATCTGCGACCATCTGAAGGCCTGAAAGCTCATGGGTATGCAAAGCATTTCACTTGTGGAGCACAGAAGAGCACGTGATCGGCCAACTCGTGTCCATGCGTATCAAGCAGACGCAGCAACCGTGCGAATTCTGAGGTTCTTCTGATACCACTCGACTGTGCGGCGCATGCCCTCTTTAACGCCGATAGCAGGCGCATAGTTCAGCAGTTCGCGCGCGCGGGTTATGTCGGCTTGCGAATGCCGGATGTCCCCGGCCCTGGCCGGCGCGTAGGTTACGCGGCCCTGAAAATGAAAAAGTTCGCTTAAGGCTGCTACTGTCTCATTTAGCGAGACCCGCAAACCGGTGCCAATATTGAAAGAGTGACCTGCAACGCCATCTGCTTTCGACAGCGCTGCCGATAAATTCGCCTGCACGACATTGTCAACGTAAGTGAAGTCGCGGGTTTGCTCGCCGTCGCCATAGATGACGGGAGACTCGCCTTCCAGCATGGCGGTAATGAACCTCGAGAGCACGCCAGAGTAAGGAGAACTGGGATCCTGGCGCGGGCCAAAAACATTGAAATAGCGCAGGCAAACAGTTTCAACCTGATAGAGCCTAGCAAAACAGCTCATATAAAGTTCGCTGGCCAGCTTCTGTACCGCATAAGGTGATAGCGGATCAGGCAGCATGTCCTCTGTTTTCGGCAGAGCTTCTGTCTCGCCATACGCGGAACTCGATGCCGCATAGACTATCCGCTTGACCTTGGCGTCGCGAGCAGCCATCAGCACATTCAGCGTGCCGGTGAGATTCACCGAGTGGGTCTTGATGGGGTCAGAAACGGAAACCGGCACTGACGGAATCGCGGCCTGATGAAGAACGTAATCCGCCCCCTTACAAACGTTACTCAATCGTGCATAGTCCAGGATGTCAATTTCATGGAAGTCGATTGCATCTATGACTTCCGCCAGATTCTCCAGCTTGCCGGTTTCAAAGTTATCAAGTGCCCGAACCTGCTCGCCCTGCTGCAACAGCTCGCGAACGATGGACGAACCAATGAAGCCCGCAGCCCCAGTAACCAGATAGACAGCCATGCGAACTACCTCGATCTATCTAGAGCAAGAAGACTTCCATTCTGCTTCGGGGAATAGCAGGTAGAGTAATAGGGCCAAAGGATGAAGCTTGAACTATCAATCCATACTATTCATTTATCTCAGGGCTGCGCGCACTCCTCCGTCAACTGCAATCGGTTGCACAATCTGGTACTGTTTGATCTTATACAGCAGTGCTTTGTAGCTGATGTTGAGTTGCATAGCTGCCGTTCTGCGGTTCCAATTAGAAAAAATAAGCGCTTCCTGAATCGCCTTCAACTCGGCCTTGTCTTTCAGGTCGCGCACCAGCGACTTAAGACCATATTCAGCGCCTCTGCCGGAGCCATCGCCTGCATCATTGCCGGTGAAAACCTGTCCTCTGCTCTTCGATTCAAGTTCGGAGATGGCCAAGGCCTCATCCTGAAGCACCATGTAGCGTTTTACAAAATTCCCGAGTTCCCGCAGGTTTCCCGGCCAGGGATACCGCATGCATGCGTTGATCAGCTTTTCCGAATAACCCATTGCCGGATGCGCATACTTATGTGAGAACTGGTTCATGAAATGCTTGAACAAGAGCGGGATCTCTTCACGCCTTTCCCGCAAGGGAGGTATGTTGATCGTAAACGCATTGAGCCGGTAGTAGAGATCTTCGCGGAAAGTGCGGTTGGCAATCGCATCCTGCACATTGATATTGGTAGCTGCCAGCACCCGGAAATCGGCGCTGATATTGCACCGGCTGCCAAGGCGGGCGAACTGGCCATCCTGCAAGACATGTAAGAGCTTGGCTTGCAACACAGGGCTCATCTCGCCAATCTCGTCCAGCAGGATTGTGCCTTTGTTGCACAATTCAAACTTACCAGGCTTGGCGCGCGTGGCGCCGGTAAAGGCGCCCGGTTCGTATCCAAAAAGCTCGCTCTCCAGCAGATCCGCCGGTAAAGCTGCGCAGTTCACCTTCACCAGTTGGTTGCGCGACCTTGGAGAAAGCTTGTGAATGAGTTGGGCCAGAATCTCTTTTCCTACTCCGCTTTCCCCCAGCAGTAGCACCGGAACATCCACCTTGGCAACCAGGGCAATCTGGGAGCGAATCTGTTTCATGGCCGGACTGGCCGCCAGAAAAAACAGATCGTTTTCCAGGGCTTCGATATGCTCCTTAATTTCTTCGCCAGCGGATGGGGACACGGCGGCATCGGTCTCGACCGCCAGAGAACGCTTCAACATGGCGTCTAACTCCGCTTTGTAAATTGGCTTGGTCATGTAATCGAGCGCCCCGAGCTTGATGGCCTGCACAACGGAGTTAGTGTCGCTTATGCAGGAGCAGATAACGATACGCTGCTGCGGACGTATCTTTTTGCACTCTTGAATCGTTTGCAGGCCGTCCATGCGCGGCATGGCCATGTCCAGCAGCATAAGATCAACGGGCGGTCCTGACTGTACCCGCCTGACCGCTTCTTCTCCGCTGGTAGCGGTCTCAACCGCATAGTTGTCCACTTCCAGCAAAGTTCGCGTGTAGTTAAGCATGCTAGGTTCGTCGTCAACAACAAGTATGTTTTGCTTACCGTAGATTGTAGATGGCGCGTTCATATAGATTCCTGTATTTCTGTAATAGGTAGTAGCAAAGAAAAGATACTGCCTCGGCCAACTTCGCTCTCTACCCAGATTTTTCCGCCGTGGGCCTCAACCAGCCGGCGGGCAATAGCAAGACCCAGTCCTGCACCGGCTGCCTGTTCCGAATTCACTCGTAAAAATTCGGTAAAAATCTCGAGATGGTACTCCGGCGGAATACCTGGACCGTTGTCTTTCACCGAAATTCGTGCCGAGTTATGCTTGCCGGCACGCTCCGGATTCCGCCGTTCCCGGGAGACACCGGCGCTGTGGCGGGCGATACGGCGTTCCCAGAGATATGGTTCGACTTTTACTGTGACATGACCGCCTGCAGGAGTGAACTTCAATGCGTTGTCGAGCAGGTTGGAAACAATGTGCTGCAATTTCAACGAATCAAAATAGACAGGAGGCAGGCTGCGATTGGGAAAGAACTCGCATCGGGTGCCGCGTTGCTGGTAAAGGACTGACCAGTCTCCCACCACGTCCGCTATGCACTCATTCACATCTCCCAACTCTCTGCTCAATTCGAATTTTCCCGATTCGAGCGCACTGAAAGTCAGAAAGGTGTGAATAAACTTTTGCAGACGAGCGGCGTTCTGCTGCATTTCCGAGAGCACCTTCCGCTGCGCTTCGTTCAAGGGGCCAAGCCGGCTGCCCAGCAGCAGATCGGTATAGCCACTCATCACTGCCAGAGGGGTCTTCAATTCATGAGCTGCCGACGCCAGCACCAGTGTTCTGCGAAACACTTCTCTCTTCAGCCAATCATCTAAAAGACGAGATAAGGCCTCTGGCGTGGCCTGCGGCAGGCCGTGGTTCATTTGAGTTGTCTTTTCCACCCGTGGCTACTTCCTGATCACGACAGTTCCGAGCAGTTCCGTCGCTGCTCATCTGTTCGATCATCTTGCGAATGTGCCAACCCTAAAGGGGGAGAAGGGTCGTTATTTTCCTGGGCCCTACAATAGAACCTGAATCACAAATCCCATGTGATGGCTTTTATCATGGTTTCGCGACAAGTGACTGAACCGAACGTTATCACTTATTGCAGGAACCGGGGATTTCACTGCATATAACTACTAACGGTGGTTGAGTACAAAAATACCATTACTTCGATATATTTGTTTAGTTATTTTTTGATTACAGCTCTCTAACTTACATATGTTTACAATCGCATTGTTAATAGGCTTTTAGTCTTGAGACTAATACTTATCATATCCAAGTACATCCCAGGTGCTCATGCTTGGTCTATCCCTATTCACAAGCGACCACGCGCTGCATCTGATGCCAGGAACAGATCAGAAAGTGCTTTTATTTTGTATCAGTGAATATGATGGAGAGAGACAGAGATATAGTTAATAAAGACAGTCAAAATGACAGCTTGGGTGGGTTCAATTAGAGTAATTTCACAATCTCTTTGGAATTTTCGCGCTCAGCAAGGAAATCGAATTTCTGTATGGCCGCCGCAACTCCTTGTTTGCCGCCGAGAATGTCCTGTTCAAGCCGAATGACACGGGCGTGGCAGGCCACCCGGATGGCGCCTATGCTGAATTGGCCGGGAAGATTGAGCAGCAACTGAACTTCTTCATGCTCATTTAAAGGGGCGTCAATATAGAAAAACAGGCCCCCCGACCCTATATCACGAGTCTTGCCCTCGACCTGAAGCCCCAGTTTGGGCAGCACCAATAACACCGGAATCTGCAGGGCAAAACGCGGCGTAATACGCCTTTCGTGCATGTGCTTCCCTCCCGATTGCAACGAGGTTCCCCCGAAAGATACCGCTGGCAGACATAAAGACCCGGTGAACACAGATCACTTCTTGGTTTCCTAGAAGCATTTAATAGTCCAGTGATGAAAATAGCTAAATACTATTGAAAGTAAGAAGTTCTATCGTTGAGATTGCATATCTTTAACCTAAATTCGTCCATGTTTGTTCCTTTAAGATGAAGGTAATTGCAGTTGTAGCTATGGTCCCAGAGATGGATATGACTGCGTGCTTCAAGGAAAAGCTATTCCCAGTGTGAAAATGTTTTCCTACTAAAGGGTCCGTTCCCACTCCGTCCAGTTCGCCCCGGCAAGCAATAAAAGTCACAGCGGCAGGTCCGCACTACCGCTATTAAAACAAGAGATTAGTTCCCTTGTTCACCCGAAACACAATATTTGGCATGCTGTAAAGGTTGGCGCTCGGAATGCATTATGTCTGTCTGGAAAGTCCTCATGCTAACTACATACAGCAATGGCGCGCACTGTTCCCTTGATGGTTCGCGCTTTAGTGCCGAGGGGAGCGCATTCCCCCGGAAGAAATTATTTTTGGCAAAACCGCGAACATGGAAGCGGTCCGCAAGACCATGCTGAAGGTGGCCCAGACCAGCATTCCGGTGCTCATTACGGGCGAAAGCGGAACGGGAAAAGACGTGCTGGCGCGGCTGCTCCATGCCCAATCGGCGGTGGCGGCAAAGCCCTTTGTGCAGGTGAACTGTGCGGCTATTCCTGCCACGCTACTGGAAAGCGAATTATTCGGGTATGAGAAAGGCGCTTTCACCGGCGCCGTTGGAGCCAAGCCGGGGCGGGTGGAACTGGCAAATTCAGGAACGCTTTTTCTGGATGAGATCGGTGAGCTTGAACCGGCCATCCAGGCCAAGCTCTTACAGGTGTTACAGGACGGGCAATTCAGCAGGATCGGAGGCCAGGGCGACCGCGAAGTAAACGTGCGGTTTATCTTCGCGACCAATCGCGACCTGGAAGAGGAAATCCTCACCGGGAATTTTCGGAAAGATCTTTTCTACAGAATCAATGTAGTGAACCTTCCGCTCGTCCCATTGCGGGAACGGCTGGAGGACCTGCCTGCCCTGTGCGAGTACTTCATTGCCCGGCACAACGAAAAATTCAACTGCCGGGCAGCGCAATTCTCTGACCGCTGTATTTCGTCGTTCCAGGAGTATCACTGGCCGGGAAACATTCGCCAGCTCGAAAACATAACCAAAAAATACGTGATTCTGGGTTCGGAACAGCCGGTGCTTGCCGAATTGCACGAACGCGAACCAGAGATCTTTAAGTTCAACATTCCACCCGAAGGAATAGTTTCGCTCAAACAGATTACCAGGCAGGCAGTACGCCAGGTCGAGCGCAAGGTAATCCTCAAGATGGTGGAAGCCAGCAACTGGAACCGCAAGCGGGCAGCTCAACGGCTCAATATCAGTTATCGCGCTCTGCTTTACAAGCTCAAAGAAGCAGGAGTGCCGTCAGAACGCAGGGATGCAGCAGCGGCCCGCAAGCTGCGCGCCCAAAGCAGCATGGAAAAACCACTGCAGCGAATAGATAGCGAAACGTAAATATCGTTTGAAGAATATGGCCACGAAGTCACAACTCGTATCAGTAGTAGTTCCAATCTTCAACGAAGAAGAAGGGATTGGACTGCTGAAAGAAAAGCTGGAAAAACTCAGCGTCTCATGAGTGGCTTCCGGCTCGCATTCATCTTTGTGGACGATGGCAGCTCCGACGGCACAGTTGCGGGATTGCGTGAGCAATTTGTCTCGCCGGCATGAATGTCAGGATTGTGGAACACGGAACCAATCGAGGAGTGGGGGCCGCTTTTCGCACCGGCTTCCAGCACTGCGTGGGAGATTTTGTCTGCACCATAGATGCAGATTGCACTTATTCGCCTGAGGGGCTGAAAGCCCTTCTCGACGCATTAGCTTCAACCGGCGCTGACATCGCCGTAGCCTCGCCTTATCACCCCAAAGGGTGGCGTGGAAGGCGTGCCGTGGTGGCGCTGGTGTTGAGCCGCCGGTGTTCGGCGCTCTACCGTTGGGCATCACCGCTGAAACTTTACACCTATACCAGCATTTTCCGCGCATATCGCGCAGAGGTCATTCGCAATGTTCCGTTCAGTTCCGATGGGTTTGTCTCGGCGGCGGAAATCCTTTTGGCGGCCGGACGCCAAGGATACAGAGTGACAGAAGTGCCAATGATTTTGACGGGCGCGCTCCATAGGCCGAAGCAAGATGAAATTTTTCGCACCATTCGTTCGCACCTGCGCATGCTGGCCGGCTTCGCGACTGGGATCGCCCGGCTGAACAGCAGACAGACAACAAACAGATTGCCCCGGGAGAAACCCGACACATCGGGGAAACATAAATGGTCCGTATTGGAACTGTGGGATTGGGCGCCTGGGGCTGGAACCTGACCAGGAATTTTGCCGAACTGAAGACCTGCAAACTGTCTGCATGTTTTGACCTTGATCAAAAAAGGCGCGATTCGGCGGCCCGCACCTGGCCGGGAGTCAATCCATGTGACTCATTTGAAGATCTGCTGCGGCAGGACATTGACGCCGTAGCGATAGCCTCACCTGCGATCACGCATTATGAGTTCACCAGGAAGGCGCTGCTTTCAGGCCGGGACGTATTCGTGGAGAAGCCTTTCACGCTGAACGTCCGCCATGCTGAAGAACTGCTGGAACTCGCGCAGAAACATGACCGCGTTCTCATGGTTGGCCATTTGCTTGAGTATCATCCGGTAGTCCACAGGCTCAAGAGGTTGATTTCTTCAGGCGAATTGGGGCCGATCTATTACATCTATACGCAGCGCGTAAATCTTGGCCGCATCCGCGGAGATGAAAACGCCCTGTGGAGCTTCGCTCCTCACGATATCTCGCAAATCCTGTACCTGCTTAACATGGAACCCAGCAACGTGAGCGCCCGTGGGCAGAGCTATGTGCAGGAAGGAATTGAAGACGTGGTGTTCCTGAGCCTGTTTTTCGATAACCGCATTATGGCTCACATTCATCTGAGCTGGCTCGACCCGCACAAGGTTCGGCGCACCACCATTGTGGGACAAAACAAGATGGCAGTCTTTGACGATGCGGAGAGCACCGAGAAGCTTCGCATCTACGACAATCACGCCGAGATGCCTCCTGCCAAAAGCTATGGAGAGGCGATCCAGGTGCGCTTTGGCGACATATTGATCCCGCGGGTAGAAACTGCGGAGCCCCTGCGGCTCGAATGCCAGCATTTCATTGACTGTGTGCGCGAGCGGGCCACACCCGTTTCTGACGCGCAAGATGGACTTCGCGTTATTCGCATCATCGAGGCCGCCCAGCGGTCTATGGAACAGGACGGAGTACCGGTATCCCTAAGGAACATACATGACAAATTACCTTCATCCAACGGCACAGATCGGCGCTGGTACGCGGCTGGGGCATAACAGCGTCATCCACGAAAACGCCGTTATAGGCGAAAACTGCATGATCGGCAGCGGGGTTGTGATTCACGCAGACAGCGTGGTCGGCAACAACGTTCGCATTGACGATAACACCGTAATCGGCAAATTGCCGATGAAAGCCGCGCTCAGCGCTGTGACCAGCGATCAGCAGCTCAAGCCCTGCGTAATCGCCGCCTATTGCCTTATCGGCGCAATGGTGGTGATTTACCGCGGCTGCATCTTGAATTCGCAGGTAATGGTGGCCGACCTGGCTTCCTTACGTGAAGACGTTGAGGTAGGCGAGCTGACCATCATTGGCCGTGGAGTGACTGTCGAAAACAAAGTAAAGATTGGCAGCCGCTGTAAGCTGGAGACGGAAGCCTATATCACCGCGCTTTCTGAAATCAGCGATGGCTGCTTCATCGCCCCTGAGGTCACTTTCACCAACGACAATTTTCTGGGCCGCACCAAGGAACGCTTTCAATTTCATAAAGGGGTAACCATGAAAAGGGGCGCGCGCATCGGCGCCAACGTGACGGTGCTACCGGGCCTGACGCTGGGGGAAGACGCGCTGGTGGCGGCCGGCTCAATCGTTACGCGTGATGTGCCGGCGCGCAAAATCGTGATGGGATCGCCGGCCAAAGTATGGCGCGACGTGCCTGAAGAACAGTTACTGGAAAACCAGTAATTCGCAACAGTGATGAACAAGTTTCTCTCTATCGTCGGGGTCAGGCCGCAATTCATCAAGGCAGCCACGGTGTGCTCGGCCGTCGAGCGCCACAATCGCAACGCGCCCGCGGAGCACAAAATTCAGCATGAGCTGCTGAACACAGGCCAGCACTATGACTTCGTCATGGCCGATGTCTTTTTCCAGCAGCTTCCTCTACCCACGCCTGATTACAACCTAAGCGTGGGTTCAGGCATGCACGGAGCACAAACCGGCGCCATGCTCGAGAAAATCGAGGCGGTGCTGATGTCCAGCCGCCCGGATACCGTGATTGTCTACGGCGACACGAATTCCACACTGGCCGGAGCCTTGGCAGCCACCAAGCTGCACATTCCGGTGGCCCACGTTGAGTCCGGACTGCGCAGCTTCAACCGGCACATGCCGGAGGAAATCAATCGCATCGTCAGCGATCACGTCGCCGATGTGCTCCTGTGTCCTACGCGCGCGGCAATGCGGCAGCTCGAAAAAGAGGGCGTGACCCGCAATGTTTACTTCAGCGGAGACGTAATGCTCGACGCGGTTCAGGACTTTATGGGACTCGCCGAAACGCATTCGACAGTCCTTTCCGGCCTGGATCTTCCACGCAAGCAGTACGTTCTCATCACCATTCACAGGGCAGAGAACACCGACTCGCCCGCGCGAATGCGAGAGCTGGTGGAAACGTTGTGCCATCTCGAATATCCGGCAGTGTTGGCCATGCATCCCAGGCTGCGCGTAAAGCTGGAGAGCGAACCCGGATATCAGAGATTTCGGGACAAGCTGAAGCATGCTCCGGATTTGAAAATCATTGGTCCGGTTTCCTATCTCGATATGTTGCAACTGGAGCGCAACGCCATGCTGGTCATGACCGACTCAGGCGGCGTTCAGAAGGAATGCTATTTCGTGGCCACGCCTTGCCTCACGTTGCGCGATGAAACCGAGTGGACTGAGACGCTGGAAGAGGGCTGGAACCGCGTGGTGGGAACCACGCCGACTCGCATCTTGCCCGTGGTCGAGAGCCTGCTCTCAGGCAACGGTGCTACCCCTCAGGGACAACCGGGGCTGTCTGCATTCGGCAATGGCCGGGCTGCCGACGTGATCTTGAACATACTTTTGCAGAAAGAAGAACAATATATGCCAAATCGCAATCAGCCTAAGACGATATTGGTGACGGGCGCCGCCGGATTTCTCGGCTCGCATCTTTGTGACGCCCTGTTGTCGCACGGCCACCGGGTCATAGGCGTAGACGATCTTTCCCATGGGAATCGCGAAAACCTGACGGAAGCATTCACATATCCTGGTTTTTCATTTCATGTGCTCGATATCACCGATGTCGCCAGGCTGCGGGCCGTGAGCAACGACGTTGAAGTTTTCGCGCATCTTGCCGCGTTCAAAATTCCCCGATACGGTAACCGGCTTCAAACCCTGCTGGTGAACTCGCAGGGCAGCCTGAATGTTCTTGAAGTGGCCGCCGAGAGAAAAGCGAAATTTCTTTTTACCTCGACTTCCGATGTGTATGGCCGAAACCCGGCGGTACCCTTCTCAGAGACGAGCACAAGCGTAATCGGCCCTTCTACGGTGCCTCGGTGGGCCTATGCTGCGTCAAAGCTTTTTGACGAACATCTGGCCTTCGCCTTCCATGAAAAGCACGGCATTGACGTTACTGTTCTGCGCATCTTCGGCTCCTACGGCCCGCGCCAGCACCTGAGTTGGTGGGGTGGCCCGCAGTCGGTTTTTATTGAGGCTATTCTCAACCACGAGATCATTCCGATTCACGGAGATGGATTGCAGACGCGCAGCTTTACTTTTGTTTCTGATACCGTGGCCGGCATTCTGGCGGCGCTGGAAAGTGATGCAGCGAACAACCAGATCATCAATATCGGCAGCACGCATGAGATCACGATTGCAGATCTCGCGCGCATGATTCATTCGTTGTGCGGCGGCGACGAACCATGGCGGCTGCAATTCATTCCTTATCACAAGATCAACGGACAGGAATATGAAGACGTGGTGCGCCGCATTCCTGATGTCCAGAAGGCCAAGACCTGCTTGGGTTCGAGGCGCAAGTTTCGCTGGAAGAGGGTTTGAAGAAAACCATTGCCTGGCAGAAGGCACTCCGCAAGGCCGAGCACAGCGTTGCCGCAGGAGCGAAATGAGCACCGGTGTGACCATACCAGCGTCCAGCACGAGCGAGACTCCCTTCAGCACAGCCGCCGATGCCAATCTGTGGCAGTGGGCGGCGTTGGGAACTGTTCTGCTGGCTTCATGCGGTCACTTGCTGATCAAGTTTGGCCTCATGTCTGTTCACAGCTCTGATGCGGGTCTCATCGCACGGATTTTCCTCTATCTGGCGCAACCTGCCGTGGCCGGCGGACTGTTCATCTATGGCCTGGGCAGTCTGCTCTGGATCTATGCCGTCTCTCAGCGCAGCATCAGCTTTCTTTATCCGCTCACTGCTTTGAACTATGTGATTGTGACTCTGGGTGGGGGATATTTGTTTGCGGAGACTATTCGTCCGGGGCGATGGCTTGGCATTGCCGTAGTGGTAATGGGCGTAGCTCTGCTGCAATTATCGGCCAGGGGAGAGCAAGCATGAATCCCATGACGGCGCTTTGGACCAGCATATTTCTAGGCTCCTGCGCGCAGGTGTTTCTCAAGCGCGGCGTAACTCAAACAGGCCCAAAAGGCTTTGCCTATTCAACGCTATTTCGCTCGGCCTGGGTGTGGGCATGGGCGGTCTGCTTCGTGATTGCCACCGGATTGTGGTTGATCGCGCTTTCGAAGATCCAGGTTTCTTATGCGTTTCCGCTGCTCAGCATGGGGTATGTGGTAGTGGCGGTTCTCTCCATTGCCATCCTCCGCGAGCGAGTACCTGCGCTGCGGTGGGTGGCGATTGGGGTGATTACGATGGGCGTGGCTCTGATTTGCAGGAGTGCTTAACGTATGCACCAGTGTTTCAGCACAACATATTCGGCAGGTTAGGTAGTTTTCGATAAAGTTTTCATGGCATCAAATTCCAATACCGGCGCGACTCCCGATATGCATGTAGGCATTCTCGGTGGAGGCATTACCGGCCTGACCGCCGCCTTCTATCTCTTGCGGGCTGGATTCCGGGTTACGGTGCTGGAAGCCCGTCCACAGCTTGGCGGTCTCGCCACCTACTTCGACTTTGGGCCTTTCTGCTGGGACAAGTTCTACCATTGCATCCTTACTTCCGACCTGCCATTGCGCGAGTTGATCAGCGATCTCGGCCTGGCCGGCGAATTGCGCTGGACTGAAACCAAAGTTGGCTTTTACACCGACGGCCATCTGCACTCCATGACCAGCACCATGGACTTTCTCCGCTTTCCGGCCATTTCGCTTTGGGAAAAGTTCCGGCTGGGACTGGGGATCTTGTACGTCTCACGCATTCAAGATGGACTCGCGCTGGAACGGCGTCCGATCGCTGCGTGGCTGAGCAAAATCTTTGGGAGTGGCAACTATCGAAAACTGTGGGCGCCGCTGCTCAAATGCAAGCTGGGGGCTGCGCGCGAGCAGGCGTCGGCCAGCTTCATCTGGGCCACGATTCGCAGGCTGTACTCGACGCGGGAAAAAGATGCCAGCAAAAAAGAATGCCTGGGCTATGTACGCGGCGGCTATCACACTGTATTTTCACGGCTGGTGGAAGAAATCGAAGGCATGGGGGGCGCCATTGTCACGGGCGCGCGCGTAGAGCGGATATTCAAAGCCCCCATGCAACGTCTCATGGTCTCGGCCAACAATCAGGTTTGGAACTTCAATTACGTGATCGCCACTACTCCCAGCAGCGCCTTTGTGCAACTCGCGCCTGAGTTAGACCGCGACTACCTGGCCAGACTAGAAAAAATGCGCTATATGGGCATAGTGTGCGCTGTGCTGCTGCTCAAGCGGAAGCTCACGTCCTACTATTGCACCAACATCACCGAAGATCTGCCTTTTACCGGAATCATCGAGATGACCAATCTTATCTCGCTTGAAGAGACGGGCGGGCGGCATCTTCTCTATTTGCCCAAATACACATCCCCCGGAGACCCTCTATTCGAGGCCAACGACGATCAGGTGTGGAGCACCTTTTTTGACAGCTTGAAACGTGTGGTCCCCGGCCTGAAAGAAGATGAAATCGAAAAATATTTCATCTTCCGCGAACGCCTGGTACAACCAGTGCCGGTGCTCAACTATTCCGAGATTGCTCCTGCCATGGAAACCAATATTCCCAACCTGCTGCTGGCGAATACCACCCAGATTGTGAATTCCACGTTGAATAACAATGAAATGGTAAAAATCGCACGGCGCGCCGTGGACCTGGTGCTGCAACGCTCCGGAAGGGAACTGGCCGGAGCAAAAGTAACCACCCAAGTGCAGCGGATTTCATCTGTTCCAGAAGAAAGAGAGCCTGATCTTACAAATGCGACGCAGTAGAGCAAACCTGTTGGCAAACGAACTGCAATGGTGGTGGTTATGAAGAGCAGTATTGTGAAGAACAATGTTATGAAGGTCCGTATGAAAACCGATACTCTAAGGCGCAGTATTGCCATTGCGACATTCTTGCTCGTGTTATGTCTGCTCGCAGGATCATGGACCAGTGCTGCGCCAGTCGCCAGCGAAAGCCATCATAGTTTTTATAATCTGACGGCCGATGGCATAGCTGCTCTCGTCCGGCTTTCCTCGGCGATGACTGAAGCCGGTATTCTGCTGTGCCTGGGTGTTGGCCTGGTTGCGCTTTCGGCTGTGCTTCAGCGGGCCAGAAATTAAGCGGTTGCCATGAAGGCTTCTTCGCTTCCGATCAAGCACGTTCTCACCGTTGACGTAGAAGATTATTTTCAGGTTGAGGCTTTTGCTGGCAGTGTTTCCCGCGAAAGCTGGGGCCAGTTTCCTTCCAGAGTCGTCGGAAATACACAGCGTCTTCTTGATCTTTTTGACTGCTTCCAGGTCCGCGCAACTTTCTTTATGTTGGGATGGGTGGCCCGTCAATGTCCCGCGCTGGTCCGGGAAATCCATGATCGAGGACACGAATTAGCATGCCATAGCTTCTGGCACCGTCGTGTGGACAGCCTGACTCCGCAGGAATTTCGTTCTGACACCCGTGAGGCGCGCAATGCAATCGAGCAGGCCGCTTCCGTACAGATCCATGGATATAGGGCGCCGACCTGGTCCATCAGCGGCCGTTCATTGTGGGCGCTCGACATTCTGTCCGAAGAGGGTTTCTGCTACGACTCCAGCATCTATCCTATTCATCACGACCTGTATGGAATTCCGGGCGCGCCGCGATATGCCTATGAGTATGTCTGCAAGAATGGAAAAAAGCTGACTGAGATTCCGCCGGCCACCGTGAAATTCGCAGGAATGACCCTTCCCGCGGCCGGGGGCGGCTATCTCAGGATTTTTCCGCTAAGCTTCTCCCACATGGCTTTCCGCCAGTTCGAACAGCAGAACCGGACGCTGGTTCTTTACCTGCATCCGTGGGAAGTTGATCCGGACCAGCCACGACTCTCCGGAAGCCTGAAATCCCGCTTCCGCCATTACACCAATCTCCGCTGTACCGAAGCCCGCTTGTCAAATCTGCTGGAACGATATGCGTTTCAATCTTTCCGGGAGTTCTTGACTATCGATGAATCAACAACGGACAACCACGGAGGCACTGAGGCACTGAGAAACGCAGTACCGAGTGGAATGAAGCTATAGGTTAGGCCAACTACTTTCACAATATAGCCAGAGGCGAAGTGTGTGTGAACTTAGAGTTTGCTGCGAGTTGACGACACAAGTATCAGGGCGTGCCGTAAAGGCGCACAAACACTGGGGGTTCAGCCCCTGCACACCTTTCCCCTCACGATCATGTAGCCATCAAATAGAGTTCTCACTTACTCTCGCGAGCCCCTGTGAAAAGTCACCAAATGAAGCCACAGGTTATCGCTTGATCGCAGTACCGTAATACGTATAGCTCTTGTGCACTTGTTCGGCGGAGTTGAAGACAATGCCGGACAGTTTGCCTGTTTCTATCTGGGCCAATACTTTGGTCAGCGGTTCGCGTTGCGTGGATTTTGCCCGCACTACCAGCATCACGCTTTCACAACAGCCGGCGATCAGTTCAAAATCGGCGAGATTCAGCATCGGCGGAGAATCAATGATCACCATGCGGAAAGATTCGCTGCACCAGCCCACCAGATCCTTCCAATGGGGCGAAGAGAACAACTCCGGTGGCGGTGTTGAAGCCGTACCCGCAGGCAGAAACCATAGATTCGGCGCATCGGTACGGTAGATGGCGTCTTCTGTAGAACACTTGCATTCCAGCAGTTCCGAAAGTCCGGGCGCGGGCGGATTGCCGAGCACCAGTGATAGCCCTTTGCTGCGCAAGTCGGCATCTATGACCAGCACCGGCCAGTTCTCGATTTTTGCATAACACAGAGCCATGTTCAGGGTGGTGAGGGTTTTTCCTTCACCCTGCGCGGCGCTGGTAATCACCATCGAGCGCGTCCCCTGTTTGGTCTGCTGTTTAACGAGGCGGGTACGTAATGTGCGGTAAGCTTCCACCGCGGCCTGCATGCTCAGGTTGTATTCAGGAGAGAGGAATGACTTCTCATTATCGCGAGGCAGGCCCATACGCCGGCAGTTTTCCAGTCGCACCTCGGCGACCTCGGTTGCTATGTCATGGGCCAACGGTTGAAAACCGGGGTCCACAGCGACAGACGAATCAGCAGACTGCGATTCCATGCGGGCCTTCAAGGAAGTTACAGCCTTCTGGACATCCATGCCAGGCCGCTCAGGGGTGAAGATAGCTGACCGGCCGGCTTTGCGGCTTTCGTTGAAGAATCTGCTCATATTCCGAATATCTTTCCTGCTCCAGATTTACTGTCGTTACTCACGGCTTGCTTCCAAAAGTTGCCGATGAAGTCATGGTCCCCATGGGCATAACGCCGGAATGAACGGCGGTGGAATCAAGAAGCGCAAGGTCCTCCGCGGCTTCCAGAATGAATTCCGGCCCGATCTTGAGCGACTGGCGGCTACAGGCCAGCGACATGGCCCGATCGCATACCGAATTAATCAGGCGCGGCACGCCCGCAGTTAAATGGTGGATTTCCGCCAAGGCCGCCGGCACGAACGGGCTATCACCGCGCAGGCCGGCCACGTGCAAGCGTTCGACGATATAGGCGCGGGTCTCAACCTGAGTGAGCGGCCTTAATCTTGAAAACATAGAAACGCGCTGCTTCAGGGCCGCGAACTGGGGCTGGGCCAGCAGCGCCAGCAGTTCGGGCTGGCCGCTCAACAGAATCTGAAGAACGTTCACGGCGTGATTGTCGAGATTGAGCAGCAGCCGGATTTCTTCAATCAACTCCGGAGACAGCAGGTGCGCCTCATCGATAATCAAAAGCAGCGTGCCATTTTTGGCCGAACCTTCACAGATGATTTCATACAGGCTGCGCAGGCAGGCAGGCTTGGTTTGCACGGCCGGCGGCGCAACTTCCATGTCTTCAAAGATCGCCTGAAACAATTCCAGGCCGGTCAATACCGGATTCACAATAAAAGCCGAGCGAATAGGACGCTGGGGAGAAGACTCATGCAGCAGAATGTGCTGAAGGCAATAAAGCAGCGTGGTCTTGCCCGTGCCTATGGGGCCCACGCAGACCTGAAGCCCTTTGCGGGTGGAGACCGCCTCCAGCATGGTGCGAAGCGCATTCCGGTGCGGCTCCGCCATGTGCAGGAACTTCGGATCAGGAGTGAGCCTGAAAGGTTCGTGTTTTAGATCGTAAAAGCTGAAATACATGTGTGGCTGCCAATCCAATCTGCGCCCTCCAATGTGCAAATGGGCTTCCAAACCTAGTGTCCTTCAAATGATTGAGGTTTCTCATGTTGCACGCTTTTCAGCCTAAGAGCAGGTTGCCGGCCTGACACAAGCTGCAAACTTTTGCACAAGTGTCGGCTTCCAGAAGCCCTCTGGGCACATCTGCGGCGCAAGAAGCATCCTTGTTCCAATGCGCAGATTTGGCGATTGGCTTGCACTTTGAAGGCAATGCCGCAAGCCAGCGGGCCCTCGATATGCCTGAATCCAGAACACTCACGCGCGATGGAACCGACAAAGCCGTGAACGCCACGCCGGGAGCGCTATTGCTGGCTTACCACGAACTGGAAATAAAGCCGCCGCGCGATCAATACAGGGTGAGCTGCGAAGATTTTGAAAAGCACCTCGAATTAGTCACAAGGCTCTTTCCCGATTCAGACTGCGGTCGGCGTCCAACGCCGGTCAGCTTCGATGACGGCCATCGTTCGAATCTGGAATTGGCCGTACCCAGGCTCAACCGCAACGGGCTGCAAGCCACCTTCTTTGTAACTGCCGGATGGATCGGGATGAAACCCTTTGCTCTGGATTGGTCCGGCCTGGCCGAAATGCTTCGTTGCGGGCATTCTGTTCAATCCCATGGCCTTACCCACGCGTTACTTTCCGGCTGCGCCGATGCTGATCTTTTCCGGGAACTGCGCCAATCAAAAGATTTGCTGGAAGACAGGCTGGGCGTTGCGGTGAACTCCATTTCCATGCCCGGTGGACGCTGGAACGACCGCGTCATCAAGGCGTGCGCAGCCGCGGGATACCGGCATGCTTATACTTCCGATCCGCTTTTTCGGCCCCTCTGCCAGCACGGCATCAGCATTCATGGCCGCATGATGGTGCGCAGAAACACGACCATTGCTGCCATTGAAAAATTTCTGACAGGTGAGCGGTGGTTCTGGTTTTCACTTCGCAGCCGCCATGCTTTGAAAAAAAGTCTGAAGTCGCTCATGGGAGACAAGGCATATCACTCGTTATGGAGCAGAGTGTCACGGCGCGAAGAAACCCTTGCCGGCAGCCAATAAGAATATGCGAGTCCTTCAGATCATCAGCACCATTGGATATTACGGCGCCGAGAGCGTCGTCTCCGGTCTGGCCGGCGATCTGCATTCGCGGGGTGTGGGCGTGGCTGTCTGCATTCTTACTTCTCGAACCCAGCGCAGTTGCGTGGTGGCTGACAAAGCTCTGCAATTGGGTATCCCCGCGCTGGAGATATGCTGCTCGGGCAAATTTGACTGGCAGGCCATTCGGGCGCTGCGCAGGTTCATTCGCGAGCAAAAAATCACCATCATTCATGCCCATAATTACAAGTCGAATTTCTATGCGCTTCTCGCCGCATGCGGCCTGAACATGCGATTCATCTCCACCTGCCACAACTGGACCAACGCCACCAGAAGCCTGCGATTTTATGCAGCGCTCGACAGGATGGTGCTGCACAGATTCAGCAGGACCATCGCCGTCTCTGGACCGATTGCCAGGTCGCTGCTGGCTGCCGGAGTTCCGCCGGAACGCATTTTCAGAATTGACAATGGTATTGACCTGCAACAATTCGAAAACATTAGCGTTGCGCTGTCATCGGAAATTACCGCGGGCACAGCCAGCAGGTTGGTTCCGGAAAAAGGACTGGCAGACCTGCTGCAGGCCGCAAAGGAAATTCTTGCCCAGTATCAAAATGTTCGTTTTCTGATTGCCGGCGAAGGGCCTGCGCGCGCACAGTTGGAAAAGCTGGCAACGGAACTCGGAATAGATTCGCATGTTACTTTTTCCGGTTTTTGCACTGACATGCCTCGCTTCTATGCAGCCATAGATGTTTTTGTTTTGCCTTCACACAATGAGGGTATGCCCATGTCAGTGCTGGAAGCCATGGCGGCAAGCAAACCCGTAATTGTTACCCGAGTCGGAGAGCTGCCACGGATGATTACAGAGGAAACTGGATTCCTTATTGTCCCTGGGGACCGCGACGCTCTGTGCAAGGCTTTAGCCATACTCATTGAAGATCGAGAGCTTCGGACAAAAATGGGCCACGCCGCCGCCCAACGCGCACAAGAGTCATTCAGCCTGCGCAGCATGGCGGATTCGTACTTCAACATCTACCAGGAAATTTCTGCCTTGCCAAAAGAGAGTGTTGGGCCGCTGGCTACGGCAGAAAGCGCGGAGACACGGAGAAGACAAAAAGAATGGTGAGAATGCCTTGTAACAGTGACGTTGCGGGTTGGATTGTTCCTAAGACGAAAAGCCGAAAGTAAAAACAAAGACACAGGTAAGCGGCCTGCGCCGCGCATGTAAATGCTTGACTATGAGATAGAACACGAAGGGCCAAAGACGAAAGCCGGGGACACTCCGGTGACAGCGCCGGTCCGCGTGCTCCTGCTGGATTTCTGGTGCTTCATACCCTATTACATGGCGGAACTGGCCAAAGCACTGGCCGGGCAGAGCATTGAGGCAAAGGTGCTGGCTTCGAGTTATCGCCTGGATCCCGGCTTTTTTGCCAGACAAAGCTTGCGCAACAACGCGGGCTTTCTGGACTTTGTATCCAGATGGAAGGTTCGCTTTACACGACTCCGGCAACTGCTCAAGCTTTTTGAGTACTGCTGCAACCTGCTGGTTCTTTCCTTCAAGCTCTCCTTCCGCGGCAGCCGCCCAGATATTATTCATGTGCAGTATCTGGCGCTGCTGTCGCGCGGGCTACCGCTGGAACTCATGCCTCTGAAGGCTGCGCAACTCTTCGGAGTGAAGATCGTCTGCACCGTACATAACCTGCTTCCTCACGATACCGGAGAAAGGCACAGGAGGGCCTTCGGTGTTTTGTATCGCATGGCTGACGCCCTGATCTGCCATAACGAGACCACTGGCGAAAGGCTGGCCGCAGAATTCGGCATCGCTCCGGGCCGCATACACATCATCCCCCACGGTCCCCTGCAACAAATGGAAAAGCCTGTGACTCGCGCGGAAGCGCGACAGGAATTACAACTTCCTGCCGGCCTCTGCATTGTTCTGTGGCAGGGCGTCATCGTTCCCTACAAAGGAATTGATTTTCTTCTCGATGCGTGGCGGGCAGTGGGCCCGGGCGCTTATCTGGTGATTGCCGGGACCGGAGACGATGCTTCGCTCGCGCAGCTTCGCAAACGTGTGGCAGCCATGAACGGCGACGCCATTCGGCTCGATCTTTTCTTTATACCGCCGGAGAGGCTGCCTTTGTATTATCAGGCGGCCGACATTCTGGTTTATTCCTACAGCCAGATCACGACGAGCGGCGCGCTGATGACAGGATTGGGTTACGGCAAAGCCATCATTGCCACTAAGCTGCCTACCTTCACGGAAATGCTCGAAGATGAAAGTGAAGCGCTGCTGGTGCCTTATGGCGATTCAGCAGCGCTGGCCCATGCTGTCAACCGGATCATGCTCGATGGCGCATTGCGCGCGCATCTGGAACAAGGCGCAAGTCGAGTTGCCGAGCAGTATTCATGGAGCCATATCGCCGCAAAGACCCGCGCATGTTACGAAGATTGTCTTGATTGCTCTCATAAAGACTAAAAGAGTGCGTGTGAGAACTCCGTTAGCGAAAGCTTTGTATCATGCCGCGAATTCAGTTGCCGAAACGCTGTAAATGGATAAAGAGCATGGCTGAGAACTGAATTTTCTGCGGGCAACCGTTGCAAGGGCTTCGACAGATTGTTCTAGTGCGCTCCGCTCCAAAAGCGGAGCTACGCGCGAGCCTGCGGCGCGAGGAAGTGTTTCTTTTCGCTCCTTACCCGGCACTCCACTTCTCAGATGCGCAACAGCCGGCGCATCTGAGAAGTCCGTGACCGGGCTACTTTCGGTCGTCCTGCTGGCCTGGAGTGTGGACTCTACAAGGTGCTCGTCAACCTGAAATGATGATGGAGTCAGCGTGATGAATAATGCACGCTTCAGAGCTAATGCACACTCACCGCAAGATTGGTGGGCGGGTTGGGCCTGGCGACGGCCGTTGTGAATTCATAGGCGCCGATATCGAAAGCCGCGCCAGACGGACGCGGATTACCATCGAAGTCGTGGGTGATTCCGGTATTCACACCTGCATCTTTGGCGGGACTGCCGGAGGTGAGATGGAAGTCGAGGAGCGCCAGATTCGTCACCAGAGGATCGCTGTTGAGATTCGCGGTAAATTGTGCAGGCGCCGCGCCTGATCCAAAGAACAGATTGTTGCTTCCGGAGATCAGCGTGTTCGAGGTGTTAGGCGCAACATAGGACTCTTCGGTTGTTCCCAGAATAAGGTTGTTCCGGAAACGTACTGCGGGCGAACCACTTTGGATCGAGATGGCCCCGGAGACGGAATGCGCCGACGCAGAACTTGTTCCCCAGGGCCCGCAATCATAGAACGTATTGTTGAACACCTCTGCTGTGCCGGTACCGACCGCTCCCACATTGGTGATGCCGGGCGAATCAATGCAGGCGTAATTCGACTCTCCGTCTGGCGGATCAGGGCCCAGGCCGACGCTGTAGACAACGTTGTTGTAGGCGACCACGGCTCCTTTCGATGGATCAATGGTGGCAAAGTTGATGCCGTCGCAGATCTGTCCGTGAATCACGTTGTCATGGACGCTCAGGTCGAACTGGTTGTTCCCGCCCGTGGAATGGAACTGAATGCCGCGGCATGTCTTATTGTTCTGGATCGTGTTCCACCCCAATTCCAAATGGTTGCTGTTGGTAGTGAAATAGACCGAGTGATAAAGCTTGGTGTCTCCCAGGCCCGAGTCGTGAACATTGTTGCCGAGGAATTTGATGTTGTTGCTTTCTGAGCCTTCCACGCAGGCAGTGGGACCGCTTCCGGTGGGGCAGCTAATGTCATTGGCGATGATGCGCCAGTCGGAAAGAGTTTCGGTGTCAATGCCTTCATTGGCGCCGCGAATCACAAAACCGGCAATGGTCCAGAAACTGAAAGGACCTCCGGCGATCTGCGGAGTGCGCAGCCCGAATTCCGGGCCTGTGGCTGAACCGATCGTGACCACCGCGCCCGGATAAGCAACCAGCGCTTTGGGTAATCCAGCCGCGCCCGCCGACGAAAGTTGCAACGCGGCATTGTAATCATCGAGCGAAGTCTGGCTGACTCCGTTCATGATGTAGGCGATATCGCCGGGAGCAATGGTCTGCTTGGCTTTCACAATGGTTTTCCACGGCGTGCTGAAACTGCCATTGGCAGTATCGCTTCCGGTTGTCGCTACAAAAAAGATGTTGCCGCCGCGCACGATAAAAGGCACGCCATTGCTGGAAACTCCGTTTACGGTGACCGCAATGGATCCGCTAATGGCAGATGCGCCGAGTTGGAACGCGATTTTGCTGTCACCCCAAAGCAGATAGTTGTCGGCCAGGCCGCCGCCGACACTTACCGTGGAGGCGCCACGGGTTGCGCCAAAGCCTTTGCCGTAAATGGTGACAAACGCGCCTTTGTTGTTTTGTCCGCCGACATTCGGGCCGCTATCGAGGTCGGAGTAAAAAATTGCGGGAGCAGACTGGGCCCAGCCCACTGTTCCCAGGGCGAACATGACAAGCAGAATTTTTCGCAGCATCAATATGACGTTCATTGGATTGCCATCCTGAATTGAATTTGTTCGGGCCCATGTCACGGCGTAGGCACACTGGCCGAAGCCTCGCTCGAAGCCGGGCTTTCTACGTTCGAATTGTCCAGCGAGGTGACCACATAAAAATACTTTGTGCCGGCTTTTACACTCACGTCAGTGAAGCTGGCCGTGGGGGAATTGCCCACCCTGGCATAAGGTCCGCCTGATACTGGTGGAGCGATAGATGTTATAAGCGACCACCGATGGCGAGGTGCTGATCGTCCAGGAAAGAGAGACCGAATGGGCCGCAGGCGCAACGCCCGTGCCCTTGAGACCGAGAGTGCCCAGAGTACCTGCTGAGTTCACAGCGTTGATGTTTCCGCTGATCAGCCCGGATACCGAAGGATTAAAAGTGACAGTGCCATTTGCCGTCTGCTGCGGATTCAGCGTTAAAGGCAGAGTCACGCCGGTCACCGCGAAATCTCCGGCGGTGGATTGCAATTGCGTGACTGTAACGGCAGCGCTGCCGTTATTCGACATGGAGATGCTGAGCGCTTTGGGCGCGCCCATAGGCACGCTGCCGAAATCGAGGCTGGCGGCCGAGAACGTAAACGAGGCTGAGGTTGGTGTTGTGGGCGTTGCCGGCGGAGTAGAACTGGCGGACGTGCCGCCTCCACCGCCACATGCGGTCAATGCGAGAACAAAAGAAATCCAGCAGCAAACAACAACACGGCGGCTGGAAGCAAGGAGTTTCACGTTCATCCTCCATTGCCCCCTACGTGAATGCTATGGCCGTTTCTGCATTCGCTGGATTAGCAAAACTGGCGAGATGCTTCAGCGTTCGTGGGCGAAAAATCGAATTGTCAAAAATGTATCGAGCTACACCATCTACCAAATTGACAATCTCTACAAGTAACCAAGATGCCGTAGGGTCGTGGTCCATGGGACACTGGCCAACCGAGTAAAACTGTTTCTCACATCGACTTACCGCGCTGTCAACATAGGCCGGGACCACGTTGATTCTCAAGGTTCACGAAAATGAATCGTAGAGAGACGCAGCATGCTACGTCTTTGCGTGCACAACCACTGGCTTAACCTGCATTGTTCACGACCAAGGAGCAAAAAGGTATAAAGCAGTGTTCATTACGTGTCGGAATGCAGAAATCGTTGCAAGGGCATCGACAGATTGTTTTAGGTGCGCTCCGCTCCAACAGCAGGAGCTGCGGCCATTCGACTTCGCTCAGGCGGCTCCAGCCGCGGCGCAAGGAAGTGTTCTTTTCATTCCTTACCTGGCACTCCGCTTCTCAGATACGCAACAGAAGCGTATCTGAGAAGCTCCGTGACCGATTGTATGAGGAAGTCGGCTCGATCATGCGAGTAAACTTTTGGTGCTTTGACGAAGACCAAAGAGCTCGGCATAAAGGAGCCGACTATGTGGATTATAGGGTCTGATTACCATGCTGGTTTTCAGCAAGTAGCTTTATTCAACACCGAAACGAAAGACACCGGATGTTTGCGGCTGGAACATAAAGACGGAACAGCAGAACGTTTCTATCGCAGTCTGGCCGGCGAGCAAGTGCTGGTCGGGATCGAATCAACCGGAGGCACTCGCTGGCTGGAGCGGTTGCTGGCCGAGTTGGGTTTCCAGTTGTTGATTGGAGACGCGGCCCGCATCCGGGCGGCGGCAGCCCACAAGCAGAAGACCGATAGAAAGGATGCTGAACTGTTGCTGCAGTTGCTGGTGGAGAAGCGCTTTCCCAAGATCTGGATGCCCAGTCCGGAACAGCGCGATCTGCGCCAGTTATTGATACACCGTCATCGCCTGGTGCAGATGCGCAGCCGGGTGAAGAACCAGTTGCAGGCCCTGGCCATGAACGAAGGACTGCATCGCAAGGGACAGCTGTGGAGCAAGCAGGGCCAGAGCGAGTTGTTGGGTTTGTCTCTGGCTACCTGGGCCACGCAGCGGCGCACCGATTTGCTGGAACTGCTCAAGGAGTTTGATCAACGGATTGCACCTCTGGATCTGAAGCTCAAAGACCAGGCGCAGACATCAGCCGATGTGCAGTTGTTAATGAGCCATCCCGGAGTAGGGCCGGTGGTGGGCACAGCCTTTATGCTGACCCTGGGCGACCCGCACCGGTTTAAGACCAGCAAGCAGGTGGCCGCCTATCTGGGATTAGTGCCGCTGGAACGCTCCAGCGGATCACGAAAACGCTTAGGACACATCACCAAGCAGGGCAGCAGCCTGATGCGTGGACTACTGGTGGAAGCAGCCCGCGTAGCGATTCGCTACCTGCCGGAATGGAAACGGAAATACCTGCGATTGTCAGTGAAGAAGAACCGTTCCATTGCGATCATAGCCATAGCCAGACGTTTGGCAGTGCAACTTTGGTGGATGTGGAAATTGGGACGCAAGTACGGGCAGAAGTAAAATGCGTCCCATTCGCATGCAGGGTATGCCCGGGTAGCCCGGTGGGGAGTTGTTGATCCTCGACGTACTGATTGGGCGCCCTGCCTCCCTTAAACGGCAAGGGAGTTCGAACAAGAATCATGGTCCGGTAGCATGGATCGAATAGATGGCTGATGGAATTTTTTTCATCGCACGATTACTCGAAAACGCGAGCCTTGGTCGGCCGCCAGAGCAAGAGCAACACCAAAAGCAACGGCAAAAGCCTCCTGGGGAAGGGGAAAAGACTCTCTTCACTCCATCGCACTCGTGTGCCTAGAGAGCCTCGAAAAGGTGACGAAAAACCATCGGCAGTGCAAACTTTATCCTTGACACCGCCGACTTCCTCATAGACGGGCTACTTTCGGTCGTCCTGCCGGACTGGAGGTGGATTATCCAAGGTGTTTCGTCGACCTGAAATGATGATGGAGTCAGCGCGATGAGTACTGTGGCGTAATCGAGAAGAACCTGTTGTGCGGAATTGTAACGCTTAACTGCCATGCTTAGATCATGTGAACCCCCGGTTGCGCGCCCGGGGGTTCACAGGTTGGCTTAGCGAACAGTGCCGCGTAGGTTGCCAGGCGCGGCAGGTTTGGTCGGTGGCGGCGGTGCGGCGCCCGGAAATTCAAAGCTTCCGATGTCATACGCAGCTCCCTGTGGACGGCGCACACCGTCAAAATCTGCGCTGATTGCCGTATTGACGCCTTTATCAATTGCAGGACTACCGCTCTGCAAATGAAAATCGGCACCGGCAAGGTTCGCAAATTTCGGATCAGCGTTTACGTTGGAAGTGAGATTGGCTGGACCGTTGCCCACGCCGAACCACAGATTGTTGGATCCCGAAACCAGTGACGCGCTGCCCGCAGGCTCCAGGTAATTTTCACCCGTTTTCGCATACACAATATTGTTGCGAAGCCGGACCGAAGGCGAGCCTGACGCAACATTGAAACCGCCCGCTGCGCTGGTTCCGCGAGGTCCGCAATCGTACAGCGTATTGTTGAACCAGTCTGCAGTGCCTGTGCCTGGCGAGCCGGTATTGGTGATTCCAGGCGAGCTGATGCAGGCGTAGTTGGAACCTCCGTCCGGCGGATCAGGCCCCAGACCAACGCTGTAAATCACGTTGTTGTAGGCCAGCACCGCGCCCTTGGAAGGATCAATGGTGGCAAAGTTGATGCCGTCGCAAACCTGCCCGTGCACCAGATTGTCGTGCACGCTCAAGTCAAACTGGTTGAATCCTGAATTGGCGCCGTTGGGGGAAGAGTGAAATTGAATGCCCCGGCAGGAATGGTTATTGGCGATTACGTTCCAACCGACTTCAACGTGGTTGCTGTCGGTAGTGAAGTAAAGCGAGTGGTAGAGTTTCGATCCACCGGCCTTGCCGCTATCGTGAATGGTGTTGCCGAACACTTTCAGGAAAGTACTGCCTGCGGCTTCAAAGCAGGCAGCCGGGCCATCTCCCGCAGGGCATGACATATCATTCGCGACCACGCGCCAGTTGGAAAGCCATGTGAGATCAAGGCTCTCATTGCTGCCGCGCAATGTGAATCCAGCCAGCGTCCAGTAACTGAAGGGCCCGCCGGAAATGGATGGCGTACGCACGCCAAACTCCGCGCCCGTTGCTGACCCGATGGTAACGGTTGCTCCCGGATACACAACCAATGCTTTGGGGCGTCCAGCGGCGCCGGAAGATGCAATGGCCAGCGAAGCATTGTAATCATCCAGGCTGGTTTGATTTACGCCGTTCATGATGTAGGCAATGTCTCCGGCAGCGATAGAGAGCTTCGCCTTGGGAATGGTCTTCCACGGAGTGCTGAAACTTCCATTGCCGGCATCATTGCCGGTTGTGGAAACAAAATAGATGTTGCCGGTGCGCACCGTAAAGGGAACGCCGTTGGAAGCGGCGCCGCCCACATTGGCCACAATGTTTCCAGAAGCTGCCGCGCTTCCGAGTTGCAGAACTACTTTTCGTGTCTGACCAGACCGGATAATTGTCGGCTGTGCCTCCGCCCACCGTTACAGTGGAAGTGCCGCGGGTTGAGCCAAAGCCTTTGCCGTAGATAGTGACAAAAGCGCCTTTACCGTTTTGCCCTCCTGTATTGGGTCCGCTATCTATGTCAGAGTAGAAGATTGCGGGCGCGGTCTGCGCCAGCGCAGCGGCCGATAACAGCAGGAATGCGAGTGCGAGCTGCAATAGCTTGCGGGTATTGATCGAACGATTCATTGCTTATTCCTCATTATATGAATTTTCCCTGGTTACACCGCTCCCTTTTACGGAGTTGGCACGATGATCTGGATCTCATTGGAGAAGTCGCTTTCTGTGCCGTCACTGGCCACTGAGCTCACGACATAAAAGTATGTCTGGCCCGAAGCGACTGTCCCGTCGGTGAATGCGAGGCCTGTAATGACCGCAGAATTCACCCTGGCATAGGGACCGCCTGTCTGGGTACCGCGATAAACGTTGTATCCCGCGACATTTGAAGTGCTGGCATTCCATTGAAGATCTACAAAGTGCTGTACCGGCGTAACAGTCACGCCGGAACCTGAAAGGGTGGTTGACTGAGGAGAATTGGCAGCGTTGCTCACTACCTGCAAGGCCCCGGTAACCGGGCCTGCTGCCTGAGGAGTAAATGTTACGGCCACGCTCATCGTCTGCCCCGGCGAAACCACCAGCGGAGCAGAGGTCCCGTTGATGCCGAAGCCTGGGCCGGAGATATTCAACTGGCTCACGTTCACAGCGATTGTGGAGGGGTTCTGCAAAGAGACTGTCAGGCTGGCACTGGAACCGACGGTCACGTTGCCGAACGCCAGAGACGCGGGCGAAACGTTGAGAGTGCCCTGCGCACCGCCAGTGGAGCCTGTGAATTCATAAGCTCCAATATCGAAGGCGCTGCCATGCGGCCGCACGATCTGGAGAATATCGCGCGTGTTGCTGGTGGCAATGCCGGCATCAATCGCCGGACTGCCGGACTGAATCTGATAATTATCGGTTGCCGAATCCGCAAATTTAGGGTTGGCGGAGATGCTGGCGGTTGAGAATGGCGGGGCCGTTCCCGCGCCGCTGAACAGGTTGTTGGAGCCGCTCAACAATGACTGGTCGCTGGAAGCTGAGATGTAAGCTTCGCCGGCGGCCGCTGCGAAAATGTTGTCAACCAGCGCAACTGCCGCCGTGGCGGAAATAGCGCCGGAATCGCTGTTCTTGCGTCCGCCGCAATCGGAGAACGTGTTGTTCTGCAACTGCACCGCCGCAGAATTCGTGCCGCCCACATTCACGCAGGCATAATTCGATTCGAGTCCACCAGGCGCGGGGCCGGTGCCCGCGCGGTAAATCACGTTGTTATAGGCCTTGACGGCGCCCGCCGCCGGATCAACATTGCCGAAATTCAGGGCGTCGCAGCGGGTATCGTGAATCAGGTTGTCGTGAACTTTCAAATTGGAAAGCGCTGTCGTGTCGGAATAAAACTGAAGTGCCTTGCATGCCCGCGCGCGCGCAATCTCATTCCAGCCGACATCTGCGCCATTGGACCCGGCGCTGAAACTCACCGCTTTGTAGAGCTTGATATCGGTGCTGGTAGTGGAGCCCGTGTCGTGGATCAGATTGCCATAAAGCTGAACATTGGCGGACCCCGCGAAATCGGCGCATGCATTTGCGCCCGAGCCATTCACGCACGAAATGTCGTTGCCAACCACGCGCCAGTTCGCGGAATTGGTAGCGCTTAAAGCGCTTACGGCTCCGCGCAACACCATACCGGCAACTACCCAGTTGCCGGCCGAAGCTGTGGTCCGTAGACCATAGCTATGCCCGCTAGCCGAGCCAATGGTTGCGGTGGCGCCCGGATACGCGACGATGGCAATGGGAGCAGTGGTTGTGCCAGCCTTGGCCACAGCCACTGATGCGCTGGAATTATCCAGCCCGGTTTCGCTGACGCCATTCATCACGTAAGTGATATCGCCGGCCGTGCTGCTGCTCTTGGCATGGGCGATGGTGTGCCACGGCGCGCTGATCGTGCCGGTATTGGAATCAGAGCCGGTGGTTGCTACGAAATGGATCTGCCCCGCGCGGACTGTGAACGTGACGCTGTTGCTTGCGCCCAGGCCGGCGACGTTGACCACAATTTTTCCGATAGGGGTGGTTGAACCAGCCTGAAAACTGATTTTTTTGTCAGACCATTGCAGGTAGTTAGCGGCGGCTACTCCGCCAACTGTGATGGAAGATGTCCCACGGCTGGGGCCGAAGCCGTAGCCGTAAACGGAAATGATTGCTCCGTGATTATTGAGTCCGCCGGTAACCGGACCGCTCTGTAAATCTGTGAAGCTGATGTGCGGGTAACTCGACTGTGCTACAGCGGTGCTGATAGCAAAGACAAGCAGGGCTGAGAGATTCAGTGCTTTTATCATTGAACCGAAGTCCTGTGTGTATTTTTATTTTTTGTTGGTCAGTGCGACCGAGAAGGGGAGTGCTTCTACCCTGACAATACCCGCTGGAAAGTAGTGGTGGGCGTTTCCCTTTTGCAGCTTAGCGGCAACATGTTGCACACGCCGTCGCTATCCGTGGTGAAGGCAATCAGGTTGCCAAGCAGGCGGTTTTACCGCAAACAACTGTTTCTAAGTGGAATCGAATGCTGCTGCTGCTTTGCCGCGATGGAGCACAGAGTAATTTGTTTACGAATTTGCTGCGAAATTACATAGGTGGTTGCACTGGTTGGAGTTAAGTGTATCGCTTTACGAATTAAGTGGCTTAACTCATTCGAACCATGGAGACGTGGAGGCAGGGAGAAAAAAATCGCTACTGAGCATATTGATTCGAGCAATTCGTTAACAGTGTGCAGGGCTAAAGCCCAATGTTTATTACACCTTTACGGCACGAGTAAACTCGTGCCCTGATACTTGTGTCGTCATTCATGAGGCATTTTAGGCATGACTGCATTCATGAGGCATTTTAGGCATGACTGAAAGTCATGCCTGTTACATGTTTCGCCAATCCGGAAGCTGTATTCCTGATCAATGAGTGCCTGATGACGGCCGCAGCGCTTTCCAGAAGATGGAATATTCAAGTTGCGCGATAGAAAAGCGGCCGTGCTTGTCTGTGAGTTTGCCGTCCCAGATGTTGATTCGTGGAATCGAGAGAGGATGAGTTTCCTGCTTCCAGATGCCCGGCTGATTCACAAATGCTTTCTGGTATCCGCAACGGGCGACAAGAGTGCGTACGGCTTCCGACCAGTCGCCGTTGGGATAGGCGAACATGGAGCATTCCCTGAGCTTTTCGGTAATCGTGGCCCTCGATGACGCTAATTCTTTCATCGCCGCAGTTTCGGCAGTGAGGGTAAGGATTTGATGCGTGTCAGTATGCGAGCCAAACGAAACTCCCGATTCCGCCATGACGCATATTTCTGTCCAGTCCAGCAAATGCCGCGCTGCGGATTGCGAGAGGTCCGCGGCATAGGGCCCAAGGGCCACGGCGCACTCGCTGATGAACTTGTCACGTGTTTCCGGCGGAACTTCTTTCAATGCGCCCATCAGATTATGCAGTGGACCATCGGGGCAGGCAGCATTGAAACTACGCTGTCGGATGCTTTCCATTGTCTCTTGCTGGTGAGTGCGTTGCGCTACCCGCCATAGTTCGGCAGCGGTTTCAGTCCACAATGTTTTTCCGCTGCTGACTAATTCCGGACAAATAAAAATCGTGACCGGAACTTTGTATTGTCGGGCCAGCGGCCAGGCAACATCGAGATTGTCTTTCCAGCCGTCATCAAACGTGATCGCGACTCGCGGACGGTTGCCTTTGCAAGCATTGGGTATTCCATTCTCCACGCTCAGGCAGGTGCATTGCTCGCTCAGGTATCGCAGCAGGGCTTCAAAGTTGCCGGCCCGCACCATCATTCCGGGTTCACTGATGGCAGAGTCATAGTCAACATCGCGAAGCACGCGATGCAAGGTAAGCACCACAATTCCGCTGCGGGCGGCGCGCGACCGGGCCCAGCGCAGCAGCCCTGTGGAATGGAGGAAGGTAACATAAGCGTCTTTCAGAAGACGGCGTAGATTCCGATGCTGAAACGCCATGCTTAGATGGCCCGCAGGCCACGGCGGCGAAATTCCTTCATTTCAGCCGCGGTCGGAAACGTGAAATAGCTGCCGACACTACCATTGAAGTCCCAGGTGCGCTGGTTCTGCCCGGCGATTTCACGCAATACCTTCATCATGCAGTGGGCGCCGTGCCGCTTGCTGCGCCTGATCAGGTGGTCGAGCGACTCACCCGGCTGGATTGGCATTTGTTCCTGAAGCAGGGCAGCGCCTTCGTCCACACGCACAGCCATATAGTGGATTGTGACGCCCACCGCCTGCTCGCCGTGATACATCTGCCAGAAAGTGGGCATCATGCCTTTGTAGCGAGGCAGCGGCGCGTGGTGCATGTTGATGCATCCCAGGGGCGGCAGCTTCAGCAGCTTCTCTTTCAGAATATAAGGGCACGCAATGGACACCAGCAGATCAGGCGCAAGGGCCTCGATGTTTTCCCGATAGCCATCCTTATTAGGATTGCCAATGGCAAAGTGTTTTACAGAAAAAGCGTGGCAGAGTTGCGCAATGGAAAAGAACCGGCGGGCAGTGCGAGACCTGGGCAGCCGGCCAAGCATTCTCGCCGTCAATGCCCGAGACAGCAGGCGCACAAAGCCAATCAGGCCATAAAGGTGAAGCAGTTCGCGCAGCAGTTTCATGCGACCGCGCTCGCCCATGGTCTTGCAGGTCAAAATTCCCGCGACTTCGATGGGGCCGGTATTCCGGCGAAAAAACTCTTCAAAAAATGGCAGGATATACAAAGGATCATCCTGGGTCAGAAACACGATTTTCATCTCTCGTCCTTCTATTTGCGTACGGGCTGCCACACCGCATATTTCTTTCCGCGAAAAAGTTCGACGGTACTGCAAAGCGCGGCAGCGTTCAGAGTACAGAAATAAAGCGGAATACCCAGCGGCTTCCAGCGGCGGTGCAGCGGCATGACCATCTGCAACAATGCCGCAGCATAGAAGCACAACTGCAACACCAGCAGGATGCGGAAACCAGGAGCGTCGCGAAGCGCAACGTTGCCGGCCAGCATCAACAACAAAAACAACGGCACCAGCCAGCGCAGAATTTTGTGCGACACAAGCTGAAAAGCTACCCACGGATGCCGGAAAGGATGGAACAGTTCAGGCACGCTCAACAGCCCGCGCATGCCGCGGGTAATCACCCGGACGCGCATCGCAAATTCCTCTCCCATCGACCCGGTAGTCTGCTCGTAGGCGAGCGCCCGGTCTTCAAAAATGACCTTGCGGCCTTGCAGTATGACCCATAGCGGCTGCACCAGATCGCTGATTACATCTGGGGAAAGGTCGGTGTAGAGTTCGCGCCGCACTGAGTAAATACATCCGCAACAACCGGTGAGGGTTCCAATGCGCGACTGCCGCATCTTGATATTGTTCTCGTAGTTCCAGAAAGCAATGGCCCCGATCCCGGTGGGGGAATTCCGCTGCGGATCGAAGTATTGATAGCGTCCGCTTACCGCGCCCACTTTCGGATCTTCGTAGTTGGCGGTCAGATAGCGCAACGAAAGAGGATGATATCTAGTGGTGGCATCGGAAAAAACCAGCACTTCGCCCCTGGCCTGCTTTGCGCCGTGGTTCTGCGCATTGGTTTTTCCTCCGCGCTCCGGAATGCCTGACGAGCCGCACACCCTGGCCGGCAAATTCTTTCACAATCTCGTCGGTGCAATCGCGAGAGCCGTCAGACAATACCAAAATCTCCATCTTGTCTGCGGCATAATCCAACTGAAGTGTTTCTTCGAGTTTGCGGCGAATATTGGCTTCTTCGTTGCAGGCGGCAATCAGAATGGAGAGAGAAGGTGTATATCCCAGTTCCGGACTTTTGCCGCGCCGAAAGAGAGCGACTATGACCAGCAGCAGCGGATAACCGACGTAGATATAGAACAACAGCAGCGCCGAAATCCAGAACATCGCCTGCGCCCAGTTCACGGTTTGAATCCTTTCCGGGCCAGCAGTTCTTCATAGCCGGCGATAAGCCTCGTCATCATGGCGTCGAGCGTGAATTTGCTCAGCACCACGTCTTCACCCTTGCTGCCCATTGCGGCTGAGAGTTCAGGATTGTCGAGCAGGTTCAGCACCGCCGCTGCCAGAGCGTGATGGTCTTCATTGGCGATAAGAAAGCCATTCACTTCGTGCTCCAGCGCCTCGCGATTGCCACCCACATCTGTGGCAACGCAAGGTACCCCGCATGCCATGGCCTCGATCAAGGCATTGGAAAAACCTTCGCTGCGCGAAGGCAGGCAGAACATGTCAGACATCCTCAACAATGAGAACGGGTCTTCCTGGCTCCCCAGGAAAATGAAATTTCGGGCCAGCCCCAGGCGGGCAATCTGCTCTTCCAGTTCGCGGCAGTATGCTGTTTCTGTTTTCCTGCCTGCAATTACAAATAGCGCATGGGGATATCTGTTGCATACCTTGGCTGCCGCCTCCACCAGAACATCAATGCCTTTGATTCGCCGGATATTGGCAATGGTGATGATGACCGGCGCATCCTCGGCGATCCTCATCTGGCGGCGCATCTCCGAACGGCTGAGTGAGCTTTGCAGCCTGGTCATGTCCAGCCCGTTGAACAAGACCCGCACTTTGCCGGGCGCAATGCGATCATTTTCTATGCAGTAATCTCTCACCTGAGGTGAGACGGCCAGCACCCGGTCATAAAGCCGGCTTGTCCAGCGATAGGCGATTTTGTGTTTGCGCGTCCGCAGAATTCCCAGATCGCGGCGGCTCGAAATCAGCACCGGACAGCCGCTGAGTCTCGCGATGAGCCCGCCCCAAATGTCGGAAGTCTCAAAAAAAGTGTGAACGATGAGAGACACGCTCCTTACGGATAAACCGCCGAATTGTGGCGGCGGTCTTTATGCCGTTCCAGTCGTAAGTCTTCTTGAGCGGCAGCACATAGATGAGACATGGCAAAGTGTCCAACTCCGCAATGGAATTATCTTTGCGGAAGGTGATCAGCGAGACGCGAAAGCGTTCTGGCGGCAGATGCCGGACGATTTTCAGCAGTATCCGTTCCGCGCCGCCCATTTCGCAGAGTTCGTCAATGATGAACAGGATGTGAATGGCAGGTGATGCCGCCGGAGGCATGTGCAAATGTTTGCAGTTGGCCGGGGCCGCAACCGCCGGAGAAGTTTCGACCGTTTCCCCCACCCCCGCTAAGTTGTTGATTTCAATTCGCATGGACAGACTGGAACGCTGCTTCGCCGATACTCGCAAAATTCCAGGTCAGGTAAGGTGCAAACCGGCTTCCATTATGCGTGGGTCCAGACCGACTCAGGAACCGTCGCCTGTTCGATCTGCGGGGCAGCATGTTGTGCGCCGCTCGTTCTTCATTGTCATGCCTTTGCCGGCCAATGATCGATGCACGGGCCACCAGGCCGAGAGTGGTCCACAGGTAGGCATTCACCTGAAGGTACATCCAGCGATCGCCGAACAGGTTCACGACCACCGCACATACCAGGTACGCGGCGGTGCCCAAGCCAAGGGAGCGGAAGAAAGTATCATCGGAAAATCGAAACAGGCGGAAGCTCATGCGAAATGATTTCCATAGCAGAAGCAGAAATAGAGCCAGCCCCACGATCCCGTTTTCCACCAGCACCTTTAAATAAAAGTTGTGCGTGTCTGTATATTCTTCTACTCGCGCCATGTACTGGTATGTGTTGAATCCGGTACCGATGATAGGATGCTGCGGCACCAGAGTCACCGCGTCCTGCCACAGAGTGACCCGCTCGCCTGCCGAAGAGTCAATCTGGCCGTCTTCATAGGTCATGAAGATGCGTTCGGTGACGGCGACAGGAACCAGCATCTGCCATGAAAAGATCAATGCCGCAAGAAAGACCAGCAGCTTTCGCTCTTTCACAATTCCTAAGAAGAGCAGCCCGGCGACAAATCCCAGATAACCGCCGCGTGAAAAAGAGAACATGAGGCAATAGCCGCACATGGCCACATACGCCAGCAACACGATCTGAATGGTTTTGCTGCGGGCAAAGGCATACAGCCCCAGGCAAAACAGCGCCAGTTGCGATTCAAATGCGGCCAGGCCATTTTCTCCCGCGTACCCGAGAACACCGGCGTAGCGCAGTCCGTACGAAAAGTGCGAGAAATCACGGTCTGAGACAGTGTTATAAAAACCGATATTGGCGCGCAGCGCCGAAAGAAGCATGAGCGCCAGCAACACCTTCATCTGCCATTTATCTTTGATGGCTGAAGCCACCGTAACAAACAGCAGCGGCATGATCATGTAGTTTTTCCAGGTGGAAAACCGGGGATCGTAGATGGAAAAAGGCAGATCGGCATTCAGGTAGAACGCGCCCCGCCATAGTGAAAGATAAAGGAAGGCAGCCCAGATGATGAGCAGCCCGTTCAGCGGAGTTGAAGGGAAAACCCGCCCTTTTCTCTGGATGAAGAGCCCTATGAGGATGCCCAACAAAACGAAGTCCACCAGCTTTTCACCCATAGGCAGAGGATGTAGCAGATAACGCACGGTTTGCAGGGGCAGCAAAGGAACCAGAAAATACAGCCCCAGGTGCGGACGCCAGAGTGACATCCCAAAGGCTACAATCGCCCCTATATATAGGATGAGCGGCGTAAGACCAGTGGTCCCGAAAATGAACATCGCCGGTATATGCTGGATTGCGGTCATGCAGAGACCCTCGAATGGCGACTGGGAAGTTCCTGTAATTTTTCCCGGGAAGCTGATCTCCGATTGACGAGTTCGGCAGTGATCTGTCGCAGCGATTGAGCGCGGGACTTCCAGTTAAACTCGGTTTGTACCCTCTGCAATCCCGCCGTGCCCATGCGGATACGGAGCGAATCGTTTTGCAAGAGAGAGATTAGCTTCTCGGCTACCTGTTCGGGGCTTTCCGGATCCACGAGAAATCCGGTGGTTCCGTCGAGTACGGCTTCCGCCGTTCCTCCGGACTTTCCGCCAATCACCGGCTTGCCTGATGCATTGGCCTCGGTGAAGACCATACCGAAGCTTTCCACATCACCTCCGGCCTCGAGGCGGTTAGCCATGATGAACACATCACAAAGGTTGTAGACGTCGCCGATCTGGCCGTGCGGAACATCTCCAATAAAGCTGACCACTTCCTGCAATCCCAGCTCCCGCACCATGTTTTGCAGATTTGCTTTTTCGGGACCTTCGCCGGCGATCAAGTATCGAAGCTCTGGGATAAACTTCAACACGGCGAAGGAAGCGACTGGAGCACAACCTTGTGCCCCTTGCGGGGGACCAGGCGCGCAACCGTCAGCAGTACCTGTTTGCCTTGCAATCCATAACGCTCGACCAGCGCAGGATCTTTGGCGCGAGGATGGAACAAATCAAAGTTGATGCCGGGCGTAAGTTTATGGATACGATCGGGCGCGATGCCAATGCTCTGAAGCCCGTCACAGGCGAACTGGTTTGCGGCAATCAGAGCGTCAGCGTGGCGATAAATAAAATCGCGTACTCGCGGCTGGTAGCGGCGCTTATCAATCTGAGAAATCTCGTCGCCATGGCAGAAGACGAGAAGCGGCAGCCGAAACAGGCGGCGAAGCAGAACTCCGTTCAATGCCTGCGGAAAAGGTCGCCGCAATGCAGGCAGTCATAATGACCAATGCCCGCAGTGGTGGCTGCGTGCGCCAGTGCCGGGAGTGCCTTGGGCCACTGCGAGTAGCGCCAGTTGGGCAATGGACGAAACCGCCGCCGAATTTCGAGACTTGAATTTTTGTGCGGCGAATCAAACTCCTGCCAGCCCGGCACTTTTTTGGTGAGCAGGGTCACATGGTCGGGGTACAGGGCCAGCAGGTTTTTGTAAAGCTCCGCGTAGTAGACGCGCGATCCGCCGGAATGCGGCAGGAATGCGTCGGTTGTGACCAGGTGACGGATGGTTGCAGGGGGTTCCAGCTCCCGTTCGCGATGATGGATCCAACGCTGCTCATCTCAGTTCACCATCACTTCTGCGCCGTGTGTCTCTGCGCCGTGCGATCGGCTGTGAACCAGGGCAATGGCTTCATTGCGGACTCCAGGATTCAATGCGCAGACCAGGACTGCGTATGTCAGCAGTCCCAGAGAACCTTTGGCAACGGCAGAGGCCAGCGCGTTCGACAGGCCTAGCGGTCTGACAATCACAAAGGTGAGGACGCCCGCTGCGAGATTCCATAATAATCCTGAATAACTTACCTGCAATGGCAGCAGACGGAATGATGCTCTGGCCATCATCACCACCAGCAACAGGTAGCTGAGCAGAGTCGCAAGAGCGGCCCCTTGCAGGCCGATGCGCGGTATCAAGATTACGTTCAGAACCAGGTTGGCAACGCACGCATATACCACCAGCCGGGTCATAGTTGCGGTCTTTTTGTAAATGAGCAGGGCGGCATTCAGGAAAATGTGTACCGCATAGATCAGAAGCCCAATCACCAGCACGGGAATGAGGCGGTGTGCGTCCTGAAATTTCTTTGAGGCCAGCACCACGATCACATCGCGCGAGGTAAGCACAGCAAGACAACCTACGCCGACAGCCAGGGCCAGAAAGTTATTGAGACTGCGGCTGAGAAATGCCTGGGTCTCCATTTTTCCCTTATCTACCCAGAGCTTCATGTAGATGGGAAAGAGCGCGAGATTGATGGGCGCCATCAGCGACTCTTCAATGTAGGTGGAGACATTGTAGGCGGCCGAATAATATCCGAGCGACTGCGCCCCCATGAACCGCTGCACCAGCAGGCGGTCGCCTGAATCCAGGATCACGCTGGCCAGTTCATAGCCGATCAGCGGAAAGGCGAACCAGGCAAGCTGGCGGAAGTAGCTCCAATCCATGGCGCTGATTGCGAGTACGCCGCGCCGGTACAGGACAAACATCAGTATCAGAACGCCTGCAATCTCCGCAGTGACCGTTACTCCGAAGAACACAGTCAGGGAGCGACGCCAGAACAGCAGCAGGCAGCAGACCGTCACCACTGTGACGGCTTTCACGCTGATCTCTACCGCGTTGTAAGTCCGAGTGCGGCCTTCGGCCCGCAGAAACCCGAGCAGCGTGGGATACATGCTGCGCGTCACCACCAATACCGCCGCCAGAAGAAAAAGATTGCGCAGAGAGCTTCCCAGCATTCCCGCCGGTGAAAACCACAACACAAGCACAAACAATGCAGCCACAGTGAAACCGGTCATGCCTGAGCCAAACAGCAGGGTCGAATAATAACGGCGCGATTTTTCCTGGTTGAGTAATGCGCCGTCTTCGGCGTAAAACCGCTGCACTGAATTCTGGAGTCCGAATTTTCCAACCACGGTCAGCAGCAGCAGTATCTTGAGCACCAGGCTCATTACGCCGTACTCTGCCACCGAAAATATGCGGGTCAACACCGGAAACGAAAGGAAGCCGAGCAGCATGAGGCAGATGCGCCCGCCCAGGTAGTGCGCGCAATGACGGTAGAGTGTCTTCAGTTCATTCATGAACCACCTGCATGGGTTCAGAATGTGGAAGTACCGCAGCGCATCCCTGGCACAGGCGATAGATCACGTAGTCAGGGCTGTCATATACCCGAGCATATTGCCGGCTGTCTTTCAGGGCCTGCCACAACGCAAAATAATTCTGCTGCCACTGCTGCGTGGCCGCCATGCGTTCCCAGTCTTTGTCCATCACGATGAATTGCGGCGCCGGATTGTGATACTCAAGCAGCCGCAGAGACTGGTACAGCTCCGGGCGGTTGGCCATGGCGGGCAGAAGATAGCGGGGCACCGCCACTGAAGCGGCTGCCGGAACCATGTGCGCCACGTGCATCGCCTCGACATGCCATGGCTGCGAACGCAATTCATCGAATTGCGCCTTGCCAGTGACAAAAACATTGCTGGCCAGCGCGGCAAACAAAACAAAAAATACCAGGGCGGCCGGCCGCCATTCGCGATTCTTGCTGCGGCCCTGAAGTCTTTTCACGGAAAGCAGAAAAGCCACGAAGAGCAAAACCGCGGGCACCAGCGTGTAATGGCGATAGATCATGGCGGTGTTGCATCCGCCCCGTTCCGCCAGCAGGTTAATGCCGGTATAAGGCAGCGAGAGCAGCCAGACAGGGTTCAGCAAAAACAACACTCCCCCAAAAGGCTCGGCCAGATGCTTGAGGTAGACCAGGTTCTCATGCGAGAGAAGCGCCCGCGGATGATAGATGAGCGCCGAAGCCATCTGCCCAGGAGTGGACCCCAGATAGGAAAAGCAGCTCGAAACTGCCGAACTGGACCCATGCAGAAAATATGGAAACAACACTTTCCACGACAGCAGCGCCCAAAGTATTGCCAGAGAACAGGGAATTGCGGTCCATGGCAACTTGCGGCGCTGCCACAAGGCGAACAGTCCCAGGCCGAAGACAGCGAACACCAGATCTTCGCGCACCAGTTGCGTGCCCACTAAAGCAATCAGAAACGGCGCGAATCTTTCTTCAAGGTAGAAATAAAACGCGAACAGCAACGGGAATCCCGCGAGGGAAAGAGGCGCAAAGTCGTAAAGATTTTGGTACAGCACCGCCGGCAGCAGCAGAAAAGCGACGGTCACGATTGCCGCCAGCCAGGGTCCAAGTATCCGCCGGGCGATCAGGTAAACAGGCCACGCGCACAAGACCACAAAAATATTCCTTATAAACAGCAGAGTAGCGGCTGTTTGATGCAGCGCGTAGAAAGGCAGAAAGAGGAACAGCACCGGCTGGTTGTGTCCTGCGAGGTCGCTGCTTACCGGCTTGCTATATAAGAGGTCGTGATAAAGGTTGCTATACAGCAAATGGCCATGAAGAGTGGTGTAGAGGCATTGCGTGAAGTAAGCAAGGTCCTGCCCAATGTATCCGAAGACATGAAGCTTGTGGATGCTCAGGTAGCTGGTGGCAACAAAATACAGCACGCAGAAAACCACCAGAATCATTCCCGGTTTTATACGCTGCTGGAATTGCCGCGCATTTTCCGTGCGCGCGGCAATGGCGCGAAAGACCGCAAACAAGAGCAGCACCAGCCCGGCCAGAATGAATGAACGCAACAGTGCGGGTGTTTTCCCCAGCAGGTAATCGGGAAGAAAAACGGCCAGAAGCCAAAAAGCGCTGACGCTGAACGTTCCAGCCTCAGCGCTCTTGCCGGGGGAAAAAGCGTGGTTCCAGCGCGAGATCGTAATTAACCAGAAGATGCAGAGCAGTCCGGCAAAGACCGCGACCGCTGCCGCAATCTGACTGGTAGTGGCGAACCCGCGATGGCGAAGGAATGCGGCCCAGGTCCAAACAGAGACAAGCAGCGCAATACCTATATATTGCAGCGCGCGCTTCGCACGAACTCGGCGCGGGGTCTTTGTTTGTTTCAGGTTGCCTGGCATCACCTCCGCTGAAATCGCCATTGGTTACTTGTCCCTAAAAGCTGATGACCCGCACGTTGTCGTACTGGACCGGCTGGTTCGATACATCGAGCGCGATACCGCCGGAGGTAAACGTGGTATCGGTCACCTGTATGATCTGCACGTTGTCGTAGAACACCTGAATGGTTGCGCCCTGCATATCAATGCGGACGTTATGCACATTCGTGTCAAAGGTCATGGGCGCCTGGGCCAGAAGCGACAAAGAGCCTGAATCGATGTTCCATTGGCCAATCGCAAACAGCTTGACCAGGCCGCTCCCCGGATAGAACCACACGCCATAGCCGGCCCCGGTGCTCAGATTCAAGCGCGCGCGAATGCCGCCGGGATAGTTGCTGGTACTGGCAAGTTGGAAATCAGCCGAGAAGGTGTAGTCCGTCCAGCTTTGGCTGCCGGTAAAAGACTGTGTAGGCCCAAGCCCGTTGTAGGCATAGGCGCCATTGGTTACCGACCAGTTCTGGCCATTGCCCAGCGGAGAGATCAGCCAGTTACTCGCAGTGCCGGAGCTGAAATCATCGCTGAACAGCAGACTCCCGACACGCAAACTGACTGGAACAAACAATGGGCTATTGCTGGCCTGCGGCGAACTCAAAATGACATTGCCGTTGTATTGACCAGTCGCCAGCCCAACGCTGGTTGCGTTCACGGTGACCGCGGCGGGCGCAGTTCCGCTGGAAGGAGTAACACCCAGCCAGGCTGAATCACCGCTGGCTGTCCAGTTCAACACGCCGGTTCCGGCGTTGGTGATGACGACACTTCGTGCAGCAGGATTCAGCGAAGTCGCGCCCACCATGTTCAAACTGGCCGGCGATGCCGAGAGTATGACCGGCTGGTTGGAAACTACCAACGTCACTGGGACGCTCAAAGGCGATGCCTGCGCGCCTTTTGCAACCATTTGAATTGTGCCGTTATAGGTTCCGGCTGCGAGTCCGGTAATGTTCGCCGTGACACTCGCGGCAGTGCCGGTGTTGCCGGAATTCGGAGACACGGTAAGCCATGCGGCGTTTGATGTCGCGGTCCAGGCCAGCATGGAACCTGAACTTGCAGGTTGAATGGTTTGAGCGGCCGGAGCAGCGCCTCCGGTCTGTGCGGCGAAGCTCAGCGAACTCGGGGCCGCGCTGATGGTATCGAGGACTGAAGCTGATCCGCTTACAAATATGTTGTCGAAGTTAACGATCTGGTTGGAGACGTCCAAGGCCACCATTCCGCTGGTCAGTGTGGTGTCAGTCGCGGCAATCAATGATGAGCCGTCTACGAAGCACTGGATAGTAGAGCCTTTGAACGAAAGTTTGAATGTGTGGAAGACCGAAGTGTTGAGTATCACGCCTGCTTGTCCTAGCAAGGTAACGCCTGAATCAATATTCCAGGCCACGGTGCGATACAAGCGAATTAGTTGTTCATTGGGATAGATCCAGAGCGTGTACGAAGCGCCAGTGGTAGGATTGACCCGCCCGCGAATTCCGCCCGGATAGTCGCTGAGCGTGCTCAGCTTTACGTCAGCCTGAAGATCGTAATCGGCCCAGCTTGCATCACCGGCATAGAGCTGAGTATGGCCGCCGCCGTTATATTGCAACTGCTCCATTCACGACCGACCAGTTCTGGCCTTTGCCAAGTGGAGATACGGCCCAACCTTGCATGGTTCCGTCACTGAAATCCGAAGATGCGAGCAGGCCGGAAACATTCAATGTGACCGGAATCGTCTGCGGAGAATTCTGCGCGCCCGTTGCCGTGACCGTGATGTTCGCTGAATAGCTGCCGATGGCCAGGCCGGTTATGTTGGGCTGCACATTGATGGTGGAAGGAGCGGTTCCGGATGTGGCTGAGAGAGTCAGCCACGGCGCGCTGCTGCCGGCTGTCCAGTTCACCACGCCTCCGCCAAGGTTCGAAATGATGAGCGGCGCAGCCGCTGGATTACCCTGATTTTGAAATCCGGTGAAGACCATGGCCGTAGGGCTGGTCCCAAGGCTTGGCCCCTGAATCGTGAGGGTGACTGAGATTGACTGCGGACTATTCGTAGCGCCGCTGGCAGTTACGATGATCGTGCCGCTATAAGTTCCCTGGGCCAACCCTGCGATATTCACGGAAACTGTCAGCGTTCCAGAATTCGTTCCTGAAGCAGGGGAAACGGTGAGCCACGTAGCGTTGTCGCTGGTCGTCCATGTCAACGTGCCAGTGCCTGAATTGCTCACGGCCACCGTCTGCGATGGAGGATTACTTCCCCCCGGCAACGCCTGAAACGACAACGAACCTTTGTTCAATGCCAGTCCTGGCGGGGTTACATTGGGGAAAGAAATCGTCGAGCCGTTAGTGAATCCAGGTACATCAACCAGCGAACCTTCGTTGTCGCCATAAAACACCAGCGTTTTGGTAGTAACAGTCGCGCCGTTCACATCTGTAGCGCTGCCGGTGAAGGTAAGCGAAATGGTGGAGGGCGAAACCGTCCCGCTGGACAAAACAGATTTGGTGCGCGCACGCAGGTACGCGCCCATGTCCTGCATAAAGGTGTGGCGCGCGCCGCGGGCGGCCAGCCACGGTGAAAAGGTGGTAATGAGCTGCTGCCTTTCCTGGTCGGTGCTGTTGGCCATGTTGCCGCCGTCATGCGTATAAATCTGTACGGGAGCCATGCTCGACCAAAAGCGCCAGGTGTAGACCTGCCAGTTTTCCAGGCTGGTAGCGAAGGTAATTCCGTCAATGGAGCGCGGCCATACCGCGTCAAAGCTGGGATAAGTGAATCCCAAAAGCTGGGTAGCGAAGCCGAAGAACGTTTTCGATGGAAGACCGGCACGGCTTCCTACGGTGTAATCGTCAGCCCAGTAAATCGGCCAGCGTTCGTTAGGATTTCCATAAGTGGGCGGAAGTTCATACACGCGGAATGGATGCAGCATCAACCGCTGCGCCGGGCCCTTGGTAGGAGTCTGTTCGAAATACACTCCGGGTTTTTGAATTTCCGTGATGTAACGGATGCCGATGCTGTTCCACAGATCAAACCCGGTGTTGTTGGAAAGGTCCCAGAAATGCGGGACCATGGAAGTGCCAAACGGCAGAAAATCAGAAGTGCCATTGAAGCTGCCGGTCGCGCCGTTGCCTTTTTGATAGGTCAATAGCGAGTTCACGTTGGCCAGCCATTGCGAGTCAGTCAGCGGCGTGGCGTCTTCACCTGTCCAGTAAAAATCGCCGCCTGAACCTCCGGTCACAGTGTGGGGTGCAACTTGCAACCGTCCCGCGTTGATGAGAGTGATCACTTCCTGGCGCTCCAGTGATCCGGGGTCCAGATCATCCGTCTGGATCATGCCCGTAACTTTCCACGGCCCGCCGGTGCCATCGGCTTGTACTGCGCCAGTCAACGCCGGATTTGAGAGGTCGCCAATGCGATCTGCCCAGCCCGCGACGGGATCATCCTGCTGTATGGCAAAAATTCGCGGATAGCCGCGCAACACAAAAGGCTTTTTTGCGGCCCACACCAGGCTTCGCCAGAACAGGTCATCGAGGCCCATCACAAAACCAAAGCGGTCAGCCCGCAAATAATCATAGGTGCCGAAGTTCACCGCGCGGCCTGATCCGAATGTAGTTACCGTAAGCAGCGGGTCGCTGCCAATGGTGGCCAGCACGGTGCCGTGTCCGTTCAGCAGCACGGTAGAAGTTGCGGTGCCCTGCACATCATTGTCATCGGTATGAAACGCATAGATCAAATCACCCGCGGGGGTGCTGGGAAAGCGCACCTGCATGGCCATGATGTAGTGGGGCGTCGCGCCATCAGGCAAAAACGCAGCGGGTAGCGTGATTGAGGTCCCCGGAGTCCCGGCCACCGACCCGGTGGCCCCGAATACGGCTTGCATGTGCGAGTTGAAACCGATGTTTGTGTCCCAATCGAGATCCACGAATCCCGTTCCCGCCTGAACAGCAGACTGAATCGCCTGCTGCCAGGCAGTACTGAGGTTGAGACCGCGGTGTCCAGCGATCACCAGCGGTACCAAACTCAAGTCCGGCGGAGCGGTTGCCGAAACATCCAGCACGCGGTAGGGAATTTGCAAATGTTCGAGATAGCGCTCCGGATACCGCTGATACTCTCCCGGTGAACTCGCGCTCACGTTGTAACCTGTGGTGTTGGTTGAATTGATCAGCACATCCACAGTAAGGTCACGCGTCTGGGCGAGGGCCGAGCCTGGCAGAACGGCCATCAGCACCAAGGCGCAACAGACGAAATTCAGATGCCCGGAATAGCTCCGGAAATGTTTTGCGAATCCAATGCAGATTCATACTTGCAACCTGGTCCTTGCAGTCGAATGCGGTTTTTGTTGTGGCAATCTGAGCATGCGCTACCTGGGCGATGCGTCAGCACTTCTAAATCTTTCGCGCTAGAAAATCGGGTGCGCCTTCCAAACCTACGAATGCGACTGTTGCACAGGCGATGAGGGATGCGCCTATGGCAGCAACTCGCAGACTCACTCGGATCTTTTGATCGCGCTTTGTTTCAATCATGGGAATGGACCCGAGAAAGACGACCTGCCTGGGCAGAAGAGCTCCAGCTCCTCTTCGCCGTTGATGGTTCCACTCCACCGCTCGTTTACCGTGATAAGGCACAACGCAAACACAAACGAGCCAGCGAAAGCGCTCAACATCAGCGCCAGCCTGTTCGGCTTGAATGGCCGTTCCGGCGCCTTGGCGGGATCGAGAACCGTGAACCGTTCACCTTCCTGCCGTTTTTCCAACTCCGTAGCCATGCCCGCAGAAAGGGTTTTTTCAAGCAGAGAACTGTAATGTTCTTTTGAAGTCTCGTAATCGCGGGTAAGATCAGTGAGTTGTTGCTCGCGCAGCGGCACTGCATCCACTTTGGCCTGGTAGGCCTCGAACTGATTCTGGATATTCCGTTGTTCCCTGATGAGGCGCTGCTTTTCCTTCTCAATCAACTCCAGCCGCACAGCGGTGCTGGTGGTTTCATTGGCTGGGTTATCGGGGGCCGCAGGAGGCAAGGCTTTCAGTTGGCTTTGCACACGGGCCAGCCGCGCCGAGGCGGCCTCCACATCAGGATGCGAATCGGTATATTTCTTCTTCAAGTCCCATAACTCGGAACTCAGTTGCCGCTGCTCCGTTTCGAGGCGCGCGCGTTCACTCAGTTGCACGGGCGCTCCGCCTTGCGGTGCTTCAGGCACCCGGGAGAGCAGTTGTTTTTCCTGTTCAATGCGATTGAGCGAATCGCTGTTGGCCTGGAGCGCCACTTGCAGCCGGGAAAGCGTTTGCAGGTTGGCCGCCATCTGGTCAGGCATCTGGCCTACATGCTGCATTTTGAAGTCGCGCAGCTTCTGTTCCTGCCCTTGCAGGTTTTGCTTGGCTTCTTCCAGTTGTGTAGCCAGAAATTGGGTTGTCCCTTCCGCCCGCAACTCGCGGTTCTTCAGGTTCCAATCAATAAAGCTTGTGGCCAACTGGTTGGCCACTTTCGCTACTACTTCGGGCGAGTTGCCTTCGTAGGTAATGGTGAACGATCCGAGCCCCTGGCCTGAAGCCTGCCTCACTTGCAACGTGATGTGCCGCCGCATGTTCTCGACTACATCTTCACGGGCCTTGCCATGCATTTCGGGATACAGATGCATCTGGTCAATGATTTCGCCCAGGCATGTCTCGCTCAGCACCTGCTGGCTGATGGTATTGAGGCGCTCCGTGGGGTCGGTGGGAACCGTAGACGTAACGTAACGGTCTGGGATGCGCTGCGGGTCCACCAGATATCGTGGTGGTTGCTTTGTATTGGTCTGGGGTGAACGTGATGACCACAATCGCAACCAGCGTCAGGCCCAGGGTCAGTAGCGCGACACGCCAGGCATTGCGGCGCAGCATGCTGGTGAGTTGCCCGATCTGCTCAGGGAGAGACTGGCTGTTTTCTTCAGTTTTCATCGTCGTTCCCCGGATTGAAAGATGCTGGTGGAACATGCCGTGTACTCAGCCGTGCGTTGCGCATCGTGGCGGGTGGGAGCTCCATAACAGTGAAAACATCACAACGTTTCTGCGCACCGGAGATTGTGAAACGCTCTGGTCAAAGCGCCGGTAGGTCGCTACTCCGGTGAAAGATCTTGAGAGCCGCTTACGCAGTTCAGCAGTGGCAAAGAAACCGTGATAAGAAGTAAGGCGGCCGAGCTTCGGTGCCTTTCAGGTAGCCGGCATTCATGTCCCAGAGGATTCGCCGGCTAAGCTTTTTTTCAAGCCCCGCCACCACGTTGTCTTCCCATGTGCCGGAGGTCACATATCCGCTGCTGAATTCTCGATTGACAGAAACATAGGTTTGTGTGGCCGGATCTAAAGAGGTCATGGCGGCAATGTGCATATTGAATCCCTGCTGCCGCCGGCATCCGCCTGATCCTATTTCCGGTCCCGCGGCCAATTCCAGCAACGAAGCTTCAGTGACCTTGATTGAGGTTTGCAATCCGCCGCCGCTGCTTGAGCAGATAACATCGCCGGTCTGCTGGATGGTCTGTCCGTAAACGCCGTAGCTGAGCCGTTCTGAATGCTGCCTCTGGTACTCCAGGCGCAGCGTAGAAATGTTGTCATGCGTATCATTGGCAAAAATGCTGTGATAGGCATTTCGCAGACGCACGCTGAAGCTGTTGTGTTCGTTCGGCGTGAAAGTCAGGGCGCCGGCGAGGTCGGTGGACCAGATCAGGCTGCTGGTAGATCCGGCAAGGGCAGAATCCGGCTCTGGAATGGCCACCGAGCCAACGATGCGCTCAGACAATGGACTGACCAGGCGTAGCTGGTCGTCGCCAATTCCGTTTCTTGCCTCTAAGTTCCAACCCCATTTCGGACTGAGTTCGCCGGTGGCCAGCAATGAAGTCCGGTGAAAAGATTGACCCTGGATTTCGCTCGATCCGTAATGGGTGAAAGTGGAGGCGTGCTGCAAGACCACATAGCTCTTGTTCAGTTGCCACGATGCAGCGCCGTAGCCGTCATAGGCTGAGACCCAGGTCGGTAAATTGCGGAAAGGGCCAGCCGCTGCACTGTCGAATCCCTGTGAAGTGCTGAGTCCGTACAGATACCGAAGGTGGGCTAACTGCCGCACCAGAATAGGATCGCCTCCGTTCAGTGAGGGCGTGTAGAGCGCGTGAGCAGTTTCAGTCGGGCTGGATTGCGCGGTGAGATTGGCAGCAGGCCGGTCAATGGGACCATCTTTTGTTTCAGCTGTTTCAGCTTCACAGACAGTGCTCACGCCTGCGGGCGGGGCCGCGGAAAGCCCACACTTCGGAGAAGATACTCGTGCAATAGATGTCTGCGCCCAACTCGCAGACACGGCAAGGCAAAGATAGAAACAGAGTAATGGCTTGGAATGAAGAAAAATTTTCATGGCACCACGACCGTGTCTCCGGGCTGTAAGCTGATGTTCTGCTCGGGGTTCTTGCCTTTGACTACTTCTTTGTAGTTAAAGTGCAGGCGGGTGGTCTGAGTGTTGCGCAACACGTAGATATTTTTGCGATGGGCAAATTCGGTGAGGCCCCCGGCGCGCGCAATAAGCTGAAGCACGTTGAGCGGCGCGATTACGGAATATCCGCCCGGCTTTCCCACTTCACCCGTGATGTAAACCATCTTGCTTCTTACCTCCACCACGCTCACGGTGACTTGCGGGTTGGTAAGAACCGTCTTGAGTTTTTCGGTGACGGCTTCCTGTACCTGGATGATGGAAAGGCCCGAAACATGGACTTCATTGACCAGCGGCAACGACATGTTGCCGTCAGGCCGCACGGCAACGCTCTGCGACATCTCCGGCTCTTTCCATACGTTGATGTGCAGCAGGTCGCCCTCTCCAACGATGTATTCACCCGCTGAGGGCGGCACGTCTTTGGCGGCGGAAGAACTCGAAGGCGTGTCATTTGCCCGGGGCTTGGCATTCGAAGCCAGGTTCTGCGCTGCCGCCGGCAGGAAGGATGCGCAGCTCAGCACAAAGAGGAACACGATGTTAGTGACGTCTTGTATTTTCAAAAACCTGGTCATATATGAATTTCCTTCTGGGCGTACCAAGGTGCAATCGTGTAACCAACCGCAAATCGCTATTTCCCGGCTAAGTCTCTGTATTCCCAACTGGTTCGGCGCCCCTTTTCAGCAACGGCGCGGCCGGAAATGAAATCTTTTGCACATCTTTCATGCCGTGAATTCCTGTGCTTTCTGCTACCGCGCCCCTTTGCCCAGCACCACCACCTTCACCGTTTCCAGAATGATGGTCATGTCGAGCAGCAGTGAGAGATGCTTGATGTAGAAAAGGTCATATTCAAACTTGGTTTTGGCATCCTCAAGGCTGGCGCCATACTGGAACTTCACCTGCGCCCATCCGGTGATTCCCGGACGCACGCTATGCCGCTGGTTGAAGTAGGGAATTTCTCTTTCCAGCAGCTCGCAGTAGTAAGGAATTTCCGGACGAGGACCGATCAGGCTCATCTCGCCGCGCAGAACATTCCATAGCTGCGGCAATTCGTCGAGCCGGTATTTCCTGATGAAGTTGCCGACGCGGGTAACGCGCGGATCTTTATCAGATGTCCACTTGGGAGTGCTGCTGCCGGAGGTGATTCGCATGGACCGAAATTTCCAAAGCCGGAAGGGCCGCCCGCCCAGGCCAACCCGCTCCTGGCAGTAAAACATTGGCCTTCCAGTCTCCAGCAAAATGGCGATCACTGTGCCGATCATGAGCGGGAAGGTCAACACCAACAGTAAAGTAGAAATCGCCATGTCAACCAGCCGTTTGAAAGCCAGCAGCAGGCGCGATTTGCGAAAACCCTCGGAGAGAATGAGCCAACTGGGACGAAGGTGTTCCAGCATGATGCGCCCGGTAAGCCGTTCGTAAAGAGAATGTGCGTCTTCTACAGGAAGCCCTTGCACTCGCAGCGCGGTCAATTCACGTATCGGCATTACGCCGCGCCGTTCCGCCAGGGAGATCACCAGGCGATCTATCTGTTCGCTTTCTACGATCTCTTCCAGTTGAGAAACGGAGCCAATGATCCCCGGATTCACGCGGACGCCGCTGGTCTTTCCGCAGTTCTCATCGAGAAAACCAACTACCTTATATTGCAGTTCGGGGCGTCCCATGATCTCGCGCGCCAGCCACATGCCGGTCTCGCCTGTGCCCAACATGAGCACTCTTTCCAGGGGATACGTGAAGCTCCTGCTCTTTCCGAAGGTGAAGCGCAGCAGAATCATGGCGGGAAATGCGATGGCCGCAGCCAGCACGGCGATGCCGCGTTCCAGCCTTGCTGTAGGCACGAGGTAATAGGCCACAGCCAAAGCAATCATTCCCAAACCGATGGAGCGCAATGCACGCACCACTTGAGTGCTCACATTGCGGAGCGTAGGCAGATGATAAAGTTCGTTGTAATACAACGCCAGTTGGCAAACAGCAGTGACTAGTGCAAATCGTCCCCAGGTGCGCGGCAAAGTAAGGTATTCCCGCACTACCTGATAGTTGAGGAACCGCAGGCCAGTCGCGGCCACCAGCGACACCATGATTAACACCGTTTCTGAAGCGGCAAGCAGCAGCGATTTGCGGGGAAAATAATGTCCGCCAATCTCCACCAGCGTATTGGCGTAGTTGCGGTGAATCAGGCGGAAGTTGCGCGAGAAGGTGGAAGCCACTCCGGGCGCAGCTTCTCCGTTCTGCCAGAATGTGCTGTCTTTTTCAGCCACAACGAGCCCTCATTCGTTCACCGCCAGTTCGAGTGCATGGGCCACGTAATGCGCTCTGCTCCTCGGTCAGTTCCGGGAACATGGGCAACGAAAGTGCTTCGCGGCAGGCGCGCTCCGTCTCAGGCAGATCACCTTCGCTGTAGCCCAATTCTGCATAGATTGGCTGTAGATGAATGGGCGTCGGATAGTAAACCATGGTAGTAACGCCGTTCTCCGCCATCCGCTTTGCCACCAGATCGCGCTCTGCCACGCGCACCGTGTATTGGTGGAAAACGTGTTCGCCAAATCCGTTACGCGCCGGGCGAGTGATCTTCGGCAGATGGCCGAGCAGCGCAGTCATAGCGATTGGCTACAGTGCGCCGTCCATCGTTCCATCCGCCAAGATAAGGCAACTTCACCCGCAAGATTGCCGCCTGCAATTCATCCAGGCGGCTGTTCCATCCCTGTTCTTCGCTGAAGTATTTTTTCGTACTGCCGTGGGCACGCAAAGAAACCAGATGCCGGTATATCTCCTCGGAATTAGTTACCACCATTCCACCGTCGCCATATCCGCCCAGGTTCTTGCTGGGGAAAAAGCTGATGCAGCCCACATCGCCTATGGAAGCCGTGCGTTTTCCTTTGTAAGTGGCCCCTAGTGCCTGTGCCGTGTCTTCGACGATCTTTAACTTGTATGCGTCGGCCAGCCGCAGAATTGGGTCCATGTCAGCGGCTTGTCCGTACAGATGTACAGGGATGATGGCCCTGGTGCGTGGCGTAATGCGCGGCTCGATATCCTGAGGATCGAGGTTGAAGGTCTCGGCTTCGATGTCGGCAAAAACCGGCTTTGCGCCCAGTGCGCTCACGGCATCGGCAGTGGCGACAAAACTGAAGGAAGGAACAATGACTTCATCGCCCGGACGGACACCACAGGCGCGCAGCCCCAGGATGAGCGCATCCGTTCCCGAAGCTACCCCGACGGCATACTGGCTTCCGCAAAACTTTGCGACTTCCTGCTCCAGAGATTTGACCTGAGGGCCAAGGATAAAGTGTTGTTTCTCGAGCACGCTGTCTATGGCGGACCGTACTTCTTCCTTGATTGCTTCATACTGTGCTTTCAAGTCCAGTATCGGGACCTGCATTTGTATCCGTGCGGAAGATGCCATGATGACTCCCTTGTAAGCGGTGGAATCATGGCTTCATGCATTCCGCCTTCCAAACTTCAAGAGTTACACATGTATGACGAGACGGCGTAACAGCCTTATAGATACTGCTAGGTGAGAACTGCACTTCGCATGCGCCACAAGACATGCATCAGGGCACGAGTTTACTCGTGCCGTACAGATGCAAAATATTGGGCTTCAGCCCTGCATAGCCCCCGGCCACCAACAAACAGATGAAAACTATTTCACACGAGGGGTTGTTCCCGGCAAGTGAAACACTTTGCATACCGTGCCCTGAAACGGAGTAACGGTGCGAATGCCGAATGGCAGGAAAAGTGCTTCAGGAATGAAGCATGTGTGGAATCGTAGGATACGTCGGTAAAAAAAGTGTAGTTCCAGTCATCATGGACGGCCTTCGCCGTCTTGAATATCGCGGGTACGATTCGGCGGGCATCGCTGTGGCTTGCAATGGAGATGACGACAGCCTCCAGATCCGCCGCGCCGAAGGCAAGCTCAGTAATCTGGAAGAAGTCATACGTCTCAGTCCTTTGAACGGCACTTACGGGATCGGCCACACCCGCTGGGCTACACATGGCCGTCCCACTGAAAAGAATGCTCATCCTCACCGCGATTGCAGCGGCAGGATTGTGGTGGTACACAACGGCATTGTCGAGAACTATCTCTCCCTGAAAAGGCAGCTCATCGCAGAAGGACACAAATTTAGCACTGACACCGATACCGAAGTGATTGCCCATCTTCTGGAAAAACACCTTCTGCATAAGACCAACGGACATCGCCCGGCGCTCGAAGATGTGGTCCGGTGCGCGGTGAAAGATTTGGCCGGAGTGTTCGCACTGGCAGTGATCTTCGTAGATGAGCCCAACAAGATTGTGGCTGCGCGCAATGGACCGCCAGTAGTGATCGGGATAGGCGACGATGAGTTTTTCGTAGCTTCCGATGTGCCCGCTATCCTCTTTCACACCCGCGAATTGTTTTTTCTGAATGACGGTGATCTGGCGGTGCTTACACCGGAAGGCGTGCAGGTAACTGATTTTGACGGCATACCCATGGTGCGCGATGTACAGCACATCAGTTGGAACCCGGTCATGGCCGAAAAAGGCGGCTTCCGCCATTACATGCTCAAAGAAATTTATGAGCAGCCCCGGGCCGTACGCAAAACCGCGCTAGGCAGAATCTCGCCCGACCGCGGCACGGTTTGCCTGGAAAAGATGGACGTCAGCGACGACGAACTCCGCAACCTGCAAAAGCTGAATATTGCCGCCTGCGGCACAAGCTGGCATGCCGGACTGGTAGGCAAGTTCATGATCGAGCGGCTGGCGCGCATTCCTGTAGAGGTGGATTACGCCAGCGAGTGGCGCTATCGCAAGCCAATCATCTCCAGCAGGGAACTGACGCTGCTCATTACCCAGTCCGGCGAAACCGCTGACACGATTGCGGCGCAGCGCGAAGCTCAAGCCAAAGATTGCAAGACGCTCGCCATCTGCAACGTAGTTGGCGCCATGATCGCGCGCGAAGCCCATGGAACCATATACACGCATGCCGGCCCGGAAATCGGCGTGGCTTCCACCAAGGCCTTTACCGGACAGCTGACCGCACTGTTCCTGCTCGCCTTATATCTGGGAGAGCTGCGCGGCACTACGACTTCGAAACAGGCGAAGCACTACATCAGGGAACTGCAAAAGCTGCCCGGCAAGATGGAAGCCCTGCTCGCCCGTGAGCACGAATGCGAAGACTTGGCACGGCAGTATTGCCGAGTGGAGGATTTTCTTTTTTTGGGCCGGGGAATTCACTATCCCATTGCCTTGGAAGGCGCGCTGAAGCTGAAAGAGATTTCCTACATTCACGCAGAAGGCTATCCCGCAGGAGAAATGAAGCATGGCCCCAATGCGCTCATTGATGAAGATCTGCCGGTGGTGATTCTGGCCACCCGCGATCCCGGCGACCCGGATTCCGTGCTGCGTTATGAAAAAACCGCTTCCAACCTGAAGGAAGTGAAGGCCCGCTCAGGCAAGGTGATTGCCATAGCCACTGAAGGCGACGAAGATATCAAAGAAGCTGCCGATTATGTGATCTATGTGCCTCAAGCCCCTGAACTGCTGCTGCCATTTCTGGAGATTATCCCGCTGCAATTGCTCGCCTATCACATAGCTGTGCGCCGGGGCTGCGATGTTGATCAGCCGCGTAATCTGGCTAAATCGGTCACGGTGGAGTAATGTGCGGATTTCTTCCACTCCCTGATTGTGCCGATGCCGCGATGCCGATTCTAACGGCGTGCATCAGCAAACCAGTTCTTCGGGCATGTGGCGACACGCCCAGGCAATAGCGTGCAGGTAACAGGTAGATGCGCAATGCAATGCGTAGAAAGCCGTGCTTGATGTAGGGCCGGCCGGAGATCAAACAGCGGCCAGTCGGGCTCCGCCTACACTGCGTTTTGTTTCGTCTTTGTCATGGTTCCGACTCTTCAGTTTGGCTCCAGCGTGGAACGGGTTGAGGGCTGCGCCGGTTCAAAATAGCCGAAATTTCCCCCCCCGCTGCCGCCTGATGCTTGAAGTCGAACCCGGTATCGAGAATCCCGATGCGAACCTTAGCCTTGCCTCATGAGCTGCATTCCAAATGTCGTCAGAAGTACGCGTGGTCACTCCGACTCCTAGATCGGTGAGATACCACTGTGGAATCGGTGCGGCCGCTCGGGAATCAAAATTCTATTGCGAGACCGACAACACCATCGTGGTATATACGGTGCAACGCCTGAAGGAACGCTTCGGGATCTAACTTTAAAGGCCTCGAATTCAGGGAGCGGGTCCCAATCGAACTCGCAACTACTCGAAAAGTCCTGCTGCGCTTGTGTCTCTTGAGGTCGCGAAAGTGCTTAACCCAACTCCTGCGAGGCGAAACCGTTGCTGCGGCCCTTCATTCACTCGATCCCGCAGGCTCATGGCGAGTGAGCGGTTCCTTGAAAGCCGATGCCGTCCAGAGTTCGATGTGCGCATGTTTGGCATGGATTGAGTTAGATGGATAGGTCTTAAATGCCATTTTCAAGCTGTCTTGGGCCTGATCCAGTCGCTGCCCTTTTTCTTACGCCGATCATCGTAAGGGAAGGTTACGAGGCCTTTCGAGGGAAGGTTTCTTGCGATTGTGTGCTAAAGCCTTGCCGCATTAACTGACGTCTGGTATTTTCGTGTTGGCGCTGAAGCAATGGCTCAATGGGAATGAATTTTTGTACCGATTTTGTACCGCCGGCCCGGCAGAGTGGCCTTTTTAGCCCTTCTGGCAGAACGCAAAATCAACAACTTGCGTATTATCAATACCCCTTGGAGTTCGATTCCGTCCCTGGTCACCATTCTCAACTGCACGATTGAAAAACTTATACATTCTTGTATGCCAATCTACCGAAGTTTTCAAGTGTGATTCTTGGTTGTCTTGATTCACGGATCATAATCCAACGAACGCCGGCCATTCGGCGCTCGTTGGAGTTCGGTTTCAATCAGTGATGATCCCATCCACTGTTGGCGGGAAAAGGCTGGTGACAGGGATGCGGCTGCCCCCGCTAATCTGATTCAGCTCTTCGGCTGTCAGTTCGCGAGCGCCTGTACGATGTATTACTCGTATCAGCATGCTTGTACTCCTTGGTTAAAGTTCTTCATTCTTATAAGTGGGCACATCCGATAATACCAATAATGCTGGTAACCAGAATCGCCATAATCTTTTACTGTTCTCTGACAGGCGGAGTTTTCTGGTCATTGGGACACCTTGTTGCAACCGAACAGCAGAGCTAATAGGCCATTCAGGCGACGCGGCGCTGATCGGGAGCAATCTTCGGTTCGTCTAGCGGTTCGGGGCGGGAAGCGGCACGCTCGATTTCCTTCTGGAGAAAGTATTGAGAGCGGTTCGCAGGACGATGATCGTCGCAAGCTGGCCAAGCTCGTTCCAACTGGGCGCGACCGCGGTGCGCAGGATATCGGCAGCAAGTTCGAATTCCAAGGCAACGGCAAGCCAGCGCCAAGACGGAGGCGGACCTGTTCTTTTGCTGATTGCGAGCGCCGCAGATGGACGAAAAGAGTGAGGGTCCGAAGAGTGGCTTCGATTACAGCGAAGGCGATGACGAGAGCGGCAATCGCCTCCACTGCTGCAGCGAGGTGATTGGTCCAGAGCTTAAAATTCTTCCATTACAAGTTGAGATGCTGGGAGAGCGAAGACGCGAAGATGCGAACAGCCGGCCAATACTCAACCATGCCGCGCACTGCCCACATCCTGGCGATCGCTATTCGCACAACTCCAGGAAATGTTTAGTGCGGAGTCCACTGCGGATGGGTGCTGAACAGGCCGCTGGCGAAGCCGATTTGGTAGACCAGCAACAGACCGAATGCCAGGCTGAGCAGCCCTGACGCCAGTCCCAGACGAGCGCTGAAGTTTGCGTGCCGCCGTCCGAAGAACGTGAAAGCTGAGGCGATGCTCATGGTGATCAGCATCATGCCCGCCACTGTTCCTACTCCGAAAACCAGCAGATAGGCAATGGCCCAGCGCGGGTCGCGAATGGTGGTCAGCACCAGCAATGCTACCGCCGCCGAACCCGCGAGGCCATGCACAATACCCACCAGCAGCGGGCGTAACTGGCGGTAAATGCCAATCCTGCCGAACAGGCGGTCCATGCGATCGAGCGCAGGGCTTTCATGAGCATGCGCGTGCGGATGAGACTCAGCCGCATGTGCATGAGAGTGCGAGTGCATGAGATCGCCGTGGCTATGCGAATGGGTGTGTACCATGGCGGCTGCGTCCTCTTCTTTAACCTTGGGAATGGATCGCGTTGAGCGTACAAACGCCGCTACGTTCATCACACCGAGAAAAATCAGCATTAATGCTACGGAAAATTCCATGCTGAGTCCGATACGCGCCGGAATCACCACGTCGAAAAGAATGATGGCCGTGCCGACTACCAGAATCGTCAATGTGTGGCCGATGCCCCAGAAGATTCCAGTCAGAGCGGCGCGGCTGATCTTGTTCTGCCGGCTGACAATCGTGGTGACAGCAACCACGTGATCAGGATCGGTAGCGTGCCGCATCCCCAGAAAAAAGCCGATAGCAATGATGGAAAGGAAGCTGACCATTGTTAGTAAATTAGCATATAGCAACCAGCAAAACCTTAGAGCCAGAGCAGGCAAAAGCAGCTTTTCCTAAAGTGCTGCCATTGCGCGTTCTGGCCGTCATTGCGCGGGAATAGCAAATATTCACTCATCCTTGCGCGCTGTCTTCGACGGCACCTTGAAAAACTGCGTTCCGGGCGCACTGCCTTGTGCCATCGTTTTGCGCGGCGTTTGGCCCATGGTTCTTTCTGGCGCTCTCGATCATCTATATTGTCGTAGTTCAGGCAGGGGCAAGGAGAAAGCATGTCTATACGGCCGATCAAGCAGGTGTATCACACTAAGCCTACGCTGGAAGGGGCAGGCGTGCGCTTGCAGCGGGCCTTTGGTTTTGGCAAAACGCATAATTTTGATCCGTTTCTGTTGCTGGATGATTTCCGCAATGACAACCCCGAAGACTATCTCGCGGGATTTCCCTGGCACCCGCACCGCGGCATCGAGACCATCACCTATGTGCTGGCCGGATCGGTAGCCCACGGCGACAGCCTCGGTAATAAAGGAAGCCTGGGCGCAGGAGATGTCCAGTGGATGACAGCCGGCAGCGGAATTCTGCATCAGGAAATGCCCAAGGGAGACGCGCAGGGCCGCATGCATGGATTTCAACTCTGGGCCAATCTGCCCTCTTCTCTCAAGATGACCGATCCGCGTTATCAGGACATTGCCGCACCTGATATTCCTGAGATCACTGACGACGATGGCACGCAAGTACGCGTAGTCTGTGGAAACTTCTGGGGCAAGCAGGGCCCGGTGGAAGGTGTAGCGGCCGATCCGCAATACCTTGATATTTCTGTGCCTGCGGGAAAGCGTAAGACATTGGCAGTGGAAACCTCGCGCAATGCTTTCGCCTATGTCTTCGCCGGATCAGGGACGTTTCGCGATGCTTCTTCTCCCCAGCCGGTTAAGACCGAACAGGTAGGCACAGCCCCACCGGCGTCTGCCGATTCGGTTTCCAATCGCTCATTGGTGCTGTTCGACCGTGGCGACGAAGTGGTAGTGCAAGCCGGTGAAGAGGGAATTCGTTTTCTGCTGGTATCCGGCAAGCCCATCGAAGAACCGGTGGCCTGGTATGGCCCCATCGTGATGAATACTCACGAACAACTCGAGCACGCCTTCACCGAGCTTCAGGACGGCACCTTCATGAAGAAGTCAGGACGAATCAAATAACAACTCAAAGTTGAAATGCAGCAGCGCTCGGAACGCCCGCATATTAAAAGCGGTTCCATCATTGTTGTATTAACGATAGTTTTGTATTGGGCGCGGCTTCAGGGCGTGCCCTAAACAAATTGGGATTCAGAGGATTGTGAGAACTTCATGGCGTAACAGTGTTGTATCAGGGCACTACTTTAGTCGCGCCGAAAGGCGCACAGATATTGGGCTTTGGCCGCTGCGCACCTTTGACCTCACGGTGATGTCGCCATGGAAGTTGAGTTCTCATACCTTCTTTACTCACTGAGGCACATTCAGGACTATATTGCTTTCTGCTTCTCATCTCGTCTCCATTGTTGCCGATGAATGGGCTGCATGGCGCTGGTTCGTGCTGCGAGGGGCCGGATTTCCTGCGGCAGTAGTCTCAGACTTAGCCGAACCGGAATGTTCTGCTGCTGCACACAAACTCATCGAAGCCGAAACCGTGCTGGCAAGCGCCTTTAATTCCACAATCTCTGCTTTTGAGAATGAAGTAGAACGCATGAGCCGGGGCGGAGAGGTTCTGGTGCAGCTACGCCAGTCACCCGTAGTTAAAGCCTTGCGGCGATTGCGGCAGCGCAAGCTTCCTGCATCTGAAGGTCTCGACCCCAGACTTCTGGATTTGCTTGAGTCGCTGTCGCAGAAGATGGAAGCACAGCAACGGTCGCAATCGGAATTTGAAACCGTCTTCGGCGGCAGCGTTCAGCGCCAGAACGCAAAGCTGGTTGCCATTGCCAATGATCCGAAGTTTCAGGAAGCAGTCATCTGGCAAAACCGGCAGGCATTTGAAAACGGCATTGCGTTGATTGCTAAGGAAAGACCAGTCCGGAACAAGGGCCAGCGCGAACACGAAGAACTGGTGGCGAATTATATTCAGCGCTACTGCGTCAAGAATGACTCCGTAGGTTTTTTCGGCCCTATCGCATGGTCGAGAATAGAAGAAGGCGATCTTGTATCACTTCGTCCCGGCCCTTCGCTGCTGCGTCGCCGCCGCACCTATTTTGAAGACTGGGCGCTGGACAAAGTCGCAGCCAGCATTTCGCAAACTCCGGGAATGGACTGGTGGGCTGTGCCCCGGCTGTCGCCACTCGCCCGCGTGGAACTCGGCAAGCTGCACTTGGCCGGAAGCGCATCATTAGACCTGCCTTCGCTTGCAGCCGAGGTGTTGCAACGGAGCAATGGCCAGCATCTGCCTGATGATATCCTGCAAACTGTTCGCCGCCAACCCGCGTTCCAGAATGTAACGCGTGAAGACGTCACAGCCGTTTTGAAGGACGCTGCGGCAAGGGGGCTGCTGTTCTGGCGCTTCGCAGTTCCTGTAGGGCCAGATCCCGAAAGAAGTTTGCGCCGCCAACTGAGCCAAATCGGCGATCCGCAATTGAAGCAGACGGCTCTCGAGAAATTAAATCGCCTCGAAACGGCTCGCGAAGATGTAGCGCGTTCGGCGGAAAATCCGGCGCTGCTCAATCAAAGTCTTCAAAAGCTCGAAACACTTTTTGAAGAGATGACTCAGGCGGCCGCACGAAGAAACGCGGGCATGACCTACGGAGGACGCAGCCTGGTTTATGAAGACTGCCAGCGCGACATCTCTTTTATCTTTTCCCCTGAGTTGCTCAAGCCGATAACTCCCGCTTTCTCTCTGCTTTTGAAAAGCGCGCGCTGGCTCATGCAATCTACGGCCTCGGCTTTTCTTTCCATTTTCCAGGAGGTATATGCCAGCCTCGCATCTCAAACCGACAACGAAGAGGTCGACGTTGCAACCTGGTGGGCAGCGACTTTACCGCTGATTACAGATCCGCCAGAGGTGAGTGCCATTGAGAGCCAGTTCAAGCGGCAATGGCTGGAGATGCTGCCAACCCCGGAAGGGGAGAGGATCGTCAGGTTTGAAAGTCATAAACTGCAACAGCGTGTGGAAGAATCGTTTCCCGAACTGCCCGGCTACCACGTCGTGCGCTACTACTGCCCCGACCTGCTGCTGGGCGCGACATCACCTGAAGCGCTGGAGCGCAGTGAAGTCCAGTATGTTCTCGGTGAAATCCATTCGGCCAAAAACACGCTTTTGCATACAGCCCTGACGCAGCAGCATCCGAATCCGCAGGAACTTCAGCAGGCCATCGCCTGGGACATTTCAGCACAGCGTTTCAAGCTCGTGAACACCCGCGAGCGTGACCCGAATCCCACGCGGACGAGTGAAAACATTTTCAACCCCGATGATTTCTTCCTGGCAAGTTCGCTCGATGGAATTCCTCCTGAAGAGTTTTGTGCTTATCCGATCAGCGAGTTGGTGGTTCGTTCTCAAGGCACAGGCCTGATCGTTGCCACCCGCGATGGTGAGAAGACATTCCATATTCTCGATGCCTTTGCCGATCTATTGTTTTCTTTCATGATGAACAAGGCTTCATGGTCGCGGCCCGGCAGCTATGTGCCGCGAATCATGATTGACGACTTGATCATCCATCGCGAAACCTGGCGAGCACCTGTGGAAGAGCTGAGTTTCGCGATGGAAAAAGAGGAAAGCGCCCGATTCCTTGGCGCCAGACGTTGGCTGCAACAGCGTGGTATGCCCGATACGCTTTTTGTGAAAACTCCCGCCGAAATGAAACCTTTCTATGTGGATATGCGATCACCGGTGCTCGTAGAAGTTCTCTGCAAGATGGTGCGCCGCCTTGCCGCTTCTCCTATGGCTGGCGGAAGTTTTACCTTCTCCGAAATGCTGCCTGATTTCAATGGCGCATGGCTGCGTGACGCAGAAGACCGAAGATATACCAGCGAGTTGCGCATTGCATTTGTGGATCTTAGAGCAGTCAGCACTCAGCAATCAGCACTCAGTACGCCTCCTAGCTAAAGAACGATGAAAAATAACTTGCCGCTTTTCGTGCTGATCATGCAGCCTGCGGCGCATTCTTCGACTCTGGCAATCCTTCTTTGGTGGTGGAAAGGTCTGCGCCTTTTCTTTCTTTGCCAAGCCAGGTGATGAGCGCAACCAGGGATGCAATCACGATGACCGTCCATGAAAGTACAGGCGCAAAACTACCGCCATAGCGTTCTTCAACTATCCTGGCCTGGATCACGGAGTTTCGCGAAGAGAGCAGGTTGCCAAGCTGGTAAGCAAGACCGGGAAATGTACCGCGCACCGCCGGAGGAGAGAGTTCATTCAGATGCGCAGGGACCACGCCCCACGCGCCCTGCACCATGAACTGCATCAGGAACCCGCCGATGGCCAGCATCACTACGCTATTCGCATAGGCCCATAGAGGGATACAGGGAATAGCGAGAAGTGAAGCAATCACGATGGCTTTGCGGCGGCCGATCTTCTCTGACCAGGAACCGAAAATCACCCCTCCCAGCAGCGCGCCAATGTTGTAGATAATGGCGATGAACCCGACGGTGCTGGGAGTGAATTGGTGGTTTTTTTGCAGGAATGTAGGATACAAGTCCTGCGTTCCATGGCTGAACGAGTTAAAAGCAAACATCAAAATGATAAGAAAAACAAAGCTGCCGAGAAATGTAGCTATATCACGGCCAAGATGTCGTTGAGTCTTTTCGGCCTGCTTGCCGCGAACCCATGCCGGCGATTCCTCAACCTTGGTGCGGATATAAATGACCAGGAAGGCGGGCAGCGCGCCGATCACGAACATGCCTCTCCAGCCGACGAATGAAAACAGTGTTCCGTAAACCAGCGCCGCCAACAGGTATCCAACTACATAGCCTTCCTGCAAAAGTCCTGAGAAGAAGCCACGGCCCTCTTTGGGCAGCGTCTCGAAAGCCAATGCTGCGCCCACTCCCCACTCGCCGCCCATGGCAATTCCAAACAGAGCGCGCATGATCAGGAAGGTATGCAGCGACGGAGCGAAAGCCGAGCCCAGCTCGAAAACAGAGTAGGCGATGATGTCGAGCATGAGCGTCGGACGGCGACCGAAACGGTCGGCCATCATTCCAAAAAGAAAAGCACCCACCGGCCTCATGGCCAGGGTAATAAAGATGGCCTCCGCTATCGAAGAGACCTTGGTATGGAAGTCATTGGAGATTGCGCTGACACAGAAAACGAGAATGAAGAAATCGAAAGCGTCGAGTGACCAGCCAAGAAAACAGGCGACGAAAGCATTCCGCTGTACTGGAGTGAGATTGCGCAAGCGGCCCAAGAAACTCATGCAGTTCTCCTGTAAGAGCTGGACTGAAGCTTGGTTCCTGCATTTAGCAAATGAATGTGGCAGCGAAAATCCAGCCCTGGGATGCCAGCCCAAGGATGTAAGATGCGCCCCGCGATTACGAGGCAGGCGGGAATAACTATGATTTATTCCGCCCGTAACGTAGCTGCGGGATCGATCTGCGCCGCTCTGCGCGCCGGCAGATAGCTGGCGAGAAGAGCCACCAGAGCCAGCATGAGTATCACCGCCACGAAAGTCACAGGATCCAGCATAGAGGTGCCGTACAGAAATCCTCGCATCAAGCGGGTGACAGCCGCTGCGGCTGCAATGCCTGCGGCAAGGCCCGCTGCGGTCAGCAGCAGCGCGCGGCGAAGCACCAGCGCCAGAATGTTGGCAGCAATGGCCCCTAAGGCCATACGAATTCCAATTTCACGGCGACGTTGTTCCACCAGTTGCGTCATCACTCCATAGACTCCAACGGCGGCCAGCACCAGCGTCAGCAGGCCAAAGCTGGCCAGCAGAACCGCGCGCAGACGCGGCTGGGAGCGAAGTTCGCTCACAATGGCAGAGGTGCTGCGTACGCTATCCACAGGCAGGTTCGCGTCCACGCTGTGCACCGCTGCGGAGATCAATGGCAGCTCTATGCTATGACCTTGCACATAGATGTAGACCGTGAGCGAATCGAAGCGCGTGGCTGCGCCTTTGTCGCTCTGCTGAAAAAGAGATGTGTACATCGCGGGATAGCGGTCCCATTGAATCTGGTTATAGCGTACAGAACGGGTCGCGCCCACCACTCCCACAATGGTGACCCACGGTTCGGTGGGCTCTTTCTCACCTGGATAATGAAGGCGAATGCGCTTGCCAATCGGATTCTGGCCGGCGAAAAACTGGCGCGCCATTTCGTCGTTGATCATGGCGACACGTGGAGTATTCAGCCGGTCGTGCTGGTTAAATGTGCGCCCTTGCAAGAGTGGAATCCCAAGCGCGCCAAAGTAAGCTCCATCGGAGATGAAGGAAACGCCTTGTGGCATCTGCTGGGTCGTGACCGCCGGACGTCCTTCTATCTCGATAGGATTGAGTCCATTCACCTCGAAAGGCCACGACAGCGCGGCCCCTGCTTCATGAACGGATGGCAAGCTGCGAAGCTTGAGCAGCAATTGATCTATAAAGCTCCCTTGAGCGCCCAGATCAGGATAGTTGCGATAGGGAAGCGAGACTCCTGCCACATAGACATCGTGAGTCTGAAATCCCAATGGTTCCGAGTTGATTTTGCTGAAAGTGGAAATCAGCAAACCGGCGCCCACCAGCATCACCACCGACAAGGCGAACTCCACTGCAACGAAGATCATGCGGGCGCGCAGCTCCGAGCGGGTGGCCGTGGCCGCGCGAGCACGCAGCAGGCCTGCATCCGCACGCCGCAGGGCACGGAAAGCGGGTAGGGAGCCGAACAACAGCGCGGTTGCGAATACCGCGAGTGTGGCGCCGGCCAGCACCGTTTTATCTATTGTGATTCCACCCGGCGGCAGCACGCCAAAAGGATTGGCAATCACGAAAACTTTGATCAGCGCAGCCGCGAGGAACAGTCCCACGGTTCCGCCGAATGCGAACACGACTAGAATTTCGATGGTGAGTTGTTGCAGCAGTCTCGAAACGCTGCATCCCAGCGCAACCCTCACGCCGAACTCAGCAGAGCGTTGTGAGTTGCGGCCCACGATCAAGCTGCCGGCATTCACGCACGCGATCATCAAAAGAACCGTGACCGCGCCGAACAGAAGCAGAAGAGAGCTGCGAATGGTGCGCGTGTTGTCCTGCTGCAAGCCTGCAACCAGAACACCCGTACCCGGCGGATAGTCCTGAAAGCGCTGATCCAACTCATGCTGCAAGCCTGCCAGGTCCGCTTCTGCCTGCCCCGTCGTAACGCCGGGCCTAAGCCGGCCGATGACCGAGACTGGAGTAGGAGAGACAGCCGTATGCTTAGGATCGCCGTCAGTGATGAGCGTCCACACCTCGGTTTCAAAAGGACGGTCCAGCACGCGCAGAGAAAAGCCGGAAGGCAGTACGCCCAGTACGCGATAAATCTTGCCGTTGAGAGTGATCCCCTGTCCGATCACCTCAGGACGAGTTGTGAAAGTACGAGGTCCAGAGCGCGTGGCTGATCACGCATGAGGGCTCGCCATGCGCATCGTCCTGCGAAAAAAGCCGCCCTGCCGCTGGCGCGGCGCCCACGGTAGAAAAGAGATTCCAGGTCGCGACCGCGCCATGTACCTGCTTTGGCTCGCCCGCATGAGTAAGCGCATACGTCTGCTCGAAAGTCGCCGCCAGTGATTGCATGGTGCGATTGCGTGAAGCCCACACCAGATAATCATGATAGAGATCAAAGTACGCCGGCTGGCGCGGGGCTTCGGCGCTGGTGCGCCAGATGCTCACCAGTTGCTGCGGTTCTTTCAGCGGCAGAGGACGAAGCAGCCATGCATTGACCATGCTGAACATGGCAGTGTTGGCGCCCATGCCCAGCGCCAGCGTGATAACTACCGCCAGCGTGACCAGCGGAGAACGCCGCATCTGGCGCAAGCTGAAACGCAGGTCTTGTTGAAGCGAATCGAAGGCGGCCGGCCAGCGCATTGCCATGCTGTTCCCCCTTAACGATGCCACATTAAGACAAGATGTCAGTAGCACGCAAGCTGATACAAAAGCATTGTTGGAATTTCTTCAATCCAAGTCTCCTTGCAAGCCCTGTGCGCTGCCTGCTATATAAAGGTAGCGCTGCAATTCCATTTTTGCCCCAGTTCGATTTCTACCGCTCGTGGCCAAGCAGTCGTAAGGATTCCGCGAGGACCGACGGTGCAAGCTGAAGATGAAGAGCGGAATGGACCCATTGGCAGGGAAGCACGAGGATTTCACTGGCCATCTGATCGGATACTGGCATGGGTTCTGCTTGGCAGCCAGCAAACGCCTTGAGCCTGTGGATAGGGAAATAGTGCCATGTTGTCTGGATTCCCAGTTGGGCCAATGCGGCGGAAAGAGGATAGCGGAGGGCAGAGGGCACCCGCACCGCAAATATCGCCGGAGTATCGAGGACATCTGTAAGCACTCGCACTCCAATCGATTGCCACGCCTCCAAGATGTGGGTAGCAAAGTTATGTACGTATTCTGCGTAAGAAGTCATGCACTGCTGTCGCATTTTCCATCGTGCAGCGGCCATGCTGGCCTGATATGGGGTGAGTGGTGGAAAAAGATTAAGATTGAATAGCTCTTCTTCCCCGGTACTGGCGCTTCGGTGAGCGGGATGATCACGATAAAGTCCCAGCCTGGCTGCACAGGTATAGTTCCACCAGCGAATCTTGTTGCGAACTGCTTCCGCGCACTCATTAACAAAACACTGAAATTCAGAATTCCGCGTCCGTCGCTTTGTCCTCAGAAATTTCTTGAAGCCCCACGCCATTTCACGGTCAGCGAAGTGCAGCCCGCCGCCTCCAGCGGCAGCCAGCGGCTTGTTACAGGCAAAGGAAAACAACGTGATGCCGCGCGGAAGTGTATAGGCGTAAGGCTGCGCAGGCGGAAACGTATGCGCTTCGTCCAACACAATAAGCATGCCGCTGTTTTCTGCCTGTTGCAGCAGAGCATTGTCGCGGAGACGGTAACCAAAATAGTTCGGCCATATCAGTACCTGGCATCCACTGCGCGCGGCGAAGTCCAGTGATTGCCCCGTATAACCCAGTTGTTCCGAAATATCGAGCAACACCACTCGGATTCCAGTTCCCGCAATGGCCAATACGGTTTCCGCACAGAAAAAAGAAGGCAGCGCGACCGCGAGTTCAGGGCAATATTCCTCGCGAAGCCACGCGAGCCAATAAACGAGAACAGCGGTTCCGGAGGAGCCCAGCAGCACATGGTCCGTCCCAGACCCGAAACAGTCTGCTATGAAAACGGCCAGATCCGGAGTGTTACGGTTCATAAGCAATCTGAGCCCGGTAGAAGGGAACGAGCCCGTGAATGGATAGAGCGGCAGGGTGACGTGCCGGGGCTGCTTCGTCAAACGAAGATCCAATTCGTCCAAATAAGTTTGTTGTTCCGCATTCTCCGTAAGCATTGCTGACGTTGAGTAGACCACCTTTGATAAAGCAGATTTGCGGTTGATGTTAGCCCGTTGCCATCTTGTCGGTCGCAGCCACGCCATGTTGTGCAGAATTGCTTGTAACGATCCCTTGTGAAATGCACAAGATGCGGTCGGCCCAGCCAAGATCATGCACGTCATGGGTGATTACGACGATCGTTTTATTTTTAAAGGCGCGCAACACCTCGTCGAAGAACCGCCGCGCATTTTCACTGTCGAGACTGGAACTGGGTTCGTCAAAGACAATAATGTCGGGTGACTGGAGCAACACTCTGGCCAAAGCCAGGCGCTGCTTCTGTCCTCCGGAAAGCCCGGTGCCATGTTGGCCGAGTTGGGTATCGTATCGGCTGGGAAGCTCCTCGACAAAAGTCTTCAGTCCGGCTGCATCAATGGCGGATTCCACATCAGATAATGCCGCGTCAGGACGTCCGTACTTCACATTGTCAGCGACGGTACCCGCAAAAATGTAAACTTCCTGGCTTAGCATGCCCGCGCGGAGCACGCGATTCAGCGCAGCTTCTGGCGCTGATATACCACCAATCAAGACTTCGCCATGTGTGGCTGGAAAAAGTCCGGCGATCAACCTTCCTATAGTGGATTTTCCGCTGCCGCTTGGTCCGATAAGCGCGACATGCTCGCCCGGCATTACACTGAATGTTACATGGTTCAATACGGCAGCCTCACTGCCCGGATAACGAAAGCAGACATCCACAAACTGCACATCTGCGGGCGAGGTCGTCACTTGCGCGCTGGATCCAATCTCCTCGTTCACACGGCGCAGCACAGGCAAAGGAGAATCATTGAGCATGTCAACATAATCCCGGCCCAGCATCCAGCGTTCATGGTTATCGTCAAGCAGGCCGTGGAGTGAGCGCACCGGTTCGGTGATGCGCTCATAGATCATGATAAGCATCAGCACTTCTCCAGCGCCCATTTTGCTGTTTCCAGACAGAAGTCCGGCCACCGCAAATATAGCCACGCACAAAAAGCCGCCGCGTTCGACCAGGGTTTTCAATCCATGGAAGATGGTAAGCGTGCGGTAATGGTGATATTCCTGGCGGGCGATTGCCAGAGCGACTTTGCCCGCCTGCGCCGCCTCGTGGGTTTCCGCGTGAAAAAGTTTTACCTGCTCGATGCCGAGCACTGATTCAGTGACCTGCGCACCTTGCTCTTCGCGCGCGCGGTTGATGGCGACGCGTATTCCAGACTGGTTCTTCAACAGCAGCACGCTCAGAATCACCTGGAGCGGCATCACGATTAGTGCAACCGTAGCCACTCTTACGTCGGTGTGCAACATGATGACCAGCCCAACCGCCAGACTGAACAATGGAGCCAGGCATTCGCACATTACGCTCACGATAAAATCCGGAATGGCGCGGCTGCTTCGTTCCAGACGCACCTGAATGGCGCCGGAATGATGAGCATAAAACCATTCCAGGGGATGTGAGAGAAGGTGATGGACTCCTGTTTCAAACAGCTCCGCGCTCAGGCGCACAGCTGCCTTCTGGATAGAAAAACGATAAGTGACTTCGAGAGTATGGGCTGCAAGTGTGAGTCCGCATAACACCGCGGCCATGGAAAGCATGCTTACGACCTTATGCAACAGAGCCTGGTTCACTAACCTGCTCAGAGCGACAGGAATAATCTGTTGCAGAAAAGCTATGGTGAATGCCGCTGCGGCAACAAAAAGGAGGCTGCCTGCCTGTTTCCTGATCGAATATAGAAGAGTCGCAAGACCGTATCGCATAGTATCTGTGTATCTGTTGCAGCAACCGACTGAGTAGAGGGGCAGTGGCGGATCCTGATTCCAGGTCACTGGTAGTCTATAATTCGCTGTTACCAGTAGATACTATGATGAAATAAAAAATGTAGTTTTGCATTCCAATATGGGAATCATGTTCTTCCCATAATGAAACCACTAATAACATTTTTATGGAGATGGCTATCTTATTTCCATGCGATCTGTAGTTTGGCTATTACACTGTAGGCGCTTTCATGCAGATGAAGCTGCCCAAAGGAATGGTCTTGACTACGGCCCATCGTGAACCGCTGAAATCGGCCTCAGTCTTACCGCAATTACCTCTCGTCTTTGAATCTCTGGTTACGCTCGATGCCGTTGAATCTATTGCGCCGGAATGGGAAGAACTCCTGCGGACCTCTGGGTGCAATTGGGCTTTTAGTTCTCCAGCATGGTTTAAGGCTGCCGCGAAGCAGAAAGAAGGCGCGATGCCTTTTGTGCTGCTGGCGCGGCGGGCGGGTCGCCTTGTTGCCCTGTTACCGCTGGTTACGGTCAATCACGGCGAGCAGGCTGAGTTGCTGGTATTTTCCAGCGATTACGGCGATATTATCGGCGCCCATGGTGACACCGAAGCCATTTGCGAGGTCTTTCGGTATGCACTTGCACCTTTGCACGGATACAGGCGCTTACAATTACAGCGTTTGCGCATGGATTCCAATTGTCTGAAAGCTGCGCAATTGTGCCTTTCCGAAGCTGAACTGCATGAAGTATCGGAACCTGATCCTCAGCGGTATTCCTATGTCGAGATTCGTCCTGATTACGAGCTTTATCTGCAATCAAGGACCCGCAATTTCAGAAAAAACCTGCTGCGGGCGCGTCGCTACGCAGAGGGCCGGGTGACGGTCAAGGAGATCTTCCCGGCCGCGATGCCTCCGGATCTTTTACCGGAAACTTTTTTGTGTGTGCATTTATCGCGGTTTCGAGGCGCATCGCCGTTTGAGCGTTCTTCGATGCAGGTTTTCCTTCAGGATCTGTTGCCTGCGTTGTTTGCGTCGGGGATATTGCGGGTATTTGTCGTCATGCAAGCTTCCCGGATTATCGCCATGGACTTGTGTATTCGCGGGGCAAATAGCCTTTGCACCTGGAGCAGCGGATTTCTGCCCGAGGCACGTGAGTTTTCTCCAGGAAATCTGTTGATGGACGCAGAAGCACGGCAGGCGCATGTCGAAGGGCTGCTGGAGTATGACCTCATGCGGGGCGCGGAAGAATACAAAAGTTCCTGGGCGACTCATGCACGAGAAGTGATTTCCCTGAATCTCAGTGTCAGGTCTTAATATCATGAGCACCTTTCTCAACTCGCCCCAGAATCTGACTGTGCGGGACGCCAGCGGCAAGGTACCCGGCGAGTGGTCTGTAGGCATCTATGGAGGAAATTCCCCTCTGCACTTACGGCCGCTCGGGGGTGTGCAGAATCCCGTGATCTCGGCGAAGAACGTAAATGACGTACCTGCGGAATTCGTCGCCGATCCTTTCATGTTGGAAGTCGGCGGCATTTGGCACATGTTCTTTGAAGTAATGAATACCGCAACGGAAAAAGGGGAAATTGGACTGGCCACCAGCCACGATGGGCTGCGCTGGTACTACCGGCAGATCGTGCTGTGCGAACCATTTCATCTGTCGTTTCCCTGTGTATTCCGTTGGAACAATGATTTTTACATGGTCCCGGAAAGTCATCTTGCCGGGGCCATCAGACTCTATCGTTCTATAGTGTTCCCCCTCCAATGGGAGTTTGTGAAAACGTTGCGCTTAGGCGGCTACGTGGATTCATCCATCTTCCGTTTCGCCGAAAGATGGTGGTTGTTTACCTGCCCGGACCCGCAGAAACATAGCGTGCTCGAACTTTTTCACGCCGACCATCCATTGGGAGACTGGACGCCGCATGCTTGCAATGCCATTGTGCGTGCAGACAGTCGGAGCGCAAGACCAGGCGGTAGAGTGCTGGCAGATGGGAAGAGGTTGATAAGATTCGCCCAGGATTGCTGCCCACGGTACGGCCGGCAAGTGAGAGCCTTCCACATATCAGAGCTGACTCCAAATGCCTACGAGGAAGAAGAAGCGCACGAAAGCCCGATCTTGACCCCCGCTGGAACAGGATGGAATGCCAACGCTATGCACCAGATTGACGTGCATGCGGCGGGAGACCAGCAATGGATCGCCTGTGTGGATGGCCATGGAATTATTGCGGATGTAATGGAGCCTGAAAACCTATGAAACCAAAAATCCTGCTGGTATGCGATCTCAATCCGTACCCTGTAGTAAAAAATGGAATTGAACGTCTGCTGTTTGATTACGAGCGTCAGGTGTTTTCCGATTTCGACGTTTATTTCTTGTACTACTATCCTCCAGAGTCCGTGCAATTGCTACATTACGGCGAAATGATCTCTGAGCTGGTAGCCAAAGAGGAGCTGCTGGAGCAGGATTTTCAGTTCGTCTTATTTTTTAATTGGGATACACCGATAGAAACCGATATATTTCTCAACTGCATTCGCGAACGCTTTCCATCTTTTCTTTTCCTCCAGAAGCATCCCGTCGCGGCAGTGAAAGATTGGCATTTTCGCGGGATTATCGCTTTCTCCTCGCTGAGGATGCATGAGAATGTCTTTTTGCCGGGTGGATTCTATGATTCGCGCGTTTTTCGCAAGAATGGCAGAAGCGAAGAATGGATCGTCACCGTTGGACGTATCCATCCTGACAAGAACCAGCTTGAACTTGTACAAGGGTACAAGGAGCGCATCTATCAGCGCTACGGCCTGCCCTTGCTTCTGGTGGGCGGCGGACGCAGAGCACAGAATGGAGAGAACTATTTTGAACAGGTCTTCGGTTACGTAGATAACGTGAGTGTTCGTTCCAGCGTGGATCCGGATGCGCCAAGCTCGCCGCAGAGCTGGTTCAACCCTGCCCAGATCGCCGCGGCATGCAACCGCGCTCGAATATTCGTCATGGCATCACCTGAAGAGACATTCTGTGTGGCATTGCTTGAGGCAATGGCATGTGGCGCTACTTGCGTGGTCAATGGGTCGTATCCTGCTTTTCAGGAAGCGCATATTCAGCCGCACTTGCGCGGCAATATTCGCCAGAAGCAAGGTTCGGTACTTGATCTGCTCGAGGAAGTTTTGCGCAACGACGTCCGGCTGGACGCCTCGGAGTGGGTCAAACAATATTCACTTCAACAAATCAAGCCACGGCTATTGGAATTCATCGAGCGGCGCCTGCCCCGGAAAATGAGCTATGCTGTTTGAGCCACGACTGCCAGGTCATCTTCTGCTGTGGTTTGCATGTCTGCAATGATTTTCCGCAGGATTGCTTCAAGATCGACAGCCGGGTTAAAGCCAATGAGCTGCTTCGCCTTTGCGATATCAGGGATGCGGCGAGGCATGTCTTCAAAGCCTTTTTCGTAAGCTATATCGTATGGCACGTGCACGATCTCAGAATGGCTGCCGGTGATGCGCTTCACCATGGCTGCAAGCTCATTCATAGTCACTTCATGAACGTTGCCGAGATTGAAAATTTCGCCCACTGCCGCAGGATGATGGGCAAGATCGGCGATGGCTCTCACAATATCTTCTACGTAGCTGAAGGCGCGGGATCGAGTGCCGTCTCCATATACGGTAATCGGAACGCCAGAGAGGGCCTGTTGAATAAAGCTGGGAATTACCATGCCATAACGTCCTACCTGTCGAGGTCCCACGATGTTGAACAGGCGCACGATCACGATAGGAAGCTTCTTTTCATTGAAATATGCGATCGCCAGGAACTCATCAATGGCTTTGGAACAGGCGTAGCTCCAGCGGCCTTTTGTCGTTGGACCGAGCACCAGATCGTGATCCTCACGAAAGGGAACTGTCCTGGACTTTCCATACACCTCTGATGTGGACGTAATCACCACTTTCTTTTTTTTCTTGTTGGCGATTTTCAGCACGACCTCAGTCCCATGAACATTATTTTCGATCGTGTTTACAGGGCTCTCGACGATCAGCTTTACACCAACCGCGGCGGCGAGATGGTAAATGATGTCACAACGGTCAATGATTTCAGAAAGCAAAGCCTCATCACGGACAGAGCCTATGGCATAGTGGAACCGCGGGTTGGCCTTTAGATGGTCGATGTTTTGTATACTGCCGGTGGAAAGATCATCGAGCACATAGACCTCTTCCTTGCGACGCAACAGTTCTTCCGCCAAATGCGAACCTACAAACCCTGCTCCGCCAGTGATAAGCGATCGCACTGCCATAATGCCCCCTTGAGTACTCAAGGATCTTTTAATACTGGTGCAAAGATGCACGAGCGTGACCGATTCACAATATCCGGATTCTCAACTACCTGTAAACATCAAACGATATAGTTCTGCAAAAAAATATTAGCTAGTCTTCCAAAATGGAACTATTCAAACCATGAGAAGCCGTGCAGTCCGATAATCCCATTGTATTTCGATATAGGGTGTGAGAGAAGATAAAGCTATGAAGAAGTGCGGTGTTCCAAAATAAACTATCCCAAAATGGGAGGAATGCTTTAGTGGCCACGATATCCGCAGTAGCTGTTCCCCGAATATGGTCTATAGGTTTATATGCGGGAGCGTCCCCCTTGCAGTTACGGCCGGCGAAAGGCATTTCGAACCCCGTCATAACTGCCTCTATGGTCAGCGATGTCAATACGGAATTTGTTGCTGACCCTTTCATGTTGCGGATACAAACTCTCTGGTACATGTTTTTCGAGGTGCTGAATGCTGCCAATAAAAGGGGAGAGATTGGCTATGCCGTAAGCTCCGACGGACTGCACTGGAAATACCAGCAAATCGTGTTGAGGGAGCCCTTCCACCTCTCTTATCCCTATGTCTTTCAATGGAATGAAGGCATTTACATGATCCCAGAGACGCTCAAAGCTAACGCCATTCGCATCTACCGGGCGAATTCCTTTCCCGAAGGGTGGGAGTTCCTGGCAGACTTGATTCCTGGTGCTCACGCTGATCCATCGATCTTTTGCTTTCAGAACAGATGGTGGCTGTTTGCGTCTCCGGTTCCTCACCATCAGGACACATTGGTATTGTATTCGGCGGAAACGCCTATGGGCCCATGGAAGGCCCATCCCTGCAATCCGATTATTGCAGGAAACAAACAGATCGCCAGGCCCGGTGGGAGAGTGTTACCTTGGAAGGACGGGCTGATTCGTTTCACGCAAGACTGTTATCCGACCTATGGACGACAAGTACGGGCCTTTCAAATCGAAGAATTGACGCCGGTTGTCTACCGGGAGAGAGAAGTCGCGCAAAGTCCTGTGCTTGTGCCTGGGGGATTTGCGTGGAATGCAGCAGGAATGCACCACGTGGATGCTCATGATCTGAAGAGCGAAGGCTGGCTGGCTTGTGTGGATGGATTGCTGTGAGCAGCAAGGAGAATGTAATTCGATGTTCTATATTCCGGTAATTCTAGGCAGCATTCGTCGCAACCGGGAAAGCCTGAAGGTGGCTCAGTTTGCCGTGAACCGGCTTCGCAATACCCCGAACATCGAGACCGAGTTGCTGGATCTTAAGGAAATGGCTCTGCCTTTTATGGAAGAAAGATTAAGATTTCGGCAGGATAAGCCAGAAAGCGTTATTCAGTTCAGTTCCAAAATGGAGCGATCGGATGCCATTGTGATCGTTACCCCGGAATATAACAACGGGTACCCTGGGGTTCTTAAAAATGCGCTCGATTACCTGAAAGACGAATACAGGCGCAAGCCGTTCGGAGTCATCACTGTCTCCTCAACCGAATTCGGCGGTATTCTGTGCCTTGCTTCTTTGCGCCAGGTCATACTCCATCTTGGCGGAGTTCCCATTCCCTCTATCCTTCCCATTGGAAACGTGCAAGACTCGTTCGATTCCCAGGGTCTGCTAGTCGATCCGGCAATGCGCCAGCGCGCAGAGCGATTCTTCAGTGACCTGTTGTGGTTCACTGAAGCCCTTTCCGCCCAGAGACTTAAGACAAAATAGTGGCACTTTAAAAGCCGTTCTTTCACATAACCCATCTTGTATTGCGAAGCAAATAAAGAGCCTTTAGCTCTTAAGACCGTCGCCGTACTATTCATAGTCCGTGATGTGTTCTTCTCAAATAGATTGTAGTCATTAGATTAAAAATGAATTGAATAGTTCCATTTAGGGACTGAGATATAGTTCATTTCGGGAAGATGAGAAAAATAATTTCTTTATTCACTATCCATTGTCTTGACAACTATGAAGAGCAAATCTAATCTCCGCTAGTGTAAAGATTATTTCAGGCATGGCAAATAGTTAACTAATATTGCTGGCCTGTAGTTGTGCTTTGGCTAGCGCCTGAAATCTAGAATGCTGGGAGTTTTGCTGAATGGATACAGTCGCGATAGTCGCAACTCTTAAGGCTCCCTTATCGGCCAGCACTACAGAGATCAAAGACCTTCCTGAATCAGTCAGCTGGATACAAGTCAGAGCCGATCTCATCGGCGATATGCCCGCGGAATGGTTGCGGTACCGCTTTGCAGGAAAATTGCTGTATAGCCTGCGCAGCATCGCAGCGGGCGGAGAATTTCAAGGAACAAAAGCGGAGCGGAGCCGGCGGCTTCTCGCAGCCTCAAGAACCTACGACCTGGTTGAGCTTGAATTCGATCATGACATGGATGCGGAACTGCTAAGTGCCATTCCCGAAGCCAAGCGGCTGATTGCATGGCATGGCCCGGCCCAGAGTGCGTCGCAGCTTCGAAGTTTGTTTAATCAAATGGCCATTCCCGCTCATGCATATTTCATGAATGCGCAAGCCGGCAGCACCGCCGATGGTCTGCAGCCACTGCTCTTAATGCGCGAGTTGCGCAGGAAGGACTTGACCGCAGTTTGCGATGGCCCGCATGGCTTGTGGAGCCGGTTACTGTCTCCATACCTGGGAGCGCCATTTTTGTTTGGTGCAACGGAAGAGAATTCGGGGTATAGCGGTGAACTGAGTGTGCACCGTTTAGTTGCGGACTATGGCTTTCCCGACATCCGGCCGGTACGAAAGATATTTGGAATGGTGGGCAACAGAATTTTCAAATCACCATCGCCGAAGCTGCATAACTGTGCTTACCGCGCTTTGAATTATCCCGCGCTCTTTCTGCCGTTTCACGTCGAAAATTTTCAGGACTTTTGGCGAGGCTTCGTCCAAAGCTCAGATTTCGCTTTCCTTGGGTTGTCATTAGAAGGTTTTGTAATGGTGTCTCCGCATAAAGAAGCCGCGCTGGCGATGGCTGGCAGCTCCAGTGCAATGGCCAGAAAAGCGGGGGCTACGAATGTGATGGTCCGGCGCAATGGTTTCTGGGAGGCCCATACCACCGATCCTGAAAGTATTTCGCAGGTGCCGGAGGCAGGCACTTTGAAAGCCGCGGTAGTCGGCTGCGGCGGTGCAGGAAGGGCGGTTGCCGCAGCCTTGTGGCAGGCCGGCGCAGAGGTGACTTTGGTCAATCGTGGTTGCGAGCGTGGTCTGTATGCCTCGCAGTTGCTGGGCCTTCCTTTTGTGCAGCTCTCGGAATTTTGGCCGGGCGATTACGACCTGCTGGTGAATGCCACTCCAGTCGGTAAAGAAGACGATTGTCTGCCCTTCGAACTGGATTCGCTGAGCAAAAACGCTGTAGTTGTAGACCTTGCTTACGGGGCCAAACCTACTCCGCTCGTAGCAGCGGTTCTGGCCCGCGGAAGCAAGGCGATTGATGGATACGACGTATTGCTTACACAGGTAAAGAAACAGTTCCAGCTTCTTTCTGGTCACAAAATGCCGGATGAAATCGGACGTAACCTGGTTCTGAGTCATGGTGACAACGGGTTGGGTTCGGTCCAGTTGCAGAATGAACTTCTTCAAACGTTAGAGGCGAGCTAAATGAGCGAATTGAGTTATAGCCGGATCGAAGATCAGTCTCCGGTCTCCGCAGAGCAAAAGAAGCCAGTGCAGTTAAGTTCCATTCTGGGTGTGTGGACAAACACAAATCCGCTGGGCCGGGGGATCGAGAGTTTCGTTGTTTCGGAAAAGCGGGAACAGGCGTATCTGAGAGTTTATGGCTCCGGAGCATCTTCTGCTGTGGATTGGGGCGAAGTGCCAGTGTCCGTGGTTTATGCCAAAAGCAGTCATTCGTCTGAGCCCATGGCATTTGAAGCGCGGTATGACCTTGGCTTCATGGATATTCACATCCAGGCAAATTTCAGCTTAGGGCTGCTGGTGATGGCTTGTTTTAATTGCTTCAAAGATGGCAGCGGTCGCTCCAACTACTTTTCGCGCGAATTCTTTCACCGGGAGACTACCCAGAGAGTGAGTTAATTATGGCGGCAGCTATGGATACTGAAGTTCTGAAACTCAGCAGGCGGGAAGATGATCCGCAATCGGCCGGCGCATCACAGGATGATTTTACGATCACTCAGTTCTGCGGTGATTGGGAGAGCACAAACAGCGCGACTGCTGGAATTTCCAGAATGGTCATTTCTCAGGCTGGGAACAAGCTTCTGGTGCATGCCTTTGGCGCCTTCGCTCCGGAGCCAAAATACTGGGGCGACGTAACTGCCGAGGTTTTTACTGATTGCGCCCACTCAACGCGGGTGCGGGCCTTTCGCGCAATCTATGACTTTGGATTCATGGAAAGTCTCTTGCAAGCCAAGACAGAACGAGGCGTACTGGTCATAGCCAGCTTCAATCGTTTTAAAGATGGCAGTGGCCGGTCTAACTATTTCTCGCGGGAATTTTTATTCCGCACCCCCCCGGAACAGTCGCCCAAGCCGGAGGACCTTCAGTCATGAATCCTTCACTACAAGCAGAAGCGAGAAATTCTCAACAGGAACTGGTGAGTGCCGTCAGAGATCTGGCCCGAAACAAATTTGCCGCGCGCGCCGCTGCCTATGATCGTGAGGCTGCATTTCCGCGAGAAGACTTTACTGACCTGGCCGATGCTGGATTGTTGGGCGCGGTGATTCCGCGAGAATATGGCGGACTGGGACTCGGTCCTTATCGTGGCGACGTATTTACGCTGTGGCTGGTCACAAAGGAAATTGCCAAAGCCGACCTCTCACTGGCCCGCTGCTGGGAAGGGCACATGAACTCTCTGGTGCTGCTCGACGGCATGGCCACCGACGCTCAGAAAGAGCGCTGGTTCAATGGCGTAGTGCAGAACGGTGAAACCTGGGTCGCATGGAGCGGAGAGCCGCAGGCCCGCGCATCATCGGAAAAGGCAGCTTTTGGCACCACAACGACCAGGGTGGAGGGCGGATATGTTGTGGACGGCAACAAAGCCTTCGCTACCAGCGCCGGCGGCGCACTGTGGGCCATTCTGCTGGTGAGCACTGCGGGCCCCGGCGGCGCCAGGCACAACGCTGGCCCCGTAGATTCGCAGCTTCTGCTGGCCTGTGATCTCTCGGACCCTTCGATCAGCATTGATACCTCGTGGTGGGATCCGATCGGAATGAGAGGCACGTCCAGTCATGTAGTCCGCTTTAACAAAACTTTTATTCCGGAAGAAAACATGATTGGCCATCCGGGCCAATACCTGACCGACGGCTGGCAGACCTGCTTCATTCCGCATTATGCAGCCACGTTTCTGGGGGCGGCGGAAGCAGCTTATGAATTCATGCTTGCTTATGTAGCTGCGCAAAAAAAAGAAGCTGATCCTTTCGTGCAGCACCACGTCGCGCAAAGCTCTATCAACGTGGAAACCGGCCATCTGTGGCTGCGGCATGTTGCCGCGATGTGGGAGACGGGACGGCATCCTGAAGCGCAAGCTGCGGGCTCTCGTGCCCGGCACATCATCGAGCATCTGGCCGAAGACACGGTAAAGCGTGCTATTCGCGCATGCGGCGCACGCAGTTTGAACCGCCCCAGTCCGCTCGAAAGAATTTATCGCGATCTTTCTTTCTATGTTCGACATGACAATGACGATCATCTGCTGGCGACGATTGGGAAATCTTTGTTGGGACAAAAACACGATCCGTCGTTTTTCAAACCATAAGAACGTGCAATAGACAACGAACTGAGGGAACGACAAATGCCTTTGCGCTTTCATTGGAGCTTGTCCGCAGCCGGCGATAAATTTCGCGGCGCCAAATCCCGGGCTGCGCAATCCGGAATTCCCCAGAGCGAGGCACTTATTCAGTATTGCCGCCAGGCGGAGCAGTGCGGCATGGATTCGTTGCTGACGGCATTTGGTTTTCACCGCCCTGACCCCATAGTGCTGGCAGCCGCTGTAGGAATGGTGACCAGCAATATCAAGTTTATGGTGGCGGTCCGGTCTGGAATATTTTCTCCCACGGTCTTTGTTCAGCAGGTCAATACAGTCTCGGCGTTTCTCAACGGGCGCATCTGTCTGAATGTTGTAGCCGGGCATACGCCTGCCGAACAACGCTCCTATGGCGATTTTCTGGAGCATGATGAACGCTACCACCGCACTGACGAATTCCTGACAATTTGCCGGCAATTTTGGAAGAATCAGGGCGAAGTCAACTTCGAGGGCAAGTATTACAAGATCGAAAATGGGAAGCTCAACACTCCGTTTGTCTGCGCGGAGCGAAATGCCCCCGAAATATACATAGGCGGCAACTCTGCGTTGGCCGAACAACTCGCGGAAAAACATGCCGACTGCTTGTGGCGGCTTCCAGATGCGCCGGAAGTGCTGGCCCCCAGAATAGCACCTTTGCGGGCCAAAGGAGTTGAGGTTGGATTGTTGGTTTCTGTGATTGCGCGATCTACGCATGAGGAAGCGGTGACCGCCGCCTATTCCATGATCGAAGCGCTGGGCGATAAACCCCGGCAGACACATAAGGATTTTTCACGGCGATCGGATTCCGTAGCATTCAAATCTGTGCTGCAGATTGCCGAAGACAAAGAATCCCATTGGCTTACAAATTATCTGTGGACCGGAGCGGTTCCTTATTTGGGCGCTCCAGCCATCGCACTGGTTGGTTCCGCAGAAGAGGTAGCGTGCGCCCTCATGGAGTACAAGCATGTGGGCATATCTCAATTTTTGTTCATGGGCTGGCCAGATCTCGAAGAGATGCGGTTCTTCAGCGAGGCTGTGTTGCCGCTGGTCCGGAGAAAAGAGATGCAGCAGGAGCAGGCACTGGCGCACACCTATGCATGAGTTGCCGCCAGAAGAACGAAAGATATCTTGCCAGAAGAATGGAGTGGACGATGTCATTCATCTCAGTAGCGCCGGAACGGCTGACCTATTTTGACTCTCTGATGGGCAGCCCTGACTGGTCGCAGGCCAGGGTACTGGATTTTGGCGGGAACCGGGGGGCGACGCTCGCCAGCGGGCAAATCAAGGAGAGTAATTACTGGTGCCTGGATGTTTCCCGCGATGCTATTGAGCACGGCAAGCAGCAGTTTCCACAGGCACATTGGATTTTTTACAACCGCTACAACTTTCACTTCAACCCTGCTGGAATCGAAGGTCTGAAGATTCCCATCGAAGGACAGAAGTTCGATATCATATTGGCCTACTCTGTTTTTACTCATACCAGCAAGGCGGAAATGATCGAGCTGGTGGGCGCATTGCGCGGGCTGCTGGCTGAGAACGGCAAGCTGGCCTTTACCTTCATTGATCAGCACTACGAACTGCCTGAACATTACAGCGAGCTGCTGCGTGGCAAATCAACCAGAACGAACCTGAGGCTGCGGCTCGAGAAACTCAAGCTACAGAATTCTGCCGTTCCGGTTGAAGAGATGTTGCGTCAAGCCGCCGGTTCGGAGTGGTGCACTGTCGTAAACGACTGCGACATCTACATAAACCATGAAAACATCGGTGCATACAGCACGGACAGCAAGAAACTTTACGACACGTTCTGCACGCCCGAACTCATGTCCCGCATTTTTCCCGATGCGGCCATTCTGCCTCCGCCGCAAGACTACGACGCTGCCGGAGCCGAGATGCAACATTGCTGTGTTCTAGGGCCTTGGAACAGAAGACTGCATTCTTAGACACCTTAGAAGAAGAAGGACGTTATGCCGCAACAAGTTTCCATGACCAGAAGTTTGTCGCCTGAGCAGGTAGCGGGTTTTTATCGCGACGGATATCTGTTTCCGAAGCGCGTGCTTTCTGATGAAGAAGTGGTGACATATCGCGCCAGCCTTCAGGCGTTGTCAGATCACATGGGAAAGCTAAAGCGCTTTGATCAATGTCATCTGTTTTTTCGATGGGCGTATGATTTGGCCACCCATCCTGCTGTTCTGGACGTCATCGAAGACATCATAGGCCCCGATATACTGGTGCACTCCACCAGGATCTTCTATAAGCATCCGCACGATTCTTCGTTTGTTTCCTGGCATGTGGATGGCCGCTATTCAGGGCTGAATGACCAGAGGACGCCTACCGCATGGATCGCCCTCAGCGAGAGCACCGAAGCCAATGGCTGTCTGAAAGTCGTACGCGGATCGCATAACCTCAAGTCTTACCCGTATGTAGAAAAGCCATCTCATGACAATCTTGAAAATCACGGGCAGGAAATTACTTTGCCCATCGAAGAGAGCGAAGTGGTGGCCCTTACGCTGAATCCGGGTGAGATGTCGTTGCATGATGTGAACATCATTCATGGCTCCGAGGCAAACCGCTCCGACATCAGCCGCATAGGTTTTTCAGTCTCCTATATCACTCCCGAACCGCGATCTTCCATATTGCCGGTTGTTCATGCACGAGGCACTGCGGATTGCTCGCATCTTCCACAATTGGAGCGCATTCCCGATTTCGATCTCGAACCGGGAATTGTGGCACACAGGAAATTTATTCAAGACCGCAACCTGCAGCAGCCGCGGTTGGGGTAGCACTGCATTGGACGCGCAAATGAACATCCTGTTTGCGGTTTCCGTTTGGCCGAACCTGTACACGACTTATTTCTTCCATGAAGTTGCATGGCTGAAGCGGCGCGGGCACAGCGTGGCGGTCGTATCCATGAAGAGCAACGGCTCTTCTGATCCCGCAGACTTGCATCATTTCGGCTTGGACGATATTCCGGTCCTTCAACTGGAAGGCGGCCCGAACGAACCAGCCAGTTTGAAAGCTGTGCAGCGGCTCATACAAATAGAGCGGTTGCAGATCGTCTATGCGCAGGTAGCGAGAGACGCAGCCGAACTAGCACTTCGATTGCACCAGAGGGAAGGCATACCTTACGTCATTCGTCTTCACGGGGGAGATGTCCATTCCCGGCTCTGGCCGGCCCTGGGGCAAATACTCGAAAACGCTTCTGCAATCTGCCCGGTGAGCGAGTATCTGGCTGACTTGCTTTTGCGGCGACAACAGATTCCCGAAACAGCGGGACTGCCGGTGAATATCAATCCCGAGAAGGTGAGCGTGTGCCCGAATGGTATACCCGCCGAGATCATAGCCGGCGAACCAGCCACGCAATCCAACACTGAGCCGTTGATCGGCACCATTGGCAGGCTGTCTCCGTTGAAGCGCCACTCCGACATTCTGGAAGCTGCTGCAGGACTGGCGGCTGAATTTCCGGAGCTGCGGGTCTGCATGGTCGGCGGCGGTGAACTGCGCGGCCAGCTTGAACTCCGTGCGCAGCAGCTTGGCATTGCCAACCGCACCGAGATTACCGGCCCATTGCAGTGGCCTGCGGTGTTGCAAAGGGCCAGAGATTTTAGCGTTTATGTGCAGGCTTCAGAACGGGAAGGTTTCTGTGTGGCCAGCGTCGAAGCAGCAGCGCAAGGCTTGCCGCTGGTTCTTTCGCGCACTGGCATTCATGAAGAGTGCGTCAGCGAAGGGTTGAATGGGTATCTTTTTACTCCGGGCAATGTTGAAGATATGCGCGAACATTTACGCTCAGTGCTTGATGCGGGGGGCGAAACCCGGCGGCGAATGGGGGCTGCCAGCCTGGAAATTGTACGTAGGAAATTTACCCTTGATCACACCATGCCACGCATAGAGTCCATTCTGGAATTAGCAGGGCAAGGCGATTCCTTGCGGCTGGCCGGTGTGGCAGCAAGCCAGGTGATGTGATCACCGTGACATGTAGTCGTGTTGGAAATACAGAGCTTTGCCCTTGCACAATCCTGTTCGATGACGATGTCTCTATCGAACTGAGTGTGCACACGTGCTCTTATCGGTAACGCGGGTGAAACAAAGCTGATGAGTGCACCAATTGTGAATCGCTGTTTGGAGCAGACATGAAAAAGGCCACGTTGTATTCCATTTCCCGGTTCAGAACCAGTCTGGTTGCAACTCTGTTGCTGGTTCCGATGAGCATGCATCCTGCGGCGCCGCAGCAGGACCGCACCGTCTCGGTACTCTATGCCGGTTCGTTGGCAGCGGTGATGGAGAACGGCGTAGGACCCGCTTTTGCAAAAAGCTCAGGATATGCCTACCAAGGCGAGGCGCAAGGCTCGCTCGGCGCGGCACAGATGATTCGTGACCGAGTGCGGACTCCAGATGTATTTATCAGCGCTGATCCTTCCGTGAACACGAATGTGCTGATGGGCAGCCAGAACGGAAACCTGCTGAAGTGGTTCAGTACCGTCGCGTCTTCGCAACTGGTGTTGGCTTACAATCCGCATGGCAAGTTCGCCGCGAAATTTCAGGAAGCAGCCGATGGTAAGGCCCTATGGTACGAAGTTCTGCGGATACCCGGTGTGCGCTTCGGACGCGGCGACCCCAGCATTGATCCTAAAGGTTACCGCACTCTTTTTCTCTTTCGGCTGGCCAGCCGTTACTATCACCGGCCTGACCTGCCGGAGATGCTGGGAGACCCGATGAATCCGGCGCAGGTGTTCCCGGAAATCGTTTTGCTGGCCAAAGTGGAATCAGGACAATTCGATGCCGGCATCTTCTACAAGCATGAAGTCGTTGCTCATAAGCTGCCTTTCATTACCTTGCCTGCCGAAGTAAATCAGGGCGATCCGCTTCTTGCCAGTCTCTATGCGCAAGAAAGCTACACCACTCCTTCCGGCCGGCACGTTCAGGGTTCTCCTATTCTATTTACGGTTGGCATACCCGAAACAGCCAGGCACCGTGAAGCGGCGTTGGCCTTTGTTCGTTTTCTGCTCTCTTCTGAATCACTGCTGAAGAATTTTGGATTCAACGTGGCCGAACATCAGATCGGCGGTGACATGTCTCAAGTTCCACCCGAGGTGCGGACGCTGAGTCCCGGAGTTTTTACTCCATGAGTCAACGCGTCAAAATCACGTTTCTGCTTTTTGGGTTGCTGGGCAGCATCCTGCTTGCCAACCTGGTGCTGCCCATTGTAAACCTGCTCCTTCACGCCGATTGGGCGGCCTGGCGTGAAGCTTTGAAACAACCCGACGCTCGAGACGCGTTGAGTACCTCGTTGGCTGCGTCTTTCATTGCAATAGCGCTGATTGCGCTGTTGGGTGTGCCGCTGGCTTATGTGCTGGCTCGGGCAGACCTGCCATTGAAGCGGCTCTGGATCAGCCTTGTGTTTCTGCCCATGGTGGTTCCTGATCTCGCCGGGGGCATACTGTTGCTGCAGACTTTCGGCCCTAACGGCATCATTGGAGGGCTGCTTGACGTTCATAATATCGCGCTAACCAACAACCTGGCCGGCATTGTTCTGGCCCAGATGTTTGTGGCCGCGCCCTTTGTAATTGTTTCTGCAATGGCTGCCTTCACCAGTGTGGATTTAAAGCTGGAGGTCGCGGCTGCGACGTTAGGCGATTCCCGCTGGCAAATCTTCCGGCGCATCTCTCTGCCGTTGGCCTGGCCGGGCATCGCCGCCGGCCTTACATTGGCATGGATACGCGCTTTAGGCGAGTTCGGTTCCACCCTCATCATGGCCTATAACCCGCACACCTTGCCGGTGTACATGTGGGTGAAGTTTGAATCCAACGGGCTTGCTGGGGCGCTGCCGGTGGCGTTCTGCCTGGTGGTGCTGGCCGTTGCTGCTGTGGCAGCCTCCATGCTGTTCACTCAGGTCACCGGATATGCAGATGTAGTCAGGCCCTTTCGAAAAGCTGCGAGTACAGGAAGATATTCATGAGTTCATTGCCGATGTTAAGCCGTGCGAGCGCAGCCGAGCATGACCTGCTCAGCGTACAACTGCGAAAGCGTTATCAATGCTCTGAAGTCGAGCGCTTCGAATTGCAGATCGCGTTGGAAGCGCGCCCCGGAGTCACGATTCTTCTGGGGCATTCCGGCGCAGGCAAGACGACTCTGTTGCGCTGCATTGCCGGTCTGTGCAATCCGGAAGAGGGCCGTATCACATTGGGCGAGAAGCTGTTCTTCGATTCCCAGCAGGGCATTTCCGTTGAGTCGTCACGCAGAAATGTGGGCTTCGTCTTCCAGGATCTTGCATTATTTCCCCATCTGACCATCCTCGAAAACGTATCGTACGGGTTGCGCCGTCTACCATCCGCTGAGCGCACCCGGCGGGTGACAAGCATCATGGAGTCGTTCCAGATTGCTCACCTGCGAAAACGCTTTCCCCGGGAGATTTCAGGAGGCGAGCAGCAACGCACGGCCCTGGCGCGTTCACTGGTCACGGAGCCCTGCGTACTGCTGCTCGATGAGCCTCTATCTTCGCTCGACGTGCAGACGAAATCGGGAATTATTGACGACCTGAGAGTGTGGAACGAAACTCGCCGCATTCCCATGCTCTACGTTACACATAACCACGAAGAAGTTTTCGCGCTGGGCGAGCAGGTCATTGCACTGGAGCAGGGACGCATAATTGCCCAGGGAGCACCATTGGACGTGGTGCCGAAAGGCCGCCGCGAAACCATGGTGCAGTTCGCAGGCTTTGAAAATCTTCTGGAAGCGACGGTGACCGAAATTGAAGAGCAGCGGGGAACTGTCAGTTGCAGCCTGGCCAATGTTCCTTTGCAACTTGATGCTCCTCTCACCCGCGTGACCGTGGGCGCTCCTGTAACCATTGGCATTCGCGCTGGAGAGATACTGCTGGCATCTTCATTGCCTGACTTGGCCGGCGATTGCAACGTAATTTCTGGTCGCGTCAAGCGCACCAATACCATTGGCTCAAAGACGGAAGTGGTGGTGGATGCCGGAGTCGAGTTTCGCGTTCACCTGCCGGCCAATCCACAAGGCTCGCAACTCAGACCTGAAAAACCAGTATGGCTGATTGTGCAGCCGCATTTCTGTCATCTCATAGGCAAACGCAGGCTGAAGGTTCCACGCCGTTTGTTTCTGTTCGTATGCAATGGCAATACCAGCCGTTCTCCTATTGCCCAGGCCATCTGCAATGCGGAAATTGCCCGCCGTCTTCGAGTGCCGCTTCCTCTGTCCAACTCAGTTGAGGTGCAGGCGCTGAGTGCGGGCCTGACGGCGAATCCCGGGGAAACCATGGATGCGGTCGCTCAGTTTGCGTTGGATCAGTTGCGCATTCCGATCTTTGCGCACCGGTCTCAGAAATTGAACGCGGACCTCGTGAACAGGGCCGAAGCTATCTTTTGCATGACCGACCAGCAAAAACGCAGAGTCATTCAGATGTTTCCTGGAGCCGTGGAAAAGACCTGTTGTCTCGACTGTGACTCAGAGCTGGAAGAGCCGGCAGAAAACAATGTGGAAGCTTATACGGAACTGGCGCGGCATATTCAGCGGCTGGTTCATCTGCATATGGAATCTCTGATGAGCATGGCTGAGATTTCGAAGGCAGGTTGAGTAGGGGAATTATATGGACGGCTTATCTCACAACGGCTCCGCGTCCGCAACGCCACAGATGTTTCCGCTCTCACCAAATCAACTGGAAGTGTGGCGTGCTTACGTGCGCAGTCCTCAGAATCCCACATTGAGTATTTCCGAGTATCTGGAAATAGAAGGCCTACTCAACGCAAAAACTTTTATCCATGCAGTGTCTCGGGCCGTTACCGAGACAGACGCTCTGCATCTTCGTTTTTGCGAAACACCCAACGGGCTCTGCTGCTATGTGGCGCCAAAAGTGCGATGGGTGCTGGCGTACCTCGACGAGACCGCAAAGCCCGATCCTTATACAGCAGCACGGGAGTGGATACAGGAAGATGCGTGCCAGCCTGTGGATATAACGGAAGGCCCCTTGTTCAGCATCGGCCTGTTCCGCTGCGCCCATGACCGGCATCTTTTTTATGCGCGCTATCACCGCATCATCGCCACTGTTTTCGATCGCTCCGCACTTACAAAACGCATTGCCGATATTTATTTCGATTCACTCGAAACTCCTCTCGAAAATGAGCAACGCTCCTTATTACATTCCATGTACCGGGCACATGAGAAATGCATGGAAGTGAACCCACTGGCATATGCAAGGGCCGGCTGAGACGACGCGGAGGATCGACTCGTAACTGCAGCTTAAAGTATGAGGATTGCTGGGAAAAGTCGGCTCTTCTCACGAAACTTCTTGGGCTGTCCTTCTGAGTGCAGCGCCCGCTTTTGACGCGAGTCGAAGAGTCCGAGCCTGCGGAAGGGAAGCTACGTGATCTGTCCTTCGCTAAATTGATACAGGCATTTTCCGAGAATGTTTGTCTGTATTGCTGCCCCCCGTGAATATCAACGATATAGGGAGGGACACTAAATAGATCCCCTAACCGTTTCCCACTTTCGCAGTCAAAACCAATGCACCATGAGACTGCTTTTACTTGCTCTGATTCTGATCTTTGGCATTGCCGCTGCCGCTGACGATCGCATCCACTTCAAACTTGATACCTCGGAATCGGATGCCGTGCTCGCGATTCTTGAAAAACACGCTGCCGGACACGCCGTCAGCGAGTCCGACTGGCAGGCGGTGTTCACCAGCGAGCCATATCAGCGGTTGAAGAAGCGGGAAGCCGGCATGACGCGCGATTTCACCGACGAAAGTTTTAAAAGCTTCGTTCTTTCTGAAGAACTGGCCAGGAAAGCTTCCGAGCTTCGCCGCACCCTCGACGCATGGAAGAAGGCTGATCTGCGCCGCATCGCCAATCGCATTCTGCCCATATCTGCCCGCCAGCGCACAGGTAAAGGCCAGCGTTTATCCGGTCATCAAGCCCAGGACCAACAGCTTTGTATTCGAGGCGGACACCAACCCCGCTATCTTTCTGTATCTCAATCCCGAGGAAGACGAGGCTGAATTCGAGAACATTGTTGCTCATGAAAGCCACCACATCGGTTTTTCTGATGCAGGCAAAAAGTATGAAGAGCGAATCAAGACCTTGCCGCCGAATGCGAGGCAGGCTGCCAAGTGGATGGGAGCTTTCGGAGAAGGCCTGGCGGTACTGGCGGCCGCAGGATCGGCGGACGTACATCCCATGAAAGATTTCAAAGCAGACCAGCGTGTTCGCTGGGACCAGGATATGAAATTTGTGGACCAGCAACTGATTCAAGTGAATCAATTCTTCCTCGATGTGATAGAGGGCGGTTTCGCCAAACCTGATGTTGCCGATCACGTTGCGTTTACTTTCTTCGGCTATCGTGGGCCATGGTACACAGTTGGCTACCTGATGGGGAGCACGGTAGAGAAACACTTCGGGCGCAGCGTGCTGATTGACTGCATGGCCGATCCGCGATTGCTGCTTGCGAAATACAACGAAGCGGCAGCCCAGGAGAATGCAGCAGGGAAAGCCACTTTTGAACTTTGGAGCGCCGAAGTGTTGAAAGCTGTACAAGCGCCTGTGCCGAAGGACCATCCATAGTAGAAAAATTTCAATCCACGAGCAGCTTACAAAAACTTACAAACACACCCCCCTAGTTGTTCGACGCGCGATGCATTCCGCGTTCCTCTTCACCTGCATCTAATTTCAGTTGCCTGAGAATCTCAAATACAACCTACAGCTATATATAAAGGAGGCGAGTGTGGCCCCTGAAAATCGGACTCCCGATCTCACCGGAAATGCACGGTGGCGTCCGGGAGTGAATCGTCGTGAATTTGTTACGGGCATGAGCATCATAACGGGCGGAATGATCCTGGGTGTTCCCATCAGTTTCAATTCGATTGCCGTAGCCGAGCCGCAGGAGAAGGCTGCAAGTACGGTCCCGGTGCAGCTCACCATCAATGGCCAGCAGCAGAATCTCTCTCTGGATCCCCGGGTCACGCTGCTCGATTTATTGCGCGAACAGCTTCATCTTACCGGCACTAAGAAAGGCTGCGACCACGGCCAGTGCGGCGCATGCACGGTGCTGGCCAACGGACGCCGCATCAACAGCTGTCTTTCCCTGGCAGTGTCACATCAGGGTGAAGAGATCACCACCATCGAGGGACTGGCCAAGGGCGAAGAACTTCATCCAGTGCAGGCTGCTTTTCTGGAACATGACAGCTTTCAATGCGGCTATTGCACTCCTGGGCAAATCTGTTCGGCGGTGGCCATGCTCAATGAGGCGAGCAAAGGCGATGCCAGCATCGTGACCGCCGACTTGAGCAAGAGCGGCCCCGCAGAGCTTACTCCGGCTGAAATTCGCGAGCGCATGAGCGGGAACATCTGCCGCTGCGGCGCTTATCCCGGCATTGTGCAGGCCATCGAGTCTGTGCACCGCACTTGAGCTTGTCAACTGACAGCGAATGCAACTCCGAAAGAAATGATCTCAGCAAAAGAGCAGAGTGAATCATGAATCCATTTGAATATCAGCGAACCGATCAACCACAGGCTGCCATAGATGCGGTTGCGCGCTCCAGGCAGGCGAAGTTCCTGGCCGGAGGCACCAATCTAGTTGATCTGATGAAGAACGGCGTGGAAACACCGGCGCGATTGGTGGACATCAACCGGCTGCCGTTGGCCACCATCGAGCAGTTGCCGGATGGCGGGCTGCGGCTCGGCGCGCTGGCCCGCAATAGCGATACAGCTAACCATCCATTGGTGCGCCAGCATTACCCGCTGCTCTCACAGGCCATTCTTTCCGGTGCTTCTCCGCAGCTTCGCAACCTGGCCACCGATGGCGGAAATTTATTGCAGCGTACCCGCTGTTTCTACTTTATGGATACCGGCTTTCCTCAGTGCAACAAACGTTCGCCCGGCAGCGGCTGCGGCGCGTTGGAAGGAGTGAACCGCATCCATGCCATTCTGGGCGCGAGCGATCAGTGCATTGCTACGCATCCCTCCGATATGTGCGTGGCGCTGGCTGCGCTGGAAGCAAAGATTCGCGTGCGCGGGCCGAAAGGAGAACGCGTCATTCCCATGGCTGATTTTCATCGCCTGCCCGGCAACACCCCGCACATAGATACCAACCTGCAAGCGGATGAACTGGTCATGTCCATTGATCTGCCGCCATCGCCCTATGCTGCTCATTCGTATTACCTGAAAGTGCGTGACCGGGCCAGCTACGAGTTCGCGCTGGTTTCCGTGGCAGCCGCTCTTGATTTGCAAAATGGACTCGTCAAGAGTGGACGCATCGCCCTGGGTGGCGTAGCCCATAAGCCGTGGCGCTCGGAAAAAGCGGAAGCCATGCTCTCCGGACTAGCGCCTGCCGTCCCGCTGTTCGAGAAAGTGGCGGCGGAGTTGACTGCCGGAGCGCAGCCGCGTAAAGAGAATGCATTCAAGGTGGAAATGGCGCGGCGCGCGATTGTGCGCGCCTTGAGCGTAGCAGGAGGTGTGGCATGAGCGTGATCGGATCTCCGTTGGATCGCGTAGATGGACCTCTGAAGGTGACAGGCACGGCAACCTACTCGGCTGAATTCAAGATACCCAATCTGGTCCATGCTGTGCTTGTGCTAAGCACGGCGCCAAATGGCAGCGTGACTGTTGATGCGTCGCAGGCAGAGCGCGCGCCCGGAGTGCTCGCCGTACTTACTCCGGCCAATGCGCCCAGACTGCCGGGAGCAGAGAAGCGCATATCGCTGCTACAGGACGATCAAGTGCATTACAACAACCAGCCTGTCGCCGTAGTAGTAGCCGAGACGCTGAACCAGGCATGGCACGCGGCCTCGCTGGTGAAGACACGTTATAAGTCCGCACCTGCGAAGCTCGATTTCGAAGCCGGATTTCCTGAGTCGTATCCCGGCGACCACAATGGCGAGCCCGGCGATCTTTCCTGGGGTGATGTTGATTCCGGACTCAGCCACGCTGAAGTGAAAGTGGAAGCCGTATACACGACTCCCATACAGCACCACAATCCCATGGAGCCGCATTCCACGATTGCCCAATGGGAGAACGGTCACTTAATTCTGCATGATGCCACGCAGCATGTTACCGGTGTGAAGGGCAAGCTGGCCAAAATCTTTGGCCTTCCCGAAGACAACGTGCGCGTGATTGCCTTGTATGTAGGCGGCGGCTTCGGCTGCAAAGGACAGACATGGTCCCACATCCCTCTCGCGGCCATGGCTGCAAAACAGGTAAACCGTCCGGTCAAGCTGGTGCTGGAGCGTCCGCAGATGTTTGGCCCGGTAGGCGCAAGACCGCGCACGCACCAGAAGATCACGCTGGGAGCAAAGCATGATGGCAAGCTCACGGCCATTCGGCATGAAGTCCATGCCAATACTTCGGTGATTGAAGATTACCTTGAGTCTTCCGGATTTGTGACGCGCAGTATTTATGACTGCGCCAATGGCGCAACCATTCACCGGCTTGTCCCGATGAATCTTGGTACGCCTACGTACATGCGCGCTCCCGGAGTGGCCACTGGAACCTACGCTCTGGAAGTGGCGATGGATGAACTGGCTTACAAACTCAACATGGATCCGCTTCAGCTCAGGCTGCTGAACTACTCTGAAGTCGAGCCGGAATCGAAGAAGCCATTCACCGAGAAAAATCTGCGTGAGTGTTACACCCGCGCAGCAGAAAAATTCGGCTGGTCAAAACGTAATCCGCAGCCGGGTTCCATGAAAGATGGAAATCTGCTGATCGGCTGGGGCATGGCTACAGAAACGTATCCGGCCCGGCGATTGCCGGCCAGCGCGCTGGTGCGCTTCCAGCCTGATGGCCGCGTGCTGGTCGAGTGCGGCACGCAGGAAATCGGCAACGGAATCTATACCGTCATCACTCAGGTGGCAGCCGACACGCTGGGCATCTCGCCGAAATTGATAGACGTAAAGATCGGTGACACCACGTTGCCTACGGGGCCGATTTCAGCCGGTTCCATGACCACGGCCAGTGTTACACCCGCGGTGCAGCAGGCGGCAATGCAGGCGCGCTCCAGGTTGTTGGCGCTGGCGGCCAGCGATCCGCAATCGCCGGTGCATGGAGTCGCGGCCGAGCAGATTGATATGAACGACGGCAAGATTTCCAAGTCCGGCGCAGGAAAATCAGAAAGCTATACGGCGCTGCTGGCACGGCAGAACAACCAGCCTGTGGAAGGCAGGGCCGACCTGAAGCCAGAGCTGGACCAGAAGAAATACGCCGCACATTCTTTCGGCGCTGTATTTGCTGAAGTAGCAGTGGATCCGCTGCTGGGCATGACTCGCATGCGGCGCATCGTCGCCGTTTACGACGTCGGCAAGATTATGAATGCAAAGACGGCCCGCAGCCAGTTTATTGGCGGCATCGTGTGGGGCGTTGGCCTTGCATTGCTTGAAGAATCATATCTTGATTCCAAGTGGGGAAGATTCGCCAACGCTAATCTGGCCGAATACCGCGTGCCGGTCAATGCAGATATCGGCGAAATTGATGTTTCGGCACTCGACATTCCCGATACCAAAATAGACTCACTGGGCGCACGCGGCATCGGTGAAATCGGCATTACCGGAACAGGCGCCGCGATTGCCAATGCCATTTACCACGCTACCGGCAAACGGGTACGCGATCTGCCGATCACGCCGGACAAGCTGTTGTGACTTAGCAATTAGCACAGCAATTAGCATTCAGCCCGGGCGCATTTTGAGCTGAAGAATTGCATTGTTGTCGGCATGGTTGCATTTTGAGCAAGTAGCACTCAGCAATTAGCATTCAGCCTGCGCCGCATTTTGCGACTGAAGGTCTGCATTCTTGTGGGCATGGGAAGAGAAGTCTGAAGGCCACGCAGGCGCATCTCAAGATTTTTGTGGCGCCGCTTACCTGAGTGATCGAAAAACAGAAGCTTTTGTATTCTCGCGTACCATTCCGTTTACCTCTGCTTGCCCTGACATCAACTGCAACCATGCCAAGAACGAAGCAAACCTTTAGCCGAAATGCCAGCGGGCTGAATGCTGAGTGCTGACTGCTGAGTGCTAAGGACATGGTGCTCCTGCGGCGGCCCAGGCTTTTACTTTGGCTGAAAATTCATCGTGCGGCATGGTAACCGGATTACGTCCCTCGCCTGGTTGCCATCCCCATGCCACCAGTTTGTCTTCAGTCATGTGCTCCACGATCTGGTTCGGGTTCTTGCCGCCGTTCTGTTTGGGATCGAGGATTTGGCGGCAGATTTGTCCATCGTTGCGGCCCTGCCAGATCATGGGCGTAGCTGCCGGCGGCAAATGCCATTTGGGCGCTCCCGGAGGCATGTGCAGTCCGGCAAGATTATGGTCCTGATGGCAGGTGCTGCATTTTTCCGCAGTTACACCCATCCCGTCACCTCCGCGATGTACGTTCATGGTGTGCTGATGACCATCGTCACCCTGGCGCGGAAAGTCACCGATCGAATGACAATTCATGCAGCGTGGATGGCGAAGCACCGGAGTCAACGCCGTAAACAGCTCGCCATTCTTCTTCGCTGCGCTCTTTTGCGCCGCGGAGAATGCGGTGATTGCCGCAGTTCCCAAAAGTAATCCAGCCAGCAATAGCGTTGTTCTGATCATTTCGCCTCTCTTTTATCAAAGATCAGCCTTTTAAGAAATGCAAGACAAAGTTTAACCGCAGCGCGGTAAGCCGCAAACACAACGGTTAAGTAGAGAAGACATGGAATAGGCACGACTTAGCGTTAGGCTGGCGTGAGCAAAGGGGCATGTCACGATTTTTTCCGTACAGTCCAGATCAAGCTTACCTGCTGCCACCGAGTGTGAAAGAAGTTCTTTCCAGCGGACATCTCTGTTTTTTCGTGCAGAAGATAGTAGCCAAGCTAGATCTGTCGCCATTCCAACAGGAGTATAGCGACGAGGGCGGTACCTTATATGATCCAGCGCTGATGTTGAGCGTATGGCTGTATGCGTATGCCACGGGAATCACCTCGGCACGGGAGTTGGAACGAAGGATCATTGAGGAGTTGCCGTTGCGGTACTTGGCCGGGGCGGCGCGGCCGGATCATTGGGCGCTGAGCGCCTTTCGGCGGCGGCATCCACGAGCGATGAACGATGTGTTCACCAAGGTAGTGGAGTTCGTCCGCGACCAGGGATTGGGAAAGCTAGGGATCGTAGCGGTGGATGGGACGCACATTCAGGCCCATAACAGCAAGGACCGTGTGGATAGCCAGGAGCGACTCCGGAAGCGGCGGGCCAGGTTGAGGCGTGAGATACGGCGTTGGCAGAAACAATGCGATCGGGAACAAGACGAAGTGAAAGCGGAGTTCGCGGCCGAGCAGATAGAGAAAATAGAGCAGCAACTGGCAGGCATGCCGGCAAGGCTGGAGGAGTTGAAGAAGAGCGGAGTAGAGCGTTTGCCACGGACGGACAAGGATGCGCGGGTAGTACGCAAACGCGGCAAATCAGTGGTGGGATATACGGCGGAAAACGCAGTATCGGAAGACCACTTCATAGTAGGCAAGCAGGTGAGGCAGGCGGCAGCGGAAAATGATTCTTTGTTGCCGATGGTGAAAGAGGTGAAGAAGAACTGTGATGAGTTGCCGCAGAAGGTGCTGGCCGATGCCGGTTTATATAGCAATGCCAATGTGCGGGCGCTGGAAGAGCAAGGCATAGATACTTATATTCCTGACTCCAACATGGCGGCTGCACTGAATCGAGGAAGACGGGTGAAGGGGCGAGCCAAGGCACCGGAAATGAAGCGGATGCGGCGCAAGCTGCGGAGTTCGGAAGGGAGCAAGGTCTATGCCCAGAGGAAAGCGATAGCAGAGGCACCGTTTGGGACCATCAAAACCCGAGGTATGACACAGTTCCGATTGCGAGGTTTGGAGAAAGTAGACATCGAATATACGTTGATGGTCACAGGCTTCAATCTGACGCGGCTTCATCAGGAGCAGGATCAAGATTCAGAGCTATGGCGACGACGCAGAGCGAAGGAACGAAAACAGAAGCAAGAAGCCACAAAAAATGAGAACAAAAAGTGTAGAGATATCCAAAAGTGAGGGTTAGTAAAGGGCCGGATCGGCCTAAATATTCAATCAAGTGTCAGAACTGAAATGAAAATATAGCTAGAGCGGAATATATGCTCGATTCGTCCGGTTCTCACACACCCTCTTCACCCCTGCACACTTTTAATCACATGGTGCTCTGACCATGAAATCGAGTTCTCACATACGCTCTGTAGGGGCGGCACTGATTTTTTGTCAAACAGCAAAGCGGCGACGAAAGGATTTCGTCGCCGCTGCGAAATCTCCCAGTGTTACCCCAAAAGCCAATAGCGGTTGAGCTAGAAGCTAGTGGCTAGAAGCTGTTTTACGCTACCCTCCTAATGCCGTGGCTCTCCTGCCCGCGCAACTTACCTTTCAGTAACATTGCGGCTACCGTAGGCAGCACGATGATTGCGGCCAGCTTTCCTAGAGAGGAAAGCGCTGCTCCTCTGCGCCAGCCTCCGCGAACATCGCCGCCGAAGCTGACCGGGTCGAACAGGTTGCCGGTGGATTCAGGCGCTGATTCCGTCTGGTCGGTGTGTGCCTTGTGGCTGCGTTGCGCCATCTGTTGTTCCATGAGCCGCGGAGAGAGTCTGCTGACCACCTCTCCAACCTTGCCACGATTGCCCACCACTACCTCGCTGACCGGATGCAATGCCGCATTGTAGATGGCGTCAATGGTTTCCTGCGGATCGTACACAGGCGGAATTGGCCGGACAGGTTTGCCGGTGTGGTTGGCGGCATGCTGGAAGAAAGGCGTGTCCATGGAAGTGGGCATGATGGTGCAAACGTGTATGCCTCTTTCGTGATTGACTTCCAATTCCTGCCGCAATGACTTACCGAGCCCCCTCACGCCGAACTTTGACGCGCAGTAAGAAGCGAAGTAAGGAGCGGTGGACACACCCGCGAAAGAGCCCACGTTAATGAGTGTGCCGCGGCCATGACGCCGGAATTGTTGAAGCGCCTCGTGCGATCCGTACAAGCAGCCCAGCAGGTTGGTTTTGATTACCTGTTCGTGTTCTTCGATGGGGACTTCATCAAAGCGCCCGTAGGTCGCGACTCCGGCATTGTTGATCCAGACATCAATGCGGCCAAAAGCACGCACTGCCTCCTCGGCCAGTGCCTCTACCTGCTCGCGCTGGCTCACGTCGGTTTCTATCGCCAGGGCGCGCACGCCGCGCTTTTCGCAGTCGCGGACGAGTTTTTCGATCAGTCCTTTGCGCCGGGCGGCCAGCACCAGGTTTGCTCCGCTGCGCGCGAATTTCTCGGCCACACCTTTGCCAAATCCGCTCGATGCGCCAGTAATAACAACAATACGATTGCGTAACTCTTTCATGAGTTCTCCAATTATTAAGGGATATGAAAATGGATGGAGGTGGACAGGAATGAGATGTCCTGAAAAGGGCTGAATTCCGGAGCAGAAGATGATGCAGAGACTTATCTCTCACAACAAGATTCAAGGGCAGCGATGAAGTCGAGGTAGAGATGATGCTCGGCACAGGCTCCGGCGACTTCTTGTCTGATCACCACAAGGCACGAAGCACCACAAAGAGATTTCGGTATTTCTCGGCGACTCCCGTGTCTCCGAGGTGGGGGTCCCCTCTTAGGTTTTCGTTTTTCCGGATTTGCCCGAGCACCAAAAAGATTGTCTTACTACGTTCGTACTGTAACGATCAAGGATGATTTGACTCTCCAATGCCGAGACGCCATTGTAGTTGTTTGCGGTAGCGACGGCTCAATCTCAGGCGCGTCTCGTTGTTGAGCACGACTTCATGTTCGCCGGCTTCGTTGAGTTCAAGTGCCCTGACCCTGTCCAGATTCACCATTGTGGAACGATGAATCCGGCAAAAGATGGTCTGATTCAATTCCTGTTCGAGATCGGCGATGCTGCGGCGCAGCAAGTGCGTTTTCACTCCGACGTGAAGGCAGGCGTAATAGTCGGCGGCCTCGATCCAATCAATCTCAGAAATTTTCAGGAATGCAATTTGTCCGGCGCTCTTAATGGCGAGCCGCTCTATTTGTGCCGGCTGGTTCGCGCCTCGCGCGATTCTCTCCCTGGCCCGCTCGAGTGCGCGATCGAACCGGGCGTTATCGAAAGGCTTTAGCAGGTAGTCGAGGGCCCCGGCCTCGAAGGCGCGCAATGCATATTGATCGTAGGCGGTTACGAAGATGATTCCGGCCGGCATGTCTCTGCCCAGCAGTTCGAGCACATCGAAGCCGTCACATTCCGGCATCTGGACATCCAGAAAAACCAGGTCAGGCTTCTTGCTGCGGATTTCTGCGACAGCTTCCGTTCCAGACTGGCATTCGCTCACAATTTCGATCTGCGGATCACGCCCAAGCAGCATCATGATGTTGCTGCGCGCCAGCGGTTCATCGTCCACCACTATGGCGCGTATCTTTGCAGAGGTTTGCAAAGGCGAATTGCGTCGTGAAGGCTGCATGGATCACGCCTCCTATGTCGGCACAGTGCCTATGGGCGCACTCACGAAGGGCACACGAACGGATACTTCGACGCCATCAGCACCATGGTTTTTCATACTCAGTCCGCAGGCATCGCCGTAGAGGCTTTGCAGGCGCGTTCTTATGTTCGACATCCCAATGCCGGATTGGGTCATTTCCCAATTGTCAGGCAAGCTGGGGCCGTCGTTATATACGCTGAGTGTCAGCATGCCGTTGGAACGCGAAGCAGTAATGCGAATCTCGCCGCCCTGGGCACGCTTGGCAATGCCGTGCTTGACTGCGTTTTCAACCATGGGTTGCAAGATAAGGCTGGGAACCTGAGCGGGAAATAGTTCTGTGGCGACATCCACATTCAAGCGAAGACGCTCGGCAAACCGCAGCTTCTGAATATCAAGATACTTTTGCAGGAATTGCATTTCTTCCGCGAGCGGCACCTGCTGGCGATTGGAATCTTCGAGTACCCGGCGCAGAAAATCACTGAGTCCGGCAATCATATTGACGGCCGCGTCATTCCTTCGTTCGCGCACCAGGCCTGCAATAGAATTCAGGGTATTGAAAAGGAAGTGCGGCTCGATCTGCCGCCGCAATGCGTTGAGCTGCGCTTTGGAGAGCAACTCATTGAGGCGGGCAGTCTCAGTTTGTTGCGAAGCCAACCGTTCTCTGGAGGCGAGCATATTACTCACGACCAGAATGAAGGCATAAAGAATCACGTAGGAGAGAAGTCCGCTGTAAAACTTGCCCCGCCAAAGTTCCATGAATGGCGGGAGACCGGATGGGTGCGCCCAGGGATTGAGCAACTTTTCCAGGCAGGCGGTCCAGGCAGACTGAACCAGCCCGATCATGGCGCAGGCGGCAAAGTGCCTTGGCCAGGCTGAGAAGGGCCGCAATTGAACTAGAGGATAGTTCCGGCCCACTTTCAGCACCATCGGTGTGGCCAGCGCCCATGGCAGCCACGAAAGCAGCAATGTGATAAATAGATAAACCCAGGCATGATGCATGCCGGCCGCACGCATCGAGAAAACGGTCTGGGTAGCATCGAATAGCCCAATACCAAACCAGATCGCTGCAATCAGAAGCCATTGCGATGGGTTATGGCTGGTACGGTTCGTTTCCATACTGAGCATCGTATCCCACACTGCTTGCGGACGGCGAAAAATGCAGCCAATTGCCTGCTCTGTGCAGCAGCAGGTCTGGCCTTCGCGGGAATTGGGGTAGATACTTACCCGCATGATGACCTACATAAAAACCGCGCTGCTCACTGTTGGACTTTTAGTTCCGGTGGTGGCCCTGCACCAGGCCCCAACCGCGCCGGCTTCGGGCCCGGAATATACCAGCGATAATCAACTTAAATTTCCCGAGCACTACCGCGAGTGGGTATATCTGACATCCGGCTTTGACATGAGCTATACCCCGCCCGAGAAGATGGCTAACATGTCGAACATGCCCGGGCACCATCACATGTTCGACAATGTTTTTGTGAATCCTGAGGCATACAAGAAGTTTGTGGAGACTGGCACCTGGCCGGATAAAACCATGCTGGTGCTGGAAGCCCGGCGCGCCGAAGATAGAGGTTCGATCAATCAGGCGGGCAATTTCCAGGGGACAGATGTGATGGGATTTGAAGTGCACATAAAAGACGAAGCGCATTTTCCGGGTAAATGGGCCTTTGTCGGTTTCGAAGATGGCAAGACCGCCAAAGTGATACCCCAATCGGCAAACTGCACGTCATGCCATACCGAGCACGGCGCTGTAGACGACACGTTTGTCCAGTTCTACCCGACTCTACTGCCCATTGCGAAGAGCAAAGGAACACTCGCAGCTTCTTACCAGAAAGAGAGCGCAACGCCGGCACAGAAACCGGCCCAGAAATAAGAAAGGTCTCATTTCATTCTGCGAGGCATGCCGGGCGAGCATGCCTCCTTTTTGTTCCAGGTGTTCAATGCACAAAGCAAACTGGGATTCCATATTGATCTTTGTCAGCGATTCTGGCACAGTCCTGTTGCCCTGCCATGTCATCGACTTTTCAGCCTGCCTTCCTGTTTGTATTCCTATTGCTTTGCTGCCTTGGTACTTCGGCCCACCCGCAATCCCAACTCGATGCGCTTAGATCCGAATACCAATCGGTTACCACGCGGCTTGAGAAACATCTCCTGATGGATGGGCGCTACATTGACAATGCTCCGGAAAGCGCCGACCTGTTGGCGCAGCGTTGGTCGCTGTTGCGTGACTGGGCAGCGGCATGGCTTAATCAAAATCCTTCGGCTGGCCCGCAGGAGATTGCAGCCGCGCTAGGCAGCCTCGCGGAAGACGCCTATCCTGAGTGTTTACGACTGAACGACCGCGCTTTCCTGGTTTCTGTAGCAAGTCCTTTAGGAAATGTTTTTATCCTTGCCCAGTCCAATGGCCAGTACCGCGTGGCCTGGAGCACCGATCAGGAGCAGCGCAACGCCGGCAAACAGCGAAAAGCACTGACGGCATGGCGGGCACGAAATTCTCAGGGCCAGCCGGCAGTAAATCGTCCCGGACCTTTGACGCCCATGTTAGGGAGACTTTCTGCTGATGCAAACGGGAATTCCCGTTTTTATATAGACGCTACCTATTCGGCGGATGAAGGCGGTACAGTGGATGCCCAGTTCAGCCTGTGGCTATGGAATGGCTCGACTGCTGTACCGCAACTGGTCCACGAATACGCGAAGTTCATTGACCAGAAAGCTGGTATTCGTCTGGAAGGTGGCCTGCTGAAAGTCCAAGAAAAGAAGTTTTTCCGCGCCTTCTTCTCCTGTGGAATGTGTGAAGAGCGACAGGTTGATTGGATCGTGCGCGTCACGCCGAAAAATTTTCAATATCTCGGCGAGAAGAGCCTTGTTCCTGAACTTGACGTAATTGATGAGCTTCTTTACCGCGTTATCCACCATCGTTCAAGTGCCAGCCTGGCATCGGCTTCTGCCGCAAGCTACGCGCGAAGGATGGTGAGAGAGCAGCAGGAGCAGAACACTCCGAAAGACTGGAAGGCGTTTCCATCGATCGGAATGATGGGAGAGTGGGCGATTCGTCAAAGTCGTGGCCGCACCGTCCTCTGTCTAACGCTGGATCCAGGTGGCAGCAACAACCTGTTCACCATGAAATCTACAGGCGGCAGATTTTTCATCACTCGCATTCAGCCAATATCACAGGAGTGCAGGAGCGTGGAGCATTAATAAAGTTTTACGAAGATCACCTTAATCCTACTTAGAAAAATTAGTTTATTAAAAAGTAATCTTCCAGCATTCGCGATACTTTCACAATCCAGGAACATCTCACTCCAGAGCTGCTGCATCTCATCCAGCAACACACGCTCTACGTTTGGCCCTGGACAATCTGAACAGCGGTGAATTGCAGGGGGAGTTTGTCCCTGACTAGCTCTCCCTACCAAGGATGAGTTTTCACCATGAGCTCTGTAGCGCTTTTCCTTCGTCTCAGGCCGTCTGCGCATCAGCAGGCGATCAAATTGGCCCTTGTGTCTTCTCTTTCTCTTGCAACCTGGCTGGCTGTGAGTTGTGGCGGAGGATCTACTGCACCCGCTGCGCCTCCACCTGCAACTGTACCTGTAGCGGCGGCTCCGCCGCCTCAACCAGCGGCGCCAACCATCAGCATCTCGGTATCGCCTTCCACCATTACGGCGGGCAACAGCACGATTGTTACCTGGAGCACCACCAATGCGACGGCCGTCAGCATTGATAACAATATCGGCAGCCAGCCGGCGAATGGCAGCATTACCATTTCACCTGTCACCAGCACCGTTTTCCATGCCACGGCAACGGGGCCGGGCGGTACGCAGAGTGCGGCAGTCAACGTGATCGTGAGCGTACCGCCGCCCAACACCAATGTGAACGTGCCTACCTGGCACATGGACAATCAGCGTTCCGGCCTGAACAGCAATGAGATACAACTCACGCCGGCCAGCGTGAAGAGCGGCAATTTCACTAGGCTGTTTTCCTACCTCGTGGACGGATACATCTATGCCCAGCCGCTGTACGTCTCGCACCTCTCAGTGAACGGCGCAACGCGCAATGTGGTTTTCGTGGCCACCGAGAGCCTGAATGTGTATGCCTTTGACGCGGACAATTTCGGGAATGGAGCGCCGCTGTGGAAAATTTCACTGCTGCAAAGCGGTGAGACGCCGCAGCCCGGAGGTAATCCCAAACCTTTCCAAGGGCTCACCTCTACGCCTGCGATTGACCTGAACTCCAACACTATGTATCTGGTCAGCTCGCAGCGAGCTAATGCGGGCACGTTCTTCCGTCTTCATGCGCTGGACATTACGACTGGAGCGGAAAGAAGTGGCAGCCCGGTCGTGATTCATGCGTCCGTTCCCGGCACCAATGCACAGGCCGTGAACGGAACTATTACACTCACTCCGTCTTGTATTCAGCGGGCGGCTATTCTGTTGTCTGGCGGCACTCTCTATCTGGGCTTCTCGGCTTGCCCTACCGGATGGCTGCTCAGCTATAACGCCGCCAGCTTGACCCAGATCGGTGTGCGGGATATGAGTCCGAACGCAAATGGTTACGGCGAGTTTGGTGGCGCCGGAGGAGTCTGGATGGGTGGAGGCGGCCCAGTCGCTGACCAGCAGGGGAACGTTTATGTGAGCACGGGCAACGGCCCTTACGATGGAGGACCGGAGTGGGGCGACTCGGTGTTGAAACTCGATTCCCGGCTCAACGTGGTTGACCATTTCACTCCGTTTGATTTTGCCTATCTGCAATGCCGTGACCTGGATTTATCGGCAGGCGGCCTGATGCTGATACCCGGAACTGGGCAGCTACTGGCCGGCGGCAAGGCAGGGAAGATGTACCTGCTCAACGCCGCCAACCTAGGCGGGGTGCAGTCCGCAGATGCAGGCGCGGCGCAGACCTTTTGGTTTGACCAGAACAATCACGGGCAGGGCCGGCCATGCACAGACAATCTGGGCAACACTCTCACCGGTGAAGATGCGCCTTACGGCATCTACGCAACAGCCGCATGGTGGAACGGATCGGTGTATCTGGGCAGCACGCCGGGTGTGGTGCGGCAATTCCAGTACAGAGGCGGCCAACTCGTACCGGCATCGGCGACCAGCGAGAGCATTGCCGACCTCAGCTATGGGACCACGCCATTCATCTCAGCCAACGGCACAAGCAACGGAATCGTATGGGTGCTTGACCATGGCCATCCCATACAGGACCCGCTGGCCACTACGCCCGCGACGGCGACATTGCGTGCCTATGATGCCACTAACCTTTCCAGCGAACTTTACAACAGCTCGCAGAATCCGGCAGATGTTCCCGGCTTTGGAATCAAATTCACTTCTCCGATTGTTTCTAACGGAAAGGTCTTCATCCCAACGGCTCATGACCCGCTCACAACTGCCAATCCGGAAGGCGAACTCGATATCTATGGCCTGAAGCAGTAATGCGAACGATTGCAGGACGGACGATTGCAGGAAAAGAAGGTTTGTTCGTAATCTTCTTTTCCTGTGGATGGTGTAGCGATCAGAAATCTGTAGGGCTGAAGATGGGGTAAGAACTCAATTCCATAGCGACGTTACCGTGATGTCGAAGGTGTGCAGGGGCTGAAGAGGGTGTGTGAGAACCCCAAAATCGCTTTTGCTGGCCACAACATATTGTGTTCAGTCATTAATGCGATAACAATCTGTAACACAAAAATCTAGTTCTCACACACCCTCTGAAGCCCAATCTATGTGTTCTTTACGGCACGCGTAAACTCGTGCCCTGATACTTGTGTCGTGAACCCACTGCAAACTCTAAGTTCTCACACTCCTCTAAACGAGTGGGCATTTCCGCACCACCATCGTCACCACCCAAAAAGTCCGCGTGTTACAAGTCATCAAAGGTTCCCTCGCCGCCCGAAGCGGAATTTGATGGATCCCAAACGTTACGGCCTGAAGCCAAGCGCTTTCAAGCGCAGACCACAACTCTGCCAATTGGGGTGACGGGGGGTGAAAACGCCTCATCCTTTACAATAAAAATTCTCCAATTACTGAGGTCGAACCGAAGATATGCATCGTTGGTCACAACTGTTTGTCCCCACGCTGCGGGAAGCACCCGCAGATGCCGACGTCGCCAGCCATAAGTTTCTGGTGCGCGCCGGCTACATTCGTCAACTGGCCGCCGGTATTTATTCCTACTTGTTTCTGGGGCAGCGCACTGTGCTGCGCATCACTGACATCGTGCGCGAAGAGATGAACAAGATTGGGCAGGAGTTTTACCTTCCGGCGCTGAATCCGCGTGAACTGTGGGAGGCGAGCGGACGCTGGGCGGTGATGGGCGACAACATGTTTCGCCTGAAAGATCGCGGTGGACGTGACCTGTGCCTTGGCATGACCCATGAAGAGGCCATGACCGACATTGCTCGCAAAGAGCTGCGCAGCTATAAGCAGCTTCCGCAGATCTGGTATCAGATACAAACCAAATTTCGCGATGAGCCGCGCCCCAAAGCGGGATTGATTCGGGTGCGCCAGTTCACCATGAAAGATTCCTATTCTTTCGATATTGATGCCGCGGGACTCGATGTTTCCTACCAGAAGCACTACGAAGCTTACCGGCGCATCTTTGACCGCTGCGGCTTGAAATATGCCGTGGTGGAAGCGCACTCGGGTTCCATGGGTGGCTCGCAGTCGCACGAGTTCATGGTGATGACTGATGCCGGTGAAGACCTGGTGGCCAATTGCACCAAATGTGGATACGCCGCCAACCTGGAAAAGGCCACCTCGCAACTGGCCGCTGTGGAAGACCTGCCCGGCGACAGACAGCCGGAAGAAGTGCATACGCCGGGGATGCGCACCATTGAAGAAGTGGCGAAGTTCCTGGGGGTCTCGCCCACGCAGAAGATCAAGACGCTGGCACTCATGCAGTTGGAAGATGATCCGAAGAACCCGCGGAACAATGAAAAGAAGGCGCGTGCAGTGATCGTGCTGGTACGCGGCGATCATTCCTTGAATGAGGCCAAGCTGTCCGCAGCTCTGGGAGGCAAAGAGTTCCGTCCCATGCATCCTGAGGAGATCGAGCGGGTGTTTCAGTCGCCCGCCGGTTACCTGGGACCGTCGAAGATACCGGCCATGGACGGGCAGGAGCCGCGTCCGCTGCTGCTGGCGGATACCGCCCTGAAAGGTCGCAGGAACCTGATTGCCGGCGCGAATAAAGAGGACTATCACCTCAAGAACCTGACCCCCGGCCGGGACTTCGAGCCTACCGAATGGGTTGACCTGCGCAACGCCGCCGCCGGTGAAGGATGCCCGAAGTGCGGCCATCCGCTGGAGGTGGGCAAGGCCATGGAGATCGGCCATATCTTCAAGCTGGGCAATAAGTATTCCCAATCCATGGGGGCAACCGTGCTGGATAAAGATGGCAAAGAAGTTATGCTGAGTATGGGCAGTTACGGCATAGGTTTGGAGCGCATTCTAACCGCCGCCATCGAGCAGAGTAATGATAAGGATGGGTTCTGGCTACCGCAGTCCATCGCCCCGTTCGATGTGGTGATTACGCCCACTAACGTGAACGAGGCCAGCCTGGCCCAGACGGCGGAGGAAATCGGACGCAAGCTGGAAGCCATGGGGCTATCTGTGCTGCTCGACGACCGTGATGAGCGTCCCGGGGTCAAGTTCAAGGATGCTGATCTGGTAGGTATCCCTTACAGAATCAACGTTGGCAAGAAGGTTACGGAAGGGAAAGTTGAGGTGGTTACCCGCTCGACACGTCAATCGCAGGATGCTAATATCCCCGAAATTGAGAGCCACTTCAGGCAATTCGTAAACGCCTGACGCAGAGCGGGGTGCGTTTCATGGGTAAGCTGAAAGCAATTATCGGATTTGCGCTGATCTTTGGAGGATTCTTTGCAGGCTGGAACCTGATTCCTCCATACTTCCATAATTATGAGTTCCAGGATGATCTGGACGAGATTGCGCGCCGCAATTCCTACACCCAGAAAACCGACGATGACCTGCGCGCCATGGTCATTAAGCAGGCCGGCGATCTTGAGATTCCGCTGAAAGAAGATCAGGTTTTAATTTCGCGAAACGGAGACGGCCTGGGCATCAGCGTCCACTATAAAATTCACGTGGACATGGTAGTGACGCCGGTGGACCTGGACTTTAACACCAATTCGTTGAATAAACGTTTATAATAAGACTCGAATCGGAGACTTCTCAGCACCAGCAGGTAACGCTCTGGCCCGCCATGCGTCTGAGAGAAAGAGGCGGCTCCGCCTTAGAAGTTGGCAATTAAGATCAAAATCCCTCGCGTGAAAGGCTTCCGCAATGGCCTGAGGAGTCCCATTCTCCGGGCGGCGGTGGCGGCATTCCTTATCGTATGCCTGCTGATGTTCGGCCTTTTCTCGTACTACTACGTCAAATACCAGAAAATTGTAGACAAGCGGATGAGCGGCCAGATCTTCGCCAACACGGCCAAGATTTACGCCCAGCCTCGCAGCGTGCGCATCGGCCAGAAGGCTGACACGAAAGAGGTTGCCAATTACCTGCGCCACGCCGGATACACCGAAGAAGGCGAGCAGGGCAAATCGAAATTCGGCACTTACAGGCTGCTGAATTCCGCCATTGAGATCAAGCCGGGCAGCGATTCGTATTACAACTCTGAAGGTGCAGTCGTCCGGGTGCATGAGGGCAAAGTAGAGAAGATTGCCTCCCTGGGTGGCGATGGCAACGAGCTTTCCGCCTACGATCTCGAGCCGCAACTTGTGACCGGCCTGTTTGACACCCAGATGCGCGCCAAGCAACGGCTGGTCAAGTACGACGACATCCCCAAGGTCATGGTGGATGCGGTCACTTCCATTGAAGACCGGCGCTTCTTCCACCACGGCGGCGTGAACTACTGGCGGCTGGCGCAGGCCGCCTGGGTTGACTTGCGCGAAGGCGGCAAGCAGCAGGGCGGTTCGACTATTACCATGCAGGTGGCCCGCGGCTTTTTCCTGAGCCGCGAGAAGCGATTCAAGCGCAAGCTGGTGGAAATGCTGATCTCCATTGAACTGGAGCAGCGTTTTTCCAAGAAGCAGATTTTCGAGCTGTACGCCAACCAGGTAGATATGGGCCAGCGCGGCTCATTTACTATCGCCGGTTTTGGCGAAGCCGCACAGGCATATTTCGGCAAAGACATCAAAGAGATAACACTGCCGGAAGCCGCTCTGCTGGCCGGGTTGATTCAGGCCCCCAGCGCGCTATCACCGTATCGCCATCCTGAGCGCGCGACGGAAAGACGCAATCTGGTGCTGGAAGCCATGGCCGATAATGGCGTGATTACCCATGCCCAAGCCGACGCCGCCAAAGCAACCCCGCTGAAACTGGCGCCCCAAAACGTTGAGGCCAGTGACGCGCCTTATTTTGTAGACCTGATCCGGGAGCAGTTGATTTCGAAATACAGCGAAGACGAACTGAATGCCGAGGGTTATCGCGTGTATACCACCCTTGATCCATCACTTCAAAAAGTGGCAGCAGACGCCGTTGTAGCCGGAATCAAGGAAGTGGATGCGCAAGTCAAAAAGCTGCGTACTAAGAGGGTAAAGGTCGGCAAAGGCAAATACGAAACCAAAGTCTTGCCCGGCCCTACGCCGCAGGTCGCCCTAGTCGCCATGGATCCTCATACCGGTGACGTGCTGGCGCTGGTAGGTGGACGCGACTATGGATTCAGCCAGTTGAACCATGCCATTGCCAAGCGTCCGACCGGCTCGATCTTCAAGCCGTTTGTCTATGCCACCGCAGTGAACAACGCGATTACCGGGGAGCAACCGGTGTTTACTCCGGCAACCCTGGTGGATGATTCGCCGACCGCCTTCCAATATGGCGACGATGTTTATACCCCCCGCAATTACAAAGAGGAATACCACGGGCAGGTTCCGGCGCAATTTGCCTTGGCCATGTCTTTGAATAACGCCACCGTTAAAGTGGCGGAGATGGTGGGCTACGACAAAGTAGCGGCCCTGGCCAGGTCGGCGGGCATTGCTTCTGTGAAAGCCACCCCCGCCATGGCCTTGGGGGCCTATGAGGCCACGCCCATGGAAATGGCCTCTGCCTATACTGTTTTTACCAATGGCGGCCAGCGCATCAGCCCCAGCATGCTCAAGTCGGTGCGCGATTCCAATGGCGACGTAATTGATAATTTTCAGTCGCAAAAATCCCAGGTGCTCGATCCCCGGGTCGCCTACGTGGTTGAGACCATGCTGCAAGGGGTTATGAATAATGGCACCGCCTCGGTGGTCCGCGGACGCGGATTCAGCGCCCCGGCGGGAGGAAAAACCGGCAGCTCTCACGATGCCTGGTTTGCCGGGTTTACCTCAAACCTGCTTTGTATTGTGTGGGTTGGCTACGACGATTACAGTGACATCAAACTCAGCGGAGCGGCCTTGGCTGCCCCGGTCTGGGCAGAGTTCATGAAGCGCGCCATTGCGCTTCCGAACTACTCCGACGTAAAGCCTTTCTCGCCGCCCGCAGGGGTGGTACAGCTTTCCATAGATAAGATTACCGATCTGGTCGCCACCCCGGCTTGTCCCAATGACTACGTCATGGCCTTTATCGAGGGCACCCAGCCGACCCAGACCTGCGACCAGACCATGGCAGACCATCGCAACATCTTTCAGAAAATATTTGGCATGGAGGCCAAGCCGACTCCTCCGCCGGCGGTGTCTAATTCAGCACAGCCGGGTGCCGCCCAGCAGCAACCGGCCAATTCCGCCCAGCAGTCCGATTCTGGGGATGATCAGGACAAACCTAAAAAGAAAGGTTTTTTTGGTCGCCTATTTGGGGGCGGAAAGGGAGACAATAAGGACAAGGAGAAAGACAAAAAGCCAGCGAATCCCGGCGCTGGTTCGGGACCGCAATAAACCAGGAGGGTTCCAATGAAGTTTTTCAATCGCCTAGTTGCAACATCCATGTTGCTTGGTGTCCTTCCACTTCTCGGCCAAACTTCGAGCCTGACAACCAATACGCAACTGCCTCATCGCGTGGCGCCGCCATCTTCTGCACTCTCTGCCGACGAACTAGAAACCGAAGGGGACAGCCTTCGCGCTCAAAAAGAATATCTTGACGCTATTGATTACTATCGCTGCGCGCTCCCCAAGGGGGAGACCGCCACACTGCACAACAAGACCGGCGTGGCGTTTTTGCAGCTTTCCCGTTATCGAGACGCGCGCAAAGAATTCGAGCGAGCGATCAAGATGGATAAGAAGTATGCCGAGGCCCACAACAACTTGGGCGTGACGTTCTATCAGGACCAGCACTACAGCTCCGCTATCCGCGAATACCGCAAAGCCATCAAGATTAATGACTCGGTTGCCAGCTTTCACAGCAACCTGGGCGCCGCTTATTTTGCTAACAAAGACTTCGATGGCTCTATGAAGGAGTACATCCGTGCGCAGCAACTGGATCCCACGATCTTTGACCATCAGCAGTCGGGCGGCGTCTCGGCGAAGCTCGCCACACCCGGCGACCGCGCCCATTTCCATTATGTGATCGCCAAAATGTATGGCCGCAGCGGCGATTTGCAACGCTGCCGCCTGTATCTCAGCAAGGCCAATGAAGAAGGCTATCCGTATGTGAAAGACGCGCTGAAAGACACGGAATTTGCCGGACTGCGCAAAGACCCGAACTTCGTGGAGTTTGTGCGGTCGCTCAAGACGCCCAACATGGATTCGGCAGAGTAGCTGCCTAGCAACCTTTTCAGAGAAGTAGCTTCTAATTGAATGCTGGGTTGCTGCTTCGGGTAACCGGTGGCCGTCCAGCAAACAGAAACAAGCAGACCCGTCGGTTAGGCGCTCAGCGCTGTAGGCAGGGAAACCGGCGGGTCTTTGATTTTTGTCGCTTCGCTCCACCCCGCTTCAACAGTTTTCCCCTTGGCACAGATTCTGCTGCACTTGTTGCAGCCAGCCCGGCGCGTGGTCGGCCCGAGCTGGCAATGAACTTTTTAAATACGCTCCGCTCCACCCCGCTTTTACAGCTTTTCCCTGGCACAGATTCTTCTGCACTTGTTGCAGCCAGCCCGGCGCGTGGTCGGCCGACTGGCAATGAATCTTTGAGGCGCTTCCCTCCACCCCGCTTTTTCAATTTTGGCATTTTTGGCAATTATGGCAGTTGTGGCAATGCCCTTGCCATCGCCACCTCGAACCAGCGCAAAAAGCCGCTTCTGTATAATGTCGCGCAATCACTTTTAATTCCACGAATGTGGGGTGCTATGCGACTCAGGTCAATCACAATTCTTTTCGTCTCATTCGTTGTTGTGCTGTTTGCAGGCTGCTCGAAAAAGAGCGGCGGAGACACCATCAAAATCGGCGTGATCACCTCGGCCACCGGCAACCAGGCCGCATTCGGTGAAGCCCATAAGAACGGATACGCCATTGCCCTCGATGAGATCAATGCCAAAGGCGGCGTGCTGGGCAAGAAGGTGGAACTCGATATTTACGACGACCAGAGCAAGCCCGATCAGGCAGTGCAGGGCGTTTCAAAACTGGTAGATCAGGACCATGTCCCCATAATTCTGGGCTCGTATTCGAGCGAGAGCACCAAGGCGATTGTGCCGGCGGTCACACAGCGACAGGTTCCGTTGATCATTCCCACGGCCACTGCCGACAATGTAATGGATTCCAAATCTCCCTGGGTATTTCGCATCTGTGCCGGGGCCGCCGATTATGCGAAGGCCACCATTGATTTTCTCAAAGCCAATGGCGCGCCCAAGACCATGGCCATCGTCTACGAAAATACAAACTTCGGCCAATCGAATATGAAGGCTATGACCGCGGCCGCCAAAGAAGCCGGCATCAACCTAGTTGCGGTGGAGTCCTATGAAGCCAAGTCGCCTGATTACAAATCGGTGTTGCAGCGAGTGAAACAGGCCAATCCTCAGGTGATTTATTTCTGCTCTTACCTGCTGGATGCGGGCACGCTCATGCGCCAGTCGCAGGAAGTAGATCTCAACCCGCCCTATTACACCTCTGCCGGAACAGGATTTGCCGCCGCCGAATTTCCAACTGCCGAAAGGTGCAGGCAAGTACGCCGAGTACACGTTTTCGACTTCGCAGTGGCTGCCGGAAGCTAAATGGCCCGGCGGGAAAGATTTTGATGATGAGTATTTCAAGCGCTTCAAATCGCATCCCGCTTATCACGCCATGCAGGCTTATGAAGCATTGCATGCAGCAGCCCAGGCCATGATTGACGCTCAGGCAGCCGATCGCACCAAGGTCCGCGATGCGATCAAGAAATTGGACATGCCAACCACACCGTTCGGTCCGGTGAAGTTCGATGCTAACGGGCAGAATCAGCATCCGGTGCTGATCACCCAGGTGCAGGGAGGGAAGTATCACGTGGTGTTCCCGTTGGATGCCGCTGATGCGAAGCCGATCATTCCCGCGCCCAAGTGGAGCCAGCGCCAATAATCGGCGCTGCCTGGAAGCGTGAGCCAAAAGACCAAGGTTCGATCCAGAAAGTCTAGGTTTTAAAGAGTGTGTGAAATTCATTTCGATGACAACATCACCGTGGGGTCAAAGGCGTGCAGGGGCTGAAGCCCAATGTTTATTGGCCATTTCGGCACGACTAAACAACTTGCGGAAAAAGGACATTATTTTTTCGCTGCTCTGCCATGGTTCACTGTTTTTCGTGTCTTTAGGCTTCGATTTCGCATAGCTTTCCTGCCTCTGCAGGTCTTGTTACTGCTCCTGCAGGCACACTACTCCCTGAGATTACTGCGCCGGAACTGGCACTGGTTGTTCTATAAGTTTTCCCATCCGCAGCAGATTATGAGCAACCATGTTCAAACGAAACATCCAGTCCACTCGCGCCAAACCGCGTAACTTAATCTGCTTCACTGCTCGCCCCTGCTTGGCCCAGCCGAAAACCTTCTCCACCAGCTTTCTCTTCTGCTGGCTGATGGAAAATCCGGCATGCTCACGCTCCTCTTTGACCAGCCAGTTGGGCCACTTAGGATTAGGTTCATATTCAGCTATATGGGGCCACACTTGGCGTTCCCGCAGTCCCTTGATGAACTTTTCTGTCTGATACGCTTTATCGGCCCCCAGAGTTATTTTGATCCACTCCGAACTGTTCTCATCTTTGGTCCTTTTGATTCCGGCCAACATCTTCAGCCCCGCTTCCTCTTCCGCCGTCTTGCTGGACAATGTGGCGCAAGCCGTCATCACCAGACCGCTATGGTTTTCTGTGATCACATGTCCCAGATAGCTGGGCAGCGCCGGTCCTCCTTTGCTGTAGAGCCGCGCATCGCGGTCGGTCTTGGATTGATGGGTGTCGCGCAGTAACTTTCTGCCCCGCGCTCCGGTTCCTATTACTTCTTTGGGGTCCTTGGGGAAGAAGCTGCGACGATGGGCCCAGGCCTGGATCATGGTTCCATCTACAGTAAAGTGTTCGGCACTCAACAGCTTTGCCTCTTCTGCCTGTTTCACTATCTCCACCAGCAATTGTTCGCTGATCGAGCCACGCATGAGCCGCGTCCGGTTCTTGGTGTACACCGTAACGTCCCAGACTTGCTCGTCCGGGTTGAGCCCGACAAACCACCGGAATAACAAGTTGAAGTTGAGTTGTTCCATGAGCAGTCTTTCGCTGCGGATGGAATACAGGATCTGCAGCAGCAGAGCCCGCAACAACCGTTCCGGAGGAATCGAGGAACGTCCGCTACGCGCATACACAGCGTCGAACTCGCGCGACAGTTCGCGCAGAGCTTTATCTAGAAGGATTCGAATGCGGCGGAGAGGATGATGGACGGGAATGCGCTCTTCGATGTTGCTATAGCTATACAGCACAGTTTGCTGATGATCGGTTCCTCGCATGTAGCAATACATACCGCATTTGCCTGTGGATATCTGCACTATTTCTAGGGCATACCCAAAATCGTAACGAATTTCCGCAAGTTGTAAAGTCATGCCCTGTTACAAAGCTCTTGTAAGTTCTCGCACACGTTCTTTAGCCCTGCACACGTTCTTTAGCCTAAAGGAGGCCGTGCTCTGTGACGCATTTTCTGCAAGCCTGCATGAACGGCCTTCTCACCGGCGCTCTTTACGCGCTGATCGGCATGGGGTTGGCTCTGATCTTCGGCGTCATGCGCATTGTCAGCTTCGCCCATGGCGCATTCCTCATGGTGGGGATGTACGTTACTTACATTCTGTTCGAACGCTTCAACGTCAATCCCTATTTCGGTTTCGTGCCTGCGGGCATTCTGCTTTTTGTTTTTGGCGGTGGAGTCTACGCGGTGCTGATCAAGCCGGTGCGCAACCAGTCGCACTTCATGCAGATTCTCATGACCACCGGTATTGCGCTGATCCTCATTGATACCGTGCAGTTGATTTACGGCGCTGACTACCACCAGACCAATCTCGATCTCGTAAATCGAACGTTGCGTTTCGGCCCGTTCGCCGTCAACGCCGCTGCAGTGTTGTCGTTTGTGATTGCGGCAGTATTCATCGTGGGACTCACATTGTTCGTGACCCATACGCGCACCGGCCAGGCGTTGCGGGCCATTGCGCAAAACCCTGAAGTCGCGCCCCTCATGGGCATCAACGTTTCGCGCATACAGGGGTTCAGCTTCGCCCTGGGGATCGGGCTGGCAGGCATTGCCGGAGGACTTCTGCTGCCCGCGCTGTATCTCTTTCCCAGCGTGGGCGAAGACTACACCACCAAGGCATTTGTGATTGTGGTGCTGGGCGGCATGGGCTCCATTGAAGGCGCGGCCCTGGGCGGACTGGTATTGGGCATGGCTGAAAATATCACCAGCCTCTACATCGGCAACCAGTGGGCACTGGCCGTGGACTTCATCCTCTTTCTTTTAGTGCTTTCGTTTAAGCCCAGCGGCATTTTCGGGAGACAGCGCGCATGAGGGGCGTCCCCATGTGGAAGCTGGCCATCGGCGGCGTGGTGGTGCTGTGCTTGTTTGCGCCGCTGGCCGTGCAGAACGATTACCTGATGCAGGTCTTCTTCCGCATCGCGATCTTTGCGGCGCTCGGTCTTGCCTGGAATGTGGTGGGTGGCTATGCCGGACAGCTTTCGCTGGGCCATGCCGCGTTTTTCGGCATCGGCGCTTATGGATTGGCGCTCTTCACTGAGCTTTCGATCCCCAAATGGATTTCAATTTTTCTGGCCGCTGTCACCTCGGCCATCTTTGGCGCCGTGCTGGGACGAATCGTCTTCCGGCTGCGCGGACCTTACTTCAGCCTGGCCACCCTTGCAGCCGCCGAGGTTCTGCGGCTCACTGCCACTAACCTGAACGTAACCGGCGGCGCTATCGGCCTCACCATGCCGGCATTGTTCATCGGCGATTATTTCTGGAAGTTGTTCTACAGCGCTGCGGTAGCGTTGATGCTGGTAAGTCTTGCCGTGAATGTATGGGTTTCGCGCTCTCGCTTTGGCTACTACCTTATGGCCATTCGTGAAGACGAAGAAACCGCAAGCGCCGTGGGCGTGAATACCACACGTTATAAACTGCTGGCGCTGGTGATCAGTGCCTTTCTGTCGGCGTTGGCCGGCAGCCTGTACGGCAGCGCATTTCAGTTCATCGTTCCCGATAGCGTGCTCACCCTCGATCTTTCCATCCAGATATCTATCATCACCATGTTGGGCGGAGCGGGAACCCTGACGGGGCCGGTAGTGGGCGCTGTGCTGCTGCTCTCCACTTCAGAGATTTTCAAGAACCAGTTTCAGGAAAGCCATCTGCTTATCTACGGCATTCTGATTGTGCTGGTGGTGCTCTTTTTGCCCGAAGGAATTATTGGCGGATTGCAGCACCGATTACGCAGGCGCAACAAGCCCCCGGCCACGCCCGATGCCAGTCTTGGTGAGTCGGGGATCACCCGTTTCCACACGGTACCCGAGTCCACGGCGCCGCAGAGAGGGGAGGCCGGCTGATGGCGCCTATTCTCGAACTGAAAAATGTTTCCAAACATTTCGGCGGATTGAAAGCCGTGAAAAATGTCTCGTTCAGTTTGAATGATGGCGAAATCCTGTTCGTCATTGGCCCTAACGGGGCAGGAAAGACGACGGTGTTTAATTTGATCAGCGGTTTCCTTCATCCCAATGAAGGCGCGATTCTTTTCGAAGGCAGAGATATTTCCCGCCGGGAACCGCATGACTGCGCGCGGATGGGCATCGGACGCACCTTCCAGATCGTAAAACCCTTGCCGAATCTCACCGTGCAGCAGAACGTGATGCTGGGCGCATTCATGCACACCGCTAACGAGCGCCAGGCGGAAGAAGAAGCAGCCAGGATTCTGGAGTTTTTGCAGATGGCGCACCTGAAAAACTTTTCTGCCCGAGGGCTTCCGCTGGCCGGATTGAAGCGGCTGGAAATCGCGCGCGCTCTGGCCACCAAGCCCAAGGTAATGCTGCTGGACGAAGTAGTCTCCGGCCTGACCACCAGCGAAGCTCTGGCGCTTTCCGGACTGATCAAGCGCTTGCCGGAGTGGGGTGTGTGCGTGGTGGGCGGCGTCGAGCACGTGATGCAGGTGGTGATGAAGATCGCCGATCGCGTGGTGGTGCTCGACTACGGCGCGAAGATCGCGGAAGGCATACCGTCCGAAGTGGTGAACATGCCCGCAGTGATTGAGGCCTACCTCGGGCCGAGGTACAAGGAGTTGGCAAAATGACCGCTTCGGGCCAGACTCCCGGAAGTGCTCCGCTACTGGAGATGGTGAACGCCACTGCCTTCTACGGCGATCTTCAGGCATTGTTTGGAATCACCTTGAGCGTGAATGCCGGCGAAATCGTTACGCTGATCGGCGCGAACGGGGCAGGCAAGACCACGATCCTGCGCCTGATTTCCGGCATGAAGCCCATCAGCGGCGGCGCACTGCGGTTTGCAGGGCAAGATGTTTCCCGCGTTCCTGCGCACGAGATGGTGGCGCAGGGAGTAAGCCACGTTCCCGAGGGAAGACAGGTTTTTCCTTTTCTCACTGTGCGCGAAAATTTGGCGCTGGGCGCCTACACTCCCCGCGTCCGCACACATAGCAAGCAGCTTATGGAAGAGCAACTCGCCATGTTTCCAAGGCTGGGCGAAAGGTTGAACCAGTTGGCGGGAACTCTTTCCGGTGGAGAACAGCAGATGGTAGCCATCGCCCGCGGATTGATGGCCAGGCCCAAACTGCTGCTGCTCGATGAACCGTCACTGGGGTTGGCGCCAAAGATCGTGGAAGAAGTGTTTGAGAAGATCACCGAAGTCCGGCAAACGGGAATCACCATGCTGATTGTGGAGCAAAACGTGGTGAGCGGACTGAGCATCTCCGACCGCGGCTATGTAGTGCAAAACGGGGCTGTGGTGCTGGAGGACAACGCGAAGAATCTTCTGTCGAATGAAATGGTGCGGGCTGCCTATCTGGGTTTGTAATCCACCACGGAGACACTGAGACACGGGTTGGAACCACCACAGAGACACTGAGGCACGGAGAAAAGCCTTTAATCTCAGAGAATGATTAAAAGTTGATTTTATGGATCGCCTCGAAGAGTTTATATAGAAGTCAGCCTTAATTCGTACTCAACACTCTTAACTTCTCTGCGCTCCCTGCGCCCTCTGCGGTAAATCGCCGTTGCCTTCTCCGTGGTTAATTCTTAGTCGAGCGTTTCTCTGCGTATGCCACCATCTCTTGTACTGCCTTGGTAACACGGCGGGCGCGCGATTCGGGGTTGCGATAGTAGAAGATTCCCAGCAGATGGGCACGCCGATGGGATGGTGGCATGAGTTCCCATCCGGCGCGGGCTTTGGGGTTGGATTGAATCTGCACCTGAATCACCGGAGGCAGTTCGCGTTCGGCCTCCATAGTTTCCATAAGCCGCTCAGCCATCTGCTCTGCGCGCCTGACGCGGGTCTCTTCGTGTTTGCCTTCGCCGATCCACTTGGCAATCCATTGCCGGGCAGAAGAGGTGAGCGAATCATAAAACTTCTGTAGGGTCTTCGATTGGCGCAATATGCGCACCCACTCTGCCGGCAGCTTCACTTCGCGCTTCTCCGTATCTTGCTCCATGCGGAAACGCGCCTTGCTGCCGGGCAGCGCTTGCCCGCCTTTTTGCATTTTCTTATTGACCAGCAAGAAGTGGCTGCCGTTTCCGGTAGGGAAGAGCGAGGTGCGGAAAGAGAATCCGTTGATCTCGCCTTTCACAGGGATCTGGCCGCGATTGTCCCAGAGTTCGGCAAGATTCAGAGGGATACGCGCGATGATCCAATTCAGGCGGCCGGGCATGCGCTCGAGTACGGCTTCAAATGTTTGCGCGGAGGTGGCTTTCGCCATGAGCGTCAGTTTAACGTGAAAATAAGATTGATGATTCTGCAAGGTACGCCGAGCGAGCCAAAGCTGTCGCTTTGCAGCGAGAGACGAAGCATGGCTTCGTCTCCACTACAAAATGGCCGCAGTCCTATTTACTTCAGCTTCGCGCCTATCGGCACATCTTCCAGAAAGCTGGCCAGTACCGGTTTGCCGTCTTCACCGGCGGAGGCAGCTACGATCATGCCATTGGATTCCAGCCCGCGCAGCTTGCGCGGCTGAAGATTGGCGACAATCACTACTTTGCGGCCAACCAGCGTTTCAGGCGCATAGGCAACGGCGATTCCGGCGACCACCTGCCGCACTTCTGTCCCTATGTCTACTTCCAGCCTCAGCAGTTTGTCCGCCCCTTTTACCTTTTCTGCCACTTTGACGATGCCTACGCGCATCTCGACTTTCAGGAAGTCGTCAATACTGATTTTGCTGTCTTTGTTGACGACGGGAGTCGTCGTCGCGCCGGCATTCGCCGCGCTTCCAGTCGCAGCCGGAGCAGCTTCGGTAGGTCCATGAGCTGCCTGGGTTGCGGGCTGTCCGGCGCGCGCACCTTCACCTGCCGGAGTTGATGAAGCGGGTGTCTCTGTTGCTGTTGCGGAGTTTGAAGTCTGCGCCTGGCTGGCGCGCTCCTGTTCCATCTGCTGCATCCTTTCAATGGCGCTTTTATCAGCGCGGGGGAATACGGGTTCAACTTTGCCCAGCTTGCCACCCAGCGGAAGTTGCGCCCACTTGAGATCGTTAAGATCGAACCTTGAAATCTCGCCCAGCCCCAGCTGCTTCCAGACTTTGGCCGTGGATTCGGGAATGATCGGATGCGCCAGCGCAGTCACGATGCGCAGCGCTTCAGCCGCGGTATAGAGAATGGTCGCCAGCCGGGCGCGGTTTTCTTCGCCTTCTTTTTCGGCGACGATCCATGGCTCCTGGTCCACGAGATATTTATTCACGGAGGCCACCAGCGACCACGCGCTCTCCAGCGCTCGCGAAAACTGGTATTCGTCAAAGTACTGGCCGAATTCTTTGATGACGGCCAGGGCCTGCTCTTTGATCACATCGTCGGCGGGCTTGCGGGCCACCGTCGGCGAAGGATAGGGAACCGAACCGTTAAAGTAACGGTTGATCATGGTGAGCGTGCGGCTCGACAGGTTTCCAAAATCATTGGCCAGATCGGAGTTATAGCGCTGCACCAGTGCGTCAAAGCTGAAGGAGCCATCCTGCCCGAAAACGACTTCGCGCAGCAGGAAGTAGCGCAGCGCATCGTTGCCCAGCACGTCAATTACGGTTTCAGCACGTACGATGTTGCCGCGCGACTTCGACATCTTGCTCTCTTCAAACAGCAGCCAGCCATGCGCCACGACTGACTTTGGCAAGGGCAGATCGGCGGCCATAAGGAATGCAGGCCAATAGACGCAGTGAAAACGGATGATCTCTTTGCCGATCATGTGGACGTCTGCCGGCCAGTAATGCTCAAACTTCTTCTGCCCGGCTTCGTCTTTTGCACCCAATCCAACGGCGGTGCAGTAGTTGCTCAACGCGTCGAGCCACACATACATCACATGGCTGGGATCGCCGGGGACCGGCACGCCCCACTTGAAGGTGCTGCGGCTGATGGAAAGATCGCGCAGGCCGCCGCGCACAAATGCCATGACTTCGTTGCGGCGCGTTTCCGGCCGGATGAACTCCGGGTGCTCTTTGTAGAAGGCCAGCAGTTTGTCCGCAAAGGCCGAGAGCTTGAAGTAATAATTTTCTTCGCTTACGGTTTCGGTCGGCCGTCCGCATTCGGGGCAGGGTGCGCCGGGGCCAACCGAGTCAACGTAGAGTTCGTCAAAGACACAATACTGGCCGGTGTAAGTGCCTTTATAGATAAATTCTTTTTGCTGAAGCCGCCGGAACAATTCCTGCGCGCCCTGCTGGTGGCGCGGCTCAGTGGTGCGGATGAAATCATCGTTGCTGATGTTCATCTTCTCAAACAACGCGCGAAACAGCGAAGAGACTTCATCGGCGAATTGCTTGGGTGTCTTGCCGGCAGCCTGCGCCGAGCGTTCGATTTTCTGCCCATGCTCGTCTGTGCCGGTGAGGAAATAAGTGTCGTAGCCGAGCAGCCGCTTGCGGCGCGCAATGGTGTCGCACACGATCGTCGTATAGGCGTGCCCAATATGCGGACGCGCGTTCACATAATAGATAGGCGTCGTAATGTAAAACTTCTGACCTTTAGCCATTTTCTCTTTCCAGGTATGCCCGAATCGCTTCCTGCATTACGGCCTTCAGCGGCACCCGTGCCTGCTCCGCGATGCGGCGGCAGTCTTCATACTCAGGAGCGTAGTTGCTCACGCTGCCGTTCAGGTTGGCCAGTTTCATTCGTATCTCGCCCCACTTGGTGGTCACATTCAGATGGCGGCGCGCCAGCCGCGCCCGCTTTTCCTCGCGGGAACGCACCCCCAGCGTAGTAGTTTCGGCAAACACCAGGCGCGTGAGCTTCTGCGCGTCCTGCGGCTGGCAGAGAATGGTAAGCAGCATGCCGGGACGGCTCTTCTTCATCTGTACGGCTGTGGCAAAAACATCGAGCGCGCCCTCGGCCAGAACCCGGTCCATCACGTAGCCGAAAACCTGGGGCGTCATATCGTCTACATTGGCTTCCAGAATAGTGATGGTTTCTTCCGGAATTGTTTTTCCGGAAGCAGCCTCCGCGTGCTCTTCCACGGTTTCGCCAATGGTCAGCCGCAACACGTTAGGAAAGTTTTTGAAGTCGCGACTACCTGCACCATAGCCGGTCTTCTCAGTTTTCATTGCCGGAAAATTCGAGAAGCGGCTGGCCAGCACATTCACGATGGCCGCGCCGGTAGGTGTGACCAGTTCTTTCTGTATCTCTCCGGAGTAGACCGGCGCGTGCCGCAGCAATTCCAGCGTAGCCGGAGCAGGCACCGGAAACGTTCCATGCGCGCATTGGACCATGCCGCCGCCAACATTCAGAGGCGAGCAGACGATGGCATCCACGCCCAGGGCTTCGGCCCCTGCGGCAGCGCAGGTGATGTCCACAATGGCGTCAATGGCGCCTACTTCGTGGAAGTGGATCTTTTCGATGTCGCTGTTATGCACCTTGGCTTCCGCCGCTCCCAAAGCCTCAAATATCTTGATCGCCTTTTCCTTGGCCGTGGCGCTGATAGCGGCATTACCGATGATTTGCCGGATTTCTTTCAGTCCGCGATGCGCGTGGTGATGCTGGTGGCCAGCTTCATGAGAGTGATCGTGCTCATGGCTGTGGCCGGAATGACTATGACTATGGCCGTGCGCATGGTCATGTGAATGATCCTGTTCGTCGCCGTGGGAGTGAATATGGCCGTGATCATGCGTATGGCTATGCTGATGATCATGTTGCGCAGCTGGCTGTTGTTCCCAGAATTCTTCGCGGGGAAGCTCTTTTTCCCCGGCGGCGATCACATCCAGCTTGGTGGCGCTGATGCCGCTACGGACGACACGCGAAACTTCCAGCCGCGCATCTACGCCGAGAGCTCGCACAGTTTTCGAGAACAGCTCGGCGGGCACTCCGGCGTCAAGCAGGGCGCCGAGAAACATGTCGCCGCTGATTCCTGAGAAGCACTCTAAATAGGCGATACGCATGGTAGTTTAAGAAATCAACTGAGGCTTGAATGTATCTGCGGAGAAAGTGCAAGTCCTGGCCTTCCACGGCCCAGAATTCCAGCAGAAGGGCTCGCGCCTTCGAATCACCTCGACTTTTCATCATAGGGTTACAAGGCTATGGCGTCAATCTGAGCAGAGGGCTGCGTTTGTTATAATCGCCTTTTTCATCATCAACTTAGCGCCATAGCAGCGGGCGGCTTACAGCGGCCACATTCCATAAAACCATCGAGGCACTCCACTTTGTACCTGGAATTACAGCAGCAGCTTATCCGGCAGGTCAGTGAACTTCTTAAACGGCAGTATGACGTGGAACTGCCGCGAATTGTAGTAGACCAGCCTCCCAGCGTGGCCCTGGGCGAATACGCGCTGCCTCTGAGCTTTGAACTGGCCAAAAAGCTGCGCAAGCCACCCCGCAAGATTGCTGAAGAAATTGTCGCTGCCCTGGGCGATGTCCCGGGTTTTGAGAAATTCGAGGTCGCCGGGGCCGGATACATCAACGCCAAAGTAGACCGCGGCAAGGCCGCCGGAATAGTTTTGCAGCGAAGATGCGCGCCCACCAGGCAGCTACCGGCGAGAAAATCCTGGTCGAGCACACCAGCATCAATCCCAACAAGGCGGCGCATATCGGCCACCTGCGTAATGCCATTCTGGGCGATACCTTTGTGCGCCTGCTGCGCGCTTCAGGCGCGAAGGTAGATGTCCAGAACTACATTGACAACACCGGCGTGCAGGTAGCGGACGTGGTGGTCGGCTTCCTCTACCTCGAAAACAAGAACAAGAGTGATGTCGAGAAGCTGATTGCTTCAGCCACTCCAACCCGGCGTTTTGACTACTACTGCTGGGACCTCTATGCCCGCGTATCGCAGTGGTATGAGCAGGACAAAGAAAACCTGAAGCTGCGCCTGAAAACCTTGCATGACATCGAGCAGGGTGGAAACGAAGCCGCCGAAATCGGCCACCTGATCTCTGACGCGATCATTCTGCGCCATCTCGAAACCATGCAGCGGCTGGATATCGAATATGACTTTCTGCCCCAGGAAAGCGAGATATTGCATCTGCATTTCTGGGACCTGGCTTTTGAGCAGATGAAGCAGAAAGGCGTCCTGTACTTCGAAACTGAAGGCAAGAACAAAGGCTGCTGGGTCATGCGGCGCGCTGGCAGCAAGCCTGCGGAAAATGCGCAGGGCGAAGCTGCTGCCGGCCCTGATGAAGACGCCAAGGTGATTGTCCGTTCCAACAACACGGTTACTTATGTTGGTAAAGACATTGCGTACCATTTATGGAAGTTCGGCCTGCTGGGACGTGACTTTGGCTATCGCCGGTTCTACAGTTATCCCAATGGACATCAGGTATGGATGTCTACTGTAGGAGGGCGAGCGCGATCATCCGCATTTCGGCGGTGTCCATGCGATCTACAACGTAATTGATTCACGACAGACCGACCCGCAGAATAATGTGATCGAAGCCATACGCGGACTGGGTTACACCGCGCAGGCCGACAACTATCATCACTTTTCTTATGAAATGGTGGCATTGACTCCGGGGTGTGCCCTGGAACTTGGCTATGATGTGCCCGAAGAAGAGCGCAAGCGTTCCTATATCGAAGTCTCGGGAAGAAAAGGTTTCGGAGTCAAGGCCGACGATTTGATTGATGCGCTGATCGCGGCGGCCAGCAGGGAAGTGAATCCTCGCCATCCTGAACTGAGTGAAGCAGAGCGCAACCAGATCGCCACACAGATTGCCATCGGCGCTCTGCGTTACTTCATGCTCAAGTTCACCAAGACATCGGTGATTGCTTTCGATTTCAAAGAAGCATTGAGCTTCGAAGGTGAGACCGGCCCGTATGCGCAGTACGCGATCGTGCGCGCCTCGAACATCTTCCGCAAGGCCGGAACCACGGCCGAAGCCATTCTGGCGGCATAAAACAGATTTCAGTTTTCTGAAAGACGAAGACGAGATATGGCAGCTATGGCTTACGGCCGGGCAGCTTTCCAGCATTGTGCAGCAATGCATTGTCACCACGGAACCGGCTTACGTGGCCAAGTATGCATTTCAATTAGCGCAGCAGTTCAATAACTTCTACCACAAGCACCACATCCTTACCGAAGAGAATCCGGAGCGTAAACAATTCCTGCTGGCGACCGCGGCAGTGGTGCGCCGGACACTGATTCAAACCCTGAATCTAATGGGAGTGGACGCGCCTGAGGTGATGTAGTACGTGCTGGTGAGGATGGGTAGCTTGTGAGGGGGTGAGATTAGAGTTTGGTTGCATTGTCGAGACATGTAACAGGGCACGACTTCCAGTCGTGCCGAAAAAGCCTTACAAACACTGGGCTTCAGCCCCTGCACACTCTTACCGGCATTGTGCTGTGACCACCTAAATCAAGTTCGCACATAGCTCTTCAGAGAGGATGTACAAGCGATTTGAGGGCCACCATTACGGTGAGGTTCGATAGTATGCAGGGGCTGAAAGCCCAAGTCTTTGTAGAATATTTCGGCACCACTAAAAGTTATGCCCTGATACAAAGCAAACCTCACCACACCTCGCAACGCTCTGCCGCTGGGCGCACCATGGGTGAGCCCGCTTTGCAGCTAAATGCGGTTGCAAATTGGGGCAAGTTGGAAAGCGGTCCGATGACCCGGAACTTGGCAACGGGGTGAGGATCGCCCTGCACCATGCGGCGCTGGGTCTCGGGACGGGTTTCATCCCCGCGAAATTGTCCCCAGGCAATAAAGAACTGCTGCTCAGGAGTAAAGCCGTCAATGGTCTGTGCCGGATGTTGCTGCTGGGCTTTGGTAAATGCAAGATACGCAATCTTGGCGCCTGCCAGATCGCCGATACTCTCACCCAGCACTAACCGGCCATTATGGTGGATATTGGGCTCGATGAAGTAATTGTCGAACTGATGGGCCACGCAAGCGGTGCGTTCGTGAAAGCGCTTCAGATCGTCAGCGGTCCACCAGTTATCGAGTCGTCCAATCGAGTCATACTGTGCGCCCTGATCATCGAATCCGTGGCTGATCTCGTGGCCGATCACAACACCAATGCCTCCGTAGTTGACTGCGTCCACGGCATTGAGATCGAAAGCGGGGGCCTGAAGAATGCCGGCAGGAAACACGATCTCATTCAGCAGCGGGTTGTAGTAAGCGTCTGAGGTGGGTGGAGTCAAGCCCCATCGCGCGCGATCGGTAGGCTTGCCGATGAGCGCCCAGTCATCGTCTACAATGTTCCACTTGATGGCCGCCATCGTGTTGTTCCAGAAAGAGTCGCGGCTGATTTTGATGCTGCTGTAGTCCTTCCATTTGTCCGGATACCCAATCTTTGGATTAACTGTAGAAAGCTTCTCCAACGCTTTCTTCTTTGTGTCAGGTCCCATCCAGTCAAGGCCTTCAATGGTGTCATGCATGGCCGCCAGAATGTTGTTTACCATTTCCTGGGCGCGGGCCTTGGCTGCCGGAGGAAAATATTTTTCCACGTACTTCTTGCCCAGGGCCTCGCCAAGAAGCTGGTCGGTGGATTCAGCGCAACGCTTCCAGCGGGGCTTCATCTCTGTAGCGCCGCTCAGATATTTCTCATTGAAGGCGAAATTCTCGTTCACGAACGGATCTGATAATTCGTCTGCATGGGCATGCAGCACGTGCCACTTGAGATAGGTCTTCCAATCGGCCATGGAAGTCTCGCGGAACTGGCGGTCAACTTCCTGCATGAACTTAGGCTGGCTAACGTTGAGGTCGGCCTGTGAAATTCCGGCCGATGCGAAATAGCTGTCCCAATCTATGGCTGGCGTCATTTTCTTGAGGGCAGCGAAAGTGGTCTTGTGATCGGTGGCTTGCGGATTGCGAAGGGCAACATTGTCCAGCGAATTTTCGGCCAGGTTCTTTTCCATCTGGAAGACGGTGGCAGCAGCCGCTTTTGCATGCGCCTCATCGTAGCCGGCCAGCTTGAACATATTGGTTACATGGGCGACATATTTCTCGCGCGCCTCCGCAAACCGGGGCTCGGGCTTGAGATAGTAGTCGCGGTCAGGCAGTCCAAGTCCTCCGGCATAGACACCGGCAATCGTTTGGCGTGGATTGTGGTTGTCTGGGACGGCTACGACGATAAAAGGAACGAAGACGCCCTCCTGATGCAGACTGCGGATCGTGCGCTGCAACTCCGCCGGGGTCTTCATGGCGTCAATGGTTTTGAATAAGGGCAGGACGGGTGAGAGTCCGGCGCGGTTAATGCGGGCTTCGTCCATGCAGGATCCGTAGTAATCGCCGATCAACTGTTCCACGCCGCCTTTGGGCCAGTTGGTGCGGCTGGAAACATCATCGAGAATCACCTTCAGGCGGTCTTTAGAAGCCTCTCCGGCCTGCCAGCGACGGCTCCAGCGGTCCATATAGGCGGGAATCGGGTTCTGGGCACGCCATGCTCCGTTGGCATATTGAAAAAAATCAGTGCAGGGATCGGCCTTGCGATCTATGTCGCCGGCCTCAATTCCGTGCTGTGATTGTGACTGGCCAAAGAGCGCCAGGGAACAGAGCAACAGGAACAACATGGTGCAAATGCGCATGAAGAAAATTCTCCCTGGAAAGAATAGACGAAAGAGATGGAAAAAGGGGAGCTATTGGTTCGGCGTGATCACCGCAGAAATCGCAAAGGCGAGGCCAGACAAAAAGAAGGAGCCATTTGCAGGCCCCTTCTTGAACCAGACGTTCGTCAGATAAAGTTATTGTGATTTGCTGTTGTCTGACGAACTGCCGCCGTTCAATTTGTCATCAACCTGTTTTGCGCGTTGCAGGTGCTGTTGCAGCGTAGGCAGGGTCTTGGTGGCCCACTGCTTTACATCGGTATCGTGAAGGTTTTGCGAAGCGTCCTTAAATTCCTGAACATCTTTCTGGTGATCCTGAACCATGCCGTCCATGTAATCCTTGTCCAACTGTTTGCCGCTTTCGCTGCTCAATTTGGTCTGAAGATCTTTTGCATCGTCCGGAATACCATCGGGCAAATTGATGTTCTTTTGGCTGGCGACCTGCTGTAACTGGTTCAGTGCTTTGGTATGGTCGTCCACCATCATTTGAGCGAAGCGCTTGACCGCTGGATCACTGGTTTTTGAAGCGATCATCTTTCCCAATTCCACTTCTGCGCGATTGCCTTTCGCGGCGTCACTGACGAATTGCTGATCGGGGTTGCTGCTGGAATTCGAAGCGGTGCTGCTTGAAGTACTACTTGAGCCGTTGGAATTATCTGCCGGCGAAGGTTGAGAGGAAGCCGGCTGGGCTGAATTGGCATTGTCCGCCGTGGCAGCTTTGTTGTTATTGCTGCAGCCGACAGCCAGGCCGAAGCTGAGCAGGGTTATAGCGAGAGTCTTCATCATGAAAGTCCTTTCCTTGCGGGGTTAGTCAATGGGATGAAGTCCATACTCTGGGGGATGGCGGAATTCCGGCAGCTCTGGCAACTGGCATCCCCCGGATTGCAACTTACCTTCATGCGGTTTTCGTCTTATCAGCCCAGCGCCCGCGCCTTTCTGCTTTTAAGTTTTACTTTAACTGTTATTTTGTTTGCCGGGTGCTCCTCTCACCGGCTGGCGCAACGGGCACAGCGGCTGGAAGATCAGGGTAAGTATCTGGAGGCGGCAGTTCTGTACCAGCAGCTTGCGGGACATTATCAGGGCCAGCCGAAAAAGCAGTCGGTTCTGGAAACGCGCATGGGTGAGATGCTGCTGCGTGCTGACCACGCGCAAGAGGCTTTCAGTGCTTTTGAGAAAGCGGCCGTGCTCGACAATTCCAATGTGCTCGCGCAGCTTCGCCTGGCGCAGCTTTACATTGCAGCCAACAGTCCCCAGAAGTCTTATGAGCATCTGGTTGCGGTGCTCAACCAGCAGCCCAACAAGCCTGAAGCGGTGGCCGCGCTGGGCGCCTATTATTCGGCAGTAGGCGAGGTGCAGCGCGCGGAGCAGGAATTTCAACGAGCGCTGGTGCTGGAGCCGCAACGCCAGTCCACAGCAGTAGCGCTGGCCGATTTATATGACAATGGCGGGCAAATAGACAAAGCCAGAGAAGTGCTGGTGCATGCAGCGGAGGCCGACAAATCGGACCCGTTGGCATGGATGGCGCTGGGCCGCCTGGAAGAAGAGCAGGGCAACGGAGAGGCCGCCGAGAGTGCATACCGCAAGGCGGTGGCTGCCGATGACAGCGCGGAAACCAACCTGAGACTGGCCTACCATCTGCTGCGTTCCGCCAAGGTCAAAGAAGCAGAAGAAGCTTTGAAGCGTGCGGACAGCAAGCGGCCTCTTGCGTCCACTTGGCTGGCCGACTTCGAACTGGGATCGGGCCAGGGCATGCGCGCGGCCGTTCATTACCAGACCGTCTTGCAGACACGTCTGGCCAGTGGAGCGAAACAGAGTCCTGATGATACGGCAGCAATTGCGGCGCGGGTCATTGAGGCCGATCTGGAGACCGCTGGCGAGTCCACGAGCGGCGATCGCCAAAGCCGCACCCAGATTGCCAAGCTGCACCTGGAAGAATACCGCTCGCGACTGGATCCCACCACCACGCATGTGCTGGAAACGGAGATTGCATTGCTGGATGGTGATCTCACACAAGCTGCCGGCAACGCTGATGACGCGGTGGCCAGCGGCCCGGAGTCGGCCCCAGCCTATTTTGTGCGCGGGCAGGTCTACAAGGCGAAGGGCGATGAAGCAGAGGCTGTTTCGCAGTGGACGACAGCACTGACCAAAGACCCGGAGTACACGCCGGCGCTGCTGGCCATGGCACAGGTTGATTTCGCAGAGCGCGAATATGCAGCAGCCGAAAAGCAGGCGGCCGCTGTGGTCCGTCGCGAACCCGCTAACCTGAATGCTCTGCTTCTGTATGCAAGAGTACTGGCGGCCAACCAGAATTATGCTGCCGCGCGGTCCATTGTGGCGCGGGCCAAAGCGGTGGCGCAGGGTTCTGCCGAGCCTTACATCGTGCTGGGGCAGATTGAGATGCAGCAGCAGAGGCCGGCGCTGGCTCTCATCGAGTTCCAGCAGGCGGTGGTGCTTGATCCGCAGTCGCGCGAAGCCATGGAAGGGCTCACCACGGTTTATCGCAAAGGCAGGATGACGCCTGAACTGATTGTGAAGCTGGAGCATACGGCGGAAGCTCCGCCGCGTTCTTCCGCATTGATGGAACTTGCAGGACGCCTGTACAGCGACCGGCGCCAGTATGGCGATGCGGACCGCTGTTTCCGGAAAGCCCTGGAGATAGACCGCCAGCGCGCTACCGCCGCCATGGCCCTGGCAGAGAACGCCATGGCCCAGCAGAAGGGCCAGGCATTCGACAAGCTGCAATCGCTGGCAGGCAAGCTGGGCGGCAGCGCCGATGCCTTGCTTACAGCCCTGCGCGCGCAGCAAGAGAACCAACCCGAGCAGGCCATTGCAAATTATGAGACTGCAATTCGCCGGGGTGAGGCCAGCGGAGTGGCCGCCAATAATCTGGCGTGGCTGTACGCGGAAAAAGGACAGCGCCTCGATCGCGCTTTGGAACTGGCCCGCTCCGCGCACGATCATGATCCCAGAAACCTGGCAGTCACTGACACGCTGGGATTCGTTTACCTGGCCCGCCACGAATACTCGCAGGCGGTAGATGTTTTAAAAGAAGCCGTGCAGTCGGCGTCCGTGGGCCATGCAGCCCCTGATCCGCAGACGCAGGCATTGTTGCAGCAGCATCTTGCCGAGGCATACGCACGAGCTGGGGAGAAGAACAGTAATTAGTACTTAGCCATTCGTCCTGACAACAAGGCCCATTATTTAGACTTCATTGCAGTCGGTGGAGTTAATCTAAGCCGACCACGTTGATTCGGTAACTCGGCAAAGCTCTCATCTGCCGCTTCCACTCTCTTCGTCAAGTCTTCCCGGCTCTGACAATTCAGCATTCCTTCCCGAGTTCCACCCATCTTCCCGGCTCGGCATCTCATGGAAGAAGGAGGAAAGATGGCTGAGAAACAACTCTCGGGACTTAAAGTTGCCGCACTGGCGGTGGACGGAGTTGAGCAGGTGGAACTGCTTGAACCCAAAAAAGCACTGGAAGAGGCGGGAGCCAAAGTGCTGGTGATTTCGGAAAAATCCGGCAGTATTCAAGGCTTTAAACATCATGATAAAGCCGACAAGATTCCGGTAGACCTGACTTTTGAACGCGCCAATCCGGCGGAATTTGATGCTGTGCTGCTGCCTGGCGGCGCACTGAATGCCGACGCGCTTCGCATTGTTCCTAAAGCGCAGGAGTTCGTACGCAACACCAATCAGCAGGGCAAACCTCTGGCCGTGATCTGCCATGGGCCGTGGTTGCTGGTGTCCGCTGGCCTCACCGACGGACGCACGCTTACAAGCTGGCCCTCGATCCAGGATGACATTGTGAATGCAGGTGCACGCTGGGCAAGACCGGGAAGTGCTGCGCGACGGCAATTGGGTCAGCAGCCGCAAACCCGATGATATTCCGGCTTTCAATCGCGAGATGATCCAGCTATTCGCAGAAGGAGCACAGAAAGCGAAGAAGGTAGCTTGAAGAGAGCAAATGGCAAATAGCAATTAGCCTAGAGCAAAAGCTTTACCGCTGATTTACGCTGATGACGCTGATCGGAAAACTGCATCAAGCAAAGGGGTACAGGGAATTTTTCCGATTGTTTTTACTACCAAATTGCCAAATGATTGCGGTCATCCGATCAGCGGAATCAGGCAAATCAGCGTCATCAGCGTTGAGCTTTTGAATATTGTTTCAAGCAATCAAAGGTAAAACACCAACTTACTTTTTCTGCCTGGAGTCGCCTTCGAGAATTTTGCGGGCGCGCAGCAGCTCTTTGCGACGTTCTTCGTCTACCGTAGGGAAGGCAGGCTTGAGATCGTTAAGCGCTTCAATCACCGCCGAACTAACGATCAGATGGGTGGCCCATTTGTGGTCGGCGGGCACTACATACCAGGGCGAATGCGGCGTAGCCGTATTCTGGATCATTTCTTCGTAGGCTTCCATGTAATCGTCCCAGTACTGGCGCTCCCGGACATCAGACTCTGAGAATTTCCAGTTTTTCTCCGGCTCCTCAATGCGTCGCAGGAAACGCCGTTTCTGTTCTTCTTTGGAAACATTCAGAAAAAACTTTTTTATCATCACGCCATTGTGGGTGAGGTAGCGTTCATAGTTCGATATATCTTCAAAACGCTGCTTCCAGATCTTTTTGGTCACCAGGTCGGCAGGAAGATGCTGTCTTTCCAGCAGATCCTTATGCACCCTGACTACCAGCACCTCTTCATAGTAAGAGCGGTTAAAGATGCCGATGCGCCCGCGTTCGGGAATGCGGCTGGCCGAACGCCAGAGAAAATCGTGGTTCAGCTCTTCCACAGATGGCTGTTTGAAGCTGTAGACCTGGCAGCCCTGCGGATTTACGCCTGACATTACATGCTTGATTACGCCGTCTTTGCCGGCGGCATCCATGGCTTGAAAAATCAGCAGCAGCGCCCATTGATTCTGGGCATAGAGCTTTTCCTGAAGGTCGCGCAAGGCTTGCAGATCGTGCTGAAGAATTTCTTCGGCTTCTTCTTTAGAGTGGATTTTGCCGGTATCAGCCGGATCGTAATCTTTCAGGCGGAAAGATTTGCCGTGTTCAACGAGATACGGAGCGGACAGCCTGTCGGCTTTCATGTGAGATTAATCATAAGGTCGGCACCAGCCCAAGGGCTATGTTGCTCCACGAAACAAAACGGGTGCGCTGGTCCACACACCCGTTCTCGCATCCGGTCACGCCCATTATGCGCGCTTTTTCAGCAGCTCTCTTTCCAGCCGCTCGAAGATTCCTTCCGGGACAATGCCTTGTTCCACGATCTGGCGGTCTGACGTGTAGGGCCGATTGGCCAGAATCTTATCGGCCATGACCGGACCAATGCCGTAAATGCCCAGCAAATCTTCACGGCTCACGCTGTTCAATATTGCGCTCCGTCCCACCTTCTCTTGCACTACTTCCCTGAGCTTCTGGCCTTGCGTCTGCAACTGCTCGGTGACCTGTTGGCCCAGCCCCGAGATCTTTTCCTGCGTCTGCCTGAGCACCTGCCCGGAGTTGCGGACTGCGTCACCCACCTGTCCGCGAAAATTGCCGGCAAGCTCGCCTGCACGGTCCATGAGTTGCTCGCGCGTTTCTTCGCCTCGATTGGGCGCAAGCAATATCCCAATGCCGAAACCTAAACCTATTCCTGCCAGAAAATACTTCATAGCAAATCACCCCCTCTTCTTTGTAAAGATGCTGTTCAGAGCGCGAGGTATGCCGCAGGGCGAGTGAAAAATGCGATGTCTTGAGCCGGCGCAAGGACATAAGCAAGAACAGATTGTGACCGATTGAAAAAGCAAAGCCCCGCCAGAAGGCGGGGCTTTGAAAACATCTATGTTTCCGCGCTACTTCGCCGGATGGTTGGCGGCAAAGGCTTTGGCCTGGGCCAGCATTTTCTGCGCCTGTTCGCTGTTAGGGCCGCGCGGATCTTTTTGCAGATACTGTTGCAACTCATCCATGGCGTCGCCATAGCTGTTCATGGCCAGCATAGCGTGGGCTTTGACCAGATGGATCAAAGGATAATCCGATGGGGCCAGTGCCTGGGCCTTGTTGAGCTGGCGCAGAGCGTCTTCATATTGCAGCTTGCCGACCAGTGATTTGCCCATTTCGAAATAAGCCTGCCATGAGTTGGGCTGAAGGGCTTCGCCATGCTGCAAGGCACGGACAGCATCGTCAAACTTTCCTTCGGTATTGAAAACTGCGCCCATCACCAGGTAAGCCATGGCGCAGCTGCCGTCATAATCAATGGCCTGCTGAAGATCGGCAAGGGCCCCAGTGTTATCTTTGGAGTCGAGCTTCAGGATGCCGCGAAGAGTCAGAGCGTCGGCGTATTTAGGGTAGATTTCCAGCGCGCGGGCAATATGCTTCTGCGCTTCTTCCGGCTTCTGTTTGGCGGTGGCTTCCCGCGCTTTCTTCAGTTCCTCACGCGCTTTATCCGGCACCTTGTACTGGGCCACGGAAATGCTATTGCTTCCATTGCCATCAGTGGGGGACGCGGTGACCGGCAGGCGAAGGTTCACCAGATTTCCCATGCCGGTTACTTCCACTCTTTCCCGAACTTCCTGTACTCCCGAAGTAGCAACGACTTCGTAGATGCCGGTGCGAATGTGCGAAAACTCGAAATTGCCGGAACTGCTGCTGTATACGGCGCCTACTGACGCGCCCGAGCTGGCTTCGTGCAGCTCTACGCGAACGTCTTTCAAAGGCTTATTGTCGGCGCTGCGAACCGATCCGCTGACCGAGTTAAAAGCGTCGCGGGTGTTCATGCTCTGCCCGCGTTGAGGAAAGGGACTCGACTGCGCCAGGGAAAGACCGCTGAATATAATGACTGCCAGGGTGAAGAGGGCTGGTTTGCGAAGCATAATGGTACGACCTGTGTTGATTTAAGTGGAGGAAGTTGGGGCACAGGTTTGGCAGGGGAACCAGGCCTTCTTGCTGCCTCAACTGGCGCGCCGCTTTCGCTTGCGTGCTATAGGTGAGATGTTTTCCAGAAAGCTTAGTTGTATTAAGGTGAAAGTATGTCGAGAGAAAAATTTCCAGTGCTGCGGGCAACTTTACCAGAGCTGCTCAAGGATTTGCCGCAGTGATTATCAAGCCTGCCAAAAACATTCTGGGCGCTATCCGCCTGCCGGGAGATAAATCAATTTCCCATCGCTATGCCATGCTGGCTGCGATCGCTGAAGGCACGACCAGACTATCCAATTTTTCGAGCGGCGCCGATTGCGCCAGCACTTTAAGTTGTGTGCGGCAACTGGGCTGCAAGGTGCAGCGTGAAGCACAGATGATCGAGATAGAAGGTCTGGAGCGCCTGCGGCAGCCGCAGGAGAGCCTGGATTGCGGCAACTCCGGGTCAACCATGCGCATGCTCTCCGGCATACTGGCAGGCCAGGATTTCGAATGTGATCTGCATGGCGATGAATCGTTGTCCCGCAGACCCATGGGTAGAATCATGACTCCGCTGCGGCAGATGGGTGCGGAGATTACTTCGGCGGCCAGTGACCGCCCGCCCTTGCACATCCGCGGAGGACACCTGCACGGCATTGAATACGTGACGCCCATAGCCAGCGCCCAGGTGAAATCTGCTGTGCTGTTTGCGGGATTGCTTGCCGAAGGCGACACCATCGTCGAAGAGCCATTTCGTACCCGTGATCATTCCGAGCAGGCGTTGCGCGCCTTTGGCGCGGAACTTTCGCGCAGCCGCAACCGCACCACGATTCCAGGCGGACAGAAACTCAAGGCCATTCAGGCCACTGTGCCGGGCGATATATCATCGGCGGCTTTTTTCTTGTGCGCGGCGGCTCTGTTTCCCGATTCCAACCTGGTCATCGAGAACCTGCTGCTGAACCCAACGCGGGCCGCATTGCTTGATGTGCTTACTCTGTTGGGAGCGCGCATCTCGGTTATCAATCTGGAAGACCATCATGGAGAACTGGTAGGTACGGTAAAGCTGGAGCATGGACGGTTGAAGGGAACTACGATTGAGGGCGCTACCTCTGTCGCCCTGATTGATGAACTGCCGGTGCTCGCCGCCATCGCCCCTTACACCAGTGAAGGCGTTGAAATACGCGACGCGAAAGAGTTGCGGGTGAAAGAGTCTGACCGCATTGCCGTGGTAGCCAGGAACCTCAGGGCCATGGGAGCGGAATGCGAAGAACGCGAAGACGGCCTGCGGGTGCCCGGAAACCAGCGGCTGCATGGCGCTGAGATTGATTCCGCGGGAGACCACCGTATCGCCATGGCATTCTCCGTAGCGGCCGTGGGCGCCGAAGGCGAGAGTGTCATCCACGGAGCCGATGCCGCCCGAATCTCTTTCCCGGAATTCTTTGATGTTCTCGAAGGCGTGACAGAAAGATAAGAATTTAACTGCTGATGAACACAGATTGAAACAGATCAACACTGATAAACCGAAACCTTAAGTTCTTGGTTTATCAGTGCAGATCAGTCCAATCCGTGTCATCAGTGGTGAGCTTTTAGCAAATCAGGTGTTCGCGCGAGAGCTTCAGACCATCCAGGTTGCCGAGCACGGTAATGGCAATCTTGTCGGTCTGGAAAAGCTGGTTGGCCATCTCTGAAATTTCCTCAGAGGTGACCGCCTCAATCTGCTGAATGTCTCGTCCAGGCTGAAAAAGCGTTCGAAATACATTTCCTGGCGGGCCAGGTTCGACATGCGCGAGGTGCTGGATTCCAGGCTCAACATCAGGCTGCCCTTGAGCTGGTCTTTGGCGCGGCGCAACTCGTCGTAGCTGATCGGCGTATTCTTCAACTCGCGAAATTCCGCCATCACCGATCAACCACTGTCGCGGTACTTTCCGCGAGGTGCCGGCATAGATCGGTCAGGCATCCGGTATCGCGATAGGGATTCAGGTCGCTGTAAATCGCGTACGCAAGCCCCTTTTCTTCGCGGATGTTCTGAAACAGCCGGGAACTCATGCCTCCGCCCAGCACCGTATTGAGAACATAGGAAACATAGCGGTTTCTGGTGCCAGATCGGGTGCGAAGGAACGCCAATGCAGAGCTGCACCTGCTCCAGCGATTTCTTGTTGCGAGTAATAATGCGCGGAGTCACCGCCGGCGCGGGCTGGTGGTATCCATTGGGCACCGGTTGCAGGTCGAAGAGAACTTGGCCTTGATCAGTGCGACAAAGCGCTCGTGGTTCAGGTTTCCCGCTGCCGAGATAATGATGTTGTTGGGCGCAAACCGTTCGCGATAGAAGTTAAAGAGCTTTTCCTGCTCGAAAGAGCGGACGGTCTCTTTGGTTCCCAGAATCGGCTTGCCCAGCGGGTGATCCTTCCAGAAATTCTGGGTGAAGAGTTCGTGGACAAGATAGTCGGGATTGTCTTCGTCCATCTTGATCTCTTCGAGGATCACGCCTTTCTCGCGGACAATATCTTTCGGGTCGAAAATAGGATTCAGCACCAGATCGCTCAGGATATCCACGGCAACCGGCAGATGCTCATCGAGAACCTTAATGTTGAAGCAGATGGTTTCTTTGCCGGTAAAGGCGTCCATATTGCCGCCAATGGAATCAACCTGGCGGGCGATCTGCTGGGCCGTGCGCGTGGTCGTGCCCTTGAATACCATGTGCTCAGTAAAATGCGAGATGCCATTCAGTTCAGGGGTCTCATCGCGAGATCCGCTCTTCATCCAGATGCCAATGGAGATGGAGCGAATGTGCGACATCTCTTCGCTCAACACGATCAAGCCATTGGGCAGGACTTCGCGGCGTATGTCGCGGGCTTCAGTTAACGGACGTTTTAAGACTGCGGTTTCCATCATGTTTGTACTCTTCGATTTTTACACATTCGAGGCAGGTAAACCGTGATTAATTCCTTTTAGGAATCAAGAACTTACGGAGCCTTAGCCGGGCAGCTCAGGCGCTGAAAAGCCAGTGTAAAATGAATGCAGATCATTAGATGCATGGCTGGCCAGCTACAATCCGGACTTTTAGGCCTTGATTTTCAAGAACTTACGAGCCTTATCCAGAAACACGGACAGCCCGAGTACCGCGCCCGGCAGCTTTTTCATGCCATCTATCCCCAACGCCTTGCCAGTCTGGATTCTATCTCCACTCTGCCCAGGCACTTCCGCGCCTCCCTTAAACAAGAAGGTTTAGAAATCCAGCAGCCGGCCATCGAGAAGAGCTTTGCTTCGGTGGATGGAACCATCCGCTACCTGATGGCGATGGCTGACGGCCAGAGCGTAGAGACAGTATGGATGCCGGAAGGGGATGGCGGCGAAGCGGGCGACGGCAGTGACGCAGGCGACCAGGAATGGCAGCGGGCGACCATTTGTGTCTCCAGCCAGGTCGGCTGTGCGGTGAACTGCCAGTTTTGTCTCACGGCGCTGCTGGGCGTAAAGCGCAACCTTTCAGCCGGGGAAATCGTCGGCCAGGTCATTACCGTGCTGAACGACCGCAAGGTAGACCTGGAGCGCCAGCGCGTGAACATCGTCTTTATGGGAATGGGCGAGCCGTTTCTCAATTACCCCAATTTCATCAAGGCTGCGCGCCTGCTGGTGGAGGGAGTAGGCTTTCCCGAGTCGCGCATGACAGTTTCCACCTCAGGCATTGTGCCGCGCATTTACGATTTCGGCGCGGAGGCGGTGCGCCCGAAGCTGGCCATTTCTTTAAATGCTTCCAATAACGAGCTGCGCAACCAGCATCATGCCCATCAACAGGAAATGGAACCTGGAATTGCTGATGCAGGCAGCGCGGGAGTTTCCCCTGCGCAACCGTGAACGGATTACTTTTGAATATGTGCTGCTGGCTGGAGTGAATGACGATGCCCTGCACGCCCGCGAAGTTATCGAACTGGTGCGCGGCATTCGCTGCAAGGTGAACCTGATTGCCTTGAATCCCGGCGCCGGCATCCCATTTCTACTCCGGAAGAGCAGCGGGTCAGTACCTTCCAAAGCCTGCTCATAAAAGCAGGGATTCCAGCTTTCATCCGGCGTCCCCGGGGAAGAGATATTTATGCCGCCTGCGGCCAGTTGAAACGGACAGTGGCGTAAACACACCTCTGCATGCAGGCGGTCTGGTGATCGCCTGCATGCAAGCTCTAGCGCCCTTTATGGCTCGTTCGAGACAAAAGCCAGACCGGCGCGGGTCTTGGAATCCACGGGCGGCAACACCTGGTCTTTCAGCAGGGCTTCGTATTCGGCCAGTGTCGGAAACAGGTCTTCGCGGTTCTCCAGCGGCTCGGTTGAGCCTTCCGGCGCGGTGATGAAGGCGCAGAATTTCTGGTTGATCTTGATTTCGGGGGTAAACTGGTCGAGCCACAGGAATTGCCCTTGCTCATTGATTTCCAGAAACCACCATTGCCCCTGCATGTCTACGGCAAAATCCAGTGACCCAAAGCAGATGCCGCACTCTTTCGCGAAGGCTAGTACTGCCTTTTCGATTTCCGGCGGTGTAGCGACACTCTCAACCTTGATTTTCTGCTGTCCGGCATCCTGCCGCCAATCCAATGCTTTCAGCGGATTGTGCAGCGCATAGGAATAGATCCGCGAGCCCATCAGCACCATGCGGATGTCGAATTCTTTTACCACCATGTCCTGGTAGATTCCGGGAGCGTAGGTGAGCACTTCGTCGGCGGGCAGGTGCTCCCGCTTCAGTTCGAAGGTTTCTGTCACAGCCACTCCGGAATCGGGCGTGTCCTGCTTCTGCCACACGTGGGGCATGAAGGCCTTGCAGATAGTGCGGTTCTTCGTGTGATCGAGGAAGTCTTTTACTGCGCTGGGGCAGTTGGACATCAACGTCTTGGGAACTTTCATGCCGCACTTGCGGGCGATGAGCAGTTGCACCGACTTGTTGATGGTGAAGCGCGACGATGAGTAGTCGTTGATTACCCACACCGGCAGCTTCTCCAGCAGGTATGCGATGTTGTGATAGAAGGTGCGGTATTCCAGATCGGCAAACTTCTTGTCGGCCTCGGTCACTTTGGGATTGGAGACTGCCGGCTCAGGCCTGCGAATCCAGACTGTATCGCCGGGTTCCACTGAATGTGGACCAAGCATCAACCGGGTCTCTTCGCCCAGATAGATAGAGGCTTGCTCGATTTCAGTCCAGGCCAATCCGGACCAGCAGACTACCTTGTATCCGGCTTTCTCCAGCGACCACTTGATAGGCGCTGTGTGGTTATCATCTTCGGGCGCCAGGATTACGATCTTCATCTTTCCTCCGTCTCCGGCCCTCGGCCGGATGTTTAGCCGGGACAGCGCTGGAAGCGCTGCCCCGGGTTGAATTAGCACTCGTGTATATCGCCGTCTATTGCGCTTACAGCAAATGTGCAGGCAGTCAGCGTGCCTACTGCGCCATTGACTTCGTGCATTTCGTTTTCAGTCAGTTCGCGAGCACCGGTGCGGCTGAGTACTCTGTTCGGGTTCTGATCGGACATGAGTAGTTTTTCCTTTCCTACATCTGGACCGTTGAGCGGCCCAAACCTGTTTGCCATGGGAACGAAAGCGAATCGCAGGATGAGAGCAGCGCGATTGCAGCTTCCTAATGCGTTCCGATGGTTAGTGTTCTATGTCGCAGGAAACGAAGAGTCCGGCCTGGTTGGTTGTCGGCACGGTGCATGCTTCGGTATGCAACGGCCCTCCTGCGCCTCGTATTTCATTCAACTGATCGGCGGTCAATTCACGAGCGCCACGACGGATAAGCACTCTGTTCGGATCTTGATCGGACATGCGTTTTCCTTTCATCAAAAGGGCCGCTTGAATGGCCCAAATATTTGCTACAAACTGAAGCAGAGTAAGCCGGCACGCAACGTGCGGCTATATCTGGTTTTCCTGACATTCAGAAACCGGAGACGATGTGCTTAATAGACATCATGGTCCAGGCAGGCGTCTCCATCGCCTGTGCTGGTCGCCGTTACTGCTGAACATACATTGGTGTGCGCGGCTCCGGCAGCGGCAGCTACGCTTTCCAATTCTTCGCAGGTCAATTCACGTGCGCCTCTGCGGCTCAATACTCGATTTTCATTCGTAGACATAAAACAGGTTCCTTCTTCGCGTTAGCGAATTCAAAATAAAGGCGAAAGATAGCGGCCCGACGAAGGCCGGCATCGTTGCAAGTACCCCCAGCCACATTCCTTACGGAGTGGCGGCAGGGCTGTTAAGTGTTATCAGCACTCGCCAGGATCACCGTCGTGCTTTCCGCCGACGGTAATGCTGCATTTCGTAGTGGTCATCACCGAAGCGGCGCCGACCACGTATGTGGCTTCTTCCGCGCTCAGTTCACGCGCGCCTTTGCGCACCAGGACTCGATTATCTTGATTTGACATAAATATTTTCCTTTTTGAATCGGCACACCATCTGAAGATGGCATGTTTTTGTTCTTGCTCACCGCCTGCATCATGGCGCGGCCCGCAGCGTTGTTCATTGCGGGCCGCGGGTTGGTCAGCATTCGTTGATGTCGCCGTCAATTTTTCCGTTGATACCAATGCTGCACAGTGTTTCTGTGCCGCGAACTGTGCCGCCGGATACATTTCGGGCTTCTTCTTCGCTCAATTGGCGTGCGCCTTTGCGCACCAGGACTCGATTCTCTTGATTTGACATAGATGTTTTCCTTTTTGAACCGCACGCCATCTGAGATGGCATGCTTTTGTTTCCCGCTCACACGGTATCATCGGGCAGCGACCCGCAGTGTAGTTCCACTGCGGGTCGCTGGTTGGTCAGCATTCGTGAAGATCGCCGTCAATTTTTCCGTTCGCACCAATGCTGCACAGTGTTAATGTGCCCGCTACGGCGCCACCGGATACATTTCGGGCTTCTTCTTCGCTTAACTGGCGTGCGCCTTTGCGCACCAGGACTCGATTATTTTGATTTGACATAGACGTTTTCCTTTTCTGAACCCGCACGCCATCTGAAATGGCATGCTGTTCATGCTCACACGTAGTCATCGGCAGCGGCTCGCAGTTTGGTTCTACTGCGGGTCGCCGGTTGAGTCAGCATTCGTGAAGATCGCCGTCAATTTTGCCGTTCGCACCAATGCTGCACAGTGTTGCTGTGCCCACTGCGCCACCGGTTACATTTCGGGCTTCTTCTTCGCTCAGCTGGCGTGCGCCTTTGCGCACCAGTACTCGATCGTCATGGTTCGACATGTCTGTCCCTTCCTTTTGGGCTATGGTCCTTGCGGGGGCCAATTTGTCTTTAAGGACTCGCGCGTTCTCGTAGCCGCCATGGCTTTAATGGCAGGCGTCGCCGTCGCGAATCGAAGGATTGGTCACACTCACGGTACATACCAGCGTATTGAAGCCGCCGTGGATGCTCTGGAGTTCAGTCTCGCTCACTTCACGCGCCCCTCTGCGGCTGAGCACGCGATCGTCAGAATGGTGCTGCATATCATTGCTCCTTTTCGAGGTAAGTATTCAGCGCAGTTGCCGGCGGCAAGACCGCCGGCAACTGCGTGTTCAATGATTAAGGCCCGCAATCGTCCACCAGATCATCAATGATGTTCGGTTTGGGATGAGTTTGCTGGAAAGTGCAATTGGTGGCGCTGCCGGTGACTGCCTTGATTTCTTCCGCAGTCAACTGGCGGGCACCCATGCGGCCCAGCACTCGTGGTTTGTGATTCGACATAATCGTTCCTTTCCAAGCTGGGTTGCCAACTGCTGGCAGAGTGCTTCAGCACTCTGGCTTGAGAAAGCGATTGCGACGGTTATCCGTCAGTATGCATATCAGGAGCGGGAAGGCGTGTCATGACTGCAGTAATGACTCCGCCGGTCACTTCCTGGTATTCTTCCGGCGATAGTTCACGAGCGCCCAACCTGCTGAGCACTCTCGGGTCTTGAGTGTTGTTCATACACTCTCCTTTCTCTTCTCGGCTACCAGGCAAAATTTCTCGCGGCATTGCGCCGCATTTTCAATCACCATGCGATTGGGCATAACTTTCCGCGGCTGCGTTGCTGCGGTTAGGGGCCGGCTTGTGCTGTTTTTCATCGCTCAACACTGCGCCGGAACGGTTCACGGTAATCACGCGATCGGCAATGGCAATCGTGTCAGGCCGATGGGCTGCAAAAATTCTGGTAATCGGCAATTCCCCCAGCATGGCGGCAATGCGCTGCTCAGTCGGCACATCAAGATGGCTGGTGGCCTCGTCGAGAATCAGGATTGAGGGCTGCTGGTAAAGGGCGCGCGCCAGCAGAAGGCGCTGCTGCTGCCCTCCGGAAATTGCGCTTCCCATGTCTCCGATGAGCGTGTTGTAGCCCATGGGCATGGCGATAATTTCTTCGTGGATGCTGGCCAGCCGGGCGCATTCCTCCACCCGCTGCATGTCTGCGCTGTCGGTAGCGAAAGAGATGTTGTCGGAAATCGTTCCCGCAAATAACGAATCGTCCTGCAGCACGAAGCCGACTTTGCCGAGCACCGCGGCGCGGCTTTCGCAAACAGAGTTTCCGTCTACCAGCACGTCACCTGTCTGCGGCTGAAGCAGGCCGGCCATGAGTTTCAGCAGCGTGGACTTGCCCGCGCCCGAAGGTCCTACAATGGCCACGCACTCGCCCCGGGCGATGCGCAGGTTTACATCCTGAAGCAGCCACGGGTCAGCATCGGAGTAGCGGAAGAACAGCGATTTCACCTCGATGCAGGTCTCAGTAGGTTCGGTATCTGGCAGATCGAAAATGGCGGGTTCGGGTTTTTCCAGTACCACATCCCCCAGGCGCTGCACTTGCAGAGAGAGCATGCGGAACTCAAACATGCGGTCTACCAGCGTGGCTACCCGCATCTTGAACTGCTCCTGGTAGGCAACGAAGGCAAACAGCATACCTATAGAAAAGCGTCCGTCCAGCACCAGCGCCGCGCCCAGCCAAATCACGGCCACCGATTGCAGCCCGAAGATCAAGGTATTGGCTGATTTAAACAGCAGGTTCAGCTTTTCCGTGGCTACCTGCGCATTGGTGGTGTTCACCAGCAGGTTCATCCAGCAGGCTTTGCGATGGTCTTCGCGGCCAAAGGTCTTAATAGTGCGGATGCCGCGCAGAGTCTCCATGAAATGAGTCTGCTGCTTGGCTGCGCTCATGATCTGTTCTTCCATGGAGCCGCGCAGCGAACCGTAGGCTATGTTCCTGAGCGCCACATAAAGCAGCACAGTGCCCAGCACTACCAGGGCCAGCCGGGGACTGTAAAAGAACATGACTACCAGCATGAAGACCGAGATGATTCCATCGAGCAGAGCCTCGATGAAGTTGTTGGTCAATGTTCTTTGGATAGCTTCAGCGCCTTCAAACCGGGAGATGATGTCGCCGAAATAGCGCTTCTCGAAAAAGGAAACCGGCAGGCGCACCAGATGGGCAAAAAGATTGGCATACCACTGGAGTTTCAGCGCGGTGCCGAAATAAAGCGTGCTCCAGCTTCTGAGTCCGCCGAGCAGGGCCTGCAAGGCGACCAGCAGCATGAATCCAATGCCCAGTGTCACCAGCAGCCCACGGTCGTAGCTGGCTACGACTTTATCCACCGCCAGTTGCAGAAACAGGGGACTGATCAGGGCAAATAATTCCAGCGCGGAGGCCAAGGCAAAGATCTGTCCGAGCGCGCGCTTCAATCCGGTAATGCGGCCGGTGAAATCTCTGAGCCGCAGTGGACGTGATTCATCTACCGGCGAAAAAGAAGGCGTCGGCGTAAGTTCCAGCGCCACTCCGGTAAAGCGGTTGCTGGCTTCGGCGTAGCTGATCTTTCTTACGCCCATCGCCGGATCATGAATCACTATGTATTTCTTCGTGGCTTTTTTGAGCACCACGAAATGGGCCATGTCCCAATGCAGAATGCAGGGAGTCTTCAGATATTCAAGGTCTTCGAGTTCCAGCCGCAATGGACGTCCCGTTAATTCCAGAAAAGCACCGATACGGATCACATGGGCCAGAGTGATGCCCCGCAAGGAAATCGAAAAGCGTTGCCGCAGAGCAGGCAGGTCCACGTGTTTGCCGTGATAAGTGGCAATCATGGCCAGGCAGGCCAGTCCGCACTCTGCCGCTTCTGTCTGAAGCACCAGAGGCAGCCTGGACCGCGAGAACGTGTTGTTCATGAATGCCACGATTAAGATCCCGGTTTTTCAAATAGCCAATGAAGCAGGGGCTTGCTGCCCAGCGGCAGATCGGCCTCAACTCTGGCGCCTGACTGCGGAAGGTTGGCGGCTGGCGTGAGCGCCACCCGGACTTTATACATCGGTTCCCGGCTTGCGGGAGTTGTTACGGGATTTGTCGCGGAATCTGAAGTGGCAGAATCTGATGTCGCGGAATTTGAAGAAGAAGGCCCATTCGAGGACACAGGTGACGCGGAAATTTGTTCCACCGTAGCGGTCAATGGTCCTGCACACCCTCTACATCGGACCGAGAGCTGCTCACCGGAATGCACAAAACTGAGCGCCCGCGCCGGGGCCAGCAAATCCGCCTGTTGTGTTTCATTGGATTGCGGCTGTGTAATAACGACGCCGCTGAGCTTGATGCGTTCTGTAATGTGGCCCAGCAGCAGGTAGGCAACCGAGGCAGCGGCAATGCTGATGGCCAGGCAGCTCAAAAACACCAGCGAGAAAGGATGAATCAGCAGGATCTCGCCATACAGCTTATGCTGCCGCATGGCAACGACCTCAGGCCGAAACAGGGGCAAGGGGTTGCTGCCTTGGTCCGGATTTATGCTGGGGGAGGGCATAAACGGTTTTCGACAACGTCTGAATCTGAAGGGCCAGTTCAGATCAGATTGGAAAAGGTTAAATGCTCAGATGGCTGCGCCCACTCATTCGGGAAAAATTTCCAGTTTCAGGAACAAATTCCACAGGAAATGGTGCAGACCAGCATGCAAACCGCTTTTATCCAACATCTATTAGATACTGAGGGAGTTTGCAAATGCAAAGCCCGCCGAAGTGGCGGGCTTTTGTGAATTAGAAGAATTACTGTTTGGTCTGGGTTGCAGCAGCGCGCTGTGCCAGCACGTGCCTGGCGTTCTCAGCGAGTTCCTTGGCCTTCGGCAGCAGGTTCAGTGCAGCGAGCACCTGCGGATCAGTTTGCGCATGGACCTTCAAACCTTCCTGCTGGCCAAACTGCGCGATGAAGATTTCGGTCTTGATGTTCGACCGGATCCAGTCATTGCCTTCGCTCAGTTCAGCTTCGGTGTAGGGAATTTTCTGGCCATCCAGGAATTTGCGGAACTCCTGAATAACCTGGTCCGTCACTTCAAAGTTCTTGTCTACGTTGCGGCCCTGCAAGTAACGCTGGGCGAAGTTGAAGAAGGCATATTTTTGCAACAATGTGTCTTCAAAGCGCGTGGTCTTGATCGGGGGAATCTTCACGTCGGGAGTGATGCCGCCGCCGCCATAGACGGTGCGGCCGCTGTCGGTCAGCTTCACTTCCTTGCCCGCGTTGCTGTTCTCTTCCTGCTCGCGGATGTAGTAGTAGTCGTAAAGCGATACTCCGGTGTAATCGCGCTGAATGAGCCGCCCGCTGGGGGTGTAATACTTGGCCGTGGTCAGGGCCAGTCCGGTATTTTCTGATAAAGGATAAACCGTCTGCACCAGGCCTTTGCCGAAGGTGGTTTCACCGGCGATCAGGCCGCGATCATGGTCCTGAATCGCGCCCGAAACGATCTCCGCCGCTGAAGCGGTGCCGCGATTGACCAGCACTACGAGAGGGAAGTCGTGTCCGCCATTTCCGTGTGCAGCGCGGTAGACCTTCTCCGGTGAGCTGCGGCCGCGATGGGAAACAATCACCTGGCCTTTTTTCAGGAACTTGTCTGACACTCCAACGCCTTCATTCAACAATCCACCGGGATTACCGCGCAGATCGAGAATCAGGCCTTTCATGTCGCCGAACTCTTCGAGCGCTTCTTCCACTTCATGCTCGGTAGTTTCGTTGAAGCTGGATACGTGCATGTAGCCGATTCCCGGACGAACTTCGAATTTCAGGTCTACGCTGTTGCGGGGAATTTCGGCGCGCACTACGTTGAATTCCAGCGGCTTTTCCGCGCCTTCCCGCAGAATGCTGATGTGGACGTTGGTGCCCTTTGCGCCCTTCAGCATGTCGGCGACATCGCTTACCGCCATGTTGTCGGTGGGCTTGCCATCCACCGCAATGATCACGTCACCGGGGCGGATGCCGGCCTTGTAGGCGGGAGTGCCGACAAACGGGGCCAGCACGATCACCTTATTGTTGCGCGGCGCAATGGTCATGCCCACGCCGTAATACTTACCCTGTTGCTCTTCGCGCAGGGCCGAGTAAGACTTGGGATCGAAGAAATTCGAATGGGGGTCAAGAACGTGCAGCATCCCCGGAATGGCGCCGTTGTAAATGGCCTTGTCGGCGTTGACCGGCTCGGCATAATTCTGCTCGACGAGGTCGTAAACCTCGGAAAACTGCCGCAGATTATCGCGCACATCGGCATCGGCGCCGGGCGCGGAGCTGCTTCTCTGGCTGAAACTGACGCCGAGAAAACCACAAAGGGCTATGACCAGGAGAATGACGAATAAGGACCGACGAGAACTACGAGACATTGATCTTCCTTGGCCGCAGACCCTGTCCGGCCTGCGGAATCTATTGAAGTATAGCACTGGTCAAAACCGCGTCAGCGTGCCGGTATCCTGCGTTGTTAAGACCATATCCTGAGTTCAAACGAACTCTAATATTTGTAAGATGCTCCGGCCCGGCCAATAGCTCTGAAACTTTTAATTCCGTTCCGCAATCGCCTCTGGAACGCACAGATCGGAGGCGAAGTCTCAAATACTAAAGACTCAGCCCAGGGGCTAGGGTATTCTTCGTAAGCTATTCATCCGGCACACATTAAAAGACTTAATAAATGGAAAAAAGAGAGCACGAAAAAGCTGAATCGGGGTATGATGTTGAAACACGGCCATGAATTTAGGATTCTCAGAAATAGCCTTCCTGGTGCTGATCGCCCTTGTACTTTTTGGGCCGCGCCGTCTGCCGCAGATTGCCCGTGAAATGGGCAAATTTATGGCTGAATTCAAGCGGGCCAGCGGTGAGTTCCAGAGCCAGATCCAACAGGAAATCAGCAAGTTAGAGCTCGAAGAGACAGCCAAAGGCGTAGCTGCCGGGGTAGATATGTCGCAGGAGCATGACAGCATTGCTGGCACCATTAACCGCTTGACCGAACGCATAAAGACCCTCCCGCAGGATTTCGATGCCTAACCTTGCTGTAGAACCCCAATTAGAAGAAGAACGACAGCTAGGCTCCATGGGCCTGCTGCAGCACCTTGAGGAGTTGCGCAAACGCGTTATCCAATCCATGCTGGCGGTCGCCGTCGGCTTTGGCGTGGCCTGGTACTTTGCTCAATATCTCAACGACCTGCTCCAGCGGCCAATCGGAAAAGCCCTTGCTAACCACGGTTATTCGACGCACTTGGTCTTTACCAATCCCACCGAACCCTTCAATATCAATCTGAAGATCGGTCTGATTGCGGGAATTTTTTTCGCCTGCCCGGTCATTCTGTACCAGGTATGGTCGTTTATCTCCCCGGGACTCTACCGGCGTGAGAAGCGCTTTGTTCTGCCTTTCATGTTTCTTTCCGTCGGACTGTTTCTAAGTGGCGGTCTGTTCGGCTACAAGATTGTTTATCCGGTGGCGCTCGACTTTCTCATCGGCTATGCCAAGGGCCTTCAGCCCATGATTACCATCAGCGAATATCTTGATCTTTCGCTGACCATCATTCTCGGCCTGGCGCTCATTTTCGAATTGCCGATTGTGCTGGGCTTCGCAGGCCTGATGGGTGTAGTAGACGCGAAGTTCCTGTTCAGGCACATTCGCGGCGCTGTCTTTATCTTCTTCATTGTGGCTGCCATTCTTACGCCGACCACCGATCCTTTGAACATGACCATCTATGCCGCTCCGCTTATCGGGCTCTACATTATGAGTATCGGCATCGTGTGGCTTGTCCATCCAAGGCAGCGGCGCAAGCGCAGAGAAAAACAACAAGGCTAATCGTCCGCTAAAACCGGACTGAAAATCAAATAAGGCAAGTCCAGTGGCCTTGTCTTATTTGTTTGGGTGTCGCGGGAATAGAGCATTCTCTAGAGTGTCTTTACACAGAATAGGGTTAGCCCGGTTGAGTCATTTACACCCGCGCTAAAACCGTAATGCTACTCACTTTCACAGAACTGCCCCAGACGGGGATGAACGTAGCAGCTCTTGTCTCCTTTGGATGAACAGACCGCAGGCACGCGTCACTGTGGCCAGTTCTGTTACCTCATAAACCGCTCGATTCGCCATAGATTGGTTTTGCATAGGACCACAGGTAGTCCACAGGTTCATAGCGTCGATGAGTCTCCAGTTGGCTATTCCTTGGCGGTTGCTCTCCAGCAGGGCCCGCCTTCGCTTCACTAACTGGGGATTTTCATGAGAAGGATGTCAGTTGAGTAGCAAAAATCATTCAACGGTAGGCGTAACGCTTCCCACTGTCTCACTGGAAGGGGTAGTCTAAGGGGGTATTTTCCTCGAACCGCTGAAGATGAACTTCCGAATCGTGTGCTGCACGGATTTCTCCGTACCTCAGTACCCAAAAGCTAGCAGTTAGAAGCTGACAGCTAGGCAACTTCTTTCACCTTAAGCACCACTACGGTCTGATCGTCGAATACCGGCGCGCCGGCGGAGAATTTGTCGGCGGCATCGAATAGCGCATCGCTGATTTGGCGGGCGTTCAGGTGAGCATTCCTGGCAATCACCTTTTCAATCCGCACCCGGCCAAACTGCTCGTCCTGCGGATTGCTGGCGTCCACAATGCCATCGCTGAAGAAAACGAATACATCGCCGGGAGAAGCCTTGATTGTGACCTCGTCATAGGTCACATCTTCAAACATGCCCAGCGGAAGTCCGGCAGCCTCGACCATGTGGGCGTGCCCATTGTGGCAGTAGATAGGGCGGGGAAGCCCTGAATTGGAGACGCGCATGGTGAGCTTTTCATCGTCCCAAAGGGCACAGGTGAGAACCACAAATTGGGCGTCGAGCCTGCGCTGGTTGAGTGAATGGTTCACTGCATTGAGCATCTGCGCCGGAGTCGGCTCGCCGGGCGCCATGCTGCGCAAAATTCCACTCACCAAGGCTGCATAAAGCGCGGCCGGAGCGCCCTTGCCGCTCACGTCACCTACGGTGATAAAGGCCCGGGGCGACTTGTAATCGAGAAAGTCGTACATGTCGCCGCCAATGGCGTGCGCAGGATTGAAGCGCGCTGCCAGTTCCGCATTCGGAAGCAGCGGGCAGCTTGGCGGCAAAAGATGATGCTGCACCTCGCGGGCCATGGAGAGGTCGCGTTCCATCCGCTGCTCTTCACGGGCCAGCCTCTCGTACAGGCGGGCATTCTCAATGGCAATGGCGATCTGCGCAGCCAGGGTGCTCAGGGTGCGCACGTGCTCCTCAGAGAAGTAGCCCCGTCGTGTGTGCTCCAAGTCGAGGACGCCGATGACTTCATCCTTATATATAAGAGGCACGCACAGTTCGGAACGAGTCTCAGGGTTCAGCTTGATGTAGCGAGAGTCTTTGCTGACATCGGGCGCCAGCACAACTTTTTTTTGCTGGACAGCAGCCCCCACCAGCCCACGTCCAATGGGAATGTCGTGCTTGATGGCGATGTTTTCCTTGAAGCGCAGGGAAAACCGGTGGACAAGTTTCTGCTTGGTGTCGTCGAGCAGCAGAATGGAAAACATCTGGTAGTCAATGATCTTGAGCAGCAGGTCGCCCACGCGTTTCAACAACTGGTCAAGATTGAGAATGGAGGTAAGGTCGCGGCTGATGTCGTTGAGCAGAGAAAGCGTGCCCGCCTGCCGCACCACCCGCGAATACAACCGGGCATTCTCGAGGCTTACCGAGACCCGCGAAGCAATGAGCGTAAGCAGCCGCGCGTGCTCTTCTTTGAAGTAGCCGGGCTGAGGGGCTTCGATGTCTATCACGCCAATGACTTTGTTTTTGGTGATCAGCGGAACAGCCAGCTCTGAGCGGACATGGGCTACGGCCTCGATATAGTCGCTCTCTTTGGTGACATCATTCACCAAAATGGCTTTGCGTTCTTTTACAGCGCGTCCGGTGATGCCCTCGCCTACTTTGACCCGCATCTTTTCTGCAATGTCAGGCCGATGACCGATCTGGAAGCGGAAACGAAGCTCCTGGGCCCGCTCATTGAGCAGCAGGATAGAGAAAATTTCGTAGTCAATGACCCGCTTAACCACCTCAGCAACCCGGTGCAGCAGGGTGTCCAGGTCGAGAGTGGTATTCAGGACATCAGCAACTTCCACCAGTAAAGATTCAACATCCACTGGAGGAGCAGGCGGGCGAGATGTGGCAACAGGAGTCAACTACTCATGATAACAGGGGAGAAGAATCGGGTGATCTGGTGATCGGGAGATCGGGTGATCTAAAAAATTTGGTAAGTGGGTAATTTGGTAACTGGGTAGTTTGGAGCTGCGAAGAAAACCGCGCGCGTGCAATGGATGAGATTTGGTACTTGTATCTTCGATTTTCAATTACAAAATCACTAAATTACGCAATTATCAAATCGTTTTACCATACCAAATGGCTGACCGTTCTGGCCTATCACCAGATCACCCGATCTACCGATCGCCTGACCTTCCAAGTTCTGCCAGGATTGCCACGCCGCTGCTGGTACCGAGGCGATCAGCGCCGGCATCGAGCATGGCATTGGCGGCAGCGGCGGTTCTTATACCGCCTGAAGCCTTCACCCGCGCCTTGTCTCCTACCACACCCCGCATCAAGGCAACGTCCTCAACGGTAGCGCCGCCTCCGGCGAATCCGGTTGAAGTCTTGACAAAGTCGGCGGCGGCGTCCAGCGAGAGCTGGCACCCCAGAATTTTCTCGTCCAGAGATAGGACACAAGTCTCAAGAATCACTTTAACGATGGCGCCGTTGGCGTGGGCCACTTCCACGACTGAGGCAATATCATTTTGGACTACCCGGCGCTCGCCCGATTTCAAAGCGCCTATATTGATGACCATGTCCAGTTCCGAAGCCCCCAGGCGAATGGCTTCTTCCGCTTCAAAGCACTTGGTGGTGGTGTGGTGCGCGCCGAGCGGAAACCCGATGGTCGTGGCAATCTTGACGGGTGTTCCGTGAAGCAGAGATGCCGCAAGATTCACCCAGTAGGGGTTGACGCAAATGGCGGCGAAACCAAATTTTGCGGCTTCTTCGCTGAGTTTAGTGATTTGCTCGCGGGTAGCGTCAGGCTTGAGAAGTGTGTGGTCTATGGCACTGGCTACAGCCTGCCAGCCTCGTATTTGCGGTTGGATATCAGTAAGAACTTGTGACATCTAAGCGGATTTTAGCACTACTTATGCGAGTCTTCGACAAGTATGCAAATGTCAGGCAGATTACGGTAGTGCTCGGCATAATCGAGTCCGTACCCCACTACAAATTCGTCAGGTATCTTAAAGCCCACATAGTCGCCCTCTACCGGCACACTGCGCCGTGAAGGCTTGTCAAGCAATGCAGCGGTGCGCAAGTTGCGAGGCTGGCGCGCCGTGAACAGTTTCTTCAGAAAGCTCAGGGTGAGCCCGGTATCGAGAATGTCTTCTACCAGGATCACGTTCTGGTTTTGCATTGGCGCTGTAACATCTTTAATCAATTGGACTTCGCCCGCGCTCTGTTTGGCCGCTCCGTAGCTGGACACGGCGATAAAATCAAAAGTGGCGTCGAGTTCAATCTGGCGGGCCAAATCGCTCAAGAACAGGCAAGCGCCTTTGAGAACGCCAATCAGGATCACAGATTCGCCTGCAAAATCACGCGTAATCTGCTGCCCCAATTCGGCGACACGGACCGCGATCTGGTCGCGGGTGAGAAGTGGCTTTAGCATGCGGGAAGATTTTCTCACAAAGGCAATCTGTGCATAACTCCGGTTCGCTCAATTGCTAATTGCTTCTGGCAAAGGATAAAATTTTCGGTTCTTCACAAGCTCGGAGACCCCACTATGGCAATGCCTGAATTCAAGCAACTTGTAGATGAGATTAAGAAAGAGATCAAAGAAATTGATGCAGGCGAATTGCAGCGCATGAAGCAGTCTGGCGAGGATTTCTCTTTGATTGATGTGCGAGAAAAAGAGGAGTCGGCGCAGGGAACGATTCCAGGCGCGGTGGCCGTTCCGCGCGGCGTGCTGGAACTGCATATAGACGAAGTAACCACCGACAAAGATAGAAAAATCGTCTGCTACTGTGGCGGAGGCAGCCGGTCTTCACTGGCAGCTTACATGCTCAAACGCATGGGATTCAAGAATGTAATGTCGCTGGCTGGCGGCTATCGCGGCTGGAAGCAATCTTCAGGGAAATAGCCGCTTACACTCTTTTCTTCAACTAACACTTAAGCAGCATTCAAATCAGGGGAGCGCGAACGATGAAACTGAATGGAATCAAAATCACATGGCTCGGCCATGCCACCTTCCTTATTACTACACCCGCAGGAAAAGCAGTCATCATAGACCCGTGGATTACTTCGAATCCGGCCACGCCCGCAGATAAAAAGAAGATCGGAAAACTGGATGTAATGCTCTGCACTCATGGACACAGCGACCATATTGGCGATGCTGTTGATCTCGCGAAGACGCACAATCCCAAAGTGGCCGGAATGTATGAGCTATGTTCCTGGATACAGAAAAAAGGCGCCAAACAGATTGCTCCCATGAACAAAGGAGGCACCCAGCAGGTGGGCGACATTAAAGTGACTATGGTCAGCGCCAACCATTCCAGCACCATCGAAGACGGCGACCATGCGATCAATGGTGGAGAGCCCTGCGGCTTTGTGCTGGAATTCGAGAATGGAATCAAGATCTATCATGCCGGCGACACGAACGTTTTTGGCGATATGGCAATCATCCAGGAGTTGTACCAGCCCGATCTGGCCATGCTGCCCATTGGCGATCTGTTCACCATGGGCCCCAAAGAGGCAGCCTATGCCTGCCGCCTGTTGAAGCCCAAAGCTGTGATACCCATGCACTATGGAACATTTCCCGCGCTTACCGGGACACCGGAAGAATTCGGAAAGCTGTTGAAAGCCGCCGGTTCCACCGTGGAACTGTTGACCATGAAGCCCGGTGACACAATCTCGTGATGGAACTTACACCGCCCATCATAGACAAGTACCTGCTCGAAATATTGCCGCCGCGCGACCCTGTATTGCAGGAGATGGAACAACAGGCAGAAAAGCGCAACATCTCGATTGTCGGTCCAGCGGTGGGCAGGTTGTTATACCAGTATGCCCGGCTTATTGACGCCAAAAGAGTTTTTGAAATGGGCTCGGCCATTGGATATTCAACCCTGTGGTGGGCCCGTGCGGTGGGCGAAGATGGCGAAGTCCACTACACTGACGGCGACAAGAACAATGCCGACGAGGCACGGCAATACCTGCAAAGGGCCGGAGTCGAGAAGCGCGTCCACATGCACGTAGGGGACGCGCTGGAAGTTCTCTCACAACAGAAGCAGCAGTTCGACATCATCTTCAATGATGTTGACAAGGAATATTATCCACAGGTGTTGCCGCTGGTGGATGCCCGGCTGCGTCCCGGAGGATTGTTCATTACCGATAATGCTTTGTGGAGCGGGCGGGTCACAGAAGAAAATCCGCAGGAAGAATCCACACGGGGTGTGAAGGAATTCAATCAGCGCCTGTACGCAATGAAGGAATTCTTTACCACCATCAACCCGCTTCGGGATGGTGTGGCGGTAGCGATGAAGAATCGGTAGAGTGGAACGATCGGTACATCGGTATATCGGTTGATTGGGGACATCGGCCCGCAAAAGAGTCAATATTGGGCTTTTGTTGTGCGTCGCAGCCGATATGGTAGAGCCTTTTTCATAGTTGCTGTGCGTCCGGTTTGGCGGAAGAGCGGCCCTTTCAGGGCCGCGTAAAGCTGGAAAAGTTCGGGGATCTAAGTGTGTGAGAACTAGACTTTCGTGGTCACAGTACCATGCGGTTAAAAGTGTGCAGGGGCTAAAGCCAATATTCATAGCGCTTTTCGGCACGACTGAAAGTCATGCCCTGTTACATGTCTCGTCAACGCAACCAAACTGTTAGTTCTCACACATCCTCTTATCCTTGGTGTAAATGAGGTCGTAGGCTACACCATTCTGGAAGCGCTCTAAACATCCACGCTACGTACCAAATACCAACTATTAGGTAATGATCCCACCCGTATAAATCGCCATTCCCACCACGGCATCAACGCCCATTGCGTCGAGAGCCGCGACTTCGTCCATGGAACGAATGCCGCCGGCCACGATCAGCTTGCGATTCGTCGTCAGGTGCAATTCGCGCGCCACCTCCATCGGGAAGCCGGTCATGGTCCCTTCCGAATCAATGTGGGTGTAAAGAAAAGCGGAGCAGTAAGTGTCGAGGCCCCGAATCACATCGAATGGAGTGATCGAAGTTTTTTCTTTCCAGCCTTTAATGGCCACGCGTCCGTTGCGGCTATCAATGGCAAAGGTCAGATGCTCTGTGCCCAGAGCAGCAGCAGCGTGCTGAGCCAATTCAGTGTTGATCTGGCCTTCCCGCAGCAGCGACGATCCGAAGATCACCCGTTTTGCACCTAAATCCAGCAATTCACGCGCTCGATCGATGTTGCGAATGCCGCCGCCCACCTGGCAGGGAAGTTGCTTTGTGATCGTCGCGATCAGTTCATGGTTGTGGCCGCAGCTCATGGCCGCATCGAGATCGATCAACTGCACCAATGGATAGCTGGAAAAACGCTCGATCCAGTAGCTGAGGTTGTCGAATTCCAGCGCCTTCTTTTCTCCCTGCACAAGCTGGACAATCTTGCCTTCCTGCAAGTCAATCGACGGTATCAGCATGGCCACCTCATGGGGATACCTGCAGCGAGGAGCGCTTGCTTAAGTTGGGCCACGTTATGTACGCCAAAGTGAAAGATAGAAGCAGCCAGCGCGGCATCGGCTTTGCCTGCGGAAAAGACATCAATAAAATGCTGCACGTTGCCTGCGCCCCCCGAGGCGATGACCGGAATGGAAACTGCTTGCGCGACTGTTGCCGTCAATTCGCAGTCAAAGCCGGTGCGGGTGCCGTCGCGGCCCATGGCCGTAAGTAGAATCTCGCCGGCGCCCCTGGATTCGGCTTCGCGCAACCAATCCAGAACTTTTCTGCCGGTCGGCCTCTTGCCGCTTTCCACGTAAACTTCGGCTGAGCCGGCGTCTGCTGCTGTGCGTCGCGCATCTATCGCGACCACAACAGCCTGCGATCCGAAGCGATTGGCAATATCTTCGATGAGGCACGGATTGGCGACCGCAGAAGAGTTGATACTGATCTTGTCGGCCCCGCAATCAAAGATCAGCGCTGCATCTTCGATGGTCCTGATTCCACCGCCCACGGTGAAAGGAATAAAAAGTTGGCGGGCGGTGCGGCGCACCGTTTCCGCCAGCGTGGCGCGGCCCTCGACTGTGGCCGTAATGTCGAGCAGAACAATCTCATCGGCGCCGCTTTGCGCGTGGGCATGCGCCAGCTCTGCGGGATCGCCGGCGTCGCGCAGGTTCTCGAATTGCACGCCCTTGACCACCCGACCGTCTTTCACGTCGAGGCAGGCAATGATGCGCTTGCTGAGGCTTTCAGATGCGGCAGAAGTTTTCAAGAATGGTGAGCCCTGTCTGTCCTGACTTTTCCGGATGGAATTGCACTCCAAAAACGTTCTTGTTTTCTATGGCGGAAGAAAACACGCCGCCGTAATTGCTGCTGGCTATGGTCTGCGCCACGATTGGAGCGCGATAGGAATGGGTAAAGTACACAAACGATCCATTCTCAATGCCGCGAAACAGCCGCGAATCGTGATGGAACTCAATACGGTTCCAGCCGACGTGCGGTGATTTCACTTCGGCAGGGAAGCGCTCGCACAATCCATCGAAGAACGAAGCCCCGGTTGTCTCAGGCGATTCACTGCTGCCGGTAAACAACCATTGCATTCCAACACAGATACCCAGGAAAGGAACACCACGACGAATCGAGTCGAGCACCGCGTGGCCCAGTTCACGGTTGAGCGTTTCACAGCGGCAGAAGTGTCCGACGCCGGGCATGACAAGTTTGCTGGCTGAGGCAATTACCTGCGGATCGGAAGTGAGCTGCGTTTCTGCGCCCACATGCTCAAGCGCCTTTTTCACTGAGCTGATGTTGCCCGCGCCATAATCCACAATGGCGATCATAGAAGCCCTTTGGTGCTCGGCAGCATTTTTGCCAACCGGCGATCGCGCGAGCAGGCCACGCGCAACGCCCGCGCAAATGCCTTGAACAGGCTTTCGATCTTGTGATGGTTGGAACGGCCATACAGAATTTTCAGATGGACGTTGGCGCGCGCTCCGCGGGCAAAGCCCTCAAAAAAATCATGCACCAGTTCCGCTTGCAGGTCGCCCACCAGCCGCGTGCGCACCTGGGTGTTCACCACCGATGCGGCGCGGCCACTGAAATCAACCGCCGCCAGCCCCAGGGTTTCATCCATGGGCATGACAAAGTAGCCGGCGCGCATGATGCCGCGCTTGTCGCCGAGCGCGTTATGAAATGCCTCACCGAGAGCTATGCCCACATCTTCCACCGTGTGATGCTGGTCAACATCGAGATCGCCTTTGGCTTTCAGCTTCAGGTCAAAGGCCCCATGGCGCGCAAATAGCTCAAGCATGTGATCGAAGAAGCGCACACCGGTAGAAACTTCATAACGGCCCCGGCCTTCAATAGTAAGCGCCAGTTGGATATCGGTCTCAGTGGTTGAGCGGTGCAGCCGGGCCTTTCTCATTGCATCACCCGTTGCACATGCGGTTCTTTCGCCAGCACTTCTTTCAACGCCGCGACTACCTGTTCCATTTCTGTCTGCGTACCGATGGTGATGCGCACGCATCCTTCGCAGTCTGGACGATTGCGCAGCGCGATTCCTCGTTGGCGCAAAGCTTCGAGAATGGCTGGGCGTGCGTCGCCAAAACGGGCCAACACAAAATTTGCCTGGCTGGGCCAGCACGTGAGTCCTAACGCCTGCAATTCATTACGCAGCCATTCGCGAGTGAAGCAAACCTGGTTCACATAAGCCTGCGTGAATTCGCGGTCATCGAGCGCTTCGGACATGCATTCGATAGCCAGCGCGTTCACATTGAAAGGAGAAGCCACTCGCCGCAATATCGTCATCTGGTCCGCCGCGCCAGCGACAATTCCCAGCCGTATCCCCGCCAATCCGTAAGCTTTGGAAAAAGTTCGCGCGATAAAAAGATTAGGCACTTTACCGATCTGGTCTATCACCGTCTCGCCGCAGAAATCAAAGTAAGCTTCGTCCACCAGCACAGCGGCGTCCGGGGCAGAACGCAATACTTCGAGAATTGCGGAACGGGGAGTGACAGCGCCGCTTGGGTTGTTGGGATTTGTAATCACGATCATGCGCGTGCGCGGACTGACGGCCTCCAGGATTCCTTGCAGAGGGAAGCTGAAATCAGGTCCGGCAGGGACCGGCACCAGGTGTGCGCCCGCGATCTGGCAAAAGATTTCATACATATTGAAGGCCGGCCGCACGATGATCATTTCATCTTCCGGGCCGAGATACGTCCGGCAAATCAGGTCAATGCCTTCATCAGCCCCGTTGGTGAGCAGCACCTGGTCAGGTTGCATTCCAAGAGAATCGGCCATGCGCTTCTCGGCTGTATCTCGCAGGGGATAGAGCGCCAATTGTTTACCGCTGACATTGCGAATTTTTGCCAACACCCGAGGAGAGCAACCGGTAGTGTTCTCGTTCAGATCAAGCCGCAGATCGGCGCTGCTGTCAGAGAGTGGCGAGACATACTCGTTGAGTTCAAGCACGCAGCTTCGCGGCTTAAGCATGGGCGGACCTCACACGAACGGATTGCGCGTGGGCCTTGAGTCCTTCTGCCTCGGCCAGTGTAATGATGGCAAGTGAGATGGCGTTCAACCCCGCACGCGAGAGTTTCTGCACAGAGATGGTTTTCACAAAGTCGGAAACGCTGAGTCCGGCGCGAAAGCGGGCGACAGCCCCGGTTGGAAGAACATGATTCGGACCTGAAGCGTAATCACCGGCGGCCTGCGGAGAATATCCGCCTACGAAAATAGAGCCGGCGTTCTGCACATTCGCTAAGTCGTCCTCTTCTACAGAAATGTGCTCAGCCGCCATGCGGTTTGCGAACTCCATGGCCTGCTCGCGCGAACCAGCCACCAGAATAGCGCCATTGCGGGCCAGCGAAGCTTTGGCCGTTGCATTGCTCTGGGCCGCTGACTTGGTTTCGCGGGCTACGCTGCGCGCCAGTTCGGCTGAGCTGGTGATGAAGACGGCGAGAGCGTCAGGATCGTGCTCCGCCTGCGCCACTAAATCTGAGGCGATGAACGCCGGATTTCCATCGTGGCTCACAACGGCAACTTCTGTGGGTCCGGCAAGAAAATCAATAGAGCAGTCGAATGCCACCATTTTTTTGGCCGCGGTCACATACAGGTTTCCCGGGCCTACGATTTTATCCACGCGGGGTACTGTCCTGGTTCCATAAGCGAGGGCTGCTATCGCCTGTGCTCCGCCCGTGCGGTACATTTCCTTTACGCCAAGAAAGTGCGCCGCGGCTAAAGTTTCCTGTGCAGGCCGGGGTGAGACGACTCGAATGGTTTTTACCCCTGCGACTTGGGCCGGGATCACTGTCATGAGCATGGTGGAAGGCAGCGGGTATCGTCCACCGGGCACATAGCATCCTGCTGATTCCAGCGGACGCACGATCTGTCCGAGTTCAACGCCGGGTTGCAGCGACCGGTGCCATTGCTGCGGACGTTGCCATTCACAATAGCGGCGGATGTTGGCAGCAGCGGTTTCCAGGGCAGTGCGGAATTCTGATGTCGTTGATTCCCATGCCTGCTGCATCTCATCGGCGGACACACGCAATGGCTGGCGCGCAGACAAGCCGTCCCATTGTTGAGCATAGCGGCGCAAAGCGCGGTCACCATTTTTTCTCACATCGGCAACAATCTTGCGCACCTGCTTTTCCACGCGGGCCAGATCGGTTGCGCCCCGTGTTTCCAGCTTGCGCACGAAAGATTCCGCCTGCTTGCCCGCCAGAATGCGCATTACAGCACCACCTTGTTCAGGGGATACTCCACGATTCCTTCGGCCCTGGCGGCTTTGAGCAGAGGCATGATCTTCCATGCCTTGCTCTCCTCGATAATGGTGTTTACGGCAATCCACTCACCATCACTGAGCGCGGAAATCGTAGGTTTCTGGAGCGCAGGCAGCACCGCCAGAACTCCTGGCAGATCATTTTTACGGACGTTCAGCATCAGGCCCACTCGTCCCTGCGCATAAATGGCGCCGCACAGCATTAATCCGAGATTATCAATCTTCTGCCGCTTCTCACCGTCAGCCCACGCTTTTTTGTTGGCAATCAGTTGAGTGTTGGATTCCATCACCGTTTCCATAATGCGCAGGCGATTGGCGATGAGCGAACTGCCGGTCTCGGTGATTTCCACGATGGCATCGGCCAGTGTAGGCGGTTTTACCTCGGTTGCGCCCCACGAGAACTCCACCTTTACAGGAATATCGCGGCTGGCGAAGTAATTCTTCGTCACGTTGACTAACTCAGTTGCAATAATTTTACCTGCAAGATCTTCGGGCTTGTGGAAGTCTGAAGCCTCGGGTACAGCCAGCACCCACCGCACTTTGCCCAGGCTTTGCTTGGCATAACTCAACTCCGCAGCCGTGACCACTTCGAGTCCGCTTTCGATCACCCAATCTTTGCCCGTGAGTCCGCAGTCGAGTGCCCCGTGTTCCACGTAGCGCGCCATTTCCTGCGCGCGAATCAGCATGCATTCGATTTCAGCATCATCGGTCTTCGCGAAATAAGAGCGGCTGCTGGTGTATACGTTCAGGCCCGCACGCTTGAGCAAGGCGATGGTGGCTTCCTGCAGGCTCCCTTTAGGAATTCCCAGGCGCAATTTCATCGCGCGGCCTCCGCGACGGCAATATCCAGCGGCTCGGTAAAACAGGATCTGGTCCCGGTGTGGCAGACCAGGCCATCGCCTTCCACAATCACCCGCAGCAGGACCGTGTCACGATCGCAGTCGGTAAGTGCGGAGACCACCCGTAACCGGTTGCCTGAGGTCTCGCCTTTCATCCAGAGCTTCTGGCGGGTGCGCGAGTAAAAAGTTACATAGCCGGTTTTTGCTGTCATGGTGAAAGCCTCGGCATTCATGAAGCCCACCATCAAAACGTCACCGTTCTGATCATCCTGCACGATTGCTGGCGCAAGTCCGTCCATTTTGTCAAAATCAATTTCCATAATTCTTCCTCGCAGCAGTGCATAAACAAAAAACCCGCCGGTTGCCGGCGGGTTCGAATCTTATGATTGCGCTGTATTAGCTTTTACAGGCCTCCGCCGACACATGTGTCACCGTATGGTGATGATGGTGGTGGCGGTGGGTAAGCAAAAACATGCGGGTATAGTAGTGAAGCCACTTGCGAAAGTCAACCATATTCCTGCTTCAAGCGAATTCATTTTGCGGCCTTGATGCGATTCGAAACAACTCTGTTTTTCTGCATGCTCTCTAATCGTAGAGGAGCTTGCATGAAAGACTCTTCTGCGAAATATCGGCCCGGTTTTCGAGTGTGGCGCTCGGGAGTGTATGAGGTGCGTCATTATCAGGACCATCGCGCCGCACACACAGGAGAGCTGTTGGAGGGTGAGACTTTTCCGTATTGCCGGGAATGCAAAAGCCGCGTGCGTTTTCACTTCAAGAGCCATGATGTTGGAACAGGTTCAGCGCTGGCCCATGATTTGTCATTCAGGGAAAAGATGCCGCCGAAGGCGACAGCCGCGTCTCTCTTCAAAGCGGCCTTTGGCCGCGCCATGAACCATGAAGAGAAATCCAGAATCGGGAACTACAAAGATCACTGGAAATTCGGGCCAAAATAAATCGGCGGGACCCACGTGAGTTGGTCCCGCTATTCACCTTCTCCTTGGATTCTACCCTGGAGATTCTTTGCCTATCAAAATAAGCCTGGCATCATGGCCTGTCAAGAAAGATGTAGGCGTGTTCAGGAAGTCCTGTCGATGACGCACAAAGGACCTGACCGACACCAAATTTAAAGCGACTGCCCAAGCTGATCTGCATAATCCTCGCCAAAAGTAAGGCTGAGATGTGAGGCCGCGATTTTGAGTTCCTGATATGAATTGAGCAGATCGAACGATTCAAATTTGCGCAGCACAGAGATAAAAGGGACGCTCGCGGTAGGGAAAATCGCAGTTTTAACCAGCCAGAGATGTAATTGCGTCTGAATGGCACGTGCGCCGCAGCGGAACTCTATACAGGCCTTGATCAACTCCTCAGTCAATTGCTTCACTTCATAATCGCCACCACCGCTCCGGCTTCGCTGTTGTTCGGTTCTTCCCCAATCCAGCAAGACCGAGGTGTTATGCGACATGCAATCCACGAATTCGAGCAGCAGGCGCATGCGTTTGCGCTGTATCTTGCGGAATTGAGCTGGGCTGAGATTGAGCTTCAAATAATTTTCATCGCGAGGGCTCAGCAATTCGTCGAGTTCCGCCAGCCTGATCTCGCGCACAAAAGGAATCACATCGTGAACATCGCGGTCGGAAACTCGCGAAATACGGAGATAGAGCGCCCTGAGAGAGACAAGTATGGGCACCGCCAGTATGAACGCCACAATGAACAGATGGGTCATCTACGTGTGCCTCGAATTTTGTTGAGAGCAGAAATATAACGCTTTACTTCTACCAGCATCTGCTCTCGATTTACCGGGGTAGACCCTGCAGCTTCCGGCTCCGGCGGTCGTCGAAAAGCATTGAGCCAAAATCCTACTGCAACTATATAGGAAATAGGGGCTGTATAACCGAGGATTGTAGTAAACATATTCGGCCTCTCTGAACTCAGGAGATATAGCAGCCCACTGACCGCAATAATGGCGAATCCTTCCACAATGGCCCGGGAATATCCCCGCCATTTTATACTGAAGAATAAAACCAATCCGAAAAACAGGCCGAAGATGGCAGTCTGAATCAGATTGATGCCAACTTCCATATCAACAATAAGGATCACGGTCAAGGAATGTCGTGCTGGTGGATACTTTATTCCATACCACACTGCGATCAACAGTACGATTGTTACCACAACCGGAAAAAGCAGCCGGAACCAGCGATAGATATCGAACGGACGAAAAACACGCCGGAACACCGCATAAAGAGCGGCTGTGGATAGGACCTTAAAGATAACTTCCGATGGTCCAGTAAATATTGAAAGAAAACGATGTATACCCACCGCTACGTACTCGATGGGAAGCGGCTATCAGGGAAAAAGCGACATAAGCAAAGAAAAATGGATACTCAGCATATTGGCGGCGGCGAAGCAGAACCACGAAAAGACAGATTTGGAGCGAAAATCCTATCAGGAAAAAGATGGTATTAGGCGTCATAAGTGGCTGTTACGTGGGGCGCAGCAGCGACTCAGTAACAGCCACATTTATTCTACAGTGTCACATTGCACATGGCTTTGGAGCAGGTTGGGCACATAGGTGGAATGCTTGTGCCGTCAAATGTTGGCGTTGTGCTGCTGACTGCCATTAAGAAGATAATGGTAAGGATTGTTATTTTAAAGATTCTCATATTTTTCTCCTTACTAGTAAGTAACTGGAATTGGAAGATTTCCATTCGCGGAATTCCAAAGAATCCAGAGCAACCGGAGATACAGGAAGGAGAGAAGAGATAAGGTCGCATATGACGACTATATGGAGCTATTGAAAGGACTTAGGGGCAGCAGAAAACTATGGTAGGTGCTATAAGCCAGGCTAAGCGAGGCAAATTGTTGGTTATAGCCGTTTTTACACTTAATCTAGATCGGCTCAACAAGACGTATATCAGGAGCACAAGGTTGTTCGTGCCCAGAAGATTCAAATACCGGGACCTCAGAGGATGTGTGAGAACTGGAATTTCCACGGCACCAACGGGACATAGATCAGGGCGTGGCCTTTAGTCTTGCCGAAAAGCCTTTTACAATCGGGCTTTAGAGGGTGTGTGAGAACTAGAGTTTGCGTGCGTCGAACTGATATGTAACAGAGCGTGACTTTAGTCGTGCCGCAAAGCGTTATATAAATACTGGGCTTCAAGCCCTGGACACTCTTAAGGAGCTCGTGCTGTAGCTACGGAATTGAGTTCTCAGAGACCAACAGCCAAGTTGAAGATGAAGCGGCGATCAGGAAGGTGTTTTTAGAACAAGATAGCCGCCCGCCAGACAAAAGATCACGTCTGGAGACCAGGCAGCCAGTGCAGGCGGGAGCTGGCTTACATTGCCCATAGCTTCAAACAGACCTGACGTAACCCAGTAAACCACGGCGATTCCCAGGGAGACGGCCACCCCTGTGAGTGCGCCGCGGCGGCCCGCCGAAAGCGCAAACGGTACCGCGAGCACGGCCATGACCAGGGTAATGAGCGGGAAAGCCAGCTTTTTTTGGAGTTGCACTCTGAGCCGCACTACATCAAAGCCGCTTTGCTGGAGATCGTGGATGTAATTACGCAACTCCTGGTAATTCATCTCGGAAGATTGCCTCACTTCTTTTTTGAAGTATGTAGGCGGCTCGGTGAGTTCGGCAAAGGTAGATACATCAAACGAACTGAAGTTTTGGATCGCATCCCCGCGGAAAGCCCGTACCCATCCATTTTCGAATACCCACTTCTGAAGGCCCTCTTCCCAGTGGGCGCGGGCAGCGTAAATGCGTTTCGTGATCTGAAAGGTATGAGGATCAAATTCAAAAGTTGAAATGCTGCCGAACTGGTCGCGGTCGGCGTCATAAAACTCGTAGTAGTAGATGGTATTGTTCTGGCCGAAGATCCACTTGCGATCAGGGCGCAGATAGGTCTGAGCGGGCTTTCGTTTGATGACGTTACGCAGCGTTTCCACCTGCTTATTGGCATAGGGCAGGTAATACTGCTCCAGCAGAAAAACTCCACCGGCCAGCAGCAGGGCGACGACTAAAATCGGCACGCTGGCGCGATAGATGCTGATTCCAGTGGCTTTCATCGCCGTGATCTCATTGGATTTCTGCATCAGCCCGAAGGTAACCAGCACGGCCAGCAGCACGCTCAGAGGCGTGACGATATCCACCACCGAAGGGACCACATTCATCAGGTACTGGCCTACGGTGACCAGTGCGATCTTGTTTTTGACGATGTCAGAGAGCAACTCGAAAAATTCAAAGATCATCACCAGCACCAGAAAGCTGGCGAGAATCAATACCAGGTAGCCGATGAAAGAACGCAGCACGTAATCATCAAGAATAAGAGGGAACCGTTTGCTGAAGAATCGCTGGCGCGGCTCCGCTGAAGCTTTTTCCTGGGTCGTTTGTTTCAGCCATGTGGCAGTGACGCTTTTCACCCATGTCGAGATGATCTGCCCCAGGCCAAGTTCGATCGGCATGCGGTCCACACGCCAGAGCAGCAGGATGCCAACCACGGCGAAGACTGCATTTGCCAGCCACACCCCGACCACCGGGGGCAGTTTTCCGCTACGGGCAAAAGAAAGCCCTGTAACTGAAATAAAGTAATAAATAAAGACCAGCACGATCGTGAGAACAAATCCCGCGCCTTTGCCGCCTTTTTTTGACGAGAGCCCCAGCGGAATGCCGATCAGCACCAGCACCAGGCAGGCTGTGGGAAGCGCGAGCCGCCGGTTGAATTCAATCCAATACCAGCGTGCGGCCTCTTTGTTCGCGTTATGTCTCTGGTCGAGCAGAGCAGGAGTGCTCAATTGTTGTACGGGAACGATGTCCTGCGCCTGATGCGGCGTGGGCGGCAGGTTTAAGACTGTGTCCGTTTCATTGAAGGTGGAGATGGTGTACTGCTCGGGCGCGCGTACATTTACGTCCTGAGTTTCGCCGTTCACAAGGTGAAGGTGGATGGCGTCTTTACCGTTAGGGCTTACCACCGCTTCTTTTGCCAGAGTAATTTTAGGAGCGCCGGGTGTGCTTATGTCCGCCAGAAAGACATTTTTCCAGATGGCCGCGCCGGAAGTCGTGGTTGCGTCTTCCACATACAAAACATAATTCTTGAAGTCTTCATAAAATACGCGCGGCTGCAATTCGAAAGACACCTGCGAGGTGGCCAGGCTATTCTGAAGGCGGGCCAGGGCGGCAGCCGAGCGCGGCGCCAGGAGCACATTGTTGGTCAGCGCTATCAGCCACGCAGTGATTCCGAATATCAGCAGGATTGCGACAAAACGCTTTACGCCAACTCCGGCGGCGCGCATGGCCGTGATTTCACTGTCGGCTGCCATCCGGCTGAGCCCAATGAGAATCCCAACCAGCACTCCCATAGGGATGGTGACGGTCAGAGCTGCGGGCAAGGTGAGAAAGAAAAGTTCGGCAACGCTGGGTATGGGCGCGCTGTTGCGCACCACGAGTTCGAGAATCCGGCTCACGTCGCGCATGAATACAACGAACGTGAACACGGCCGTCCCGATCAGGCCGTGGGAAAGCACTTCTTTGAGGATGTACCGCGTAAAGATGCGCACGGTTTCTCTTGGAAAATTCTAACAGATACCCGAGCTATGGTATTAATGGTTTAGCTCCGAATATGGCGACCATTCGTTTGCTGTTTCTCTGGCACATGCATCAGCCCTTTTATAAGGATCTGGTGACAGGAGAATACCGTCTGCCGTGGGTGCGTTTGCACGCGCTCAAAGATTATTACGGCATGGTCAAGTTGCTGGATGAATTTCCGCATATCCACCAGACGTTCAATCTGGTGCCATCGCTGATCGTCCAGATTCAGGATTACGTCAGTGGCAACGCGAGGGATCCTTTCTTCCGCGTTGCTTCTACGCCTGCTGCCGACCTTACCCTCAACGAGCGGCGATTCGCGCTTGAATATCTGTTTCAGGCCAATCTCCAGAACATGATCAGCCGCTATCCGCGTTATCGGGAACTCTGGGACCATCTGCAAAGCTTTTCTGGAAATCCTGCGGCTGCTGCCCGATTTTTCAAAGAAGAGGACTTTCACCGATCTGCAGGTGCTGTCACAGATAGCATGGTTTGACGAGTTCTGGGTAGGCGATACTGAAATAAGCGCGCTGATTCAGAAAGGCCGGAACTTCACCATCGCCGACCAGCAGTTGGTGATCAGAAAACAGCAGGAGTTTCTTGCCCAGGTATTGCCCGCTTACGCCGCGGCGGCAGAGCGCGGCAGCATCGAGATTTCAACCTCGCCTTTTTATCATCCGATTCTGCCCTTGATTTGCGATACGGATTCCGGCGCAGTCTCGCATGCGGGACTGCCGTTGCCGAGAAAACACTTTTCTCCATCCTGACGATGCGAGAGAGCAGATTGTCCGCGGGCTTGATCTGCATGAGCAGGTGTTCGGAGTGCGTCCGCGCGGAATGTGGCCCTCAGAGGGAAGTGTTTCCAACGAGGCGCTGGCCATCGCTCAGGAACTTGGGTTGCAATGGACAGCCACAGATGAAGGCGTGCTGGGCCGCTCTTTAGGCGAATCCTCTGCATCGTGACAACGGCGGCAGTCTTACTGAGCAGAGTGCCGAAACACTGTACCGCATCTACCAGTGGAAGCAGGGAGCAAGGACAGCCGGCAGCGGGCCGGTGCACATGGTCTTTCGCGATCACTCTCTTTCTGACCTCATCGGTTTCGTGTACTCCGGCATTCCGGCCCGGGAAGCGGCACGCGACTTCATTGGCCGCATCAGGGAATCCACCGCGCCGCTGCTGCAAAAGGGAATTGATCCGGTGGTGCCGGTGATACTCGATGGCGAGAATGCCTGGGAGTATTATCCGCAATCCGGGCGCGAATTTCTGCGCCAGCTTTATAAGGCAATTGAGCAGGAAGATGACTTTGAAGCATTGACGATCTCTGAGGCGATTGCGCGTGAAAAATCGCCTCGGGAGCTGCGTTCGATCTCTCCCTGGTTCATGGATCAATGCCAACTTCGACGTATGGATTGGCGCTCCTGAAGACAATCTGGCATGGGATTACCTCGCAGCCGCACGCGATTTCTTTACTGAAAATGCTGACCGGGTTTCCCCGGAGCAGCGCAAACTGGCGTGGGAAGAGTTGCTTATCGCCGAGGGCAGTGACTGGAACTGGTGGTATGGGCCGGAACATCATTCGGACAATGATCGCGACTTTGACGAACTGTTTCGCAAGCATCTCACCAACGTGTATGACGCGCTGGGCGCCGTGCCTCCGGATGTTCTTGCTCAGCCCATCATCGGGAGCTATGCCAAACTGGCCTTCACTCCGCAGACTGCTTATATTTCTCCGCGTGTAGGTAGCCCCAGTGCCGGATACTTCGATTGGCTGGGAGCGGCGAACCACGTGGCCGACCGGCGCTCTTCAGCCATGCACGGCAAATCGTTTCTGCTCGATACTGGTTTTGCCGGCATCGATGCTGAAAATCTGTATTGCCGCCTTGATTTCATGGAGAAGACATCGGACTGGTCAACCACTGATACTGGTCTGGTAATAACCATTGAATCGCAGCCTGAATCAATACTGAGGCCACCAATGGTTCCGGCAAGCTGTCTTCGTACCGGCTGGAAGCATTTATTGCTGGCGCTGGCATCCAGCGCTGGAGCTTCACGGAAAATGGACAGCAGCCCAGAAAATCGCGATGACATTTATGTTGGCCTGCGCCGGGAATATACCTTTGAATGCAAGATTCCACTGCAAGTTCTGCATGCGTCAATGGGATCAACATTTCACATCCGCTTTTCGTTATGGCGCGACCGCCTGCCGCTGGACGCCCTGCCCCAGGAAGGCTCCATCGAAGTGAGAATCGTCTCCGCCAGTGAACTGGACGCCCTCGCTTACGCCAAGCCGTAAATGCGTAGCTTCGGGGCGAAACCCTTTTCTGAGATTCAGAGCTGCGCGAGAACTTAGAGTTTGCGTGCATTGACCATACAAGTATCAGGGCACGACTTACTCGTGCCGAAAAGATGCCGAACATTCGGCTTCAGCCCTGCACACTTTGACCCACCCGTGATGCCCATCGAAATCGAGTCTCACCCATGTCTTCAGCCGCTACGGCTAAATTGATCAGAACTTCGTCGCTATCAGTCGGTGAGCTTTTCCCGCTACAGGTTTATCATGGTGCGCTTATGAAAATTCTACGGCTGTTGCTTGCCTGCCTTTTCCTGTCGAGTGTTGCGCCTGTCTTCTGCCAGTCGCAGTCTTTCACGCTGGAGCAGATCATGGGCGCTCCTTTTTCCAGCGAACTCACTGCCGCCCGCCAGAACGGACACATCGCCTGGGTAGACTGATCTGAAAGGTGAACGCAATGTCTGGGTGGCGGACTCTCCTGGCTTTCAGGCACGACAGCTTACACATTATCAGGGTGATGATGGGCAGCAAATCCTCAGCCTGCGGCTCACGCCTGATGGTCGCGCGGCTGTCTACGCTCGTGGATCAGAACTCGGCAATGGCGGCCATGTCGCCAATCCGACCAGCGAACTGAAAGAGCCCAAACAGCAGGTATGGGCCGCCGATGTAGAAACAGGAAAGACGCGGCTGCTGGGCGACATGGGTTGCGACCAGGAAGATTGTGCTGACATCCAGATTTCTCCCGACGGCCAATGGGCCGTATGGTCAGCCAAGCATCATCTGTGGTTGGCGCCCGTTGCGGGAGACAAGCCTGCGCGCCAGCTGACTGAATTGCGCGGCGATGAGATCTTATCCGCAATGGTCACCGGACAGCCAGCATCTGGCTTTCCGATCGAATCGCGCAGATCACAGCTTCATCCTTATCTATGATCTTCTCCCGCGAGGGTGCGTTATCTTGCGCCATCTGCTGATCGTGACCGCGCTCCGCATTGGTCGCCTGATGGAAAGCAGCTTGTTTTCATTCGCAGTGGCGGCGCCGAGAACCATCTGCCTTTGATTCCGGAACGCCCTACACCCTGGGCCATTTGGATCGCGAATGCTGAAACAGGGGAAGCCCATGAACTGTGGCATAGTTCCGATGAAATGAATGGTTCCCTGCCGCCTTTTGCCGAAGACTCGTTGAACTTCGCCGCTGGCGGACGGGTTATTTTCTGCTCCGAGCAGGACGGCCGTAACCATCTTTACTCGATTGCCAGCAGCGGCGGACAGCCGGTGCTGCTCACGCCCGGCGACTTCGACGTAGAAGATGTGGCGATGACTCAGGACAAGACCGGCGTCCTCTACTCATCGAACCAGAATGATGTAGATCGCCGCCACATCTGGCGCGTAAGCGCAGCGGGCGGCGCTCCTCAGGCGCTCACGCAGGGGAAAGACCATCGAATGGAATCCAGTTGATGATGGCGGACGGCAAGACCATCGTCTGCCTCGGATCGAGTTTCAATCTGCCAGGCCTGCCCTACCGGATCACAGGCAGCGGCAGGGAAGCCATTGCTGCAAACATGGTACCCGGCGGATTTTCCTTCCGCCCAGTTGATGGAGCCGCAGCAGGTAACGTTTCGCAGCGACGATGGATTGGAAATTCACGGCCAGCTCTTTGTTCCGCGCAATCAGGCTCCACAAGGTTCAAAGCCTGCGCTGGTCTTTGTGCACGGCGGCCCCATTCGCCAGATGCTGCCCGGCTTTCACTACATGTACTACTACCATAATTCTTATGCCGAAAATCAATATCTCGCCAGCCAGGGCTATGTAGTTTTGTCAGTGAACTACCGTTTGGGAATCATGTACGGACGTGCTTTTCGTGAACCGCCCAATACAGTATGGCGTGGAGCAGCAGAGTATAAAGATGTATTGGCAGGAGCGAAATATCTTCAAAGCCTTCCTTATGTAGATCGCAAGCGCATCGGCATCTGGGGCGGTTCCTACGGCGGATTCCTCACGGCCATGGCGCTCTCGCGCAACTCAGACATCTTCGCTGCCGGTGTAGATTTCCACGGAGTGCATGACTGGTCTATTTTCCTGCGCTCCTGGGAAGATAACGCCCAGACCGCCGCCCGACTACCAGCAGGCACTAAAGCTGGCCTATGATTCCTCACCTATAGCCACGGTAGAGCGCTGGAAATCTCCGGTGCTGCTGATCCACGGCGACGATGATCGCAACGTCCCATTCCAGCAGACGACAGACCTGGCCCAACGCCTGAAAAAACAGCATGTAGAGTTTGAAGAGCTGATATTCCCCGACGAAATCCACGACTTTTTGCTATGGAAAAGCTGGGTGCAGTCGTACAGGGCGACGGCGGAGTTCTTTAATAAGAAACTGCACTGAGATAGTTCCGATTAAGATGATCTTGCAGCCACACAAATGAGCTGTTGCGTATCGAATGTCTGCCCGACGAGATTTCTCGCCAAGTTATCTGTTCAACTAGGCACATGTGTTCGCAAAACACTGTGCAACGTATGATGAATAGGCAGTGGTCACAGGTTGGAATCCGCATCCGCAAGTCCATTGAGTAAGTTCCAGATGAAGAGAAGAGTGTTCACCACGTTTATGGCTTGTTCGATGATGCTGGGGATGCGGAGATCGTTACACGCAAGTTCCGGTTGCATGAGCAGTGGCGATATCGAAAGAGTGGACAGAAATCCGTCCGGTGCAGCCGCTTCATTGGATGCGGCCGGTAGAGGAGGTTAGTTTTCACATCGATTCTTCTCACGACATCGGGTCTCATGTTGAGGTTGTTGCGCCAGACGGTCAAAAGTTTGTGCCCGAAGTAGAACTAGTCGCCAGCGACGGCAAAACATATGCCATGGATGAGCACGGCTTCTGGGGCGAGGACATGTTTTTCACCCGTCGGGATAAGCTCTCTAATTCGGTCGCGATCCAGGCGATCCGTATCCGTAGCAGCTTGCCGCTTCGTATCTCAAGTGTGATATGGAGAGGCTACGATCCTGCAGAAGTCAAACGTTAAATTCAAAAGAAGAGTATAGGGCGACCGGCAATTGACGATCTTCTATCGTGCCCTATAATCGCTCTGGTTATGCAAAATGAGAGCGATTCTGTCTCGCAGTCGCAATATTCTGGTGAGTTGACGATAGAGGAGGGGCTTCCCTTGCTGAAGGTCCTGAGTAAGTTAGGATCATTGAGCGTCGTGAAGGGCAGTCCTTCCACCCAGCTTCTGGTTCTGCCGCATCTATGCTTTATGCCGTCTAATCCAATGCTCGATTTCCGGCCTGTGGAGCAGGCGATGAGGGAATTTATCAGTGAGGGTGAGTGGTTTATCGGATCCGATTTTCCGAGGCTCTGTGTTCTAGCACAACCCAAAGACACTAAGTACGCCAGCTCGGCAGCCGCTGCGATGGTATTTCGAGGGCACATCACAAATGACATTCCTCGTCTGAGCGCCTGGATAGAAGAGCGATTGAATCTAAAAGCGGCCCCGTCTCTTGGACTTGAGTTGCAGCCTATTGACCTCGCCTTAGAGGGTGTCGTTGATTATTATTCGCCACACTTCAACAATACATACATTGTCGCTGATCCGGAAAAATTCGCGCGTGATAACATGCGCCCAACGTCGCGATATGACCGAATTTTACATTTTGGCTTATCCCTGGATGATATGGAAGCGCTGGAGCGATCAGCGTTGAGTGCTGAACCTCAGCATACGCAATGGGATCTTATCTCCAGGTTCTGGCAGCGATATGCCGACCAGAAGATATTGCCGCGAGAGGTTGCCAACCTGCGGTCTGAGTGCGAGCGCCTGCGCGGCGTGAGCGACGATCCATTATTGCAGCATGCCTGTGATGTCGTGCTGTCAATTTCGACTTCCGCAGCCAGATATAACTTGGGCATCTTCGTCGAGTCATCCGAATGAGATGATGTTACCCGCGCCAGATACTATGGTCGCCGCGAGTCGGGCCTTTCTCAAGCAGATGCAGAACTAGTATCGGAGAGAAAGCGTCCCCGCATATGACACTAGAACGAAAATGAGAAAATATCGCAATTTTTGATTCTTTGCTCAGTCCTTCTCGCTTGGATCGCGTTTGGATTATTGGCAAAGCCAGGCCCTCTTCAGCGTTGAGTCCGGCCGATCTCGATAATCCCGAGACTTCGCGCCATGCTGGGGCTGCTGGGAAGCGCAAGGCTTGATTCCGGCTCTCGCGCACTGAAGGTGGAAACAGAGATGAACTTGCACGAAGACCAAAACGCACTGGCCGAAGCAGCCATCAAGAAGAACGATCCCCTTCTGCTTAGCACTGCGCTTCTCAACGGAGCCGACCCCAACCATCTGATGGCGTCAGGGCAGCCTCTGCTCCATGAGGCGTGCGAAAAGGATGTTCCCGTGCTGGTGAGTATACTTGTGAACCAGGGTGGCCATGTAAATGCCAGGAACCGTTTTGGTGAGACTCCTGCCTTAATTGCTGCTGAACACGGGGCAGTCGGCACATTGCTTGTGCTTGGAAGATTGGGGGCAGATTTTAATATTCCGAACGACTGTGGCGAGTTTCCAATTCATTGCGCTGCACGAGAAGGGCACCACCAGGCCGTGGCTTTCCTGGTTCAGTTGGGGGTCGGAGTTGACCAGCAGACCAGAGAGGGGGTAACTGCGCTTCATCTCAGCATACGATACCGCCATATTGCGACATCCAGGATCCTTATTGATCAGGGAGCCACCCTCGATGCTAGTGATTGCGATGGGCAAACTCCTTTGATTTACGCGGCCCAGCAAACGGGCTCCTGGAACCAACGGACGGTCAAACACATAAAGATGCTCTTAGAGAAGGGTGCCTCAGTAAATGTTCAGGATAACGATGGGCAAACGGCACTCATATGGGCTGTAACCAAAAGCGACTCTCCTCGGATTATCAATCTTTTGATCGAGCATGGTGCGAATCCACGGCTGATCAACAAGCTGGGACGTGACGCTTTAGCGGTGGCCCGTTTGTTAGGACACAAGAAGGCAGTAAAAGCCCTTCTCGCTGCTCAGGTCGGAACCTAAGCTGCGTTCGACACATTGAATCGCATATCGAATATCACGGACTTTAATCAGCACAGCTTTGGCTACAGCTATGATGCACTGAGCCGCCGTAGCCAGCTCACCCGCTCCAATGGGGTGAACACCAATTATGGCTACGACAACATGTCGAACCTGTTGTCAGTGGCCCATCAGAACGGTGCAGCCACGCTCGACGGCGCAACCTACACCTATGACTTTAGCGGCAACCGCACCAGTAAAACCAATCTGCTGAACAGCGCGACATCCAATTTCGGTTACGATAATGTCTACCAACTCACGGGAGTGACAGGAACGAACCCCGAATCGTACACCTATGATCCTGTTGGGAACCGCCTAAGTTCGCAACTGGCGGCCACTTATTCGTACAACAGCTCAAATGAGGTGACAGCCGCAGGAACTGCAACCTACACCTACGACGACAACGGCAATACCCTGACTAAGACCGACGCGGGCGGAACGACGACATACGCGTGGGACTTCGAAAACCAGTTGGTGTCAGCTCAACTGCCGAACAGCAGCACCGTCAATTTCAAGTACGATCCTTTTGGCCGGCGAATTGAAAAGGGAACATCCGTCTTTGTCTATGATGGCGCTAACCTGATCGAAGAGTCGGACACGAGCGGAAATGTGGTGACACGGTATGCATTCGGAGCGGGAACTGACGAGCCTTTGGCAGCCTATCGAGGCTCGGCTTTGGCATTCTACGACGCCGATGGATTAGGCTCCATCACTTCGTTAACGGGCTTGTCTGGAACAGTGAGCGACAGCCTTACTTACGATTCGTTTGGGGATGTCACAGGCACAACTGGGTCTTTCACTCAGCCTTTTCGGTATACAGGGCGGGAATATGACACAGAAACAGGGTTGGGCTACTATCGCGCCAGATATTACGATTCCCGCATGGGAGAATTCCTGAGCGAAGATCCTGCAAACTTCCAAGCTGGTATGAATTTCTACCAATATGTTGGAGCTAATCCGATTAATTTCAGCGATTCGTCAGGCTTGTGTCCTCCGAAGAATAGCATCACACCATGGAATTCACACCTACGCGACTTAATTATTGCGGTGCTTCGCGGTAAGAACGACTGTTCAGATTGGTTCAATAAGGGAACGGGTTCAGCCCCGGATATTATGAGTAATGTTCCTATCAGGCTTGTTCACGACACAGAGAAGCCGCCCGTATTAAACCCCGCAGATGCCTCAACTTTCGAGGATCCTACGGCTTTCATTGAGGTGGATCGGTGGGGGCGCTTTTATGCTGATGGTAATAATGGGCTTTTGGTTGGTGGTGTATATCCGGCTGGTAGTCTTGGGGCTCGAATGGTCATCTTGCTCCATGAACTCGCCCATAAGGTCAATCCGCCGGACTTTACCCATGATGGTCGTCTTACCGATCCATCAGATGCGTCGGAGAAAAATACCGACAGAGTGATGAAACATTGTGCAAAGGCTATCAACGCCCAGTACTGGTAGGGAGATGATCATGAATATTCTGAGTTTTAGATATTTCAGCGTCCTTGTGCTCCTACTCGCGTTTTTCACAAACGGAAGTGTCAGCCATCCCTATCAACACGAGGAGAAAGACGGAAGCCTTGTTGTGCTGGTGACATGGGGAGATGCCGATCATACGCCAGCCACAAATGTATATGTCGAAGCGCATGGTTATGTGCCCAGGTACCATTCGAGGAAATCTTTTGTTCTGGGCAGCTCGGTTGCGGGACGATATGAAACGTCACTTCCACCAGGAGTTTATGATGTGTTTGTTAGCGACAGCAATTCGGTACCCGCATGCAAGCGTGTGCTGATCAACGCCGGTTCCACTACATCATGGACTCTGCAGACTGAACTGGACGAGATATATTCGGATAAGTGAAAGCAGCGCGAGATCCTGCAAATTATGAGTTTTTTATCAATTCAGCTCAAGGTAAAGCATGTGTGATACTAAACAATCTGTAATCACAGTGCAGCTTTTGATTTTTTTTGCACTTGGGATCGCATAGGCTCGTCACCAATGCAGTGTTTATGCATCTCGAACGCGAGCCGATCTCAACAACAGGAACAGCAGCCTAACGAGCATGGATGGCCCGCTAGACTGCCGCAAGATTGTGAATCGCTGAGTAGCTGGGAACGGCTGAAAGCTTCGTTTCCAGAGCTCAACAACCTGACGTAACTAAATACTTGCCAATCAGGACGCGAGTTTTTCTTTGTTTTGCTTTCTTACCTTCTGTGTTCCTTTGTCAGCGCCTACTGGCGTCGAGTCTCTGGGGGAAATGACCTCAGTGCCTGGCTGCGGTTCGTAAGGAGCTACATTCAGACCTTTTCCATTTCCGTCTGCCACTTCCGAGTTGACGATATGCAGGCCATTGCCTTCGTTCCATGGACCCGAGTGGTCGGTTTCGCCTTCATCGCCTTTGCCTGTTGAAGCGTTGAAGTATTCGTCTACCAGGCCGGGCGTCGGCTTAATGATGCCAATGGAAAATGGCGGCTTTTCCATGCTCTCGAGGGCTGCGCTGAAGGAACGCATGTGGGTGATCTCGCGTGTCATCAGGAATTGCAGGGCTTCTTTCGTTCCCCGGTCCTCGGTAAAGCCGATCAGACGTTCATAAACGATCTTGGCCCTGGCCTCAGCCGCAATGTTGCTGCGCAAATCCACGGCCAGGTCGCCGGTGATTTTCAGGTAGTCCGCCGTCCACGCATCACCCATGGAATTGACGAGGCTCACGCCTCCGCCTCCGGCGATAGCCACCAGCGGATCTGCCTCCGCCGCGCCGCGGTCGCCCTTCATGGGTTTCAGGTGCATGCGAATGAGCGCCCCTACTACTTCGAGATGGCTCAACTCTTCGGTGCCAATATCCATCAGCAGATCTTTGCGGGCCGGGTCTTCGCAGTTGAATCCCTGAATGGAATATTGCATGGCTGCCGCCAACTCGCCGTTTGCGCCTCCAAACTGCTCGAGCAGCATGTTCCCAAACCGTGGATCAGGAGTTCCGACATTCACGGTGTACATAAGTTTCTTTACATGATGGTACATAAGTTTCTCCTTTAATGATTGCGAAAGAATTTGGTTGATATGTATTCAATGACTGTTTCAATCGGGCGAGCGACAGTCCTGGCAGCTTCAATGTCTGTATGAGTGGTTGACGGGTCGTCAGGCAAGACGGCCCGCGGATGCATGGCTTCCATGCGTGTGGACCTTGTGTCCCACGTTTGATGAAGCTCGTTGGTTTTCTCAGCAGTTAGGATGCTTTCGTTGACTCAGACGATGAATGAAATCGAGAGAGGCTCATCGCCTATAGCTGCGTTGCCGCAGAATTACTAAAGACACAGGCGTATATTGAAAAACGTCCAGCTACAATGCGACAGATTAGAAAAGTTTTCGTGAATTCATTGCACTTTCTATGGGTGTGACCGCTCTATTCCTGACGAAGTTTTCCCGTGAGAAAAACAATTAATAGAGTACAAGGCGCTTTCTCCTGCAAAATCACCAGCTCAGAATATCCTGAGAGCCATAAAGCAATCAGGGTTCCGGCACAGCTTCGAATCTGCCCGGAAGGTGAGGCGCAGACAAGCCAGTTTAGAGCATGTTTTCCAGTACCGGAATCATCGGCCGATGCTGAATTAAACCTCACTCGCTCAGCCGTGTACTTCCGTAACATACGGAGCATCCACCTTATTCATACGTTTTGCACAGAGTTAGCTTATTATCTTGTTTCCCTCCCACAGGTACTCTGCCCATGGTACGCGCCTATGTCGGACACTAACGGAGCAGTCAGTACAGAACCTACAGCAGCATCTCCTACGACCGAGGTCTCTCCCCGGAGCGACCGCCTCGAACTGTTGCAGCAACTGCCAACCGGCAGCATCGGTGTGGTCTATAAGGCCAAGAACCCCAAGATCGAGCGCCTGGTCGCTTTGCGCCAAGTGCAGGTACCCGAATGGCTTGACGACGTGGAAGAACTGCTCAAGCGCATGCTGGCCGACGCCAAGGCCGCCAATTCGCTCGACCACCCGAATATCGTCCGGCTGTATACGGGCGGCTATAAAGGATTCACGGTCTTTCTGACATCAGAATTCATTGATGGCGTAAACCTGAAGGAATATTCCCGCAATTGCGGACTGCCGCAGATCATGGCGCTGGCGAAGCAGCTTTGCGCCGCTCTCGACTACGCTCACGAGAGGAATGTGTTTCACCATTCACTCACGCCGGCGAATATCAAGGTGCTGAGTGACGGTACTATCAAGGTCCTGGATTTCGGACTATCGCGCGACAAGAACATCTATTCCCCTATTCCGGCCAAGCGCCTCGAAAACGAGCATTATCTTTCGCCAGAGCAGATCAAGAACAAGCCCGTAGATCGGGCCGCCAATCTCTTCAGCGTCGCTGTGATTTTGTACGAGCTGTTCACGACGCGAAATCCTTTCGCAGGCAAGCATCTGGGCGAGGTAGACCGCAACATCTGTGAAATGGAGCCGATGACTGCGGCACAATCGCATCCCAGAGTGCCGGACGCAGTTTCTCGCGTGCTACAGCGCGGTCTGGCAAAAAATCCAGCGGCACGATTCCAAAGCGGACAAGATATGATCGCAGCGCTGGAAGAAGCCATGAGCGCTTCGCCGGCCAAGGCGGTTGTTGCGGCTGCTGCCGGCGCCACGACGGGCGGCAGGCCAGCCATGCCGACAGTTTCAACTCCGGTTCCGCAAGCTTCACCAGTCACCAAAGCCAGCGTGGCTCCGATTCCGGCAACGCAGCCCGCTGGGCCCTCAACCATAGCAGCAGCGCCTCCGATGCCTTCCCCCAGACCTGCCGCCGCGGCGCAGATCAACAAGCCACGACCAGCAACCGCGATGCGCACCAATGCCGCCCCGGTGCTTCCAGGCAAGATGACGGCCAAATCCACGACTCAGTGGAAGATGGCCGCTGCCATCGTGATGGTGCTATTTGTGGTTTCGGCTGTGGCCATTTCCTTGCGGCATCGCAGTGAAGCGCCTGCACCGCCTGCGGCCACGCTGGCAACGGAAGCTACGCATTCGACTCCGGCATCCAGTACCAGCGCGACATTGCCTGTTCCCGAAGCGAATTCCTCTCCCATTCAAGTCCGTGAAATACAGCATCGAACCGGCCGGGAAAAGACGGCCCGGGTGGCGACCGAGCCTTCAGCTCCAGCGCCAGTCGTTGCGGGAGAGTTGGCGATCTCTTCCAATCCTGCGGGCGCATTGGTCGAAATTGCAGGACGTCCGGGCGAATCAGGAAAGACGCCGCTTACCGTTCCTTCGCTCATGCCCGGCACATACAAGGTGACTCTGACCAAGGCGGGATACGCGAGCGAGACACGCACCATTGAAGTGGCCGGCGGCAACCGCGCCCTGCTTGATGTGAAACTGAATGCCACCAGAGGTTCGATTACGGTGGGTGGAACTCCCACACACGCGCAGATCTTCATTGATGGCAAAGATACGGGCAAGTTTTCTCCGCGGAATTCACACTTGATCCGGCAGTGCACACGGTCACACTGCGCAAAGAAGGATTTCTCGAAACAAGTGGCGAAATCAAACTGGCGGCAGGACAAAGCGCAACTTACTCGCCCACGATGAAACTGGCCGGACGCACCGATAACATTCAAGTCGTCGGCGGATTCAAAAAGTTGTTCGGCGGTAAATCGTCAGAAGGCATGGTGCGCGTAGAGATCAAAACCGAACCCAAAGGCGCCCAGATCACTGTGAATGGCACCACCATACCGAAGCCTACGCCGGCAGAGATCATGGTGGAACCAGGCAATTACGACATAACCCTGGAAAAAGAAGGGTATCAGCCGATTCATACCTCGGTGCTTGCGCAACCGAATGACAAGTTGAAGATTGAGGAGACGTTGAGGAAATAGCTGCTAGCTCCTAGCTGCTAGCTTCTGGCTTTTGTGTGGTGGTGCTGGCTTTATGGCCACCGTCAGAATTGTTTCCATGATTGTTTACGTTCACGTCTAGACAACAGATTTATACCGTCTCGGCGAGGCTCTATTTCTTTGCTTCCCAGCACTCACCTGCTGAGCTCAATATTTCATCCCTCCGAGATTTGGATTCATGCGTCCAACCAGAATGCCTGCGCACGTCTTTATGAGCAGCGGCGGGTAAGCTTTACGTGCCACGTGCGTTAGAATAGAAGCAGTACATCCCAACAAAGAGACCGATTTGAATTCAGCGATTCGCAACATTGCCATTATTGCCCACGTAGACCACGGTAAAACCACGCTTGTAGATGCCATGCTGCGGCAGAGCGGCACATTCCGCGCCAATGAAGCCGTGATGGAGCGCGTCATGGACTCCAACGAACTGGAGCGCGAGCGCGGCATCACTATTCTGGCCAAGAATACCGCCATCTGGTTTCACGACGTAAAGATCAACATTGTGGATACTCCCGGCCACAGCGACTTTGGCGGCGAGGTTGAACGGGCATTGAAAATGGTAGACGGAGTCATGCTGCTGGTGGACGCCAGTGAAGGCCCGCTGCCGCAGACCCGCTATGTGTTAAGCAAGGCACTCGAAGCCGGACTGCCTCCGGTGGTGGTCATCAACAAGATTGACCGCCCGGACGCGCGTGCGCAGGAAGTGCTGAACGAACTTTACGATCTGTTCATTGATCTCGATGCGCATGAAGACCAGCTTGGGTTTCCGGTGCTCTACACCAATGCCAAAGCGGGCACCGCTTCCACGAGCACAGACACTCCGGGAGAAACCCTGCTCCCGTTGTTCGAGGCCATTCTTAGCCACCATCCCTGAACCGGCGGGCAAGGCGGACAATCCGCTGCAGATTCTGGTGGCCAACCTCGATTACAGCGACTATCTGGGACGCATGGCGATTGCACGCGTGTTCAACGGCACGCTGCGCACCGGCGAAGAGGTTGCCATCTCCCGGCTTGATGGCTCTCTGCAAAAGATCAAGATCACCAAACTGTTTTCCTTCAGCGGACTCAAGCGTACCGACATTGATCGCACGGAACTCGGCGATATCGTTGCCATCGCGGGCGTGGAAGGCATCGCCATTGGCGAGACCATCACCAGCCTCGAAAATCCGGCGCCCCTGCCGCATATCGTGATTGACGAGCCTACCATCGCCATGCAGTTCACGGTGAATACCTCTCCGTTTGCGGGACGCGAAGGGACGTACGTTACCTCCCGCAACCTGCGCGATCGTTTGCAGAAAGAATTGCTTATCAACGTCTCTTTGCGCGTGCAGGACAGTGGAACCACAGATTCGTTCAAAGTGCTGGGGCGCGGCGAACTCCAGCTTTCCATTCTCATTGAAACCATGCGGCGTGAAGGATACGAGCTGATGGTGGGCAAGCCGGAAATCGTGACCAAGCAGATTGACGGCAAGCTCAAAGAACCGGTGGAGAAGTTGACCATTGACATTCCCGAGAGTTTCATCGGCGTGGTGATCGAAAAGCTCGGTTCGCGCAAAGGCCAGATGACCAAGATGCACAATCATGGTTCCGGACGCGTGCGCATCGAGTTCAGCATTCCCAGCCGGGGTATGATCGGCCTGCGCTCAGAGCTGCTCACCGACACGCGCGGCACTGTAATCATGAATTCATTGTTCGATGGCTATACCGAATGGCTGGGCGAAATACCGCATCGCATGACCGGCGCTCTGGTGGCCGACCGCGCCGGAACTACCACTGCCTATTCGCTTTTCAGCCTTCAGGAACGCGGCGTGCTTTTTGTCGGACCTGGTATTGAGGTTTACGAAGGCATGATCATCGGCGAAAATGCCCGCGAAGTTGATCTGGATGTAAACGTAGTCCGCGAGAAAAAACTGACCAACATGCGCGCTTCTACCGCGGACGAAGCCATTCGCCTGGTGCCGTTCAAGGCGTTAACTCTGGAACAGGCCATTGAATTCGTGGCCGATGACGAAATGGTAGAGGTCACCCCCCACACATTGCGGTTGCGCAAGAAGATTCTGCAATCGAACCGGCGGCCTAAGAAGAATGCGACTCCAGTGGGCGCGCCGGTGCAGGTTTAGAGCATTTCAGATTAGTAAACCTGTGAGCCGCGTAGGGCGCGTCTCAGAGACGGTGCAGAGCACCGTCTCTACGGCTGGCAAGATTTTGCCGGATTGGAGCATCGTTCTCATCACGCTGTATGTGACCGGGAAGAAGACGTAGCATGCTACGTCTCTACCGCTCATTTCGAATAATGAGATCAGCTTGGACTGGTCTACATTACTTTTCGCCTCTCTTCATTCGTACAAGCTCTATAAACGTACAATCGCTTACAACAGAAAGCGCCCCATCTCGGGGCGCTTTTGCAATGCTTCTTATATGGGTTCTCTCTGTTGCTGATTGGAATCGTTATTGGCCGGTCGCAGGCGCGTTTGTTGTTGTCGGCAAGGTGAATTCCACCTGGCTTGGATAGGTAGGGGCTACTTTCAGCCGTCCGTCTTTGGAGATGGCCGCGGGCGCTTCCATGGTGGTCAGGCGTTTTCCGGTCCTGCGGTCATTCACGGCGAAGAACAATCCGGCGTCATTCGACACTGATGACCAGAGCGGGTCGGCGGCAAAGTTCGGCACGTCTACGGTGAAGGATCCATCCGGCTGCACCTTGGTTTTGGCTACATCCAATTGAAATACTCCAGCGTCGCCGACGTTGAAGAATTTTCTTGTCCACCAGGTTACATACAGAATTTCAACTTCCAGGTTCTTCTGCTGCTTCATCGCGGTGACCGGAACGTGGCCGTGCAGTGCAATCTTCGGCAGACTTTGGCATTTGAAATCGCTGCTTCGAGGCTCGCGATTCAGGTCCTTCACTTCCAATGTAGCCAACTGGCAGGAGGGAGAGAACACAGCAGCTTTCAACGAGCTTGCCGGTTGTCCATTCACCTGCATGGGAATATTGAAGTGGTTGTCAGCGTCATGGCTGGCCCACAACGAGGCGCGTACGCCAAAGTCGCCGGTGACCGCATAGAGCACGCCCACATCACTGGCATGTGCCGGTGGAAGAACGTTGACTGTAAATACGTCTCCGGTTTGCGCGATGGCGAATGATGCTACAAAAAGGAAACCAAGAAGGAGTGAATTGCGTAGTGTTTTCATAAGATGTACGTTCCTATTATGGCGCAATTACCCTATAGTTCCCAATAAGTTGATGCCTTAATCCTGCTTACGGTAGCAAACCTCACCGCAGAGGCCACTGAGAGCGAGAGACAGATTGTTATTTTCTAATAATAGCGAGAATCAATTGGGGCCAAGGGTTTTCTGAGTCTGAGCGGTACGGCCTGAAGCCATGCTCTTTCTAACCAAACTATAAATCCAAACTGTTGATTCCGACTATTCCAACTGTTTACCCCTGGTTTCGGGCAGTTGTGTTGCTATTAGCGTGGCCAGCAGAAATCCAACGGAACACAGATAAAAAGCCCAGCCCAGGCCTTTGCCTTCCGCAACCTTGCCGATCGTATACGGCGCAACGGAACTGATGGCTCGCGCGCCATTGTAGGTAAAACCCAGAGCGCGGGCCCGGACGGCGGTAGGGAAGATCTCGCTGGCAATCAGTCCTGATCCGGAAAAGAAGCCGGTTCCGAAGAAAGCCACCATCGCCCCCAGAATCATGATCAGCCATTGCGCCCGCGCAGCCGCATAAATGGGGACCAGAACAGCGGCACAAAAGGTATAGAGCATGAACGAACGGCGGCGGCCAAACTTTTCAGCTACCCAGCCAAAGCTGATGTATCCGGGAAACATGCCGGCCAGATTCAACACGATGAGCAAAGTCGTGGTTCCCATCAGGCCAAAACCGCGCCCGCCTTTGGCGACAGGAAGCACGAGGTAAGGTGGAATCCAGGTAAACAGTCCCCACCACGCAAACAGGCCGCAACAATTCAGCAGCAACAGCCAGATCGCGTTTTTGCGCAGGCCGGGAGAAAAGATCGTGGAAAAAGGCACGATCTCTTTGCATAGATGTTTTTGCTGCTTCCACATCTCCGATTCGGGCACGCTCCTGCGAATCCAGAGGGTGACGAGCGCCGGCAATATGCCTACAAAGAAAACTGCACGCCAGTTCTGATTAGTGGTGCTCAGCACAATTCCAGCAACCAGAGCGGCGGCCGCGTATCCCCAGGCCCATGAACTCTGGACAATGGCCAGAGCCTTGGCGCGCAAGTGTGTTGGCCATGTTTCTGCCACCAGGGTTGCGCCGGTATTCCACTCGCCGCCCATTCCCAGGCCGAGCACAAAGCGAAAGGCGGCCAGCATAGGCACCGAAGTGGAAAGTCCCGAGCCAAGCGAGCAGACCGAATATGTGAGAATGCTCAACATCAAGGCTTTGGTGCGTCCAACGCGATCGGCGATAAATCCGAAGAGCACGCCGCCAATGCCGGAAGCCAGCAACGTGTAAGCGCCCACCAGTCCGGCGGTAGATTTTGAGATGTTCAGGGATTCCATGACCCGCGCCAGCACCATGCTGTAGAGCATCACGTCAAAGGCGTCGAGCGCCCAGCCGAGCGCAGCGGCAATCAAAGTGCGCTTCTGCGCTGAGTTCACTTCAGAAAGCCGTAATGGAGCGGCGGTGACCACGTGGGCTGAATTCTAGCACGTCAGCGGTTGAAACACCTTTGGGACGCAGAGGAACGGAGGAAGCAGAGGGTTGGAATTGCCAAAATTGCCATGATTGCCATAATTTCACGGCGCGGAATTACTGCTACGGTTGAAGTATTTGTGAAGTTTGGTGCACCACGTCGAGGAGATGAATCTAACTTCCAAGAGCCAAGAGCCAAGAGCCAAGAGCCAAGAGCCAAGAGCCAAGAGCCAAGAGCCAAGAGCCAAGAGCTAACGTCTCAGCGCTGCCTTCTGCTTCTTCAACAACTCGAAATATCTTTGAGCTCTGTGGACGTCTTTCCCGATCTGCTGTTTCAGCGCTTCTACCGATTCGAATTTGACTTCGGCGCGACGCCAGCGCAGAAATGAAATCTCTACTTCTGACTGGGCCGTGACTTCAACGGGATGGAAGTCGAGCAAGTGCGTTTCGATGGCAAAAAGATCGTCACCAAAGGTAGGCCGCTTGCCTACATTGGTAACGGAGTCAAATACTTCGTCGCCAACGCGGGTGCGCGTGAAGTAGACTCCATCGCCGGGCACCAGTTCATCATAGCGGCTCAGGTTGATGGTGGGTACGGTGTACTTGTGTCCGTAGCCACGACCGCGGCCGGGAATGGCGGTGATGCTGAAGATGCGGCCCAGCAGACGGCGCGCGCGCCCTACCTTGCCCGCTGAGATCAGCCGCCGGATGTGGCTGCTGGAAACCGTTTCCCGGCGAATGGTCATCACCGGATAAATCTTCACTTCAAATCCGAATTGCCTGCCGAATTGTTGCAGCTTCTCGATGTTGCCTTCAGCGTTGCGTCCAAACTGGAAGTTGGCTCCTTCATATACCTCGCGCGCCTGAAGTTTTTCGGACAGGATGATACGCGCGAAATCCAGCGGCGTAGTCATGGAAAAATCACGGCTGAAGGGAATGGCCAGCAGCGCGTCCACTCCTGCTTTCTCCAGCAGCGCCTCTTTCACATTTTGGGGCGTAATCAATCGCGGGGCGATATCAGGCCGCAGAATTCGCAACGGATGAGGATCGAATGTGACCACCACAGCGCGACTGGCGGTAGCGCGCGCGCGTTCCACCACTTCTCTGAGCACCTGCTGGTGGCCGCAGTGCACGCCGTCAAAGTTGCCGACGCTGACAATGGTTGGACCGAAGCCGCTGGGCACCTCATCCAGAGAGCGGAATATCTTCATGCGATATCGAACTCCAGCTTCAGCCCGTCATGCGCAAGCCGCACATGTCCGGGCAGATCACGGTTGGTTTCTTCATGGGGAAGGTCGTGAGAAATATGGGTAAAGAAGGCGCGCCGGGGCTGGAGTTCTTCCACCAGCTTCAGTGAATTTGCGACCGTTGAATGCGTGGGATGAGGCCGGTGCCGCAGTGCATCGAGAAACAGAATATCAAGGCCGCGAAGCCGCTCCATAGAAGCCGGAGGAATAGCGCTGAAGTCAGTCAGGTAGGCCGCGGAACCAAAACGGAAGCCGTGAATTTCCGCATCTCCGTGAAGCACGGTCACAGGTTCAAAGCGGGCGCCGAAAAGTTCCAATGAGCCATTCAAGTGATTCATCTGCACGCGGGCAAGGCCGCCATACTTGTATTCAGAATCGAAGATGTAACGGAAGATCTTCTGCAAAGCCTCAGCCGTAGACGGATAAGCATAAAGCGGAATCTTTTCGTGATGCCTGAAGCTCAGCGGACGCACATCATCGAGGCCGAGAATGTGATCGGCATGGGCATGGGTGTAGAGCACCGCATCGAGATGGGTAATGTGCTCGCGAATAGCCTGTTCGCGGAAGTCGGGCGTGGTATCAATGAGCACGCAACGCCCTTCGTATTCCAGCATGATGGAAGGCCGGGTACGCCGGTCATGAGGATCGGTTGAGGTGCAGACGCGGCAGGAGCACCCGATGGTCGGCACACCCATGGATGTGCCGCTGCCCAGCACCGTCAGCACGGCCTTCATTTTGGCATTCCGCTTACGACTCCGGGCGCACTGCCGGGAGGCGGTCCGCTGGCAATGGCATTGGTAATTTCGATGAAGGCCATGCGCAATTCAAACAAAACATTTTGCAGCAATGTTTTTTCGCGCTCGGTGAGATTGCCTTTGGTTTTTTCCAGGAGCACATTCAGCGAATCAATGGTCTGGCGGGCGCCGATAATATCTATGCGCGGCGTCTCGCCTTCCTGTCGAATGGCGCCCATCTGAATGAGCGCGCTCATGTAAAAGGATTCAACCACTCTTTCGAAGTTGATTTCGAGCGGACCCTGGGCCATGGAGCCGGTCTGCTTCAGCATCTCATCGAGCTTTTTGCCGGAAGCGCTGTACTCGGTGTGCTGTTGCTGTTCTTCTTCAGCAGTCGGCGGCTCGGGCAATTCTTCTTCGGAAAGACGAAGGCGGAGGGGACCAACGCTGGCCGCGAGACGGCAGTTTCACCGGTTTTGCGGGAGATTGTGGCTGAGCTTCGGGTGGCTGCGCCTGCTGGGTTGACGCTGGCGGGGCCTGAGGCGGAGGCGCAGCAGCAGCCCGCGCCTGTTCCTGTGCTTCTTCTTCCTCGCTTACCGGCGCGTCGGAGCGCAGTTCGCCTTCCGACCCGAATCTACGACGATCGCTCACAACGAAATCCTGTTTTTTCTCAGCCATAAAGTCCTCAGTTCGAATGAATTTTGAATGGCGGATCCACAATGGTTGCGGTCTTGCCATGAAAATCTATTTGCGAGCCGGGAAGGCCGGTCTCGCGCCTTACATATCCCAATCCAAAAGCCTGGCCACCCGACTTGTGTGGTGCTGGTAATCTCAGCCACAACTTTGCCATTGGCTTCCAGCTTGCCGGCAGGCGGCGGCGCTCCCTGGAATTCAAAGCCAGTCCATTTGCGATGCACCTGCCCGCGTGAACGGATGCGCTCTACGATCTCCTGGCCGATATAACATCCCTTGGAAAAGTTCAACGCCTGGTGCTGTTCGGTTTCCTGCGGCAAGTCACGCTCGCGGATGTCCTGTCCATAGCGGGGAATACCCTGCACAATGCGCCATTGTTCCAACGCTTCCATACCTACAGGATGCGCGCCGGCGTTGGCCAGCAGCTCCCACACGGATTGCAGATTAGCGGCAGCGGCCCACACTTCATACCAGCCTGGTTTCTGACGGGGGCCGCGGACGACACTCACGCCGAAATTGCTGACTACAAGATCTCGTACCTGCAGAGGCTCAAGCCCGGCAGCAGAGATACCGGCGCGGGCCAGCACCTGTTCGGCAAGCGGGCCACAGATACCAAGGGAGCCCAAAGATTCGCCGGAATCGGCAAGCTCCACATCATCCATGATGATGAAATGGTTCAGGGTCTTCAACACAGTTTCAAGCTGGGAGCGATCGGTTTCCAGCAGAAGATACTCGCCCCGGTTATAGATGTACATGTCGGCCACAATGCGGCCCTGCGGGTTGAGCAGAAAATTGTAGTTGCCATGATTCAGCGGCAGATCGCGGACATTGTTGGTGACCATGCCATTCAGCCAGCGTACCCGGTCTTCTCCGGTGGCTGTGATGAAGGCGCGCCAGCTCAGATCGAAGATTCCGCAGTCATTTTGCAGGACGGCCAGTTCAGCGGCGGCATCGTCGAAAGCCAGCACTGCTTCTTCACCGTTATAAAGACCGGTGCGAGCATTGCCGGAAGAGAGCCGCTGATAGAGTGCCGTCTGCGTCATAACCTTAAACATTTGATTATAGCCAACCGAAAAGGGTGCGCCGCCCAAGGCCCGGATTGCAAACCGCACCCCAATCAGGACACAATGGCAGCCATGGCAGATGAAGGCGGTAATGGCAAGAAACAATGGTTAAGTGCTGAGAAATATATTCAGTTGGGCATCACCCTGCCCGCAGCCACTTTCATTGGATGGGCGGTGGGCGCGGCCCTCGACCACTGGCTGCATACCGGATGGCTGTATCCTCTTGGTCTGATACTGGGCATTGCCGCCGGTTTTGTCCAACTGATACGGATCGCCATGTCCACGGGAACCAGCGATTGAATAGGCCCGAGTCTGATCCACACCTCCAGATTCTGAGGAGCTTCGTTCTGAGGAGCTTCATCCTGATCTTCGTTCTGAAGATATGCGGCTGGATGAAGAGGTGCGACCGACAGAGCTACGGCCGGAAGACGAGGCCTTTTATGCTGCCACCTTCCAACGCATTGTGCGCTTCATGCTGGTTCTAACCGTCCTCATATTTCCGTTGCTATGGATCAAACTGCATCGCGCGGTAGCCCTGGCTTTCGTTGCCGGTGCTGCCATAGCGTTCGTGAACTTTTACTGGTTAAAGCGCACGGTTGAGGCGCTGGGCGAGCGGGTTTTGAACACCGGCGTGAAGCAATCTTCTTCCGGCGTGGTCTCGCGTTTCCTGCTGCGCTATGCTTTGATCGCGATTGCGGCCTATGGTATATTCAGGAGTTCTGCCGACAGCGTTTATGGCCTCTTCGCGGGCCTTTTCCTGCCAGTAGGCGCTATTTTGATCGAAGCTGTATATGCAACATATGGCGCTCTACGGCGCGGACTCTAACTCCACAGGGAATAACTAAAAAGAATGCAAGAGCAACTCTGGTTTACTGCGCTCCTGAACAAGGCTGTTGGCGGGCCTGTGAATTCTTTGCTTCAGGCACTGCCACCGGCGTTTCATCCTGCTGATCCGAATTCTCCCATTACCAATCCAGTCGCCATGCAAGTGCTGGTAGTCGGGCTGCTGATCCTTTTCTTCCTGCTGGTCAGGGCGCGGCTCTCGGTGGAAAAGCCCGGCTCGTTTCAGCATCTGGCGGAGATGTTTCACGAGTTCATCAGCAACCAGAGCCATGACACCATTGGCCATCACAGCGAACGCTTTGTTCCGTTTCTTTCGGTCATTTTTCTTTTTATCCTCATTGCCAATCTGCTGGGCCTGATACCCGGATTCGATTCTCCGACTGCGAGTCCTGAGGTTCCGCTGGGGCTGGCCGTTGTTGCTTTCATTTATTACAACTTCTACGGCGTGAAAGAGCAGGGGCCGATCGGATACTTCAAGCACTTTCTTGGTCCGGCGTGGTGGCTGGCCTGGCTCATGCTCCCAATCGAGATCATCAGCCATCTGGCCCGCGTCATGTCGCTCACCATCCGTCTTTACGCCAACATTTTTGCCGGTGACATGGTGACGCTGGTATTTTTCTCGCTTATACCGCTGGGCATACCGGTCATTTTTCTTATGCTGCACGTGGCTGTCTCAGTGCTTCAGGCATACATTTTCACCCTGCTGGCTACGGTCTATTTGCAGGGAGCAGTCTCGCACGAGCACTAGATCGCGGCGCGGCTGGAACAAGTTTCACTCGCTTCGAGCGTGAGGGCGCCGCTTCCCAAAGCGGAAGGTCAACCACCCACTGGAAGCAACTTTATAGGAGAAACCATGCGTAAAACGTTGATGTACTTCTTCCTGGTCATGGCCTGCCTCATGCTTGCCATGCCCGTATATGCACAGGGCGGCGAAGGCGCTGCCGCTGCTTCCAACTGGGCCGTTCCCATCGCCGCCGGCATCGGAATGGCCATTGCGTCCGGCCTGTGCGGCCTCGGACAGGGCAAAGCAACCGCCTCGGCCACCGAAGCGCTGGCCCGCAACCCCGGCGCCCGTCCCGGACTCTTCATCTTCCTGATTCTCGGTTTGGCCCTGATCGAGTCCCTGGCGCTCTACACCCTGCTCATCATTTTCGTAAAAGTAAAGTAACTCTTCGTTTTCCCGAAAAGCCCGGTCCATGTGGCCGGGTTTTTTCATTGGTGATTTGTTCGCGTCGCTTATAACCGGCATAAAACTTGGTCTGGACAGGGGGGCTGGGGGACCGTTAACGTTTTGGTGAATAGCGGTATGAGCCGATAGTAAGGGTGGGCCTGCGCTATCTCACCTTCGCTGCTGCACACGCAGCGTCAAAGTCTGAGCGTGGGCCTTCACGCAGGGTCACCGGAACGGTTTCGCGGCTGTTAGGACGATTTTTGAAATTCCCGGTATAGAGCGAGCCGTCGGGTTCAAAGGCGTGAGAGAGCGAGCCGCCGTCGTCCATCACAAGGTTGGGGTTGTCCCACTTGCCGAATAGCTGAATCTTGGGGGCCAGATAGCGGCCCATCTGGCGGTCAATAAATGAGCTGTTGCTCATGCCCAGCGCAACGCTTCTGCCTTGAAAGTCCAGGCCGAAATGGTTTTCAAATTCTCCGCTAACATTGAGGTTGTACTTTTCGCCGCGAGGCGTGCAAAGCACGCCGTTGCCTTTGACTTGCGGACCGCCATGGCGCGCACTACTGCCCGGAACAATGCTGACAAAGAGGACGAAGTCACCGGCAGTGCTGGAATGGAGGCGTCCCCATCCCTGCCACTGTGGATAAAGGTGGAACCGCCCGCCCATGAAAAAGCCCCACGGGGTAAATAGGGCTGTCACGGCAAAGCCGAACACAATGGCGGCCAGAGTGCCGAAGATGATCAGCCTCAGGCAGCCGCGGGCCGATTTCTTCAGATCTGGTGCGGAAGGCGTTTCCGATGAAGGATCCATGAGTGGAGTAAGTGTAGCGCATCGGCAGAAATATTTATGGAAGCGAAAAAACGCTGCGAGAGCAGCGCGTATTTTCTCTGTGTTCCTTCGTGGTCTTGTGGTTGTTCTTTTCTGAGCAAACTCATTTTCATTGAAGACTGATCGTCGAAAAGAAATTACCCAATTACCAAGTTACTCAATTACTAAATTCCAGATTACCCAATTACCAAGTTACTCAATTACCAAATTGCCCAACGCGCTTGGTTTATCCTTGAGCCGTGTCCCATTCTCCGGCGCTTCAGTTTGACGACATCTCGAAGCAGTACCGCAAGTTTTTTCGGCGAGAATCGGTCAATGCCTTGAATGGGTTTTCTTTGCGGGTGGAGACGGGTGAAATTTTTGGCTTTCTGGGGCCGAATGGAGCAGGGAAGACCACGGCGATTCATATCGCTCTCGGCCTCATGTCCGCCAGCAGCGGACGCGGAGAGATGCTGGGCCATGCCTTCGGACACGCACCCACCCGCCGCCGTGTCGGTTTTCTGGCCGAAAATGTGGCGCTCTACCACCTTCCGGCGGCTGCACTGGTGCGTTTCTACGGCGCGCTGAACGGCCTGCACGGTACCGAATTACAGAAGCGTACCGCACATATACTCAAAGACCTTGATCTTGCCGATGTGGCCAACAGGAATGCGGGCAGGTTTTCGCGCGGCATGTTGCAGCGCGTGGGGCTGGCGCAGGCGCTGGTGAACGATCCGGAGCTTTTGATTCTCGATGAGCCTACTTCGGCGCTCGATCCATTGGGCCGCATCGCCGTCCGTGAAATTCTGCTCAAAGCGCGAGAGCAGGGCAAGACTATCTTCCTGAGTTCGCATCTGCTCTCAGAGGTGGAGCAGATCTGTGATCGTATCGCAGTGGTCATTCAGGGAAGAGTCGCGCGGGTAGGCACCGTCGCAGAGTTGCTGGAAGCGCAGGACAGGTATGTGATCAGCGCGCGCGGCATTGATGCGGCCGCATTCGGCGCCCTAAGCCAAAATGGCTCCATCAAAATCACGGTGCCTGCTTTGCAGCAGCGCGAAACAATTGAAAAGGTCTGGACGGTGGGCGGGGAAGTCCTGGCGGTGAATCCGGTGCGGCGCTCGCTGGAGGAATTATTCGTGGAACTGGCAGGCCCGAACGAAAAAGAAAAGCGGGAGTTGCGATGAGAGCTGTCCTGCTCATGGGAGCCAACTTTGTACGCCGCCAGTGGCTGTTCATTACCATCATGCTTACTTATGTAGCGGGCATGGCGGGGGTGATCGCTTTGCATGAGCAGCGCCCTGAACTGATGTTTTACTTTCAGTTACAGGCATCGTATGTGCTGGGCTTCGGCGTTCTGCTGGCGGCCCCTGCCATCCAGACAGACAGCAAGTCGCGACGCATTCTGGCAGTGCTCTCCAAAGGCATTCATCGCTGGCAATATCTTGGCGGGCTGCTGTGCGGCTGCGTCATGATTACAGCCCTGTTATGCGCGGCTGTGGCGGTGATTGTCTATGCTCTGGCGAGCCAGATTTCCGTTCCCGTGAACGGACTGCCTCAGATCGTGCTGGCTTTATTTCTGGCGTCGGCTGCGGCAATCTCGGTGGCGCTGTTCTGTTCGGTAATGCTGCATCCGCTGCTGGCCACAGCGGCAGCCAGCGTGATTCTTCTGCTGCCGTTCGTGCTGGAACCAAAAGGCATTTATCTGCCCAGCGTTCTATTTCCCGTTTACGACATTATCCATGTGGTGAAGGATTACCGGTTTCAGACTCCCGGCAGTGGCTTGTGGCAAGTTGCGGCGGCGGCCGCAGTGGAGACTTTGGTGTTCTGGATTGCGGCTTCGGTTCTGTTCGAGCGGAAGGATGTTACGGTGGCTTCGGAGTAAAGTCACACCACGGAGACACTGAGTGGAATTGCCAAGATTGCCATGATTGCCAAAAATGCCAAAATTGAAAGCAAAAGCTGCCGCGAATTTCGCGAATTTCCGCGAATGCGGACAGAAAAGGTTTTTACCGCAGAGTTCGCAGGGGCCGCAGAGGTTCAGGAATTGCCAAAATTGTCATGAATGCCAAAAGTGCCATAATTGAAAATCGGTGAACCGCGGCTGCGCACAAGCCGATTTACATGCACCACTCAACCCCTATGTACTGCTTTTCTCCGTGTCCCAGTGTCTCCGTGGTTGACTTTGCTTAGCAATTATTGCGTGAATGCCTGCCTTGCGGTTGCGTTTACGTGGATGGCTTGCAGGCTGGAGGCGTCCCATCCGCCGCCGAGGGCTTTTACCAGGTTTACTGATGTGACCAGTTGCTGGCCTAGAATCTGTTCTGACAGGCGCTGGTTGTCGAGCAGGATCTGCTGGGCTGAGATTACGTCCAGATAGGTCACCAGGCCGCCTACGTAACGATCGTTGGCGATTTGGAGCGCGCGCTGCGCCGCATCTACGGCCTGCTGCTGGGTCTGTGCCGCCTGCGACAGCACGGCCAGACCGGAGATGCCGTCCTCTACTTCCTGAAATGCAGTCAGCACCGTCTGGCGATAGTTGGCTACTGAACCGCCATAGGCGGAAGTCGCGAGGTCGAGTTGCGCGTGAAGCCGTCCCCCGGCGACCACGGTCTGGGCGACATCCGCACCCAGGGCCCAGAAGACGCTCGGGAAATTCAGGATCTGGGTAAAGCTGCTGCTTTGGAATCCCGGGCCTCCGCTGATCCCGAGACTGGGATAGAAAGCAGCTTTGGCGACTCCGATCTGCGCATTCTGGTCGGCCATCTGCCGTTCGGCAGTAGCGATATCCGGGCGGCGTTCCAGCACATCAGAAGGCATGCCTAAGGGAATTGCGGGCGCCTGCACGTTCAGGGGTTTCACCGGAACACTGAAGGTAGATGCCGGTGTTCCCAGCAGAGAGGCAATGGCATGTTCGAACTGGGCGCGCTGCTGCCGCAGCAAAGTGGCCTGGGTACGTGTGGAAGAGAGCAGGGTCTCCTGCTGCGCAACGTCGAGTCCAGAGGCTATGCCGCCTTCGTGACGGTTCTGTACCAGACGGAGACCCTTCTGCTGATACTCGGTGGCGGAATCGAGCACGCCAATCTCTGCGTCCAGTTCGCGCAGGGTGAAATAATCCACAGCCAGTTCCGAGGCGACGACCAGTTTCACATTCTCGAGATTGGCTGCCGCACCCTGATAGCGCGCATTGGCCGATTCCACGCTGCGGCGAATGCCGCCAAACAAATCCGCTTCCCAGCTTACGTTAAAGGGGATGGTGAAATTGTTCTGCGTAACAGGGAACAGAGGTGTAATGGACCCATTGGAAGGGCGGTTGCCGGCAATTCGCGCACGCTGGGCTGAAATACCGCTGGTGAGTTGAGGAAAGAGTCCGGATTGGGTGATGCGCGCCGAGGCCCGCGCCTGTTCCAGTTGATAACGCGCTACCTCAATGGTCTGGTTGGCAGCCGATGCCTGAGTTTCATACTGGCTGAGTTCGGCGTCGCCAAACAGGGTCCACCATGCGCCTTTGGGAATGGCGTCTTTAGGATCGGCAGCACGCCATGGTGGTTGCTCCTTCCATGAGGGGGCAGTAGGCGCAGGCGGACGATGATAGTTCGGGCCGACAGCGCAGCCGGAGAGCAGAAGGGCGACGGTGATGACGATGATGAATTTGAAAGAAGAGAGCATTGAGTAGTAGTTGGTACTTGGTAATTAGTACTTAGTTAAATCGAAAACCAAAAGCCAACGGCAAAACCAAGCGTCAAACGAAAATGTTTTCGAAAAACAAACCTTCATGTGCCGCCCCTCCGTGGCTCTGTCTGTTGGGAGGGGTGCTTTTCACAGCGCTCACGCGCTGGGCTAACATATTTCGCGCCGCTTTGCGGGCTTGTCATCCTGGTTGTTCCTACGTCTCAGAATTCCTGACGGTCATGAATAAGGCCAACATACAGAGCCAGTAGCCAAGTACTAACTACCAACTACTATCCCTTCGCCTTCTCCTCCGCCTTGATATGCACTTGCTGTCCTTCTTCCAGAGAATCGGCCGGATTCACAATAATCTGGTCGTTGGCATTAAGGCCGCCCAGGATTTCTACCTTGGTGCCGAAGTCGCGTCCGATGTTAACTGGCTTCAAGTGCACTTTCTGGTCGGCGTCCACGACGGCGACGCGCGGCCCTTCGGCGCGAAACAGCAGGGCATTAACGGGCACGGAAATTCGCACGGTCTGCACCGGGACGGCAAAGTGGACTTGCGCGTAGGCTCCGGGCATCAGCCGTCCGTCTTTGTTTGAGACATCTACTTCCGTCAACAACGTGCGGGTGGCGGGATCAATCGCGTCAGAGGTGCGCACTACTTTGCCGGTAATTTTCTCGCCGGGATATTCGCTCAGATCAATGTAAGCAGGCATGCCTTTGCGAATGGAGGGCGCGGAGCTTTCAGGAACGCTCACATACACGCGCAGGGGATCAACCTGCGCCAGATCGAAAAGTTCTTTGGTCTGTCCGGTGCTGCCTGCATTGATCAGGGCGCCCGTGTCAACGTTGCGCCGGGTCAGCACTCCTGAGAACGGGGCATAAATATGTTTGAACGATTCAAGCTGTTCCAGCCTGCGCACATTGGCGTTGGCGGCGGCCAGATTGGCTTCAGCCTGGCGGTAGCCGCTGGTTTGCTGATCGGCTTCCTGCTGGGAAACTGAATCGCTTTTGCGTAAGTTGGTCCAGCGTTCCGCCGATGATTTGGCCAGCTCAAGCTGTGCCTGTATCTGCTGGCGGCCGGCGCGGGCCTGCGAAAGCTCCTGGTCAACTTCCGGCGTATCAATGTCGGCCAGCAATTCGCCTTTCTTGACATGGCTGCCAATGTCCTTGTACCAGCGCAGCAGGTAGCCATTGGTGCGGGAGAAGATGGAAGATTCCACATAAGCCTGAAGCTGGGCGGGCAGTACCAATTGATCGTCAGCGGGTTCAGCCGCCGGTTTCAGCACTGAAACGGTGGGCACGGCCAGCTTTTCGGTTTCAGAAGCCAATGCCTTGCGTTCGGTGAGCCGCCGCACCACTGAGAAAACGCCCGCGATCAGGAGCACCGCCAGCACGACCAGCACAACCATGAAACGGGCTGACTTCTTTGGTGGCGGACTGGTCCTCGCCGTGGTTGTGGGAGGCAGTTGTTCAACGAGCTGGGTCATCTTCAAAAAATCCTTCTGAGTTAAATTGCCGGCCTTGGAGCATTACCGGCCGGCACCGGAGTGCTTGCGTCCGCCGTGGAATACGGCAAATACCACCGGCACGAAAAACAGGGTGGCGACTGTGGCAAAGATCAGTCCACCGATGACTGCGCGGCCCAGCGGAGCATTCTGCTCGCCACCTTCGCCGAGGCCCAATGCCATGGGAATCATGCCGATGATCATGGCCAGGGCCGTCATGAGCACCGGACGCACGCGAGTATAGCCCGATTCCAGGGCTGCATCCCAGGCGCTCAACCCTTCGTTCATGCGCTCGCGGGCGAAAGAGATCACCAGAATGCTATTGGCGGTGGCCACGCCCATGCACATGACAGCTCCGGTAAGCGACGGCACATTCAGCGTGGTATGGGTAAGCAGCAGGATCCAGATGATGCCGGCCAGCGCGCCCAGCAGTCCGGTAATAATGATGAACGGATCGAGCCACGACTGAAAGTTCACCACAATCAGCAGGTAGACCAGAATGATGGCCATTACCAATCCTACGCCTAAGCCAAGGAAAGAGGAGCGCATGGTCTCCACCTGGCCGCGCATCACGATCTGAGTGCCGCGCGGCAGCTTGCTCTGGAAATATTTCAGCACTTCGCGGGTGTCACTGGCCACACCGCCCAGATCGCGTCCCTGCACGCTGGCGTAGACGTCCATAACAGGTGTGATGTTGTAATGCGACACCACGGCCGGAGTTACCGCCGGCTTAATAGTTGCGAGATTTGCGAGCACCTGGGGCGTGGGGGATTTTGCGGCATTTACGGGGATGTTCATGAGCGCCTGCAATGAATCCACGCGGTACTCGGGGGTTTGCACGGCAACGTTATACGTGACTCCGTTTTCCGGATTGAGCCAGAAAGTAGGAGCAGTCTGGAAGCTGCCGCTCAGCGATACCAGAAGGTTCTGGGCCACGTCTCTCTGCTCCAGGCCGATCTGCTGGGCGCGGCTGCGGTCTACATTCAGCCTGATCTCGGGCTGGCTCATGAGTTGCTGCACATGCACATCGGCAGCGCCCGGCACGTGACGCATACGGTTGGCGATGCGTTGCGCGAGAAGGTAATTTTCCGCCTGGTTTTTGCCAATCACCTGGATATCAATCGGTGAAGGCAGGCCGAAGTTCAGAATCTGGCTGACAATGTCCGCAGGCTGAAAGAAGAACTCAGTGCCGGGAAAGAGCTGCGGCAGTTCTTCGCGCAAATGCTTTACATATTCCTCAGTAGGCCGGTGCTTATCCTGATTCAGAGAAACCAGAATCTCGGCGTCAGAAGGGCCAATGGTCCCGCTGGTGCTGTAAGAATTGTTGATGGAGCTGTAGGGCAGGCCGATGTTATCGAGAATGGTATTCAGTTCGCGTTGCGGAATTTCGTTGCGCAACACCTGCTCGACCTGATCGCAGAGGCGGGCGGTTTCCTCAATGCGAAGGCCGGCGCGTCCTCTTACGTGCAGGCGGAAAATTCCGGCATCCACCTGGGGAAAGAAATCCTGCCCCAGAAAGAACACCAGGCCAAACGATAACAGGCAGAAAGCAAGAAAACTGATGATGAAAACGCGGCGATATTCGAGGCAGGCTGCCAGCGCCTCATGGTAGCTGTCGCGCAACCTGGCAAAGCCACGTTCAAAGCCCTGCTGAAAGCGGCTAAAGAATCCCGTCCGGCCGCTGGAATGTTCCTCATGGTGCGAATGGCCGCGCATCAGGTACATCATGAGCGTGGGTACCAGGGTCCGGGAAAGGATATAGGAGGCGATCATGGCAAACACCACAGCCTCCGCCAGCGGCACAAACAGGTATTTGGCTACGCCCGTAAGAAAGAACATGGGCACAAAGACGATGCAGATGGCCAGGGTCGAGACGAAGGCGGGCACAGCAATTTGCGCAGCGCCTTCCAGTATGGCCACTTCCAGCTCTTTGCCCATTTCCAGATAGCGATCAATATTCTCAATGGTGACGGTCGCGTCATCCACAAGGATGCCGACCGCGAGGGCCAAACCTCCCAGGGTCATAATGTTGAAGGTCTGCCCCAGAAAGCTGAGGGCGATGACCGAAGACAGAATGGAAAGCGGAATGGAGATGGCAATGATAAGCGTGCTGCGCCAGTTTCCCAGGAACAGCAGAATCATGGCCGCGGTAAGGCAGGCTGCAATGAGCGCTTCTTTGACTACACCTTCGATCGAGGCGCGCACAAACAGCGACTGATCGAACAGCGGCTTCATGGTGAGATCCTGCGGCAGGGTAGTGGCTACGCGCGTCAATGTCTCTTTGATCTGGCTTACGATGTCCAGCGTGGAGGCGCCGCCGTTTTTCATGATCGTGAGCAGCGTGCCGCGAACACCGTTCTGACGGACTATGTTGGTCTGGGGTGAGAAGCCGTCGCGCACGTGGGCAACGTCATGGACATAAGTGGTTGTGCCGTTCTGGGTGCGTATCGGCAGATCGTTGATACCGGCAATGGTATCGGGACTGGCATTCATGGCCACGTTGTACTGGAGAGCGCCGATCTTGGCCGTGCCCGAGGGCAGAATCAGGTTCTGTGCGCTGATGGCGTTGACCACGTCTACGGGGCTCAGGCCTTTGGCCTGAAGGGCGGTTGAATTAAGGTCAACTGCCACAACCCGCTGCTTGCCGCCATACGGATAGGGGATGGCGGCCCCGGCTACGGTGGTCATCTGCGGACGCACAAAGTTCACCGAGATGTCGTTGAGCGCCTGTTCCGGAAGACTATGGCTGCTGATGCCCACCTGCATGATGGGCACGCTGGATGCCGAATAAACAATGATGAGCGGCGGCGAGGTACCTGCGGGCAAACTCCGAATCGCAGTCTGCGAGATGGCCGTGACCTGGGCGATGGCAGTCTGAAGGTTGGCGGTCGGCTGGAAGAAGATTTTCTCGATCGCGCGGCCGTCCATGGCCTGCGATTCGATGTGCTCAATGTCGTTGACCGTGGTGGTAAGACCGCGCTCGGTGTTGCTCACGATGCGGTCCGCCATTTCCTCTGGAGAAAGGCCGGTGAACTGCCAGATCACACTGATGACAGGGATATTGATGTCAGGAAAAATGTCTACCGGGGTGCGCAGGATGACCAGCGGACTGATGATCAGAATCAGCAAGGCCATCACGATGAAAGTTAATGGCCGCTGCAAGGCCAAACGAACGATCCACATCTACCGAGGTCCCCTGTGCTTACAGTTCTCTTTGATTTGGAACTGAGCGGTTACGATTCAATTCTGAAGGTACTTCCTGAGGTACTTTCTAATGATACAGCGCGAGCTAATAGCATTGGCATCCCCTAACAGTTCTTAACAGTTTGTGGGAAGCGCACAAGGGCGTTCGTTGAAAAAATTAAGCGAAACCGGCCCAGAACGGCGTAATTCAGCGATTTTCGTGGCCACAGAATCCTTGGAATCAAAGGTGGGCAGAGGCTAAAGAGCATATGTAAGAACTTGAAATTTGCATTGTGCCGAGGAGACATGTAACAGGGCATGACGTTCAGTCGTGCCGAAAAAGCCATAAATAACTGGGGTTCAGCCCCTGCACACTCTTAACTTCATGTTGCTGTGACCACGAAAATCGAGTTCTCACACACGCTCTAAAGCCCGTCCAACCGGGTCCGAACCGGTCAGGAGTGAAGCCGGGACGCCGTCTTTTATCAATCGACTGCTAATCGACTGCTGCCGGTAGGCCGGGTCAACATGGAACGTATGAAAGCATTGGACACCGCGTATCCTGGGGGAATTCATGGTTCGCTGGTCGAATTACTCTTAATCTGGATACTACGATAATTCTTCCATTCGCGATGGTCGGATAGCACTGTTTACATTCTTTACAATTTTCATGAGATTTTAATGAATTTACAAACCCCCAAATGGAAGAGATCTGTCTACTGTAGTTGATATATGCGACACGGAATCGGTTGTCGCTCCGGCATGGTTAAGAATTGGGCAGACGATTTAAGTTAGTTCGTTCTAGTTTGTCGCAGGGATGTTTCTTATCATGAGCTAAATGCAGATAGATTGCGGCAAAAATAGACTCGGGCAATGTCTTCAATGGAGTCGACCTGCAACCGCGAGTTGTAATGCGAACAAAGAACGATTTTTCCCCGCTGAAACAGCGGTTTTTTCTGTGCACGGCAGAATTTCTCTGCTGTTGCTTTCCAAAAAAATTATTATGGTGTGTGCCGTTGCTCCCTGAATAAATTAAGCAATGGCTAGATATGCAACCTATAGATAGTAAAATCAAACCATCTAGTGTGTAGATCAATTTCAATCGAATTGTCCTTTAGGAAGATCCAAATTTAGCTATCTGATAGATCTAGATTTGCCGAGAATATTTTTCCTAGGTATAAATCTATAGTTGACAAGTAATAAAAAATGATATTATTCGCTGAGTAGAAGCGGACCCTGTGATTCTCATCCGAATTGGTAGTTCTCCCCCCTACCAGATAGCAGCAGTTGCCAGGGCGATCGAAGGTCTTCTCAAGATTCTCCACCCGAATGTGTGATTTCTAATGAATAAGCGCCTTATTACGCCAAATGCCAAAGGTGAGTTCCTGGAGTGCAACCCTGTTCAGAGATTCCGAATCGCAGATAACGTGCGCCACAGTTTCTGCTTCGCCCTTCGTCATGGTGCCTCTGTCGTACTTGTTTTGCTTGGGTTGTTAGTTGCGAGTTGCTACGGTCAAGCGACTGCACAGGGCCAATGGACCTCTCTGGAGAACTGGCCTACCAGAGCTGTCCACGCTACCGTTCTGCCAGATGGTCGAGTGTTCTTTGTCTCTTATTATGCGGAATCGCTCCAGCCGAATATCTGGGACCCCGTTTCCAATGTGTTTTCTGCTACGGCCCCGGCCCCGTATGAACTGTTCTGCGGCGGGCATACCGAATTGGCGGATGGAAGAGTTTTTTTCGTCGGCGGGCTACATAGCGGATAACACAGGTTCCCGCACGTCCAGATTTACGATCCGTTCAAAAATACCTTCACGCCCACGCCTGACATGAATGCAGGCCGCTGGTATCCCACGGTGACCGAACTGCCGAATGGCGACGTACTGGTGGTGTCGGGCGACGAGAATTCCCAGGCTGGCGGTGGACCCATTGCCGCAGGTGTTCCAGTTATCCACCGGCACGTGGCGTGACCTGACATCGGCGCAGCTCATGATGCCGTTATATCCCAACATGCTGGTTGCGCCCAATGGCAAAGTATTCAATGCGGGCCCAAGCCGCACCTCCCGCTACCTTGACACGACGGGAACCGGCGCCTGGAGCGTGGTGGGCACCATGAACTTTGCCGGCAGCCGTGACTACGGGCCGGTCATGATGTATGACACGGGCAAGGTGCTTTCCGTGGGCGGCTCCGATCCGCCAACGGCCACGGCTGAGGTCATTGATCTTACGGCGGCCACCCCGGCATGGAAGTCGACCGGCAGTATGCATTTTGCCCGGCGGCAACACAACGCCGTGATCTTGCCGGACGGCAAGGTCTTGGTTGTGGGTGGAAGCAGCGGTTCCGGTTTCGATAACTCCGCGACCCCGGTGCTGCCTACAGAGATGTGGGACCCTGCCACCGGACAATTCACGGTGATGGCCAGCATCGCCGCCTATCGCGGATACCACTCCACCGCGCTGCTGCTGCCTGATGGCCGGGTACTTTCCGCCGGAGGCAATGTGGGCGGCCCCAACGCACAGCTTTATTCGCCGCCTTATATGTTTGCGGGAGCGCGTCCAACGATTTCATCGGCGCCCACTGGTGTCGGCTACGGGCAGACGGTTTTCGTTCAGACGCCTGATGCTACCGCCATCTCGAAGGTCACGTTTATCCATGTGGGTTCGACGACTCATACCAACGACCAGGCCCAGCGTTTCATGCCGCTCAACTTTACCCAGGCGACGGAGGCCTGAATATAACTACGCCCGCCAATGCCAACCTGGCGCCTCCGGGCTACTACATGCTGTTCATTCTGAATGGGGCGGGTGTTCCCTCCGTAGCCAGGATGGTGCAGATTACTCCCAATGGCGGCACCACCGGCACTGTGACCGGAATCGTCACCAATACGTCCGCTGTGCCGCTGGAAGGAGCAACAGTAACGGCGGGCACAGCCACGGCCACTACCGGCGTGGACGGCTCTTATACGCTCACCAACGTTACAGCCGGGCAAACCACGATTACCGCCAGTCTCGCTGGTTATAGCAATGCCTCGCAGTCAGTGACCATTGCTGCTGGCATCGACAACAACGTGCAGTACCTTTCAACTTGCTCCAATAAGCCCTGGAACCGTCACAGGCTCGGTGGTCCAAAGTAATGGGGCGGGGATTCCCGGAGCGTCAGTTACTGCCGGCGGCCTCAGCGTGACGACCGATGCGAACGGCGTTTATACCTTCAATAACATTCCTTCAGGAGCGATATCTATTACCGCCTCCGCAGCCACCTTCCAGACGGTCTCAGAGACAGTGAACGTGGCAGGCAGGCGTCACTACGACGGCCCCGCTCATCACGTTGCTTTCTAATCTTGGGAACGTTACCGGCAAAGTGACGGATACGACGGGTGTGGCGATTGCCGGAGCATCAGTCGGGTTCGGCGGTGGCAACACAACCACCGACCCCACTGGCTCTTATACGTTTAACAATGTGCCCGCAGGAACGATTCAACTGTCGGCTACAGCCTCCGGGTTCCAGAGTGTGACCCAGAATGTAAACGTGGTTGCCGGCACAACGACGCAGGCGAACTTCAGTCTGCCGCTGGCCAGCACGGCCCCCGGAACAGTCACTGGACAGGTCACCAACATTTCCAACGGGGCGGTGATCGCCGGGGCCAGCGTGAAGTGGAACACCACTACCGTGGTCACCAATGCTTCCGGAATTTACACGATCAATAATGTCAGTGGCGGTACACAAACTATTACCGCAAGCGCCACCGGTTTTCTTGCATTCAGCAACACCGTCAATGTTTCGGGCGGAACTTCCACCCTCAACCTGGCCCTTGCGACAGCCGGCAAGATCACGGCCAAGGTTGTAACTTCCACCGGAGCGGCTGCAAATGCAGTGACCGTGTCCATTACGGGTGGCATCATCCCGACTACGGTGACAGGAGTTACCAACACTACGGGCGTATTCACTACCAACTGGATTCCGGTTGGCAGCTATACGGTTACGGCAGGGAACGCAGGCAGCCAGAGCGCCACGGTTACCGCCGGACAGACCAGCACCATCAATTTTACGCAGGGAACTGCAACCGGCACGATCACCGGAACGGTCGCCGATAGTTCAGGATTGGCGCTGGCTGGCGCGACGGTCAGCAGTGGAAGCGTCAGTGCCACTACGTCCGCAGATGGAAGCTATACGCTGCCTAACGTGAGCGCCGGACCTGCAACCGTGACGGCATCGCATAGCGGATTCCAGAGCGCTACGCAAACCGTAAGCGTTACTGCCAATACGACCGTCACCGCTAACTTTGCTTTAACAGCCGTAGTGCAGCAGGCCAGCGGTGTTGTCACCGGCAAGATAACCAATGCGTCCAGTGGTGCGGCCATTTCCGGCGCATCGGTAACCTGGCAGGCCACGACTGTCACCACTAACTCAACCGGTGTATATACGCTGCCTTCAGTGACCGCAGGCCAGCAGACCATTACCGCTGTCGCTAACGGATTCCTGGCCCGCAACGCTCCTGTAACCGTGGTGGGCGGCGGCACTGTCACAGTGAACGTGCCGATTGCGACAGCCGGCAAAATTTCGGTCAAGACCTTGACCCCGGCAGGCGCGGTAGTGGCCGGCAGCACGGTAACGATCAAAGGCGGCGTGGTTCCCACGACGATCACGGGAACAACCAATACCTCGGGTGTGTTCGCTACCAACTGGACTCCTGTTGGTTCTTACACCATAACTGTGGCCAAGACCGGGCACACCACACAAAGCAAGAGCGCGACTGTCGTAAGCGGGCAGACCGTGGCCGTAACTTTTAACTTCTGAGGAGTAGCGCGAAGTCATGACACGAAGAACAACACGCAAGATTATTTTCATCGCTACGGTAATAGCGGCGTTGCTCCCAATCAGTGCGCTGGCCCAGAGTTACACGGCCGTTGATCTGGGCAGTCTGCGCCACGGCAGCGCCCGCGTGCACGACCTGAATTCGCTTGGGCAGGCAGTCGGCGCTTCAGGATATGCACATGGAACCGATACCCACGCTTTTTTCTGGGAGGCGAAAGGTGGGATGCGCGATCTTGGTACGCCCTTTGGCGGCGACTATAGCGTTGCTTCTTCCATCAACGATGCCGGGGTGGTGGTAGGAGCTTCCAATACAGCGAAGGGCATGCGCGCCTTTCAGTGGACCAGCAGCAACGGCATCAGCGACTTGGGAGCGCTGCCCGGGCAGACATCAAGCATGGCCTATGACATTAATGCAGCGGGGCAGATTGCAGGTGTTTCCGGCGTCCATGCGGCGCTGTGGAGCGGAGGCACGATTCAGGACCTGGGCACTTTGGGCGGCGCCAGCAGTGAAGCTCATGGCATCAATGCTGCGGGACAGGTCGTGGGAGTATCTGAGAGCGCTGAGGGCCAGCGTGCGTTCTTGTGGAGCAACGGCGTGATGAAAAATCTGGGCACTTTGCCTGGGGATTCAAGCAGCCGTGCTGACCATATTAACGACAGCGGCCTGGTGGTTGGAGCCTCAGAAAGCAATGCAGGCGTCCATGCCTTTGTGTGGAGCAGCAACAACGGCATGCAGCCGCTCACAGGCCCAACCAGCACTAGTTATAGCGAAGCTTTCGGAATTAACAACCTCGGCCAGGTGGTTGGCCAGTTCCAGAGCGCATTAGGTATGAGGCCTTTCTTGTGGACCGCCGGTAATCAGATGGTTGATCTCAATGATCTGGTGAAAGGGCTGCCCACGAGTGTAGTTCTGGTGGGCGCCTTTGCGATCAATGACAAAGGCCAGATCGTGGCGTTTGGGTTGGTGCATCCGTCAATCAATAAAAACCAGGAAATACATCTGGACAACCACGCCCATGCCGGACCTACACATGTCTATTTGTTGACTCCAACAGGTACGAATTGATCGCTTTATTCTAAAAACTTATTCACTCCTGATACGGGCCTGAGAAGGCCCGTATTTTCGTCAAGACTCTGGCGGGCTTTTCGAGCGCGTACGAAACTATGCCGGATTAAGTAGCCATAGCACCATGGGATTAAGCGTAAGAGAGGCTGAGCGCCAGAGGCGCGTCATAACGTAGCCCAACGCGGGAGCGTTGGGGCTTATCGTTAAAAATGATGCAGAGCCCCAGCGGGGCGACACGATTCTTCCAATGCATCTCTAGCGCCAGAGGCGCGTCACAACGTAGCCCAGCGCGGGAGCGTTGGGGCTTATCGTTAAAAATGATGCAGAGCCCCAACGGAGCGGCACGATTCTTCCAAAGCATCTCTAGCGCCAGAGGCGCGTCACAACGTAGCCCAACGCGGGAGCGTTGGGGGATTATCGTTAAAAAATGATGCAGAGCCCCAGCGGGGCGGCACGATTCTTCCAAAGCATCTCTAGCGCCAGAGGCGCGTCACAACGTAGCCCAACGCGGGAGCGTTGGGGATTATCGTTAAAAATGATGCAGAGCCCCAGCGGGGCGACACTCATTTGTAAGCCTCAGATGCACATGAGGATTGAAAGCTCTTTGAGTTTTTTTTCGAATTCGATTGCAATTCTTCAGCCGCAACGGCAAAGTAGAAGTACACAATCCAGCTTCTTTCCAAATGGGGTACACAAGTGTCCAAGACATCCTTATGGTTTCTCGTGCTATTGGCGTCCAGCTATGGCCTGGCACAGAACGCGCAATTCCACAGCAAAGTTGACCTGCAACACATTCCGGTGCGTCTGGATCTGCAAGATGGCTTTGAAAAAGCCCAATTGAATAAATCCACTGAAGTTATCGTAAATTTAAAAGATGGGCACGGAGATACCGTCGCGGCGCTGAAGGATGAAAAGATCCAGCTCCATTTTGAGCAGAAGGTAATGGACGGCACCATTCCGGCGGGCAAGAGCTCCACCAGCTTCCACATCACGCCCACCGCTGGCGGCACGCAAAAGATCGAGGCCACGGGGGCCGACCTGGGGACTGCTGCAGGTTTTGTGCTGGTTGCTGATCCCAGCAACCGGGTGCATCTTCAGTCCGCTGGAGCCGCTGTAACGCCTGGGATTTTCCGCGGAAACATACGACCCATGTCGGGAGGTTCGATGGCTGCCGCAAATACCGAGAAATTAAAGAACAATCCCGCGGCCATGAGCGAATCCATGAAAGCGGCTGGAGGCGGTGTGCCTGCGACGGAAGCTTCTGCGACTGGCGGCACGGTAGTCCCAATGGCAGCGGCTACGCTGAAAGTATTGATTCAGCCCGATCCGGTAAGCCCGGAGCCGGATTCAGATTTATGGAAAGCGCAGATTGCCGTGGCGCTGGTAGGCAAAGAGGACCAACTGATTGCCGCGGACCGCGATCTGCAACTCCATCTGATGACGCAGAAAGGCCAAATCAGCCCCGCCACTCTGGTCTTGAAGAAAGACCAGTCGCTGACCGAATCGGCGACTCTTACATCGCGGCAGTCAGGCGCGGATGTAATCGCAGTGCTGTCACCGCTGCCCGGAATTCAGCAGTCGGTGACTTACCAGACGCCGGAAGCGTCAGAATTGCGCATTGAAGTTTCGCCGGCGTCGGTCATAGATGATGGCAAGAGCCCGGTGCGGCTGGTGATCATGCTTGCCGACTCGGATCACGGCATGGTGAATGCCGCGAGCAATACCGAGGTATTGTTGAGTTCTGACAAGGGAAGCATCAATCCGGGGAAAGTCACGATTCCCGCGGGTCAATGCTGCGCCGAGGCTGTGCTTACGTCCATGCGGCATGGCACTGCTACGGTAACCGCGGAAGGTGCTGCTTTGAAGCGCGCACAAGCCGTGGCCGTATTTCTATTTCCCTGGATGATCGTGATCATGGCAGCCATCGGCGGGATTCTGGGCGCCCTGGTGCAATCGGGCAAAGTCACATTCACGGCTGAATGGCTCAAGCATGTAATGCCCAGCCTGGGCCTGGGAGTCATCTTTGGCGTACTCTTCGCCGTCGCGGCGTTATTCGGGGCCATCGGCTCATTGCCGAAACTAGGGCTGCCTATCCAGATCAGCCAGATACCTTCCGCCAATGAATTAGGCGCATTGTTGCTGGGATTCGTCGGCGGCTTCTACGGAAAGAAAGTCTGGCTCAAGGGCGACAGCGGCGATGAGGGCGAAGATAACAAGACCAAGGCGGCAGGGCAGAAGGCGTAGCTCGCCGCCGTGACATTGCGTCAATCTCGGCAGGCGCTCAGACTATCGCAGCGCCAAATTCCGCGGGCTTGATGGTTGGTGAGGATTACGAATAGATAAATTGCATTCGATAGGGACACGCGGAAAGCGTGTCCCTTTTTTATGCGAGTTGCCGCTGACTGAATGAAAATGTTCGCCGACAACCACGACGAGCAGTCTTACTGGAAATTGTTGCTAACACTCTTACTGTCGATGACGATGCAGTAAAGGCCGCTCCAGTTTCTCTGCCAACGCCAGCCTTTTTGTGTTCCTGGAGCGTTGCTTTCGATGTAGGAAGTCGCGGATTCCGCAGACAAAGGCTGGCTGCATTGCGGACATCGGGGTGCTGCTCCTCTCCTGAAACGGCCACCACATTCGCAGGGTTGAAGATATGCTTCCATGTCTGAACACATCTCTTGTTGCCCAGGGCAGCCGGGCAACTTGGGCATTCGCTTGTCCCACATTGAGAGTATGGCTGTTCTGCCACAGCAGGCACAATAGGCGTAAACGCAGTCTCCGAATCCGCAATGCATGAGCGAGTAGTTGAACTGGCTGTGGCAGTGTTCGCATGTACCTACGCTAAGCTCTCTGGTCATCTATGTATTCGTCTTGCCGTTTCTATCAAACGTTCCTTTCAAACCGTTCATGTCAAAAAACGATCTTACGGAACGAAAAAGCTTTGTCATCCTGAGCGGCAGCGAAGGAACTGCTCCGCCCCTGTTACGGCATAGCCTGGATACGATTTCGTTTTCGACAAGGATTCAGTGTGGTTTCGCCGCTGAAAAGCGGGCTGTGCTCGCGCGCGCACGACAACTCTTATGCCTGCTTTCGCTCCCGGCGGACAGCCGCGATCTCAGTCCTGATGATGGGAGCGGAGGCCTTTGCAATGCCTCGCCGCGATGCTTGCTGGCGCATGCGGGAGAGCGCACGTTGCGCCTTCGCCTGCCGGATGATTCGCACGGTTTCTTCCAAATCTTCTTCCTCCGTTCTCTGTAACTGATTCTAGCGTTTGCGGCTACAAAGTGACTACACTAAGCAAAGATCGAAGCGGATTTGTTGTCGGTGGCCGCAAGTCTATTATCGACGAGGGGCTCTCCTGTGCCGGCGGACGCTGTAAAATTCGGCTTTTCAGAAAGTCAGTTGAGGTTTGCTGTGATCTCCAAACCAATAGATGCAATCTCCAAACAGGACATTGAGAACTTGGTAGCTGCCCAAGTTGGCGAACGACGTACGCTCGACTACAAGCAGCAGTTACCTGGTGGGCGCGACGATGACAAGCGCGAGTTTTTGTACGATGTGGCATCATTTGCGAATGCTTCAGGCGGCGATTTTGTCTTCGGCGTCACTGACGCGCGTGATGCAAATGGCAAATCTACAGGGTTACCTGATTCAGCCGACGGCATGCAGCTGTCGAATGCATCCGATGTCATTGCACGGTTAGAAAATCTTGTAAGAGATGGGGTCGAGCCGCGTATTCAGGGCATTCAATGGAAGCAGGTTGATGGATTCCCAAAAGGGGCAGTGATGGTGATGAGAGTTCCCAAAAGTCTTGCTGGTCCGCACATGGTTGTGTTCGGAGGTGTGAGCCGATTTTATTCAAGAAACAGCACCGGCAAGTTTCCGATGGATATTGGGGAAATCCGGGCTGCCTTCATGGAAACAAGTTCTATCGGCGAGAGGCTTCGAAATGTTAGAACCCAAGGGCTGGAATACATAATCACGGGCAGATCGCCATTAGGTCAGCGCGAAACGCCAATGATCGTTGTACATGTGCTTCCCGTATCCTCTTTGGCTGGTTCCTCTCGTGATGTCACAAAAGATGCTGCTCGTCTGCAATCGCAGCTTGCGCCAATCCGGGCTCGCAGTTGCAGTGGTCGTTACAACTTTGACGGCTATTTGATAACAGAGCCAGGATCATCAATGTCATACGTTCAAGTGTTTCGATCCGGCGTTATCGAAGCAGGAGATGCGGGACTGCTTTGTGGGATGCCAGAGGGATACAAAGGCCAGCTGCCCAGTATTGCTTTAGAACAGGAGTTGTTGGGACTGCTGCAACGGTTTCTCGATGCCTGCAAGCAACTCTCGACCCCGCTACCGCTCTTCATTGCGATCAGCCTACTAAGGGTACGAGGATTCAAAATGTCTAGTGCCCCCTTGAACCCTTTTCCGGGGAATCAGGGGATTGACCGTGACGTACTTGCGCTACCTGAAGTCATTGTTGAGGACTATGAAATTAATTTTGGAAAAGTGCTACGACCATCTTTTGATGCATTGTGGCAAGCATGTGGAATTGAGCAGAGTGCGAATTACGACAGTGCAGGTAATTGGCGGCCATTCAAACGGTAAGATACAGTCCACAAATTTTGAAAACATTACTTTTGAACCTAAGACCGAGTCGCTTTTGTTGACATCAAAGGCCAATACGGACAAAGTCAACTCACGGTTCGGATCGCCCAATGGCAAAGCGATGATTCTAATTTATTGAAGATTTGGGGTGGGTAGTGGGGGTCGAACCCACGACATCCAGAGCCACAGTCTGGCGTTCTGCCACTGAACTATACCCACCGCAGGAGAGATTTCATTTTACCATGCAGCACTGCTGGCTCGCGGCTTCATTGCGTTTTCCGAGGCCTGGAGTATCGGGTGATCTTTGATCCGGTGATCCGGTGATCAAAAACCAGATGCCGATATACCCCCGATGCACCGATATCCCGATTCTTCTCAGTTCATCGAGCAGGATCCGGGGCCTCGGGGATCGCCGCAGCTTCCGCAGGGGCCGCTGGCCATGGGCGCGGCTGATTTCTCGCTGCCGGATACGGCAAAGCGCGAAAGCTGCTGGTCGAGCTTGCGGCTCTCGCATTTCGGGCATTGCGCCTTCTGCTTGCCCTGCACAATCGTTTCAAACTGGTGGTCGCATTCGCGGCAGACATATTCAAAGATAGGCATAGACGAATCTCAGGATAAAATTAAGCTAACACTCACATTATAAATGCCTGAAGAGTCCAATCAGCTTATTACTCACAAGTCCGAGGGGCACATCTCCGCCCATCATCAAACGAATCGGGCGGGGCACACAGAGCCGGAGCCTACAGAGTCGCAGATGTCGGGCAGGGAAGCGACCATCCCGGATGTGCCGTTTGTCCCGCGTCGGTTGCTTTCCAACGGACATCTTCAAACTCTGGCCGGAAATTTTTCGCGGCGTGAGAGTCGCCTGCCTGCCGCGGAAGAGCGGCTGTTTCAGGTGGAAGAAGACGTCCAGGTGTTGTGCCACTGCCACTGGCAAACAGAGCGCGAGCAGCGGCTTACGGTGGTGCTGGTGCATGGCCTCGAAGGCTCGAGCCTTTCGCAGTATGTGATTGGGGTCGGTTCCAAAGCATGGGACGTCGGCATGAATGTGGTCCGCATGAACATGCGAAATTGCGGAGGCACGGAGCGGCTGGCGCGCACGCTGTATCATTCCGGGCTTTCCAGTGATGTAGGCGCGGTGATCAAGACTTTGATCGAGCAGGACAGATTGCAGCGCATCGCGGCCGCCGGATACTCCATGGGCGGCAACCTGGTGCTGAAACTGGCCGGCGAATGGGGAAACAACGCGCCGCAGGAAATCGTGGCAGTGGCGGCAGTCTCCCCGGCAGCGGACCTCGGCCCTTCCGCCGACGCCATGCATACCGAGTGGAGCAACCGGGTTTATGAATGGAAATTTCTGATCAGCCTGATGCGCCGCTACGGGCGCAAGAGCGTGTTATTCCCTGACGTCTATAAGAAGGTGGCGCGTTATCCCCGGAGCATCCGCGAGTTCGACGAGTTTATTACGGCGCGGCATAACGGATTTACGGGCGCCGATGATTACTACCATCGCGCATCCGCAGCCCGCGTGGTGGACAGGATCGCGGTGCCCACGCTGGTGATTCATTCCAATGACGATCCGTTTATCCGCATGCTGCCGGAAACCCGGACCGCTCTGGCAGGGAACGCCAACGTGAAGCTCATCGAAACCGAGCATGGGGGGCATTGCGCCTTTCTGGCCGAACCAGACATCAATTTGTTCGTCAATGATGACGGGCGCTGGGCTGAGCGCCAGATCGTCAAATTTTTCCAGCAGCATATAAAAGAGTGATGCAGGCCGATTACACAGTCGAGTTGGGGGGCGACGATCCGGCACTGGAGATGCCGTGGCATTCGCCCGATGGCGCTTGCTGCTTCGTAGACCTGAAACGGCATCCGGAGCAGTTGCCGAGCATCAAGGAAACCGAGGGACATTCGGAACTCGCGGATTTTCTACGCCGCATCAATGCCCCTGATCTGCCGCTGCAATCAGCCAAATGCGATGTTTGGACAACCAGCGAGCTGTCGCCGGAAGAAGAGATATTTGGCGCATCGTGCAAATACGTTTCTTATGTTGACCTGCTGTTTACCAGCAGCGAGATGCAGAAGTCGCTGGAAGAGCATGAAGCGTTCACCAGGGAAGTCTGCCAGCTATTAGAGCGGGCGCCGGAGATGGCATCCGCAGCCGAGTTTGTGATTCGTCATTGTCATTACCACCGCGATCTGCAGAGAGAAGATATGCAAAGAGAAGATGCCCAGAGTGAAGACTCAGTCATGGGCTTTTGCATCAGCGCGTATGTGACTGGTTATGGTGATCATGCTGAAGAAGCGCGAAAACGCTGGGGCATCGCACTCAAGCTGTTACAGAACGTGCTGGTGCAGAGGAGCAATTAGCAATTGGCAATCAGCATTCAACCCGCTTGCCGATTTAGCTAAAGAGCGACAGCGAATTCGGCTTGGATACAGAACGAGATTTTAACCGCTGATTTTCGTTGATGACGCTGATGCATAGTATTCACAAGGCCTTGTCAACACCACTGAAAGTTGTGCCCTCTCCAGAAACTCCCACGAGTCGTGGTCACGAAGACGCGATCAGGTAATCCCGTGATATGTATCAATGCCGATGTTGCGAGCTAAAGGGTTACTGCCTGGAAGCTGCCGGCTGAGTGCATAGGTCCTTCGGTGCTGCGCACCTCCAGGATGACATGGTGCGGGCGGGATGACAGGACGCGAGCAGTAATGATCTATTGACTTCCGCGGTGCGGGACTGGAGCAATTTTGTTTATCCAAAAACGTCGTTAGCGAGAGCCGCTCTGAGTTTCTAGGTCATGCAGCCACCCGTACTTCATGGGGTGATCGGGTTGTCAGGATTATGCGGCTGTGGAAGTGCTTGCTGATCGCAGCCAGCTTTCCAACTGATCGTGGCCTACGACGCCTGCCTGTTGCGTGACTGGACGCCCGCCAGAAAAGACAATAAAGTTTGGAATTCCTTGTATCTTATACCGGGCTGCCAGGTCGGGATAGCGTTCTGTATTTACTTTGATTACGACTGCACGGCCGGCCATCTCTGCGGCGGTTTGAGCGACCTCGGGGGCGGCCGCCCGACAGGGGCCGCACCAAGCCGCCCAAAAGTCCGCGAGTACAGGAACTCGCGCATTTTGCACCACTTCATCGAATTGCTCGCCATCCACTTCAAGAGGTTCATCTACAGGCGGCAGGGCTGATTTACATTGGCCACATCGTCCGGTATCGGCGAGATGCTTTGCAGGAATTCTGTTCTTCTGTCCACACTGTTTGCATGTCCGAATGAAAGGCATTTGGCACCATTAATTTGCGATTTCAATCTATAACAAAGATATTTTAACTTGTGAGATTGTTCCAGTGTCATGACGGCATAGTTTATGGAACAAGATTTTGTGTGGATGAAGTGGACTGGGTCGACGGTGCCATGGTCCAATTTTCACCCGGTCAGAGCAGTAGTGGGTCTTACAAGCTAGTCCGTTCAACTCCTCTCGAACAGAGCTAATGCGTTGCCTGTGACTTTGTCGATGAGCAATTTGCCTCGCCCCAAACTTTGTAAAGCCCGAATGCGGGCTCCCATTCTTTTCCTGACTTTGTCCAAGCTTACGCCGCTGAGCTAATATATGCCGCCCCACCTCAGGACAGATCTAAGAAAGTAAGTTGGCGCCAGGCTAAGCCCACATTTGTCCTCGATTCTACGCTGCCCGAAAAGCGTCACTCGTCCCCAAAACTGCGACACAGCAACTATGGATGTTCCAGTGCCGCTCGGCAAAGGCAGGAGGCCGCCCAGTCCGTGCAAAAACCGCCCTTCGCAAGTATCCCCATTTCTGTTGTCTCTTAGAACATTAAGGCAATTTGGGAGCGAGTGCCTGACCGTCGAAGCTCCTTCCCATTCTGAAAGGGCGACAGCTATGACATGGAAAACGTCTGGCCGGAATACCCCTGTCTGGGCAGAAGCAACCGCGGAAGGGACACGCCATCATTCTCTGCAATCTGACAGCAACGCCGATGTGTGCGTGATTGGAGCGGGGATCGCCGGCCTCAGCGCCGGATACATGTTGGCGCGAGAGGGAATGTCGGTTCTGGTGATGGATGACGGCGGCATCGGGGGCGGCGAAACCGGCCGCACAACCGCTCACCTGTCAAATGCTCTGGATGATCGGTTTTATGAATTGGAGCGGCTGCACGGCGCCGATGGAGCACAACTTGCCGCCGAGAGCCACACTGTTGCCATTGATGCGATTGAATCTATTGTTCGGAACGAAAACATTCTCTGTGATTTCGCCAGGCTTGATGGTTTTTTATTTGTGCCTCCGGACGAAGATCGCGAGGAGTTGGAAAGAGAATATCAGGCTGCCCTGCGGGCAGGTTTGGCAGTGGAATGGGTGTCACACGCTCCGCTGGATTTTGATACGGGACCGTGCCTTCGTTTCCCTCAGCAGGGCCAGTTTCACCCCACGAAATATCTTCGCGGACTGGAACGAGCCATTGAACGACTGGGAGGAAGAATTTTTATCTCCACTCACGCTCAAGACGTCCAGGCCGGCTGGCCTGCGCGGGTACAGACGAGTCACGGCCCAGAGGTGCTGGCCAATGCAGTGGTAATCGCCACGAATGCACCAATTTCTGAAACTTATGGCCTTTATACGGCGAACTCTCCTTACAGGACTTACGCAATCGCGGTCCGCGTGCCGCACGGGTCAGTGACTCCTGCGCTGTACTGGGACACATCTGATCCTTATCACTATGTCCGCCTGCAACCAAGTGAAGAAACAGCAGACACCGACCTGCTCATTGTGGGAGGTGAAGACCACAAAACGGGACAGGCTGACGATTTCGAGGAGCGTTTTGAACGCCTTGAATCGTGGACACGAGAGCGTTTCGCTAACGTTCAATCAGTAGACTTCCACTGGTCAGGCCAGGTAATGGAACCCGTGGATGGACTGGCTTTTATCGGCGCACATCCATTGGGAAGACAGAATATTTATATTGCGTCGGGCGACTCAGGGCATGGCATGACGCATGGGACTATAGCAGGAATGTTGCTGCGAGATTTAATCATGGGACGCAACAACAGGTGGGCAGAACTTTATGATCCTTCACGCATTACGCTGCGGGCATTTTCTGAGCTGGCCAGAGAAAACATCAATGTTGGCGCACAATTTACCGATTGGGTGACAGAACCGGACGTAGATTCTCTCGACCGGATTGCTCCGGGCCAGGGCGCCACAGTGCAGGGCCGATGGATGAAGCTGGCCGTCTATCGCGACGAGCATGGGGATTATCACCGGCGCTCCGCGGTTTGCCCTCATCTGGGCTGTATCGTGTCGTGGAACTCCACCGAAAAAAGCTGGGATTGCCCCTGCCATGGATCGAGATTTGATCCTTATGGGACGGTGATCAATGGCCCGGCAAATTCGAACCTCGATGCTCCCGACGAAGGACAGGCGCTGCTCAATGCCGCTGCATTATTACTGGAGAGTTCCGCATCGCTGAGCACCAATTTTTTAGGAAAGCTGCTGGGGCTGGGAATCCGGGTGAGGTAAGTCAGTCCACTGCAAACAGAGTGCACAATCATAGATGATAAAACGAAGAGACTTTTTCAAATTAGGAGTCGCTGCCGGGGCGAGCAGTCTGCTGGGCCTGCGATTACAGGCTCAACAGAGCAACGATCTCCAGAAATTTCTTTGCCTGCCTGACGGGCTGCCGCCTGATTTACTCACACGTCCCAGTCCTAAATCCACGCCGTTTGTCGCTGAGATGAACATACCGCCGATCAAGCAGGCTGCGACCAAGCCTCTGAATCCTCCGCCAGTGCCCGGGGCGCACCAGCGGTACAAGGAGTTTCTGCCGAAAAAATTTTACGAAATCCATGAGCAGGAATTCTTATGGAAGTATCATCCTGAGCCACCCTATGACAAGGGAAGCTGGTCGTGGGGATTTGACGGGATGACTCCAGGGCCGACTTATCACGCGCATTATGGGGAGCCTATTCTTGTCCGCCGCTACAACGATCTACCGACGCTAGGGGAGCAGAAAGTCAGCTTTGCTCTTCCGTTGAGTACCAGCCACCTTCACAACGCGCATACGGCTTCTGAAAGCGATGGATATCCCATGGATTTCATTCATGCCGGACAATATTGGGACCATCACTATGCTTGCTTCCCGATGGGGAACGATCCGCTCGAGAAACTGACCACTCTCTGGTACCACGATCACATGATGGATTCGACTGCGGCCAATGTCTATGCGGGGCTGGCCGGCTTCTATCTGTTCTTTGATGAACAGGATTCGGGCAATGAAAACGATCCCAACCCCAAGGCATTCCGGCTGCCCAGCGGAAAATACGATGTTCCCATGCTGCTGCATGACGTGTTGTTCGACCAGGACGGCCAAGTCATTTTCAACAAGCTCAATACAGATGGAATGCTGGGCGACAAATACACGGTGAACCGCAGGATCCAACCGTTTTTCAAAGTGGAACGGAGGAAATACCGTTTCCGCATTCTGAATGGAGGACCATCGCGGTTTCTCCAAATTTTTCTCAGCTCAGGCGCCAAGCGGGAGACGCTGCATCCGTTGACGGTGATTACGGGAGACGGTAATTTCTTGCCTCAGCCGATATGCGCCAACAGCATTTACCTGAGCGTGGCGCAGCGCGTAGATGTGATTCTTGACTTTGCGCAGTTCAAGGCTGGCGACCAGCTTTATCTGCAAAACCGCCTGGAGCAGACGAACGGCAGAGGCCCGAGCGGAAGAATTCTCGTACCCGGCGACGACATCATGCGGTTCGACGTGATAGAAGCGGCCGGCGAAGACAAGAGCTGTATACCGCTCAAACTCAGAGAACTGCCGGTCATCAACCTGAATGAGATCAAGCGCCGCCGCGTCTGGCAGTTCGATTACCGCGGCGGGGTGTGGACCATTAATGGCAAGGGCGCGGGAGACCTGTCGCAGGTGAGCGCTGAAATCGAAGAAGGCAGCGCGGAGATGTGGACGATACGCAATGAAGGCAAGAACTGGTCGCATCCTATTCACTCGCACTTCACGGAATTTCTGCTCTACAAAGTGAATGGGAAAACCTTCGGTCCAAAGCAAATACAGACCCGGGATGTCGAAGACCCGCTGCGCCGTTACCAATTCGTAGACATTCCCCCGCTCCCGGTAGCCGCGGCAGCAGCGAACTGTGGTTATCGGTGCGCTCGCACTCCCATCAATGTATTCATGGGCGGCAAGCGCCGGGACATTACCACGCTGCTGCCCAATGATGAGATCGAGATTTTCATGCGCTGGAAAGATTTTCATGGCAAATACGTGATGCACTGCCACAACGTGGTGCATGAAGACCACTCGATGATGATCCGGTGGGACCTGGTACCGCCCAAAGCAGGCAAAAAGCAGGCACAGAAAAAAGCGGCTGAAACGAAGAAGACGCCGAAGGCATGGTTCGCGGGAACACCAAGGAGCTAATCCATGTTGAAGCTGGCAAGAATACTGGCAGAAGTGGTTTCTGCGGAATGCTCACGGCCCTTACGAGGCCCGCATGCCGGATACATACCCAATATCGTCGTGCGCACACACCTGAACCAGCGCGCATGGTTCTATGACGACCTGATCTGGGGAAGGATTGTGCTCATCCACTGCATGTCCAGCAGCGACGCAGAGAGCCTTTCCAATCTGGAAAATCTGGCGCGGGTGCAGCCCCTGATTGAAGACCGGCAGGGAAGAAGCGTGTTTATTTACTCAATTACGACTGATCCGCTTCACGATACTCCTCAGGTGCTGCACAATCTGGCGCAACAGTATGGAGCGCGCGATGGCTGGTTGTTTCTGACCGGGGAGCCCACGTTGCTGACGCAATTACGGCAAAAGCTATTCACTTATGATGGCGGACATGACTGTTCGATGACGCTGCTGCGATATGCCAATGAAGCTGCAGGAGTTTGGGGTGGAACCCCGGTGAAGAGCAGCCCTGAAGCGATTGCCGAACGAATCGGATGGATTACCCCGCAACCGCGTCCTTCAGGGCAGCCCCAAAGAGGTGGACCGCCACTTCTCGCGGAACAGGAAAGCTGAATGAAAAACATGATCCGGCTACACATCAAATTGCTGTGGATGGGCCTGCTGGTGAGCGGACTGTGCGTCGCTCAGCAGCAGTCTCCTGGCAAGTATTGTCCGTTCCTGCCGGCGTCACCGACAACACCCGGCCATCCACACCCGCAGCCTCGACCGACCGCGTCGCAGGTCACCGTGACTCAGGAAAACGGAATCAGCGTGGCCCAGGTGAGTACCGGCGCAGGCTGCTTCGCAGAACAGGACCCATTTCTGCATCCTCCAGGAACGAATTTCCTGCCAACCATCTACACCAATGCATTCGATGGCAGCGGCAATGAAATGCCCAATACTCTGCCTTCCACACCAGACAATCCTTACAATCTGCATGACGGCCCACCCGTGGTAAGCAAAATCAACCCAGCGTCACCGACTGACGATCTGCAAGAGATTTTCGATCATGTGGATTTCAGAACGCAAAAGAAAGGGCCGCTCAACCAGTTCGACATAGATGCGATCGCCGCGAACCTGAAAAAGGCCGTGGATATCATGGAAGGGAATCCGATTCCCGACCGCCTCTATAGCGGCCTGCCGCTGCTGCACTACAAAGGCCCGGATAAAGTGAAGAAAGTAGCCGCCATCAAAGACCAGAGCGGTAAGGTGATCGGTGGCAACGTTGATGTCCACCAGATATGGTTTGATACGCACATTGAATCGGATACGGGGTTTCTGGATGCTTCCGCGGTAGAAGGAGTGCCCTGGACCATTACCTATACAGTGGATGTGCTCAGCCGGGGCAACGATGATTTTTCGCCCTTCGTAATGTATTTTGACGATCCGGCGCTTACTGCGCCTAAGCCTCCGCTGCCCCATATCGGCATGGACCAGAGCTTTTACAACATGGAAGAGGGCACGCGCACGGTTTTCAAGATCAAGATGTCCACGGGTAAGTACTTCAACCTTATCTATACATGGGGATGGCGCTCGCATCCGCCGAGGGTGCAGGTCATGGAGAACGCCAACAAGATGGTGGGAGACAAAACAACGGCACAATGGGAGCAGGCTGTATTTGGCGGCAAGAGCAAAGACCAGGCGATCGCGCAGATCGGTGACATGGCTCCCGCAAAAAGAATGTGGACCGCCTTTCGCAATGCACAAGCAGCCCTGGCCGAGAAAAATTATCGGGAGGTCGCAAAGAGAATAAGTGATGCCCGTGCTGCTTTTGCCGACTGGAGAGACCGCACCAGGCTGCCTCGAGGGATCAAGGCCGATCAAGAGTCTGATCTCACTTTGTTGTATGTGAACAACACCATTTATGGTGAATTCAAAGATGGCTCGCGCGTGGATTTTCCCAAGTGGACACTTCGCGGCACGACATTAAAAGTTACGCTGATCAACGGCGATTATTTCGAGCACGCTTATCAAAACGTGGATTTTGGCGGAGGCCGGGGATGGGAGAACCAGTTTCAGTCTTCGGTCAAGTCCGGAGGCTCAGGATGCTGGTTTACTTTTGGCCGCGCCCACTGGTGGATGAATATTCCCTCGCTGCTGAACGGGCAGCCATTCCTGGTGACTGTGCCGCGGGCAGCCAAAACTTCAGGAAAGCCCGATACGCCGGGCAAATACAAGGTCAACATCACGTACAACTGGGAGCCTTCGCGCCGGTTAAGGTTCTACCAGTTTGATCCTACGCATCATGATGAGGCGATCTTTTCCATTCATGGCGTTGCGATACGCACTGTTGGGCCGCTTCGCCCCGGAAAAGAAGGAGATGTGAGGACGAAGGCGCATCATAAATGCCAGCTATGGAAGAGAGCACTATTCAAAGTTATTCTCCAGTTGACGGTGATCATTATTGCAGCGCGGGTTTTTGCGGCACTATTCAGGCTGGCCGGGCAACCAGCGGTGTGCGGGGAAATGGCCGCGGGGTTGGCACTAGGGCCTTCGCTATTCGGAAGGTTCTTTCCTCATCTGTTCCACAAAGTCTTTGATCCTTCAGTGGGGCACACGCTCACCATCTTCAGCCAGCTTGGGCTGGTGCTGCTGCTTTTTCTGATCGGAACGGAATTTGAATTCAGCCATCTGCATACCCACGGGCGTAAAGCTGTGGGAATTTCCCTTGCGGGGATCGTGATGCCTTTTGGATGTGGACTGCTGCTGGCCCGATTCATCTATCCGTTTGTCGCGAAAGATATTTCATTTCTCGGTTTTTCTCTTTTCACGGCTACAGCGATTTCTATCACGGCCCTGCCTACTCTGGGCCGCATCCTGCTGGAATTCAACCTCAACCGCACGCAGATTGGGGTTACTGCGATTACCGCAGCGGCCGTGAACGATGCGACCGGATGGATGATTCTGGCCACCATCAACGCAATCGTGCGGTCCAGCTTTCATCCTGAACTGGCGGCCAGGATGCTGCTGGAGATAGTGGCTTTCGGCGTGTTGCTGTTGCTATGCGTGCGGCCCTTGCTGAAACGCTGGATCGGCACGTGATGTCCACAGAAGGACAGCAGATCTCCTTTATGACATTGGCGACTATGCTGGTGCTGGTGTTCGGCGCGGCAATGATCACCAGCATGATCGGGATTTTCTCTATCTTCGGCGCATTCATGATGGGCGCACTATTTTTCGACCAGGATGAATTTCGCCGCGCGGTAGCCTTACGCTTACGTGACTTTGTTTATGTTTTCTTTGTTCCTATCTTCTTCATGTATACCGGCCTGCGTACCGACATGGGCTCAATGACAAAGCCATTTCTGTGGCAACTGTGTTTGCTGGTTATTGTCGTGGCTATCACGGCCAAAGGTGGTGGCTGCATGCTGGCGGCCCGCTGGAGCGGTTTCTCGTGGAAGGATTCAGCCTGCATGGGAACTTTCATGAACACCCGGGGCCTGATGGAGCTTATTGTGCTCAATGTGGGCTATGACCTTGGCGTGATTCCTAAGAGCATGTTCTTTATGTTGACCATCATGGCAGTGGTCACAACCTATATGACTGCGCCGCTTTTGCGGAGGTTGTTGAGCGCGGCAGTGATGGAGCCAGTGATTGAAGTAAGGCAGAGAGCCTGGCTGTTGAGAAGCGATAAGGAATTATAAGAGTTGAGCGAGCCTGTTGGAGCCTCTCCAGTTGTTCAACTCATCTCGAAACAGGTCTAATGCCATGTCCTCCGAGTGTTCTTTTGCCAAGGAGCATTTTGCCTGGTTACAGACTTTATGCCGCCCCGGTGCGGGGCTCCCATTCTTTTGCTGACTTTCCTAGGGCTTACGCCAGTGGGCTAACATATGCTGCCCCGTCTCGGGGCAGTTCCGTCGAAGTAAGTAGCATTAGGCTAAGCCCGGCATTCTCCCGAACTTTACGCGGCTCTGAAAAGGCCGCTCTTCCATCAAAACTGGGAACAGCAATTATGGATGGCTCTAGCCAGCGTCGGATCAGCCATGGCGACGGACGGAGAAGCATCCCTAACCAGTGAAGCGGAAGAGTGACCACTTCTGAATTGCCTGATGAATTCGGCTCCCAACTTTGCCAGGCTTGGATCGCGGGCTGGATCGAGGTTGCGGCACTCTCTGGCCATGCTTGCGGGATCGAAGTTCAGAGCGGTGAGCTTGACTGATTCGATCAACTGCTTGTTGGTGAGCAACTCCTCGTCATCGAGAACGACGGAGTAGATGTAAACGGCAATAAAGCGGGAGAGATTTTCAATGTTGGTCAGCGAATGGCGCAGCGTCTTGATGCACTCCCGCGCGGAGATCCCCACTTTATAAAAGAGTTCTTCCGATTTTTTCAATGGCTCAAGGCCGGTGAAATCAAATAAGACCGGCTCACCATCTCCGGACGGATGGTCTTTCTTCCAGCGATAATAGGCGGTAATAAATGCCTGTGTGCTGTTGTTGAATGCTCCGAGCCTGGCAAACAGATCGAGATAGGGAACTACGAAACTGGTGTCAGTGAACAACTGGTTCATGAAGGGCAGAACATAAAAGTGAAGTAGATGGTCAGCTCCCAGGCATACTTCATTACAAAGCATTCCTGATCGCCTAACACCTCATAACTAACAGCGTAGCTGGGAACATAAGCTTCGTAGAGTCCCCACATGAGCAGCTCATAAAGCCGGGTCTTGATGGCCAATACACTCTCATCACCGGTAAGAATCGCGTCAGTGATAAGCGTGTTATAGAGCGCGATCAGGTCTCCGCCAGGACTGTAAAGAGGATCGGTGAAGCGTCCGGCCTCCCCGGCAAGCGCCCAGCGATCGGCGCTGATGGTCTGCTTGCAGTCGTAAGAAAAGTCCCGGTACATCGCCTGATCAATGATCTTCAGGCTGGGTAACTCCCGCGCAAACAGAGGATGTCGCCGGCAAACCCAGTCAACTACCTTTTCCGGAGAATTCACTTCATCTTCGTTGACCTTCTCGCGATCATAGACAAGCCCCAGGCTGGTCTTGCCCTGAAGCGGGATGACCCAGAACCAGTATCCTTCGCCACAAAAATGATTCGTGGCCAGCCATGTTGGAATGTGCCCCAGCTTGCGGCGGTTTTTGTGCAGCAGACTTTCCCTGTGCGAGAGGTCTGGTGAGCTTCTCGATATTCAAGAGTCCGTCAACCCAGAAAAAAACCGATCCATGACGGATGGGATTGGACTTGGTGAGATCAAGGCGGCGGGCCAGAAATTTTGCGCGTCCGGTGGTATCTACCACCCATGTCGTCTGGAGTTCCGTTTTTCGTCCTTCAACTTCGAAGGTGACACCATGGGGTGACTGGCGTGGTGGAAAGAGAGACATCCAGATTAGAGACATTGGCCTGAAAAACAAACCTGGGATCCTGAAGGTTCACGCGCAGCAGTTCGCCTTCAATCTTGTTGCGGTCAAGCTGATAGCAGCAGATATTTGACAACAGTTTTATGTAGGACTGGCTGTACTGCTCATAGCCGGTATTCGCCTGTCCTGGAGTAGGCCAATAAAAACGAAGATTGTATTTCAGGAAGTGCTCGCGAAGCAGATGCTCTTCCATGTCCAGAATTTTGGAAAGATAATAACCCTGCACCTGAACATTCGACTCACCGACTTTTTGGCGCTCGGGAGGGATGTGCGCGCGCTTTTCCAGCAGAAGTACGGTCTTGTCGGAATACATCAGCAACTGACGGGCAAGCGTGAGCCCGGCGATGCCCGCGCCGAGAATCACAACATCGTAATGAGAGCTTGCGTCAATTTCAGTCATCATGGATCGATTAGAAAGATCAAGCATGTGTCGGATAAGCAACTATGGGCAGTCTTTACGTTTCTGACTTGTCAGACGAACGTATTCCGCCGCGCACGGGCCATACATGCATATTCACGCTCTTGTGGTCCCAGACAGAAGGCCCCACACCCACAAATACGAAACGGGCCAGATTGGGAGCTGATGCGACAGTGGTTGACGACCAATATAACGATGGAATCACGTTGTCAAAAGGATGACCCGGAGTCAGAGCCGGATTGTAAGCGCTATAGTCCATCAGGCTGCGTAGTTCGAACAGGTTGGGCAAGCGCCAATCGCCGGCTTTGCTGTTATCGCGCAGACCATTGCTACCAGAGGCAAGAGAATTGCACGCTTCTAGAGCATGGCGCCAGTTTTTGGTGCCGAACGCATTCGCATTTTTTAGCCAGACCAGATCTGTAAGCCGGTCAGTTACTGTACCGTTGTTGTTATCAGTGAAGCGCGGCGTCGGGAAGGGCAGTCCCGCACGAATGTCGGCATCTTGTCCCGTGCCTGCGCAGTCCATCGGTTGACCAAAGACGCCGAAACACTGATTCTGCCCGGTTTGGGCAATGCGCGGTTTCTCTCCTCCGCGCACCGGCCACATGCGCATGGAATTCATCTTCAGATCGAATACTGGCGGGCCCACCGCCAAAGCGACAAACCAGCCCAGAGCCGGTGCGAGCGCAACCGAAGTAGATGTCCAGTAATTCGATGGGTGCAAATTGATGAACGGGTGATCGGGTGAAACGGCGGGACCGGAAGAGTTGTTCAGATCGAGTACACTTTGGAATTCATTTACGTTCGGCAATCTCCAATCGCCCGCAGCGCTGCCGTCCGTGAGACCGCTCATTCCGGTGGAAAGACCTTTTGCATTCTCCAGAGCCTGTTCCCAAGGAACTTCGCCAAACAGGTTAGCGTTTTTCAGCCAGATCAAGCCTGTCAACCTGTCGGTGACGGTACCATCGTTGTTGTCAATGAATCGGGGATGAGGCGGCGCAACGCCTGCGCGTATGTCTCCGTCTTCGCCGGTACCGGCGCAGGCAACGGGCGTGCCTTTTTCATCCCAGCAACGCTTCTGCCCAGTTTGAAGAACATGGGCGGTCTCGGGGCCTTGATAAAAGTTCAAACGCGGCGGCTCAATCACCAGATCCAGAACCGCTGACTGAAACTTGATGAGTTGAGGAGAGTTCCACTGCTCAATATATTTTGAAACGGGTTCCCATTTCTCGTATATCAGATACCGCAGAACCTTCCCGAGCCCTGAGTCGGCATGAATTGACCGATTTTTGAGATAATCAAAAACCTTAACGCCTTTCATCCGCAGTGTTGCCCGGACCAGGTCTGCTACCTGACGTTCAAAAGCGCTCTGGTCATCTTTGCTGACCTTGAATTCGGTGGTGGCTGAAATGGACCCGTTTGGATCCAGGGCATTCAGCATCCGCGAAACTTCCTCGCGCTGCGAATTAAGCGATTGCTGGTTCTGCGACATAGAAGCTTCTCCTATGTTGTACTCTTCTCATTTGTTTGTTGTGCCGATGTTCTGTCTACGCACGGGCCACACGAAAAACGGGTGTTCTTTGCTTTCAAAAATAGAAGGCCCAACTCCCAGAATGATGAACATGGCCTCGGTAGGCGCGGCAGTGACGGAAGTGGAAGTCCAGTAGCTGGAAGGCCGCACATTCTCAAAAGGATGGCCTTTCGGCAGGCACGGACCCACTTCGTTGTAGTCTACGAGACTTTCAATCTCACGGATATTAGGAAGATGCCAGTCACCTTCACGGCTTCCGTCGTTCAGTCCTGCATCGCCAGAACGAAGTGAGTTACACAAGGTCAGCGACTCTTCCCATACTCTGAAGCCGAAGGGATTTGCATTTTTCAGCCAGACCAGGCGCGTCATGTTATCGGTGACAGTACCATTCCCATTGTCGGTGAAGCGTGAAGAGGGAAATGGCTTGCCAGCCTGGAGTTCACCGTCCTGGCCAGTACCCTGGCAGTCAATCGGATTCCCCTCAGCATCGAAACAGATTTTTTGTCCACTACGGGGGACGCGCGATCTGTCTCCACGCACCGGCCACCCGCGATTCAAGCTGTCTTTGACGTCGAACACAGTCGGGCCAATACCAAGCGTCATCATCCAGGCAAGATGTGCGGCCGGCGTCAAAGAGGTGGATGTCCAATAGATAGCGCTTTTGACATTGTGGAAAGGATGTCCAGCAGGCAGAATAGGATCGAACCGGCCATAGTCAATCAAGCTCAGCATCTCTCTGATGTTAGGGAGACGCCATTGCCCCGCGGTGCTTTCGTCGCTCAGTCCGTGAGCGCCGCTTGCCAACTTGCGCGCCTTCGATAGTGCCTCCGCCCATTTGATTTCGCCAAATGGATCGGCGTCTTTCAACCAGATCAATGCGGTTAAATTGTCTGTTACTGTTCCATCACCATTGTCAGTAAAGCGTGGGTCCGGAGAGGGTTCTCCGGCTTTTATCTCGCCATCTTGCCCTGAGCGATGACAAGGCACCTCATGACCGTGGGTATCCCAACACTTATCTTGACCGGTACGCGGAACGCGCACTTCTGCCGGATGTTCTTGCGCCATAACACCCCTCTTCTCGTTGACTGCTTTTTTCTTTGACATCTTCAAGAGACGTACACAGGTTGTGAAAGGGAAACGGCCTGATTTGGCCGGAATCCATGAAAAACAGAGACGCTTGCTGGTTAGACAGACACATTCCAGTCATTTGCGATGTTCAAATTCAGCGAGCGAAGACGCTACAGCGGCAGAGTTCGCCAAACGCTATCCGATGTTGAAGGGACCATCGCCCTGAGCAGATCCCTTGCCGCCGGAGGATTTGGACGGACTTCCCATCCTGTCGCGAATATCTTCCAGGACTTCAATCTGACGCTCGTCGTGCCTGAATTTCTCTCTTGGAAATCTTTCGAGGACTTCGTAAAAAACGCGAAGATATTTCTTGTCTTCGTGTGGAAAACCGGTCAGATAGCCATCGAAAACGAACTTGTCAGCATCAGGATAGGTCTTCCAGCTTCCCGGCACCCGGAAGCCGACTCTCGCGCGTCCTTCAGGCGTCTTTTCGCTTTTTACTTTGGCCAGCTCCTGAATGAACTCTGCCACCTTCCAGGCAGTAAAGGAATTTCCATCCATATTGTCGTAAACAAGATCTTCCTGCTCGGGAAAGGCATGTTCATAATTCCGCTTTACGAAAAGGATCTTGTAGCGGACCAGTTTCAGCATGTCGTCGTTCAAGTTCTTGTCCATTGTCACTCCTTAATTACCTGAGTGTGCGGGCGAGAGGTCAGGCCAGCAGCAAAGATCTGAGCGTGCAAACGTCGCAGGAGCTTCTTGTCTGGTCAGATGAATATCGCCGAAAACAATAGGGAGACAGGGGCAGAAGAGGAATTTGCAAACTGTTCGCAAATGAAAGGAGCCTGAAGAGGCTCCTTTATTAGTGTGTATCAGATTATAGAATTGGCAAAGACTGGCGCGCTTCCAGAATAGGTGAAGCGCGGTGCCTCATTACCCTGGGGTTAGAGCCCGGCCCTAACGTGCGCGCATACGGTTTTTGCGGGGATTATGTTCCACTTCAGCGAGGTCCATTGCTTCCAGGACTGGAGGAACGTACATTCCAAAGCGTCCGCGGAGACCTTTTTTCAGTCCGTACCAACCTTTAACCGGGTTCTTAGGAGAACGGCCCCACTCTTCGACTGAACCTTCGGGCGCAGGTTTCTGTTCGTCGGCGCTGCCCAATGGCATCCAGTCGCCGTGCTTCTTCAGCATGTCATGCAGATCTTGAATGGCGCGCAGATGGTAGTGAAGCACGGTCTTTCCAACTTTTACCACCAACGCCGGCGGATCGAGCGATTCATCACGATATGCCTCGAACTCCGAAGTGCCGGGTGGAGTTTTCAGTTTCCATGGATTCTCTTTGGTTCCTTCTCCAGTAGATCCTGTACCTTTTGTTGTGGTTTTTGAGGGCATGATTTATAAGCTCCTTTTCATCAGGACAAAAGTGCGGGGGAGTACGGCGGCTGCCCGGCAGGTTCAATCTATAAAAGCCAGGTGACGATCACCGCAGTCACCATAAAGCGCGCAAGCCAGCCAAGAGAATGCGAAAGACCCAGTTGGGGATGCAGCCGAGTCCAAACCACATTGATGAAAATAACCGGCAATGGACCCAGCAACCACACGATGAAGGCGAGCCGCAGTGTAGCCTTCACGCTGAAATCCCCCAGCAGGACGCACAAATAAGTAAATACCGCGCAGCTCAACAATCCGAAGACAGTGGATATGAGCATGGTTTTTGTTTCCGTCTGCCCTGGCTTACCGCGCCACATTTCAGGGGTGAGCATGTATTTGTCATGGAAGAGCAATCCCATGAACAGCCAGTCAGTGAATGAAGCTACGATGCCAGAGGCAACAACTACCAGAAGGAACCGTGTCCAATTCATAATGTTCCGTTCCTAACATGCTCCAGGGCAATAGGGCAGGTTGTGTGAAAGGATAGTCCCATAGCGCGAATACTACAAGAATGTGCAGGCCGGATGGCTGGAAACAATGAGCATAAAAGCCTAGAAACGAGCACGGAACCTGCCGTCCGGATCCGGTACGCGCAGGACGTAAATGCTGGCGCTGACGTGAGGAGCAAAGACCACCAGCGAGTTATCGGTAAGCAGCCCGTTTATGCCCTGGAACGGCCCTTCGCCTCCCGTGATCTGACCGGTTCCGCCGAAGCGGATAGAGGGTTGCCCGCCGATTTGTGTGAGAAAGACTCGCCCTTCGCTACTGTTGCCGGTAAAGTTCCCGATTCGAAGACCCTGCTGATCGGTAAACTCGAACTGGTCAAAATTTGTAAAAGGAATCGGATTCAGAGCGGTTCCGCCGGGAGAGGCAGGATTAAAGTTGATTGTGGCAGTTATCTTGCCGACCTTCTCACCAACTTCGGCAGTACTTCTTAACCCTCCTTCTCTCCGGACTTTGAAATCAATGTCGAACAATCGTAACCCTTGTTCTACGGTCAATCCCATGGGCTGGCCACCTGGTCCGATTCGGGGTGTGACTGCGTCTGAAGGTACAGCTTCGCCACGCAGCAGAAGGTACGTAACATCCGGCTCAGGGTTGGCAATTGTATGCGATTCGGGGAGCACAGCGTCAGTCGAGAAAGTTTGCTGGCGATCTATAACGCGCAGCATTACATTACCCATAAAGCCACGCTGCAAATCGAGAGTTCCGCAATAAAGGTATGTAGCTTCTTCCTGCCCCTGAAACTGCCCAAAGCCTTCCAGAATGGTGCCAATGGCGGTTACCAGAAGTTTCGATCCGCGGGTGACCATGCGTATTGTCTGGCCGGTTCCAAAACCACGAAAGCCATCCATTCCATTGCCGAATGTGCACAGCGAATCCAGCATGACAAAACGCTGCGAACGTGAAACATCCAGAGACGTGGGTGGAGGCTCGCGGCCGGGAGCGGCTACAAAATCATCGGGCGCCAGCAGCCAGCGATGAGTGAATTTACCTACCTGCTCGCCCACACTGTTGATTGCAGTCAACGGCCTGCGGGAATCAGGCTGTTGCGTGATGATGCGGAACCGATGCAGCGCCTCATGAATTCTCATTCCAATAGGAACATTGGAATTGGGAGCGAAGATGGCGGGCCGAAAAGCGGCCTGATCAGGCATGGAAAAGATGTTCAGGTTGGCAGCACGGTCTACCAAAGCCTGCATTTCTGCGGCAGAGATGTTTCCGGCGCCCGCGCCCGGAGCAAACAGCGGAGACGCGGCAGCGCCTGGGGGTTGAGCAGTACCTGGTGCAATGGCCATTCCGAATCATCTCCTGTCTGTGCGCAGCACTGACGCATCAGGTCAGCGGTATAAGCCGCCTACACTGGAAGGTTGCGAATCCATTTTGCGATCTCCCGGCCAATGCGATGCGGGCTGCTTTCCTGCAAGAAGTGCAGACCCGGGCCAAGAAATACGGATTGCAGATTGTTGATGTTTTGCTGGCACCATTGCACATGTTCCTGAGTCAACAGCGCTCCGGGTGTGGCATACAGCATGAGTTTAGGAATTTCCGATTGTTGCAGCCGCTCGCTATATTCACTCACCGCATCCCATACATCTTGAGGTTCCCCGCCGATAGGGGTTTGTCTTGGAAACCGCCAGATCGGTATTCGGCTGTCGGGCGTTCTGAATGGCTCACGGTAGAAGTTCATTTCTGTGTCTGTAAGCTGCCTGCCCGCTGCCTGTGGCAGAAGCTGTTCAATGAACATATTCTGCTCCACAATCAACTTCCATCCTTCGCCACCTACACCTCCGGTGCGGAACCTGCGAAAGATTTCCCTGAACTCCGGCGTGGAGAATTTATCCCATGGATAGGGCCGGACGATGGCTTCGAAGAAAGCGATAGCCTTGATGTTTTCCTGATTGTGCATGGCGTAATGAAATCCGATGCCAGAGCCCTGGTCATGGAGAACAAGGGTGACGTCGCGCAGCCCCATCGCTTCAATGAAGGTTTCCACGTAACGCACATGATCTCTCCATAGATACTCAATTTCGGGTTTGCCGGACCGCCCGAAGCCAATCAAATCAGGGGCGATGCATCGCCCCAGCGGACTGAGGTGGGGAATGATGTTGCGCCAAATGTATGACCAGGAAGGATTGCCGTGCAGCAGCAATATGGGATCGCCAGTCCCTTGTTCGATGTAGTGCATTCTGGAGCCCAGCACATTTACATAATGCGGAGCGAAAGGATAGTCAGCAGAAATATTCGATTCGGTTATGATTCCGGGCGAGGGCGCAGAAGGAGCATTGCGTTGACCGGCACTCTGAGGAGGGTCCGGCGAAGGCACCGGATAGGGCATCGGGCCCCAGCCCGCAGCGGATTGTGGTTGTGAAGATACCGTTTGCATCGGCGGCGAAGCCTGCGTTGGTCTTGCCGGCGTGGCTGGGGTGAAAGTACTGGGACTCGCCATTCCAGCAACCGCGGAAGCGGTGCGCTGTGCAACGTCATCGGCCATACCTGACCAACTACGCCGTCCGCGATTGTTACGGCCCCCAAACGCTCCAAGAGTCATATCGAAAGCGGCTCTTTGTATGGCGTCGCCCATCCGGAACACAGATCGAAGCGGATTGCTTAGTTCCTGTTCTGTTGCGCGGGTGACCCTTTCCATAGAACGGGCAGCATCTTGAGGATTGAAGACATTAGCCATCTGCTGAAGGCCAAACAATGACATTGCATAGGGAAAACTAAACATCGATGAGTAGCTGCTTCCCTGTGACGATTCAGAGGTGTCGTTTGACGAATGTGATGTCTGTGAGGAGATGTCGGTGCGATATTCCTGCCAACCGTAATAGAAGCGCAAGTCAGGCGGAGCGACAATCAGGTCGCCTACCGAATGTTGAAAGCGTTGCAGGTGGCTGGAATTCCACTGAGTACGAAACAGATCGCGGGTCTGCCAGTCCTCATAAATAAGATATTCGATGCCCTGCGACGGAGGTACTGTATTCACCGATTTATGAAAAGCGAAAACATTGCAGCCCGGCAACTGCCTGGTTGCGAAGGTAAGCGCATTCGCATTGTCAAGAAACGCTGCTTCTTTCTGAGGATTGACCTTGAATAGCACAATGGCCGCGATAGGAACCTGTGATGGCAGAGAATCCAGCATCTGTGAAACCTGTGCGCGAAGCTCATCAATAGAAGGTGGTTGCTGATCTTGTGCCATGAATTTTTTCTCACATAACCGGCAGATGCGGCCGGGTGTATCGCTGCCACGCTCCCAACTTACCCAGCCATTGCGGGGCGACATTCCTGAGACCACTGCCTGCCTCGATTTTGCGAAACTCAGCCAAATTAGGGTTGCTGCCTGAATAGAACAGGCTGTAAAGTGCTGTTCCCCAACTTACATACGCTGCTAAGGAAGGGCAGCCTGTTCGTTCACAGGTTTGGTGTTCACGTTGGAAATATCTCCCGAGGCAATCTGGATACCGATATATGGTTTTTCCTTTGAGGTAGAAATCTGCACGGCGGCCTGCTGCAGACTTCTCACGCCATCTTTGCTCCAGATACCAAAGCCCGCGAAAGTGACTGTGTCATACCGGCCCTCACTGCCGGCAGAAGTTCCTGAATTGCTGAAATCAATCCATGCCAGGCTGTGCAGGCGGAAGCTACCTTCCTGGCTATGGTTCTCATATTCGAAGAAAGGAGCCATTTCAGCCGGCGCGCCAGAAACTCTGTACCGGAAAGAAAATATGTCTCCGGTGGAAGAGCGGACACCTGAATCACCGCCCTCTGCAACCATTCCCGTACCTGATCCATTGCGGATTGCATGAAACCACAGGAAAGGATCGAGAGCGGAGTCCGGTCCGACGTTAAATCCAGTCGAGAAATCAGGATGCGGGAACTTGAAACCCGCAGGATAGGGTATGTGAACAATTCCCTGAAAACGAAATACGGTCTGATCTCCGGATCCTCTCACCATCATGGCGGGGCCGCGGAAGAAGAAGGAGCTTTGCGGTGTGCAAGGCTCCACACGCAACAGGGCGAATATCAGGTCCTGGCTGATGAAAGCGCGATGTAACAATTGATTTAGCAACCGGCCACTCGTCAAATCGAGTGCCCCCACCGAGATGTCGAAAGGATCGTCAAGGATGGAAAGGTCATCGAGAGGGTAAGTCCGCATGGGAAACCGGAGATTCTCGTTGAAGCCCTGCGGTCCCGGCGACAGCAGCGATGGAAAAGACGCAGTGATCGGCGATTCCGAAAGAGGCGACAGAACGCCGCCGGGAGGAACACTGGAGACAGCGATGGGCACGGAATTCCCGGTCCTAGGTCCGAACTGTATTTGCAGACGTCCCAGCAAGTGAGAGCGTCCTTTAGCCGGTCCCCCGAGGTGCGGCACATTCAGGTGGAAGGCATCGCCAAAAGCACTGTTATGAGTAAACAGCGTGAATTCCTGAATGGTGTTGAAAGGAATTTGCTCTGAAAAATCGCTCCCGGAAGCTTGAGGCGGCCTGGTGCTGAGCTGTAAATGAGGGTGCATTACGGTACCGGAAGCCGGGATGGTTGCGTGATGCCCGTCGGCGCTAACGAAATTCAGGGGCCACCCCGCGCCTGGCCCCAGCGGCACAAACATGGAGCCATAAAATGTGAAATCGAGATTCCCGTCCGGACGTTGCTCGAATTCGGCCCATGCCGATGCATAGATTTGCTGTTGTTCAGGAGTAGGCGGAGGGCAATTCGAAGGCGGCGGATTCCTGAACGTAATAGGACCTTTGGGAAAAGCAGGATTCGCACCCACCAGCGCGAAAAGCGCGGTGCTGCTGTATTGAGCATAGACAGTCAGGTTGAAAACTTCACCCGTCTGCAGGTTGAGATCTCCGGATGAAATCAGCCCCGGGGCCTCATCGACGCGGTTCTGCTGAAATGCCATTCTGAAGAATTGCGGCGCAACCAGCACTGCATCGTCGCCCGTAAAACCACCCATGAAGTAAATTTCAAAATGGCTGATCCCATTCACGGGAGTTGTGAACTTGATTCTCAGTGAGCCGTTGAGGTGACTGTCCACCATGGCCAGGCCGCCGAAGATATAGTTGGCGGTACTTCCGAAGCGGGCATATCTAGGATCTCTGACATTCAGAGCGCTGATGCCATCTCCAAAGTAGCTGGTAGATGAGTTGAGCGGCAGTACTTGCTCCAACCCCGGAGGAAGTTGCAAAGGCAACCCAGAAGATTGAGGCGGTGTTACCGGAGCGAGTTGATCCCAATTGTCTTCCACACTGAATGGCTGCTCGTCACGGCTTGAAGATGTGGAGAAAACTGTTTCATCCATGGTCAGGTCAGGCTGGAAAGGCCATTGCCACAACTCGGCTGTAGACCATAAAGGACCATCTGCCGGACGGCAAGCCAATGCAGGATCGCTGCTCATGACGGTGTTCAGGTCTATAAGGCTGAATCCCGCTCCATAGGTGGCATTCAGAAGTTCGAGGATTTCATTGGCAATAATGGCGTGTGCTGTTTGACCGGGATAATAACCGTTGAGCGAAAAAAATCCGCCAAGATATTCGCCGCTAAGGTTGCGTGTTCCGGTGGGGTAGCCCTGCTGCGACACTCGACGGAACAGCGCCGCAAGATCGTAAAAAATTGCCCCATTCTCATCTGCCAGTCCGGCAAGCAGATCATTCAACTGGCTTATACGGCTGCGAATTTCCTGTGCAGTCTGCGCGCTGATGAACGAGTCCGGATGCAAAGCTGAGAAAGACCTGCTGAAAATCTGGAAACCAATCTCGTTGAGGCCATTGAGGGTGATTATGTCGTTTTCCGAAAGGTCATAGCGGGCGCTGAGAAAAGACGGTTCCACCCTGACGATTTTGGCTGCCACGTCCATGGTCGAGAAGTGAGCAGTGTCAAACGGATCGGGAATGCCTACGACCAGAACTTCCGATCCTCTATTTCTCAGGCTTGAAATGATCTCGGAATAGTGTGCGATAAACTGCTCCGCTTCGGGGAGCAGATTCGGATTCTCATTGACTGCGGCTTCCAGCGCTTCGTAGTAACCCAATTGCACAATCACCAGAGTTGGCGATTGTTGCATGGCATATTGGAGTTGCGTGGGCGCGGCGGACTCGCCACGAGCGATGGATAAGACACCCCAAACAAGATTTGCAGCCGTTTGCCGGGCGTCAGTGCGGTGAACGAGCGGCTGCGTGGGACGAAGCGATACGGCATCAAGCAGACGAAAGCCCGGTACGCCAAGGTTCGAAGGAGGCTGTAACGGAAGCTGGGCAAGAACCGTATCCTGGAAAAAAGCCGGGACTCTCACAGAAAGACGGGCAAAACCAGGGAAGTCCCCAATGCCTGGAGCCTGAATGAGTGGCAAAGTGAACGTACTGCCCAGTTGCCGAGCAATCTGCGCGGCAAAGCTCCACACTTGTGTTTCCGCAGTCAGAGCGAAATCTCCCACGCCTGCGGTTAAACCTTCTCCCATGGCGATCAGGCGGGAAGTATTCAATCTTCCACTGCCACCAGAGGTGCTTGTGAATGGCTGCGCGGGTACTGACGGGGAAAAGTTCCGCTGACTGGGGACAGGATTGTTGGCAGTGGGGGAGTGGATTTGGTCACCAGAATAGCCGCTGGCCGAACTGGCCATTGAGGTCCTTTCCGGTGGAACTTGCCGCGCAGTGCTGTATGAAGATGATTGTTCCTGTGAAGAAAAAAGCCCGGTAATGCCTTTGACGCCGAGAAGAGACAAGGCCCATGAAAAACGAAATACGGATTGAATCAGGTCGCGCATAAACATTCATTCAATTTGCATCGGGAAGCACGCAGTCGCTTTCTGCGCAGTCATGCAGCAGAGCAATCCGCTCACCTTCCTGGATCATTCGCTGAATCGGATCAATAGCAAAGTTCAATGCTCCAAGTTGCCCACCTAACGTTGACTTGGGAAAATAACGGTGGATGGTGACCGGCTTGTACGGCACCTCGGCGTTCAATATCTTGCCCGCCGCTCGTATGGCGTCTCGCAATTGAATCGCGGACAAATTGCCCGAGGGGCTGACCGCCGCGATAGCCCGCAGCCCGGCGTTGATCCACCGCGCACTCTCGATGTCTTCACTGATTTTGGTGGCCAGCATTACGTGATATACCCGTAGCAGAGTGTCCGGCGTAGTGGGCTGGCCCAGCAATGGAATGTAACGAGGCTGAGGATCCAGATAGACAACGTGCAGATCTGTTGCGCCCAGGTCCAATGCGGGTTTCAGAGGAGTGTTTTCGACGATGCCCCCATCCACATATACGTCTTTGCCGATTTGAACCGGAGGAAAAATCCCCGGTATGGCGGTGGACGCCATGATGGCGCGAATACCAAGCCCCTGCTGAAAATCGGAGTTTCTAAAGTGCACTGCCGCTCCGGTGATCCAGTTGGTGGCTATGATGCTCAGAGAGTTCTTACTGGTGAAGATGTCCTGTTCGACAATCACATTGTGAAGAAGGTTCTCATAAGGAGAACTATCAACAAACGAACCCAGATTTACGAGGCCCACGAGTCGCTGTCTTACCGGCAGATCGGAAGCCAGAAAGTTCGCTGTGCGGTCCAGAATGTACCTGCCGATCACCAGACTATCGTTGATGAAATTTTCAGTTGTTCGGTCCGGAGAGCGCAGGCAATTCGGATCGAGATAATCCAGAGGATCACCTACCAGACGGAACACTCCGTTGCCGCACTGGCCGTTGCGCTCAGCCACCATTTCCAGCCAGATGTTCTCAAGCCTTAAAGCCGAGTCAAGGCAGCTTCTGCCTTGTCGCGCCGTCATTATGGCTGCATTAAACGCGCCTACGGAAGTGCCGGTTAGAATGTCGGCCGCAAGCGGCTCGTAGTTGGTGGCCGGGCTGCGACCGGCGAACAATACTTTCATTACGCCTACCGCAAACGCGCCGTAGGCGCCGCCGCCAGAAAGAACCAGAGCGGTTTCCGAAGCCGGCTGGTTCATGAGCCCACTCCGGAAATGATCCAGGGCGGCAGGCTGTGTTCATCGAGCCAGTTGGGGAACCGCCGCCATGTTTCAAGCGAGCCAATCATGGTGTTGTAGTGCTGCTGGAAATGCTGCACCAAAAAATTCTTTTCGAGCTGTTCCAGCGAAATGCACAAGTTCCGCGAGGCGTAATCACCGCTGATTGCGTTCGCCGCGTTTACGTAGGCAAGCACCGGGTCGATGGAGAACTGCAACGGGAGGCGGTTGGCAATATCTTTCGCAGGCGCCAACAGGCGGGAAGCCAGTCCCAGCGAGAACATATCTGCAATCCGGAATCCCCAGTCCACGGGATTCACTATCACGTTTGTGACTCTTGTCGGACGATTGGAGATGAAAATCATCCTTACACTGATGTAACCGGTCTCATATACCCGGAAGTTGATCAACTCCAGCGCGGCCTCAAATTCGCCGGGGCCATAGCCAAATGGACCGGGAGTTGGATTCTTCACAAAGGAGTAGCCAATGCCGTACTCCCCAAGTACTCCGGGCAGCGGCTTCTCCCTGTCATTGATGAAATCCTGATGCACAACCAGGTGGCTTTCTTCATTCAAAGCAAAAACCAGTTCCGGTCCATTATTCCCAAACAAGCGGGTACGGAAGTTAAAGTCGAAGATCCGCACTTTCAAAAGAAGCCACTCATAAACTCTTCCAACATCACGCTGGTCAACAATGGCGGCGTGATCATAAGAAGGAAAAGCGCGAGGCTGGTCAAACCCAAACGGCTTGTAGAAGAGCTGAGTGAAACCAAAGCCTACGGCGCTGGCGCGTGGGGCAGGGCACCAGCTAAGGCGTGCCAAGGCTGGAGGCGGAATGGGTTGAGAAGATTCCACATAGGCTTCGGGCTGGCGGAAGGCACTGATACGCATCCAGTACTTAAGTACAAATTCGCGCATCTGCTGCGACATCCATTGGCCTGATTGGAGTCCAACATTGGCTGGGATTCTGACCTGGTCATAAAACATTTCCTGGACGTTTCCCATGACCGGCATCATTTCGCCTGCCACTGGCGCATTACCGTAGAATCCAAAGCTGCGAGTTGCGCGGTTATAGCTACGCTCCAATGGAAATCTGTCCTTAGGTCCCCCGTTGCGTTCTACTTCTTTCCACCATCGCTGAAGGTCCTGCCCCTTCGCCAGATATTCCGGCGCAAGGTTCAGGACGGCATTCTCACGTTGAACTTCAGTCGCCCTGAGCTGCCTATTTCCGACAGAAGTGCTCCCAGCTGTTCCCTGGCACGAGTTGCAGGACGAAGCGAGATTTCTGCTGGTCTCAGCGAATATCATGGTTCGACTTGTATATATGGCCGGAAGGCCGATCCGTGTCGGCGGAGCTTTCCGACGCAATGCAGCTCTCGGGAGCAGGAAGTTGTGATTTCGAGCGGCTCATCAGATGAGTCGCCCGGCTTATGGCCGCATCCACTTTCATGCTTGTGGATGTGTCTTTCCCTAACACCTCGACCGTTGCCGCGAGCGCATCCCAGGGCCGCCAGAAAAACTGATCGAGAATGCGCTTCAGCATTGCCTCAACTCTCAATTTCCGGACCTTCCACCGCTCAGCAATTCACTCAGTGGTTGATAACGAAACAACTCACCCACTAGTTTTTGCGTTTTCAAGATGAAATGGACATGCTCTATGTTTTCGAAGCTCTTCGTCACCACCGCATCCCATACTCCGGCGGCAGCAGCACCAGGCCTGTAATTCCGTAGCCGATCAAAATGTTCATCGTGAGAAGCCGCGTCATACCAAAGAAGCAGAGCGGAACGTATGCCGTTGACGCACGCATCTGCCTCCCAAAGTTGTTTCTCATGATGTTTGAGGAAACTCGCCAGGATTTCCGGCTGCCGGATATTGACAAGAGTAAGCGCCCAGCAGAACCCCGCCATGGCGTTTAGCCTCCCCAGATCATGAGGAGGCTCACTACACGACATGAGCAATCCCTGCCACGGCGCCGATCTTCCCGGTAAAAAGTTGATCGGAGAAAAATAAATTGCCCTGCCTACGCCGTGCCAGAAATAAGCCTGCAATTCATGGCTGATGGCAGCAAGCTGCCGGTCAATCGGCATGAGCAGGTGTGGATGAAGATTGCGGGTGGCCAGGCCCAGCGCTTCCAAAGCTGCACCGAGGTACCCTTCTTCAGAGTTAGCGCGGCAAATTGACGAAAAGACCTGAAGCCATCGTGGAGCCTGTTGCTCGATGGAGGGCAGCAGCCATTCCGCAAAAGAAAGCCCCATGCCGGCATGAAGAGGCACGAGGCTATGCGGGGGCAGGTTATCGCCTCGTTCGCCGCTCAAGAGTCTTTCAGGAATATGACCGCTGCTGAGGTGTAAATCGGCATAGTAGTGTCCAATGCCTTCGGTAAGCCAAAGTAAGCGATAGCTGCTGGTTCCCGACGCTCGTTGCAACAGCGCCTGCAGCGAGCAATCAGCAGATAAGGTGGAAAGTTCGAGCTCCGAATCCACACTCTCAAACAGCGAGAACGCCAGCAGTTTGTTCTGAAATTCACGCCATGCAGCGCGGCTATCCCGCTCGGGGCTGACTCGTATCAGGATTTCCGCAGACTGCCGCAGCAGTTGTAATGCCGTACTCAACATGCTGCGGGGCGCAAAAATGCCGGGAGTAAGAATGTTGTCCAGCGACGTTAAGAACTGCTCCATAAAAACTCCCGAGGGAGGGAGTATGTGGCAGGGCTTCTATGGTGCGGGTAATATGAGGATACAAATGATCGCCCATGACCACGCAAGAACCTGGCCGCCTATATTGCTCCCAATCGTTTTTCAACGCAAAGAAATTAAAGCAGGCGGAACTGCCTAATCTCCGCCTGAACCCGAGCCTTTCCCCGGCATGCGGTCACGAATTTCTTCGAGCACTTCGATCTGCCGCTCATCATGCCTGAACTTCTCTCGCGGATACCTCTCAAGCACCTGATAAAAAACGCGCAGGTATTTTTTGTCTTCCGGCAGGAAATCCAGTGAGGTAGCCGTCGAAGGTATATCTATCTTCCGGGCGAGGATAGTGTTTCCATTTGTGCGGTATCCTTATGCCGACCCGGGCCCGCCCTTCCGCTGTTTTTTCATCTTTTACTTTTGCCAATTCCTGAATGAACTCCGCCACTTTCCAGGCGGTGAAAGCATTGCCGTCCATATTGTCGTAGACAAGGTCTTCCTGCTCGGGAAAGGCATATTCGAACTCGCGCTTTACAAACAATATTTTGTAACGCACCAGCTTGAGCATGTCGTCGCGCAGATTCTTGTCCAGCCCGTTGCTGTGATTGTTGTTGTCATACATCAAGAGCTTTTCCTCCTCGATTGTGGTTCTATCAGCGGTTGAATGGTCGATGAGCGAATTTGCCGCTCGAAGATCATTGCCGTCATGGTTCTCAGGTTGCCGGACGGGGACTGGCTCAGGCCCAACCACTGCACCAAGCCCCTGATTGGTGACCCTCTGCATTTGCTGCATGGTCTTGATCAGCATGTCAATGCCATAGATAAAAGCAGAGATCGGCAGAGTCATCAATTGACCGAATACTCGCACGATCCCCGCAGAACTCTGATCTTCGTTCATCCTTTGGCCATCGCCGAACTGGTCACCTCGCCTCACTTCATTCTCCAATGCATCGGTCATGCCTGCGCGTACCGGCCTGTGTCCGTTATGTTCTGATCCTGTAGTGACGAAACCAGCGCGTCCAGATCCTGATAGCGGAATATCTGGCCGAGGAGCTGTTGCCGCTGGAGAACTGGATAATACTTTTGCAAAGCGGTGGTGACCGGGTAGGCGATTCGTTGTTCCCATATGGCTGCCAGGCGACGATCGCGCGGATCAATCCGATGTTCATAAAAGGCTGAAACGAATTCCGCGCCGGGAGTGGTATCCACCCGCATGATGATGGACGAGACCACGCCATTGATGAAGCCCGCGACCAGGTCTGAATTTTCCCTATGCGACTGCACCACGTTTTCCATAATTGCGGGTTGTCGCATATTTACCAGCGTGACCGCCCAACTCAACCCCGCCATAGCACTGAGACGGTCGGGCGCATCGTAAGCCTCTTCATCTATTCCGCTCCACACAGTACGCAAAATCGGCAGGAAGTATTCGCGCGAAAAGTAGATGGCGCGGCCAACGCCGTGCCAGAAATAACCAAGGAACTCCGGCGCGTTTTGCCTTACCTGTCGCTCCACGCGTCCAACGAGGTCGGGATAGAAGTCTCGAGTCACCAATCCAAGCGACTCGACGGCAGCCCCTAAGTAGCCAGACCGGCTGTTGCTGCGGCAAAGCGCAAAGAAATATTCCACAGCGTAGCGAACCTGTTCATCAGAAGCCTGAGAAGTGAGTTCACGCAGCAACCGCTCGGCAAAAGCAAGGCCCATTCCGGCATGCAGCATCAGCAGGCTTTTTGCGGGCACCGCCGCCTGCTCTTCGCTGAGCAGATTCTGCGGTACTCCGCGCAGCTCCCAGTACATGTCTGTGTAATAGTGGCCCAACCCTTCAACAGCCCACAATGCTTCAAAAGCAGGGACGGTATAGGCCCTTTCTACCAATGCAGGAAGCGGCAGCAGTTGGTCTGCCGGCAGCCGCAGCACCGAAGAGAGATTTTTGACGAGGATGAATACTTCCAGCTTGTTTCTCAGTTCCTGCCACGCCAATTCTGCCTGATCCGGGCGCAACAAGCGGGAAAGCTGTATTGTCTGCTGCACGGCTTGAGAGCTGATGCGCAGCAGATTGTTGGGCGTCCAGGTTTGAGGCCGGAATAAATTGAATACACCGTCAGTAACTGCCCGTTGTAAGCCATCGCCCATGAAAAAGATTGTTTGCGTTACATTGCCCAATTCGCCTTGTGCCTGAAGTGTTAAAAGGTCAAGAGCCTCGGTTAAATTTCGCGCTTTCGCAAAATGGCCATTCGCGAGAGGAGATAAAGCAGCCGGTGAAGTACTTGGAATCGCCATTTTTTCAAAAGGTTAAAAACTGACACATAGGATGAGCAACGAGTGAGAGCCCCAAGTGACTGCTGTGCGTGAGTGCCCGGCTACAACTGGTCATCACGCATGCCAGCCCAGCCTGTCGCTGCACTGTCATTGCTTACCGGCGGATCGGTCTGTCTATTGAATGGCACATAGCCAGAAACAGACTGCGCCATTCCTGCGGTGGTTCTGCCTATGGCTTCGGTGAACCCAGCGGCAGCACGGCCAAACGCTTGTCCGGTGTCAGCAGCAGCCTGCGTGAATCCGTTATCAGCAGACCCTGATCGGCAGCCAAACCCTGACCCGTAGCTCGACCCTGATCCATAGCCCGACCTCCCGTATCCGTTGGCGTCGCCGAGTCCACCCATCTGATTTCCTCGATTCCACTGGCCTGCGCTCTGCTGCCCGCAGTTGGTGAAAGGCCGCATCCAGGCATTAGGGTTCAGCCAGTTCACCGGATTCATCCAGGCGAATGCCATGTCAACAGCGCGGGATTGCAAGCTGTCGCCAGAACGGAAAATGCCGCGGGTGGAATCGTCCATCTGTTCCACTGCCACCTGAGTCATAGGAGTGAACAGATCGCCGCCTCGTTGCTGTTCACGGCCCACATTAAATACCTGCTTCATGCCCAGCAGTGAGAGCGCCCACGAGAGGCTCATTGCCGACTTGGTAAGGTCACGGATCATATTGAATCCTTTCGTGACGAGAATCTCCCTGCAGCCGGAGAGGGACTTTTGATCGCACACTTCGACCGTGAATGGAGTCGTACCTATCGAGGTAGACAGGGCCATAATTTTTATTTGCGAAACGCCGCAAAAACGAAAATTGCGGGTCAATAAGGCAATTCCATGTTGAATGTTGCGTGAAAACCCAAATAAAGGATGCTGTTTTCCACAGGAATCCGGGTAACCGGCCCACCCGCTACGTTGGCGGCATGGAACAACAGGAACGAGCTTTTCTGCTGCCCAGCATCGAATTCCTGGCAGATGACCATTCCGTCTGGAGAGCCAGGATCACCAATGAAAACCGGTTCTCCGCCCAGATAGCGTAAAGGTGGCGACTGGTAAACGTCAGTGACCGCACTTTGATTCCAGCGCACGTGGACAAGTTGGTCGAAGAACTTGCGTCCCCGGCTGCCGGTTGCGGCCATGCCCAGCATCCAGAACTCGTCGTAGTACCGCATCGCATGGTTTGGATCCATGGCAGGGAAGTCGGGGGACTGGCAATAATCGAGCGAGGTCCGGTCCATCAACTCACGCGATCGCAGGTTGAACACAAATCGGACCGGACCGCCACGCGAAACTTTCTGAAATAACTCCGGTACAGGCTGGTAATGACCGTAGAGCGGTTCGTCGAATTCCAGAACGTCCACGGTCAGCAGGTCACCTTCATCGAACGAGTTGATCAGATGCAGACAATAGCGGTTCCCAATCGGCGCCGATGCCACCAGTTCACCTGTTTGTCTTGAGAGCACCACTAGCCTGCTTCCGAGCTCGGGTTCCCAACTGAGCGAGTCCATCACGGTGCGTTCATTTTTGAGCAGACCAGTAACGTCCAGAAGATAAGGGCTTAAATAGAAGATGGCATAGTGCTTGCTAACGCTGAAGTCGTGTACAGAGCAGGGATAGTCGAGCGGCATCGGCTTGCGATAGCGCAGGCCTTCTGGCCCGAAGCAATAGAAATAAAGCCTGGGAGCCTGTGTGGAGAAGAACACACCAAAGTTGAATATTTCTCCGGTGTCAGCATCGAACTTAGGATGGGCCGAGAACGGGCTGGCATCGTTCAACCGATTATTGAAGGTGAATTGTCCGCGGGTTTCCAGCGTCACAGGATCCAGTTCCCACGGCAGCCCCTGTTCGCCGAAGGCCAACAGGCAGCCTGAATAAGGATAGACACTCACATTCACCGGCGATTCCAGTCCGTTTCCGGCTCGGTTCAGGCGGCTGCCCGCGAATGTGGTACCGAAGGTGCGAAACAGCGGCTTACTCGCACTCTGCTCCTCAATATACTTACGGCTGCGAACATAGCGGTTCCTGAAACGGATGGAATCTCGCTCGAAATGCAGCGCAGAGATCATGCCGTCACCATCGAGCCAGTGCTGGTACGCAAGTCCATTGAACCCAAAGCGCGCCGGCCCGTTCAGGTAATAGGTACCGCGCAAAAAATGAGGCAACGGGTCACCGATGCTCTCAACGACGCAATCGCATTCCTTGAACTGGTCTGGAAATGCCGCTTCCAGACCCGGAGCGAAATCTGTCGCATCACTTGGTTGAGCGTGACTAGGCTGAATCAGGGTTTCTCTGGTAGCTATCGTGCTCTCTGTTGATATGGTCATCTGCCTGTCCTCGAAGTCAGGTGTCAAGTATTTTTGCCTCTGAGCACTAAAAATCCTGCCAGCATCAATACAGCAGGAATGATCTTGTCGCTCCATGCGTGCGTTTGCGGAAGCTGGGAGATAACCAGAACCGCAATCGAAAGCACCACCAGCAATGTTCCGGAACCGTGTCCCGCTTCACGCCGCAAGACTGTTCTTTGCTCAGGCAGGCTTCCGGCGGGTGACGATGCCCGGGTGAGCGCATCGTCGAAGGCGTGAGGAAGCTGTACCAGGGCGGAAGCGAATTTGTCGGAATTCTGAAACCAGTAGCGCCAATCCATGATCTCGCGCACTTGAGTGAAGGCGCTTCCGGCGCGAAGCTCTTCCATGCCTTCGCGAAGAGGATCGCCTTCAGGAGCAAGTTTTCGTGCTATGCGGGCAATGGAAAACAGCCCACGATAAAAACAGAGCAGGTGGGGTTTAGGAACATAGCCGTGTTCCAGCGTGGTTTTCCAATGCTGAAACACCATCTGCGCAAGAGAATTGCTGTCAGTGCCGAGAATTGGCTCGAGCATGCCAAAGTAGGCTGCCTGCCTGAAGCTGCTCCGGAATGTGTCAGCGTCGAGCTTTCCCACTTTAGCAGGTATCATCTCTCGAAGCAGGTACATCGCCGCCCGGTCAGGATCGTCGGCCAACATCGAAGTTGAAATAGCTCAACAGATTTTCCTGTGCTCCGGTAGGCATGCCCACCAGATCGCAGTTCAGGAACGAAATGCGGTTTTTCTCACCCAGCAAGACATTCTGCGGCTGGGCATCAACAGGAAAGCAATGCCCGTGCAGGGCTTGTTGCAGCCACACATAGCAAAGATTACGCGCGACTACTTCAGAGCTGGGAATCTTGCCGATGAACCGGTCAAGTCCCTGTTCTTTCTGCAACCCAAAAGTCAGCAGCCTGTCGGTAGAAAGTTCAGCGTAGCAGCGATGGGTGCGTAGCAGCTCAAACGATGCTGCGTCGCGGGCCAGCAGTTCCATTCCTTCGCGGGCCACGATGAAACTGGTTTTCCGCCGCAGGCTGGCGACGAAATCTCCAAGAAGGTCGCCGGGTATAAATCCCGAGCAGTAGTCAGTCAGGGCTTCGACATGAATCATCCGTGACTCGTCGACCTGGCCTCGCAGTGAATAAAAGTCGGGGCGAAGGACGGCCACGATCACGGGCACTCCCGTTCGCAATCGCCCGCGATGCAACTGCGAAACCACGGTGGACTGGAATGGAGTGTAGTCGAATTCGGCAAATACACTGGGGAACAAGCTGCCCAATTCACCAGTCAGGATTTTGTGAATCTCATCGGCCGCAATGACCGGTCCCGTATCCGGCGTCAGCGCAAGTTCCCGGCAATATTCAGCCGGCAAAGCATCAATCCGCGACGAAAGGTAAATTGCGAAGCAGGAATGCTCCGGCCCAAGATCCTGCAGCAAAAGCCGAAGCTGTCTCGCCTGCTGTTCCAGAGACAGTGGTATGCCCGGCAGGCGCCTCAGGTATTCCTGTAGCGCGGCTGGTGCGCCGATGCTTTCGCTTCCGAAGATGCAAGTCTTCAAAAAAATTACGGCGCATTTCAAATCCTTGTTTGGTCTATCGCGGTGTCTGCGTTGCTGCCACACCAGGACGGAAACAATCAGCAGGAGCAAAGGAGCTGCCGTATGGAGAAAAGCGAGCCTGGCGGGGTTCCAGATCATGATTGCGCAAACCGCCACCCATGCAATCTGCAACGCGAAGCTGCGCGAGCGATTTCCCGGCTTCTGTGGTCCTTCATCGGGCAGCACTGGCGCTGCGGACCTTTCCGTGCCAGCGTACCGCATGGCGGCAAAAGCCCTGAGAAAACCATCGCGCATCAGGTGAGCGTATCCTCCAAACCAACTTGTTACGGTTTCAGGAGAGATGAGGTTACGCACCGAATCCCATTTGATATGGCGTTCACATGCCTGTTCCAGATGGACTCCGATATCCATGCCGGGCGCAAAGGTCTTCACCAGCCCGTCAAGCGCAATGGCCGAGCGAATGTACTTGATCACATCGCGTTGCGGCCAGATGCCGTTTTCGCGAGAGAGCACCAGCAATTCCAGCATGATTGAGGTAATGCTCTTGCGAAGGCGGGTTTGGCTTTCGTCGTTGCCATACCAGGTTGCCGCCGCCCGCTTCAGCCCTCGGCGAAATCCCTCGGTATCGGCATTTTTGTCCAGGGTGGTGATGCGAAAGAACGATTGGCACATGGCATCCAGATCACCGCGAGCATAAGAGAGAGTCATGGAGATCAGGTGTCGCCGGGAATAACGGCTTAAGACGCCGGAGATGCCGAAATCAATGTAGCCCACCACGTTTCCCGGCATGATCATGAGATTGCCGGGATGCAGGTCGGCATGAAACATTCCATGCCGAAAAGCGTCTCCGAGAAAATTATCAATCAGCCGCGCCGCGAAAAGCTGCGGGTCCAGATCGGGGGTCAACGCCGTTCCTTTTTCTTTTTGCCGCAGGTATTCGGAAATGGTCGTGCCTTCAAGAAATTCGACGGTGAGAATGCGCGAGGTGGTGCAGCTCCAAAATACCGCCGGCACTTTCTCGTGCTCGTTATCGTGCGCGTTGCGGCCCAGTTCATCCATGTAGTGAGCTTCACGCCTATAATCGAGTTCATCCTGGCTCCAGGCTATGAATTCTTCTGTGGGAGCGATGATCCAGTGCATGGCCCGGATGTGCAGCATCTTGACAACCTGCACCGTAAATCGCATGGCCGTAATATCGGAACTGAAATCGCTGAGTATGCTTGGGCGCCGGACTTTCACAGCGACTTTTCTTCCTCTGAAGATTGCGACATGCACTTGCCCAATGGAACCGGTAGCGATTGGGTGTTCGTCAAAGTTGTCAAATATGTCGAGCGGCGACTGCCCCAGATCTTCTCTGAAAGTTTTTTCCACCTCCGAATAGTGAAATGGTGGAACCTGATCGAAAAGGCTGAAGAGCGCGACACAATAATCGAGCGGAAGCAGATCAGATTGCATGGCCAGCATCTGGCCGAACTTGATGAATGTGCCGCCAATCTCTTCAATCGCCATGCGAAAGCGCCGCGGGCCGGGAATATTCTCGCCTGGGATTTTTCGCGCGAGCTTCGGCCATCGCGCTATTCGCCGGTGAACGGCATGAAGCAAGGCGTGGCGTGCAGCGATAAACAAGATGTCCCTAAATCGGGACAGGCTTACGGTGGCTCTCATCGCGTCTCTGCTTGAAGATTGATCCAAAAAAGATAGACCGCCGCCGTTCCAGCATTTCATCCACGGCCTGTTGCATCCTGGTGCGCACTTCACGGCTGATGGCTTTGACTATCGCGCGATCCTCCGCAGCTTCGGGCGAATATTGTTCGGTGCGGATCGGCTCTAAAAACTGCGTGTGCCATTTCGACGGCAACGGGACCGGCAATACCGGGAAAGTCGGGGTTACGGGAATGTAAGGCCAACCCAGGTATTGGGACAGACGCCGCCATTTGATCTTCCCAAGAATAGGAAAGATTTCTGCGCTGCCGATGGTAACGAAAGGAATGATAGGCGCGCGATGGCGCAGAGCCAGTTTGACAAACGCATCGCGACCAAATGCCTGCAATTTGTAAGCGTTCCTATACGGCGTAAACGCACCCTGAATCCCCTCAGGGAAAATGGCGACCAATTCGTTGCTTTCAAGCACCTGCTGGGCGCTTTCCTGGCAGGCGGCCACTCCGCCCAGCTTGGTCATAAAGTTGGAAAGAAAGGGAAACTTCAACAATGCGGGATGAGTCAGAAAACGCGGGTAACGCCCAGTTTTGTTCACCACATTGTGCAGCGCCATTACGCCATCGAATGGCATGAAGCCGCGGTGCATTCCCACCAGCACTCCCCGTCCGTGCGCAGGAATGTGCTCAATACCCCGGTGCTCAATGCGCCAGTAAACATTGCTCAAGAACCGGAAAAGCGTTTTGCCATAGAAGCGGATGTAGTCCTTGTCCATACCGAATTCGTCAAACTCGGGTTCTGCCGTGAAGCTATTACGCTTTCTGAGTGCTGCCCCGCTGGAATGCTCAGGAACAAACCCCAGTTCGCGCTTGATCTTTGCGTTGGAGATAGTCCACGGATAACGCAAATAATCGAGCGTCTCGCTTCGGTGCACTACTCGTTGCAAAGTGCGCGGGAAAGGAATGCGATTTTTGCCTGTAAGCCGAACAGCCTTGTGCAAGGGAATACTGGCGTCTGGAGCCACATTGAAGATGCCGGCTTTTTGTAGTTCCATCGCACAGCGGATGGCGCGAGCCAGATCGCTGAGGCTGAGAATCTGAAGAACTGGATCGTGGCCGGGCAGTGTAGGCACAAGCCGCCGCGACAATACTCGCGCCGGAAAAGCAGATGAGCCAGCAACCGGAGACACCCGTAGAATGGTGAGCACTGTATCGGAGTGCAGTTGAGCTCCGGCAGAACGTTCCAATGCGGCCCACTGGGCAGAGATGCAGGTATCGCTATTGCCGGGAGGCGAATAGGTTTCGTCTACAAACGGCGGCCGGCTCGGCCCGGTTCCGTAAATCAAAGCATTGGAAAGCAGCACAAAGTGCCCGCAAGCGACCTGCTGAAAGATGTGCTCCGCTTCGAAAAGGTTCGGCGTGATACCTTCGCGGTCAGCGGCACTGGGCAGATAAATGCAGGTTGTTTCTGGGGAAACTTTCGCAACCTCCTGGGGACTGACGAGGCTGGCGCCAGCGAGATTGCGGCTCAGTTCCTTGAGAAGAATCTCATCGGGATTACCTATCAGGAGTATCGTCATCGTTGTTGCGCGCCTTCAATTTGCTAGCTGTTTCCGATTTCCGCGAGGTGACATCATTTATGCCGATACTGCCACATCTATATCCACAAAGCCGGGAACTGGCCGAGCCTTAGCCTGAGTGTTATTCGTGATCAGCTTCACTGCCTGCATTGCGGAAATCATGACCGGGGTGATTCCTCCGCCGGGCTGCGCCCAATGGCCTACGAAATAGAGATTCTTAAATGGCGATTGAATGGCCGGGCGATGTTCTCCAAGCTGGTCAGGAGCCATTTCCCAACCCAGCATGGCGCCGTAATGGTTCAAGGTATAGCGATACGAAGTCTGGGCCGATGCGCTTAGCTTAACTACGATCTTGCTGGAAAGTTCGGGAATGCACGCTTCCAAAGACCTGAGTATGTAATTTTCAATTGCATTTTTGTGAGCGGCCCAGTCAGTAACATGGTCGTAATCCACTTTGACTACTTTTTGGACGATGATGATCTGTCCGCCGGGCGGCGCCAGCGTAGGATCGAAAGCAGTGGGCAGGAATATTTTGAAGGCACTGGTAGCTACGTTCTCTGAATCCCACGAACTCCAATGATATCCTTCGGCTTTGCGCAGCTCTTCGAGTGAAATGTCTTTCAATCCGATGTGCAGTAGAAAACACGGCATGGTATGCCGAAGCTGCTTCACCTGCACCAGATAATCGGGCGTCACGAGTTCCGGTCCGATCAACTGTTCCAGCGTCTGCCGCAGGTCGCCATTCGAAACAACAACTCCGGCTGAGATTTGCCTGCGCATTCGCCGTTTCGGAGTGCCTGTCTCAATTTCTACTCCATATGCGGTGTGGTTGCTGACCAGGATGCGCCGCACCATAGAGCTCATCAAAATGTCGCCGCCAGCCTCTTCAAACCGTTGCGCTAACTCATCTACAAATACCTGAGAACCGCCTCGCGGATAGTAGTTGCCTAGAAAATAGGCCAGGCGCAGCATGGAATCGAACACGAACGAAGTGCGCGAAGGCGGCGAGCCCCAATGGCCGATGTCCCCAGTGAGCAGCAGTTTCAGCCTGGGATCTTTGAAATGCGAATCCAGTACCTCGCGGATGGTCAGGTGTTGATAAGGGAGGATCCGTTCCGTGGCAACATTGCGAAAGTAGCGCACCAAACCGACAAGATAGGTCTTGCGTACCAGAGCAAAGAATTTTTCGATATTTTGGGCTTCGTCGGGAAATTCTTTTTTCAACTTTTCCATGTAACAGTTGAAGTCGGCAGGAACGGAAAAGCTGGATCTGTCGGGAAAGTGAAAACAATCCACCGGATCCATCTTCACCCACTCGGTGGCAATTTCAAGTTCCGAGAGCAGTGCTCCTGTGATGGTTGCAGGGTTCCCAAGCAAAGGATAGAAATGGGTAGCAGCGTCGAACGTATAGCCTTTACGTCGAAAGGTGCTGCAATAACCACCCACCATGCAATGCTGTTCGACCAGCAGCACCTTCAGGCCGGCGCGTACCAATAGATTCGCGCAAACCAATCCGCCAACGCCGGCGCCAATTACGACAGCGTCATAAGAGTGCCGGGGTTCATCGCGAAGACCTCGAAAGCGCCTGGCCAAGAAACCTGCTCCTTTTCTGTAGGGCTGTGTCCAGAGACATTTCTGGAATGCAGCGGTTTAGGAACACACAACCGCCCACAAGATGTAGACACTATCGCTGTCGCTATTTGCTTAAGCTGAACAATAGGAGGCTTGTACGATCTGGAGACAAAGGAATCTGATACGTTTGCAATCAGAGCGAACTAGGTTTATTCGGATCATGGACCTGTTTACGGCTGGAGACAACTCGAGCGACTAGTCTCCTGCATGCAACGCAATCGGCCAGATGCGCTATCACGTGCTCGCGTTCCTGCTCGGAAACTTGATGTTCTACATAAGCAGCAATATCTTCGCTGCTCAAGTGTGCGGGTTTTTTCTGGTCAGTGCGTTTGTCCGTCACGCGCTCTCTTTAACGAGGGTCTGACTTTCTCACCTGACCACAAATATGGGTATATCCTATCGCATTCGGATACTCACCACTAAGCTCCTTTGCAAATGTTGCTATTCAAACTACCGGTTTTATCCGAGATTTTGTAGATCGCGGCTTCTCCCGGTTGCGAAGGAGAGCGATTGTTGGCCGGGGAATGTTGCAGTCCCTTGATCACTTCGAGAATGGAAAGATTATGGCGCGGATTTTCAATTACATCTTCCAGGCACTCCTTAATTGCGGAACGGCTCAGGCCATGTTTGGTCGAAAGCACAGCAATCACATCGTCGCGCAGTTTGCTTTGCATACGGTCCATTTGCCGGGTGACGTTCGACTGGTGAATACCCAACAGCTTGGCAATTTGACCTAATTGCAATCCGTCTTCATAGCGCCATAACAAGATGAGGCGTTCCCGCGGGGTAAGCTTGCTGCATGCGCAAGCGAGAGAGTCCTCCAGCGCGCTTCCATAGCGCCGCGCGCGCACTGTCATTTCGATGTTCGCGAGCGCCGGTGCGTCGGGCACTTCCAGTTGTATGTCAGTGCTTTTGGTCGTAGCGCTGCAGCGCTGTGCATTGATGGCCCGGTTACAGACGATCACTCTCATCCATGTGCTGAGCGAGCTACGCCCATCATAGGAAGCGATGCGGCTGGAGCCTGATCGGTCTGGCAGGAACAGGTCGGCAATGATATTGTCGGCCAGATCATGGGAAGCGAAGCTGGGACGGTAGAAGAAGCGGACCAGATCGCAAACAAAGCCTTTATAAGTACTTTCCAACATTTTCCACGCCGCGCTACCGTATTCACCCGATGTCTCTGTGCCTCCCGGACTGCTTTGCGCACAGGCCGCTGCCAGATAAAGGTCGCGGCCATGCAGCGATTTCACAAATGCGATCGCTGCTGCTGGGGATGGCGAAAGGCCCAGATGCTTTTTAACAATTACATCAATACGGTGGCTGAACGCAGACAGATCCAGGCCCAGGTCTCCAAATCGAGTCTGGCCCTCAGAATACGCATTGGCCACGAGGGATTCCAATTCCTGATTCAGCAACATAATCTCCTACCTCTCAAACCGGGAAGTTGACGGACAGTGGCAAACCACACTCGTCAACAACGGCTGTCCGATTTCTTAAGGTTCCGGACGGTTTCTTCCATAGTTCTCGTGAGCGTTTACGAACTCTCCGCTGGCGATGGCGCCTGCCATGGAGATTTCACCTGCAAGCAACGTGGCGGCGGCAATTTCCGCCAGCTTGGGCGCGCCTGTTTTACCTGCAACCCCTAACATCTGCAAACATTCGTAGCTTGTTCCCAGGCCGGTTCCACCTCCCACAGTCGCTACCGTTAAGGAAGGAAGCGTCACGCTCACGTAGACTGCATCGCCTCCGGCCAGTTCAAAGTTCGTGATGCCTACGGCTGAATTCACAATGTTGGCTACATCCTGTCCGCAGGCGATAAACAGCGCCGCCAGCCCGTTGGCGTAATGTCCGTTGTACCCAATGGCGTTGGCCTGCATGTGGCCAAGTACCGTGTGACGCCATAGGCCAACGAGTTGTTCCGCAGTAATGTGAAGGTACTGGCGCAATATGGCTGAGGGAATTCGAGCGCCGGCCACTACTTTTTTCCCTTTGCCGCCCCGAAGCAGATTTCCGCTGCCGCGCTTCTCGGAACTATGGCCGCTGAACAGGTAAAAATCAGTAGCACCCATGTGCAGCATGATCCAGCGGCAAGCCCGTTCGGTGGCCTTCACGATCATGTTCATGCCGTGCGCGTCGGCAGTGAAGTAACAGAAGTTTACGATCACCTCACGGCCTACCGGCTGGCACTCCAGCCGAAGCAGTTTGCCATGGCGAGTGGTGGATTCCGCCTCTTCCCGAATGCTGGGAAAGCTTTCATTTAAGTGGCATGCAAAGTCGTGGGCTGATGCCACATCAGGAAACAGGAACACCGGGCAGACACGGTTTTCATCAAGGCAGACGCGTGTCGTGGTCCCTCCAGCGCGGGTGAGCGCCATCATTCCGCGCTCGTAAGAACGAACCAGCGCGCCTTCGGTTGTGGCCATAGGAACGTAGAAGATTCCTTGCGCGTGGTCGCCGTGAATCAAAAGCGGCCCCGCCACTCCCAGAGGCATCTGTACGGTACCTACTGGGTTCTCGATGTTGCCGCGCATCTGCTCAGCCGCTATGGAAAAACGGCTTACATGCTCCAGGCTTGTTCCCGTCTTTTCCTCTACCCACTTGCGCCGGGCATTCAGCTCTGTTTCACTGTATCCCTGGTTGGCAAAACGAGGAACAAGCGCCGGACTATCGCTCACGGTGGCGAGCGAGGGCGCATCCTGATCTGTAAGCAAGTTTCCTCCCCCCAAAACTCGTCTTGCATGGCTGCTGACTTCTAGCTGGCTGGCAGCGATTAACAAAAAATGCTACAAAGATTTCAGCGCTGGATGAACTTAAATTCCGAAAAGACTCTTTCCTGATCTTCTTCTCCGAGTGTTAAGTGGTTGCTTAAGGTCCTCCTGCAATAACCAGTGAGCAAACGTTGCCGTCAAACCCGATGGAGTTAATAAGTCCGCAACGGGAGTTAATGTTTTGGCGCCCGAGGCAGAAATTTAGCGCGGGTATTCCGGCTTCGGGCTGTTGTAAGCCGCGAATTCCGGGCAGCATCTGGGTACGCAGGCTCTCGAGCAGGTCAGCAGCCTGAACCGCGCCGGAAGCTCCCAGAATTTCTCCAGTCATTGATTTAATGGCAGTAATCGATATGGAATCGCTGCTGCCGTTAAACAGCGCTTTTACGGCCAGAGCTTCATTTCTGTCGGTAGAAACACTGCCGTTTGCAGATGCGCTGATGCAGCCCAGTTCATCAGGCTGTATCTGGCTGTCGTCGAGTGCTGCGTGCATGGCGCGTGCAATTGCTTCTGGTCCGCATTCGCGCCTCGAGGAAGCATCATAGGCATTTCCGTGTCCGAGGATTTCTCCCACAATCGATGCTCCGCGCTCGAGCGCTGAATCCCATTCTTCCAGCATCAACAACGCTGCGCCCTCTCCGAGTGCAAAGCCGCTGCGTTGGGCGGCGAAGGGAACCGGAAACTCATTATGGCCGTTGGTTTTGCACAGCAGTCCGGCGCGCTCGAATCCGCAGAAAGTCTCAAAGCAGAATTCGTCGGCGCCGCCCGCCAGCACCGCTGTGTGCCCGCCATAACGGACCAGATCGGTGGCATAACCCAAGGCCATAAGTCCTGAGGTATTGCCGCTGGCAATGGTGGAATTGATGCCGCGCAGATGGTGCCAGATAGCGGTCTGTCCGGCGGCTGCGTTGAGTACCGTGTTAGCGAAATCCAGTGGACTCACACACGCAGGCCCCTCAGTCAAAGCACGGCGGTCAAATTCCGAAATGGTATGAGCGCTGCCGAACATTGTGCCCAGCACCAACCCGACATCATGTTTGCCCAGCGCTTCCGTGGTCCATCCACTTTTTTCGAGCGCCAGCTTCGCCGCTGCCACTACGATGCGTCCAGTGCGGTCGAGGGCGCGCAAGGGCTTGCCTTTCAGATAAGTCTCTGGCTGAAATGAAGCGATGCAGCCGCCCTGGGTACACGTGGAATCTTCTAACTGGCAATGTTCAAGCTGGTATGAAGCTTGTTGGCCGTCACAAAGAGATGAATGCAGTCCCTCGGGAGTGTCCGCGAGTGAAGTGATAACACCCATTCCCGTAATTGCTACCCGTTTCGTCATTGAGATATCGAAGTCCCATGCTCAAGCCGCGCATGCAGTAAAAATGACAGAGGAATTGTTGCCGCCGAAAGCGTAGGCGTTATTCATAGCCACCTGTACTTTGTGTTTACGTGCCCTGTTGGGCACATAATCCAGGTCGCATTCGGGGTCCTGGTCCCGCAGGTTCATGGTGGGCGGGATCTGCTGATGAGTAATGGCAAGGGCACATACCGCGGCCTCTATCGCTGATGCCGCGCCCATGGTGTGTCCTAGCATGGATTTAATGGAACTGATTGGGACCTTGTAGGCAAGATCGTTGAAAGTTTTTTTTACGGCAATTGTTTCCAGACGGTCGTTTGTCGGAGTGCCCGTACCGTGAGCGCTGATGTAGTCCACCTGCTCGGGTGCAAGGCCGCTCTGTTGCAGCGCCATCTTAATGGCGCGGGCTGCCCCTTCACCCTGCGGATGCGCGGCGGTCATGTGGTGCGCATCACAGGAAAGACCGTAACCCGCCACTTCACAGTAAATGCGCGCGCCCCGGGCCACGGCTTTTTCCTTCAATTCCAGCACCAGCATGGCTGCCCCTTCTCCCGGAACCATGCCTTTGCGGTTCCGGTCAAAAGGCTGGCAGATCTCAGGAGCTATGGCTCCCAGCCGCGCAAATCCGGAATAGGTAATGCGTGAAAAAGAATCCGCTCCGCCGGCCAGCATGACTTCCGCCTTGCCAGCGCGCAGTACGTCGCAGGCGTGGGCAATAGCATAGTTGCCGGCAGCGCAGGCCGTGGGGATCATCATGGTCTCCCCGCCAAACCCCAGTTCGGTCGCGACATGTCCGGGAACGACATGGCATGGATAGCGGGTGATGAATTCATCGCCGATTCCCGAAAGCGTGCTCTGGACATAATGATCGTCGAAGCGCTCAATATAGTAGGGTTCGCCGGAGGTCGTGCCTACGCATACTCCTGCGCGTTCCGCGTTAATTTTTTCCACATTGAGAGCTGAATCAGCCAGCGCCAGGCGAGCGGCGGCAATTGCCAACTGCGACGATCGGCCGATTGAATCGGGATCGAGCCGGTGCATGTAGCCGTGAGGATTGAAATCCACGATCTCGGCGCCCAGGTGCACGCCGTAAGCGCGGGTATCAAAACTCTTCACCTTCCCAAATCCGCATTGTCCAGCGAGCAGGGAATTCCAGAACTGGTCGCGGCCTGTGCCGATGGAGGTCACCATGCCCATTCCAGTCATCACTACAGATGGCGGATTTTTCATGCCACCGCCGCGCACGTCCGCCTCTGTACCAAAGCAACCGTATCTTCCACGGTGCGGATAGAAGACAGTTCCTCGTCAGTCGCCTGGAACTTGAACTTGCTTTCCATGCTCACTGCAATTTCCAGAATGGAAAGAGAATCCAATCCAAGATCGTCTGTGAATGATGCCGTATCGGAAATTGTGTCCGCTTCAATTCCAGTAACTTGATGAATAGCTTCCTTTACTGTTGTCTTGATTGTCTGGACGTCCATAAGGTCTTTGCTCCGGGTTGAACTTGGTGGCGCCTGAGATAGGTTTAAGCTCGGGGGTTTTATTTTTTAATGAGCTTTGGTTTACAAAAATCAGAATTTGCGGATATCAGCTCTTGAGACAACTGTCGTGTAAAAATTTGCACTGAATTACGCAAAGACTATCTAACAAAACAAAGTGGAAATAAAGTGCCGAATTGGGAGAATGATTGAATCAATTTGAGACCTGTTTTAGCCAACATCGGTCCTTAGCGATTTCTCAGAATTTTCTTTTGAATAATGTCTTAACACTTATCAAGGCTTTTCTGGAGTACTTCGATAGCTGCTTTTACTCGCAGCAGGCGTCATTATGCTCAGCGTTTTAACATTAAGATGTAAAAAGGAAGAAGCGATCTTGAGGTTGTATTCTTAATGCCCGGATTAAGTGAAAATGTCTGAAACGTATTAATCGTGAATACAACATATTCAGTCACGCAGCTTGGCTAGATCGGCCATGGCGGATCTTGTGTTATATCTCGCCTGATATTGCTGGTGTATCTGGTCATCAGGAAAATGCTGAGTGTCAGGATATGGATAACTGGCCATTCCATGAAACGGAAGTGGCTCGACCGATCTTGCATACGCGGTGTTGGCATCTGCATCTTTGGCCCAGCCATCCACCAGCAACAAAAAGTCCCGCTGCTGCCCTGGCGCTGGAGGTGGTAAATCGCGCGCATCGAATTTCAGTTGCAGCTCATCTCCCGACCCCATAATCACCATACGATCGTCAGCATCTCCCAGAAGCTCCCGCACATCGCCATAGCGGGTATAGAGTCCCGGCGTCGGGTTCCACATTGTTGTAGGAGACCACTTCTCATATTCAAATTCTTCGGGCTGAGTGCGTGTCGGATGGATCTTTGCATGCGAAAAGCCACGATAATGCAAATCTGCGCTTGCGGCGTTCAGGCCGGTAGTTTTCATCTGCGGCTTTGCGGTTTTTTCGCTGAGGAAAATTTCATCCCAGTAGACACACAAATTGGTCACAATTCTCACTTCTCTCGATGCCGAGAGGAACTTGCCGGTCAGATCCACGGCCATGCTCTTGGGCTTTCCCGAGGGAATTCCCATATCCTGGATCACGGTCTTCCAGCGGCCACTTGAATCCTTTACTTGAAGGTAAGGGAAGATCAGGCCTTCTTTGTTTTCTTGTCCGGCAGCGACGAACGTGCTCCCGTCTGCCCAGTCAACCCAGCCGCTCAGCACCAGAATTGCGCGATTGTCTGCCGCGGCGGCGCCAAAATCCAGATCCAGATGGTGTAGTTCGGCCACGCCTGAATAATTGTGGTCAAAAGTGTCTACATATCTCCCGTCGGTCTTGAGCAGCCGGGGCAATACATCGCCTCCATGCTGGTCGTGTGCCCGCACCGGATAGATTTTCTGCTCCACACCAAAGAGACGGAAGGAGGGAAATGGCGGCGCCTTGAATTTGTCATTGGTGAATATCTGCTCGTCTGCGGGGTGGTCAATAGCCAGCAGTTGCACTTTGTCGAGATAAGAAACCTCGCGCAGTTCCTCAGTAATTCTTATCTCATATTGATTGCCGCGTTTTTGCAGGGAACTGCCGGGAATCTGAATATATTCGCGGTGGTTGACAGGGAAGTATTCGCCGTCGCCGTTGCTCGCGCCCAGCGGCGCGACGCCCAGCACGTCGGTGATGAATTTGTATCTGTTTCCATCCCAGGCAAAGATCATGGGGCAGGAGCCGGAAAGCCTTGGCTTTTCCTTGTAAGCCATCTGCTTGTCTGTTGTCTGTTGCAATTCATTTTGCACGAGTCCGTTGGGCCATGTAATGCGGACGGTGTCCACCTCGCCATAATCGCGCAGGCCAAACAGCAAAGGCACACCGTTATAGACCCGCTTTTGATACCACGAGCCGGCTTTCACTTCCACCACCGCTCCATTCGCCTGTTTCAGGTTTTTTACCCCCTGGAGCTGGACCCGAAGAAAGTTGTTTCGCGTGGCAGTCTGATTCGTGAGCAGTTGGACGTCGCCTTCTTTGGTGACCACTGCGATATCAGGCCGTCCGTCACCGTCAAAATCAGCCTGGGCAACAGCTACCGCCGCAGGAAGGGATTCAACAGTGGCATGTTCGAACTTGCCTCGGCCAAGATTGCGGTAGACAGCGCCATTCACTACTATGTCGGCCAGTGAGCGGTTGGCCAGATCGACAAGAGCCAATGGCCCTTTTTCCTTCGGGGTGTCTCCTTTTTCCACCAGCTTGCCATGATTGTTGACCAGCAGATGTACGCCCGAAACAGTCGCCAGCACTAAATCGGCCCATCCGTCATTATTGATGTCCAATGTTTGTACGGACTCGGCACCCGTCCACCGCCCGTCCAATGTCTCTGCCGTGTAATGTCCGAGCAGTTTGTCGTGATAAATGACGAGCCGCCCATCGTCATACTGCACTGCGACATCGGTTTCGCTGTTGTCTGGTATCAACTCGAAGGCCGCTGCATCCACAGCCTTGCCCGCTACAAAAGGAAACCGGCTGGTCTGGTCGCTGAAACCGGCTGTGCCGTCATTGCGCAGCAATACGGATTTTTCTCCCAGAAGCAGCAGGTCGAGATCATAATCGTGGTCGTAGTCAATCCACACTGCTTTGCGGAAAGCTCCTTCCGGCAGTTTCGCCGCAAAGTTTTCGAACTTGCCATTTCGATTTACATACAGTGATGCGCCGGAATGGGTGATCACGGCCAGATCAGACAAACCGTCGTTATTGAAATCTCCCGCCGCAACCGATACCACATCACGAATGTTTTCGAGGCCGCTATTTGGAATGGTGGTTGTTCCATTCTTCAGGACAGTGATTCCGTTTTTTGACCAGGCCAGTAGATCGGGCCGGCCATCGCCATCGAAATCAATCACCGTAAGGCCGGAAGTGGGTACGTCTATGCCTGAAGCTACTTTTCTCGGCTGGAACTTGAACGGCGGAGAGGATGCGGAACTATCGAATTCATTGTCCATCTCCACCACATCATAGATTTCAGAGTAGTAGCTCCATTCCGGATCTTCTGCTACTGCTGCGCCTGCCTTCCGCTTTTTGATTTCATTAAAAAGATCCAGTTCCCGGGTTGCGTCGTCTTTGCGTCCCAGTTCACGATAGGCATTAAAGAGCTGAAAATGAGGCGCGGCAAAGTTTGGATTCAGCCGTGACGCGGCCTCAAATTGCTGCAAGGCCAGTTCTGACTTTCCCGTGAGTTTATATTCGATGCCCAGGTTGTAATGAGTCACTGGTTCGTTTGGCAAAAGCTTAAGCATGCCCTCGAACTGCTCGATCGCATGCGGATGGTCAAACTCTTTTTTGTAAGCCATGCCCAGGTTGAACCAGGTATGGGGAATAGAAGGATCTTCTTTTTGGGCCTTGGATAATTCCTGAATGGCCTCTAGCATCTTGCCCGCGCGCAACAGCGCCAACCCATAATTCACACGGTCGCGAGTGGAGTTGGGAGCCAGTTCCAGCGCCTGCCGGAACTCTTCTACCGCTTTGATCTGCGTCATGGGATTTTCATAAAAGGCTTTGCCCAGATTCCGATGACGCCATACCTGCTCGCGAATGTTGGCAGGCAGATTAGGGGAGGATGAAAGAAAAGCAAAGCTGAGGAGTACGGCCAGCGCTTTAAATAAGTTCATTTCAGTCTCACAATATCGATAGCCAACCACGGAGGCACTGAGGCACGGAGAAGACGATTCAACGCGATGATAAAAAAGTAGTAGTAAGATCCTCGCTACGCCCGGAAGACAAAGGGCATTGATGTGTCTTTGCTCATATCCCAGAGCGGTTTACGGACTTCTCCTGCTCTGCGTTCTCTGCGCACTCTGCGGTGATAAGGTCATTACTGTTTTACTCCGTGTCTCCGCGCTTCGGTGGTTATTCTTGATTCAGGCGCCGCAATGACCCCGTGCCCTTCTTCGATATAGCTGACACGGTTGATGGGCACAGTTACTGACTCAGTGTGCCCACTCGGCCACCTGATCTCTATATGGTCTATTTTGGCTGCGGCTCCGATACCAAAATGCACGCGGCGCGTGCTCTGGCCTGCGTATCCATTGCCGCCATCCACTTCGCGGATCTGAGTAAGCGTCCCGGTCTGGACTTTTACGCGGGCGCCGATTGCGTCACGATTTGACTTGGTTCCAATGAGTTTCAATTCGATCCAGTTGCTTTTCTTTTCGGAAATGTTGTGGAAGAGAAGCAAAGGCTGGTCGGCATTGGTCTGCACCAGGTCGAGGCGGCCATCATTATCCAGATCAATGACTCCAATACCTCGCCCATCTAGCTGGTTGTCAACGCCGGCCTCGGCGGAAACTTCTTTGAATGTGCCATTCGCCATATTGCGAAACAGCCGTTTTTTCTGGTATCCGCTCCAGGTGCGATTGCCAATGTCTGGCCAGTTGTTAACGTCGGTAATGTCGAGTCCCGGCGTGGTAATTACCGGCAGGATCAGGGGCACATAACTTTCAGGTCCGGCTGAACGCAGCCCGTTCACGACAAACAGGTCTTGCCAGCCATCGTTATCAAGATCGGCGAACTTACCGGCCCAGCCCCAGCCTGTATCGCATGTGCCGGTCTCCTTCGCTACATCAGTGAATGTGCCGTCTCCGTTGTTGTGCCAGAGCATGTTGCACTCTTTCATGTATTCATCGGTGATGTTCGTCACATAGACATCGAGCCATCCGTCGTTGTCATAGTCGGCCACATCGGCGTTCATGCCTTTCTTGGTGTCCCATCCGGTGGCTTTTTCGGTTACTTCACGAAAGGTGCCGTTGCCGTTGTTGATGAAAACATGATCGGTGCCATAGTCGCAGGCGATGTAAACATCCTGAAGGCCGTCATTGTTCAGGTCACCGTGTCCGATATCGAGGGTCCACCCGCTGATTTTCCCGAAACCTGCCTTGTCACTAACTTCTTCGAAGCTGCCTTTGCCGGTGTTGTGCCATAAAGTGACGCCACCCCCGTTGGTCGCATTGTCGAGATCGTTCGGCAATACATGCGGATCTTTGAGGTTGAGCAGGTTTACCGGCTTGAAATAATTGCCGAACATCAGGTCCAGGTAGCCGTCGTTGTCATAGTCAAAGGCGATCACCGCGATGGTGTTGCCAAACTTATTCAGGCCCGAGGTCGCGCTTACATCTTTGAACTTCCCATTGCCCTCGTTGTGGTAAAGAATGGGCGTGCCGAAGCGTGCAATCAGCAGATCGAGCTTGCCATCATTGTCGTAGTCGAACCACAGCGCGTCAGAAACTACCGACAAAGGATCGTTGCCCCCGGCCACTCCCGCCTGCACAGCGACGTCGGTAAAAGTGGAGTCGCCGTTGTTGTGAAACAGATGGTTCGGTTTGCCGGTATCGGAGTCGGTCACGAAAATATCTTCAAAACCGTCATTGTCGTAATCGCCCACAGCCACCGCTGCGCCGCCTGAGGTGAACATGTGCAGTACCTCAGAATTCTTTCCCTGGAACTTATGGGTATGGTGCTGCACCCGCACGCCGGCCTTTGCGCCAATCTCTTCAAAGCGTATTGCCGGTGGCGTAGCCTGGGCCGCCCATGCATTCGATGAAATACACACTGCGGCCGCGCACACCCATACTTTTATTTTTGCGAGCTTGCCCATAAGTCCCTCAGGTCGGTATCTACACGTTTGTTGGGATCAAAGTTGGCTTCAATAGTGTTCTTGAGTTCATCGCCCTGCTGCGCGAGGCGGGTCTTCAGTTCAGGCCTGTCAGGAAACTGCTTCAATCCCTCCTGCCAGGTGGCGCGCGCTTTTCCCAATTGGTCGGTCTTCCAATAGGCATCGCCCAAAGCGATATAAGTCTTGGCGAAGTAACTCTGGCGTGGCTGACCCTTCTGTACTTTCAATGCCTGCTCTAAATCAGCCACTCCCATAGGAGCGCGATTGAAAATCTTAGGCCAGAACAGGTAGCTCATCCCCCGCGTATAGAGATCAATCCAGTTTGCTTTCAACTCTACGGCCCTGGAGAATTCCTTGAGGGCATTGTTTGCAAGGATCACCTGGGTAATCGAGCCCGCGGCGGGAATCTTGTCCACGTAAGCGAATCCGAAGTTGAGGTGCAGATTGGCTGAGTCGGGATGATCGGCAGCCAGCTTCTCAAAGAATTTCAAAGGCCGGTCGAAATCTTTGCCCTTGATGGCCGCCTGCCGGTACTCGCTGGCATAGCGCACGTTCTCCGGATCACCCGCTACTGCCGCTTCGAGATACCGCAACGCGGTGGAGAAATCGTTGCTGCTCAGGGCCTTGATGCCTTGCTGATAGTCGGAATCGGAAGCTCGGGCCGGCGTGCAGAATAGCGTGATAGACGATCAACGCAGCGAGCAGATGAGGACAGTATTTTCTGATCATCGTTTTGCCTCCCAGGGCTGGATATTGTTGGTGGGCTGGCCCTCAACCATCTTGTACCAGTGGTCAACGGCGAGAGCGGGAAGAGTCTGTTTGAGCCCTGACGGCCAGCGGACTTCCACGCTTTCGATTTTGGTGGCTTTGCCCAGCCCGAAATGGACGCGAGTGGTGGACTGGCTGCCAAAACCATTCCCCCCATTTACGTAGCGCAGATAGGTTTGATTGGCGGCCGTCAGGCGTACTTGCGCGCCGATGGCGAAATGATTGGATTTTGTTCCTTCAAGAATAAAGCCCATCCAGTGAGCGCCTGTGGGCAAGGTATTCCGATAAAGGAACGGCTCATCGTCGGCATTGGTTACAAACAGATCGAGGCGGCCATCATTATCGAAGTCGGCAACTGCGATGCCGCGGCCATCCTTGCTGGAATCGAGTCCGTGGCGGGCGGCTTCATCTTTGAACATATGCCCGCCTTCGTTGTGGAAGAGCCGCTTCTTCTCGTAACCGCTTAGTGTCTTGTTGCCGATGGGTGGCCAGTTGCGCGCGTCCGCAAAATCAATATCAGGCTTGGTGACCATGGCAAAGATGTCGGGTACGTAACTGTCTTTCCCGGCTGACACCCATCCGTTCATCACGTAAAGGTCGAGCCAGCCATCGTTGTCATAATCGAAGAACTTGCCGGCCCAGCCCCATCCGGTGTCATAGGTGCCGGTCTCGCGCGATATGTCGGTGAAGGTCAGGTTGCCGTTGTTATGCCAAAGGAAATTTCCTTCGCGCATGTAGTCGTCGGTAATGTTGGTCACATATATATCGAGAAAGCCGTCATTATCGAAATCGCCCCAATCGGCGTTCATGCCTTTTTTCGTGTCGAAGCCGATGGCCGTCTCGGTTTTGTCGGTGAAGGTGCCATTCCCGTTGTTGACGATAGAAACGGTCGGTGCCAAAATCATTGGCGACATACAGGTCTTCCCAGCCATCGTTGTTGGCGTCAGCGTGGCCCAGGTCGAGGGTCCAGCCGGTGGTATGAATGCCGACGTGTTCCGTCACATCAGTAAAAGTTCCGTTCCTGTTGTTGTGAAAGACGGTGACCCCGCCGCCATTGTTGGCGTTTTCAAAACTCTCAGGGAAAAAACGGGGGCTGCTGGGATGAAAGATGTTGATAGGCTGAAAGTAGCTCCCCACGAATAGATCGGGATAGCCGTCATTGTCATAATCAAAGGCAATGGCCTTGATAGCGTTCATGTAGCGGTCCAGCCCCGCCGCTTTGGTTATATCGCGAAACTTTCCGTTTCCCAGATTTTGATAGAGGATGCTGTGGCCGAAACGCACTACAAAGAGGTCGGGAAGACCGTCATTATTGAAATCAAACCATAGCGCGCCCGCTGATGCGTTCTCAGCGTCATTGCCCGCCGCCACGCCTGCTTTTTCTGCTACATCAGTAAAGGTAAAGTCGCCGTTGTTGTGGTAGAGATGGTTTGTGCAAGTGGTGCAGGAATCGGTAACGAATATGTCTTCGAAGCCATCTCCATCGTAGTCCGCAACTGCTACAGCAGCGCCCAGCTTCGTATAGCCCTGCATGATCTCGGCATAGGGATTGTCGAATCGTCGTGTGTGATGGCGAAATTGGATGCCGGCCTTATGGGTCACATCTTCGAACCAGCGATCATTCTGCTGGCTGGCTACCGGAGTAGCAGTTTTCTGAGCCGGAACCAGGATCGTGCCCAAGGTCAGCAGGAGCAACAGCAGGGCCGTATTACGAGGGCAAAGTCGCATAGCGTTTCTCGATGAGTTCGTTGCTCCGCTCCGTGATCTGAATGATGCGATTGGCAGCGACGTTTTCAAATGTCTGGGTCAGTCCGCTGCGCGGCCAGCGTACCGTCAGCTTGTCTACCCTGGTATGAGGGCCGAGCCCGAAATGCTGCCGTAACGAGCTTTGCGATCCATAACTATCGCCCACACGATTTCACGCGCCTGCTGCTAGCCCATTTACGTGAATGGTAATGCGCGCGCCTACGGCATCGCGGTTCGATTCGGTTCCCACCAACTCCACCTGAAGCCAGTTGCGGCCCACGCCGATTTCATTTTTCAGCAGTGCGTGACGGTCCGTAGAGGCTGCTACGGCCACATCCATCACGCCTCGGTTCCAGAAGTCTGCAACGGCAACTCCGCGGCTATTCGTGATCAGATCGGTTCCGGCGGCATTTCCGATTTCGGTAAATGTTCCGTCGCCGTTGTTGCGCAGGTGGCGGTTGCGCTCCCAGCCATGCCATGAGAGATTGCCGAAATACTTAGGATCGAAGAACATGCCGGTCTTGTACTTTCTTTGATCGGTGACCACATTCTTCAGAAAATCAAGTTCAATCTCGGTGCCTTTGTCGTTGTAGACCCAGCCGTTCGCGGCATACAGATCTTGCCATCCGTCGTTGTCAAAATCTGCAAAGCACGCTCCCCAGAACCAGCCCGGCGGATTGGCCCGCGCTTTCTGAGTTACATCTTCAAACGTGCCGTCTCCTTTGTTCTTTAACAGGGTGTTGCCGGAGGCCATCTGCTGGAAGACGCCGATAAAGCCCAGTCCTGACTGGCGCATGATTTCGAGGTACAGCGGCATGTCGGTCTTCCACGTTCCCTCGGTGAGGCAGCGCAGCATGTAACGCCTTACGGTTGGCGCTTCTGCGAACCACGCATGCTCAGAACAGATGTGAGTAACGTAAAAATCGAATTTGCCGTCGTTATCGTAGTCAGCGAAGGATGCGCTCATGCCTGCGCCGTACGCCAGTGTGTTGCTCTTGACCGTAACGTCTTTGAAAGTGCCGTCTCCGTTGTTGCGGTAGAGCGTCTTGCGTCCGAAGTCATTCACCACATACAGGTCGGGATAACCGTCATCGTTGTAATCGCCCCATACCGCTCCCAGGCAGAGGCCCTTATCTCCCACGCCCGCGCGTTCCGTCACGTTTGTAAAAGTGCCGTCGCCATTGTTGTGGTAAAGCTGGTTGGGCTCACCATTACGAGCGTAGAAAGTTGTTGGAATGTCTTTGCGGGGGTCCATGTAGCGGCCTACATAGAGATCAAGGAAGCCGTCATTGTCATAGTCGGCCCAGGCGGCCACGGTGGTGCAGCAATCCTCGCCCAGCCCGGATTGCCGGGTTACATCGGTGAAAGTTCCATCGCCATTGTTGTGAAATAACTGGTTGGGCTGAAATGTGCGGCTGACAAACAGGTCTTTGTACCCGTCATTGTCGTAATCGGCAAACACCGCAGCGCTTACACCGTCGAGTCCTGCAAGCCCTGCCTGAACAGTCACATCTTCAAAGGTTCCATCGCCGCGATTGCGATAGAGTTTTGATTCCACTCCATCGGGAATGAAAAGGTCGCAAAGACCATCGTTGTTGTAATCCACCGCGGTGATTCCGCCCGGGCCGTAGCGGATCATGCCAAACCGCAGCGGCTCATTCAGGAACGCAGGGTAGTACTGGTTTTGAAAATCAATTCCGGCCGCCCTGGCTACATTGGTGAAATGCGGCCTCTCTGAGTAGATGCGGTCGCCTTCGAGCAGAGTCTGGTCAATGATCTGCAGAGTGTCGCCTCTGCGCTCCCATGCCATGCGAAAAAGAGCCCGGTCTATGCATGGCCGGGTGGCTCCTCGCATAGTTCCTATATGCTCGAAGCGAACACTGCCGATCAGAGGTCCCGTTCCATCCCAGCTTTCCAGCCGGTGCAGATGAAGCGCGAATTCTTCCGTCTGCGTGAATGAAGCGATGTAATCGTTCCACTCCGCCAGCGCCTGTTCTCTGCCGATTGGCGTATCGCCGCTTTCAAAGCGGTATTCACAGATTCCGTCTTTCTCCGCCTTCAACGCGCAGCGAGCTAAACCAAGACTGCTTCCGGCAAAATCACGGTCGTAGAACTGCTCCACCTTGTTGAGCTGTGCGTTGCGTACGCTTTCGCCGAAGCGGGCGAGCGTGTTTACGATCAACTTTCCGGTTTGGAAAAACCTTTCTCCATCTGCTTCGATGAAATCAGGAAAAGTAGCTCGCGCCAGAATACGTCCGCGCTGAAGCGGTTTCCACCCTCTTGCTGGTTTTGGGAGAGTTCGCAGAACACTCATTGGGAGGACTCAGATCCTTTTTCACGTTCACTCCCATGACAATTGGACGGGTATTATTTGCGCGATGTGCAACCGATCGCGCAATTTCAAAGAAGGCTTTTGTCTACCTCGTCAAGGTTTGAAACATGCATAACAAATCGTTTGCCGATCGTCGCGCTATGGTTCCTCTGTTGCTGCTGCTTGTTTTTCTCACCGCCGGATTCGCGTCCCGGAAGCCTGCGAAACGCGTTGCCCCTTCTCATGCTTCGGCGACCACAATTCGCGGTCTCCATTTCACTGATATCACGCAACCAGCCGGCATCCGCTTCACGCATAACAACGGCGCCTTCGGCAAAAAATATCTTCCGGAAACACTGGGACCGGGTTGTGCATTTATTGACTACGATAACGATGGATATCCAGACATTCTGCTGATCAACGGGCAGGACTGGCCTGAGCACCAGAGCGGCGCGAAATCCACTCTCAAGCTTTATCACAATAATCATGACGGCACGTTCTCTGATGTGACTGCCAAGTCAGGCTTGGCAATACCGATGTATGGGCTGGGCGTGGCCATTGGAGACTATGATAACGATGGATTTGACGATGTCTTTGTGACCGCAGTCGGCCAGAGCCATCTGTTTCACAACAACCACAACGGCACTTTTACCGATACAACGAAACAGGCGGGACTCTGGGGCATTAACGAATTCTCTACCAGCGCCGCATGGATGGATTTTGACCGCGATGGCAAACTCGATCTGTTGATCGGGAATTACGTAGACTGGTCGCCGCAGAAAGACATTCGCTGCACTCTTGATGGCGTTCATAAATCCTATTGCACGCCGGAATCTTATCCAGGAGTTTCAGTCAGGTTGTGGCGCAATGCAGGCGATGGAAGATTCGAAGACGTCACACAGAAAGCCGGCCTGCATGATGCTGCCTCGAAAACACTCGGCATCACGGTGTTCGACTACAACAGCGATGGCTGGCCTGATCTGCTGCTGGCCAATGACACGCAGCCGAACAAGCTCTATGTGAACAACAGGAATGGCACCTTCACCGAGCGCGGCGTGCAGGCCGGTATCGCATTCAGCGAAGATGGAATCGCCCGCGCCGGGATGGGCGTGGATGCGGGCGATTACGATCATTCCGGAAAGCCCAGCCTGATCATCTCGAATTTTTCCAACCAGATGATGTCGCTGTACCACAACGAAGGCAATGGGCTGTTTGTAGACGAAGCGCCGCGCTCTGAAATCGGCCGCAGCAGTCTTTTGACGCTTGGCTTCTCGTGTTTCTTTTTTGACTATGACCTCGATGGCTGGCCCGATATTTTTGTCGCCAACGGTCACATTGAAGACGATATCGAGAAGATCCAGCAGCGCATCAAGTACCGCCAGCCACCTCATCTGTTTCACAATCTCAGTCAGGGGAAATTTCAGGAAGTGGCCGCGCAAATGGGCCCGGCTTTCAGCGCTCCACGGCTGGGAAGGGCAGCCGCCTATGCCGACATTGACAATGATGGTGACCTTGATCTCTTGATGACTACCAATGGCGGCGGAGCTGTTCTTTTCCGCAATGACGGCGGTTCAAACCATAGTTTGCGCATCAAGCTGATCGGCAGCCGTTCAAATCGTGATGGAATTGGCGCAACGGTTCGTGTGCGCAACGGGAAAGATACCCAGGACCAGATGCTGCACAGCGGCGGTTATCTTTCGCAGAGTGAACTGGTGCTGACCTATGGCATGGGCGCTTCCACCAAGGCCGACAATGTTGACATTGAATGGCCCAGCGGACAGGTGGATCACCTGACGAACGTCAACGCGGATGAGACGGTCATCGTCGAAGAAGGCCGGGGCATAACCTCAACCCGTCCATTCAAGAAATAATTGCATGACGGTTGCCAGCACCTCCATCACCAGCCTCTCCGCTAGCGAGATCGCATCTCTGGTGCGCCGCAAAGAACTGTCGCCCGTTGAGGTAGTCAATGCTCATCTTCAACGCATTGAGGAACTCGATCCTGTAATAAACGCATTCGTGCATGTGAATGCGGAAGGCGCGCTCGCCGAAGCGCGCCGTGCCGAGTCGGCGCTCATGCACGGTAAGACTTCAGGGCCGCTGCTGGGTGTGCCAATCACCATCAAGTCGTGCATTGATGTGCAGGGATTCCCCTGCGAAGCCGGTTCCCGCTTGCGTCAAGGTCATATTGCGGCAGAAGATGCGCCACTGGTAAAGAGACTCAAGGACGCTGGCGCGATTGTCCTTGGAAACACCAATGTGCCTGAAATGCTGGTGGCCTACCACACGGAAAATGAAATCTACGGTCGCACCAATAATCCCTGGAATCTCTCTCGCACTCCGGGCGGCTCCAGCGGAGGCGAAGCAGCGGCCATTGCTTCGGGCATGTCAGCCGGCGGGATCGGCAGCGACGGCGGAGGTTCCATCCGCGTCCCGGCGGCATTTTCCGGCATTTGTGGTCTCAAGCCCACTCCCGGGCGCGTTCCCGCTACCGGGCACTATCCCCCTTGCGGCGGGCCCTTTTCACTCATTGGGGTTGTCGGCCCTATGGCGCGTACTGTCAATGACTTACGCCTGCTCTTTGAAACCACTGCTGGATATGATTGGGGCGACCCGGTTTCGGTTCCGACTCTCTCACGTCCCGCGCCTGTATATAAAGGATGCGCCAGTAAGCTGCGAATCGGCTTTTATGACCACGACGGTTATAGCACCCCGACTCCCGAAACACAGGCTGCCGTTCGGGCCGCTGCCAAAATGCTGCAAGACGCGGGATTTGAAGTCGAGCCATTTCGTCCTGAGGGATTAGATCGCGCGCGTGAGTTGTGGTCAGTGCTCTTTGTGGAAGCCATCGGTATGGTTTTGAAACCAATGGTTGAAGGCCATGAAGCTGAATTGAGCAGCACTACCCGTGAGTTTCTGGCCTTGGCTGCCGGACAGCCGCCGCTTACCGGCGAACGCCTGTTGAACACATTGTTAGAGCGTGACCAGTTGCGCGCACAGGTTCTTGCCCAGATGGAGCAGTTTCCAATTGTGCTGGCGCCGGTCTGCTCCATTCCGGCATTCCCTCATGAACATGCCGGATGGGGAAGCGAACACCCGGCGGACTACCTGCGCACCATGAGCTACTGTCAGCACTACAACCTGCTGGGCAATCCTGCCGCTGTCGTTCCGGCAGCCAAATCACCCGAAGGCCTGCCCATCGGTGTTCAAATCATCGGGCGTCCGTTTCAAGATGAAGAAGTGCTTGAAGTCGCGGCCATACTTGAACAGCAAATTGGCTGGCAACATCTCTCCATGTAATCAGGATCCATCGTTTGGAACGGCACTCCGGGTGAAATTGCAGCTAAATTCATCGCGTGTGTGCTTGCAATTGGCGGTAGTACGAGGCTGCGTTGTCGGCGAAGGTCGCTTCGTATTGCGGATACTGCTTGAAGTCGCGATACTTGTCCATCCTGATCTGTTGCTTTACTGCTGCAAGGCTTTTTCCTGCGCGATAGAGTTGCGATACCTGCTGTTGCAGGTCGCGCAGGTAATCGCGAAAGCGGGTCAGCTCTGCGGTGGTGGCCAGCGCAAAATGACCGGGCACTACATGATCAACTGAAAGCGAGAGCATGTGATTGAGAGCGGCAATCCAGTTGTCCATATCTCCCTCATCCATGGCAGGGCAGGAATTGGTGAGAAAGAGATCACCCGTCGCCAGCACCTGCTCTTGCGGAAAATAAACCACTAAGTCACCCATGGTGTGAGCTGGGCCGGCATTGTAAATCTGAACTTCGTGGCCGCCCAGGTGAAGCGTAATGCTTTGGCTCATGGCCAGGGTTTCATTTTGCGCATAGCCTGTTGCTGGCGTATCGCTCGTGGATGTAGCGCTCTGAACGACCTGCCTTCGAGTAAAGTCGCTGCTGACAATGAATGCATCTTTGCCCACGACGTCGTTGCCGCCGCGATGGTCCAGATGATAATGAGTGTTGACGATCCAGCGGACGGGAAGCTCAGAAACCTTGCGGATTTCGGCCAGTAATTTGCCGCCTTCCTCAGCGTTGACTCCCGTATCTACAACTAAAATGCCGTCTGAGGTAATCAGAAAGGTGGCATTGGAACTGGCATCGTTCTCTGAAATATAGGCGTAGAGATTGTCACCGACCTTATGGACTGACGCGGCAGAATTACCGGCAGCCAAAAAGATCACGACGAAAACAAGCGAGATCGCAAGACGGAACGGTGCTATCGCGGCAGGCTTCACCTTAGCTGCGCATTTTAAGAGAAGCATGCCCAGTGCCGCAAATCCGGCTGGTTCTTGAGCCAGCGGCTAGAAGCTAGCAGCTAGCCGCTCAATTTAGCCCCGGCATTCCCGCTGCTCCCTCCTTCTTCTTTCGGGCGATGGTTGGCGCAGCCACAGCGGGCTTGAGCGGCGCTGAAACGTGTTCATGGATCGTCTGCCGCTCATTGTTGTCTTCTGCATTCACCAGGCGATAATTTCCATTGAGCGCCTGGGATGCCTCATCGGCCTTGAATCGCAGGTAACGTTTCTGGAAGTCCTGCGCTTTTTTCTCATCGCCCAGCCCGTTGTAGCACAACATCATGTTGTAGTTGGCTTGCAGATCTTCCGGATCAATATCCAGAACAGCCTGCAACTGCTGCGTGGCTTCGGTGTAGTGTCGCTGGAGGAAGAGAATGCGCCCCAGATCGTTGAGCGCCACGCGATCACGCGGATACTGCGCAAGCACCTTGCGCAGATGATCGGCGGCGCCGTCGTAATCGCCGTCATTGCGCAGCACCTTGGCATAGAAGAAATGTGCTTTGGCCAGCTTGGGATTCGCGTCCAAAGCTTTCTTCAACACGGTGCGCGCGCCTTCCATATCGCCTTCCTGAATGGCGGCGCGGCCAATGTTGACCCAGCCTTCCGGATTTTTAGGATCTGCCTCAGCGACTTTCTCGAAAGCCGCCTGGGCCCCTTTCAGGTCTCCCTGCAGGAGCAAGCCAATACCGAAATCGTTCCAGCGTTGCCATTCTTTCGGATTCAGGGCCACCAAAGGTTTGGGCGCAGGCGCATTGTGGTCCACCACCTGAAGCGTGACTTCATCTTCAGCCAGGGCGACAGTGGGAACATCGGGAATCTTGGTTTCTTTGGCGGAAACCCCATCAAGACTTCCGTTAAATATCATCGGACGGTCGTCAAAATCCACGCCTAAGGCATTCTTTTTGTTCTCATCAGCCACACCTGCAAATGCGAACTGCGTGTTGTACCAGGAGAATTTCCGGTAGCAGAGACGCGCATGAAGTTTGATCTGATTGCCCGCATTTTTAGGAATGGCCAGGCGATAATGCACGGTGTCCGCAGCGCCCGGCGGAATCAGGCGAACATACACCACAGTGCGGCTTGCCCATGCATTGCGCTTGTTGATCGGATGCCCGTGCTTGTCCAATTGCAAAGCACGATAAAAATGAGCGCCTTTATCCACCGGGCCTTTTCCATCGTCGGCAACGCTGCCGCTCCAGAACAGAGTCTGGCCGCGGTCATCCGTGCCTTTTAATTCCAGCCATGTATCGTAAGCATCCACGGTACCGCCAGGAAAGAAGTGGCCGATGGTGCGGGTGCGAACTACAACGTCAACGCGCACGGTGTCTCCGCGCCGCACCACGGCTGGTACCCGGTTCAGTGGCGCGGTCACAGGCATGACTTGTCCATCGCCGGCTGCGACCGTTTTCGTCTCTGCTTCTTCGCCTACGGCAAAGTTGGTGGAAAAGTCAGCCTGTGCGGCTGCGGAGGTTTTTTGTATGGGCCGCGCTGGGGAAAGCGCAAAAATGTCTACGCTCAGCACTTTGTTTTTGAGAAAGCTTTCAATGAGCTTCAATTGCTGCGTGTCGTCGTTCGCGGTGGGTACCGCAGTGTTGGCCCCCGGGAAACGGTGGGAGTGGATAGATCCGGCAATGTTTCCCGCGTCCGCTGATTTCTCCAGCGGCATGTGGCAATCGGCGCACTGTTGTGATTTCGGCGGATAATAAAACGACCTTGCTCCATAACCGGAAATTCCGCTGGCCTGCCAGTTGTCATATTCGTTGAAGCCGCGGGCCCAGCGATAATGATTGACAGGTTCATCCAGGTGAACTTTGTGGCAGCTTGAGCAGAACTCCGCCGTCTGAGTTTTCATGAAAGGTTTCAGGAAAACGCGGCGATGCGGTTCCGGGTTCAGATAGGTGAGAAAGTCATGTACGGCGCGTACGACTGGGTTCTTGCTGGCCGCCAGTTCGTGCAGCTTTGGATATTCCAGATAGAAATCGCCCTGGCCCATGGTGCTCTTCACCTGGGCGATGGAGTGGCACATCATGCAGCCCAGCCCCGCTTGCGCCTCAGGGCGGTGAACGATCTGTTTGATGGGCGTGTCCATCAAGCCGCTATAAAGCACGGCCGGATCATGGCAGCCGCCACACCATTTGGAAGGCTTGGTGCCGACTACGTCCTGCATGTACTCGATGCTTTTGCGGTACCACTGGTTATTGAACGACGAGAAGTGATGGGCCGACGAATTCCAATCGTTGTAGATGTCATTATGGCAGCGTTTGCAGCTATCGGATTCCATGAAGAACTTGCTGGGAATGTGACCGCCACTCACCACCTGCGCCGAACTCGGGAAGAACGCTCCCTCGGGGCCATCGCCTTCGCCTGCCATGCTTAAAGGCGCCATTGGCGGATTCTTGATCAGGTGGCTCGAGAGCCAGCGTCCTTCGCGCAGTGACCATGCCAAATATGAAGTTCCAGCCGTGAGCGCGGCGAGCACCACCACCACTGCCATGCGAACTGCGATAAGACCAAATGAAGTCTTGGAGCCCATGCGCCGGGCCAGGGCTTCGGCGGCCAAAAGAATCACGCCCAGCACCGATATGCTGATGTGCAGGTACAGCCACTTTAACTCCGCCCGTGTAGCTCCGGTATAAAACAAAACGAGTCCGAGCGCAGCGCCTATGGTGATAAGCAGCCAGCCAATTTTTACAACGAGGCTGAACTGGCGGAAAAAGCGCCACAGAAACCGCAGCAGGCAGATGGCGGCAACTGACCCGGCCCCGGCATGCAGCAGCACCACGCCGGCATAGAAAATGGTGGGCGCCGGGAATGCATACAGGTAAATGGCGGAAAGCACCAGGACGACAATCAGAGCGACGACGAATTTCTCAAAGCGCAGTTTGATTTTCAGATGCATAGGCTGATTCCCACTTGATGAAGGACAGAGCAGCAGGGCCAGCCCAGTGGACCGAACTTGTCTTGGACACTGCCATTCGGGTGGGGAGACCCCGCTTTCGTTTGAGACAGACACTCCGTGTGAATTTGCGCGTTTTCAGGGCGACGAATGTCGCAGTCTTGTCTACGTGGTACAGCGGCGACATCGGAAGTCCGAGTATTTCTTCGTGACAATGAGAACATCGGCAGATGCGTGGTTAAAATCGTTGCGTGCCAGTCATTGCTGGGGCGATATGAAACATCGCTGGATCAAACGTTCCTATGTGTAACATTATTAGAAGAAATCAGGCAAAACCCGGAATCAGCGATCCAGTTGCCGCTTACGATTCTTTCGCGCCTTACTACCGCTCTTACGCCGCGAAGCGCTCCCGTTATCTGGCCAGAGTTGAAGAAATTATCATCAGCCAGGCGCAAGGTGCACATGCTCTGTTGGATATTGGCGCCGGCGATGGCACGCGTGCTTTGAGAATTGCGGAACAGATTGGCTGCAAGAAAGTCGTACTGGTCGAACCGAGCACAGCCATGCAGTCACAGTGCAATGCGGACGCCGAGTTTGTGACTTGCCGGGCCTCTGAAGTTCCGCATACTGGCCCCAGCATTCGATGTGGTCACTTGTTTATGGAATGTGCTGGGGCACTTGAAAGATACAGAAGAACGCGCCAACGTGCTTGGCGAGGCTGAAATCGCTGCTTCGCCCCGGCGGAACGATCTTTCTGGATGTGAACCATCGTTACAACGCAGCGGCCTATGGCTGGCCAAAAACTGTTCTGCGGATTTTCCATGACTTGTTGTTCCACTCCTACGCCAATGGCGATGTCAGAAGTATCGTGGCGCACTGGCGAACGCCAGATCGTAACTCACGGACACGTGTTTACTTCAGCGGAGCTGCGCCATATTTTTCATATTGCGGGAATGAAGATTAAAAATCGTTGGACCATTGATTATGAAACAGGCGCTGAGCGCCAATCACGATTCATGGGAAACCTGCTCTACCAGTTGGAACCGGTCCTCTGAGATTAGCGAGTGACTGAATGATTCTTTATGATTTCGCCCTGTAAGCAAGCACAAACATATTCGATCTGTTCTTCCGATAAGGAATTGAAAAAAGGAAGGCAGAGAATCCTGTGCGCAACTGAAATCGTGCGCGTGAGATTTCCGCAGCGAAAAGGGAAGCGCTGCATGACCGGCTGGAGATGCGCCGGAGGAAAATAACGGCCACATTCGATGCCGTAGTCCGCTAAGCCCTTCCAGATTTCGTCCCGACTCAGCCTGACCAAACTCTTTCGTCAATAGAACCGGATAGGTAAACCAATGAACGCGGCCATCCTCGATCAGGCTTTGCGGTCAGGTGATATTTCCACAAGCTTCAAGATGACGTTCATAGCTCAGCGCAAGGAGTTTCGCGCCGGCTGATGATCTGCTCCATGCGCGAAAGCTGTTGCAGGCCCAGAGCGCAATTGATGTCTGAGAGTCTGGCAACTGAAGCCAGCTTCTATGTTTTGCAGCCATTCGCTTGATGCCTGCCGTCCCTGGTTGCGCGCGCGCCTGACTTTATCAGCGATTTCTACTGAATTAGTGACCAGCGCTCCGCCCTCGCCGGTAGTGATCTGCTTGTTCGGATAGAACGCAAAAATCCCCACATCGCCAAGCGATCCGGCTTTGTGGCCATTCCGTTCTGCTCCCAGAGCTTCACATGCGTCTTCGATTACCCACAGGCCATGACGCTTTGCAAACTCAATGATTTCTTTCGTTCTGGCCGGGTACCCAAAGGTGTGGACAACGATAATAGCCTTTGTCTTTGCACTCAGCGCCGCATCCAGGGCCGCAGGATCAATGTTGAAGGTGTCTTCCTCAATGTCCACAAAGACCGGGACTGCTCTTTCGCTCAATATGGCATTGGTCACTGCCATAAAGCTGAATGAAGGCAGTACCACCTCATCGCCTGCTTGAATACCAAGAGCACGCAAAGCAAGCTGAAGGGCGGTCGTGCCGGAATTGAGGGTGACGGCATGGGCCACTCCCACATAATTCGCCAGCGCCTCTTCGAACGCATACATTGCCGTACCCTGACTCAACCGCGAGGAACGTAAGACATTCGTCACGGCAGCAATATCGGCTTCAGTAATTTCCGGGAGGGCAAGCGGAACTCTCATGCGCTTCTCCTTAGCGTGATCGGCGCAGGCTCTTTTACCAGGAGAGATTCCGATAAATCAAGGGTTGAAAGGACGCGAGCGATTCTCTCGGCGGCATGACCATCTCCGTAAGGATTGACCATGCCCTTCAGCGACACGCGAAAATCGGCGGAGAGCGCAACGCGGATGGCATGTGCAATCTTGTCTCGCTGCGGTTCGCAGTCAATCGACGTTCCTGCCGCGCTCCCGGCCTTTTTGCCGCATTCCTACGTTGACCGCCGGCAGGTGGAACGAACCGGATTCCATGATGCCGCTGCTGGAGTTACCCACGATAGCGGCCAGATACTGTAGAAGACTCAGATAAGTGAGGTGATCAATGTTGGCAATGAATGTGTCGTTGAGACGGTTCTCAATGGCTCGCTGCTCGATGAAGCTGCGGATACGTTGAGAAAGTTTCCGGCTGCCGGCATCGGCATTGGGATTGATAAACAATAGCGGCTGCGGAAGGTCCTGCAACGCAGCAAATAGCTCATCAGCTTCGTAGAGAGTGTCCCGCGAAATAGTCACAGGATGGTAGATAACGGCAATCGTATTGCTTGCCAGTGAGATCTTGAGTCTGGCTTCGATTTCTCGCTGTTGCAGAAGCGTTCCGCGGGTGATGTGATCAAGAGAAGGGCTGCCGGAGGTGTGCACGCGCCAGGGTTCCTCGCCCATATTGATTACGCGGTTCCTGGAGCTTTCCGTGGTAGTGAAATGCACATGGGCCAGTTTGGTGAGCGCGTTGCGGACCGCGTCATCAATTGCTCCCAGACTCACGTCCCCGCCTTCAATGTGGGCTATAGGAATCCGCAGTGCCAGTGCTACCGATGCAGGCGCCAGCATTTCATAGCGGTCGGCAATCAGCAGAATGAGGTCTGGCCGCAGCTTTCCGAGACAATCGGCCAGACCCAGTGTTGCGACGCCGATGGTTTTGGCCATGCCTATATCGGTGTCGGAACTCAGCAGGCATTCGATCTTTTCCATAGCTGCAAATCCATCGTCACTGAGATTGCCTGCCGTATGCCCGAACTCCGGGGAGAGATGCGGTCCCATGGTAATAATGGTCAGTTCGATATTGGGCTGCGCCGATAGTTCTCTGAGCACCCAGTACAGATGGGAGTAGTCCGCGCGGGAACTGGTGACTACCGCGATCTTTCGCGTCAGCATGAAAGCCTCAGCAGGGTCTGGCTGGGGAAAAACTCCGGAACTATTGCCAGCAGCATCTCCATCATTTCTGCTGTCCGCCGATGATTCACCGCGTCTTTTAAGCGATTCAGGTTGTGCAGAGAAATTTTCGCCGTCCCGCGAATTGCCGCAGACCTCGTAGATGTGCGGCGCAGTGCTGGCCCGCAAGTATTCGAACTGATAAGTCAGTTGCTCCGAATGCTTCTCACCATCGCGCAGTCCAATACATATCATCGGAGTCGCATTTTCTTTGCCCGCCAGAAAATGGGCCAGCTCGCAAATCGTGAGAGGACTACCCATTCCCGGAAGCAGCAGAGACGGTTGCCCGATGGAGAGCGTCTGCGCGAGAAATCCGGCCGCTTCGTCCATGGTTATGAAATATCGCGATGCCTGCGGCTGGGTTATTTTCAAAGGCAGCTTGCGACGCAACGCTTGCAGGAAGATGGGAACCACGCTGCCCGAACTGCCCAAAACATTCCCTAGCCGCAAGGAATGGACTACGCAGGAAGAATGGCTGCGCGAAAGCAGAAGCAACTCGGCAATGCGCTTGGATACTCCCAGAACACTCGTCGGGTCCACTGCCTTGTCGGTGGAAACATTCACAAGTTGCTCGACGCCCCAACGGCGCGCGGCGTCTGCCACCATGCCGGTTCCGAAGACATTTGTTTCTAACGCCGCAAATGGATCGAATTCCAGCGGGGCCAGATGTTTCAATGCAGCGGCATGAAAGACAATCTCCGGCCTATAGGCAGAAAACGTTCTTTCCAGCAACGCTTGGTCCAGAATGCTTCCTTCAATACACGCCAGGTCGGGCGCGTCAGAGGCATGCCCGATCAAGATGGGCTGAATGATTACGCTGCAAGAGGTCATGCAAGGCACGCAGCTTTTGGCGGGAATGATCGAGCAATACCAGACGTTTTGCTGATGTGCGCAGCCAGCATCCGCGCAAGGCATGAGCCGATGGATCCGCCTGCTCCGGTAATCAGAACTGTTTTGTCTGTAAAGAGCCTGTCGCAATTTCTATCCGGTAAGAACAGATCGCGCTTCAAAAAGGCGGACCAATCCAATTGCGGTTCGTCTTCAATTCCGAAACCAATTTCGAAATCAAGTTCAGCGTCGCGTTCAGGGTTGCGCTCAATGATTGGTTGCAAGGCGGTAGGCATTTGTGGGATTGCAGAGGAGGTTTTGCTTCAATTCAGTTGACACTTGGCCACCACAAATTTGCGTTACGGCAAAATAAATTGCAATCCGCAGCAAAACTTAAAAACAGTGCTGTCCCTACGATGAGCAGAGAGGTGTCTGATGAATTTTCCTGCCAAACACTACACGATTAACGGCGCTATAGCAGCTCTGGTTGTCACAATGCTTGGTTTCAGTATTCCGGCGTCGGGCCAGGGTTGAGTGGCGGCAAGACAAAGTGCGCCCGTGATTGGCGACTTGTGTGCAAGTTCCAGTGGACGCGAGGCCCAGGCCCGCGAGAATTCCAAACTTCATCATTTTGACGTGACGATCGGTTATCGCTATCAATCGTCGGCCCGGCATTTTGTCGGCACCGTGGAACAGTTGCAGCGCGAGTTTCTGCATAACCAGATCGAGAATGACTACCATCTGTTCGACGTAGCGGTGAGTTACGAACTAAGTCCCAGGTGGAGCCTTACGGGAAGCCTGCCGATCCTGGTTGCGAAACGCGACCAGCGACAGACGGGCATGTTCCGGACGGCAGGCATCGGCGATTCGACCATCGGGGCAAGGTTCTGGGTATTCCGTCCGCCTACTGAATCGGGGGCCAATGTTTCTTTTGGCATCAGCTTGAAGATGCCTACCGGCAAAGACAATTCAGTAGACCATGCTTTCATCGGAGGCCAGCATCTTTTGGCTACCGCCGACCAGTCTATTCAACCGGGCGATGGCGGCTGGGGTTTCGCGCTGGAAACGCAGGCGTTTAAACCCATACGCTGGCATAACACTCTTTATTTCTCCGGGGGATATCTTTTCAATCCCCGTGACACCAACGGAGTCCGCACGTTTCGCACGCAGAAGGGCGAAGAGATCATGTCGGTTGCCGACCAGTATCTCTATCGGGGCGGCATCTCTCGTCCCGCTCCAAAAATCCGCGGCTTGTTTATCAGCCTTGGCGGGCGCATGGAAGGCGTGCCGGTGCGCGATGCTTTTGGAAAGAGCGATGGTTTCCGCCGTCCCGGGTACGCGATTGATCTTGATCCGGGGTTCATGTATGCGTTCCGGTCCAACGTTTTTTCCTGCAACATCCCGTACGCTCTGGAACGGAACCGCAGAGCGAGCGTCCCTGATCTTGCCAACAACCGGCATGGAGATGCGGCGTTCGCCGACTACGCTGTGCTGCTGTCTTATTCCCGGCGTTTTTAACCTGCGCGGGCCGAAGAGGCCTGCACGTTACGTCCTGCTGTGAAGGTGTTCTATGAAAATGTTAGCTATCGTTCTCCTGTTTGCAGCCACTGCATTCCGGCCCGCACAACCGCAACTCTCTTTGAAAGACATGCAGGGCCAGTCGCACAGCCTGTCAGAATACAAGGGCAAGGTCGTGGTCCTGAATTTCTGGGCGACCTGGTGCGTGCCTTGCAAGCAGGAGATGCCAATCTTCGTTGACGTGAGCAGGAAATACCGGGACCGGGGCGTGGTGGTAGTGGCCGCCTCGCTCGACGATAACACAGACCCGGAAGTACATTCCGCAATTCGCGCGGGCTTTCAAAATGGATTTTCCCATCCTGGTTGATGCCAACTCCGAGAACATGCATGAACTCGGATTGGGAGAATCCATTCCTTCCACGGTGTTTCTGGATGCCGATGGCAATCTGGTGGACAAGATACAGGGCCAGGCCAAGCGGAAAGATGTGCTGCACCGGCTGGATACGCTGCTGGCAGAGCATCCTTCAAGGCAGTAGCGCGTTTCAAAGCGCTAGTGGAACAGGCTGGTTTCTCAACTCTGTTGCGATTGTACGTTCAGGCGCTCCACAGTCAACGTGCCGATAGATAACTTCTCGATACGGGCTTCCATAATGCGCAGGCGACGGATCGCCAAAGCGCCCACGGCCAGCGCGCCGACCGCTATTGCGCCCATAGCGACTGCACCGACCGCCAGAGCGCCGGTTGCTTTGGAACCGGCAGCGGTTGCCGGTATTGCTTTTGTGGCCTTTTCCTTGCTGATGTATGTCATTGAACCTCCTGCTTCTTTCTAGTGAGGCACTTTACATCTCAACGAAAACTTCATCACCCTCAACTCTGACTTTGTAGACTGCCAGACGTCTGTGCACTCTTCTGGGGGCCTTCTCCGGTCTTCGGATCGAATTGCCAACCATGCCAGGGACAAATCACCTTTGCATTTTCGATGACACCTTGTCCCAGTGGACCACCCCGATGCGGGCACGTATTGTCCATGGCGTAGATGCCGTCTTCGAGGCTGGCGACGCACAACATTCTTCCTGCCACCATGAACTCTTTTACTTTGCCGATGGCAGGCAGCTCTGATGTGGTCCCGATCTTCACCAGCGTTAATCTGGGGCGATCTTCGGAGAGAAGCATAGCGTAAGTATAGTCGTCTCCAGGCAGATGGCTGGACAGCTCATGAATCGGCAAACCATATAGCCGAACTATCGCCCGCTTTCCCCTTATCGCTTTTCAGAGCCCTGCCGGCACAACTCGCGCTACGGTTTCTTGTTTCTCACCGCGATACTTCGGACTTCAGCCCGCACTTGTCGCGCGACAAGTCCCGCGACAACCTATCTGGTAATAATTTCACTCCATGATGTCCTCTATCTTCCCGATAAGGTGCGGCATTTTTGTCGCACGGGTGCGTCGGCGATGATGCACAGAAAACCTGCTGCAACCCCGATGTTATGAACGATAACGGTGCGGCAATTCTGTTGCACCCATTCCTTACGCGCGTTGCAACTTCCTAAAAATCATTGGTCTACCGAATGGCAACGGTTTTGCAACTGCCACAGGGAGACACATCAATGTCGGATGCTCCACCACCGGTTCGCCTGCGAGGGCTACTGCATGAGATCTGGTTGTATTTGCAGACTCATCCTCGGGGTAAAGATACCGCCGAGGGCATACAGGAATGGTGGGTAGCAGACGGCAAACAGCGCTTCAGCAAGGAAGATATGCAGAACGCGCTGGATTTGATGGTGACGCGCGGGTGGATGCAGCAGAGCAGCGTAGGCCGCACGGTGCTGTATTCCACCAGTTCAGCAGCATTGGAAGAATTCAGCCGGGCCGATGAAAGAACTGAACTGGAAGAAGCAGAAGAATAAACACCAGATTCTGATTTTTTCCGGCAGGCGCGTGTCACACAGAGAGAGGACCGTTCAAGCAAAACCGTGGCAAATTACCGCGCAATATCGGCTGTAGGAAGCGCACTTGCGCAATACCTGTCACTGAGCTTTCAGCAGGATACCGCTCTATCTTCTATTGTCCAATGCCAGTTCAAAGTGATCTCCAGCGGAGAGCTGGCGGTAGAAGAGCAACAGCCGCTGGACAAAGTAGTCTCATTGTTCCTGCACCGGATCACCGTAGATGAGCACGCGCGCATGCCCGCGCGTCTTCCTGACTCGCCCCAGAAACGAGCGCTGCTGAGCGTGGACTTGCACTACCTGATCACCTACTGGGGCACTAGCGCCGAAGATGAGCAATTGATGCTGGCGTGGGTCATGCAGCAACTGCAATTGAATCCCATTCTCGATACCTCGCTGCTGCCTGCGGATGCGGGCTGGGGACCCGATGAGAGCTTGCAGGTCGTGAGATCAAACCTGAGCCTTGAAGACATTATGCGCATCTGGGACGCGATCGGTCCCAAGTATCGCCTGAGCCTGGGCTACACCATACGGCCGGTGCGGATTGATGTGACGCAGACGCCGGCTCTGCCGGTAGTGGCAACACGATTTGTCGAAGGCGACATGAAAGTGCAGGGGGAGAACTGAAGCAGAAATGAAAGACGTGCTCGACAGCCGGATTTTGGGCGCCATTCGCTTTGCCGATGCGTTGACGGGAACCACCGTGCAGAGCCCGCTCAGCCTGGAACTGGGTGAATTGCACGCGGTCAGAAACCGCTCGGGAGTTTACGTCGTCCGCCGCGCTCCCGGCATGGACGCACTCAGCAACAGCTTCGATCTTACGGGAGTTCCGGCCATCGCTCCCGTAGCATTCCCGATCAAGGTAAGCGACTCCACAAAGTTTCTATCTGCCGCGAACTGCTTCGGTTACGCTTGCCGCGAAGTACCACGGTTCCGGCGACTGATGCAGCCAGCATCTTTCAGCCGCAACAGATCATGCTCTATCCGTCGCCGGCCGCGACAGGGCGTTCCACATGGGCAAGCGTCTTCGTGACGGTAAGCGCCCAGAGCGACGCGAACAGGAAGCTGGCGTTCGCTCTGATCCAGGCACAAGCAGGTGAGCGATTCGAGTGTGCTGGCGAGCAGCTTCACAGATTTTCGCGGCGAAGGGCAGCTATCGCTGGCTGTACCCGGAATCCGCGCCAATACAGCGGGCGGCGCAGCAGTTGTTGCCGTAGGAACAGACGTCAACATCGTCGCGATTTATGACCCGAGCATGCCGTTGTTCGACGGTTCAGGAAGAGCCACCGGATTCGTGCCCGATCCTGACGACTTGCTCGGCGGGCCGGCGACTCATCAATGAAGCGGGCAGCTCCGGCAAGAGTTACGGTGCAGGCAGGACAAACAAAATCCATCGCGATCACTATCGCGTTGTCATGAACGAATAGGAGGAAGCAATGGCCCAGTATTTAGCGCCAGGCGTATATGTGGAAGAAGTAAGTTACCGTGGTAGTTCCATTGAGGGTGTGGGTACAAGCACCGCCGCCTTCGTGGGCCTGACGCGGACCGGGCCGGTGGGAGGAACACCGGAGCTGCTTACCAGCTTCGGAGACTTCCAGCGGATTTATGGCGGGCTCGACGATCTGGCCCTGCCCAGCGGAAATCCCACAACCAATTATGTAGCCCACGCAGCCCGATCGTTTTTCGACAACGGCGGCGCCATGCTTTATGTCTCGCGGGTATTCGCTGCGGGAACGGGCACCGGCATAGCGGGTTCGCCGGTAGTCACTATGAATGGCGTATCCGCTTCGGCCACGCCCGACCACTCCGAATGCAGCTTTTGCGGCACGCTGGCCTGGCTCAGAAGGCAATGGGACGATTCAGGTTGATCTTGTCGGCACCGCAGTCGGAACGAACGCGCAGGCTTCGCTTCCACCGGGAAGTGTGCTGCGCTTCGGCACTGGCACATCACTCAGCTACTTCGTCAAGCAGGCAGACGGAAGTTTTCAGGCCAGCGCATCATCGGCTGCTGCTGCCGGCGGCGGAGGAGCGGGAGCAGGTGGTGGCGCAGGCGCCGGAGGCGGGGCGGGCGCTGGTGGTGGAGCGGGAGCAGGCGCGGCTGCAACCATGCCTACATCAGGCGGCAGTGTTCTGACTCTGCGGGTCACAGCCACTTCAGCCAGCGGAAATTTTGTAGCAGTCTATGAAAAGCTGGGGCTCGATCCAAGCCATCCGCTATGGATCGGAAACATACTCTCGCCCACACCCACGCGCCACCAGGACTACCTGGAAAATTTATTTGCCGTGGTGCTCAACGGTGCAGCCAGCAGCAGCGATCTGGTCACCATGTTGTTTGATCAGGTTCCAGCGAGCGCCAAGTCTGATGCGGCAACGCTGCCTGCGAATACATTGCGCCGCAGCACTCTGCTGCTGACCGGCGGAAATGATGGCGGGGCGCCCATCGCGGCCAGCTATGCGAGATGCGCTGCTGCCGCTGGAGGCGCTGGAAAATGTTTCCATCGTTGCAGCGCCCGGCAGTTCCTCTTACGGAGCACAGCCCGACGCAACCATCGCAGTCCACCAGGAATTGCTGAAACATGTGAGCCGTCCGCGCGCCTATCGCGTGGCGGTGCTCGACACGCCTCCCGGCTATCTGGTGAGCGATGTCGCGGCGCTTAAGTCGGAACTCGATTCAACTTACGCAGCCCTGTATTACCCGTGGGTACGCGTTGCCAACCCGCTGGCGCGGGCCAGCAACAGCGCGATTCCGCTGGAGATTGATCTGCCGCCTTCGGGGTTCGTCACCGGCATCTACGCGCGCTCTGATGTGAATCATGGCGTATTCAAAGCGCCCGCCAATGAGGTGGTACTCGGCGCGATCCGATTCGAACGCAATGTGAGCTTCGGCGAGCAGGGCGTGCTCAATCCTATGGGAGTGAACTGCTTGCGCAGCCTGCCTAACCGCGGTAATCGCGTGTGGGGAGCGCGCACGGTCAGCTCCGATCCTGAATGGAAATACATCAGCGTCCGCCGTTACATGGTCTATCTGGAAGCCTCGATTGATCAGGGCACGCAGTGGGCGGTGTTTGAGAGCAATGGCCCGCAGCTATGGGGCAGCGTGAAGCAAGCCATCGATAGCTTCCTCTTCAGCGAGTGGCGCAGCGGAGCATTGCTGGGAGACACCGCGCAGCAGGCCTACTTCGTCAAGTGCGATCGCAGCACCATGACGCAAAACGATCTCGACAATGGGCGCATGGTTTGCCTTGTCGGGGTCGCCGTAATCAAACCGGCGGAATTCGTGATCTTCCGCATCGGCCAAAAAACCGCCGATGCCAGCAGCTAAACACAAGGAGTGATTTATGCCAGACCAAAGAACCGCACCCTATTCTGCGTTTAATTTCCAGGTGAACTGGGGCCAGTCGCCCGGCCCCGAGACGCTGCTCGGAGGATTTTCAGATGTTTCCGGGTTGAACACTGAAATTCAGGTGGCCGAGTACCGCACCGGCAACGAGCCGGAAAATCACGTCCGCAAGCTTCCTGGCCTGCACAAAGTGGGCGACGTGACCCTGAAGCGCGGCGTCGTGAACTCCATGGACTTTTTCAAATGGATTGACGACACCCGCACTACGGGAGTGGACCAGCAGCGTGACGTAACCATCACGCTCTACGACGAGTCGCAGAGCGCCATTCAGAAATGGGTGCTGCGGAATGCGATTCCTATGAAGTACACAGGCCCGACTCTGGCCGGCAAGGGCAATGACGTTGCCATGGAAGAGTTGGTCCTATCGGCGGAAGGCTTCGAGATTTCGACTGACGTACCATGAACGGACTGTCTTTTCATCGCCGGAGCACCATCAGTGAGAGCGCGCCCGAGCGTGTGGATATTGCCTGCTTTATCGGCATGATCACCGCCCGCGCGGGGCGCCTGCTCACGCCGGAGATTGCCGCATGGATGGTGGCCAATTCATGGGCCACCACTTCTGATGTCGCATCGAAGCCAGCTTCAGCATTCAAGGGCTGCCGGTACCCATTGAGAACTGGTCGGTCTTCGATGGATTGTTTCAGTGGGAGAGCCGAACTGCCGATGGCCTTGGCGGGCCTACTTACCTGGGCATGGCGGTGCGCTCGTTCTTTTCGCAGGGCGGACAAAAATGCTACGTAATACCCGTAGCAGATTCATTGGCCATTGAGCACGTCTCCGCTACGCTTTCTGCTGCACAGATCAGGGCAAAGCAGCAGGCAATTCTGGAAGCCTGTCTGCCACAGCAAATATCCGAGCAGGACCGCACCACCTGGCTGGGCGCCGGCGCTTTGTTTGGGCTGGAAGATGTTGCGCTGGTGATGCTGCCCGACTTGCCGGAACTGATGCGGAAGGTAGATCTGCCCGAACCGATACCGGCGCCGCCTCCGCCGGCCATCGAAGAACATTTTGTGCGCTGCGATGACGCGCCAGTGCCGCCGCTCCCGCCGGACACTTCACTTGCTTCCAGCAATGCACCGCGTTGCGATCAGGATGGATACAAAAACTGGCTGAAATTCCTGAACCAGTTTTACTCCGCTTTTTTCGGAACCAGAGTTGTGCGCGAAGTGCAGTTCGTTGCCGCGCTTCCTCTGCCTGCGGACGCATCCACTTTTGGCAGCGCCAAAGATCTGATGAGCATGCTGCCCCCAGACGTGGATACGGCAACTGGAGGCAGCTTCGTCAATGGATTCATTCAGGTGTGCTACCCGTGGCTGATGACCAATGACTCATTGAATTTGCCGGAACAACTTCTGCCGCCGGATGGCGTGGTGGCCGGATTGCTGGCGCGCAACGCGCTCTCGCGCGGCACTTTCATGGATGCCACCAAAATAGTTCCCAACCAGATATTTGGCACCGTTCCGCAGCTTGGCAAAGAAAACTACAACGTGCCCGAAGCGCCCGCCAACTTAGGCGGCGGGGTGATACGGCCGCCATTGATCCTGGCGCAGCGGGTGAGCCTGTTCGGCCCAACTCCGTCCGGCTACAGACTGCTGTCAGATGTCACGACATCACTCGATACCAGCTATCGCAGCGCGCCTACCCGCCGGCTTATCTCGGCAGTAGTGCGCACGGCCCGGAACGTGGGTGAAGGACTTGCATTTGAGGCCTCCGGGCCGCGCCTGTGGGGCCGCGTGCAAAACCTGATGGAAGCGGCGCTGGCGAGTTATTGGCAGGCAGGCGCGCTGGATGGCGTGGCCGCGAGCAGCGCATTCACCGTCCGTTGCGACCGTAGCACCATGACGCAAAACGATCTGGACAATGGCCGGGTGATCGCAGAAGTGACATTGAATACCGCAGTGAGCATCGAGCAGATCCGCATATTGCTTACGCTGGCGGCGGGTGACGTGAGCGCGCAATTCAGCACCGCGGATGATGCGGTGGAGGTGGCCTGATGGCTGACACGCAGACACCGTTGCACGTCTTCCGCTTTCATCTCGACTTCTTTACTCAATCGGTGACCAGCGGAGGCGATAACTCGCCAGTGTCACTGTGCCAGGGTTCATTCGCGGAATGCAGCGGGCTGGAAGCAACCATGGAGCCAAAAGTCCTGAAAGAGGGTGGATTGAATTACGGCACTCATCAGCGCCCTGGGCCGGTCACCTTCGCCACCGTGATTTTGAAGCGCGGGTATTCGCCGAATAGCGATTTATGGAAATGGTTTCAGACTACGAGCGCGCAAGGCTACTCGCAACGGCTGAGAGTGGTAATCAACGTTTACGAACTGGATGGCACCAGCAACCTGGCCTGGCAACTGGACCGCGCGTTTCCAATCAAGTTCAAAGCCGCCGATCTGAGCGCCAAATCAAGTGAGATAGGCATTGAAGAATTGCATTTAGTCCATGAAGGGCTGTCAGTGGTTCAGCCAACCATGGGGAGTCTGACGGCATGAAAGATGGAGCAGTCCAACTCGAGCAGGCTTGCTTCAACGTGCTGACCAACGGCGACGTTTCGGGCACGGTGGATATTCAGTTCAATCCGGCGTCGTTGCAGTACACAATCCAGAATACGTTGAGCGAACCGAGCCCGTGATGGCGTGAAGCGGCAGTATGTAAAGCAGAGCAGCGGCAAATTAACAATGGACATTTTTTACGACACGACGCATACAGGCGCGGACGTGCGCAGCATGACGGAAAAAGTGGCCAAGCTTATGGACCCGGTGGCGGAATCAGGGCGCCAAAGATGCGAAGAAATATCCGCCGGTGGTGCAGTTCGAATGGGGTGTTTACACATTCAAAGGGATGGTTGAATCCTACAAAGAGACCATTGATTTCTTCGCCAATAACGGCGTGCCCTTGCGGGCCAGCATCAACCTGACACTGTCGGCGCAGACTGATGTATTTACCGAAGGGCATTCTGACAGTCCCAACGCCGCGCAACTGGCTCCTACCAGCAGCTTTGATAGCGCCACGTCGGTGGCCACACGGGGCGGCGATCCTTCCGCGGCCCGCGCTTTGGCCAGCGCCAACCAGATGGACAGTCTTCGCTTTACCGATGGCGAAGACATGGCCATTCCTGACGACGTGAACTTGCAGGATCCGGCGGCCTTTGCATCTGCTTCAGCTTCCGCCGGCGCAGGCGGCGGTATCGGCGGAGGAGCTGGATTCGGCGTGAGCGGAGGAGCGGGCATCGGCTTCAGTGGCGGGGCGGGATTGGGAATTTCCGGCGGAGCCGGAGCGAGCGCCAGTGGTGGCGCAGGACTTTTAACATCAGGCGGCGCGGGAATCAGCGGCGGCGCAGTTGCAGGATTTGGCGCAACCGGAGGAGCGGGATTCACTGCAAGCGCGGACGCCGGATTCAGCGCAAGCGCCGGAGCAGGCTTCAGCGCCGGTGCGAGTGCAGGGTTCTCTGCCTCCGCTGGTGCAGGCGTCAGCGCTGGAGCTGGCGTGAGTGCGGGCGCATTTCTTGGCACTTCGTCCAACAGCGCGGGCGTATCGGCGACTGAAGGCGCATTTGCCGGATTGCGGGTCTCAGCGTCGGCCGGAACGCAGTCGCTTTCCAGTTTGAACGTGAGCCGTATTCGCAGCCAGGTAAAGCTGGGCGAACCAACCACAACTTTCAATGCTTCATTCGGAGTCGGAGGAAAGGCTTTACAGCAGGGGCCGGCAGGTCTTTCGGCGAATGTGAAAGGAAGCGTCAGCCTGGCCGACGCTTTGCAGTTTGGAGATTAGCGCCTTGGAGACGAACAGGCTTGGAGAGTAAAGAATCATGGCCATCGTATTCGAACAAATCGAAACATCAGCGATAGAAGCTCCGGTTTCCACTTCCGCAGACCAGCAGGGTACTGACAAGCCGGCGCCCAATGCCGCTCTGATGCGGAGAACATTGGAAGTCATGGCTGAGCGCGCGGCGCGGCTGGGAGTTGACTAATGTCTTCATCATCGGCAGTCGTCAACAACTTACCCACGTTGCGCATTGATGGCCAGTCGAACGACAAGGCCACGGGGCTGCTTCTGGGTATGGAGATGGTCGAGCAGGCTGGAGGCATGTCGGCGCTGGAACTGCGTTTCAGCAACATCAACAGCCGCGATGATGGGTCCGCCGATTTTGCATTCGAAGATGGCACGGTGCTCAAGCTGGGGACCGAGATTACGGTTTACGGTGGTGATACTTCGTCTCCTCAGCAGATATTTCGCGGCAAGGTGACGGCCCTGGAGGCGCGCTTTCCCGATAAGGGCTCTCCGGAATTGCAGGTGCTCGCCGAAGATGCCTTGCAGGGAGCGCGAATGAAGCGGCGCACTGCAGTCTACGACAACGCAACCCTGGCCAGCATTGTGCAGCAGGTGGCCAACAATCTCAGCCTCACGCCGCAGGTCGACGGGTTGAGCGACAACATTGGAACGCAGGTGCAATACAACGAAACTGATCTTGGCTTTCTGCGGCGGCTGCTTGCGCGTTACGACGCGGACATGCAGGTAGTAGGAACACAGCTCCAGGCTTCATCGCGCAGCCAGGTGCAGCGCAACCAGATTGAGTTGCGGTTGAATTATGAATTGCGCTCGCTGCGGGTCACCGCAGATCTTGCCCACCAGACAACCGGAGTTACGGTAAGCGGGTGGGACATAAAGCAAGGTGAAGCAGTCCAGGTTTCCAGCCAGGCCGGTCCTGTTTCCCCAGCCCAGGGAACAGCCGGATCGCAGGCTTTGCAGAACGCTCTGGGCGAGCGAAAAGAAAGTGTCGGACATCTGGCAGTGGCCGATAACGCCGAAGCGCAAGCGATTGCCAACGCGGCATTCGACGCGCGGGCACGCCGTTTCGTGGTGGCGCACGGCGTGGCTGAAGGAAATCCGGCCTTGCGCGTTGGAACATTCCTGAAACTCAGCGGATTAGGAGATCGCTTCAGCAACACCTACTACGTGACGCGCGCCCGCCATCGTTACAGCGCTGAGAGTGGATATGAGACTGAGTTCGAAGCGGAATGCGGAGCACTGGGAGGCAGTAATTAAATGACAGGCACGCTCTTCGCAACTCCGTCTGCCGGGCTTGGCACATATCCCACGCTGGCCACCGTAGTGTCAGTGGACGACCCCGATAACCTGGACCGCGTGAAGGTGAAGGCCGTGAATGCCACCGGCAGCGACGGACAGGATTTCCAGGTATGGGCGCGGGTCGCGGTGCCATTTGCGGGAGGTAACCGGGGCGCATTCTTCATTCCCGATGTCGGTGACGAGGTGTTGCTGACCTTCGTGCAGGGCGACCCGCGTTATCCGGTGGTGATCGGCAGTTTGTGGAATGGAAAGCAGCAGGCTCCTGATCAATTCGGCGGCTCCGGCGATTCCGTGGACCGCTGGCTGTTTGTAGGCAAGGCCGGAACACGCATTGCGATCGTGGAGGAAAGCTCCGGTTCACCGCGCATCGAGTTGAAGACGCCGGGTGGTGTGAACGGAACCTTGACCGATGACAGCGGCGGCAAAGCCACCTTCACATTGCCGACCGGCACTTCCATCACCATGGATTCACAGGGAGTGACGATACAGACGAGCGGAGAAGTCAAGGTGCAGGCGAGCACCGTTGAAGTGGATGCAGGGCAGGTGACCGTAAATGCCGCCATGAGCCAGTTCAACGGCATCGTGCAGTGCACTACGTTGCTGGCGACCGCGCTGGTTTCTTCGCCGGCCTATACCCCGGGAGCGGGAAATATATGGTGAACCATCCAGTCATGTGCCGGGGACTATCACTCGGGAATGGAACGGCTCCATCCGCGCCGCTGCTGGTGGACCGCGCCGCGGTCAACGTGGTGCCCGATCTCATGGCCGATCTCAACGACCAGAATCGCTGGCACAACGTGCTGGATGAAGTAGTCAAATGCAGTGAGGATGTTCCAGGAAGGCTTACGCATCCGGCGCAACGCACAGTTACGCTGGCGCTGCTGGAAGCCGTTTGTGAAACCGTACTTGAACCCAGGCTTGATCCCGTAAAGATTGAAAGCTCAGGGCTGGTGGTGCGGCGGGTGGCCCAGGATGCGGATGCAAATCCCTTATGGCACAAGAGCGAAGCGTGGATGACACGGAGCGATGGCACGCGAGGATGGTTTCCTCTTACCAGGCAGGAAGCGCTTCTTGATCCTGATCCGGCGCGTCGCCGCGGACTGGGTTCCGGTTCTGATTATCTCGATGCGCAGTATGCGCAACTTGGGCCGTCACCATTCATTGAGAGCACTACGTTGGCGTTTGTCGCCCCGCAGAAATTGTGCACCACGCTTAAGACCACGCTGCTGTATGGCATTGTGCCGACCAGCGACCAGCAGGTGGCCAGTCCGGGAAAGAGTCCGGCCCCGCCCAGCGATGACGATTTAGACGCCACTGTGCCGCATCTGCTCAAGGCAGGAACACACACGGTGCCTCTGGCTAACCAGACCATCACATCCCAGTATTCTTCCACCGATTTTCTGGAGCAAAACTCGTTTAAGCATTTCAAGAAATTCCTGTACCTGCTTCAGGCAGCGGTGGTGCAATACGGAATTTTCGACGGCACTCCGGAAGGCAATTCACTTCGTGCGCTGCTGGACCAGATAGATGTCACATATCCACCGCCGCCGGACGATCAATCTCCCGATCCCGGCGCGACCATTCAAAATCTAAGCGATCTTCTGTTACAGGCAAATGCGGTGCTGCTCAACCCAGACGCTGTTTCGCCGGCCATCACCAGCTTTCCCATGCCCGCGAGTTTTTCTTCCATATCAGACGACCTGGCAGGGAAGATTTTTGCGGTGATCAAAGATGCGCTGGGAAAAAAGACCGCCGGCCTCGTGCCACAGGAAGGGCGTTTTGATGATGCGAAAAGATATTACCGCGTAAGAGCATTCATCCGCGTGAAAGATACTTCGCAATGCCCGGCAAAGATTATCTGGACACAGGAAACCGGGCCGTTTCGGATTGCGCCATGGTACGAGAGCGGCAAGCTGCCGCCAGTGCACATCGTGCTGCCTGATCCGACTGATCGTGATGCGCTCAAGAACTTGAAGCCGAATGTTTCTTTTCATGTGCCGGGTGCTTTGCAGCAGATGATGCAGGGCACCACCATGCAGGGGCTCACTAGCGGTTCGTCGCCGGCTGGCGGCGGCGTCACCGTGGACTGGATCTGCAGCTTCAGCCTGCCCATTATTACGATCTGCGCATTTTTCGTGCTCAATATTTTTCTTTCGTTGTTAAACATTGTTTTCTGGTGGATGGCCTTTATCAAGATTTGCATCCCCATTCCGGTACCGAAGAAATAGTTATGGCGAAAGCGCTGCAAATAAGACCGTTAATAGGATGGCCGCTGTTGCCCAAGCCTTCCGGCGGGCAACTCCAATGGCCGGGCTTTGAAAGAAGCGTCCGCGATCTCATTCGCGTGATTCTGAGCACCCAGGCGGGTGAGCAACTGATGCGTCCGGCATTCGGAGCAGGCTTGCAGCAATTTCTGCATGAAGACAACACAATTACCCTGCGCCGCAGAATCCGCGACAACGTTTCCACCGCGCTGGGCGCTTACGAGAACCGCATCCGGGTGGAACGCATAGACGTGGATTCCATTCCGGGTACGCCATCACAAGTCAGCGTGACCATTACTTACCAGTTGTTGCGGACCGGAGTGGTGAGCCAGGTGAGCGCCACCTTAACGACAGGAGCCTAGCGAATGCCTATCAGACCACCGGCATTGGATGATCGCCGCTTCGACGATCTGGTAAGCGAGCTTATCGCCCGCATACCGGCGCACACGCCGGAATGGACCAATCCAGTGGTCGGCGATCCGGGCCGCACTCTGATTGATTTGTTTGCGTGGCTTGGTGACGCGCTTCTCTATCGTGTGAACCTTATTCCCGAACGCCAGAGGCTGGCTTTTCTGCGGCTCCTCGGTGAGCAGATGCGGCCGGCCACACCCGCATCGGGAATCATCAGCCTGGCTCCCGGACAGCCCGACGCGGTTGCTGCGGTCACACTGGCCAGCGGCGCGGTAGTGAAGGGCCCGGCAAGTTTCGAGACGCTATCAGAAGTTACAGTGCTGCCGCTCACGGGGCAGTGCTACAGCAAGCAGAAGCTCAGCGACGATCAGTTGAAATCGAAGACCATCAGCGACACCATCGCAGGCCTCAGCAAGCTTTACCAGATTGATGTGAAAGCCAGTGCTCCTTATCAGACCACGGTAGTGTTCGACCAGAACCAGGCCGATCAGAGCGGCTTTGATTTGAGTACACAGACCGTAGATGGCGCACTTTGGGTAGCGCTGCTCGCAGGCCCCAAGGCTGATGTGGCGGCGGTGCGCGCGATCCTGGGCAGCGGCAGCCAGCAGGTGTTGCTCAATATCGGGTTCGCACCCGCGATGCAAGTGGTAGGTGTGACCGCAGATATTTCCAGCAACCGTCCTCCCATCCGCCATACCTGGCAGATCAGTTTGAAAACAGCGGCCAAGGCCGCGCCGCGTTATGACACGTTGCGTGAGTTAAGTGACAGCACCGGAGGGTTGACCACACCGGGAGTGATTCGCCTGGAATTACCGCAAGCCAGCGACTTGGGCGTGCCTGAAAACGATGTGCATCTCGACCCGAATGCGGGAACACAAAACCGTCCGCCGCGCATTGATGATTTGAAACTGGCGGCACGTCTGGTGGCATGGATCTGCCTGAAGCCCACAGACGCACTGGCCGTAAGCTGGCTGGGAGTTAACGCTGTAGAGATTGACCAACGCCAAACTTCCGGCGGCAAGATCATTGGAGTAAGTGACGGATCTCCAGACCAGGTCTATTCTCTGGGCCAGACTTCGGTCGATCCCACGACACTAGTTGTGCAAGTGGATATGGACGGCATCGGTTATGTGAACTGGACGATCATTGACGATCTGAATGTGGCCGCTCCCAATGACACGGTTTATGAACTCGATGCCGAAGCCGGGACTGTGCAATTCGGCAATGGGATCCGCGGCATGGCCCCGCCGCGTGGACGGCGTATTCGCGTAGCGGTGATGCGTTCGGGCGGCGGCTCTGCCGGAAATCTTCCTCCGCAATCCCTCACCGCCATTACTGCCTTCGATCTGAATCAAAAACAGGTGACCGGGTTGAAAGTGATTCAGTCTCTGCCCACCACCGGCGGAGCTGATGCTGAATCGCTGGCCGATGCGGAACAGCGGGTGCCGGCGATTCTCAAACATCGTGACCGGGTGGTGACGATGGATGATTACCGCACCATTGCCCAGACTGTCCCGGGCGCTGCCGTAGGACGTGTAGAAGTTCTGTCGCTGTTCCATCCGCAAAATTTTCAGGAGAATGTGCCCGGCGTTGTGTCGGTAATGGTGCTGCCGAAGCGCGACCAGATCAGCCTGCCCAATCCGCGCCCCGACAGGGCAATGCTGGAAACGGTTTTTGCCTACCTCGAACCACGCAAGCCGCTGGCCACTGAGATGTACGTGATCGGCTGCGACTACGTAGGAATCGGGTTGAGCATCGGCATCTCCATTCGCAGCGGTTTCGGCCCCGATACAGTTGCGTCACAAGTAACTGCCGCTTTGAAGCGAGCGTTGTGGCCTCTGGCTCCCGGCGGGTTCGTGCAAACCGGTTATCCGCTGGGAAAAACGGTACGTACGCTGGAACTGGAAGTCATTGCCGCGACTGTACCGGGAATAGATGAAGTTATTGGAATCAATCTTTTTCAGCTCCTGCCGTCCGGCGTCTACTCGCAGGTCACAATCACTGGGGAGAAATACGCAACGCTGGACATGAAGAGCTACCAGTTGCCCGAACTGTTGAAGGTAGTGGTGGTAATTGACGCAGACCCGCCTGCAACCCTCGATCCTGAAGACTCCGCCGGTCCCGGAGGCATACCCATTCCTGTTGTTCCGGAGGTCTGCTGATGGATGCGAATGGATTGCGCTTCTGGGCGCTGCTCAAAGAGGAGGACTGGCTTCCGCGCAACACGATTGTGAACGGGCTCGAGTATGACTCGGCCAGGGGAAGGCTGCGTCTCGAGAGTGATCGCAACGTTGCGTTACCTTTTGAAAATGCCGCACGCGCCCAGGCTCTGTTGAAGTCCTCACCCATGAGCAAAGACGAATTTGGCTGCCGCGCATGGTGGGATTCCACTACCGGACACGTAATGGCCACAGGCGCCATGCCCGGCGCTGTTCCAATTTACACTCCACCGGCAGGCCAGACGATTACCGACGTCTGCATAGGTCTCGATGGAATTTTGTATCTGGCAGTGCAGGGCAATCTGGTTCTGGTAGACCGGCGCGCACGCTGGTCGCCCTACACGCTCCCTCCAGGCGGATTCACGTTCTATCGTTTAACAGCCCATGTGCTCGGCGGCGTATGGGCGCTCAACGATACGGGAACTACGATGGTGCGTGTGCAGGGTGAACCGCTTGCCGACCGGCCCATTGTGCCCATGGCGCCCAACGCATTTGACTACGTTGATCAGAACCATAATCCGCCTCGGGTCACCGCAACTTACTCTTTGCCAGCCGGTGAGCAGGCAGTGGCCATTGCCGCTGATTCCACTGGCCAACCGGCTGTGCTGCTCTGGCGCAGTGGGCAACCCGCTTGTGTGCGCCGTCTCACGCAAGTCGGAGCGTTTGCGGCGCCGCAGATCCCCGGCGGACTGAAAGCTCCTTATTCCATCGCTTTTCTCGATGAGGCGACATTGGCCGTGCTGGCCACGGGAGCGACCGAAGCGCTGGTCTTTGATATCGGCAATATTGCAGTGGCGCAGGGGGGCGGCAGCCAACAACCGCTATTGCCTTCAGGACGGCCTTATCCCTTGATGGATTTTGCGGAAGGGCCATTCCTGCACGTTGTCATTCTGCCGCCTGAGTATCCGACTTCCACCGGCAGCGCTCCTTTGTATCCGCTCAGCTACAACACCTACGCGCGTTCTGCCTGGGCAGAAAACCAGAAAGTGCTCGATGCCGGGGAAGCGGGCTCGACGTGGCACCGCATTTATCTCGAGGCTTCCATTCCCGCAGGATGCGCAGTGCGGGTGCTGCTTGCGGCGAGCGACATCAGTCCTGTTCCGGATGCAAGCCTCGAATGGTTCGAGCATCGCTTCGGCTCGCAGTATCCCGAGTGGGAGCCATTTCAGGAGATTCCGCTGGCGGCGTGGGTACCGCAGACTTCAGAAATTCCATTCCATCCGGGGCTGTTGGGCTGCAAAGAGAAGGGAAGCAAAGGACTCTTCACAGCGCTGGTGCAGCGCTCCGGTTGTTCGGTGGAAGATCACAATCCCAAAAATCCTTCCAGCATTCGTGGCGGCAAGACGGTACGAGCGTTGCGCGGGCGTTATCTCTCTGTGCGCGCGCAGCTTCTGGGCAATGGAAGACAGACGCCGGAGATTGCAGCCTTGCGAGTCTACGGCTCGCGCTTTTCTTACATCAGCCATTATCTGCCTGAACTCTATCAGGAGCAGACATTCGGACCGGATGCAGAAATCACCGGCGAAAGCACGCAGGCGGATTTTCTGGAACGCTTCGTGGATAACTTCGAAGGCGTTCTGACGGTTTTAGAAGATCGGGTAGCCTCCTCTTATCTGGTTACGCGAGCCGAAACTGCGAGCGATGATTCTCTCGACTGGCTGGGAAGCTGGATTGGGATGAGCTTCGATCCGGTATGGCCGCAGGACAGGCGGCGTGATCTTCTGCGAGTGGCCCCGCAGCTTTATCGCATGCATGGAACATTAGGGGCCATGCAGTTGGCCCTCGACACAGCGACCGGCGGCCTGCAATCCGAAGGCGCTGTGGTGGTGCTCGAAGACTATCGGATGCGCCGCACTTTCGCCACCATTCTGGGCGCCGATCTTGAAGGTGAGACTAACCCGCTGCTGCCGGGACTGGTGCATTCAGGCAACTCCTTCGTTGGAGACACGCTGTTTCTGGGCGTTGGGGCGCAAAAGGAATTTCTCAGTCTCTTTGGTCCGAGCGTTTCTCTCTCAGCGCAGGAAGCGCAGGCGGTGCAACAGTTCTATACAGACTTCGCGCATCAGGTCACGGTGCTGGTGCATGAAGATGTTGATGACCAGCAGATGGGGTTGATCCAGCGAGTGGTGGACATCGAGCGTCCCGCGCATGTGCTGGTGCGGGTTTTGTCCGCCAGTTCTGCGCTGCTCGTCGGCCTTGCGTCATTGCTGGGGATAGATACTTTCCTCAGAAACAAGCCGCCATCGCAACCGGTGCGTGTTGACCAGAGCGATATCGGCGGGCTTGATGTAATACGGCATCTGCCGGCCCTCGATCCAAGATTGGAAGCGGGCGAGTCTGCGATCGATTTTCCGCAGCCTATCGCCAAACTCATTACTCCAGCGGCAGCAATGCCGGGACAAACCATCACGCTGGACGGCACCGGCGCAAAAGCCGCTCCGGGCCGGGAAATCAAAAGTTTTCGCTGGAAGATAGAAACTAATCCGTCCTGACGGACGATGCAGGAGAGCAGAACATGGCAACCGTACCAACTATTCCGTTTACGCTGAACACCGAGCAGGACAGCCAGACACCGGTCGTGAAAGTGCAACTGCCGGCCAATATCGCGCCCGGCCAGCAGATCAAGGTCACACTGCAGGTGGCGGATGATCTGGGAAATCAATCCGCGCCAGTCACGCAGACCATAACCGTTCGCCAGGCGCCGGTGGCGACCCTGAGTGTTCCAACCGTGGCTGCCGCCGGCCAGACCATCACGCTGGATGCCAGCAAATCTGCGCCTCCCGCCAATCTCAAGCAGTTCAAATGGACAATTGCCGAGGGGCCGGTTACATCACCCGCGCCAACGCCGAGTCCCGCGGAATCAACCGGTGGAAACAAGGAGGCGACTGACAGTTCGACTCCGGCTACGACTCCGACTACGGGTGGAAAGACGAAGCCGTCGTAGCAGCAAGAGGCTGGCTGCCAGCTTGAAGAGCGGGCCTTGCCGCCCGCTTTGGATGCATTTGAAGAAGCGTGTTTGTCTTTTTATGAGAGTTGGAGTTATGAGAGTTGGTTGTCGGATTCTCTAATTCCGTTTCAAACACGACTTTGTTGGAGGGAACGCCGATGGCAATACACGATCCGTTACTGGACCAGACAGGTGGCGGCTTGAGAGTAGCGTACTCGACTGGGCGCATGCTCAATACCGAGGACTTTCAGGCCGAGCAGCTTTATCATCGCGGGCGCCTGGCCCATGCCACGCGCTGGCTGATTGGCGCGGGCACTGTCAACGGCCTTAACGTGACGGAACAAACGTCTGCCGCCGGTGAAAAAGAATTGCAAATCTCACCGGGGCTGGCGGTAGATCGCGCGGGAAGGTTGATTGAGGTCTTCTTCACTCTATGCATTCGTTTGCAGGCGTTGCTCGATGCGCAAAGCACATCAGACCTGAGCAATGCTTTCAAGACGGCTGACAATGCGGTGGTGGCAGACATCTTTATTGGCTACGAACAGGATGAGCAGGGAAAGACTCCTTCCTTCGTGAGCGGCGATTACGACAACACCGATGCTTTTACGGCCAACCGTTTTCTCGACAGCTTCTCGGCCCAGATGTACCTGCGAGCGGAAGCGGTTCCGCCTTTGCCCGCTGATCCGTGGGCGGCGGCGTTCAGCGGAACTGCCATTGATCTCAATGCCATCAAAAACGCGCTGTTAAACGGGGCCAGCGGAGCGGCGATGCCGCCCGCCGAATATCCGCTGGGCGCTGATCCAACCACCATTTTTCTCGCTCGGGTAAAGGTTGCGGCCACCCGCGCCAATCCGGGTGATCGACCCGTATATGACTTGACTAAGCCGGTTGTGATTGACAATCTCAGCCGCCAGTTTGTGTATCCCACATCGCTGCTCGCACAGTGGTTGTCAAAGAAATGATTTGTTTGAAGGGAGTCGCCCTATGGCCGTAAATCCGTTGACCGGTTCTCAACGCCAGATGCTGAGCCCTGAAGAGGTCGCAGCCTACCAGAAGAGCGGCACGCTCATTCTCGACGACCGCCGCCGCCGTCCGCTGTGGTTTGATGGCCGCTTTCTTGCCGGGCGCGATCTGGAGCGCGAGCAGAACTACTTTCTCACCCGCATATCCGATTTGCGCCGTGCCGCCGGCTTTGGCGTGATGAGCGGGCTCGATGTGTCGCAGGTCACAGCGCCTTTGAGCGGCCGTGGCGTGGACACCATCAGCATCAGCCAGGGCGAAGGCGTAACTCCCGAAGGCGAGCTTGTATCCATTCCTTTTGACATCGAAATATCTCTGGCCGACGTGGGTGGTGAGCAACACCTGAATGCCGCTTTCGGACTGTCCAGAATCCCAGCGCGACCGGCGCGTACCCGCTCAGGGCTCTTTGTGCTGGGGCTGCGGCCGGTGGAGTTCAGCACTCATCCGATTGCATCGTATCCCACTTCAGTAAACGGCATCCGCTCCACGCAGGACGGCGATACCGCCGAGGCTTCTGCGATCGTGCTGGTTCCGTATCCCGATTCGGGAACGCAAAACGAACTTGATGTGCGCCGCAGCCGCGCCGCCCGTGAGATCTTTGTGACCCAGACGACCAGAAGCGTTGCTTCGGATGTGCTGCCGCTGGCCATGATCGGCATGGACCATGGCTTTGTGCAATGGATTGATCCGTGGATGGTGAGGCGCGAGATTGGCAGCGACCAATTGATGCTGACCCTGAACTCCGGAGTTCGGGCCACGCGCCGTTCGTACCTGCTGCAATATGAAAACCATCTGCAGGAAATCGTAACCCAGAAAGGCGCGCAGGGAACGAGTTTCGCGGCCACCGATTACTTCAGCGCATTGCCGCCCATCGGACGCATGCCCGCAGCCACCATCAACCCTGCGCAGTTCACACAGAAATTTTTTCCGCAGGACATGGACGTCGCTCTTTCCATCATTCCGCAGGACGAGATTCCGGCACTGATCGAACAGTCGCTCTCGCTCCCGCCGATTGATCTGCTCGCACCCAGCTCTACGCTGGCGGCCATCTCGGTTTTTGTGCTGGCGGGGGTGACCCGCGCGGATTATGCCTCGCTACACGCAACTCTGGGCACCCCGCAGCTTGCTCCGTCTGTTCCGGCCGATCCGGTTCGGCGGTTGCCGATTGATACGTTGAAGCTCAACCGGGCCATGATTGCGTCGGGTTCATCCTTATTAAGCAGGGTGGGCGCGCGCATTATCCTGCCGCCCATTGCCGCTCCTCTGCCGGCTACCGGGGGAGGAGCCGATCCAGGCTGGGCCAAGGTGCTTTCCGGGCAGTCATTCTTGTGGTTTGTGCGGCGCCGCAGCATGCCGCAATCCGTACCCATCGGGAGCTAGAGTTTATGAGCGCACGAATCATCTATGGGCCATTGCCCGCGGAACAGGTCATCGCCGTTGATCCGCAGCTACAGCAACAGGCAGCTACAACCTGGCAGCGGCGCTTGCGCATGTTTACTGGCCGGGCGCTGAGTGATGTTGCGCTATCTGCCGAGCAGGATTATCGCTCCGGACATCTATCGCACAGCGGCAGGCTGTTGACCCCGGGAGTAGTCACAGGACTTGGATTGAGCCTTGATACTTCAGGGACTGCGCCTCTGCTGGTGCTCGCCGCCGGGCAGGGAATTGCTGTGAATGGCGAGGATGTGACTGTGCCCGCTGCTGTGCGCATTCCGCTGTCGGGCGTTAGCGTGTTCAATCCGCAGACCCACGATTCTGAGCCGGCCAGCGGAGGCCCGCAAACAGCAGTGTCGCAAAATTTTGCGGCATTCACGGCGGCCGCCACCGCGACCACGCCACGAGCCGGTATTTTTGTGTTAGAGCCTATCACCGTCCAATTCGCCGGGAACCCAGCCGGTTCAGCTACTGACGTGATTGATATCACGGCGCAACTGCTGACTTCGCCTGACCGCGATCCTGATGAATATGCTTTCGAAGACTGGCAGACCATGGATGGCTGCCGCCTGGTTTTTTATCCGTGGCCTTCAGACAAAATTCCTCTTCCAGCCTCGGATGCTCTTTTCCGCAATCGCCTGGCACACTCTATTTTTGCTGCGGAGGCCGGCTTCGCCCGTGGCGATCATTTTCCATGGGAAGACGCAGGCGTTCCGCTGGGTGTTGCCGCCTTTGATAATGCCTGGAAACCTCTATTCATTGATGTGAGCAGCGTAGTGCGCCAGGGAGGATTGCCGCGCAGGGTCCTGGACGCTCCTTTCGAGAAGACCTGGCCTGCACAAAATCCGCTGATGGCTGAGGCCCAGGTGCAGCAATTTCTGGAGCAGAATGCAACCATAGCGCCCGCCACTCCAGCGGCTGCGCTGAGCGGCAATTTTCAATTTTTGCCGCCCATCGGGATTCTTCCCATATCGTCAATGGACCTGTCGAGTTTTCCAGCCTTCAAGAACCACGTGTTTCCTGCGAATTACTCGATTACTGCGGAGCCGATCTTTTCCGACGAATTGGAAAGCTATCTTACGCAAGCCGCCGAGCTTGCGCCTTATGACCTTACCGTGGCCGATTCCGTGCAATTTCTGGTACCGGTGGCAGAAGCTGATTTCGAACCCGCATTGTTGAAGCAGGAACAAATAGATCCGGAGTTCGCCAAAGAGATGGCCACTGCCACTGCGAACCGGGTAGCAGCCTTGCAGCATCGCAGCGATTTGGGCGCAAAAGCCAACGTGATGTTGAAGGCGCTGGCAGTCCCGGCTGTGAACATTGATGCCGATCTGGTTGCCGATGAGCAAACTGACCTCAAGGCAGCGCCGGCGTATATTGCTCCCGCAAGCGAAAGTTTTGGGACGGCGCTGGTCAACAACGTTTTGACTTCCAGCGATGTAAGCGATTTGAAGGCAGCGGTAGTGGCAATCACGGTGAACGTGAACAACACACCGCAACGTCTGATTCCTGACGCCGACCTGCAAACCATTGATACCGGCGGGTTGCAGGCATTTGTAGATCTGCTGTATCAGCGCGTGAAGCAGGCCAATGACATTATTGATCTTGGCTTTCTCCGCGCCCAGACCGATATTTACCGTTACCGCCAACTGGTGCTGGACAACATCATCCGCCAGCCGCCTGGCCACATCGCCGGTGTTGAGCCAGATTGCGCAGGGTGATACGGCAACGGCCACTACCGAACAGATTGACAAATATTTTCAGGATGCGAGCGGACGGACAGTCCATGCGACGACAGCCCAGCCTAGTTACGAGAGTCCTGCGGCAACTCCGCTCAGAATCAGAATTCCTCCTGGCGTCGGATCACCAGGAAGCTTCGGAACTGTAGGGAGCGGAGGTAAACTACTCGCAGTCACAGCTACTTCCGCCGGATTGCGTTCAGCAGCACTTACACGGGTATTTACGCCTGCCGCGCCCACTCTCAAATCGAAACTGCGGTAAGCAAAACAGCTACAACCAGTGTTGCTGCACCAACTTCGGCTGCGGCCGTAACACCAAGCGCCTCTCTTACTGTCAACCGGGCGCTGGTTTCCACAGTGAGCCCTGTTGCCGAATCGGCTCGTTTCGACGCGGCGCACGGTGCAGGAGCAGCAGCCTTTGGTCGGCGCGCAGCTTAATTTCCGTACGGTATCTGTGGCCGAACGACTGAAACAATCGCCGGGACAGGAAGCTGCTTTCTTTACCGGACAGAACCGCAGTGACGTCACGCAAACTGTTCTTGCCGTTCTGCCGAGTTCCATGGTGGACGATCTTGCCGTGGATGCTATTGATCCGGCTACTGGAAACAAACAAACGGTGACCCTCGGCGACATTCGCAAAGGCACTACGCCGATTGATCATCTTCAGATTCCGCCGATCAAACAGGATACCGACGAGGCCGCGTTGTTTTCCTCGGGCGTGCAGCTTCTGGAGCAGCATATTGCCTTGCTGCGCCAGCTTGAAGGAAGAGTGGCGCAGTTCAATAAGGTTATTACGCTTAGCGAACAGACGTTGAGCGCTATCCATACGCACTTGAACGACATTGATGCGGCCCTGAAGACGGTAGAAGATGCAGTGAGCAATGCGCGCCATGCTTACACTTTTACCAAAGCACTGCTTCAGGATGAACAGACGAGGGTGGCGGGAGTGAACGCCCGCCGCGCCGCAGTGCTTCAGAACAGCGTGCCATTTGTGGTGTTTCGGCGGCCCGTCTACGCTGGAAGCTGCCAATTCCGAGCCGTCGCGGCAATTGTTCTCCGATATTTCGAGTACCCTGCTGCCCGGATGCCTGAACCGCACCGCGCCTGTTCCGCCGGAGTTGCGCCAGATGGTGAGCCTGCTGCGGCGCGCTCCCGCGAACTGGCTGCCGTTTACCCTCAGTTTCCTGCCAAGGTTCGAGCGGCGTGACTTGGTGCTGGGGCTTGCATCGCGCATGCAGATGTCGGCCCAGTCGGCTGTTCCGAGTTCATCTTCGATCTCTTCCAGCCGCAGCGTGTACGCCGACAAGATCAACCTGGCCTACTCTGTGCACACGACCAACATGGAAAATTACCGGCAGCAGCGCGCCGGCTTCCAGGTGGCCGGCCTGCAATCTGCGGCGTGGTCGGCGCAAATAAGCGCACTTATGCCGGTGATTGGCATCGGTGATCTGCTGGGCTCTGATCTTGGCAATTTGATTGTGAGGCCGGTGGCGCGTTTGATAGATGAAATCACCGGCGTTGCGGCCTGCATCTACGACCGCGCCAGCCAGGCCTTGCCTGCAATCCGGCTGGCATGGGCTGATGCGTTTTATCTGGAAAGCGACGCCGCGGATCTGCACGATCTGAGTGTCTTGCCGCGCTGGAGTGAATTGCAATATGAACAGCGGCGGGAGATGCAGATGCTGGCGAGCTGGCTCTTTGCCCAGATTGACCAGGCGATTCCCGTAGCCATGCAGTTCATGAGCGATGTAGTGCGGGTCGCCATTCTGCTGGCGAGTGATGCTCCGGTCACTGAGATCATTCAGGGCAGTTCGCTTGCGCCTGCGCCGCTCAGAATTGGTGGAGTTGATACGCGTGTCGCTGCCCTCGGCGCGCATTTATCAAGCGATGCCGGTTACCCTTCACCAGAATGGCGAACTCATTGCGCATGGCATCGTGAGCGATCTGGCCGAAACAGAAGCGGCCATCAACGTCACGGCGATAGTGAAGACCGGAATCTCTTCACTGCCTGCCGGCGCCACCATTCAGTACGTGACCCAAAGCACCTGGATCAACAGCGTCAATGCCGGCGTATCTCCGCGTTTGAGCGGCAAAGGGATATTGCAATGATGCCGGCAGCAGCCATAAGCGACGTGTCATTACGCCATGTGCGCAAGCTGCGCCTTGCGGTCAGCTCTGCACAGGCAGAGCGGCGAGCGCTGCGCTTCTGGAAGAGTCGTTGCGCCTGATCAGCCTGCCGGGTGAGGCAACAGGTAAGATCTTCTATTTCCGGCGGCTGCAATTGCCTCCGCCACATCCCGACGAACATCCGGTTTCTTATGCTGGTGAACTGGAGCGGAAGTGCCGGATCATGGCGCAAGGGGCCATACACTTTTGTGAGCCGGCGGCGCGCCATGCTGACGTGGTTTTCGCATGGTCGCGCGGTAGAGCCGTGGCAGGAACTGGCGCGGCGGATGACTCGAGCGCAGCCACTCGACGGCTGGTTCTGGCGGGCTGCTCTGCCGCAATGTGTGCCCTTCACCCGATTGCGGTCGCCGCTGGACGTGCTGCTCCAGGTCGCTACCCGGCATAGCGCGCAAGGTGTGCTGGAGTTTCTTGCGGGAATGGAACGGGATGTGCTGTGCGCCCTTTTTGCGCAACTCGAAGTTGCCCATGTGGCCCAGGATAAGCTGCCTGCCTTTTCAGCGCCTGTGGATCTCTCGATTCTGTGAGGTCTCGCCAGGCTGGAAAAAAGCTGCTCGATCGCTTGCCATCGCTCTGGCGGCAACTGGTAAAAGAATATGTGGCCAAATGGAAAGACGAAAAGAATGTTCCAGATCTGCGGGTGCAATGGCTCGTATCTGCAGCATGGCTGATCGTTGAGCCAGAACGCGCAATGGACCATCGTATGCCCGAGCAGGTGGCCTGCATGGTGGAGGTTTTGGCGGAAGAGTCGCAGCCGCACGCCGTGCGATGGATTTCCGGGCGCGGCAGGGCACTGCGACGGTGCCGCAGCGTCAGCGACCCGGCTGGTTCCGTACCTCGCGGGTTGGCTGCGGAATCATGGAAACATTATCACTCGACGATACTGCTCAGGATTTTCAAAAAGCATCTTCTGATCCGCCGCCGGTCACCCGGTTCAGCGGAGGCGATAGTGGCACTGTCGCGCCGAAAGCGCAGAGACTCTTTTCTCGCACTCTGCGGTTCCTCGGATGTCACTGCCGATTCGTCCGCAAGAACAAAAGAGCCTGCGAGTATTCTGTCGGTTCGGGAGATCGGCGCGTTATCAACGAGTCCGATGCTAAAGACGAAATCATTCGCAAACATTTATCGGAAACGAACCTCACAACTTCCTATGCCGGCTTCTTTTATTGTCTCGGACTGCTCGACCGGATGGGAATCGGCGAGACGCTGAGCGCCAACCCGCAACTGCTAGAGATGAATTTCGTCCGTTATCTATTGCGCGTGTTGGCCATTGCCGCAGGCGTGCCCGAAGAGGATCCCGTTGCAGTCCAGGACTTGTGGCTTCATGGTCAAGAGGCCATTGCGACTGATACAGAGTTGCCGTGTTGCAGTTCGCTATTGCCGTCCGGCTGGATTGGAAGAAAAGACAGATGCAGCTTCCAGTGTTGGCTTTAGAAAAACTGGTCAGGATCTGGGTGCTCGTGTTGCGGCGCAGAGTGTGGCGAGCGGCGCGCATGAACTGGGCGGAGATGGCGAAACGTCCGGGCGAAATAAACGCCACCCGCACCTATCTGGAAATCACCATGCCGCAGAGTGCGCTGGAGGTACGCGCACGTAAAGCTGGTTTCGACCTGGATCCTGGCTGGCTGCCCTGGCTCAACAAGGTCGTGCTCTTCCATTATTCGTGCCAGATGCTGGAAGTTATTCCTGTTGGCGGCATGCGGCGCGCTCCTACGGCGGCAATGCTGTCGCGCGTCCGCCCGACGCGAGTCCCCGGTGAAACCAGAGATACCGATGAGAAGAATAGCTTATGAGAATCCAGGCTATACCGGAACCACCATCGAGCCGCAGCCAGATGGAAAGCGTAAGCGAGAGTCCGCGGCTGTTGTCTATTGCGCTGGCTGCGATTGGTGAACAGCTCAGCGAGCAGGCACTTAAGTCAGATGAGCGCCTGTTGCCTCTGCTTGAGGCTGCTTCCTCGGCTGCGCTCTATGGGGGATGGCGCGCGGCCTTGAAGAGGGCGGCTGAATCGCCTGCGGTGCGTGATCAGACGATGCTTGCCCTGGCCCGGAGACTCAATCTATCGGTGCTTGAATTGTTGACCCTCGCGCTGACCGTGAGCACCGAATGCGATCTGGAAATCTCTCGCCTGGTTGCGTACCTGCAAGAGCCCATCCGCGCGTCAAGACCGACGGTTGGCCTGGTTACCCGCGCTTTCGTAACACAGCATGACGAGGCTCGTTCCATCGGTTTGCTGGTGCAGGGGCCTGCGGTTCTTTCCGGATTGCTGGTGGTGGCGGAGTCCGCAGCTCCTCTGCCGGAACGAATATTGAACGTTCCGCTGCCTCTGGTATTGGCGTTGTGTGATCAGCCTTCGACGTGGCCCAACAGCACGGCCGGTCTGGCGGAAGAACAACGGATTCCATTTCCACCTTCAGAAGAACTTCGCACCCGGCAACAGGCGCGCACTCTCGAGAGTTCCGGCGAGCGGCGCATGGTGGTACGGGCCGGTAATTTACTGGAAGCAAAAACCGCCGCCGCCATTTTTGCCGAAGAACTCGACTTGCGTCCGCTCTTTCTTACCGAAGCGCCCGGCGCAGGCCTTGGCCCATGGCTGCTGCTGCGCGGCATGTTGCCGGTACATTGCATGGAATTGGGTATCGGCGAACGCCGTCCTTTTCCTTACATTGCCGGCTATAGCGGTCCGGCGCTGGCTGTTGTGGGCGCAGAAGGGGAACTGGAAACAGAAAGTGGTCCGGTGCTGGGTTGGAAGCTGGGTGTTCCGCCGCCCGACGAGCGCGAACTATTATGGCGCAGTCATGTGCACGAGCCAAAAGTGGCAGCCGAACTGGCTTTGCAATATCGCCTGCGCGCCGGACGCATCTTCGATCTTGCCCGGCTGGCGCGTCACGAAGCGGCGCTTGAAAACCGCAAGCAGGTGGAAGTCGGAGATGTATACCGGGCCGCGCGGTCGGGTCAGGCCGCTGGCCTTGGCTCGCTGGCGGAGTTGATCGTTGCAGACGTTTCGGATGAAGCGCTGATCGTATCTCCGCATCTGCGGAAAGAACTGGAGACGCTTCGTTTCCGCTGCGGTTCCCGCGAGTCGCTGGCGGATAATCTCGGGATTTCGTTGCAGACCCGGTATCGTCCTTCGGTGCAGGCATTGTTTGTGGGGCCTTCGGGTACCGGAAAAACGCTGGCTGCTTTGTGGCTAGCCTCGCGTTTGGGCCTGCCGCTGTATCGAGTGGATCTGGCGGCTACTACCAGCAAGTACATCGGAGAGACCGAAAAGAATCTCAGCCATCTGCTGAGCCGAGCCGAGCAGGCGGGAGTAGTGCTGCTGTTCGACGAAGCCGATTCCATTTTCGGGCGTCGGACAGACATCAAGGACTCGAACGACCGGTTTGCCAACTCGCAGACAAATTATCTTTTGCAGCGCATGGAAAGCTTTGACGGCATCATGCTGCTGACCAGCAATAGCCGCACGCGGCTGGACGCCTCGTTTTCACGGCGGCTGGAGATGATCCTGGAATTTTCGCCGCCTGATCCCACGCAGCGCCGCCTGCTCTGGCATTCGCACCTTGGAGACAACCATCAACTCACTGCCGCCGACATCAACCTGCTGGCCGTCACCGCAGATCTCACCGGCGGCGAGATTCGGAATGCAGTGCTGGCGGCAGCGGTACAGGCCGCGTCGAGAAAGACGCATATCGAATTCACCGATGTGCTGTTCGGTCTTTACGGCGAGTATCGCAAATTGGGCCGCCACATGCCCGATGGCCTGATGCAGATGATGAATGAGAGAAAGAGCTCATAGGCGCGTGTTGAACCGGAACTTTTCGATTTGACCAGGTGGTTGGATCACATCTTTTGCGTTGACCTGAATGCAAGCAGCAGTGGCCACCAAATCGGAGGAGAAAAAGAAGACAGCACAGCCGCGCCCTGAAACTGCTTTCAGCGGCCAGGCACTCGAGGCCGAATCTCCTGCTTCAGCAGAGCTGCCTTTGTTCCTTCGCAGGAGCGGACAAACCCGGACGTCCATGGGCGCAGCCGACGACCCTGGTGACGGCGACATCGCGGCGGACAAGGCTGGACACAGTAGCTCCGCGTATATCCAAAGAAAATGCTCAGGATGTTCGAGAGAGCATAAGTGTTCCTCCTGCCGGCAGGAAGAAACACGAATTCAAACCAAACGTGCCGGTTCGGGGTCGCAGGCATTTGTGCAGCGTTCCTGCTCGTGCGGCGGTAGCTGTTCTTCATGTCAAAGCGCAGTCAAAGATGAACCGTTGCTACAGCGGCAGGCAGTCGCCGACGCGCATGGAGGAATGGTCAACGAGCAGGTCATACCATCCGACAGTACAGGACGTCCTCTGGAAAATTCCACTCGTGCTTTCATGGAATCGCAGTTCGGCTCGGACTTCTCCGAAGTGCGCATCCATACTGACAGTCCGGCGGCCCAATCTGCCTCGAAGCTGCAAGCGGACGCCTACACCACCGGACGAGATATCACTTTGCCGGCGGGAAGTATGAGCCCGCTTCTCCCGAAGGACAGCACCTTATCGCCCACGAATTAACACACACCATACAACAGGAACATGGCGACACGCCCGTAGCTGCCAGCCGCGCCGGTGGTGTCCTGGTGGGAGATGCTTCTGATCCGCTTGAGGCGGAAGCCGAACAGACCGCTGATGCCGTAATGGGCGCAAAGAGTGCGCCTCCACAGGTGTCGAAAGACAGCAGACCAGCCGTGCGTCGCGGGCTCGCGTCTGGAGCAGCCGCGGTGTGGAATGCGACAGGTGGAAGATTGGTGCGCGGCGCAGAATCAGTTGCGGAAGCCGTTTGGGATGAAGCTAAGGAGACGGCTGCCGCTTTCATCAATCGGATGTTTCCCGGTCTTTTGCCATTGCTGCGCAATGCCAGCAACTTGTTGTACGAAAAAATTACCAGTGGAATGGACGCAGCTTTCAGTGGCATTGCTTCACGGGTCAGGAAGCAGGGTGTAGGCGGCGCCATTACCGGGCTTCTCAGTGAAATGGCGGGTGCCCTCGGTAAGACTCTGGGGCAGTTGGTTACTGGGTCGTGTCACTCCATCGTCGAAGCGGCTGGATCCATCATCCACTTCGTGAAAACCATCGCAGGCGACGCTTTTAAAGAATTCGGCAAGATTGCCAAAGAAGTTGGAACCTTCTTCTCAGGCATTTGGCATGATTACGGGGCCCCTGCACTTGAGGCGATCCAAAAGGTTGCGGGTGAGGCCTGGACATGGATGAAAGACAAGGCGCAGTGGGTCTGGGACAAACTGCTGCCGATTCGAAATGGCTTTGCCCGGGCATGGAACTGGATCAAAAAAGAATTCAACATCGCGAAAGAAGAAACGGCCGGTGTTCTCGATTGGCTGTATGACAAGGCCAAAGCGGAATGGATGAAGATTCGCGACAAGATCGCGCCCATTCTCGGCCCGCTGAAAATTGTCGCTGGCGCGCTGCTGCTGTTTTCTCCTTTGGGTCCGATTCTGCTGGTGTGGAAAGGGGCCCCATTACTCTGGCAGGGGCTGCAATGGGTTTGGACGCATGGCCTGAAGCCGGCCGGAGAAAACAGACGTGCTGAATTCCGGGAGCACATACTCCCTTACATTCTCCAGGGCATCGGCGCCGCGACTGCGGCTCTCGATCGAGCTTCCGAGTTTCTTTGCGGTTTTGCCGGCACTATCAGTACCGGGTTGCATTCGTTGGAATCAGCCCTCGGAAAACTCCCTTTCTTCGGCGTTGCGAGCCGGATGGTTGGTATCGTTGCTGGGTTCTTCGAGAATCTTGCCGCAAAGGGAAAATGTAAGTTTTCTGATGTCATCGCCTCGGGCAAGGCGGCGCTGCAGCAGGTCTACCAGGTCGTAAAACCGGTACTGGAGGTATTGCGGCAGGCCTGGCTGATAGGCCAATTCGGTCCGCTCGCGCTGATTGACGACGGAGTCTGGAGAACATTTACCAGTTTTATCGCCTTCGTAAAACGAACACCCTGCATTCGCGAGATTGCCGGATTGTTCCAGATTGATTTCATGGTCGGCAAGATCACTGAGATCAGGACCCGTTTAAAAGATATCTATGAAGTCGTAACTCATCAGGACCGCTTTGAAGCGGCCATTCACCAGGCTCTCGATGGTGCGCTGGGGCAGATTCCGGGGCAGGTAGAAGCTGTCCTGGGAAGAATTGCTGGGCTTGACGGACCTCATCTCGATGCTCTCATGAAGCGGTTTATCGCCCCCAAACTTGCTCAGACAATTGCAAGAGCGCCGAAGATGCTCATTGATATGGTGTGGGGCCTGGTATGGCCGTGGCCTGCGGTCATCAAAGACTATGACGAAATCAAAGTACATGCGGGCAAGCTTAAGACTGCTCTCTGGGATTTCGAGTTCAGTAAAGCCATTGATGAGGGTCTGGCAATATGGCGTGGTGTGAATGGCATTATCGGCCAGCTTTATGGATGGTTTTTCCTGGCCGCAGTCCTGATTGGCGCAGTTTTCGGCGCGCCTCAGGCGGGCGCAGCCGTTGCTTACGAAGTCGGCGAAGTGTTGCTCGCTTCTACGTTGATTGCGGAAGGCCTTACGATTGAAAAAGCCAAATTCAATTTGATGTCATCGGCCCGTCAGGCTGAACCGGAAGCCGATCGTCAGACGCATGACGACGCAGATTACGAAAGCATTTCCGGCAGCGTAATCAATCTGGCTGTGATGGGCGCGCTCGCTGTCTTGAGCGAAATTGCAGTTGATTTCGCCAAGGCCATTTTTGCAGAGATCAAAGGAATCTTTAAGCCGCGTGGTGTCGAAGCGCCGCTTGTTGAAGTCCCCGGAAATGTAGCCGACGCAGCCAAGCCGACCGAGCCGGTGCGACCGGGTGAGCCGCCTCGACCAGCAGAGCCAACCGAGCCAGTCCCGGAAGATGCTCTTGCAGACGCCGAGAAGAAAGGCATTCCTCGCGAAGAACTCGAACCTGAAATCAATGACCTGCGGCAAAGAGCTTCTGATGCGAGGAATGTCCACAGACCTTCCGATCCAGCCTATGACGCAGAGATGGAGGCGGATGGGCATACCTTTGACCGGGAAAAAGGTAGTGAATCCTGGTGCAGGCATTCAGTCGAGGTATGCAATCTGAACCTTGGCGATGATCTGAACGCCAAAGTTGATAATGCTCTCAAAGAGAAAGCCGAGCCGACGGAACCGGCCAATGAACCCGCTGAACCAGGACCAGAGCAGGCCGATCCTTCACAAGAGGCGAAGGGCAAAACAGAACCTGCGGAACCCTCGCCCGACGATCTGATGTCCCCTGAGCAAAAGGCATTGAAAGATCGTTACGAAAGAGCACAGGACAACCTGCGCGATCTGCGCAATGAGAAAGCCAATCTTGAATGGGAAAAACGCAATCTGGAGCAGCAGCCTCCCGAACTGCGGCGACCTGGAAGAAGACAACGACTGGAGGAGATTGCGGAAAGACTCGATGAGATCAAACGCGAGACGGAAAACGCAGAGAATGCAGCTAGAAAAGCAGAGGAGGATCTCAGGAATTCCAATCTCTCGCTCTATGACAAAGTAAGGGCCGCTACACCGAGGACCAAAGCGGCGGAGAACGCCCTTAAGAGGGCTGCCGGAGTAGACGAGATATCCGGCACTCCATCAAGCAAATTACAGGTTGATCACCTCGTTCCAGTAAAAGAAATCGTGAACATGCCGGGGTTTGATAAGTTGAGTTGGGAAGACCAGATCAGTATTGTTGATATGAGTGAAAATCTGAAAGCCATGGACGGCAGCGCCAATGCTTCCAAGGGAGCATATAGCTGGGAAGAGTGGCCGAATGCCAAGGAGTACTACCCGGATCTGAATCTTCGGAACAAGATGATTGCAGAAGAAGCAAGGATACGGGCAAAGATTCAGAAGGCAATCGCCGACAAACAGCCGGTGGGCCAGTAGCGATGATTCTGAGCGAACAGATCGGCGCGTACACCATCCTGATCGAATGCGTCGAGTCTAATACGGAACAGGCACGTGCCTTGCTGATGAAGCTCAGGCAGCTTCACTCCGCCGGTCCACCGCTTCGAGCGGGCACTACGATACAGTTTGGCTGGTCGGTGCTTACGCTGCAGCAGGAAGAAGAAAACACTCTGCGAATCGTCGAATTGGATTTTTATGGCGACATCTCCGGCACCCAACCCACGGTTGACATTACGCTTGAAGTCTTGAAGGCCCAAGTCGCGCTTCTACGTTCCGGCAGGGAAGAAGGCGTTGATTCACGCTATGACCAGATCGTTATCGCAACACGGGACTGGCTGGACATACCGGACTTGTTCCTGAAACGTGACCTGCCGCAGTCCCCGGAAGACACCGGATGGTTTATTGGATATCTGGACGATCTTGAGGCAGCCAGACCACCCCATGAAACACAGGCGTTGTACGTTTACGAGTTGCTGAGATTGCGTCCGGCTCTCATGCAGCTTCTTGCCTTCCCCCCCGGTTATTTGGCCATCGTGAATGGAGAAACAATAAAGGCCGTGCTTGATAAAGACATGAAGGTTCGGCTGGGTGACTATAGGGCGTCCTAGATGCAGCTTGGGTTAAAGGATGAACAGTATAAGTAGGAATAAATGCGCGCCGACGAAGATGACAGGGCAGTAGAAATAAATCAGTAGGAAGGTCAGTCATGAGAACAGATTTCGTTCCCGGGAAAGAAGCTCGAAAAGGCCGGCGGGAAGCCACTGACGCGGCCAAATCGAAGAAACATTCTAGCAAAGCTGAAATTAGTGAGTCGTCAGCAATGCCAATTTTCCTGCGGCGTGTGCGAGTTTCTCCCAGATTGAAATCTGAACAGATCAGTAGCCCCTATGAACAGGAAGCTGACCGCGTAGCTTCGGCGGTGCAGTCATCCGGCAGTTCTTCTCAGTCCCGTCCTTTGTTGCAGGCCACGGAGTCCTCAAGCGCGGTCGAACGCCATTCGATCACCGGGGCTATTGCAAAACAAAAAATACAGGAAACCCAGGGAAGCGGTAGCCAGATTCCTTCCACTGTGCGCGAATCTCTGGAAGAAAAACTGGGAAGTGATTTCAGCAGTGTGCGGGTACACACTGACGGAAAGGCCAACCGCCTTTCTAACGCCCTCGGAGCCAACGCCTTTACCACCGGAAATGATATCTATTTCAATCAAGGCCGCTATGATCCGGAAAGTAAGGCCGGGCAGGGCCTGCTCGCCCACGAACTCACGCATGTAGTGCAGCAAGGCGGGAAAGACTCTGGGGCGATTCAATGCGACCTGATGGAATCACTGGCGCCTACCGCGCTCGGCGGATTCGAGATCGGCATGGCAACGCACAATGCTCCGGCGGCGCCGGGAATGGAAGGTACGATCGTTTTCCATCCTGACCCGACCGGCCCTTTCTCCACTGAAATTACGCTGATTCAGACTGCCAATGTAGTAGACGTTGCCGGAGCCACTACGACACCGGGAGCGCCGCTGGACTGGACGCACGATGGCACAGGTGCGGAAGCGGCCCGCAACGAAACCCGCACGCCCCTCGGTGGCACGTTTGTTGATGCGATTTATGCAAACGCGCCCCGCGGCTCCGCTGTCACTCCAGACTATGTCCAACCTGCGGACATTGCTGCTGATCCCGTCCGAAATCATCACGGATGGCTGCGATCCCCAACCGATGTTCGTGAAGCTTCTTTGTATGACTATCCAAACACGACCGCTGATTCCGACTTCAAGTTCGAGACGGTTGCCAAGGGATCTGACAATCAGGTGGTCTATGGCTCCTTGGAATGGGGATTTAAGATTCGTTCGGGTATTGTTCATGATGAGTTCAGGCGCCCCCATGCTCTGGAATCTCCCGAGTTCGACCAAGCCCTGGAACGATTCCGCGGATACTATACTCATGAACCCATTGTGCTGTACTTTGATACCGATCACGATCTTCCGATGCCCGGCGAGTTGGCGAAACTCGGCGACGTTACCAGCTACATGGCACGCTACCCTGATGTGCTTCTACAGGTGGAAGGTTATGCTGATGAGACCGGCCCCGCTTCGCACAATCGTGATCTGTCACTGCGCAGGGCAGACAATGTAGTAACCATTCTCACCGGCATTGGAGTTGACCCTGCTCGCATTGACTCCGTGACGGTTGGCCACGGCGAAACCACGGCCTTTTCCGCCGGCAGCCCGGCTGCCGCCGCAGGGAGTTTGCGCGCCAATCGTCGAGCGGTGATCACTTTCGTTCGCAGAGCATCAACCCCGATTGTGCCGTAATCATGCTGTACCCGGAATAATGCTATGTCTTCTTCTACTCAGGAATTAGTTGATCAGCTAGCCGATGTGGCCCATCGCAATACTGCACGCGAAGAACTGGTAAAATCCGGCGTCGAAGCGACACCGTTTCTGCTTCGTGCAGTTCCGAAAGACAATACCCATTACAAGACGATTTTGCGAACGCTATTGCAAATCAGGGATCCACGAGCCGCTGAGGCCTTCCGACGCGCGCTTGAAAACCCAGAACAAGAGATAAGAGCCATAGGAGCCCGGGGGTTGTATCTGGTCAACGCTCCAGATACTTTAAGCGCGCTACAGGCGACCATCAACGACAGTCCGGACCCGCTCCACTACACACAGACACCCTCTGTCCAATCACTGATTGAATTTGGCCGAGCTGCTCTGCCTGGTGTGTTTGCCCTGATGGGCTCTTCTGATGAGCAAACTCGACGCCGTGCATACTACGTGTTGGCTAGTATCGTCCTGCAGGAAATTACTCGGCGGTTGCAGTCGCGTGGTGCTGCTCATGAAGCACAGCAGGAATGGCAGGATTTACAGCGAGCCAATGGTTCCTATCAGTGGGACGCCCCTGAATCTCTGCGTCAGCCATCGCTGGAGTTGTGGAAGCGCTGGTACACCAGGACTCAACCGTGACCTCAGATTTTCTTCTATCACTGACCAGATTAGCCCTGTCGTAAATAACGCAACGCGCTACACCTATTCTGAAAGCGTGTTAATTCACCGGCTGGTCATTTGCACCAGACCTGTAGGCTTCGGAGTTAATGCGGTATTTCCGCAGCAGGCGTTGCAGGCTGCTGCGTTCTTTGCCTGCCGCCCGTGCGGCGCGGCTCACGTTGCCCTGGTGGTTCAACATAAGCTGCGCCAGATACGAGCGCTCAAAGCGCTCGATGGCCCGCAGCTTTGCCTTGCGCAGATCGTCGGCAGTGGTGGTGTCTTCGCGTGGTGCCGGCGATGGTTCCTGAACATCAATGTCGCAGGCTTCCAGACGGGTTCCGCGCGACAACAATAGGGCGCGTTGGATCACGCTCTCCAGTTCGCGCACGTTTCCCGGCCAGTGATAGGACATGAGCTTATGCAAAGCATCGGCGCTGATCCCCCTGATATTTTTTTGTCTCTGTCGGGCATAGCGTTGCAGGAAATAATGCGCGAGTACCGGAATGTCGTCATTGCGTTCGTTTAATTGCGGCAGGCAGAGTCGCAGGATGTTCAATCGGTGAAACAGGTCCTCGCGGAACTGCTTGCTTACCACCCGCGTGCGCAGGTCGCAGTTGGTGGCCGCCAGAATCCGTGCTTTCGTTGTCTGCATGCGCGGAGATCCCACCGGCCGGTATTCATGCTCCTGCAAAACCCGTAGCAGCTTTGCCTGTGAGGAAAGGCTCAACGCGTCTATCTCGTCGAGAAACAGGGTTCCGTCTTCCGCAAATGGCAGCAGGCCCATGCCGCCCGGCCCTGCGTCGGTATAAGCCCCTTTCACGTGGCCGAAGAGTTCATTTTCGATAAGGTTTTCCGGCAACGCCCCGCAATTCACCGGCACAAAAGGACGGCCTTTGCGCGGGCTTAAATAATGGATGGCGCGCGCAAACAATTCTTTTCCCGTACCGGTCTTTCCTTCGATCAGGCAGGTGCAATCACTGGCAGCGATTTCCGGCACCTTTTCAATCACTTCCAGAAACAAAGGAGAGCCTCCCAGAAATCCATGGAAACGGCTGTCCGCGCGAAAATCCTGCCAGCTTTCGTCTGCCGGTGATGATGTATAGCCAATAAGGCGCGTGACTCGCAGGCGAAGGTCGGCTTCTCGAAAAGGACAGCAAAGATAGTCATCGAGATGATCAATCAGGCTGCGAGGCAGATCGGCGTAGGAGTCAGAATTGCATAGAATCCCGAGCAGACGCGCTTTCGGACACCGTTCTCGAAGCTGCTGCGCATGGGCGTTCATTTGCACCGGGTCTGCAGCCTGAATCAGAACGAGTCCAGCGAAATCGAGTTCAACAGCGTTGTTGTCTGTTGGTTCATACAGGCGAACCTGCGCCTGGGGAAACAATCGCGAAAGCACCGCATGCACGCGATTGCAGTTTGTCTCCGGGCAAACACCATCCTGCCTGGATGAAATCAGGAACTGAGCAGCGGCCATCCCTACCTCACTCGAGCAATAAATGAAAGAAGGTTAATGATTGCGCGATATACAGCGTTCGCGATTTCTTCTGCCACATCCGATTTTATTAAAGGAAAAGCGCTTGTAACACAACATGACGTTCAAATTGCTTTTTTCCCTAAAACGTCTTGACCAAAAATTCAATATTGAGGAATACCGGGATTCGAATTGCACCGCGCCGTGAGCACGACTTACCCGGAAGAGCACCAATATATGAGAATGGAAGGCATGAGTACCTTACCCGAACCATGGCTCCGCAATACACATTCTGAACTTCCCGCCGTCATCCGGGCGGTGGTGCACGCCCTGGAACTCTCAGCGGAGGACATTGAGAAGTGGTGCGGAACGCTCAGCGATGAGGCGCTGAATGCCCGTCCGGCGGATATTGCGCCCGTCGCGTTTCACCTGCGCCATATCGTGCGCAGCCTCGACCGTCTGCTTACCTATGCGGAGGGCCGGCAACTGAGCGCCGCCCAGATCGAGGCACTCAAAGCCGAGCTTGATGCGAATGCAACTGAGGCGGAAGTGCTGGCCGAGTTTCGGAAGGGAATTGAAGATGCAATATGGCGTGTTCGGGCCTTCATAGGAGCCGAACTCGAACAATCCGCCACGGTAGGCAGAAAGGGAATGCCCACTACAGTTGGCGGCCTGCTGGTTCACTGCGCAGATCACACCCAGCGTCACACCGGCCAGGCAATCACCACGGCAAAGGTTGTTTCCCGCATTCCTTCATTGTTATCCTCGGCGCTTTCTTCCTATCAGCAAGACTGAAGAAATGCTGAAGTACTTGTCCTGTTCCATTTTCCCGACAAAGCTACCTGAACCTACGCATTCTGCGAATCTCTTTTTCCACAACTCATCGTTTCTCGTGTTCAGTTCAATTCAATTCAGCGCAGAGACGCGCTAGACAAGTAGAAACTTCTCATTACAGGTTCATATTGCGATAGAAAACAAACCAGAGTAGCACCTCAAATGCCATTCTATTTTCAGGAGCACACAATGAGCAGTGCTGCAACATAGCGAAGTTCATGCAGAATGCCCGAGCCTTGACCGTTTGAGGTATCAAGGGAGCGCTCGTACCGCAGTTGCACGGGCCGACCCTGCACGACTCCGTGGAGGTACGCATGCGTTGGTTTTCAGGGAGAAGATTCTCCTGTATTTCTACGTTCCTCACTCCTTTGACGACAGTGCGGCACTCTAAGGACCGTCGCTTACTTCTCTGTCTCAGCGTCTGCTTCCTGATATTTGCTGCATCTTCCGGCGGCGCTTCCTCGCTCAATGCAATCCACGCCGGCCCCACGAATGCCATGTTGCAGTCCATGGGGGGCAGTCCCATTACCTATGTTTATGACGAGTTGGGTCGCCTCGTCGGCGTAATTGATCCTGCTGGAGACACAGTCATTTATACCTATGACGCAGTGGGAAATGTCCTTTCCATTTCCCGTCATGCTTCCACCGTAATTTCGATCATCAACTTCACGCCGCAAAACGGCGTTGCAGGAACCTCAGTCACCATCAACGGCACCGGCTTCAGCGCCACTGCAAGCCAGAACACAGTGCAGTTTAACGGAGTCACGGCAACTGTGGTCTCCTCCAGCCCAACGCAGATTGTTACCGCGGTTCCGGCAGGGGCGACGAGCGGCCCGATCACCGTCACCAGCCCATCAGGTTCTGCCACCAGCAGCGCCAACTTTATAGTGAGCGCAAGCACCGGCGCACCGACGATCACCAGCTTTACACCAACAATGGGAATTCCCGGAACAGCCGTGACCATTACCGGCACGAACTTTGATAGTACGCTGTCGAACAATCGAATTCATTTCAATGTTCCTCCGGCAGACGCGAGCTCGGCTTCGCCTACAACTTTGGGTACCGCCGTGCCGGTATCGGGCACATCCGGACGAATCTCGGTTTCCACCGTGAATGGCAAGGCCGTCAGCCCCCAGGACTTCTATGTCCCGTTCAAGGGACATGCCGTCGCCGACATCGGCTTCACCGGCCGTATGGGCCTTAATAGTACGCAGACCGTCTCTATCGGGACGGCGGGCAAGATCGGACTCATGCTCTTCGACGGCACAGAGGGACAGAGGGCCAGCGTGCAGATGAGTGGAGGGACATTTTCCACCTGCACTCTGTATCTATTCGATCCCTATGGAAACCAGGTAGCTTCGAATCTGTGTAGCGGCGCCACTAACTTCATGGACGCACAAAAGCTGGCATTCACTGGAACGTATACGCTGGGCATTGATCCGGGCGGCACTACCGGCAGCGTTAATCTGACCCTGAATGGTTTTTCGGATGTGACAGGCACAATCACTGCGGGAACCCCGGTCACCGCCACCACCACTGCACCCGGCCAGAATGCACGCTATACCTTTACTGCGGCTGCTGGGCAGCAATTCAGCGTGAAGATTATCGGCTCCACGTATACCGGTTGTACTGCCGTAATTGCTAGCATTTTGAAGCCGGATGGAACTGCTCTTGGCTCTACCAGCATCTGCAACGGCAGTACTGGATTCGTAGATTCAGTTACGGTGCCCGGCCCAGGCACATATACAGTTCTGCTCGATCCACAGGGCACATTGACGGGCAGCGCGACTTTATTACTCAGCGCTTTTCTTGATGTCACTGGAACCATCACGCTTGGCACGCCGGTTACCGCGACTACCACCGCACCCGGCCAGAATGCCCGCTATACGTTCAGCGGCACGGCAGGGCAACAGGTAAGCGTGAAAGTGACAGGATCAACCTATCCCGGTTGCTTCGGCGTCACTGCCAACCTGTTGAAGCCCGACGGAACTTCGCTGGGTTCCAACAGCACGTGTAACGGGGCGACCGCTTTTGTGGACTCCCTGACTCTACCGTCCACAGGTACATACACAGTTTTGATGGATCCCTCCGGCACGAATACGGGAAGCGCCACTGTACTGCTCAGCGTATTTGCAGACATCACAGGCACGATCACACCTGGTACCGCCATCACTGTAACCACTACCGCTGCCGGCCAGAATGCACGCTATACGTTCAGCGGCACGGCCGGACAGCAGATAAGCGTGCAACTGACGAACTCCACATATTCCGGTTGTTTCGGGGTAACAGCGAAAATATTGAAGCCAGATGGAACGTCTCTCGGTTCTAACAGTACCTGCAATGGCTCTACGGCCTTCGTTGACTCAATGACTCTGCCTTCCACCGGTACCTATACAGTGCTGATCGATCCCTCCGGTACGAATTCCGGAAGCGTAACAGTATTGCTCAACGTTTTTGCAGACATCGTAGGGACCATTACACCTGGAACCGCCGTCAGCGTAACCACCACCACAGCCGGACAGAACGCCCGTTACACCTTTACCGGCACGGCAGGGCAGCAGTTCAGCATCAGCCTTACCAACTCCACTTACTCCGGATGTTTCGGTGTTACCGCCAGTCTTTTGAAACCGGATGGCACATCGCTTGGCTCCAATAGCACCTGTAATGGTTCTACCGCTTTCGTAGATTCAATGACGCTGACGGTTTCAGGCACCTATACAGTCTTGATTGATCCGTCAGGCACAAACACCGGCAGTGTAAATGTTTTGCTCAACAACTTTACCGATATCTCAGGGACCATCACACCGGGCACGCCTATCACTGTCACGACTAGTTCCGCTGGCCAGAACGCGCGCTACACCTTCAGCGGAACAGCGGGACAACAAGTAAGCATTCAACTGACGAACTCCACATATCCCGGATGTTTCGGCGTCACAGCGAAGCTACTGAAGTCAGATGGAACAAGTCTGGGGTCGAACAGTACCTGCAACGGCGCCACGGCCTTCGTTGACTCGATGACTCTGCCCACCGCCGGCACCTATACGGTGCAACTCGACCCGTCGGGTTCGAATACGGGAAGCACTACGGTCTTGCTCAGCACCTTTGCCGACATTACCGGAACCATCACGCCCGGCACCGCCATCAACGTTACCACCACCGCGCCCGGCCAGAATGCGCGCTACACCTTCAGCGGGACGGCAGGCCAGCAGGTGAGCCTGAGCGTTGCAAGCTCCACTTACACCGGCTGCACCGCTTTGGCATTCAGTATCCTCAAGCCGACCGGCAGTTCGCTCGGCTCCAACAGTACATGCAGCAGTACGGGATTTTTAGATTCGTTGACGCTGCCCACCACCGGCACATACACAGTGTTGATTGATCCAGCGGGGGCCGGAACTGGCAGCGCAACCATCACGCTCAATACTTTTGCCGACATCGCGGGAACGTTTACATCAGGAACTGCGATCACCGTTACCACCACCACGCCCGGCCAGAATGCCCGTTACACCTTCAGCGGAACCTCGGGACAACACGCAAGCCTGAGCCTCACCGGTTCCACCTACACAGGATGCACGGCGCTGACAGCCAGCATTTTGAAGCCGGATGGAACGTCGCTCGGCTCGAACACCACATGCAGCGCCACCTTATCGCTGGGTCCGCTGGCGCTGCCATCCACCGGGACTTACACCGTGCTGATTGATCCGGCGGGAAGCGGCACAGGCAGCGTAACCGTCACACTCACGCTGGGCCCTTAACGGAGACAAGTTTGAACCGACGTAGACCACAGCTATTTCAGTTGGGAGAGCAGCAATGAATACGGGAAAACTGGTTCGCATTCTGGCAGTTGTACTGAGTATGTGCCTTACGGTTCCGGCGTTCTCTGCCAGCAAGCAGGCTGCGCCTGCATCCGCGCCCGCAAGTCAGGCGGCCATCACTGGCCAATCGGGTACGTTGCTGCCAGATGGAAGTTGGCTGCTGATCGGCGGACAGCACGCGAGCGGAAGTCCATCGGGTGTTCTAGCCCTACGCGATGCGCAAGGCAGCGAAAAACAGTTGCCGATGGCGCTTCGCTTTCCCCGAAGTGGGCATACGGCAACAGTTCTGCCGGATGGCACGGTCTTGATTTTGGGTGGAACCGGAGCCGATGGCCGCATTGTGAAAGACGCGGAAATTTTTGACCCGGAAGCGCAAACCATTGGATTGCTGGGTTCTTCATCTCCAACGCCGCGCACTTCGCACTCAGCTACTTTACTTACCGATGGCCGCGTGCTGATCGTGGGCGGCTTGGGAAGCGACGGCAAAGCAATGAAAAATGCCGAACTGTGGGACCCACGCCAAAAAACACTTTCCACAACCGCAGGAGCACCCGCATCAGCGCGTAGTCAGCATACGGCAACGCTTCTGCCCGATGGCAGAGTGGTTTTCAATGGCGGCAAAGACGACAATGGTCAGGCAATCTCTTCAGCAGAAATTTTCGACCCCCAGTCGGAAACTTTTTCCCAGGTTTCCGATGTACAGGCCTTGCAGCCCCGGCTGGCAGGAATCGCTGAGATCACTGCCACGTCACCGGAAGACGGAGCCACTGAAGTCGGGCTGAATGCTCTCATCTCCATGAGATTTTCGCGGCCGTTGCGCATCGAGAGCTTGAATTCCCAGACGGTCGTGCTGAGCGGCCCGCAGGGGTTTATCGAAGCCCGAGTGGTGGGCGCAGAAGGCGGCATGCTGGCCTTTGTAACGCCTGCGAAAGCTCTGCTTCCCGGAACGTCTTACTCGGTCAAAATCTCCGGCGCGGTTGATTCCGGCAATGCCAATATTGCCTTCTCCCAATTCACCTTTACTACTGTTGAAGGTGATTCACAGGATGACCTCTTCACGCCAACTGCGGATGGCATGGCGCACAACATTCCCACCACCAAGTGGCAGTCCATGTCCCCCTTGCAGGCGGCTCCTGGCATCACGGCTCTCGCCGGCCAGGTTTTGAAGCTTGATGGAACTCCGCTGCGCAATGTCACGCTCCAGATCGGCGGACGCCGGGCTGTGAGTGATCATACAGGACGGTTCCTGATGACAGGGCTGGCTCCCGGACACCAGACGATGATGATTCTGGGTGAGACCGCCAACACTCCTGCGCGCAAATATGGAATTTATGAAGTGGGCGTAGATGTCGTCGCTGGACTCACCACGGCGCTGAATTACACCATCTGGATGACGCCGCTCGATACTCTGCATGCGGTCAGGATTCCTTCGCCAACAACATCAGAAATCGTGATTACCACGCCGCTGCTTCCTGGTCTCGAATTACATTTGCCGGCGCAAACCGTGATCACCGACCGCAATGGAAAGACCGTAACCGAGCTGAGCATTACTGCCATTCCGATTAACCGGCCTCCGTTTCCACTGCCGAAAGTGCCGGTGCCGATCTACTTCACCATCCAGCCCGGTTCTGCTTATATCAAAGTTGCAACCGCCAGCGGCGCCAAAGGCGCGCGCCTGTTTTATCCCAATTCGTTGAACTATCCGCCAGGAACTCCCTATCAGTTCTGGAATTATGATGCTTCGCAAAAAGGCTGGTTTATTTATGGGCAGGGGAAAGTTTCTGCCGACCGCGCCCATATCGTTCCCAACCCCGGAGTAGAAATTTACGAACTGACCGGCGCGATGGTGGCTAACCCGGGCAATGCTCCGCCCAATGGCCCGCAACCCGGAGGCAATAGCAAAGACGGCGAGCCCGTGGATTTGGGCACCGGATTGTTTGTTTACGAAAAAACTGACCTGATGCTGCCCGATGTAATGCCGCTGGTGCTTACCCGCACTTATCGTCCTAACGATCCGGTATCGCGGGCTTTCGGTGTGGGCACCAGCCACTCCTATGACATGTTCGTGGTGGGAGACAACAATACCTTTCCTGAGGGATACACCTATCAAGACCTGATCCTTCCTGACGGTGGGCGAATCCATTTCCAACGCACCTCACCCTGCACGGGTACAAACGGATATTGCGACTTCAACAATGCGGTCTACCAGCACACAACAACTGGAACAGACTTCTTTGGCGCTGTCTTGAAGTTTCAGTCCTGCTCGCCTTCTGGAATGTGGACGCTTACTAAGAAAGACGGAACCGTATATTGCTTTCCGGACTCTGACGCTTCCAACAATTACAGAAAAGCGACTCCCACTGCGATACGTGACCGGTATGGCAATACCGTAAGCTTTACTCGCGACAGCAATGCAAATCTGACCCAGGTAATGAGCCCGAATGGGCGCTGGATCCAGTTCACTTATGACGCGTCGAACCGCGTAACGCAGGCCAAAGACAACAGCGGCCGCACTGTGAGCTATTCCTATGACACCGGCGGACGGCTCACACAAGTCACCGATGCGAACGGCGGCATCTGGAACTACGGGTATGACGCTTCCAATGAGATGACCACTATTCAGGATCCGCGCGGCATCGTCTATCTGACCAACCACTACGACGCCAATGGGCGCGTGACCCAACAGACGCAGGCAGACAACACCAATTTCTTCTTCAGTTACAGCACAGATCCCACCACCGGCAGCATCACGCAGACTGATGTGACCGACCCGCGTGGCATCATCAAACGTACTGCTTTCAATGCAAATGGACTGAAAACCAGCGAAATACTGGCTCTGGGTTTACCTGAACAGGAAACTATTTCCTACGCCCGCGATCCGAATACCAACCTGATTACCAGCATTACCGATCCACTTTCGCGGCAGACCTCGTTCACTTACGACTCTCTGGGTAATCTCACCAGCGTCACAAGGCTCGCCGGAACACCGAATGCCGCGACCACCTCTTTCACATACGAATCGAACTTTAGCCAGCTCACCTCCATTACCGATCCGCTGAATCATACAACCACATTTTCCTATGATGTCGCGGGCAATATGGCCAATATTGCAGATCCTCTGGGACATCAGATCACGCTCGCGTACAACTCTCATGGTCTGCCTGTCACCATTACCGACGCCCTTGGTGACTTCAGCCAGTTCGCGTATGACGGGGCTGATCTGGTCAGCATCACCGATGCGCTGGGCAACAACACCAGCCGATTCGTAGACAGCATTGGCCGGTTGCTCGCTGTCACCGACGCGACAGGCCATATAACACGCTTCACATACAACTCTCTCAATCAGGTACTGCAAATGGTCGATCCTCTGCAGGGAACAACCTCAGTCACTTACGACTTGAATGGCAATCCTCTTACAGTGACGAACTCCCGCGGTCTTCCTACATCATGGACCTATGACGGCATGGATCGGGTGCTCACGCGTACTGACGCACTGGCCCGGCAGCAGAGCTACAGCTATGACGGGAATGGCAATGTTGCTACATTCACCGATCGCAAAGGGCAGGTGACCAGTTACAAGTACGATGGGTTGAATCGCCTCAACTTTGTAGGATTTGGTACGCAGGGAAGCGGGAATAGCGCAACCTATGCCAGCAGCATTACCTATCAGTACGATGGGGGCAACCGACTCACGCAAGCACTGGACAGCGTTGCAGGAACCATTACCCAGGGATTCGACAATCTTGACCGGCTCACATCGGTGGCCACACCGCAAGGTTCGATCACTTACGGTTACGATCTCGCGGGCAGACGAACCAGCATGACTGTTGCAGGCCAGACCGCTGTCTCCTATGCCTATGACAATGCCGACCGATTGACGCAGGTTTCCCAAGGTTCTTCTGCCGTTAATTTTAGCTATGACAATGCCAATCGCCGCGCGTCCATGACTTTGCCCAATGGCATAAACATCACTTACGCGTATGACAATGACTCAAGGGTCACCGGAATGACATACAGTTTTGGCAGCAGTACACTAGGCACTTTGGCCTATGCTTACGATTCACTAGGTCGCAGGACCCAAATGGGAGGGACCTTTGCACGAACTGGGTTGCCTCAGCCCGTTGCATCAGCAACCTATGATTCCGACAATGAACTGACCAATTGGAACAGTCTGGCTCTTAGCTACGATGCCAATGGGAATATGTTGTCAGATGGAACCAACAGCTTTGCCTGGGATTCAAGAAATCATCTGTCCGCCATAAACGGCGCACCGATTCAATATGATGCATTCGGTCGTCGCACCCAGAATCCCGCAGCTCGTTCTCTGCTATACGATGGTTTCAATCCGATTCAGGAACTCACAGGAAGCACGGTCGGGAGCAACATGCTAGCCGGCAATGTTGATGAAACGTTCACCCGCACTGATTCTTTCGGTGCTTTTTCTCTGCTCACCGATGTGCTAGGAAGTACTATTGCTTTGGCTGATGCCAACGGCAATATACAAACTTCTTATACTTACGATCCTTTTGGCGGTACCGGCATCACTGGCGCAAGCAGCACCAACGAATTTCAATTTACCGGCCGTGAGAACGATGGTAATGGCCTCTACTACTACCGCGCGCGTTACTACAACCCGATGTTCGGGCGGTTCATCAGTCAAGATCCACTGGGATTCGGTGGAGGCGATGTCAATCTCTATGCCTATGTGCGGAACAGCCCAACCAACCTGGTCGATCCCAGCGGCAAGAATCCGGCGATCATAGCAATCGTTGCAGGAATCGGGGCTGTGGGGGGAGGAGTGGTCGAAGGAATGAAAGGTTATGCTTGTGGCGATCGCGGATGGGATCTTGCCAGTGATATCGGGCGCGGCATCACAGCAGGTGCGGTCTCATCGGTAGTCGGTCTTGCCGTCGGCTTTTTCTCAGAGAATCCTGCTTTGGGCGGAGCTGCAGGAAGCGAAACCTACAATCTAATCAACTCTATAGGAGGGCCACCTATTGACCCGGTCGAATTTGCAGTGGACGCTGCAATGGGAGCTGGAATGGGAATGGCTGGGGAATTCTTGACACCAGCAGTTCGCGGAGGATGGAACTTCAATCCCTTCAAAAGTCCGCGTACTTACGGACCTAAAGCGATGCAGCAATACACTGACAGTGGCATAGAAAATTCCCTGAATTTAGGGTATGAAGCAGGAAAGTTGGCGGGCAAAGGCTGCAATCGCTGCCATTAGTCTAACTAATATCGAGGCGCAATCGCGCGACCGATGCGCCTCGATTCGAACACCAGCGCTATCCGCTACAAGGCCTCTCAGCACCTTTATGCTCGGGTTACTCAACGAATAGCGTGAAGGTTCCTCCGTCTGAGCACTCCAGCAAGCTGTCGCTCTCAGCTGAGTACGAGCGGCTATTTACCGACCTAACTTTCGTTGTAAGGCGTCTCCATCTCAGAGAGAAAAAGCCAATGAACTCCCGATTGTGTTGCCCGCTATTCTGTTTCGCCTGATTTCTGCGCATCATACTTTTACACACACAAAACAAAAAGGAGTTATTGATGTCATCATTTCCCACGAAAGTAAGCGGCGAGCGCGAAGGCAATTTCACTTCAACCATCGAATCTCAAACTTCAAAAGTCCCGTCTGCGGGTTATCTGACTGCGGCCATCATTTCTATGGTTGGATCAGCGACCTTCAAGATCATGGGAAAAGACAATTGGGCGTTGTTTGTCGGACAGTGGGCCCCGGCGTTTCTGATTCTGGGCGTTTACAACAAGATGGTGAAACAGCACGGTTCTGACGCGTACAGCCGGGCTGCTTAATTCAACTGCCAGGCCGGCCTGCAATACAGGCCGGCCTCAGCGCCTGCTGAAATTATGGCCTGCGTAATCCCGGCTGGTTTGTCGGCGCATTCGGTTGTTCAACAATGGCCCGCTTAAAATAAGCTCTGCTTTTCGTTCCTTCCAAGGTGATTAGTTCACTTTCGTGCTGAAAGTTACTCCGTTGTTATTTAGGTGCAGGTCCTGCGTCTGTGCGCGCACCTTGAAGGTGTTGACCAGCGTGCTTCCTACCGCTGCATTCACCTTGACCTGAATTGTGACGGTAATGGTAGCGTGAGCTGCCAAGCCCGTCCAGTTGCAGGTTATGACGCCTGCATTCTGTGTGGTCGCAGGAGTTTTGCAGGAGCTGGGACTGGTTCCTCCCGTCAGTTTCGCGCTCACGAAGCTGGTTCCGGATGCCAGCGTGTCGGTAATCACCAGATTGCTGCTGGTGTCGGGTCCGAGGTTATTGATCAGCAGATTGTAGGTAAGAATCTGGCCATGATGGATGGTTGCGGGCGCAGTCGGCGAACCAATAGCCAGATCGGCGGCAATTACCACTTTGGCGACGAAGGCGTCCTTTACTCCGCGAAACCCTCGCTGAAACACGCCGGGCGTGGTGGTGAAATTGCTGGACGAGGTCTGCCCCAGCACATAAGCATTGTGCGACGAGTCAGACACAATGGCCTTGCCTTCATCAGCGTTGCTGCCCCCCAGGAAACTGGAATAGATAAACTTTGTGCCGGTGCTGTTCAAGACGCTCACAAAGGCATCGCTCTGGCATGGGGTGCTGGCACATGGCGCACCCTGGTTGAGTTTTTTCTGAAATGCATTCGCGGTGATGGGAAAATCAGAAGAACTGGTTCGTCCGGTTACATAGGCATTGCCACTGCCGTCTTTCTCGATGCCCTCCGCCTGGTCTGACGTGGATCCACCCAGATAGGTGGCATAGATGAAGTGTCCGGTGCTATTCAGCTTCACGACAAATCCGCTGGGAGCGTTAGCATTTCCGATTGTGGGTTTCACAACGCCGGTAGTGGTTGGCAGTCCCTGGGCGGCTGATCCTGCCAGATAGGCGTTGAATTGCGCGTCAGTGGTAAGCGCGCCAAGGGCCGGAACAGTGTTCGTCCCGCCGATCCAGGTGGAGTAAACAATGCCGGTCCCATTTAGATTGAGCCTGGTTACAAACGCAGGCTGCGCGCCCAGCGTACCCACGGCAAGCGTTTTAGGGAAATCGCTATCGGAAGTCTGGACAACATTGCCGCTTACGTTCGCGCTGTTGGAGCGATCTATGTAGATTGCCCTCCCTGTGTCGCGGCCTGTCTTGGCCAGCAGCGTGGAAAACACCAGCGCCGTGCCGCCGGGATTCAGCTTGCTCACAAAAGTATGGAAGCAAGAGCCGGCGGGAGTGCTGGGACAATTCGCGGAAAATTGAAATACCGGTTGAAATGAGCCCGGCGTAAGCGGGAAGTCAGGAGACCGTGTTTCACCCGTAATGAAGGCGTCGTCTGAGTCGTCAATGTCAATGCCCGTTGCGGTGTCGCGCCCGCTGCTTCCACCGAGATACGTGGAATAGAGGAGCTTAGAGCCGGTAGAGTTCAGCTTGGTGACAAAAGGCACGTGTGATCCCCTGGTCTGAAACGCTCCCGCGGTCGTGGGAAAATCGGTGGAAGCCGTAGTGCCGGCCACGAAGGCATTTCCCGCGCCATCCACGCGAATGCCTACGGCGGTTTCAGAGACGCTTCCACCCAGATACGTGGAATACAACAGTTGAGTGCCGGTGCTATTGAGCTTCGTTACAAAAGCATTGGAATGGCCTTTCCTGGTGCGGTCAAACGCCCCTGCGGAAGTAGGGAAGTCAATAGAATCGGTCTGCCCGGTAATGTAAATGTTTCGGGCAGAATCAACGGCGAGGCTATTGCCTTGAATCGCTACTCCAAATCCACTATTACCGGCGGTGCTGTTGATGCTGCCGCTTACATAGGTGGAAAAGAGCAATACCGGATCAACCACCAGTTCACGCGTGTGGTCATAGTTCATGGCCACAAAGCCGATCTCGTTCGCTGCCTTCAACTCGTACCGGCCTTCTACCTTGCGCCGTGCGCCATTGACTGTCTGGTAAAAAGCGGCGTGTTCCCGCACCTCGCCTTCACCCAATTCCAGGACCAGGTCTCCCGATGGAGCAATGGTGATGCCTTGTGCGCCCTCGATCCGCATCCGCACCTGTTCGAGTGATGATCCAGGCGCGACGATGAAGTCATATTCCAGATTTCCCGGGTTGCCATAGTAGAGCAGGTCCACTCCCGGATACACGCCGCGATAGCGGACTTCCGCATATCTCGGAACGTTGGTATGCCAGCTCTTCGGGTCGTTGCCAATAAAGTAATTACTTCTGGCTGCCAGCGGTTGCTCACCTTGCGCATGGACTCCGGGTGCCGCGCCGACGAGTGTTTTGCGCAGCACGACACCTGTCTGATGCTGGAACTCAGGATGTTTCATTTGCGAATCGTTCATTTGCAAATCATTTATTTGCGAATGATTGAGTGGCGGCTCATTGCTTTGCTCAACTCTGCCGGTCGGATTCGCAGTTTCTCTCGTCATACGCAGCACCGCGCTTTGCGGCGTAAGGAACAAGGTATAGCCATTCCCGCGTGACAAAAATTCCACCGGCGACTGGCTCTGTCCAAGATTCTGCTCAAACGCCAGCGGCGTACTTACGAAGGCCATTGGTTGCGCCTGCATGTGCTGTGCGGGTGGTTGCGGCAAGTCAATTGCCTCGGAGCGTGTTTGGGACTCTGTAATCCCAACTGTTGCAGCCAGCAATAAGACGAGTAAGAGATAACGTGGATAGGCCACCGTAGATTCTCCTGGGGGGAACAATTCGGAGGGACAGCAGCTTAGAACCGCAGCCTGTGCTGCGGGTTGGCCTGAAGCTTACCTTAGGCCTTTGGATACAGGCTGGATTTGACTGTGATACTTTTGTCTGGTGCTTCCTCATGGCGTGGCGCTCGGCACATTCATAACCGCTGCTCTCGTTCTGTTGCTCATTCCCGGTCCTGCGGTCTTTTACATTATTGGACGCAGCATGGGTCAGGGACGCGCCGCCGGACTCATCTCCGCTTGCGGCATCAGCGTAGGCACGCTGGTTCATGTCGCCGCCGCGACCCTGGGCCTTTCGGCAGTATTGGCGTCTTCAGCCATGGCATTCCAGACCATAAAATATCTGGGCGCGGCTTATCTGGTTTTTCTGGGCATTCAGAAGTTGATGCAGCGCGGGCCTGAGAACTTTGACGCTGCGAGCGCCGAACCTGTGCGGTTGCGTCGGGTATTTGCTCAAGGCGTGATCGTAAACATTCTCAATCCGAAGAATGCACTTTTCTTTCTCGCCTTTCTGCCTCAATTCGTCTCTCCTGGACGTGGGCACGTGCGCGAACAGATTTTGTTTTTGGGACTGCTTTTTACCTGCCTTGGAATTATGAGTGACAGCATGTGGGCCATGCTCGCCGGAACGCTTGCAGAACTCATGCGCAAGAAGAAGGTTTGGCTGAATGCACAGCGGTATTTTTCAGGTGGCATGCTGATTACGCTGGGTCTGGCTACCGCGCTTTCAGGCTCTCACCGCACAAAATAACCGCGTCCGGCAGCGATGGGATAGACGGTGCTTTAGTTCTTTCCTTTGGCGGCAAATTTGAGAAAACGGAACGCCATATAGAAGGCGCTCAGCATGAGCACACCGGGCACGAGTATTCCGACAGTACCGGAAAGCAGCGTATCTCTTCGCGGATCAAACTGGATATAACCGGCCGCTCCCAGACCAGCAAGCGCCAGTGCCAAACCGAGTACCGCCGAAAATAAGCGATGAAAGATCATGCGTTTTACTCCAGCAGGCAGAGCGTAGCATAGTTATTCCCGGTCATGGCCATGCCGGTAATCGTAGGTAACAGTGGCGCGGTAGAACCATGCCGTTAAGAGTGGCAGGGGCTGAAGCCCAATGTTTATATGGCTTTTTCGGCACGACTGAAAGTCGTGCCCTGATACATGTTTCGCTCACCTATCCAAAATCCAGTCCCCACAACTGAACGCGACGATTCTAACTGCGGCACTTTTGCTGAAAATCCACAAGGAAGAAAATGTTTCGTAAAAGGTAGAATGTCATCCGTCCGGAGAAAGTGCTCATGAGCGAACAGAAGTCCGATCAAAAACCTGATCTGAAGAATGGCATTGCCGCCAACAGTCTGGAAGATGGCGGGAAACTGGTGGGAATGGTTGGCGAAGAAGAAGTCCTGCTGGTGCGGCGTGGCGGAGAGTTCGTGGCCATTGGCGCCCATTGCACGCACTATCATGGTCCGCTGGTTGATGGACTGATTGTCGGCGATGAAGTGCGGTGTCCCTGGCATCATGCGTGTTTCAACCTCCGTACCGGCGAAGCACTTCGTGCTCCGGCGCTCGATCCCATTCAATGCTGGCGCGTAGAGAAGAGTGGCGACAAAGTTTTCGTTAGAGAGAAAATCGAAGCCAATCAGGAAGATTCCAGTAAGACCGCGGGCAAAGATCATCCAGCATCGATTGTGATCGTGGGTGGAGGAGCCGCGGGACTTGCCGCGGCTGACATGTTGCGCCGCGAAGGATACAGCGGCCCTTTGACGATTCTCAGCGCGGATAGCGCTCCACCCGTTGACCGGCCGAATCTCTCGAAGGATTTTCTTGCAGGTACAGCTCCGGAAGATTGGATTCCCCTGCGTCCGCAAGACTGGTATACGGAACGCAAAATCAATCTGGTTCTCAACGCTCGTGTGGCCTCACTGGATACAAAGCAGAAGTCAGTGCGCACGGAAGACGGGAAATTCTATGAATATGGCGCGCTGTTGCTGGCCACCGGCGCCGAGCCGGTCCGCCTGCCGGTGGAAGGAGCTACGCCTTCGCAGCTTTTCTATCTTCGCTCACTCGCAGACAGCAAGGCGATTGTGGAGCGCGCGAAATCAGCGAAGCAGGCCGTGGTGGTGGGCGCAAGTTTTATCGGCCTGGAAGTAGCGGCGTCTCTGCGGACGCGCGGACTCGAGGTCCACGTGGTTGCGCCGGAAAAAATTCCCATGGAAAAGGTGCTGGGGCCGCAACTGGGAAGTTTTGTACGCAGCCTGCATCAGTCGCATGGGGTGGTGTTTCACCTGGGTGAGACCGTGAAGCATGTTGACGAAAACAAAGTGACGCTCAGCGGAGGCCAGGTAGTTGACGCGGACTTCATTGTTCTTGGCGTCGGTGTACGTCCGTCACTCATACTGGCGGAGCAGGCAGGCTTGAAAATGGATCGTGGTATTGCTCGTAAATGAATATCTGGAAACCAGCGCCCCGGGCGTTTTCGCCGCCGGGGATACGGCGCGCTGGCCCGATCCACATAGCGGGGAAGCCATCCGTGTGGAGCACTGGGTGGTAGCGGAGCGCCAGGGACAGACGGCTGCCAGGAACATGCTGGGCAGGCGTGAGCGTTTTGATGCGGCGCCATTCTTCTGGAGCCAGCACTACGACGTCCCCATCAATTATGTCGGCCACGCGGAGAAGTGGGACACGATCGACATCGAGGGCGATATCGATCAACGTGATTGCACCGTGCGCTATCAGAAAGACGGCCGCACATTAGCGGTAGTCACGATCTATCGCGATCTGGAAAGCCTGAAAGCCGAAGTCGAGATGGAGAAAGAATCCGCACGCTGAACAGACGTGATCGCTCCCGATGAAACAGCCTCTGAGATGCCTGCCGGGTAGCTCCGTGCATGGCGGCTGGCTGCGCAGTAGCATTTTGGTGTCTGCAAGCACTCCGGCTGCATCCCGGCTTTAGAGTCTCCTTTAGCAGGCCCCACAGGCAAGGCCCCCTCGATTTCAAGCTCCGGGAGCGGTGCCTTAATCCGTTTTTTCCTGAGGTATTAGGCTGAAATTCAGTACCCTTGGGGGCAGAAACTTTGCTAATCTTTGACCAATCCACCCGAGGCTGAAACATCGGTGGTCGTCCAGTGACCTCCTGCGTTCCCCATCTCTATAAGATGAGAATTTTCTCATGCTTGCCGGGGAGGAGCGATGGTAAGCATAAAGCCTGCCACTCATGCAGCAGGTCTTCAAAAATCGGCAAAAAGGGAGTGACCTTTGACACCGGAGAAGGATTACAATCCAGCGGTAAAGCCGCCATCCATTTATCCAATAATTTGCGCGCCAGGAATGAAACCTTGCGATACTAACGCGAATAGCCCGAAGGGCGACGTATTCGACGCCCTTGCAGTGTTAGAGCGCGTAAATCACGACGTGGATCTGTTGCGCGATCTGGTGGAATTATTCTGCCAGCAGTATCCGGAATTGCTGCGCTCGATTGACCGGGCAATCGGCCAGCAGGAATTTCTTGAAGTAGAAAAACTCAGTCACAAATTGAAAGGATCACTGCTCCAGTTTTCCGCCCAAAGGGCGATATCCAGCGCCCGTGGCCTGGAGGAAATGGGCAAGCGGAAGACATTGGAAGGCGCAAGCGAGGAATTCGCCAGGTTGGGAATTGAAGTTACCTTGCTGGCCCAGGCCCTGCACACTATGTTGGAGAGCGGGCCCGCCGCGCTGTCTGTGACTGAATAAAAGAGGTAATGCAGTTAATGAAGGAGATGAGCACTTTAGTACAGCCACGCCAGCAAGCGAAATTGCTGGACGTGCTGCTTATTGAAGACAATCCGGTTGACGCACGGCTCATCAGCGGGCTATTGAAAGCGCCCAGCGAAGGGCTGCGGTGCAAGCATGTCAGCAGGCTTGATCACGCCCTGGCCCTGCTCAAAGCTGTGCAGTTTGACGTTATTCTGCTCGATCTGAATCTTGAAGACAGCTTTGGCTACGCCACTTTTTCCAGCATCGTACCCAGCGCTACGCGCTCCGCAATTCTGGTGCTCAGCGGTTCTGACGACGAAGAGCTGGCCATCCGCACAGTGCGTGAAGGCGCGCAGGATTATCTCGTTAAAGGCTCGTTTGACGGGCGGCTGTTGGTCCGTTCTATCCGCTATGCATTCGAGCGCAAGCAGTCGGAAGAAGCGCTTCGCCACAGCGAAGCTACTGTGCGCGCAATTTTTGAGAACTCATTGGACGGCATTGTGATTGCCGCCGATCGAAGCATGTGCATGGAGGCCAACTCCGCGGCCTCACGCCTGCTGGGTGTTTCGCGCGAAGAACTCATCGGCAGCACACTATTCCGTTTCACCGATCATGACTTTGAATCTGACTGGCTGCGCTTCTGCATGGATGGCAGCGGGAAAACACGCCTGTGGATGCGCCGCGACGATGGTGTGAAGCGGTTGGTGGACCTTGGTTTCAGCGCCAATATCCTGCCTGAGCGGCACCTGATCGTTCTGCGCGACATCACCGAACAGCAAAATCTTGAAGACCAGTTGCGCCAGTCGCAGAAAATGGAAGCCGTAGGGCGGCTTGCGGGCGGCGTGGCCCATGACTTCAACAACATTCTGGGGATCATCAGCGGCTATGCTGAGTTGCTCCAGTTACACGCCTCGAATGAGTGGCAGAAGAGCAAGGTAGATCATATTCTGGCTGCCATTGATAAGGCGGCCCTGCTCACCAAGCAACTGCTGGCTTTTGGGCGCAGGCAGGTCATGTCGCCCAAACTGCTCGACCCCACCGTAGTGCTTGCCGAAGTGAGCAGCATGTTGCATGCATTAGTAGGGGCGGAAACACAGGTTTCCATTCAGGCACAGGATCAACTTGGTTTGATCATGGCCGACCAGGGACAGCTTGAACAGGTGTTGCTCAATCTGGTTGGCAACGCTCGTGATGCCATGCCCAATGGCGGCCTGGTGGAAATGAAGCTTGAACGCCACGTCAGCCAGGGCGACTCTCCTGAATTGCCGGCCGGTGAATATATTCTGCTTTCGGTCCGGGACACCGGAATCGGCATGGACGCTGAAACCCGCTCCCGGATTTTTGAGCCATTTTTCACAACCAAGCTTCGCGGCAACGGCCTGGGACTCTCGACTGTGTACGGCATTGTGACACAGAGTGGCGGGCATATTCGTGTGCAATCCGAACCAGGGGCCGGCACCACCTTCAATATCTATCTGCCGGTTGTTGCTTCTGCCCCTGCCCGGCGGCCATCGCTACAGGAGCGCCGCCGCCTTGACTACAATGGACATGAAACCATTCTGCTGGCTGACGATGAAGATGGATTGCGCGAGGCGACTGGAGAGTATCTGCAAAGTTGTGGCTATCAAGTCTTGATGGCCCGTAATGGGCAGGAAGCCATGGAAATCGCAGATTCCTATGAGGGTGGAATCGCCTTGCTGATTTCAGACATCGTCATGCCCAATTTCAGCGGACGCCTCTTGATCGAACATGTGCGCAAAACGCGGCCCTCTACCAGCGTGCTGGTCATATCCGGATACGCCGATGATGCCGTGATCCGCCACGGCATATTTCTCGAAACCACCAGCTTCCTGCAAAAACCTTTCACATTCTCAGTTTTGGGCGCGAAGATCAGAACGCTGCTCGACCAGACGAACTGAGGCCATTGGGTAAGTGGGTAATTTTGTAAGTGGGTAATCTATGTATGCAGTTTTAGGCATTTCACGTCAGGATAGTTGTCCATTCTAGGAGCGAGGTGGTTTATCCGCGTCTGTCCTACGGAGTAGGTCGTAACCCCGTACATTGGCGAATCCGGATCTTAACAATACGATCGACAATATCTTGTCGTTTCATGCGATCTTCAGGTTTGAGGCCCATCAATGTACTTAATGCATGTAGATCATTCATGGTTATGATTTTGTAGTCATTAAGTTTTCGTTGGATCTCGTCTGTCGGCAGATCTTTTAGTTCATTAAGAAGAGATCTCACCTTGGCGGAGGACTGTGATTGAACCGATCGGGCAGGCCGCTTTGCTGCACGTTCATAACTCAAACCAAGTGCGGCAGCGAGAAGATGGTTTTCCTTCGCACTATCAAGAAATGTTGTCAGGTGCTCTAGCGCAGTCAATGTTTTCGCCTTCTCGCTCGATGAAGGGAGTGCCTGTAACCGCGTACGAAAATTATCGAAAAATGCCACGATTACATCAAGACTTTTAATCAGTCGATCACGTTCGGTATCATCAGGCAGCGCGTTTAGAGCGTCCGCGAGGGCATGAATTTCAGGATATCTTTGCGGGTTGGTACGCTTCATGTCGGGATTCTCCGTAATCAGTTCTGCGGTGATTTCCCGATACTGTTCGGCCACTCGCCGCGGATTCGATCCAGGGACAAGGAAGACCGGCAGAGCGACCTCTGCCGCCTCGCTGTATCCAATGCCTTCAGTCGTGTAGTTCTCGAAAACCTTACCGCGATAGCGTCGTGACAATTCTGCTATCTTTCTGGAATGAACACCGGTGATGGCGGTTCCGCCCATACGGACCCTGACGAAGATAATTCCGCCCAGTTTTGAAGCGGCGAGTCGCTGATTAACTATAGCTGAAGCATGCGATAGATCGTTGTTGAGCTTGTTTACTCGTTCCTCCAGGATGCTCAGACCAATGGTGGAGAGATGATCGGGCAGCGCGGTAACCACATAATAATCGCTTGTTGACAAGGCGTTCTGGGTTACCAAATATAAGTTTGGGGGACAGTCGATGAGAACATAGTCGTATTGCTTCTTGACTTGCTGTAGTGCGTTATAAAGAATTGAGCGCTGATTGACATAATGATGTGCCGCGCTGGTCAAGTCGCTGAATTGAGGTGTCTTCAGCATCAAATCAAGATCGATGCCTAAGAGTTCGACGTCGGAGGGTATGATGTCCAACCCGGGTACAGCGGTTTGACCAGCACGTGTAATCGGTTCTTTCCAGACGATTCGTTCGAGGTCGAAAGATTGTCCATCGAGATAAGCGCGGTATAAAGAAGAAAGCGTCCCATTTGTGTCCTTAAAGCTTTCCCATTGCTCGGGCGTGGCACACAAAAACGTCAAGTTTGTCTGAGGATCGATATCGACTAATAATACTTTCATTCCATGATCGAGGGCGAGGGAACACCCGATGTGGTACGTCGTTGTTGATTTACCGACCCCGCCCTTGTAGTTGATAAATGCCAAAGTCTTCATGTAAGGTCCTTATTTCTCATCCGCAAGTTCCAGAGAAAAACCTCATCCGAGAAAAGAATAATAACAGGTGTTCTGAAATTCATTTGGCTGCCAGTGCATCCAAGACCGGGTTTTCAATTACCCAATTACCAAATCACCCACTTACCCAATGATCTAGACTCTGTTCCCTAAGGCCGCAACCACCTGTTCGGCGGGTGCGTTGTCACCGAAGGTGTTGCTTACGTGAACAAAGCGATCTACATTGCCCGGTTCGAAAACAAAGGTGCCGCCGAGTTGCATGGGGTTCTTGCCAAGGCGGTGCTGGCGCTGTCCAGCGCTCTTGGCGCGTTTGCGGGCGACCGCATTTTCGCGCCAGAAAAGATGCAACAGAGACGCCTGTTTTAATTCCACGGCGCGGTAAGCTTTTCGTTTTTCGTCAATCAGCAGCGGAAATGTGATGCCGGTTTCATCGCGAAACGCGCGAGCATAGTGTAGCGTCTCCCAGTCCTACGACGGCGAGATTGGCGCCCCGGCTGCGAAACTCCTGTTCATGAATGCGCAACTGCGCAACGTGCTCGCGGCAGAAGATTCAACCATAATGGCGGAGAAAAACCAGCACGGCTGCGGAGTCTGACCATAAAGAGCCCAGGCGTGTCTCCCGTCCGTCAGGATCAGGCAGCACAATAGGCGCGAGCCTGCTGCTGTAAGTTGCCATGGCCGTCATTCTCTTTGGCCATTGCAACAGTGTCAAGTGAACCAATGGAATTGCCAAAATTGCCATGATTGCCAAAAATGCCAAAACTGAAAGGCCTGTAACTCTCTGCTCTCTGTGATCTCTCCGATAAAGGGTTGGGACCAGTGTGCTACATTCACAATCTATGGCTGGCAATGGACGCGCCACTCCGCGATGGCTGGATGTTCTGTGGCTGCTTTTTCTCGGAGCGCTTGCCTTGCTGCCCCCGGTCCGCGAACTGCACAAGCAGGTCATTCTGGTTTTCATTGGCGCTTTTCAACTGCTGGAATCGCGCTTTATCAACGTAATCCCCAAAAATGGGGAGGCTTTTTCGGTGGTGATCAAGCTGGCGCTGGCCACCGTGCTGATGATCCACACCACGCCTGATGTGGGGATCAACAGCAGCTATTATCCGATTTACTATCTGCCGGTAATGACCGCCGCCATGTATTTCGGTCCAGTGGGCACATTGCTGTGGACCCTGGTGGCCACTGCCACCTATGGCTCATACCTGGTGCCCGCATTGAAGGAGTTCCGCCTTACCGATGAAGGCCTCGGGCAACTGGCGTTGCGCATGGTTTTCTTTTTTCTGGTAGGCATGATCGTGAACCGCTTTGTGATGGAATACCGCGCCGAAACCCACCGCTACCAGCGAGTGGCCGAGACCCTGAGCGAGGCCAATCGCAATTTGAAGAAAGCTCAGGACGAGGCCCGGCGGGTCGAACGTCTGGCTGCTCTGGGCCAGCTTTCTGCCGGACTCGCGCATGAAATACGCAATCCGCTGGGCGTGATGAAAGGTTCGGCAGAAATCCTGAACCAGAAGCTCGAAGGGGCCGATCCGTTGTGCCGTGAGCTTTCCAGCTATATCTACACTGAGGTCAACCGCCTGAGCGCGCTGGTCAGCCGCTTTCTTGATTTTGCCCGTCCTTCCAGCCTCGATCTGCGCGCGCAGCCAGTTCCGCCTCTGATTGAGCGGGCTCTGAAATATGTTGGTGAGCACGGCGCGCTGGCCAAGATTAATGTGCAGCGCGATTTCGCTCCTGATCTGCCGCAGGTCATGGCCGACGAACAACTCTGCGATCAGGTGTTTACCAACCTCATTCAGAATGCCTGTGAAGCCATGGGCGAGCAGGGCGGAGATTTGAAAATCAGAATCCGGCCAAATGAGAGCGCAGACAGGCAGGATGTAGTGATTGAGATCGAAGATGCAGGTCCAGGCATTGCGCCGGAGATGAAGGAACAGATTTTCAATCCGTTCATGACTACCAAAAAATCAGGCGTGGGCTTGGGCCTGGCCATCGTCACCAAAATCGTGGACGCGCATGGCGGCCTGGTGCGGGTGAGCAGTGAACCCGGGCACGGCGCCTGCTTCCAGGTCTCATTGCCGCAGGCCGGCAGCTACACTATCGCTCGGGAAGTGGAACCATACGTGCAATAAACACCTTCTTATGCCCAGCATTTTGATTGTTGAAGACGAACCGAGAATGCGCCGGCTCCTGGAGATATCTCTGGGAGAAGACGGCCACAACGTGCAAACCGTAGAAGATGCTGAGACGGGATTGAAGTTTGTTCGCCGTGAAGTGGTGGACTTGATCTTGACTGATTTGAAGCTGCCGGGCATGAGCGGCATGGATTTTCTGCATGAAGCGCGCCGGCTCAGCACCTCAGTGCCGGTAGTAGTGATGACCGCATACGGCAGCGTGGAAACGGCCGTGGAGGCCATGAAGGCCGGCGCCAGCGATTACGTGCTCAAGCCGTTTTCCATGGCGGAGATGAAGCTGGTCATCAACAAAGAGCTTGACGTGCAGCGGGTGCGCGACGAAAACCGCAGCTTGCGAGAGGCGCTGGGCAAGCGTTATCAATACCGGAACATTATTGCCCGCAGTTCCCGTATGCAGGAAGTGCTGGCGCTGGTGGAGCGTGTGGCGCCTACGAATTCCACCGTGTTGCTGGGTGGTGAAAGCGGCGTCGGCAAAGACCTGATCGCGCGCGCCATTCACCAGAATTCACGGCGTGCTGCCGGACCCTTTATCAAGATCAACAGCACTGCCATACCAGACACGCTTTTTGAAAGCGAACTCTTCGGCTTTGAAAAGGGAGCATTCACCGGGGCCATTGCCAGCAAGCCGGGAAAATTCGAACTGGCCGATAAGGGGTCGCTTTTCCTCGACGAAATTGGCGATGTGCCCGCGCCGATTCAGGTGAAGCTGCTGCGCGTGCTTCAGGAGCGCGAGTTCGAACGGCTGGGCGGAACAAAGACGCTCAAAGTAGATGTAAGACTGATTGCGGCCACAAACAAAGACTTGCGGGCCGCGCTGGAGCAGGGAACATTTCGTGAAGACCTTTACTATCGCCTGAATGTTGTTCCTATTGATGTGCCTCCATTGCGCGAGCATAAAGAAGACATTCCCGACCTGGTACAGCATTTTCTGGCGCGCTTCACTTTTGATAACGGCAAATCCATCGAAAGCGTGACATCAGCGGCATTAAAAACATTGATGGATTTTCACTGGCCCGGCAATGTTCGGCAGCTTGAGAACACAATCGAGCGAGCAGTGGCGCTGGCTGCCGGTCCGGTGATTGACGTTGACGACATTCATCTCGATTCAGGACGCGCGCGCAACCATGTTACGTCCGCCGCGACCGCACCGCTGCTGCCTGAGGGCATGACGCTGGAGCAATGGGAAGACGAGATCATCCGCGAAGCCCTGCGCCGCGCCAACGGCAACAAGAGCCAGGCCGCGCGGCTTCTGGGACTTTCGCGAAATGCATTGCGATATCGCCTGTCTAAAATCGGCGTGCCGGATGAAGAGTGAGGGAATCTGGTGATCTCTGATCGGGTGATCTGAAAACCGTGAAGAATCGGGTGATCTGGTGAGCCGGTGATCGGGTGATCTGAAAAACAGCCGCGAATTTCGCGAGTGGTGGCGAATTTCAATGCAAAAATATTCATCAGTTTTTAAGAGGTCTTTTCAGCCGATTGCGGAAATGCGATTGGTTGTGTACTTGACTGCAGGATTGATTGCTGAGTTCTGGCTGATCACGTCAACGCTTTGAATCTTCAGATCACCAGATCACCTGATCCGAGATCCCCCGATTCTTCCCGGTTCTTTTCCGCCATCCCACTGGTTGAAAACCACCACCTTATTCTGCGGGATGAGAAAACCGCAACAAATACAAGCCTTTGCGGGTTCCAGCGAATGGCAACTCGCTTGCCTATATCTCAGGCAAGGTGAAGTCAGTTAGGGAAAGGCTGGCTATGAAAAAGGCGATTCTGGCAGTTTTATTTCTTGCGGTAATCAGTCTGGTGATCTCGGTACAGGCGCAGGAGTACGACCGGGCGCCGTCTGCGCCTCCGGCCCAGCCGGAAGCGGGTGTGGCCCACATCAGCCTGATTCATGGTGATGTTTCCATGCAGCGTGGTGACACGGGCGATTGGACGGCGATCACATTGAATACGCCTCTCGTCCGCGGCGACCAGGTGGCTACCGGCGAAAAATCACGCACCGAGGTACAACTGGATTATGCCAACGTGCTGCGTCTTTCCTCACGCAGCCAGATGAAGATTGCCGATTTGACGCGCACCCGCATTCAGATACAGATTGCGCAGGGATATGCGAATTTCAGCTCCTTCAAAGGCAGCGAGGCTGACGTTGAGCTTGATACGCCGAATGTGGCGGTGCGTCCACTCAAACACGGCCGTTATCGTGTTCAGGTCAATTCTGATTCTGAGACTGATGTGATCGTGCGCGAGGGCGAAGCGGAAATCACTACTCCGCAGGGCAGCACTACCGTGAAGGAAGGGCAGCAGATCACCATTCGTGGCACCGATTCTCCTGAGTACAAAATCGCAAATTCTCCTGATCATGATGATTGGGACAAATGGAACAAAGACCGCGATCGCGTGATTCAGGATGCGGAAGGCTGGCGCAGGACCAACCGTTACTACACCGGCGTCAACGATCTTGATGCATACGGACACTGGGTGTTGGTGCCCGGTTACGGCTGGGTGTGGTCACCTTACCAGAATGCCGGATGGGCGCCGTACCAGTCGGGCCGCTGGGTCTGGGAGCCTTACTACGGCTGGACCTGGGTTTCTTATGAGCCGTGGGGATGGGCTCCTTATCACTACGGGCGCTGGTTTGTGCGCGCTGGTTACTGGTATTGGTGGCCAGGACCGATTGTGCCTCGGTATCGCCCGGTGTGGGCGCCGGCCTATGTTTTCTTCCTTGGGTTCGGACATCATGTTGATTTCGGCTTTGGCTTCAGCTCTATCGGCTGGCTGCCGTGTGGCCCGCATGACTACTTCTATCCGTGGTATGGCCGGGGCTTCAATCGCATTAACGTGGTCAACGTGACCAACATCACCAATGTGACGAACATCACGAACATAAACAACATCAACCGCGGCGTGGTCGTGCGGCCGTTAGCGGTGCCGGGGCGCCAGCCTATGATCTCCAACGCCAATCTGGCGCTTACAGACGGACGTGTTCGCCAGGCTGTGACCACCGTATCGGTGGAAGATTTCAATCGCGGAGTTATCACCAACCGTCGGCAGGGAATCGAAGCGGCGGAATTCAAACAGGCGCAGGTGGTGACCGGGAATCTTCCGGTTGTTCCTGACACGTGAAAATTTGCGGCCTTCCAGTAATGCGTCTGCCGCCGGTGCGGGAAGCATTACTCCGAGAAACGTAGACCACTTCTTTGCCCGCAGGCAGCCTCCTGCCGGACCTCCGGCATTTCAGCAGCAGGCCAGCCAGGTGCAGGACGTAATCAAAGCGCATGGCGGCAGTGCGCAGGCAACCGTACCTGTTTCCAGCAGCGTGAATGCTGGCGCAACCAGGACTTCGCCTACTGGGAATACGACCATGGGCGCGCAGTTGCCGGGCGCAGTCAACGGCCAACAGCGCGTGAATACCGGCGATGAACGAATCGTGAAACCCGCAGGCGGGAATCTGGGCAAGCCTGAAGTGCAGGCTGCAGATGCTCATCCGGGCAGCACGCCTTTAGTGGGAGAGGCCGGCAAACCATCAAGTCCGCAATCCCAAGGTCAAAATGGCTGGGCAAAATTCGGCAGGCCAGAAGAAACGGCAAAGCCGGGCGGCACGATCGTGGCTTCCGGCAGTCCTGCTCAAGCGCAAACGGAAAACGGTAAACCGGCGGCGAACTCCGGTTCAGGAAATAAGCAATCGAAGACGCAGCAGAACGAAGCTGCGCCTTCTGGACCGAAAGACCGGACATGAAGGGTGGCATACGTTTGGCTCGGGCAGCGGACAGGGCGCGAGCGCCAGTCGTTCTTCCGCAAATCAGTCTTCTGCAAATCAGCCAGGGGGGACCGAGGCTGGCGGGAGCCATCAGCCGGCGACGTCCGGCGCGAACTCCGGCCAGACTTCCACGACGAATAGCGGCGGACACGATGGCTGGCAGAAATTTCCGCCCAATCGCGGGCAGGTGGAAGAGAACAAGACTGCCAATCCTTCGCGAACCGATGGCTCTGCGCATCCCGCAGGATCACCGGAAGAGCACAGTACTACGCCTTCAAATACTGCCAAGCCGCCCACCAGCGGTAATGCGGGCTCACAGAATGGCGGAGGATGGCAGAAATTTCCGGCAAACTCAGATACCTCGCACGGCAGTCATGCAGATAGTTCCAAGCCGCCGCTCACCATTGACCGGCCGATTGTGACCCCGCGCAATAGTGGTAGCGAGCCGAGAAGCAATCCAACGCCGCAGCCGCGCATGGGCACGGAACCGCATTCTATGCCTTCGCCGATGCCATCGGCGCACAGCGAGAGCCACTCAGCACCGCCGTCGCGGGGCGAGTCGCATCCTTCCGGCGGGCACGAATCGCATTCAGGAGGTAGCAGCGGCGGAAGTCATAGCAGTGGCGGTTCCGAGAAAGGTTCAAGTCCGCATTCGGGGAAAAACTAAGAAGGGAAGAAATCAGCTTCCGGTTCTTAAATCCAACGAGCTGCTGGACGAATAGGAACCGGATCAACGGCTGCGGAGTTTCACGACTCCGCAGCCGTTGGATTTACCAGACACCTTTATCGTTGCCAATGACCTTGACTGCCACTGCGGCTGCTGAAGCCAGCGGAGGCAGCAGACTGAGGCGAAACGTTGCAGGTACGTTGCCGCGAATCGCCGCCTGTGTAATCTGGCGGGTGTAGAGCTTGGCGCCATAGGGCATGATAGGCACGCGCAGGAAGCGGGCGCGGGTATAAATCTGTTCTGCGCCCAGGGCCGCGCTGGCGACTACGTTGGCCGGCAGGTTCAGGCCGAAACCGCGATACTGCTTCACGTATTCCGACACGATATTTAGGAAGCTGGCCACACCCGACCAGATTCCCGCCTGCTCGGCGGCGCGGCGCAATTCGGCGAAATCCACCTTTCCGGAATCTACCAGAGAAGCCGCATTCAGAATGTCGCATGCGCGGAAGTAGAAATGCCGGTACATGCGTTGCAGCGTTGCCGCAAAGATGCGCTCTTCAGGGGCGGGCGTCAGAAAATCCATGCCATTTACCTGGGTAATGACGCGGCGGCTGATGAATCGTTTCGCCAGTTCGATGTGTTCTCCGGTCTGTCCCAGCCGGCCAATGTGCGCCTCAACCGATTCGCGCAGATCGGGCAGCGTGAAATTGAACTTGTTGGCCAGGCGGTCGCCCCAGCTACGGTGGTCCACCGTGGCATTGAGCTTTTCTTTGAATGTCTTCACCACGTCTGCTTTCGTGCCGGTAGTCAGCAGATCGAGATCGTTGCCCAGGTCAGGCCAGTGGTCGAGCGTTTTCATGACCACCACAGGACAATTTTCTTCTTCCAGCGTATCAATCACCTTTTTCAGATGGACCAGCGCGTGATTGATGCGGGCCCGCTCGGTGGCCAGCACGCTCACCGCCCACGCCTGTAGATCGGTGTTCCCGCGGTTTCCGGCAATGCGGTTTATGATTTCAAAGACGCGAATAATAACGTGATTGGAGTCCGCCAGTTCGACAAAATCCTGTCTCTGCTCGGCGGTCAACGATGCCAGTAACGGAAAGACATCGGCAGCAGAAGTTGGTTTAAGGGTCAGTTTAAAGAAAGCGTCAATGTATTGCTTTTCACCTTGTATTGCAGTGGCCATGAGTTTCCAATTCACTCCAGCGTGGTCTTTATCCTTGCGGTAAGATGTGAGCTGCTGTCTTGAGGTTGGTAACTGCCGGGATTTGAAGCCCGTCTTGTGAGATTTTTTTTACCTTAACTGATCGCCAGGCCGGCGAGGACTTCGCCTTCGCCCAAAAGGGCGCGAATCCAGCTTGTATAATCGCCAGTTCCCACTTGGAAATTCCTGAGGAGAGCCATTGGCCTACAAGGACCTGAGAGACTGGATCGCCGCCATGGAGCGGGCCGACGAGCTGCAACGCATCAGCGCCGAGGTGGATCCGGTGCTGGAAATCGCCGAGATTACCGACCGGGTGTCTAAGGGAGCGGCTAAAAGATATAAGAGTCCGGGCGGCCCCGCTCTGTTGTTTGAAAACGTAAAAGGCGGCAACGGCGTTCCTGTGTTGATCAACCAGTTCGGCTCCGAGCGGCGCATGAAAATGGCCCTGGGAGTAGACAGCCTCGATCAGGTTGCCGATCGCATCCGCCAGTTGCTGAATCTGAAATCGCCGGAAGGCTTTCTGGAAAAACTTAAGATGCTGCCAATGCTGGCGGAAATGGGAAACTTCTTTCCCAAGACCGTGCAGACCGGCCCCTGCAAAGAGGTAATCAGGAAAAAAGACTTCTCCCTGCTCGATTTTCCGGTGCTGCAATGCTGGCCGCAGGATGCGGGACGCTTCATCACCCTGCCTTGCGTGATTACCCGCGACCCCAAAACCGGCAAGCGCAACGTAGGTATGTACCGGATGCAGATTTATGATGCGACTTCCGCCGGCATGCACTGGCAACGCCAGAAAGTTGCCGCCGAGCACTATCGCGACATGCTGCGCATGGCCGCTGCCCAGGGTTCTGGAGAACCGACGGCAGGGAAGTCCGCTGTAAAGAAGTCTGCTGTAAAAGAAATGCCTGCGGCTGCCGGCCGCCGCGCTGGTGTGGACATTATGGCGCGCTCCGGAGGCGGTTCCATGCTGCCTGCAGGTGGGCAGCCTGCCGGTACGTTAGAAGTGGCCGTAGCGATCGGCACCGACCCGGCGCTTACTTTCTCAGCCATTGTGCCCGCGCCGCCTGAAGTCGAGGAGTTCATGATTGCCGGCTTCCTGCGCCAGCAGCCTGTGGAACTGGTGAAATGTGAAACCGTGGATCTGGAAGTTCCCGCCAATGCCGAAATCATTCTCGAAGGCTATGTAAAGCTTGACGAACTTCGCACTGAAGGTCCATTCGGCGACCACACCGGCTTTTATTCTCTGGAAGACCAGTATCCGGTCTTCCACGTCACCTGCATTACTCATCGCAAGAATCCGATTTACGCGACCACCATCGTTGGCAAGCCTCCCATGGAAGATGCCTGGATGGGCAAGGCCGTGGAGCGCATCTTTCTGCCGCTCATGAAACTGACCCTGCCGGAGATCGTAGACGTGAACCTGCCGGTGGAGGGTGTTTTCCATAATCTGATGATTGTCTCCATCCGCAAGTCGTATCCGGGGCATGCCCGCAAAGTCATGAGCGGCATCTGGGCGTTGGGGCAGGCTATGTTCACTAAGTGCATTGTGGTGGTAGATGAAGATGTAAATGTTCAAGATATAGGTGAAGTTGTGCTGAAGGTCTTCAATAACATTGATCCTGAGCGCGACATACAGTTCACCCTTGGTCCGGTGGATTCGCTCGACCACGCTTCGCGCCTGCCGAACTTTGGCTCCAAGATGGGGATTGACGCCACGCGCAAATGGCCGACGGAAGGGTTTGACCGCCCCTGGCCCGACGAGATTCTGATGGACGAGCAAACCAAGGCGCGGGTTGATAAGAAGTGGAAGGATTTGGAGATCGAATAAATCTGATGCCCTTGTAAGAATCATGATATCCGGCAACAAATTATGTGAATGTGGAAGCGGAAAAAGGTTTCGGTGGTGCTGCGGAACTAAGAAAAGAAAAAAGAGGAGTGGTGGGCACATTTTGACGGGTACTCTGAAAACGGAAGAAACGAAACAAATTAAGATTATCAATTTCCGAGGTGAGAACTCGCGTATTACCATGGTTCCCATCTTTCCAGATGGTGATCCGCGCAATACTCATAATCCGGCGGGGTCTCCTGGAAAATATATAGTTACATTCATACTTAGTCGCCCTGGGCATGCAGTGCTGCCTGAAATGGAACGTAAGTGGAGCGACTCAGTGACAGGCGACTCGCATCTGGCTATCAAAAGTCTCGTGCAATTCCCTCAACTAACGAGCCGGATGTAGTAGCAATCAAAGTCAGACTTTCGGATCCCAGCGGTTTTAATTTGGAATTTAACGGCTTACCGAATGAGAAGGGATATCTAGGACGGCTCCGTTCGGAGCCATTCGAAGCAGAAAATTTCTACGATGCCGAGCAGAAGACCCATTCTTTGATGCTTATGATTCTTAGCAATTGGTCTGTCCACCTTGATATCCCTTTTTACGTTGTTCAAGCCGAAACTGTAGAGTTGCGAACAGGAGCTCACACAGCTCTTGTACTCACCCCGCCTGCCGAGGCACGTTTTGCAGTTAATAGTGAACTGGTGATCAAACCGGCCTCCGAATTCCTCCACTATGCGAGTCTTTATCGCGAAGCATTGAACAGCAATAGTGGGCCTTATAGGTTTCTGTGCCTTTTTAAGATCATCGAGGGCATCATTGCAAGGCGTAAGCGCCTTGCTGCAGAGGCGATTAAAATGGGGCAAAAACCTCGTGTTCTCGTCGAACGGATTCCAGAAGACGCAGCCGTTTACCAGAGGTGGTTGGATGCGATTTACCATGTGCGTGAGTGGCACGAATTAGCGGTGAAGCAGGTATTTCCGGCGGATATCAGGGGCAGGAAATTCAATTCCGTTATAGATTCAGAGCTGAGGCCTTTGCGGAACGAAGTGGCTCACTCAATAATGGATTCCGGTGAATTGGGTATGTCGGCCGACGATTTGATGAAAGTGCGAAAAGTAGAGTATTGGCTGCCAGTTACCCGAACAATCGCGCGACGAATGCTAAAAAATGATTTTAAGGATGAGTTTTTAAGCCATCTATCCGATTTGGAGAACTGAAAACATCTTCTTACTAGAACGACGCCGGTGCAGATTAGCATTGAGCGACCTCAGACTATGAACATAACAGCGATCCCGAGGCTGGAAGGGATATTGACATTCCTCGATTTCCGGCAAGGCTTCCAGGCGAGTTTGTGAAGCCCAGATCGCTTGAACTCGTGAACTTCATAAGTTCGTTCATTTACAAACACTGCTCAATACGAGAAGATAGTCAGTTTCCACTTGCATCGGATTTCCTACTGAGCGTTGGCTCTTTGTGCTTTACGGCAGAACCAGGGCCGCGCTTGATCTTTGAATGAATTTTGAATGAAAGAAAAGGATGGGTCTTACATAATGGCTTCAACTTCTTCGAGTGCGGACAAGACACAGGCGAGCCACATTGCGCCTGCCAAGGGCAAGCTGGGAGTAATGGTTCCCGGCATGGGCGCAGTGGCCACCACTTTCATGGCTGGAGTTGAAGCCGTCCGCAAGGGTATTGCTGAACCCATAGGCTCGCTTACGCAGATGGGCACCATTCGCCTCGGCAAGCGTACCGAAGGCCGTTTCCCCAAGATCAAAGATTTTGTTCCGCTCGCCAACCTGAAAGACATTGTGTTTACCGGGTGGGACATCTTCGAAGAGGACGCCTATGAATCCGCCATGCATGCCGGCGTGTTGGAAAAGGACTTGCTGGGCAAGATCAAGCCCTTCATGAAAAACATTAAGCCACGAGAGGCGGTTTTCGACCGCAATTATGTGAAGAAGCTTGACGGCAAGCATGTGAAGAAAGGCCGCAACAAGATGGACCTGGCCGAACAGTTGCGGGCTGATATTCGCGACTTCAAGAAGAAGTCGGGCGCCGATCGCCTGGTCACCATCTGGTGCGGCTCGACCGAGATATTCCTTAAGCAGTCGGAAGTGCATTCTTCAGTCAAGGCATTTGAAAAAGGACTGCAAAAGAACGATGAAAACATCGCTCCCTCCATGATCTATGCCTACGCGTCGTTGATGGAAGGAGTGCCCTTCGCCAATGGCGCTCCAAATCTCACCGTGGATATCCCGGTGATGCTGGAGCTTTCCCGCCGCAATCACGCTCCTATCGCGGGCAAAGATTTCAAGACCGGCCAGACCTTGCTCAAGACCATTTTGGCCCCCGGATTCAAGGCCCGCATGCTGGGGCTGAATGGCTGGTTTTCCACCAACATTCTCGGCAACCGCGATGGCGAAGTGCTTGACGATCCAGGCTCCTTCAAGACCAAGGAAGAATCGAAGCTCTCGGTGCTCGAGCATATTCTTCAGCCGGAACTATATCCGCAACTGTACGGAAATATATTCCACAAGGTGCGCATCAACTATTATCCGCCTCGTGGTGATAACAAAGAGGGCTGGGACAACATCGATATCTTCGGCTGGCTCGGCTATCCGATGCAGATCAAGGTGGATTTCCTGTGCCGCGACTCCATTTTGGCCGCGCCCATTGTGCTCGATCTGGTGCTGTTCCTCGATTTGGCGAAGCGCAGCGAAGAGCTGAGCGGGCTGGGCATTCAGGAATGGCTGAGCTTCTATCTCAAATCACCCATGACCGTGCCGGGGCTGTATCCGGAGCACGATCTTTTCATCCAGTCCATGAAGCTGAAAAATACTCTGCGCCACCTGCGCGGCGAAGAGATGATTACCCATTTGGGACTGGAGTATTACGACTAGAGGTGTTGATTTGGCGGAGCAGGGCTTCCTGACGCTGCGTCCAATCAAACAGTGAAAAAGATCGGAGAGCAGCGTGTTGAAGCGTAGGTGAGAACCTCGAGTTCAGAGGGATATGCCAGGAACGATTTCGATCACGCCGAAACACGTGCTCTTCGGCCATAGTTGCAATGCAGGCAGAGGCTGTCCTTCAATTTTTTGCAATCATAAAATTTTGCCAGTCTCTGAACCAGCCACCCGGCATCGTATATAGGATATGGCTCGTCTGGCCGTCTTCGTCTTTCTTATCTCGACCCTTCCGGCATTCGCTGTGGATGGCACTTTTCAAGGCAAGGTGATGAACCCTCCTACGAACCAGGCTGCGGGTCAGGGTTGGATTTACGTGCAGGGCCGCAATCACATCATGCGCCGCGTTGAGGCTTCGCATGCCGACATCGTGTTTGCAGACAACATTCCATTGAGCCAGCGTCGCAAGTGCAACATTGAGTGCCTGACCGCAGGGCAGGAAATTCGCGTAACGGCAGAACAGGATAAATCAGGTGAATGGCGGGCCAAGCGCGTCGAAATCCTGAGACTCACAATTAACCATATCTGAGTAAGCGGAAAATCCTGTTTACAGAGTATTTACAGCAGCGCTGAAAGCCATTCTGTACACTTTTATTAAGAACCAATTGATCCGCTCAGGTTGCTGAGCTACCTTGGATTTTCAGGTGCAGAGCTGCGACGGCCTCACGATAAACCTGTGGTGCTGGATAACTGAGATACCAAATTTTGTATCCAATCCTCAAGAGGGATAATCTAAAACATATCCCTATGTTCCGGCGTCAAATGGGCGTATTCTGCACCTAGAGAAAGGGTCCGCTCACGCAGGAGTATCTATTATGAAAACTCGTGCTATCTTCCTTTCGTTCATCCTGGCATTGGGGATGAGCCTGCCCGCTTCCGCTTCATCTGACGACCAGAGCAACAAAACTGACGATCAGCAGCAGCAACAACAGCAGCAGGCGCAGACCCCGGCTACCAATCAGACTGCCACCCCGGCCTCAAATCAGACGACCCCTGCCTCGAATCAGACTCAGACGACGACCCCGTCTTCAGACGATCAGTCCAATGCGAAAGAACCCAAGATCAAGCATGACGGCGGCAAAGACGATGTAGATGCCATTGGCAACCGCAAAATCGGCGGCATGGACTGGTATTCGATCGAAAAAGAAACGCGCATGGGCAAACAGTATGCGCAACAGATCGAGCAGAGCATGAAGATGGTCCAGGACCCGGTTGTGAATGAATACGTCAACCGCATTGGACAGAATCTGGTCCGCAACTCTGATGCAAAAGTGCCTTTCACCATTAAAGTGGTGGACTCTGACGAGATCAACGCGTTCGCCCTTCCCGGCGGTTTTTTTTATGTAAATTCAGGATTGATTCTGGCCGCGGATGAAGAGGCGGAACTGGCCGGAGTCATGGCCCATGAGATTGCTCACGTAGCGGCGCGCCACGCGACGCGAGGCGCAACCCGCTCGCAGCTTGCGAATCTGATGACCATTCCGCTCATCTTCGTGGGCGGCGGCATCGGCTATGCAGCGCGTGAAGTAGCCGGCATTGGACTGCCTCTTACCTTTCTTAGCTTCTCCCGCGGGTTTGAAGCCGAGGCCGATTACCTGGGATTGCAGTACATGTACAAGGCCGGATACGATCCAAACGCCTTTGTAGCGTTCTTTGAAAAATTGGAAGCGCAGGAGAAGAAGAAGCCCGGTTCGCTGGCCAAGGCTTTCTCAACGCATCCGCAGACGCCTGACCGCATTCAGAAATCCCAGGAAGAGATTGCCCGGATACTGCCGGCCCGCGACCAGTACATCGTTACTACCTCTGAATTCGATCAGGTGAAGGCCCGCCTTGCAGCCATTGAAAACCGTCATCACATTGACGACCAGAAAGACAGCAACAAGCCGACGCTGCGGCGCACGGCCAGCAACACACCAAAAGACAGCGGCAACAATGGTGACAAAAAAGATGATGATCGCCCGACATTGAAGCGTCGCGACCAGTAAGTCTCATTCAATTCAAGCAAACAGGCGGCCTGTGGGCCGCCTGTTTTATTTCACAAATCTTTCACATTTCTTTGGCACATAGAGACACTCTGGCACCTCGAAATACTCTGGATGCCCCGTCCATCTTCATTCCTGGCTCGCTCAAATCCGATATACTTATAGGGAGCAAATAGCTTCCTTTTTGAGTCGCTTGAAACCGCTTCCGCCAGGACAGCCATTTAATTTGTCCAAGCTTTTCGCACGATGAAAGCCACTGGGTTTGTGGACCTGCCATGAAGCCATCGTTTCGAGAGCGACCCCAATATTTAAGCCTCTTAATAGGTTTTTGGAGAGAATAATGAGCGCAACGACCGTTACTGATGTTCAGGCCAATAAAGCTGCAAAATCGGGTGTGCAGTATGTGTATTTTTTCGGCGCAGGCAAAGCCGAAGGCCACGGCAAAATGAAAGACGAACTCGGCGGCAAAGGCGCCGGACTGGCTGAGATGACCAACGCCGGCCTTCCTGTTCCCCCGGGATTCACGATTCAAACCGCAGCCTGCCGTGAGTTCATGAAGACCCACAAAGTGCCTGAAGCAGTAGAGCAGCAGACGCTGGCCGCACTGGCCCGCCTGGAAGAATTGCAGGGACAGAAATTGGGCGGCGGAGAGAATCCGCTGCTGGTCAGCGTGCGTTCGGGCGCGAAGTTTTCCATGCCCGGCATGATGGACACCATCCTGAATCTCGGCCTGAATGACGAAAGCGTGCAGGCCCTGGCCCGCAAGACGCAGAATGAGCGCTTTGCCTATGATTCCTATCGCCGCCTGATCCAGATGTTTGGCAACGTAGTGCTCGACGTGGAGAAAGAACATTTCGATGAAGTGTTCAACGCGCAGAAAGAAAAGCGCGGCGTGAAGCTCGATACCGAACTCACTCCTGAAGACCTGAAGCAGATCATCGCCGATTACAAGCAGGTGATCAAGAAGCACGCCAACCAGAGTTTTCCGCAAGATCCCGTTGAGCAGTTGAAGCAGGCGCGCAACGCCGTGTTTCAGATCGTGGAACAATGATCGTGCCAAAGTCTATCGTCGCATCAACAACATTGCCGATGAATTGGGAACAGCCGTAAACGTCCAGTCCATGGTGTTTGGCAATATGGGCGAGACCAGCGGTACAGGCGTGGGCTTCACCCGTAATCCCGCTACGGGTGAAAGAGAGTTCTATGGTGAAGTGCTGATCAATGCCCAGGGCGAAGACGTAGTAGCTGGAATCCGTACGCCTATGCACATCAGCGAACTGGAAAAGCGCATGCCCGAGTGCTACGGTCAGTTGCGTGAAATTACCTCGCGCCTGGAAAAACACTATCGCGACATGCAGGACTTTGAGTTCACGATTCAGGAAAAGCGGCTGTACATGTTGCAGACCCGCAACGGCAAGCGTACCGGAAGGGCCGCAGTCCGGGTTGCGATTGACATGGTGAATGAAGGATTGATTACAAAGGCGGAAGCTATCTTCCGCGTAGACCCCAACCAGCTTTATGACTTTCTGGTACCCAAGCTCGATGAATCCAGCGGCGACGTGCAGGTGATTGCTCGCGGTCTGCCGGCCTCACCCGGCGCAGCCGTCGGACGCATCGTGTTTACCGCCGATGACGCGGTAACCCATGCCGGAACCGGAGCGACACGCAACCCTGTGATTCTGGTGCGCGCTGAAACGACCCCTGAAGATATTCACGGCATGGAAGTTGCCGCCGGTATTCTTACCTCACGCGGCGGCATGACCAGTCACGCAGCAGTGGTAACGCGCGGCATGGGCAAGTGCTGCATCGTGGGCGCCGGCGATCTGGAAGTGAATGATAAGAAGAAAGAGCTACGCGTGGGCGATCTCAGGTTGAAAGAAGGCGACTGGATCTCCATTGATGGCACTACAGGCCGCGTGATCAACGGCAAGCTGAATACTGTTCCCGCCAAACCCGACGATCCGGATTTGCAGACGATTCTCGGCTGGGCCGAGCCGTTCCGTAAACTAGGCGTACGCGCCAATGCCGATATTCCTCGCGACGCTATTGCTGCCCGGACCTTCGGCGCAGAAGGCATTGGGCTTTGCCGCACCGAGCACATGTTCTTTGCCGAAGACCGCCTGCCGCACATGCGGGCCATGATTCTGGCGCGCACGGAAGCCGATCGCCGCGCCGCTCTCACCAAACTGCTGCCTATGCAGCGCGAAGATTTCGAAGGCGTGTTTGTTGCCATGGACGGCTTCCCGGTCACCATCCGCCTGCTCGATCCTCCGCTGCATGAATTTCTGCCGAAGCGTGAAGAGCTGATGGTGGAAATTGCCAAGCTGGAAGTCACGGATCCGAAATCGTCAAGGCTCGAAGAAGCGCACCAGTTGCTGCGCCGCGTGGAAGAACTGCATGAGATCAACCCTATGCTCGGCCACCGTGGATGCCGCCTGGGGATTACCTATCCTGAGATTTCAGAGATGCAGGTGCGCGCTATTTTCGAAGCGGCCGTGAATGTGGCCCGCAAGGGCGTGAAGGTGCTGCCCGAAGTCATGATTCCGCTGGTGGGCATGGTGAAAGAAATGGCCGACCAGAAAGCCATTGTGCGCCGGGTAGCGGAAGAGGTTTTTGCCGAGAAAAAACAGAAAGTCGAGTACATGGTAGGCACCATGATCGAACTGCCGCGCGCCTGCGTGGTGGCTGACCAGATTGCAGAAGAGGCTGAATTCTTCAGCTTCGGCACCAACGATCTTACCCAGACCGCTTACGGATTCTCCCGCGACGATATCAGCAAGTTCCTGCCTTCCTATATCGAGCGTGGAATTCTGAAGAACGATCCGTTTGCAACTCTGGATCAGCAGGGCGTCGGCGCGCTGATGGAACAAGGCGTCAAGAAAGGGCGCGGCTCCAACGGGTCGTTGAAGATCGGGATCTGCGGTGAGCACGGCGGCGATCCGGCTTCAGTGGAATTCTGCCACCGTGTTGGGTTGAACTATGTCTCTTGCTCGCCTTACCGCGTGTTGACGGCCAGGCTGGCAGCAGCCCAGGCCGCAGCCTCAGAACAAAACAAAGGCGAATCCGGCGGGACGAAATAGAACCTCGCCACTGATGACACAGATCGAACTGATCTTCACTGAAAAAACCGGCAAAGATGGTTTGAATCAGTGAAGATCAGTAAATCAGTGTTCATCGGTGGTGAGGTTTTTGCGAATTGCCAATTGCTATTTGCTCCTACTGCACCTTCTGCAGTCGCTCAATCAATTTCTGCGCCAGATTGTCTTCTGATTCCGACCACAGGACTCGGCCACTGATGCCGCAGTTTTTCTCCACCGCGGTTGTAAAGCTGACAAGCTTGTGGACGTTGGCCTTCACCCGGTTCTCGACCGCTGCTGTGAGTTCTACGTCTTCATAGAGGAATGGCGTGTCCAGCCCGAAATCCACCTGGATATGACCGTTTTGCTGGTAAGTCGCGTCTTCGAATTTTGAGCCGAATGCGATGAACTTTACCAATTGCGGCTTCACTTCCCATGTTTCGTCGAGGTCTTCTTCCTGTACCGGCATCCACAGGTCCCAAAGCATTTCGAGTTCATAGGCGTTGTCTTCGTTCAGGAACTCGGCGGCAAATTGCAGCGCGTTTTCCGGTTCGATGCGGTAATCGAAAGTCTGCTGGAAAAGCTCAGGCTCACTCCATGAAATGCTGCGTACCGCCAGATAGCCCACGCCGCGCTTTTGCGCCGAGGCAGGGAACTGGCGTATCACCGAAAGCAGACGGGTGATCATCTCCGTTTCCCGGAAAGTGGGAAACCAGATGCTCAGATAAAGACGGTCAGCCATAAGCGCATTATTCTAAATCCACGGCCTGTAAATTTCTGCTGGTCAAATCCGGCGATCGGCGAATTTCCTTATCCCACCGGGGCACAAAGCTAGGAACATTCAGCAGCCAACTTTAGGATGCAGATTAGCCCATGAAGGCTTAGGAATTGTTACTTTCGTCGAATATCTGAGTGGATTTGCAGGAGAGACAACGGAGTTAGGGCCAGGAGCAAGTGGTCTTGGAATGGCGCTCACCTCGGTAAGCCGAACTTGATTCCGTGGTAAGGCACTCTAAGAAAAGCTAGACCCCATCTGGGGCATTTGCGTTTCCCCAGATGAGGGCCATTGGCAATACCACATCACCGCTCCGCTTTTTAGTGATGCCTGTATACCGTTTTGTTATCCACAACTTCAATCAGTTGCATCATGCCCCGATCTTCATGGGCGAGGATGTGGCAGTGGTCCACAAACTTGCCGGCAAAGTCGGTGAACCATGTGCGTATCTTGATGTAGCCCGGGGTATTTGCATCGCTGGCCAGTGGCAACGGGAAAGTGTCCCACCAAACCCAGGGCGCAGGCAATGAGAAAGATTTATCCGGACGCTGTTTGACTTTGCTCCAATCGCCAAAACTTGCGCCCTTGCCGACGCCAAAAAGCGCGCTGAGAGACCCAGCGGGATCAAAGATTTCGACGATCTGGAAAGGATTCACGTGGATGTGGAAGGGATGCAAGGCATTAATGGTTGTGTAATTCTCGATAATCCATTCCTGCTTGGTCCCCAGAAGCATGCTCTCGTTGACGACCCCTTCCTGAAACGTCTTGTTGTTGATCATAGGAGTCGAGCCGCTGGCGCCCATTTGATATTGCAAAGTCCGGGATTCAGAAACCTGATTAATGTCTCCCAGGAACAATGGCATTTGTGGGTACTCGCTCTGGCTGTTTGGCCACTTCGTGTTGTATGCGCAAGATTTTGCAACCACATTTACCGCGACTATATTGGTGGGATTGCCTTTGGCATAGGGACCACCTATCAGGAAGGTAGTGCCTGTCGTGCTGGGCGCCTGAACCAGAATGTCGGCGCGATTGCCGGGACCCAGCAGGAAATTGGTTGGTGGAGTCGCAATCTGCGGCTGATAGTTCCGCCAGTCGAACTGGACTCCATCCTGCGCAATCTGACGGAAAGCCATCTTGGCTGAACCTGCGGCAAAGCTGCAGATGAACCCGCCGTGCCCGGCCTGAACTGTGGCATCAATCAGGCGCCACCACTGAACCTCGTTAGGTTGCATGGTGATGACTGGTACGGCCTGGCCGTTGACGAGCAGCAAAGGCGTGGGCTGTGAAAACGGGCCGCCGCCAGATCCGCTTGCGACACCCGCACCGCCGGAACGCTCCATGTTGGGCTGGTCGGCGAACTGTTGCAGCACCAGTATTTTTTGCTGCACTCCAGGCATTGTCTGCTCCAGCGTCTTGTCGTAATCACCTTGCAGGATCAACGCTCCTGACATACCGTTAAACATCTGGATGGTTGTCGAACCATGTTTATGGGCGTGATACCAGTGCGTGCCGGGGGCCTGTGCCATGGTGAAAGGCGGCGCTGATTTAGGTGGCCTGATGCAATAAGGGAAACAGCCCGCCCAGAATTGCGGAAACTCGTCGTACTCCTGCTCATGCTGGTTCTGTGTGGCTTGCCGCTGGTGGAGTGTGGCGTCTTTCTTTTCCGGCGACAGTTTTTGCAGCCGTTGCTGGTTTTGTTGAATTACGTTTTGCAACGCCTTCGTCGTCTCTGGGTCCTGGTGCTTCCATGCCTGAGGGGTGGGATAGTCTTTGCAGGCCACCGAGTTAAACAATGCGTCGCACATCTCTGGCGTCGAAGTGAGATCGGGAATGATTTCAACCAGCACGTTATCGGAAAAGGCGTTTGGACTTACATGCGTGCCGTGAAAGTGCATGTTCGTGGTGTTGGAACCGCGAAAGCAGTCTGGAAACTCGTCCCGTTGCGCCGGGGACGCAGGGGAGTCACGATAAAGCTCCTTGCCTGTAGTAGCGTCGGTAGTGGTGTCGCACTGTCCGTCGGGAGTTTCCGGAAATTGTGCCGGATCAATGTGATTGAGCAGGGCAATCTGGATGGTATCACCCACATTGGCGCGAAAGGTTGGTCCGGGATTATAGACTCCCGTCTTTGTGACCTTCTGCTTCGGATCTATTTTAGTGCCGCGATAGCCCTCGTAGGCCCTGAGCATGTATTTACCGGACACAGTCGGCACAGTTCGTTCCTCATTTTTGGCCACCACTACTGACTGAAGTAAACCCTGGCCATTGCTCGGAATTTCGCCGGGGTTGACCAGCTCATTGGGCGATGTGGGGCAGGGAGCAGCGCTGGCATATAGGGAAGGCACGTTGAAAGGCAGAAACCGAGACACCGCAATTCCCGCAGAAGCTGCTAGTGTCTGGTTCATGAATCGCCGCCGCCCACCATTCTCAGGATCCGGGGGATTCTGAATTGTTGCTTCATCTTTCTTATCTTTTCTCATACGAATCGCCCTCTCCTCTATGCAGGGTTGGTTGGGTTGGCTACGGTGATTGTGCCGGTCTCAGTGGGGTGTAGAGTGCATTGATACACGTACGTTCCAGGGGCGCTGAATACGACCTGCGATGATTCCTTTTGTGGAGGCAGCGGGCTTGGCGGTACTCCCCAATTAATTGCCGACCCGTCGGGCGTAGTATAGACGGGTTGATGGTTTTGCGTTGTGTTGTTAAACCAGAACACGGAGTCGCTGGTGTTAATGTTGGCGCTGGGGAGATTTCCTCCGGGTACAATTGTGAGCTTTACAATTCTTGGAAATGTTGAATCAGCCATAGGACCTGCCTTTCGCTAAAAGCTGTTGGCCGCTTGAACGTCACTGCGGTGTTGCGGATGGTATGGGCGCCTTGCATCCTTCAGCAATTTGCCCAACATGCTTTCCCATTTTGGAACTGAATGTTAAAGCAACTTCAAAATAACAAAACACCCTAAATCTATATTCGTATCGGGTCAACTGGAATTCATAAGAATTGATTCGTATGGCGAGATATCTTTCCAAACGTCCGAAGAGCTGGTGAAAGCTTTTTAATCTCAATTCATTGCAGATGAGATAGGTGAGACTGATTGCATGAACTGGACAATGTCGAACGGTTTCGCTATAAAACTATCTTCCAAAGGAGAAAGCCTTCATGGTCGCGAATCCCCCTACAGACATGCCACGCATCACACCGCATCTTTTTTACGATGATGTCGCCGCCGCCATGGATTGGCTGGTCAAGGCCTTTGGTTTCGAAGTACGCTTGCGCATGACAAATCCGCAGGGCGGAGTTGTGCATGGGGAGTTGGAAGTGGCAGACAGCCTGGTTATGCTGGGATTGGCCGGAGAAAATAAAGACTGGACAAGTCCACAGACCCATAACGGCCGCATTAGCGAAAGACTTTATATTTTTGTAGACGACGTAGACACCCACTACCAGCGAGCGCTCAGCGCCGGCGCCAAAATGCTGAGCGAACCTGCCGACCAGTTCTGGGGCGATCGTGTCTACGAATGCATTGATCCTGAAGGCCACCGCTGGAAATTCGCCCAGCACAAGTGGGACGTAGACAACAGGAACTTAAAGCGTCCTGAGTACGAATAGCTATTTTCATTGGTGTATTCCGGCTCGATGGAATAACGGGTGTTTCACATTGGATTGGGCACTCAACAAGGACTTGTATCTAGGCGCAAAGTTACTCGGGCCGAAACCGCTAGAAACGCGCGTTTCAGCGTAATGGCCTTGCTTTCACAGAACCGCCCCGAGACGGGGCGACATATGTTAGCCCAGCGGCGTAAGCCCTGGGAAAAGTTAGCATAAGAATGAGAGCCCCGCAGCGGGGCGGCATAGCTCGTAACAAAGCAAAATGGTCTTGGCGAACAATGGCCAGGACACCCATTAGACCTGTCTCATTGATGTGAACAAACAGTGGTGAGTTGGGCTTAACGCTGACACTGCTGGTGATACTCGAACGACTCGACTACTAACGCACTTCATTGAAAACACGCTGCTCGTGACGGCCAGGATTGTTCCCGAATCCTGAGCTGCTTTACCACCTCACGCTGCCCAAGTGCCTGCGTAGCTGTCACGAGTCACAGTCAAGTTGCCCACCAGGTTTCCTTCAGTTGGAATGCCGATGACCGCTATGTCTTGGTTCACGGCGCCATTGCCATCAATCACGAAGCGTGAGCCCACGGCCATATCAATGGCGCCTGGGCAATAAGCAGAGCCCTCTCCGGCGATAGGCCGGTTCTTATAGGCCCTTACCATTCCTCGTCTTTGCAGATTGCGGTAAAGTGGCGTCGCGTCCATAGGCATGCTCATTGACGGATATCTCGCATCAACCAGAACCTCAGCTTGCATCACCGCTCCCGGAATTTCGTCACATCGCAGTTCGAAACAATCGGCATCGTCATTGGTCAAGATACGAGGACTGCGCGCCACCGTAAAATCCAGTATTCCCGCTCTCTGTAGTGCCAGAAGTTTTTCGATGTTGATCACGGGAGGCCCAAAGGCGACCCGCTTCAGGCGCGGGTAATAGTGTTCCAGCAACTTCTGGTGAGATTCAGGATTGAGTCCACCGAACTGAAGAACGGAGCCCAGCGTTTTTCTTACTTCGTACCAGATGTGGGTAGCCGCCTTGATACCGCAGTTGGCCAAACCCTGCTTCGCTTTCTCAATCTCCTGTTCCATGTAGTGTGCGACAAACGCGGCAAACTGTTCTCCATCTTCGAACCGGCGCGCACTCACTGGATCTAGTAGAGACTGATAATCAAAGCGCTCCGCTTCAGGATGCGCGCTCAGGTATGACTCGATGACCCGGCGCATCGCTTCAGCGTCGTTTCCACACGATTCTAGTTTCTTTCTTTCAGCGCTGTTTCCCATTGCCGCACGGTAATATTGAAATTCCATTTCCAATTGGAAGAGCGGCCAGATGTCACGTTCGAGATCGAGCTTTTCGGTCCCGGCCTGTTTTCTCAGGCAATTCAAAGCGCCGTAAGTAAAGAAAGTCAGCGGACGGTCTACCAGGGGCAGGTCGTTCGCCCTTGGCGCCATAGGCAAACCGGTGCGGCTGAAGGGAATGATGGAATGCGGCTCCTGACCGCTGGCTTCATAGGAAAGGGAGCCATTTGAGGCTCGCTGGAAACGCCCGCCGCGTCCTTCAGTGAGCTCGAGCGCCGCATCAATGAATGTGAGCCCAAGGCCCAGCATCGCTACTCTGGCGCCGGCTGGAACCTCTCGCATTGTTTCAACCACCGGATAAACAAATGGTATGAACATTAACCTCGATTTCCTGTTCGCGAATGCCTGGTAGCGCTTTTCCTCGGGCCCCGGCATAATTCGGGAATGCCCTGTAGCCAGCAGGATTTTGTTGGCAAGTATTTGCTCAGTGGGGCCGTTCTTGCCTGCAAATTCAACTTGATAGCTTTGTTCCAGACGGCCGAACGTCTACTACCTCTCCAGCGTGACACGACACTGTTGCACCTGGTGGAAGATGGTTAAGAAGGCATTGAAAACCTTCTATCAGGTAACGTCCTACCAGCGCTCTACCGAGATACTCATCACCTTCTAAGGGTGCTTGTGGATGAAATCTTTCCTGATACCAGGTGAGAAAGTTCGGCTTGCGTCCGGCCACACTGGGCGGTTCCTGCTCCGACCACAGATCAACTTCGCCGACGCTGAGATTTACCAGGATGTAGTCGGGAAGATCAGGAGCGTAGATATCGCTCGCTCCAAAATTTGCAGAGCGGTTGAAGACATGAATGTGGAGAGCGTGTTCCAGCGGACGCGCCTTGAACTCGGCCAGGAGCCTTTCCAGACAATAAAAACCTTTCGGGCCGAGTCCAATGATGGCGACTGAGTGCGTCAGCCGTGTCTCCTCTGCCGGAGTTCCTGGAGTCACTTCATTGCCTCGCTTCATTCCTTGGCCACATGAGACGCAATGTTAGCATCCGCGCAGAATAGGCGCGGCCAGCTTGCATTGAATCGTAGTGTTTGCAAGAATTGCCGCTCTGACAAAGCACGATAAAACCCGATCTTCGAATGCACCGTCTTGGTCCGCTATGTCTGGAGTCAGGACCTTCAGCCGCCTGCCTCATATCCATGAATTCAATGATGCGAAGAACGGCGAAAACATTGATCTTGCGATATTGGGCATTCCGTTCGATAGCTTGGTTACCTTTCGTCCCGGGGCTCGCATGGGACCTAACGCCATTCGCCAGGCTTCCGGCTTGTGCCGCAACTATAGCCAACAGATGGAAGTAGGAGTTTTCGAGCGCCTGCGCGCCGTTGACGCTGGAGATGTCAATGTAAATCCGTTTAACTATGAAGAGGCATTCCGTCAGATTGAAGACCGAGTCAGCGAACTCCAGAATCAAGGCGCCGCGGTGGTTTCGCTCGGGGGAGACCACTCTACACTCCTGCCCATTCTCCGCGCGACCAGTAAGAAATTTTCTCAGCTTACGCTCATTCAGTTCGATGCTCATTCAGACATCACAGATACAGGACTGGCCGGGCAAAGATTTCATCACGGCACGTGCATTCGCCGTGCCATTGAAGAAGGGTTGGTTCAGGGCAATCGTGTTTTTCAAATAGGCATACGCGGCTTCGTCGAGAGCGCCAGCTACAACGATTACGCGGAACAGGCAGGCATCCACATTCTCGACATGGGGGGCGTTCACAACCGAGATCAGTGTGGGGCGTTTTTAGAAACACTGCGTGCGCTTGCAGGTTCCGGCCCTTGTTATCTTACTTTTGATATAGATGGCATTGACCCGGCCTTTGCTCCCGGTACGGGTACGCCGGTAGTCGGCGGGCTCACCAGCTTTGAAGCGCTGGACATCATGCGCTCATTTCGAGGGCTGAAGTTTATCGGTGGTGACGTGGTGGAGGTGGCGCCCGCCTACGACCATTCGGAAATCACTGCTTTGCTGGGCGCAGCCATTGCGTTGGAGATAGCGGCGCTCATCGCTCTGGCGCCGTCCTCAAAGATTGATAGTTCAACCTAACCCCCGGACCTCGTGTCGTCCTGGAGGTGCGGCTTTTCGCGCCGAAGGACCTATGCACTGTGGGTTAAGTGTAAGGTGGCACGCGCTCTTCTGAAATCGCGATAGATCGAAGAAGCCTAAGCTAAAGCCGTTTACACCGCAGCCGCCTGCCTCGAATAAAATCCCATTGATTCCAGGCCCAGGATGTCAGCCATGGTTGTGAAACCGTACCGTTGAGCACATCGGGTCTCTGTCAAATCTTTGCCAATCAGTTTTGATCCCACCAGATACTCTTTCCCCAGTTTTTCCTGGCACCATGACAGAACTGCATCCATGCAAGGAGTCTGGACACCGGCGATCTCCGCGATGCTGCGGATGACTACCAGGCCAAAGGGAACATCTTCCGTCAAAAAACGATGATTGAAATCCGGAATGCAGCGGCCGTCTTCCATCTGAATCATGGGATGAGTAATGCCGGTGTATCCTGAGTTGGTGCGTAGCGCTGTCAGCAAATTGGTTTTGTCTTTGATGTCATTTCCATAACAGCACATGTCCCACTCGTACATGGGAATCACCTGGGAGAGGTCCGCTTCAGGGTACTCTGCCATGATTCGTCTGCTGGTCTCAACAACTTCAGCGCTGATTTTACCCAGCAGATCTGCGGTGTACTCGTCAATGTCGTGATAAAACAATGGCGGCCGCTCCAGTGCTTTTCCGTCCCAGTCTTTCCAGCGGCCATACATAATGGGAGGATGGGTATAGGCATTCAGCGACCTGAGCGTAATGCCGAGCAGGTGCCCTGAGACAACCAGTTTGGGCGGCTCTCCCAGCAGACGGCTCACGACCGACAACGGATTCGAAATACGCGCCGTAGCGAGATTCCCTTGAACTGCCCCTGTTAATTTGTTTTTAGTTCCGCAAATTTTCACGGCTGTGCCAAATTCGATGGTCCGCGATATCCAGGGAAGGGAATCAAAATTCATCACGACGTAATTTTTGGGCCGCCGAGCCAGCGCTTTTCGCACGTCGAATTCAAAGCCATTTTGTCCAGGCAGTCCAATGAGAATGCATCCATTCTCGAGATAAGGTTCCAATAACGTGAGGTATTTCCAATGCAGAAAGGCGGGAATCGCAAAAATAATCACGTCACGTCCACGGGCCGCCTGCTTTGGATCGTTGGTCACGGTAAACGATTGTGTTGTGCAGACCACCCGATCGGAATCGCCGTTCCGTACCGTAACCGTCAGCCCGTCACTGTTCAGCGCGCAGTTCCATCGTTGTGCCCGGTCGGCATCCCGCGTTAACACCAGAACGTCAACATTTGGCTTAGTGGAAATCATTCCTGCCAAAACATGGGCGCCGTTTCCGGTGCCGCAGATGAGAACTCGAATTGGGGCACTCATGCTGTTGGGTTCCCTTGAATGAAACAACTTGCGCCAGGCCATGGCGTTTTGCTTAACCTTGGAATGTTTTAATCGTTCATTCTTGGCCAGGCTTATCTGGCATTGATAGTGTGAAAGTGACGGAGAGGAATTTATACCACACCTCGGGAGATTGAAAGTACTTTGGTGACTTTGTTTTGAAATGTGCAAAAGCTTTGCATATCGCAAGCTCGTTACTTCAAATGCTGTACCATTTTGGGAATATCAGGGGTTTATTTGACAAGATGCATAAACAGAAACTTCGTGGAAAAGTCCCTGACTGGAAATAGCGACGGTGAGCAATCTGCAAAAATGTCTCAGCGCTTATTGCATTATTGTTCCTGGGTATAGTAAGGTTTTCGGGATTCGATAGATGGCTCTCGCGCATCTTTGAACGGTTCACTGGGTCTCATAGCTGCGTCTTATACAGAAAGACGAGATCATGATCGGTTCCTTCCCGGGCACAAAACGCGAATATACTTTAGGCATCTGGGCGCTTACTCTCGGTTACTTTCTTTCCTACATACCATACAGCGGATTGAGTAAAGCCATCACCTCCGGCCTTCTTACCGGAGGACGCGTCGTTCCGGGATGCGAAGTTCTTCCAGCCGCCGCACTCTCCACGGCGATTACTGTTCCGCTATTTATTACCCTCATGGGATGGTGGTCGTATGGACGGAAGCGACGCATACTTGGTGTCAGCGTCCTCTTCCCTCGGCGGCAGACATTCATATCAGGCATTGGTTTTGCCGCTATTATTCTTACCACTACTCTTGCCTACAGCTTCAGTGGCGTATCCATCATTCTGGCGCTGGTGTTAATGCGGGCGGGCGTCCTGATCATGTCGCCCATCATTGACCGGATTTTTCGACGGCGTGTGCGGTGGTTTTCCTGGGTGGGCCTGATATTCAGTATGGTAGCGCTGATTATCTCGTTCAGCGATGTCAACAGCTACCGATTGGGTCTGGCTGCCGTGCTGAATCTTGCTGGCTATCTTACCGGATATATTCTGCGGCTCTCCAGCATGACTGAGATAGCAAAAACGGGAAAGAAGGAGGTAGCCTACGGCTACTTTGTGGAAGAGCAGGCCGTTGCCATGCTTGTCCTGGTGCTGGTTCCAAGCCTGCTTGCGCTGACTGGCATGGGCAGTATCGCAAGCCAGCTTCGCTTTGGCTTTGCTCATCTCTTCAGCGGCCCTCTGGCAGGGGCTGGATGGGCCATAGGCTTTTTCTATGCCGCTCTTGGAATCTTTCTTTCCTTCATCTATCTCGACCGCCGGGAAAATAGTTTTTGCATGCCTTTGTTTTCCTGTTCCAGCCTGCTCTCGGGTGTAGTTGCCAGCTATGTTCTTATGTATTGGGTGCATGGGCCTACGCCCAACGGACTGCAAATCGGTGCAGCATTCCTGATCGTAGCTGCCCTTCTGGTAATGTCTCCTTTGCACCACTTGCCCTTGTATATAAAGCAACTGAACAATGCGGTTGCGGAACGGCGACTGGTGTTGCTGAAATTTGCCGGGCCGGAGTCGCCGAGTGTTCCTGCTGCCTCGCATCCGCAGCAAGCGCAGTTCATCACCATCAACTTCAAAGCTGTGCGCGATGTTGTTCAAAAACGCGCCGGATAAGCGAAGCAAAAGAAGACCGATTCACTGCTTCCGCCGCAGCGAGCGCTGCACGATCTCTTTGACCAGCCTGCGGTGATCGGCTCGCGACCAGCTTGCCGATGCGGACTTTCCAAACGGAACTAATGCAGGATTGGCGTTTGCTTCCAGAAACACCCATTCACCATCAGGCGTCAACCTCAGATCCAGCCGTCCGTAATCCCGCATGTCGAGTGCCTTGAAAGTACGTAAGGCTATTGGCTCCAGGCTGCGTCGTTGCTTCGGCGTGAGTTGCGCGAAGATTGTCTGAATTTTCCAGCGACGGCGGTATTTTTTGTCGTGCTTGAATCGGTATGAAGCAAGCCGGGGAGCATCGGGCGCCGTGCTTCTAACCACGAACTCCCGTGCCGGCATCAATCGGTCCCCGCCAATTCCAACCATGATGTCGCGCCCCGGAATGTATTCCTCGCAAATCACCGAGTCCCACGCCGGACCGGTGCGCCGCGACGATTTGTTTCAGGAGCGCTTGTCTGTTCTCGACCAGCGAACTCTGATGAATTCCTTCTGATCCGTCTCCGAACCTGGGCTTCACCACCAGCGGAAAAGGCAATGTATTCGGCGGATGCGCTTCGCCTGTCATCGCGGTAAAGAAAGCCGGTACGCGGAAACCATTTCGCGCAGCTACCAGTTTGCTGAGCACTTTGTCGCGGCACAACATCATGCCGTGCGGTCCGGTGCCGGTGTAGGGAACTTTGACCAGATCGAGCAGTGCGCAAATGTGGCTGTCCTGCCTGCGGTCCCCGCCACTATGCTCGGTAAGATTGAAGACCAGAGATGGCTTGAGATCGTCCATCATCTTGATGAAATCTGGAACACCGGTGTAACCGCGCACTACCACGCGCCTCACGAAAGTGCGGAGGGCCTCGACCACGTACCGGTCCGCCGCTCCAGCAACAAACCGGTTGGAGCCCGCCACGAGCACCTCGTCATCCACCAGTACCAGGATCGTTCGATCAATCATCGGGCGACGTTTTCTCCTGCGCCGTGCGGCACGATTGGATGCTGATCTTGTATTACTCTGGGACCACCGATGCTATCCATGAGTTGAAATTTTAACGCTGCGAGCAGTGGCGTTATATGGGGTAATCTGTGGCTTAGGCAGTAGAGCCTAACTAGAACTTTCGGAACATGCCCGATGAACTCTGTAACGGCATGGAACAATCTGTGGAATAGCATTCTTGCGATGACCCGCAAACATTCTCCGTGAATCTGAACGACCGGAGTGGGGCCGGGAGCGTCGGAGCCCGTCTTTGACACTCCATTTCTAAGGCTGTTAGTATCAAAAGGGTCCTGAGAAGGACTCCTTCCTGTTTCTGAAAGCGTCCCCGTCGTCTAGCCCGGCCTAGGACATCGCCCTTTCACGGCGGTAACACGGGTTCAAATCCCGTCGGGGACGCCAAATCTTTTCAAGCATTTGCAGTCCTTCCCGTGTTCAGCTTTTTGTTCGGTGACCGAAAACGACGTCCAAACGGTTCACAGCTTCGGCCATAAACGCAGGCGATAAATGCTGGTATCGAGCCGCCATGCGCAGGTCTTTGTGGCCTATACCGTTTTAGCATTTAGTGTCCGCAATGGTGCAGCCAGCCATTAGCGTCCTGCGAAGTAATGGCAGTGATGGCGTCCGAGATGGCTGGATCCAGAGTATCAGCGGTGCGTGCCTTCAGAGTTCGTAATACCTGCTTGATCTTGGCCCAGCATTTTTCGATGGGGTTGAGGTCGGGCGAGTAAGGTGGCAAGTAGAGCAGGCCAGCCCCTGTGGCTTCGATCTTCTCCCGCACCGCAGGTGCTTTGTGGGCACTGAGATTGTCCATGACGACCATATGGCCGGGCTGCAGCTTGGGGCATAAGACTTGGTCTAGGAAAGCCGGAAACACATCCGTGTCGGTAGCGTCTTCTATGGTCATGGTGGCCAGCAGGCCCGAGCCGGTCATGGCTCCTAACAAGGTGAAGCTGCGCCAATGGCCAGCAGGAATGGCTTCAGGAATCTTGGCCCCCTTCTCGGCCCATCCCCAATAGCGGCTCATCTGGGTGTTGAACCAGGTTTCATCGACAAACACCCACTGCCGGTCCTCGCGGCTTATTTTCTGCTTGTACGCTTGGCGCTGCTGCTGGATCTGCGGCGCGTCTTGCTCTTGGGCATAGACCGACTTTTTTTAAGACGCAACCCCATTTTTTTCAGCGTGGTCCAGATGGAAAACTGGCTGCTGTGCAGGCCCTCATCTTGCTCGAGTTGCTTCTGTAATTGCTTCAGCGTGAGATCGGGATGGCTTGTCAGCCAATTCTTCAGCCGTTCCCGGATTGGCAGAGTGAACTTCGGTTTGCGTCCAGGATGATGAGGAATCCGTTCGGCCTGGCCCGTTCGCTTCTTATGCGCGACCAGCTTTCCTACGTAGCGAACGCTTACCTTGAATCGTTGTGCAATTTCTTCTTGGGTTTGTTTGCCTTCTTCGCAACACTGCACAATCCTGCATCGCAGGTCGTCTCCGTAGGTTTTCGCCATTCTCTATTGTCGTCGCAGGAGCTTCGCCGAACTCACATTAGCATAGCTTTCATCAGTACACTATTTACTAAAAAGGTATAGAATCCGGGCTACCGTGTGGATGTCCGCGCCCTGCATCCTAAGCCAGCTTCCCGCCGTATGCCTCAGATCGGAAACGGAAGTCCAACACGCCAGCTTTCTTGGCAGCACGGGCAAAAGCAACACTCACCTACCCCTCGGTCATGCTGCTTAATGGCACTTTCGATTGTGCCGGCTGGCACAACTGAGGCAGTGTGGACGGAGCTTTCTTTTCGGGCTTCTCCGGCAGCGTGTACAGCACCTGCTAAAATGAGAACTTGAGCGCAAGCTGCATGAGCCGAGGCGGAGCTGCCTTTACAACGTGGCCGAACAAATCGCTGTCACTGTCTCCATTGACGGCTGCTGGTCCAAAAAACTGTGTGTGATTGAAAGTGTTGAAAGTCTCCAGGCGGAATTGCAGCGCTTTTGCTTCAGACAATTGGAAAGACCGGAGCAGAGCAAGATCAGAGTTAAACATTCCCGGTCCATAGAAGAAACGCCTCGGTGAGTTGCCGGGAGTTCCCAGAGCTTGCGGTTGAAAAAGGGAAGTGTTGAAGTAGGATTGGCCGTTGCGCGGGTTAGGGTTCAGATTCAGGGAACCGGAAGTAAAATCGGGCAGATCAAGGCTCTGGTTATTGACTCCGTTCGGCAAGCTTCCCATGAGCGAAGTATCTCCATCGCTTGAAATAGTAACGGGAAAGCCGGAACTGACGCGGGTTATACCTGAAATTGTCCATCCTCTGAGCAGGCTCTTTCCGCGAGAGAAGAAGTGATCGAAGGGTAGTTGGTATTCGTAACTGGCTACCACAACATGCCTTAGATCAAAGGCTGAGAGGGCGCGGGTCAGGTTATGGTTGAAAGGGTTTACCGGGTCAGCGAGAGCTCGATGACTGGTCGAGCGATTTGCTGTAGGTATATCCGAACAAAAGCGTAAGCCCATGGCCAGTATGCCGGACACTGGCCTGAAGCGAATTGTAGCTGGAATTACCGACCGATCCTTCAAAGTCATCATTGGCAAATGCCGCACCAAGCGGACCTCGAGTGCTGTTGATCTGCTGACCGGATGCGGTGATATAAGTGTTGCTTTCTCCGAATGGGCCGCATGTCGGTGATCCTGGAGCAACGGCGCTAGGCTGACTTAGCGCCAGGCAGAGGGCCGGATTCCCGGGGTTTGCTGAAAAGACAACCAGTAGATGATGGGCCTGCGATCCCACGTAACTGAGGCGGACCAAAGTGCTTGTACCTAGTTCACGCTCTACAGAGAAGAAATAATTTTCATTGTAGGGAAAAGTGTTGTTCCGATCAGGAGTAGTGAGGCCGGCGATAGGAATAAACGACGAGAAGTCGATGCTGCCGTCGGGATGGCTCTGCGAAGCTCCGTTAAGCGCAGGGAAGTGGACCGGAAAAGGCTGTGGATGAACCTGACCGTTAGCCGCTGTGATGAATGGAGTAGCAAAAAGTGGCGGTGCCGGACTGGTATAGCTCAGGCCAAAAGGTGGCTGAGGTTCGTCAATGGCAATGGTGTTGCCCTGAATGGCGGAGTAGAAAATTCCGTATCCTGCACGGATGCTTGTTTTGCCTGGGCCGCCAAAGACTTTGCCTAACCAGCTTTGTGATTTGGAAGGCGAATAAGCCAAACCGAACCGGGGAGAAAAACGGTTTCGCGCCGGCACCAATGTATCTGGTATTCCAGGATCGCCGGGATAGACAATGCCGATGGGCGCAGTGGGATAAATGACCGATTGCTGTCCAAGGACAAGAGTCGGAATCTGGTTGTATTTTTCAGACCAGTACTCCATGCGCTCCCAGCGAAGCCCATAATTGAAAACGAGATTGGGCCTCATGTGCCAACTGTCCTGCGCAAATGCCCCGTAGTACTTGTGGCGTCCATAGTAAGGGCGCGAATCGGCCTGGTTGTAATTGCTGGGAGTGCCGATCAGGAAATCTGCGAAGTCAGAGCCGGTTTCCGAGCCGAAAAAGGCAAAAGAGCCGTTGAAAGTGGGATTTGGATTCACGTTGACCTGCTCCAGGCTTGCCTCTCCACCAAATTTCAGATTGTGGTGGCCAAGCACCTTGGAGAAATTATCAGTAACGGAAAATGTGTTGTTCACCTGCTTCAAGCCGGTAATAGTGGTTCCCATAACAAACGAGCTGAAGATGACATTTTCAACGCCTTCTATATTCGGCGCCAGTGGAACGATGCCGGGGCTGCCTGGCCCGGTCACGAACCCCTGAGACGCCAGACTGACGCCAACTCCACCCAGGGGATGCCCGACGTCATTCGCGTTCCGCATGTAATTTAGACGGATTTCATTCACAGCATTGGAACCTAGAGTTTTAGTCTCGCTGAGGGAAACAAGTTGTCCTCGTCCTAAAGTAAGAGCATTGAATCCAGGGACACTGGCGCCGCCTTGTCCCGTGGGGTAGGGGTTATCAAGCGAATAATCATCAAAATAGTAGTAGGCGGAGAGAAGGCCCAGATTGCCAGTGTTAGCATCAATGCGGAAGCCACCTTTGTCATCGCGGAGAGTCTTGCCCTGGGATGCGGTAGAGAATGTTGAATTGCCAATGTTCGGCGTGGGAATGTAACGCAAAAGATTCATGGCAGGGGCCGACCATGCCTGCTGTGGAATCAATGCATTGGGAAACACGCATTGTGCGCTGTTGGTGCAGCCTGGAGTAAAGTAGGGCTCATTTGCAGAAACGGCATAACCGAGTCTTTGCGAAAGAAGACCGGCGAGAAACGGACCGCTCACGGACCCGCTCAGAGAGTCGGGATTGTCTGAGAAATCGCCCGCTCGATTTGCCAGAGAGGGTACAGGTATCAATCCTGTATCAACACTTTCCTTGTTGCGAGTACCCTGATAATCGGCAAAGAAAAACAGCTTTCTCTTTCCAATTGGGCCCCCGATAGTGCCGCCATATTGATTCTGGCGAAAGAATCCTCGTTCCGGCGAAAAGAAATTACGCGCATCAAGCACCGTGTTTCGCAAAAATTCAAATGCGCTGCCATGAATATGGTCAGTTCCAGATTTTGTTACCACGTTCACCACGCCGCCGGTAAAGTTGCCGTACTCCGCGTCGTAGTTGTTCGTCAATACACGAAACTCCGCGACTGAATCCAGATTCGGAACAATAGCTGTACCGCCGTTCATCATTTCCTTAACGTCGCCACCGTTAACGATGTAGCCGTTGGAATCTTCGCGCTGGCCGCTGATGGATTGATTACCGGGATTCAATTCGCCCGAAGGCGGAATTGCAACTGAAGCTCCGGCCATCACGACAGAATTAGGCTGCTGTGTAGCGACGGGCACTATTCCCGGCTGCAGAGCTAGCAGGTCAGTGAAGCTCCGTCCATTCAGAGCAACGGCAGTCATGGTTGGGCCGGTGATTACCTCGCCCATCTGGGTGGTCTCTGTATCCACGTGAATTTCATTTGTGGTGACCACAATTTCTTCGGTTTTTTCTGCTAGCTGAAGGATCGCATCAATCCTAAGCACGGCGTCAGCATCAATGACCAGGCCCGTGCGCTTTTCGCTCTTGAATCCTGGTGCTTCGATCTGAAGGTCGTAACGTCCTACAGGCAAACTCGGAAAGATAAACGAGCCGTTCGCATCGCTCGCGATTTTATTGTGTACGCCCTGGGCAACATTGATTATTTGCACAGTTGCGCCCGCAACCAGAGCGCCAGTGGGATCTTTGAGACTTCCGGAGATACTGCCCGTCGTGCCTGCCCACAACATGCCTTCAGATGCAACAAGCAAACAGATCAAAGGCAGCAGAAGTGATTTGATTTTTGGCAGTATCAAACGTGGCTTATGTGGCAGAGTTTTCTCCAGTGTTGAGACGGTTGTAAAACGGGAGAGCAATGTTTTCGTTGTTGCAGACTTTGCAAGAGGGTTTGAGGACGACGGCTGAGAAGGCATTGGGGAGGCTCCTAGCTAAATCCCTTCGAAGCCAGAATTTAGACCATGCCGTTTTATAAGCGGAGTGATTGTGCGTGAGGAAACTCAAACGAGTCGCCAGCGGAGAGTTTTTCAGGGTCAGCGGGGGGCATGTTATAAGAGCAAGGTGTTTGTTATATCCGGCGATAGCTGAAATCAAGCCGTTTGCGTCAACCTACAACCCGTTCGATAGAAACCATGCAGGGCATTGTGCCGCTGATGCCCGCTGTGCAGAGCCCTGTCTTTTTCAATGCTACGAAAATCCCAAAAACTATTCCCAGGATCAGCGGTCACGGTCACTGGTTAGCGCATGATAAGTGCCGATCCCGCCTTCTATGAAACAATCGCATTCCGGAAGCTGGCAGACAGCAGTACGCCGCCAAAGCAGCCTTCGGCCGAACACCCAGTCGCTTACGGGATGGAGTTGCCGCAAGGCACCAACTGGGTGTGTCTTTTCACCGCCATACAAGGGGCTAACTTCCTCACAGTAACTATCCAATCACCAATGCACTTGTGAGTTGGCAGGGAAATTTGCGCCTTTATTTGCTGGCTCGTACTCAGGCGGGTTTGAAGTTTGTCACAAAAAGACTGTTGATAAGATTATTTAGACTCGGCTGCGGCGGTGCGCTTCACGACCTCGGTGTCGATCGTGATCAGGACCTCATCAGCAACCCCGTCGGGAGAGCCATTCACTCCAAAATCTTTGCGGTTGATCTGAGTAGTGGCAGAAGCCCCCATGCGTTTGTTCCCATGCGGGTCCTTGACTGGCCCGCTTAATCCGTTAACCTGCAGGACGACTTCTTTAGTAACTCCATGGATCGTCAGATCGCCGGTGATCTTCATTTTGCCTTTTCCCTGAGTGTCAGCATGTTTCGACTTGAATGTGATGGTTGGATATTTCTCAACATCGAAGAAATTCGGACTGCGCAGGTCTTTGTCTCGTATTTCGACGCGGGTATCAATAGAAGCCGCGTCTATGCTTATATCTAAGACCGTCTTGGAGGGATCCGATGGATCGTATTGCACGGTACCGGACAGCTTGGTAAATATCCCCCGAACAGCCGCGATGCCCAGGTGCCGCACGGAAAACTGGGCTGTTGTGTGCCATGGATCTATTTCGAAGGTTTCCACCTGGGCGGCTGCTGAGATGCTCAAAATAACCGTGGCAATAAGAATGGACCAAAATCTCTTCACGATGATAGCTCCTTATGTATACAGCCGAAACCCGCCGTGCTCTGACTTAGCCTATAATATAGCCATTTCGAATCTGGACTGGACAAACATTCTAAATTAAATTGCAAAGCAGTTGAGATTACGGCCTCATCTGTGCAAAGAACCAGCAATTCATGTTTTCTAAAACGTATAGCCAAAAGCGGAGAATCGCAGTTCCTGCGGAAGACCTAAAGATCAGAAGCTCAACAAGTCATGCACGCTAGTGGCTTGCCGCTTGCTGACTATAAATTCAAGATTATTACCGAGGGTAATCAGCCAGCGCTGGCTGCTCATCGAACTCATTTTGCGTATGTGATCGGTATTTACCAGCGCATTTCGATGGATACGGCGAAAACTTGTATTTTGCAGCCGTTCCTGAAGCGCAATGAGCGTATGCGTTGCCTGATATTTTCTATTGGCGGTAATGATCCATACAATTTCGCCCTCGGCCTTGAAGGCAAACACTTCTGAGGCATCCAGCAATACGTATTCATCGCCTGCTTTACCGACGATCTTACGAGACCATCCTTTGGCGGCGGGTTCAATGACCTCTTCAATTTTGCGCAATTGCTGAGCGATTTCCGGAGGGTGCTGACGCAAGCGCCGGGCGCGCTCCACTGCCTGGGCCAGGCGCGCTTCGCCTACCGGTTTTAAAACATAATCAATCGCACCTCCCTCCAATGCAGTAATCGCATACTGATCAAAGGCGGTGACGACGACCACAACCGGTGGACATGGCTTTTGGTTCAAAGCGTGAATTACTTCAAAGCCCCCAAGATCCGGCAGTTGCAAATCGAGAAAGACCAAATCAGGAGAATTTTTTTCTATGATCTCGAGAGCCATTTTTCCATTGTCAGCTTCACCGATGACAGCCAATCCCGGGATTTGCTCCAACTCTTCATGTAAGACATTCCGGGCAATCTGTTCATCGTCAACGATGATTGTCTTCAGCAATAACATCCATAATCCTTTGTCAGTTCCTCTCCATTAATCACTAAACCGGCGGATAGAGCACCAGGAAATTGGTGAGCGGACGGTTACTCGTGATGAACGGACGAAATTATTGTCTATGCGGTCTTGCGTACAATAGCTTCCGGTTCACGACTGCTTACGGACTTGCAAACGAGGGGCATGTGGAACTCTACGACTGTATGACCATCTCTGGAGGAAATGTGGAATTCACTATCAATCCCAAAACAGAGCGTGAGACGGCGCCGTACATTGGCCAAACCGACACCATCTGAACCGCCATTTCGTGAGTTTGTATCAAATTTTTGGCCGGTATTGAGTACCTGAACTCTCAGACGATGGTCTTCAGACCATACGTTCAGGCCGACGAAGCCTTTTGCAGAGCGGGGGGCGACCCCGTGCTTGACTGCATTTTCCACCAGAGGCTGGATGGACAACACCGGAATTTCTGCTTTTTGTAAATCATCGGCAACCTGGATTGTGGTTGTCAGCTTCGGCCCGAGCCTCAAACTTTCTATTTCGAGATATGCTTTAACAATCTTAAGTTCCTCTTCCAGGGTAATAAAAGTCCGATCAGAACGAAGAAAGTAGCGGAAAACGTCGGCGAGATTCAGGACAAGGCATCTTGCCTCCCAATTGTCGCGGGAAATTGTGCCGTAAAGAGTATTGAAAGAATTGAAAAGGAAGTGCGGATTGATCTGTGCCTGCAGGGCCCTCAATTCGGCTTTCGATGCAAGGGACTGCATCTCAAGATGGCGCCTGCGTTCCATTTGAACTTCGACGATTTTTCCAAAGTGCGCCAACAAAGAAATATCATCACTGAGATACCGGCGCCCGCCACGACGCGGTCCCAATAACAGCAACCGGGCGTCGCCTCTGGAAAAGCGCAGCGGTAGAGCTGCTTCAGCCCATGAGTTGGAGATGAATGCCTGCGTCCGGCCCTTCTCAAGAAGCGCGACAGGTCCAGGAAGGTTCTCAAGGTCTGCAGGTTGTACATGGTTCGGAATACGGCTGAACTGGCATTCAAAAAAGCTTTCGATTATCTGACGGGCACGATCGAGGTATTGGTCTTCCGTATGCTCATCGGCTAGAGAGTTGCGCAGCGCCGCCAGAACAGGTCCGATTCCGGGGCGGCGAAACAGAAGCCGTGTACATGTCTGTTCAACCAGACTAGAGAGTTTGGTGAAGGCAATGAGGACAGTACTAGCACAGATGAAGGTCAAGGCCGCCGCAAACTGATTTCCAGCAACCCGCTGAATAAAATCAAATCTCAAATCCAAAACGAATCCCAGCAGCACTACTGCCGACGCAAGGGTGCTCCTGATCACAAACTTCAGGAAAGCCTCTAATAGCAGAAAACGATAGTCGAGGAGAAGGATGAACAGCGAGAGTGGAATTCCTGCGTGATGAAAATGGCCGGCATTAGTATCCACATAAACAAAGGCAGTGGAGAGGAGTAAAACGCACATGGCGACAGCAAAACGCAGCAGAGTCCAGCGCTGTAGAGGCTGGCGCCACAAGTCCATGGCTATTGAAATGCTTGTAAGTCCACCGATGCCGATTGTGACTACGAGCAGGGCAGCACTGTGCGATGAAGGAAAATTCTTGAAATGAATCCACAAATGAAGACCTGTACCGGCAGCAGCTATCACATAGCCGGTGCTCCACAGATATCGATAACGATGTTCAAGCCAGATATGGAGCAGAAGCGCCGACAAAAAAGTAAGAGCAGAAAAGCTGATCAGGTGAAGAATGTGGACGGCGACATTTTTTTGTAGGCCAGGTGCAAGGACGACTAGATCGCCAATATTCCAAAGAAGCGCCAGAGCCGCAGCACAGGCTGACATGCGGCTACGATTCCGTCTGGAACGCCTCCAATCCAGCAAAAACAGATACAAGAGAATGCTAAAGATTGCAACGCCTGTGCAATGCAGAAGGGTATTACCGAGTATAGGCCCCCACATCTTCATAGAAGAGTATGGATATTATCTTTATAACTTGAGTGTCATTAGCATCTATGCTGGTAATTTACAATTCCGAAAATGAAACTCATTGCGAGTAAGGGCATGAGCCTGCTTTGTTGGGATGAAAAAAATTAATTCTTCCAGGTTTTTATCATTACTATCGCAAAAAATCGCCTCCCGAATTGCCAGGTTCTATAGCCGCCAGTATGCGGACCCAATATAACTGCGGCCAAGTCTGTCTGCTTCCGAATTGCTGGCCAGGTTGGGCTGTAGTAGCCTAGTTATGCAAACTTGGCTTCATCGCCCGCGATGAACGTCGCTCATTCTCTGAAGTTCTGGACTGCGAATGACGCCCATAGGCGTCCATTCGTCAAGCTGGATTGCTGCGAGTTGTTGCCACTCGTGGGCAGGAGCACACCTGAATGCCAAACTCACTGACGCGATACATGGCCGCCTCACCTTTCATCTTCAGCAGCCGACGGAGGAGTACATCCGGAGACTAAGATAAGGAATACCGCTATGTAGCATTGCGTGGTGGACGGAACGAAACAGCTCGAGGAGGAATATTGCAATGCGTAATATTAATTTCATGGAAAACTTTCTCCAGGATCTCCGCTTCGGGTTCCGCGTGCTGCGGCGCAATCCCGGTTTTTCTTTTCTGGCAATTCTTTGCCTGACGCTCGGGATGGGCGCTAATGCCGCCGTCTTCAGTTGGATTGAAGGGGTGCTGTTTCGTCCTTTTCCTGCTGTAGTCCACCAGGACAGAATGGTCTCTTATATTGCAACAAAGCCCGGACGTTACGACAAAGGTGAAGGCAATCTGGGGTATGACGATGTTTCCTGGCTTGACTTTCTTGATTTCCAAAGAGAATGCACACTGTTCGACTGGTTTATCGCGGACCATATCACCGGAGCTGCATTCAACGTTGGCGAACGGGCAGAATACGCGACCGGCAGCGTGGTTTCGTCGAATTATTTCGATGCCCTCGGAATCCACCCCATTCTCGGGCGAGGATTTCGGCCTGATGAGGACTGGGGCCGCAACGGCCATCCAGTCACGGTAATTAGTTATTGGTTGTGGAAAGAACGATTTCATAGCGACCCCAACATTCTTGGCCAGAAACTACTCATGCGGACTGTGCCCTACACTATCGTGGGGGTGGCACCGGACGGCTTTCATGGCACCTTTGTCGGCTATCCCATGCAATTCTGGGTTCCTGCTTCAATGCAGGAAAATTTTGTTGGAAGCAACTACAAGATGGAGAATCGTGGCGACGGGTGGATTGAAGGTTATGCCCGTCTCAAACCCGGCGTCACCATTGAACAGGCCCAAGCCGAGATTTCTGCTGTAGCCAAACGCCTTGAAGCCCGGTATCCCACCACAAACCGAGGACGGGGTGTGCGGCTTTTCCCATTATGGAAGACGCCATTTAACCAGGCGGGCACTCTGGCGCCGACCCTCGGAATTTCACTGGTCGCTGTATTCCTGGTGCTGCTGATCGCATGCGCGAACGTGAGCAGCTTGCTGCTGGTCAGGTCGCTGGCACGCCAGCACGAAATCACCGTGCGCCTTGCGCTCGGCTCCCGGCGCGGCAGGTTGCTGCGGCAACTTATTACGGAAGGACTGATTCTCTCCGTGATTGCCAGCGCTTGCGCACTTGTACTTGCTTATTTATGCCGAAACCTGATGGCAGTTTTTTTCCCTCAATCTTCTGTTCAAGCGACTAATTTGTCAGGAACCATAGACTGGCGCGTGGTGGCATTCAGTGCCGCAGTTTGCCTGGCTTCCACCCTTATATTTGCCCTCATTCCGGCGCTGCAAACCAGCAAGTTGGATATTGCAGGAGCGCTCAAAGCTGAATCGAGCACTTCTTTCGGAAGTCGCGCGAAATCCCGCTTCCGCTCTGCCCTGGTTTTGGCTCAAGTAGCGCTCACTTTCATCCTGCTGGTGGGGGGAACTTTGCTGGTGCAAAGCCTCCGTCAGTTAGCATCAGCCGATCCCGGTTTTTCTCCTGACAATGTTATTACTACCACCTTTGACTTGCGTAGCGCAGGTTATGATCCGGTGCGCGCAAAGCGCTTTCGCGATGATCTTTTGGATCGCGTCAGGGCCATTCCCGGAATCGAGTCTGCTTCCTTCGTCAGAATCAGACCATTCAGTTACCAGGGATATTTATCGGCGCCCATTACCGTGCAAGACTATGAGCCAGGGCCCGATGAAAAGCCCAGCGTGGAATACAACCAGGTTAGCCCCGGCTATTTTGAGAATATGCGGATTCCCATTGTGTCTGGCCGGGAGTTTACCCGCAATGACAACGAAAACAGCTTTCCCGCTGTCATAGTGAATGAGCAGATGGTGGCTAAGTACTGGCATGGCGCAGACCCGGTCGGAAAACGCATTCAGGTGAGCGATAAATGGATGCAGGTGGTGGGAGTCGCCAAGACCTCAAAGTACGCAAGCTTCACCGAATTACCCCAGCCATTTCTCTACGTTTGCATGGCTCAGTTTCCGGTCGTCAACAGCTACCTGATGATTCGTTCCGCTCGATCACCAGCAGCCCTGGCTTCTGCTCTAGCCCATGAAGTCCATTCTCTGGATGGAGGACTACCGCTCGAGGAAGCCATCACCCTGCGCGAGCACATGAATCGTTCTGCCCTATCCACGCAGAAAATTGTCGTGGCTCTCTTATCTATTTTTGGGGCGATCGCGTTGCTGCTGGCCGCCGTGGGACTCTATGGAGTAATGGCATATACGGTTTCGCAGAGCAAACGCGAGCTTGGTTTGCGCATGGCTTTGGGCGCAGGCGCGGCCCAACTCTTTCGGACTGTGTTGTTGCATGGTTTGTTGCTGACAGCAGGCGGCGTAGTGATGGGTTCCATTGCAGCCATGTTCCTAACCCGGCTTATTGCTGTAGGAACGTTACTGTATCAGGTAAATCCACGCAGCCCCGCAGCTTTCGCGATCGCATCGCTCGTGATGGTAACGATTTCTCTTGCGGCCTGCTTTACTCCTGCATGGCGGGCGGCTCGGATTGATCCTGTTCGAGTGCTGCGCGGATAATCAGCGAGTGGCGACGCAGGCGCGTGGTTACTCCCGGACATATCGAAGCGTGCCCAAATAAACCTGATTACAAAGATGCGGATCAGCCGCGTGGGGTTTGAAAGCCCGCGTCCCCGGACCACATAAAGTCTGAGGCTTTCACCGATGTGGTCTTACCCTCCCATTCTGCAAACTTGCCGCTGACCACAAGAAATGGCTCATTCACCTCACAGGGTAGTGCGCTCATGACAAAAGTTTGCAAGACTTCCATGGCATTGATTTATCACTTTATGTGCCAGCACGGAGAACCGAGCTGTTCTGTGGAAAAGCCCAACCCCAAGTGACAATGGCGAAGCCTTGTTTACTTAAGCAGAAAGGTGCGATAGAAGCCATGGACGAAAAGGACGACAACCGAACTTATAAAGTCGTAGTCAATCACGAAGTGCAATATTCGATCTGGCCGGCCGATAAAGTGAATGCGTTAGGCTGGACTGATTCAGGCAAGAGTGGCAGCAAGGCCGAGTGCCTGGCTTATATCAAAGAAGTCTGGACGGATATGCGTCCTTTGAGCCTCAGGAAAAAAATGGAAGAGGCTGCGCGAACGTCGGGCTGAACACAGCGTAGCTGAGCCACAACAAGACCTTTTACTGCAAAGGGATGCATTCATTGTGATTCTTGATTGTCATTGCCACATTGCCAGCCATCGAATCATGCCGCAGCAGTTCTTTGAGGGCTGGTCACGAACCGTAAAATCCAATCTGCCTTTTCAACTGGATCCAGCTCAGGAGCAGCGCATTGATGACCTGCTGTTTGAACTGCTGGAAGATCCTGATTGCGTCAGCCTGCTCAGGGAAATGACCGCAGCAGGCATTGATAAGGCAGTGCTGCTCGTCATTGATTTTGGCCTGGCCTACAAGAACCTTGAGTTGACAATCGAAGAGATTCACCTTGCGCATAAGAATTTATTGGAGAAGTCAGATCGTTTTTTAGCATTTTCAAATGTAGACCCGCGCCGTGGACGAGAAGGATTGGATTTATTTGAGAAAGCAGTACGACAGTGGGGCTTTTCCGGGATGAAGTTGTATCCGCCGTGCGGTTACTCGCCGGATGACAGGAGCCTGTTTCCATATTATGAGATATGCCGTGAGTTGCATCTCCCCGTCCTGACCCACATTGGTCCGACCACGGCGACATTACCTTTCCGGCATACGCAGCCGCAATACGTTGACGATGCAGCCTTCCACTTTCCAGAGGTTAATTTCATCCTGGGGCACGCGGCAGTGACCCATTACCAGGATGCGGCATTGCTGGCACAGTACAGACCCAATATTTTTCTTGATCTTTCGGGGTTCCAGACGGCCATTCATCGCAGTGAGTTCAAGAAGATCATCCACTGGCATCTCAGCCGTGGGCTGGGCAGAAAACTCTTGTTTGGAACCGACTGGCCCATCCACAGATTCTGGGGGAACCAACGTGACTGGGTGGAAAAATTCACCGCGTTTGACTCTGAATCACTACTGCCGAAGGAAGAGATGGGCAACATCTTAGGAAACAATTTGCTCGGCATCCTGCCTCAGGCTGAAAGGAAATATGCAAACTACGGAACTTAACCCGGACCTGGAATTCACTCGACAGGCCGTAGCCAAGCTGAGTAACAAAGGGTTGAAGCCTGATGAGATTCAAGACGAAATGATCTTAAATCAGGACCTGGGAATAGATTCTCTGCAATTCATTCGCCTAATTCTCGAATTAGAAAGAAAGACCGCGCGACGGATATTCAACGTCCAGATCATCGCACAAATCAAGACGTTCAAAGATCTCTGTGCTGCCATCAGCGCCACATAGCCGGGCGAACTCGAATGGGTGGATTCAAAGATGAAGTGGTGTTAGTTACGGGCGGCAGCCGTGGCGTAGGGCGGGCCATCGCGCGGTTGTTTGCAAAAGAAGGCGCGCGCGTCATCGTGAATTATAAGAATGGGCGCGCGGAATCTGAGGAAACCATATCGTTACTAAATGGCGGGCAGCAGCATTTCGCGCTGCAGGCGGATGTATCAAAAGCAACAGAAGTGAGAGCTATGTTTCACGAGATCGAAAAAAAATGCGGCCGTTTGGGGGTGCTGGTGAACAATGCCGGAATTAACCGCGACGCGCGACTTGAATCGATGACAGAAACTATGTGGGACGAGGTGGTGACCACAAATTTGAAGGGCACGTTTCTGTGCGCTCAATCCGCAGCCCCCTTAATGATGAAGGACAAGCGGGGTGTGATGATCAACATCGCTTCAGAGACCGCATTGACAGGGAGAGCGGGCGCTTGTAACTACATTGCGGCCAAAGCGGGCGTTGTGGGATTAACAAAAGCTCTGGCCAGGGAACTCGCACCTTTCATTCGAGTGAACTGCATTGCGCTGGGCTATACGCTGACAGAGGAACTCATCGATCGATTCAATCTGGATGAAGCTGACAATCTGCTGCGAATCGAGAAGGAGATCCCTCTGGGAAAAATTGCCAGTCCGGAAGAGGCCGCGCGGACTGTCTTGTTTCTATCAAATCAATCTTCATCTCTATGTGACCGGCCAAGTTCTCGCCGTAGGCGGCGGGAGATGGATGTAACCGCATGATTATGAAACAAGGATTTTGCGCGGACTAAGCGCACGGGCGGAGAGATGGCTGGTTGTTAATTTTCACTTAGTCCGAGCACTAGTTTCGTGAGCGATGAGGGACTCTTCAACATGAAAACCAGTACCGAATCATTGGAGAATTACGGCAGCTATCAAACAACTATTAGTTTAAGCCCAGTTCTTGAAGAGCGGATTACCGGTCCCGCCGAAGTTACTCATTGTCCGGTCAATTCTTACAACGAATGGGACCCGTTGGAGGAAGTCATTGTCGGAATTGTTGATGGTGCCACTTTTCCAAGCTGGCACATCGCGATGGAGGCGCCGCTGCCTGAAGATCAGCGAGAGATTTTCCAGAAGAACGCAGGCAGGCCTTTCCCGAAGGAACGTATCGCCGCTGCCAAGCATGACTTGGAAGAGTTCGTTCACATTCTTGAGGCGGAGGGTGTGAAAGTCAGGCGCCCTGTGCCAATGAATCAGTTGCAGCCCTACGGCGCGCCGGGATGGGTCAGTAATGGTCTCTATGATGCCATGCCGCGTGGACGTGCTACTGGTATTCGGCAACGAGATCATTGAGTGCCCACTGGCGTGGCGTGCGCGCTATTACGGCACGTTCGCCTTCAGGCCGCTTTTGAAAGAGTATTTTCACGCTGGAGCGAAATGGACCGCGGGGCCAAAGCCGGAGTTGAAAGACGAACTTTACGATTACAACTGGAGAGAATCGGCGCCAGGTGAAACAACCCGGCTGGTCATTACGGAGTTTGAGCCGACGTTTGAAGCCGCCGATTTTATTCGCTGTGGCCGGGATGTATTCGCCCAGAAGAGCAATGTGACCAATGAATTTGGCATTCGAGTGGCTGCGCCGCCACCTGGGCAGCGAATACCGGATTCACGTATGCGATTTCAACGATCCTCATCCCATGCACATTGACGCGACGCTGGTGCCGCTGGCGCCAGGGAAAAGCTGCTGATTCATCCGGAACGGGTTCCTGTGGTACCGGCAATTTTCAAAAGCTGGGATGTGTTCCATGCCCCCAATCCGGTGATTCCGCACGACCATCCGCTGTACATGACGAGCAAGTGGGATCAACATGAATATCCTTATGCTGGATGAAGAGCGCGTGATTGTAGAGCGTCAGGATGAACCGATGATCAAGGCCCTGAAAGGGTGGGGGTTCAAGCCAATTCTCTGCAATTTCCGCAACTTCAACAGCTTTGGCGGTTCCTTCCATTGCGCCACATTGGACGTGCGCCGCCGGGCACACTGCAGTCTTATTTCTAATGATTTTTCAAGGAGCCGCGCGATGAAGATCTGGAAGTACTCGGCAAAAGATGCGTTGATGCCGCTGTTCAGCATGGCGCAGCTCACGGTGATGGTGGTGATGGCGGCGAAATGGGAGCATTTGCCGTTGGCCGGGCGGGTTGGCTGCTTTGCGATCCTGGTCTTCATGATGCACGTACAACATCATTGTGCATTACTCATCTCTTCACCCACACTCCATGGTTTCAGGCGCAGACCATGAATTCTATGGCTTCCATGCTGAACTCGATCAATATCGGCCAGTCAGCCGAAGCTTACAAGCTCACACACGTGCGCAACCATCATCGGTATAACAACGATCAACCGGGTCCGAATGGTGAACACGAACGATCTCTCTTCGACCTACCGTGAAGGTGTCAATGGCGAGCATGCGACGTTGATTCGATATGCGTTTGGCGGCGCGGTAACTTCGCTTGTGAATATCGTGCGAGCGCTGCTTTCAGTGCACCGTTGCTGGCGAGTGGGCGAGCGGGAACATGATCTGCTCGATGTGGCGGCCAAAGTCACCCGCCAAACGGGCCGGCGAGTTACGGCAGATCAATGCGACCGGATAGCGCAGTTCGCAGGAGTCGTAATTTTCCTCGCACTGTCGTGGAAATGGGTATGGCTTGTCTATTTGCCCGCTTTCTACTTGGTTCTGGCGCTGGTGAACATCCAGAACTACTACGAACATTATGGTGCAACGCCGGAAAGCCGTTATGCTGACTCGGTGAGCTACTATGGCCAGCTTTATAACCTGCTGACGTTCAATGACGGCTACCACCAGGAGCACCATTTGCGTCCGCAAGCACACTGGAGCACCATGCCCAGAGTGCGCAGTGAGCATCGTGACACGCTGGATCAGGTACAACGAGTGGTAAGTCCGGTTCCGGCAATCATCGGATATCTGCATCGCAACCGGCCAAGACTTCACCAGCATCCTTTCGCCCTCGCAGACTTGCAGGATGGTGAAGAAGAAACAGAGTGGGTTGGCTGCCACCGGTACTGATCATTGATCTGCACCGGTTTTTTCCCCGCGATTCGGGTAGTGCAATCAGGAGTCCTGCATTCGGACGGTTTATAAAAGCGGAGGAAATGTTTCGTGATGAACATAGCAAAACGGATTACCGGAACATCATTTCCGGAGAACATCTTTCGACTGCACGAGACAGAAAAATTTCTGGATGTCTCCAAAGTCTTCGAGATACTTAGTGGAAAGCTGGCAGCGTATCGTATTCGAGGGTTCGTCGATCGTGATGTGTGTGCCCAGATTGCCGAGAATTTCTGGGCGTCCGCAAAGAAAGTTCCACGCGTCGGAGTTGGCGATGATGGTGTTGAAGGATACTTCATCGGGGCTTCTCATTATGGAAAGCCGACGCAGCAGTACCTGGAAGAAGCGCGCGGGTTTGAGAACGCAGTGCAGAGCGTATATACAGGAACCGCCAATCCGGGGCTTCTTTTCAAGCAGGCGCTTGCGTCCGGAAACGGCCATCCGATTGAGGTGCGCCCGGCCAGATCGAATGGGCTCTCCGCTGGCGACTCGAAGGCCATCTACTGGACTGGCTCCGGCACGTTTCTGCTTGAGCCGCATGAAGATCTGGCGCAATTGCGGGGCCCGGAACAGAATGACTTCGAGATTCAGGAAATCACGAGAGTTCTCGCGGTCAACATTTATGCTGAGGTGTCGGCCAACACCGGCCAGGTGCAAATCTGGAACGTTGAACCGGATGATGAGGCACGCGCGGAATTAGGGCTCACCCACGTGGGATTTCCGTATCCACCGGAGTTGCTGACTGATTTTTCGAATTTTATTGTTCCCGTGGAAACAGGCGACTTGTGCCTGTTTAACGGCAACCTGGTTCATGGTGTTCTTCGCGGCGAGATGACCGCATCTAAAAGGCGGCTCCTGATCACCTTCTTCATGGGGCAGAAGAATGATCGTGAGATCATTTGGTGGACATAACTGCCCCAGCGCTTCTCAAGTGAGGAGCTTGATCGATGTCTATCAAGCACATTCTGATTACCGAGCCGGCAAACCCGATACTGCGGCGACTAGCAATGGGGTTCCTGCACAAACCGGATTTGCTCCTGGTCTGTTTCGACAGGGAGAAGGCGGTGGCGAAGAGCATCTGCTGCGGATGCTCTTCCCCACGGAACAAGGCCACTTCCAGTTCAGAGATTGCAAGAAAATTTCTGTGAAATGAAATCTGGCACAGCGCGAATCCAGCCGATTCGATAGGGGAATGCAGGAAGAAAACGGAAAGAGCACTACTGTTTGCGAACAGACAAGAAGCTGTGGTCTTTCATTATTTAAGCGTTTCCACGGCCGCAGCGCTGGGGGCAGAACCATTCCCAAACGGTACACCCCAGTGCGGCAACCAGGAGCAGAAGCACCTGATGAATGAAACGGCAGTAGAACAGTGGGGCGGCAAATTCGGGATCTATCGGCTTCCATTCAGCCCCGAAATATTGTTTGATCCTGCTTCAGAATGGGCGCGGTTTTTCCAGCACCTGACCCGTTTCAAAATAGAAATAGAAGACCGCATCCCCGGGTACTTCGCCGCCCAGCCGCTTCGTCTTTATTTGCCGGAAGGCGGAACGATCGACGTAGCTCGCATTGACGACATGGTGCAGGCGATAGAACAGATTCACAGCACCGGTAGGAATGAGGCTTATTTTCATCTCCGCGTGTCGCAACCGTTGTTACTGAAAGAGTGTCTTTGCGGTCTGGCTGAGTCCGTAGGTCTGCGTTTGCAGTTCGTGCCCAATGGCGAGCAACAAAACTATGTGGACCGGCTGTTTATCGCGAGAATAGAAACATTTCTGAGGCAGCTCGAATGCTTAGTACAGGGCATCCCCGGCGTTTCGGAAAATTCATCCGCCGGACAAGCAGAGTTGAGCGTCCCATCCGTTTTGCTGCAAGAGTTCATTGCTGCGTGTCATTCGAAATTGCGGAGTTCCCCAGCAGAGCCATCCGATTGGAAATGTGGATTTGAACAGAGACAAGTTCTGCTCCCTGACAATGGTGTGCTCAACTATTACATCGGCGGTCAAGGACAAAAGGTGCTTGTGCTGCTCAATGCTTATGGCCAGGCCTTTGGATATTGGAAGAGATTTATTCAGGCGGTCTCCGCAAGGCTTCGAATTATTTTGTGGATGCCCCGCGGGAATGATAGCGAAACCATTGGCCTCAAAGTTGCTAATTCGCAGACGGTTCATGCGGACGATTTGGAAAGGGTGCTGCATCAGGAGGAAATTGAGAGCTGTACTCTGCTGGCATGGTGTTCTGGGCCAAAACTTGCGCTGGAATACTTTCAGCGTTATCCGGATCGCATTTCCTCGATGGTGTTTGTAGCCGCATCGTTCAAAGGTCTTCAGCAACACAAAACATTGGAAACAGACTACGAGAAGAATCTGCAACCATTGCTTGAAGCGATTGAGAAATATCCTGAAACGGCTGAAGTGGTTCTTGAATATCTCAAAGGAATATTGCTGGGCAAACAGGCCCGCAGCACGGATGAGGTGGCCGCAATGCCTGATCGGGAGTTGCAACAGGCATTGTCCGCGGTCAATGCCAGCCTGCAGGAATTGGTGCTGCACCCGTTTCACGCGGCGAATGTTGTGGCCTATGCCAGGCAGATGTGTGAATTCTGGAAACATGATTTTATGCCTGCACTCGATAAAGCCAGGGTTCCCGTACTCTTCGTTGGTGGCGATTGCGATCGGATTGCCTCACAAGCCCTTGCCAAAGTTGTCGCGGGAATGATGCCGGAGGCCAGGTATCTGGAAATCAAAGGCGGGACCCATTACATCCATTACGACCAATGGGATCTGCTGGCCGAGGTTACCGAACAAGTCGTAAACTCACGCGGCAACCTTGAATTCATCACACCATGGGGGACTTTAGACAAGTTCCATCATGAACCCGTCGGGGCGATACAAAACTAAAAGACATGATCAAGAAAATGTTATCTGACAATGATATCCGGCTTACCTATCCGGTCATGAGCCAGCTTCGTACTCATGTGCAGGAGCATGAGTATGTCGATCGCGTAAAAAGACAATCGCAGACCAGCGGATATCAAATCGCGGCTCTTTTCGATGAGGAGCAAATAGGTTGTGTGGCGGGATACCGAATCTCCGAATGCCTGGCATGGGGAAAATTCCTGTACGTTGATGACTTGGTCAGCGATCAGAACGGCCGGTCAAAGAATTACGGGAAACAAATGGTCGCCTGGCTCGAAGATGAAGCCAGGAAAAACGGCTGTAAGGAGTTTCATCTCGACTCCGGCGTGCAACGACACGGGGCGCACCGATTTTATCTGCGAGAAAGAATGGATATTACGTGCTATCACTTCGGTAAGAAGATCTAGCAGCCAGTTCTAGCAATCATCGCCGACTTCAAATGGGATCCGAGTAGACGCGGTCCCATTCACCGCAGAGGCGGCAAGGGATACAGAGCAACAAAAGTTCTTACAGGTTGAAGTAACTTTTCCGCAAAACTCATTCCATATTCACGTAATTCATCCGTTGCTCTGGCCTGGCCGGAGTTCCTGTCAAATATTTTTTATGAATATCACAAGTATTCTTACTGATCTTCGCCAACGCAATATCACCGTTCGTGTCAAAGGGAACGATCTCTCCGTTGTGGGGGAGAAAGGCGCTTTGTCTCCGGAAACCAGGGAGATTCTGGCAAATCATAAGCAGGCCATCGTCAGCTATCTCCGGCGACTGGAGCAGAAGGAGGCCAGCGAGATTCAGGTTGTTGACCGTAGCGCACACGCGCCACTTTCTTTCGGCCAGCAGCGGCTGTGGTTTCTGGCTCAGCTTGAACCTGCATCTTCGGCATATGTGATCCCCGCAGCAGTTCGCATCTATGGTCCGCTGCAACGTTCGCTGTTACAGCGCGCGCTCAACGAGATCGTCGAGCGGCATGAAATATTGCGTACAGTCTTCAAAAGTGAAGATGGCGAGCCGCGGCAGGTGGTTTTGAACAAAATGGCCGTGCCTTTTTCATTTGTTGACTTGAAAAACGATTCACCGGCCGACCAGGAAATCAATCTAGATGAAGAGATGCGCGCTGAGATGAGCCGGCCCTTCGATCTATCTGAGGGGCCGCTGCTGCGAACTGTCCTCCTGCAATCCGGGAAACAGGAACATGTGTTATTTCTCGCCCTGCATCCCATTGTGGCTGATGGCTGGTCCATTCCTATTCTATGGCGGGAGCTCTTAGCTTTTTATGCTGCTTCTCAGAAGGGCAGCCCTGCCGATCTGCCTCCACTGGCAGTGCAGTACACAGATTATTCTGCATGGCAACGTCACTGGAATGAGAGTGCTGCGCGAACCCGTCAGCTTTCATACTGGCAGAAGCAATTAGCCGGTGTGGTTCCATTGGCTTTGCCCACAGATCATCCGCGCCAGGATAGCCGCACTGCGCGGGGCGGGTCTTGTACATTCGTAGTTCCCAGCCAGTTAGTAGAACGTCTCCGTTTCCTGGCGCAGCAACAGGAGGCCAATCTCTTCATGGCGCTGCTGGGCGCCTTTCAAGTGCTATTGAGCCGGTACAGCGGCCAGCAGCAAATTGCGGTGGGCACTCCAGTTTCCAACCGCGAGCGAAAAGAGATTGAAGGCCTCATCGGACCTTTTGCTAACACCCTGGTGCTATGCCTGCAGATGGAAGGCATACTCACCTTCCGCCAGATCCTGAGTCAGATCAGGAAGACAGCTTTGGATGCATTTGAGAATCAGGACCTGCCCTTCGAAGAACTAGTGGATGAAGTTCAACTGGAGCGCGATTTAAATCGGAATCCTCTCTTTCAGGTCATGTTCAAACTTCAGAATATTCCCCGGCACGAACTGCGCGCGGGAGACATCAAGCTGCGGCCATTTGATGTGGAGAATCCCACCGCCCAATTCGATCTTACTCTCACCCTCTCGGAAGACAGCTCGGAAGTGCAAGGACGGCTGAGTTACAACACGAAATTATTTGAACCGGCGACTGTCACCCGAATGGCCGGTCACTATTCCATGCTGCTGCAAAAGATAACGGAGCAGCCGGAGCAGCCGTTTACGGAACTATCTTTGTTTACAGACGCTGAGCTCACGCAACTCCTGCAGTGGAATCAGACAGCGGCAGATTACACGAGGAAGTTCGTGCATGAATTATTCGAGGAGCACGCGGCAAAGACCCCGGCTGCCCTTGCAGTGGATTTTGAAGGCCAGCAGCTTACCTACGAGCAGCTCAATCGCCGGGCCAATCAGTTGGGGCGTTATCTGAGCAAGCTCGGCGCAGGACCAGACGCGCGGGTAGGCATTTGCATGGAGCGAAGCCTGGAGATGGTGGCAGGGTTGCTGGCCATCCTGAAAGCAGGCGCGGTGTATGTGCCGCTTGACCCTGAAAATCCTGCAGACCGCCTGTCATTCATGGTGGAAGAGGCGCAGGTTCGAGTGATATTGATACAGGAAAGGTTTGCCATAGCCCTTGCACAGGGTATGGCAACTCTGGTGAAGGTAGACAAGGAATGGGAAAGAATCAGCCAGGAATCTGCTGACAACCTGGAGATCGTAGTCGAGCCGGAGAATCTGGCTTATGTGATATACACATCCGGATCTACAGGGCGGCCCAAGGGCGCGATGAATACCCACCATGGGTTGAGAAATCGCATTCTGTGGATGCAGGAGAAATACCATCTGTCTCCCGATGATCGTGTGCTGCAAAAGACCCCCTATAGCTTTGATGTTTCAGTGTGGGAATTTTTCTGGCCATTGGCCGTGGGAGCGGGATTGGTGGTGGCGCAACCCGGAGGACACCGCAATCCGCAATATTTAGGAAACCTGATCAGGCAAAAGAAGGTGAGCACACTGCATTTTGTGCCTTCGATGCTGGCGGCTTTCCTGGAAGCTGGGGCGGCACAGCAATGCGAGAGCGTGCGCCGGGTGATATGCAGCGGTGAAGCTCTCAGCCCGGAATTGGCCCGCAGGTGTATGGAAGCGATAACGGCGGAACTGCACAATCTCTACGGGCCAACCGAAGCTTCCATTGACGTGACCTATTATCACTGCACCACCGAGGAAATCAAAAATGGTGTGCCAATTGGCAGGCCGATCGCGAATACTGAGATTCACATTCTCGATAGCTTTGGTGATCCCGTACCAGTGCTAATTGCTGGAGAACTATATATCGGTGGAGCAGGGTTAGCGCGAGGATATGCTGGTCGTCCGGATTTAACGGCCCAGCGTTTTGTGCCGGACCACCTCAGCGGACGCCCAGGAGCCCGTTTGTACCGGACAGGAGATAAAGCACGCTGGCGCGCTGACGGCAACGTGGAATACCTGGGGCGGCTCGACAATCAGGTGAAAATCAGGGGCCATCGCATTGAGTTGGGAGAGATCGAAGAGGTACTGACACAACACCAGGCGGTAAAGCAGGCGGTGGTGGTTGTGCACGAAGACCAGCCTGGCAATAAGCGGCTGGTGGCCTACGTGGTACGGAATCAGGGAAATGGAGAACTGGATGTGAGTCGGATGCGGAGCCATCTCCAGACGAGATTGCCCGAATTTATGGTGCCGGCGGCGCTGATAGTGCTGGAGAGGATGCCGGTAACAGCGAATGGCAAGCTGGACCGCAAGGCGTTGCCCAAGCCCGAATGGAAGGCGGATGAGAAGAAGTATGTATCCCCTCGGAATGCAGTGGAAGAGCAGTTAAGCCGGATATGGGGAGACGTGCTGGGGGTGAAGCGTGTAGGGATACGGGACAACTTTTTCGAACTGGGAGGAGACTCGATCATTAGCGTTCAGATTCTGGCGCGCTGCCGGGAAGCCGGGTTAAAGCTGGATCTGCGGCAGTTATTTCAAATGCAGACGATTGAGCGGTTAGCGCCACTGGTGACCGGAATAGAAGAGGGGGAGGAACGCAAAGGCGAACCTTTCAGTTTGATCAGTGCCGACGATCGGAGCAAGCTGCCGGAGGACGTGGAGGATGCTTATCCTCTCAGCCGGTTGCAGATGGGGATGCTGTTTCACAATGACTACAGTGAGGAAACCCCGCTCTATTACAACGTTGACAATTTCCACTTACGGGCGCCGCTAGATGCCAAGGTATTGCGGCAGGCGGTGGCGGAAGTGGTGGAACGGCATGAGGTGCTACGCACGTCGTTTCACATCAGTGGATACAGCCAGCCACTGCAATGTGTACACCGGAGAGCGGAGATTGAGGTGGAAGTAGAAGACCTGAGGCACTTGGGGACGGAGGAACAGAAAAAAATACTGAAGGAGTGGATGGATGTGGAGAAGCGCCGGAGATTTGATGTGAGCCGCGCCGGCGTGCTGCGGTTTCATGTTCATCGGCGGACGGATGACACTTTCCAATTCTGGTTTCTCCACCACCACGTAATTCTCGATGGGTGGAGCAGGGCTAGCCTTTTTACAGAGTTGTTCGGATGCTACTTTGGGCTTCTGAAAGGGGAGTGGCAGAAGAGAAAGAAACTGAGCAGGCACTTCCGGGAGTTCATTGAAGCGGAGCTGGAAGCGGTGAAATCGGCGGAGGCGCAAAATTTCTGGGTGGAGCAGTTGCAAGGAATGGAGGTCGCGACCTCGCCGTGGGAGAAGCAGCGGACAGCCGAAGGGGACATGAGGACTCTGGCGGTTCCGATCGAGGCGAACATTTCAGAGGCACTGAGCGAGTGGGCGCGGCAGATGGGAGTATCACTAAAGAGTGTGTTGCTTGCTGCGCATGTGCGGGTCTTAAGCCTGATCAGCGGGCAGTCGGACGTGATCACCGGGATCACGTCCGACGGAAGGATGGAGCGCAGGGAAGGAGAACAGGTATTGGGACTGTTCCTGAACAGTCCGCCGTTCCGCATGAAATTAAGAGGCGGGAGTTGGAAGGATCTAGTGCAACAGACGGCGGCACACGAAGCCGCGCTATTGCCATACCGGCGTTATCCATTGGCTGACATTCAGAGGCTGGCTGGCAGAACCAGAGTCTTCGATGTCAATTTCAATTTTGTTCATTTCCATATCTATCGTGAAATTGAGCGGGCCGGCGGCATCGAAGTTCTGGATGGAGAGCCCTTTGGTCTTACCAATTTCACGATGAATGCCGATTTTAATCTGGATCCGGTACTGTCAACTCTACTGCTCATATTGGAATATGACTTCCTTCAGGTGACCAGAGAACAAATTCAATCCACCGCGGGCTACTATCAGAATGTGTTGAAGCATATGGCCACGAATCCCGATGGTCATTATGAATTCGCCCCGCTGCTAAGTGATTCAGAACGGCAACAACTGCTGGTCGAGTGGAACAGGACGGCAGTGGAATACCCGAAGGAAACTATAGTGGAATGGTTTGAGCAGCAGGCGGATCAAACACCTGATGCGGCAGCGGTGGAGTTTGCAGGCCGGCAACTGACCTATGCAGAGTTGAATGCGCGCGCGAATCAGTTGGCGCGTTATCTGGAAGTACTGGAAGTTGGCCCGGAGACACCCGTAGGCCTCTGCATGGACCGCTCTTTGGAGATGTTTGTTGCGCTGTTGGGAATCATGAAAGCGGGCGCAGTCTATGTACCACTTGATCCTGGATATCCGGCCGAACGCCTGACGTTCATCGCAGACGATGCTGCCCTGAAACTCACGTTGATCCATGATGCGACAGCGGCTGTTGCACCGCAAAACGTGGGCCGCATTCTGAATCTGAGCCGCGATACAGAACGCATCAGCCAGGAACACCACAGCAACCTGCCTGTGAAGAACCATCCGGATAATCTTGCCTACATCATCTATACCTCTGGTTCCACTGGAAAACCGAAAGGGGTGGGTATATCGTATGGCGCTCTGTGCAACCAACTACGCTGGGTAACCTGGATCCTCCAAATATCAGCAGCAGACCGCTTTCTGCAAAAAAATTCGCTCAGCTTCGATGCTTCTTTCGAAGAAATTTTCGCGCCTCTCCTGACAGGCGCTCGCATTATCGTTGCCAAGTCTGGCGGCGAGCACGATATGGAATATCTTGCCGAATTGGTTGCCAGCCAGGGTGTTACCTGTATCGATGTGAGCCCATCCTTATTGCAGGCTCTTCTTGATTATCCTGATACGGTGGTGTGGAGATCGGTTCGTCTGGTCACATGCGGCGGAGAGGTACTGAAGCCGGAACTGGTCAAATCATTCCATGCAAAATTTTCAGGCACCCTGCTCAATCTCTACGGGCCCACTGAAGCGGCAGTGCAGTGCTCCTGGGCGGATGATCTGCGAGATCGGGAGAAGGTTCCCATTGGCAGACCAGTGGCTAACACTCGATTGTTTGTGCTGGATGAGCACTTTGAACCCGTACCTGTGGGCGCAGGTGGAGAGCTATTCATTGGCGGAGTGGGAGTGGCGCGCGGCTACGTCAATCATCCGGCACTTACCGCAGAGAAGTTTATTCCTGATCCCTTCAGTGCGTCTGGCGGTGAACGCCTTTATCGCACCGGCGATCTGGTGAGATGGCGCAGCGACGGCCAACTGTATTTTATCGGGCGGCTGGACCATCAGGTGAAGCTGCGCGGATACCGCATTGAGCTCGGGGAGATAGAGAAGGCTATCGAGAGCCATCCACAGGTGAAGCAGGCGGTGGTTATGGTGCGGGAAGATCAGCCAGGGGCGCCGCGGCTGGTGGGCTATGTAGCGAAGGTTGCTGAAGGTCTGACACTCGATACTGCGGCTCTGCGTGAATACTTGAAGAAGCGCCTGCCTGATTACATGGTCCCCGCTGCCTGTGTGGAGATGAATCGTTTCCCGCTGACCCCCGCAGGAAAGATTGACCGCAAAGCACTGCCTGCGCCGGAAGAGCAGTTGGTCCGTGCAGAGCACGTGCGACCCAGAAATGCGACGGAAGAAATCCTGGCCGGCTTATGGGAATCTGTGCTCAAGCGGGATCAGGTCAGCGTCGAGGCGAATTTCCTGGATCTTGGGGGCCACTCCCTGGTGGCCATGCAGTTAATCGCCCGCATCCGCAAGGCTTTCTCGGTAGAGATCCCTCTGCGCCTATTGTTTGAGAAGCCCACGGTAGCAACGCTGGCAGCATGGATTGAACACGAGAAGCTCACAAAGCAGGAGACGATTCCGGCCATTCGCCGAGATGCCCGGACAGAACCGGCGCCCTTGTCATTCGGACAGCAGAGATTGTGGTTTATCGATCGCTTCGTGCCTGGCAGCCCGACCTACAACATCAGCGACGCCCTGCATCTGGAGGGATCGCTCAATTTAAAAGCACTGGAATGGGCCATGAGCGAGGTTGTGCGTCGTCATGAAGTGCTGCGGACGCACGTAGAGGTGGTTCAGGGACAGCCGCGGCAGGTTATTGCTCCTGCTGCTGCGGTAACCATTACGATTCATGATCTCTCGCTGCTGAAACGGGAGGATCAGGATGCCGAAGTCAGAAGCCGGATGAGAGAAGAAGCAGAGACGCCATTTGACCTGAAACGCGGGCCTCTGCTGCGCATCAAGCTCTTCCGGTTGAACGAAAAAGCGCATGTCCTGCTGGTGACCATGCACCACATTGTGAGTGACGCATGGTCCACGCACATCATGGTGCGCGAGCTAACCCGCTTCTACGAGAGCAAAGCGCTCGGTAAAGATTTAGGCTTGCCGGAGTTGCCCATCCAGTATGCTGACTATGCCATATGGCAACGGGAGTGGTTACAAGGCGAAGTGCTGGAGCGGCAGGTCGCCTATTGGAGGAATCAACTGGCGGAAGTTCCCGCTCTGGAGATGCCTACAGACTTTCCACGCGGAGTAATTGAGAGCGAAGCAGGAGCGTCGCTGAAGTGGGAACTGTCAGAAGAGCTCAGCGGAAAGTTAAGGGAGCTGAGCCGGCGCGAAGACTCAACGCTCTTCATGACATTGCTCGCGGCTTTCCAGGTGTTGCTCTCCCGCTATAGCCGGCAAAATGATATTGCAGTTGGCTCACCAATTGCTGGTCGCACGCGCGCCGAGATCGAACCGCTGATCGGATTCTTTGTCAATACTTTAATCTTGCGCGCTGATTTAAGTGGAAGACCAACTTTTGCGGAATTGCTGCGCCGCGTGCGCGAAACGGCGCTCTCTGCGTACGCACATCAGGATGTGCCGTTTGAGAAGCTGGTTGAGGAATTACAACCGGAGCGCGATCTTACCCGAAACCCGTTGTTCCAGACCATGTTCATGCTGCAGAACACACCAGCGCTCGAACTGAAACTGCCCGGATTGAAGCTCTCGGTAATGGAGAGAGTTGTAAAGAATGTCCATTTCGAACTGTTGCTGAGCGCCACGGAACAGAAAGGAAGAATTAGCGGGGGGTTGAGTTACCGCACCGGCCTGTTCAGCGAAAACAGAATAAGTCGCATGCTGGGCCACTGGCAGAATTTGCTGGAATCCATTGTAGCGGCTCCGCAGAAACGGGTCGGCGAGTTAGAGATGTTGTCTGAAGCAGAACGACGGCAGATGCTCGAAGAGTGGAACCGGACCGAAGTAAAGTACCGTCAGGTATGCGTCCACCGCATGGTCGAGGAACATGCGGTAAAAACATCGGCGGCAGTAGCGGTACAGTATGGGGACCAGCGGTTGAGCTATGCCGAACTGAACCAGCGCGCCAACCAAGTAGCACATTATTTGAAAAAAATGGGGGCTGGCCCCGAAGTGCTGGTGGGCATCTGCGTGGAGCGCAGCCTGGATATGATGGTGGGCGTGCTGGCAATTCTCAAGACCGGAGCAGCTTACGTCCCACTTGATCCGAAGTATCCGGCCCGCCGTTTGTCTTACATGCTCGAGAACTCGCAGATCGATCTACTGGTGACGCAGAAAAAATTCCATAGCATGTTCGTGGGTCTCGTAAAAACCATGATTGTGATGGACAGAGACTGGCAGAGCATTTCGGAAGAGAGCCAGACGAACCTCGATGTAGATGTGGACAGCGGGAGCACAGCCTTTGTGATTTACACCTCCGGCTCAACCGGCATGCCGAAAGGCGTAGCCATGCATCATGGAGCCGCGGCCAACCTGGTGAACTGGCACCTGCAGCCGGAGCCACCCGTTACGTTACAGTTTGCTTCTCTCAGCTTTGATGTGTCTTTTCAAGAGATATTTGCCACTTGGTGCGCGGGGGGCCGTCTGGTTCTCATAGGAGAAGAGGAGCGGCGCGATCCTTTCGAGTTGTGGCGGACTCTGTGTGACCAGGGAATCACGAGGATATCTTTGCCTTTTGTCGCCTTGAACCAGATGGTGGAAGCGGCCCTCAGAACACAACATAAAACGGATCGTCTGCGCGAACTCATTTCCGCAGGGGAACAGTTGCGTACGACTCCAGGTTTACAAAAATTACTGAATGAAATGCCCCAGTGCGTGCTGGAAAACCAGTATGGGCCCAGTGAAACTCATGTAACCGTAAGACATCTACTCGGGAAAGATTCGGGCCAGTGGCCTCTCCTTCCTGCTGTCGGCAAACCTACCGCCAACACGCAAGTGTATCTATTGAATGAAGAGTATTTACCAGTACCTGTGGCCGTAGCTGGCGAGATCTATTTGGGTGGGCTGCAAGTGTCACGGGGATATGTAAATCGTCCGGATTTGACGGCCGAGCGATTTGTGCCCAATCCGTTCAGCAGGAATTCAGGAGAGCGTTTGTATAAGACCGGTGATCTGGCGCGCTACCTCGAAGACGGCAATATCGAGTACCTGGGAAGAATCGATCATCAGGTGAAGGTGCGCGGATATCGGATTGAACTGGGTGAAGTGGAGTCTGCGCTGAGCGAATGCGATGGAGTAAAACAAGCAGTCGCAGCTATCCGCGAGGACCGTCCTGGAGAGAAACGCCTGGTTGGATATGTGGTGGGTTACGATGGGCAGGAGCTCAATGAAACCACGCTACGAAGTGAGTTAAAACAGCGGTTGCCGGAATTCATGGTTCCGGCAGCTCTGGGAGTACTGGAAAAGCTGCCGCTCACATCCAGTGGGAAAGTGGACCGCAAACGGCTCCCGGATCCTGGGCGCACGGCGGGAGCAAACGACGGGGTATATATCAGCCCCCGGAACATCACAGAAGAAATCATTTGTGGGATTTGGGAAGAGCTCCTGAAGCGCGAGCGAATTGGCGTGACCATGAATTTTTTCGAGTTGGGTGGACACTCATTGCTGGCAACGCAAGTGGTGGCACGCATCGGTGAGTCTCTGCACGTGGATGTGCCCGTGCGGCGGTTGTTCGAGGCGCCTACCATTGCGGAACTGGCGCATAGTATCCAGCGATTGAGAGCGGGGGGGAATACAGAAAAAATTCCGCCGATTGTGCCAGTCCCGCGCAATCAGAGAATCCCGTTGTCATTCGCGCAGCAGCGGCTGTGGTTCCTTGACCTGTTGCAGCCCGGCTCTGCCGCTTACAACATCCCAATGGCCTTGCGGATCACCGGGGCTCTGCGCATTGATCTGATGGAGAGGGTATTCGCCGAACTCATCAGGAGACATGAAATATTGCGCACGAGCTTCAGCATACAAGAGGGGCAGCCGGTACAGATGATTGCTCCTGCCGGTGTGGTCCCGGTGCTGGTGAAGGATTTGTCCGCTCTTCAGGTGGAAAACAGGGAAGCAGAAGCCAGACGGCTGGCGCAGGAAGAGGCAGAGCAGCCCTTCGATCTGAGTCAAGGGCCATTGCTGCGGATAAAAATACTGCGGCTCGCGGAGCGGAATCATGTGCTGCTGGTGACCATGCACCACATCGTCACGGACGGCTGGTCCACGGGAATCATGGTGCGGGAGTTCAGCCAGCTCTATCAGGCCTACTCCGACGGAAAAGAAAGTTTTGTATTGCCGGAGTTGCCGATCCAATATGCGGATTTCAGTGTATGGCAGAGGGAGTGGCTGCAGGGCACAGTTCTGCAGAAGCAACTGCAGTACTGGAAGCAGAACTTGGCGGGCCTACAGACGCTGGAACTCCCAACGGACCGCCAACACCCGGCAGTGATAAGCAATGCGGGAGCCGCCACGGGGTTTAGCATCGGGCTGGAGCAGATGGAAAGTTTGAAGACACTGAGCCGGCGGCAAGGGGTTTCCCTGTACATGACCCTGCTGGCAGTTTTTCAGGTGTTGCTGCACCGCTACAGCGGGCAGCGGGATATCGCCGTAGGATCGCCTATCGCGGGTAGAACACGGCCGGAGACTGAAGGATTGATCGGGTTCTTCGTCAACACTCTGGTCATGCGCACCGATGTTTCAGGAGAAGCGACTTTCGTGGAATTGCTGCGGCGGGTGCGCGAGATCTCACTGGCAGCTTATAGCCACCAGGATGTGCCATTCGAAAAAATAGTGGAAGAGTTGCAGCCGGAGCGAGACTTGAGCCGGACACCCTTGTTCCAGGTGATGTTCATTCTGCAGAATGTGCCGCAGGCCGAACTGCAATTGAGAGATGTGACCCTGCACACTTTGAATGTGGACAGCCAGTCAGAAAAATTCGATCTCACCCTGGCGTTGTCGGAAGCCGGTGAGGAGCTCCAAGGCTGGTTGAGTTACAACACGGAGCTGTTTGAGCCGGCCACGGCGAGCCGGATGATCGGGCATTACTGCCGGTTGTTGCAGGGCATTGTGGAGCAGCCTGAGCAGACGATCGACGAGCTGCCAATGCTGACCGATGGCGACCGTCAGCAATTGCTGGTGGAATGGAATGCAACCAGCGTCGAATACAGGCGGAGATTCATTCCTGAGTTGATTGAGGAACAGGCGGAGAGAACGCCCTTCGCCGCAGCGGTGGACTATGAAGGACGGCGTTTGACCTATGCCGAGTTGAACAGTCGCGCCAACCAGTTGGCACGATATCTGCGAAAGCTGGGAGTAGGAGCGGAGGTGCGGGTCGGGGTTTGCATGAAACGTAGCCTGGAGATGATCGTGGGTTTGTTGGGGATTTTGAAAGCCGGCGGCGCATATGTGCCTCTGGATCCTGATTATCCGGCAGACCGGGTGAGTTTCATGGCGGAAGAGGCGCGGGTTGGAGTGATTCTGGTTACAGAAAATCTGATCGGTTCCTCGCAGCAATCCGCAAAGCTGGTGAAGTTGGATACGGAGTGGGAACTCATCGGCGGGGAAAGTGATGAGAACCTGCACGTCCACCTTGAACAAGGGAATCTTGCCTATGTGATTTATACATCAGGTTCTACTGGGCGTCCGAAAGGAGCCATGAATACCCACGGCGGTTTAAGCAACCGACTGTTGTGGATGCAGGAGAAATACCGTCTTGATCCATCTGACCGGGTGTTGCAAAAGACTCCTTACAGCTTCGATGTGTCGGTCTGGGAGTTTTTCTGGCCGCTTATAGCGGGAGCAGAGCTGGTTCTGGCTCGGCCTGGAGGACATCGTGATCCGCAATATCTGGGAAATCTGGTCAGGCAAAAACAAATCAGCACATTACATTTTGTACCGTCCATGCTGGCCGCATTCCTGGAAGCGGGAGAAGAGAAAGATTGTGATAGTTTGCGGCGTGTGATCTGCAGCGGCGAAGCTCTGGGAGCAGAGTTGGCGCGAAGATGTACTGAAACCATAAATGCGGAGCTGCATAACCTGTATGGACCAACCGAAGCGTCCATTGATGTGACTTACTGGAAGTGCGTACCACAGGAAATTGTCCGCGAAGTGCCGATTGGCAAACCGATAGCGAACACAGGGATTTACATCCTGGATTCTTCGGGACATCCCGTGCCTGTGCTCGTAACAGGGGAACTGTATATCGCTGGAGCAGGACTGGCGCGTGGGTATGTCAACCGTCCTGATCTGACAGCAGAAAGTTTCGTGCCCGACCATGTAAGCGGACGTGCGGGCGCGAGGTTGTACCGAACAGGAGACCAGGCAAGGTGGAATGCTGAAGGGAACCTGGAATATGTGGGACGCATGGATGAGCAGGTGAAGATCCGGGGTCATCGCATTGAATTAGGCGAGATCGAGGCCGTGCTTCTCCAGCAGAAAGAAATCGGTCGGGTGGCGGTGATCGTGCGTGAAGATGAGCCCGGAGAAAAACGGCTGGTGGCCTTTATTACGGCGTCCGTCGGGATTACAGCCAATGAATTGCGTGACTGCTTAAAACAGAAGATTCCCGATTACATGGTACCTTCTGCGTTTATGCAGCTTGATGCATTGCCACTAACTTCCAACGGCAAGCTTGACCGCCGCGCTCTTTCTAAAGTTTCATGCCTGAAGAAGGATGAAACTGCGTATGTAGCGCCGCGAACACCTGCAGAGGGAACTCTGGCGCACATATGGGCCGAGCTTCTGAAAGTTGAGCGCGTTGGTATCCATGATAATTTCTTCGATCTTGGCGGCCATTCGCTTCTTGCATTCCGTCTCAAGACCATCATCCAAAATCGCCTCAACTGTGATTTGCCGTTATCAGCCGTGTTCCAGGCGCCTACAATCGCCGAATTGGCAAAGCTCCTCGAAAAACCGGCAGAAAAGCTGCCAGCCTCTGTTTTAGTGCCCATCCAGGCAAGCGGATCGGGAAATCCATTCTTCTGCATGCACCCCGTGGGAGGGCAGATCATGTGTTATGCCGGTCTCTCCCGTGAACTGGGCGCCGACCAACCCTTCTACGCCTTGCAGTCTCCGGATGGTTCTCAATCACAAACGCGAACCATAGAAGAGATGGCAACGCTCTATATCAGGGAAATTCGCCATGTCCAGCCCCGCGGACCTTATCTCTTGGGTGGGTGGTCCATGGGCGGCTTGCTTGCCTTCGAGATGGCTCACCAGTTGCTCGATGCCGGAGAGAAGGTTGGTTTGCTGGTCCTATTTGATTCCGTTCCTCCCATCCATCCTGCCGGAGCTCGCAATGGGTACAACAGGGCTTCGATGTTGGAAAACTTTGCGTGGGACATGGGATGCATGGTACTCAATAACCCCCTGGAATTGCGCGAACAATTCCTTCACGCCTTACCCAAAGACCGGATGAGGGTGGTTCTGGATATGCTGGTGCGTGAAGAGGTGCTGCCGCACGGGTCAGGTGAATCTGAACTGGGGCGCATGCTGGAGATATTTACCCGTAATGCTCTCGCCATGGATAGCTACAGGCCCCGTGCGATCCATCAGCGCATCGTGCTCTTTCCAGCGGCCTCAGGGGAACCTGAGCAATTGGCCTCGCAATGGAGATCTTTGACGACTGTGGGCCTGGATGTTCATCCAGTCTCCGGCGATCACTACACGATCTTGAAACCACCGTGCGTTTCAGAAATTGCATCGCTCCTCGCTCATTATCTGGAATTCATGCGGGCAGCCACTTCTTCAACACTTGTGAATTAACGCAAAAAGCCTATGGAGCGCAGCCGCCCCGGCCGCGACGGATTCCTGACAAAAAACCATGGATAATCCCTTGATTACAGATACCTCTTGCATCTTTGACGCTGTAGGTGTGGGTTTGGGCCCGTTCAACTTGAGCACCGCCGCTCTGCTTGAGCCGGTAAAGAAACTCAATACTCTCTTCTTTGAGAGGGAGAAGGAGTTCCAGTGGCATCCCGGCCTGTTATTTGCAGATGCCACCATTCAGGTCTCATTTCTCAAAGACCTTGTAACGCTGGCTGATCCTCAGAGCCGTTATTCCTTTCTGGCGTTCCTGTTCGCTAATCGCCGCCTTTACCGCTTCATCAATGCCAATTTCACGCGTGTGTCGCGGGTGGAATTCAACCAGTATTTTCGCTGGGTTGCCAACCGGCTGCCGAACTTGGAATTCGGGCAGGAGGTACACGCGATCTCTCTCGAAGATAAGTCATTTACAGTTTCAACTGCGCGTGGCCATGTGCGAGCTAGAAATCTTATTCTGGGCACCGGCCTGCAGCCCGCGATCCCGAAATGCGCGGTGGACCTTATCAATGCAAAAAACCAGGGAACATTAGTGCACGCTTCCAAATATCTTCATATGCAGCCGCCGAGGGCCGGGATGAGAGTAGCGGTTATTGGCGGCGGCCAGACAGGCGCTGAAATCGTGCAGCACCTGCTCTCCAGTCCGGACAAAGCACCCCGGACATTATTCTGGATTTCCAAGCGCTCTAATTTTCTGCCTCTCGATGAGTCACCGTTTACCAACGAACTGTTTACGCCGAATTACAGCGACTATTTCTATGGTTTATCCGTCCAGGACCGGGTTTCCATGCTTGCCGAGCAAAAATTCGCCAGTGATGGAATCAGCAACAGCCTGCTTGAGCGGATATATCAATTGCTCTACCAGGCAGAATTCCTGAATGGATCGGGCCGCTGTTGTTCTCTTTATCCTCGCTGCGAATTAGTGGAAATCACGCCCTCTGCCCAGGGCGGATGGGTTCTCACATTACGCAATGGATTCAATTGTGCGGTGACCACCGTTGAGGCGGATGTCGTAATCTTTGCTACCGGCTCAAGCTACAAACCGTTGCCCGCGCTCACCCCTATCATGAACCGCCTGGCTTACGGAGATCACGGGTTTATCGTGCAAGATGATTATTCCATCCAATGGGACGGTCCTCAGTCTCTCAAGATTTATATACAGAACGGCGCTAAACATTGCCGGGGAGTTGCCGATCCTAATTTAAGTCTTATGGCGTGGCGCAGCGCCAAGATCGTGAACAGCCTGGCGGCAGAATGCATTTATGACATTGCCGAAAGCAACTCTGTCTTTGATTTTACAAGAACCGCAGATCCGCAAAGGAGCCGGGACGATGACGATCAATCCGATGGCTATTTCTCCCAAACTGAGCTTCCTGCCGCCGGAAGAATACGGCGCAGGCATGTCAGTGCACGAAGTCCAGCTTAATTCAGTTGGCACAGTGGTCCCTTTCAAGTCTTCTTATTTCGTTATTCAACCCGGGTGCCAATCGCCGGTGGATACTCACTCTGTCCATGAAGTATGGATGCTGGCGCAAGGAGAAGGTGAATTGATTTACGACAATGAATCCTCTTCGCTGCGTCCGCTGGATTTCATTTATTTCGAACCGCCGAAAAAACACCAGGTCCGGAATACCGGCACAGAGCCGCTCATTATTTTCTCGATCTGGTGGAAGTAGAAAAACATGGACGACTTCGATCTTGCCATCGTCGGCGCAGGAATCATCGGCGCAACAACTGCTTATCTTGCCCACGCGCGCAGGCCGGAATGGCGCATTGTTCTTCTGGACCGGTCGCTCGCAGGTGACGGAGCAACCCATTACTCGGCGGCCCTTGATCTTCCTTTTGGACGCAATCCTCGACAGCAGGCCATGGTGAAACGAAGCGTGAGCTTTTATCGCGACCTGAAAACCTGGTACCCGGAGCTTCCTCTTCAAGAAATTTCTTTTGTCCTGATAGCCCATGCAAATGACATTTCAAGCAGGGCAGAGGCATTCGTTGATGCCGGTTTGCGCCTGGCCAGTGCGCAGGAGTGGCATCTGGTCCGTCTTCAATATCCGGACCTCATCTTGCCGCAAGACTATCTGGCAATGAGGGGAAGCAATGCGCGGCATAGCTCCCCTGCGCACCTGGCTTCAGCTTTGATCGACAAATCGTGTAACGATGGCAACCTCGAATGCTGGGAAGGCGTAGAGGTTCAGCACGTTGAAGATATTCCTTGCAGCCACAAGCTGATCCTGGGAGACGGACGACGAGTCACTGCGAAACACGTAGCGATTGCCACCGGACCCTGGCTAACCTCTGGACCAGGAGGATCCTTCAGCCAGGCGGCAGGAATCAGGATCAAGAAAGTTGCTGCGCTGCACGTGGATTGGTGTCCTCCGCCAGGCGCCCCAGTGCTTTACTTTGCGGCAGAGGAAGCTTTTCTGCTTCCTCTGCCGGAACAGAGAAAGCTGCTCCTGAGTTTCACCGCCCAGGAATGGGATTGCCCAGCGGAAATCTCCAGTTTGAAAATCGATCCGGAGGATCGCTCGCTCGCTCTATCCATCCTGGATCGTTACTGCCCCTCTCTTGTAGAGCACTGTTCTGGTGGACGGGTGTTCTGTGATGCCTACAGCCAGGATCGGACGCCCTTTGTGGCCCGAATTCCAACCTCTCATAGTCTGGTAATTGCCGGCGCCTGCTCGGGTTCAGGAGTACGTTTAGCGCCTGCAATTGCCATGGAAGCGCTCGAGTTGTCCGGCATCTCTGGAACACAAACAACAAATCCTTATGAAGAAAGTATTGGTATTTGCACCTCCACCCACTCCTAATGGCGACCTGCACGTTGGTCATCTTTCAGGTCCTTACCTGCGGGCAGATATCTATGCTCGTCACTCCCGGATGCAGGGTAATGAGACTTATTACATATGCGGTGTCGATGAACATCAGAGCTACGTGGCTTTCAAGGGAAGGCAGATTTGGCTAGGCCCACAGGAAACTGCGGACAAATTCGCGGCGGAAATTGAGCAGACGCTTGCGGCTGCCCACATGCAAATAGATTTCATGGTTCGTCCCACCCGCCTTCCTCATTACAAGTCGTTTATGGAAAAAGTTTTTTACCAACTGCAGCGTGACGGCAAAATCGTGGAGAGAGAAGAGCCGTCCCTCTTTTGCGACGCATGCCAGATGTATCTCTTTGGGGCGTATGTCCGTGGAATTTGTCCTCATTGTGACGCCCCTTCAGGAGGCAATTCCTGTGAAGCATGCGGGCAGCCGCATGAGGCATCTGAATTGCGGCACCCGGCTTGCAATATCTGTGGCGCAAGACCTGGCATCAACAAACTCACGCGCTTTTTCATGCCTCTTGCTCCTTACGAGAAGCAACTCCAGGAATACTTCGATACGGCTATCATGAGTTCCAGCATAAGAGCTCTGGGCGAACAGATGCTTAAAAATGGCCTGCCTGATATGGGTGTCACTCATCCGGCCAGCTGGGGCATTGCTGCTCCGGGATTAAATGGCCAGAAGATATGGGTCTGGTTCGAACTAGCGCTTTGGCACTTTGCAGCAACTCAGGCCCTGGCCGAATCCATTGGTGAGCCCCGTGGCTACGAGCGGTTTTGGACGGGCACAGATGTTGAGATCGTACAATTCTTCGGCTTCGACAATACTTTTTTCTACTCATTGTTCTTTTCGGCCGTTTTTCAAGCCGTGGAGCCGCAGATTCGCCTTCCCCAGGTACTTCTCGCGAATGAGTTTTACCGCCTGGACGATCTGAAGTTTTCCACCAGCCGCAACCATGCCATATGGGGGAGAGAACTGCTGCGCGATCACAATGTAGACCTCGTGCGTTTCTATCTGGCCTATAGCGGGCCGGAAACCGAACAGACCAGCTTCGTGTTTGCCGAATATGAGCGAACCGTAAAAAAGGAACTGCTGGAAGGCGTGCAAGGGTGGTTGCGCCACTTGGGAAGTGTAGTTTCGGAGGAATGCAGCGGGACCACACCTTCGCCGGGTGTGTGGACTGAGAGAATGCACTGTTTCTATGACCGGCTGAATGACATTTTCAGGAAGGCTGAAACCAGCTACAGCGCCAGGGAATTTTCCACGCAGCGGATCACCCGCCTGATGCTGGAGCTGGCACGTGAGGCGCGCTTCTTCAGTCACAGCGAAAGCCATTGGAAACGCGTTCTCGACCGCCGCTCGACGCGCAACACCGCCATAGCACTCGAGTTGCTGGCAGCCAAGACGCTTGCTTTGCTGGCGGCGCCTATCATGCCAGGATTCTCCGCTCGTTTGTGGCACGACCTTGGTCAAACTCAATCTTTGCAGGTTCAGAGTTGGCCACACGATCTGGAGTGGGTACGCCCCGGAACATTTATTTCCAACCTGAACAGAAATTATTTTGAATTCTATGAAGACGTTAAGTCACTCTCTCGTCCCGTCGCTGCGCACACATAAACACAAGGTGTTTCTCATAGAGCCTGCTACAGGCGAGACGCTCACCTTTGCTGAGTTCGGCTTTGCTTTAGGCGGGGTGCATCGCCTTCTGCAGGAACACGACGTCTCAGCCGGAGATGTGGTTACGTTGATTGCGGGAAACTCGATTGACCTTGTGGTCATGCTCTATGGAGTGATGACCTTTGGCGCAGTCGCTAAGCCACTGAACCCTCAAGTGACGCCTGTCGAACTGCAGAACCTGCTGCTCCATTCAGGTTCTTCGCTGGTCTGCGTGGACCATCCTATGGATATCCCCGGATTCGCCGGGAAGTGCATTGATATCGATGCCTATCGCCAACGTCATGGCCAGGAGTTTCTCATTGGGCTCGACAAGGAAGACGATCCCGCCATTCTTATCTATACCTCAGGCACAACCAGCCAGCCGAAAGGAGTTCTCCTGAGCCATCGGAACATCGTTCACAATACGCTTACGGCAATTCGGTTTTTCTCAATGGACCATACTCACGCCAAGATTTGTATTTTGCCTTTTTTCCATATGTTTGCCGTGATCAGTGATCTCTCGACTATGGCCCTGGCGGGAGGAACTACCGTAGTGCTGGATACTTTCGATATTTCAAAGCTCTCTTTCATCGAAGCCGCCATTCATCAATATCCCATCAACTCTTTCAGTGCCGTTCCGCTGATATTCGATATGTTCATCCGGCTGAATTGCAACCTAGCAGGAAAGCACATGAAGTACTGCATTTCCGGAGCTGCTCCCCTGAGTGAGAGCACAGCCGGAGAATTCTTCCAGAAATATCATTTCCCTATCATTCCGGCTTACGGACTCACGGAGACCACCTGCTTTGCCACCATCTCTCCTCCTGGAGGGATCAGGGCAAGGTCCGCCGGGATTCCCGCTGCAGTCGCCGTGAGGGTGACTCTCCCAGAGGGCCAAGAAGCTGCGCCGCATGAAATTGGAGAACTTCTCATGGCTGGCGAAAGTGTGATGCAGCAGGGGTATTTCAAGGGCACTGCGGATTGTTTTGGCGGCCCGGAGAATAAGTGGCTCAAAACCGGTGACCTCGGATACCGCGATGAAGATGGTTACATCTTCATCACCGGCAGAAAAAAGAACATGATCATTCGCGGCGGCGAGAAGATTTATCTAGAAGACGTCGACATGTGCCTGAAGGAAATGAATGCCATCGCCGATAGCGCCACCATCCGTTTTGACGAGGATGGAACGGAAAAGATTGCGGCCTTTGTGGTGCCCCGCGAGGGCATACAACTGGCAACCCATGAAGTCATGAACTACATAGGCCAGAAACTGGGCAGCTTGAGGATCCCTGATGTAGTGATCTTCAGTGCCCGAATTCCCAGAACTTCTACCAACAAAGTAAAAATTCGTGAACTGCAGGAATTGGTCCACCGGGCAGCGGCCCACGTTTAAGTTTCCCTTCAATTCACCCCATGGCCCTAATTCATAATCATCCCACAGCTCATCCAGGCGTGAAAGCTACTCTGGCGGATTGCCTGCGGCTGCATGCGGAACGGCAGCCACAGAAGATTGCTTATCGGTTTTTAAAGGACGGAGAATCCGAAGAGCGAACCCTCACTTACCGTGAACTGGATTTGGCTGCGCGCAGCATAGCTGTCCTGCTGGAAAAGCATTCCGCCATTGGCGACAGGGTATTGCTGCTTTATCCTCCGGGGCTGGATTTTATCGCCGCTCTTTGCGCTTGTTTTTACAGCGGACGCATTGCGGTCCCGGCATATCCACCACGGCCCAACCGTGGCGCAGATCGCCTGATCGGCATCATTCAAGATGCCGCTCCGGCACTGGCGTTTACTACCGCGGAAGTCAGAACAAAAGCGCTGCATCGCCTGGTGAACAAGCAGGCATTCCAGGAGCTTGCCGTAGTTACAACCGATTCTGCTTCACCGGATGCGGCCCGGAAATGGGAGCCAGTCAGCCTTGATCCTGCCATGCTGGCGCTGCTTCAGTACACTTCCGGCTCTACCTCAATTCCTAAAGGGGTGCAGGTCACTCACGCAAACCTCATGCACAATGAGGAGCTGATTCAAAAAGCGTTCGGCCAAACTCAGCATGACATCGTGGTGGGATGGCTGCCCGTCTACCACGACATGGGATTGATTGGAAATGTCTTGCAGCCACTTTATTGCGGAGCGGAATCCATCCTGATGCCGCCAACTTCGTTTCTGCAGAATCCTTCACGCTGGCTTGCGGCCATTTCCCGTTATGGAGCCACTACCAGCGGCGCCCCGAACTTTGCTTACGAGCTTTGCTGTAACCGGATCACTGCGGAATTAAAAGTAAATCTGGATCTCTCAAATTGGCGGGTGGCATTCAGCGGAGCGGAGCCGGTCCGGGCGGAGACCCTGGAGCGCTTCGCCGCCGAGTTTCATGGTTGCGGATTTCGCGCCAGTGCTTTTGTTCCATGTTACGGATTGGCAGAGGCAACGCTCTTCGTAACCGGCGGAACTACCTCTAACGGGCCGGTCATCCAAAGTGTAAAAGCGGAGGCTTTGGAAAGGAACCAAGTCGTACTAGCTTCCTCACAAGAACCCGGCAGCCGCGCCCTGGTGGGATGTGGAGGCGCGGGAGCCGGGCATGAAATTTGCATTGTCGATCCCGAACGATTGACTCGCTGCGAAGCTGGCGCCGTGGGGGAAATCTGGCTGTCCGGGGCGACTGTCGCCAATGGTTACTGGAATCGTAGGCAAGAGACGGCAGAGACCTTTGCAGCGGTACTTGCTGATACCGGCGAAGGGCCGTTCCTCCGCACCGGCGATCTGGGTTTTCTGCTGGAGGGAGAGCTTTTCATCACTGGTCGGCGCAAGGACCTTATTATTATTCGTGGCCGCAATCACTATCCGCAGGATCTGGAAGCAACGGCGGAAAAAGCCCATCCTGCATTGCGAGCCTGTCTTGGCGCAGCATTCTCGGTAGAAGCCGAAGGGGAAGAGCGGTTGGTGCTGGTGCACGAGATTCATCCCCGGATTCAGGCTGAAACTGGTGCAGTGATTGCGGCAGTTCGCCAGGCCATTGCCCAGGAGCATGAGCTTCAGCTTTATGCGGTTGCGCTCACGCGTCCCGGAGAGATTTCCAGGACGACGAGCGGAAAAATTCAACGCTTCCTCTGCCGCAAAGCTTTTCTTGCAGGTGAGTTGAAAATTGTCGGCGAATGGCGGGCGACTTTCACCCCAGCAGTTTCACAGATCACAGAAGACCGCGGATTTCAGGCTGATGATTGGCAAACGTGGCTGATTCTCGAACTCGCGCGACGGCTGCGCATCTCTTCCGAGATGATCGAGGCGGACCAACCTCCGTCTCGTTATGGACTGGATTCTCTTGCCGCCGTGGAACTGGCGCATGAGATTGAGAAGAAAACGGGCATTTTCCTGCCCTTTGCTGACCTGATTTCAGGGCTCAGCATTGCAGAACTGGCGGCGGCTTTGTGCTGGCAGGAAGAGCTGTCCGCGACCGGTGCTACCGTGACTGTAATGCCCCGGCGGCATAACGCTGTCAGGTTCCCACTTTCGCATGGACAACGCGCGCTGTTCTTCCTCTATCAGTTGGACCCTCGGAATTCGGCGTATCACATTTACCAGGCGCTGCGGATTACATCACCGCTGGACGCGCAGGCCCTCGCGCGCTCATTCCGGCTTTTAGTCCAGAGGCATCCCGCATTAAGGACTACGTTCAAACCGGAAAACGGAAATCCGGTGCAGGAACTTTTGTCAGCCGACGATGGACCCATCCTGGAAGAGCGTTCGTGCAGTGAGCCACAGGAGCAACTTCTGAAACAGATGGCTCGCGAGGCGCGTGCGCCATTTGATCTGGAGGCTGCTCCGCCTGTACGGTGCATTTTGTTTCGCAAATCGAAGTCGGAAAACTATCTGCTATTTGCCATACACCACATCATTTCTGATTTCTGGTCGCTCTCGCTCCTGATTCAGGAATTGGCGGCCCTGTACGAATCGGAAGTCGCCAATAGCTTTGCCTCGCTGCCTTGGCCCGAGTTTGAGTATGGTGATTATGTCCAGTGGCAGGCTGATCTGCTGGCTGGCGTGGAAGGCGAGCGGCACTGGACCTATTGGCGCGAAGAACTGGCCGGAGAATTGCCGGTGCTCAATTTACCTGTGGATCATCCACGCCCGGCGGTGCAAACTTTTCGCGGCGCTGCCTGCCAGTTTCGGCTGGATGACGGCTTGAGGCGACGGTTGCGGAGCTTGGCCGCCAGAAATGGCGCAACATTATATAGCGTGTTATTGGCGGCATGGGCCGTGCTGTTGCATCGCTATTCCGGTCAACCGGAGGTGATCATCGGATCGCCGTCTGCAGGACGCACTCATGCTGCGTTTCGTTCTGTCGCTGGCTATTTCGTCAATCCTGTGGCAATTCGATCCAGTTTTGACGGCGATCCGATGTTTGAGACCCTTTTGGCCCAGGTGCGCGGAAAAGCTCTGGGCGCATTGGCGCACCAGGATTTTCCATTTTCACTATTGGTCGAAAAGCTTCAACCGCAGCGTGATCCCAGCCGGCCTCCACTGTTTCAGTCGTTTTTCGCGTTCCAGGGTGAGATCGCAGGGATGTCCCTGGGGCAGTTCGCGCTGGCTGAATCCGGGGCAGTATTCGAAACAAAAGCACTGAGACTTGAATCAGTTTCGCTCGGGGAAGAGTCCTCGCAATTTGATATCGCTGTGCAGGCATGTGAGGCACAAGACGAAATCGTTTTCCGCTTTCAATACAACGGCGATCTGTTCGAGCCGCAGACCATCACCCGTATGGCAGATCATCTTTGCACTCTGCTCCACGGCATGACACAAAGTCCCGGCCAGAAGGTGCACTCGCTTCCGCTCCTGAGCCCACAGGATCTGCGAGAGCTGGCCGCCTGCAACGAAACGGAGAGTAGCTATCCGGAAAAGGCCCTGGTTCACGAATTGTTCGAGTTTCAGGTCTCCCGCACGCCGCACGCCGTGGCAGTGGAAGATGAAACCGGTACCCTGACCTATGCCGAACTGGAGGCAAGAGCCAATCAACTGGCGCGTCATTTGCAGAAGTTCGGGACAGCTCCGGAGTCGGTGGTTGCGGTCTGCCTGGATCGTTCCCTGGAACTCGCCGTTGCCTTGCTCGCGGTACTGAAATCAGGGGGAGCGTATCTGCCTCTGGATCCGGGATTTCCTCAGGCCCGCCTGCGTTTCATGTTGGAAGATGCAAGCGTTCGCGTTGTGCTCACACAATCAGCATTGCAGTCACAGTTTGAAAACTGCTCCTGTCATCTGCTGTGCCTGGACAGGGACTGGGAACAGATTGCGGCAGAAAGTCCTGCGAAGACCGGCTCAACGTGCAATTCAGAAAATCTGGCCTACCTGATGTATACATCGGGCTCAACCGGTCTGCCCAAGGGTGTACAGATCACGCATCGCGCCGTGGTGAACTTCCTTGCCTCCATGAAGGTGTCACCTGGTCTCCAACAGACTGATGTTTTACTTTCTGTGACTACCGTCTCCTTCGACATCTTTGGCCTGGAGTTATACCTGCCTCTTATCTGCGGAGCAAAAGTTTTGCTGGCCTCTGCAAAGACGGGCATGGATGGCTACCAACTTCTTGAGCTGCTGAAAAAATCGCGAGCGACAGTGATGCAGGCAACACCGGGAAGATGGCAGTTGCTGCTTACGGCGAATAGTCACCGTCCGCTGACTATACGCGCCTTGTGCGGTGGTGATATCCTCCCGCCGGAACTGGCCAAAGAGTTGCGTGCGAACGGGTGTTCTGTATGGAATCTATATGGTCCTACAGAAACTACCATCTGGTCTGCTGTGCATGAAGTCGTCCCAGCCGCCGTCGTAGCCGGCACCGTGATCGGCCGCCCGATTGCGAACACTCAGATATATATCTTTGACAGCTATCAGCAGCCATTGCCCGCCGGGGTTCCTGGTGAATTGGTCATTGGGGGAGAGGGCGTGGCGCGGGGGTATTGGCGCCGGCCGGAGTTGACAGCGGAAAAATTCATTCCCGACCCGTTCAGCAGGAAACCCGGAGCGCGTCTCTATCGTACCGGCGACTTGGCCCGGCTGCGTGCGAGACGGAGAAGATTGAGTTTTTTGGACGGCTGGATAATCAGGTCAAGATGCGCGGGTTCCGCATCGAACTGGGAGAAATCGAAGCGACATTGGCGCGACATCCGGCGGTATCACAGGCAGTCGTAATCACGCGGGAGGCTGCGATCGTCGCGAGGCCTCCGCAAAACTATCAGGTCTCGAATGAGCCACACCGGGAGACTGCATCCGAATACCGTAGTTTTCTGAAAGCGGAAGCTGCAAAGGAAACCGTCCGGCAGTCGTCATCTGAGATTCGTCTGGTGGGATATCTTGTCTGCTCAAATCCGCGTACCCGCTAGTTCACGAGTTGCGTGCCTTCCTGCGTGAGAGCTTGCCCGAATATATGGTCCCGGCGGATTTTGTGTTTCTGGATGCGCTGCCTCTGTCTCCGAACGGCAAGTTAGACAGGCACGCCCTTCCTGAACCCAATGTGCGCTGTTCGAGGTTCCGGGAAAGAATACGCTGCCTCCGCCACCCCTACGGAAGCTCTGCTGGCTGAAATCTGGTCAGAGGTTCTCGGCGATTCCTGAAATTGGAGTTGATGACAATTTCTTTGAGCTGGGCGGTGATTCTATCCGCAGCCTGCAGGTGCGCGCGCGGGCCTTGCAGCGCGGACTTGAGTTCACGGTTCAGGACATGATGCGCTTTCAGACCATCCGTGAACTGGCGCAGCACGCTGCAACGGAATGCGCCAACCGGAACAGCAGCTTGCGCTGGAGCCATTTGCGCTATTGTCAGATGCAGACCGCAAACGCATGCCTGAAGATGCCGAGGACGCTTATCCGCTATCCAAAGTGCAACAGGGCTGCTGTACCACGTGCTCTATGATCTCAACTCAGGCTATATCACGAGATTTTTTTCTATCAGGTACGGTGTCCGCTGGATTTTGATCTGTTCACGCAGGCGGTACAGGAAACTGTGGACCGCCATCCAATCCTGCGGACGTCGTTTCATTTGCAGGGCTTCAGCGAGCCTCTGCAAATTGTGCACAGGCATGCCGCGCCCTATGTGGAAAGATTTGATTGGCGGTAACTTATCTGCTGCCGCCCAGCAAAAATCGATTCAGGAATGGACGGAAACAGAAAAGCGTTGTATTCTTCGTTTGCAGAACAACAGCCTGGTCCGTTTGATCGTGCATCAGCTTGAGGATGACATTTTTCAAATTGTTTCCAGCTATAACAACATCCTGCTCGATGGATGGAGCGAGGCATCCTTTATTGCGGAACTGTTGAACAGGTATTCGTCGCTACTGAAGGATCCTTCAAGCGCTGCGCTCCCGGCGCCCCTCGATGCAATATCGCGACTTTATTGCTCTTGAACGCGCCGCCATGCTTTCCCAGGAAGCCTCCGCCTATTGGGAAAAGGCCCTGCATGGATGCGTGGCCCGATCCGTGTCGAGCTCTGCAAATTCAACAGGCGCGGACGGGAACCAGATTCGCACGCTGGATGTCAGGCTGCCGGCCGAATTGTTGTGTCGCCTGGACTCCCTTGCGCCCATGGCCGGCGCTGCACCCAAACATGTTCTTCTGGCCGCACATATCAAGGTACTCAGTCTCTTATTAAGCAACAAGATTTGATTGTTGGTTTTCAGACCAATGGAAGGCTGGAGAAGTTGGATGGAGACCGGGTTTTGGGAATGCACAACATGATTCTCCCGCTCCGGGTGAAATTGCCAGATGGTTCCTGGCTGGATCTCGTGCGTCTGGCCTTTGAGGCGGAACGCGACCTCCTGCCACACCGGCGTTATCCTCTGGTTGAGTTGCGGAAAGTCCTGGGTCGCCAGCAGTTGTTTGACACCGTATTCAACTATATGCATTTCCATGTATTCCAGAGTCTTTCATCGCTTCCTGATATGGAAGTCTTGGGATCATGGGGTATTGAAAGATCGCATTACACACTACGCGCCGAATTCAATCGCAACCCCTTTACAGGAGAGATGCAGTTTGATCTAAACTTCAATAGTTCGCTGATCTCGATGGAGCGGGTGCGGCAGATTGCCGGCTGCTACGAGCGTGTTTTCCAGGCGATGGCCGAACAACCCAATGCGAGCCACGAGCGTTGAGACTCTCTTCTTCGCCCCCCGAACCCGCAATTCTGGAGCATCAGGCAGGTGATGTTTCTGAAGCAGCGGCGGCACAGCCGGTTCCTGTTGAGCCGGAACCGGAACAGTCTGCCATTGCCCGGGAAACAGCCGGGGCCGTGCGTCTTTCTCCCATGGAGGAGTTGCTTGGGAGCATGTGGAGTCAGGTGCTCGGAAAGGAACAGATCGATCCAGATGATAATTTCTTTCTTTGCGGCGGTGATTCTCTGCTCGCCACACAATTGATGCTGTACGTGCGCGCCAGACTAAAAATTGATCTTCCATTTCGAGTCCTCGTCGAGGAAGCTCCTACGTTGAGGACCTTTGCCGTCAAAGTGGAAGAGGCATTGCGCAGGAGGAACAGGCCTCTCCCGTCCTCCCATGGAAGCTGTCCCGCGTGATCAGGCGCTTCCACTCTCATTTGCACAACGGCGGCTTTGGTTTATCGAGCATCTCGAGCCCACCGTTTACCACATGCCTGCTGCGGTCCGGATCAAGGGATCACTGGATCGTGTGACATTGAAGCGTACCCTCAATGAAATCATTCGTCGCCATGAAAGCCTCCGCACGACTTTTCACTTTGTGGATGGGGAACCAGTCCAGCGCATCTCTGCGTCGCTTGAGATTGAGATTCCGTTAGTTGATCTTTCTTCATCTGCTTTGCAGGAGAGAGAAGCGGAATTGAAGCGATTCATTCAGGTGAGGCTACGCCGTCCCTTCAATCTGGAAACCGGTCCGCTCATGCGAATTTACCTGGTTCGCATGGCTGAGGAAGAACACGTCCTCTCGCCAGCCTGCACCACATTATTTCTGATGGCTGGTCCATGGGGCTTTTCATAGCGGAAATCGTTCCGTTGTATGAAGCCTTTGTGTCTGGCCAGCCCTCCCCCTGCCGGAGTTGAAGGTGCAGTATGCCGATTTCGCCGTCTGGCAGCAGCGGCTGGCTCCAGGGACCATTGTTGGAGCAGCAAGTCGCCTACTGGTGCAGTCAGCTCAAAGGGCCGCTTCCGGTATTAAATCTGCCGCTGGACTTTCCTCGCCCTGAGTCGCCGCGTGGAGACGGCAGCCTCGTCGCGATTTCATTGCCGTCGGAACTCGTGCAGCCGCTTCGCTCACTGGGAAATCATGAAGGTTGCACCCTTTTCATGACTCTGCTGAGCGCGTTCTATGTTCTGCTCCATGCCCGGACCGGCACGAAGACCTGATTGTTGGAACGGATTTGGCCAATCGCAGTTCCATCGAAACTGAGAAGATGATCGGATTTTTCGTCAACCAGGCTGCCCTGCGCGCAAACTTGTCCGGTGATCCCAAATTTACCGAGTTGCTGGCCAGGGTGCGGACGGTTGCCATGGAAGCTTACCTTCATCAGGACGTTCCCTTCGACCGCGTGGTGGAAGCAATCAACCCACCGCGTGAGAGGAATCGCACGCCTCTGTTTCAGGTGAAGTTTGTACTTCAGAATGCTCCCCATCCCAAACTCGAAATGGACGAACCTTCGCCTGACGGAACTCGAACTAGGACAGTGGCGCCGCGAAATTCGATTTGCTGATTAATGTCCTTCAGCAGGACAAAGCTTTGCGTATGCTCTGGGAATACAGCTCTGAGATCTTTCGTGAATCCACCGTGCGCGGATGGCGGAGTGTTACCGCGCGCTGCTGGAAAGCATCGTATTGAATCCGGAACTGCGGCTGCATGAAGATGGTAGCGGTCGTGCAGCAAACTGATCATAGTATCCGGGAAAAGGACGAGCAGAAACGCCACCACACTCTGCGGGAAAAACTGATTCAAAAATCCAGAAAAGCCCTGGTATGAAAAGATTTTCGGGCCTCAGTGCCATGAAGCAGCTCAAAGGAGGAAAACCATGACAAGCTCAGCCAACAAACCTTCACTGGGAAAACTAGGCGCCATTCAACCGCGCAAGGTTATGGCAGGGCAATCGCTCGTGCGCGAGTCCTCATTGTCACCTGGACAAAGATTTCCCATGGTTCTTGAGCCTTCTGCGCCCGGAGTTGATCTTGTTGGCCTGGGCTCGCGAGAGCCGGGGTTTCATCGAGCGGAACCTGTTGGAACGTGGCGGCATTCTTTTCCGCGGATTCGGACTCCAGTCTCCTGCCACTTTCGAAGAGTTCATCAGTGTTGTTTCCGGCGAGGCGCTGGAATACCGTGAACGATCATCCCCTCGCAGCGCCGTCGCCGGAAATATCTATACATCCACCGAACATCCGCCTGACCAACACATCTTTCTGCACAACGAGAATTCCTATGCTGGCACCTGGCCGCTGAAAATTTTTTTCTGTTGTGTGACTGCGGCCCAGCAGGGTGGCGAAACTCCCATCTGCGACGTCCGCCGTGTCTACCAGCGTATTCCGGCTGACGTGCGGGAGCGGTTCGAGCAAAAGGGCGTCATGTATGTCCGCAACTTCTCTGATGACATCGGGCTTTCCTGGAAGACGGTTTTCCAGACGGAAGACCGCGCCAAGGTAGAACAGTATTGCCAGAATGCCGGCTATCAGTTCGAATGGCGCGACTCCAACCGGCTGCGCACCCGGCGCGTTGCTCCGGCTGTGGCTACCCATCCTCAGACCGGCGAACGGGTATGGTTTAACCATGCGGCTTTCTTCCACGTTTCCACTTTGGAACCGGCTGTACGCGATGCCTTGCGCGCGCAGTTCGCAGATGAAGATCTGCCCAATCAGACTTATTACGGTGATGGCTCTCCCATCGAAGATGCAGCCCTGGATGCAATTCGTGAAGCCTACCAGGCAGAGACGATCAAGTTTCCGTGGCAGCCGGGAGATGTGCTGGCTTTGGATAACATGCTTGCCGCTCACGCGCGAACGCCCTACGTGGGCCCTCGCAAGATTCTGGTCGGGATGGCGACTCCCCACAACAAACATAACTAATCAAGCATTGCAGGAGTAATCCTATGTCAAATATTGCCGTTCCGGCTCTGGAAGGCGTAGCTCTCTCTTCCCAGCAGAACCGCATCTGGCGGTTGCAGCAGGAAACACACCGAAACCTGCGCACGCGTTTTGCAATCATCATGCGGGGTCCATTGGATCGCGCCTGTCTTGAAGCTGCGTGGCATCAGGTGGAAGAGCGCCACCAGATTCTGCGCACCTCCTTTGAGTATCTCCCCGGCATCAAGGACCCCTTGCAGGTTGTACAACCGCATGGCAGCAGCTTGCGCTTTGCTGATACGAAACTGAACGGCGATGGTCCATTCACTCCCGAACTGTTTTCAGAGATGGAGTCCGGCAAGAGTTCTGCTGAGTGGCAACCAGGTATTCGTCACCTTATATAAGGTCAATAAAAAGCGCCACATTCTGGCCTTCAGCCTGCCGGTTCTACTCGCCGATGGTGAGACCGCCCAGATCATCTTTCAGGAGCTTTGCCGGTTTTACCGGTCGAGTGGGGCAGAGACAAGACGGAAACCATTCAGTATGCTCAATTCTCCGAGTGGTACAGCGAACTGCTGGCCGGTGACGACATTGCGGAAAGCCGCTCCTGCTGGCAGCAACGCGGAGAACTGTCGGCCACGGACTTTCCCCTGAAACGTAAAAGAGATTCTGCCTCCAATCCTGCTTCAAGCGTTGCAATTCCATTGTCGCGTGAACTGCAGGGTTTGTTGGATCAGGTCGCGCAGACTTCTTGAATCAACAATTCCTGACTTCCTGTTCGCTGCCTGGCAGGTTCTTCTGTACCGGTTCACCAGTCAATCACCGGTAGTTCTCGGCTGCACTGGTAGATGGTCGGAAATATGAAGAGTTGGATGGCATGCCGGGACTCACAGCCAGATTTCTGCCCATAGTTTGTCCAATGGCCGGCAACTTGAGCTTTAGGGATGTTCTGAAGCAAAGCACAATCCAGAGGAAAGATGTTTACCAATACCAGGAAGGCTTTCCCGGCGATAGATCTTCAGAACAAGCTCCTGCCAGTTGTATTTGAAAGCTATACGCTTCCACCCGCCCAAACCATTGGCAAACTCACCTTCAGGCTTGCTGGCGTGATCTCTGAAGTAGATCTGCCTGATTTGGTTCTTTCCTGTACGCAGGATGACAAAAGTTTGGCGGTGGTTATCCGTTTTGATCCGGACGTATATGACTCTTCCTACGTCGAGAGGATCAGTGAAAGCTACCGCATTTTGATTGAAGTAGCGTCACAACTTCCAGACATGGCTGTAGCAGAAATATCGCTACTCAATGAACCAAAGTTCATGAGATGGCTGGAGCAGATCAACAGCCCGCAAAAGTCTCTGACCGATATTACCTTTGTTCACGATGTTATTGTCCAAGTTGCGCAGAATCAGCCGAATGAGATTGCAATTGAGGGCGAAAGTGTTGCAGTCACTTACAGAAAAATGCTCACGGAAGCTGACGGTCTGGCGCATCAGCTGCGCGATCTGGGTATCGGTCCAGAATCCATAGTGGCAGTTCTGATGGAGCATTCTCCGGAATTGATTGTGGCGATTCTGGGAGTATTGCGTTCGGGAGCCGCTTATTTGCCAATGGACCCCACTCTGCCGCAGGAACGCATGGCGTACATGCTGGAAGACAGCCACGCCCGTCTTTTGCTCACGAAAGAATCTCTTGTTCCATCGTTGCCTGTGCGCCGTCCTGAACTGCTGCTGGTGAAACCTGATTGGCAATCTCACGCAGCGAAGGACCATGTTTCCGGTGAGGATCGCCCAAATCTTGTCTCCCGAGAATCTTGCCTACCTAATCTACACCTCCGGATCAACCGGCGCGCCCAAAGCGAGCATGATCACGCATCGCGGTCTCTCGAATTACATTCAGTGGGCAATCAAAGCTTACAGTGTGGAACAGGGAACAGGAGCACCCCTGCATTCCTCCATTGGGTTTGATCTTACCGTCACCAGTGTCTTTGGGCCGCTTATGGCCGGAAAGAAGATTGTGCTCACCAGCATGGAGGGCCTATCCAACTGCCTGCGAACGCATGATTTCAGTTTATTGAAAGTTACACCTGCCCATGCGCATATCCTGGGCACGCAACTGTCACCTGCTGAAGCGGCTGGCAGGGCTCGTCACCTGATTCTTGGCGGTGAAGCGCTTCGCCCCGGCGATATCGCCTTCTGGCAACAACATGCGCCCCAAACCGTATTGATCAACGAATATGGCCCCACGGAAACCGTGGTCGGCTGCTGCGTGTATCAGATGACTGGCGCTTTACCGGAGAGCGATGCGGTTCCAATCGGCAAGCCTATCGCGAATACCCAGATGTATATCCTCGACCGCGATCTCCATCCCGTGCCGATTGGTGTTACTGGCGAGATTTACATAGCAGGAGAGGGGTTGGCTCGCGGCTATTTGAATCGGCCCGAACTCACCGCCGAGCGCTTCTTGCCCCACCTTTGCAGCTCTGTTCCGGGAGCGCGCATCTATCGCACTGGCGACCTGGGACGTTATCTCCCGGATGGAAATATTGACTGCCTCGGCCGCATCGATCACCAGGTGAAGATTCGCGGTTATCGTGTGGAATTAGGTGAAGTTGAATCGGAACTGGGAAAAATCCCTGGCAGTGGGCCAGGCATGTGTGATTGCCCGCAACACGAACCGGGGTGCTCAGCTAATCGCTTATCTGGTTGCCGCCGTGGCGACGAAAAGAAAACCATTCTCGTGAGCGAACTTCGGGAACATCTTTCCAGATACCTCCCTGAATACATGGTTCCGGCTGCATATGTCTGGCTGAAAGAGCTTCCACTCACAGCCAATGGCAAAGTTGATCGCAAGGCCCTGCCTTCGCCTGATGAGGCGGCAGGAGACCGGAAAATACACCGAGCCACGTACCCTGGAAGAACAAATTCTGTGCGGAATCTGGAGCCAGGTTCTTTCGCTGGAGCGTGTCGGCATTGATGACAATTATTTCACGCTAGGCGGTGATTCCATCCGCAGCCTGCAAATCATTACGCGCGCGGCGGAACGGGGCATGAAATTTACTGTGGGTGATCTCTTTCGCCACCAGACAGTACGCGCTCTTGCTCAGAACCTCGAAAATCTGAAACTCGCCCATGAAGTAAAAGCCGGGGTCTTTTCTTTGATTACCCCTGAAGACCAGCGCCTGCTTCCCGAAGATGCTGAAGCTGCTTATCCGCTTACCCGTCTCCAGGCGGGAATGGTCTTCCATCGTGAGTTGCATCCAGAGTCGGCTGTGTATCACGATATTGGCACCTTCCATTTGCGCATGCCTTTGCGCGAGGAACTCCTCAGGGAATCGATAGGGCGGGTCTTCGCCAGCCACCCGGCCCTGCGCACGTCCTTCGATCTGGTGAGTTACAGCCAGCCTTTACAGATCGTTCATCGCGAAGTTCCAGCCCCGTTGACGGTGTCTGATTTGACTCACCTCGATGACGCGGCCCAAAAAGCAGCGCTGGCAGAATGGATAGAGGGTGACAAGCGCCGCCCGTTTGACGTTACTCGATATCCGCTGGTTCGCTTTCATGTCCACAAGCGCTCCGCAGAAACATTTCAGTTTTCGCTCTCCTTTCCATCACGCAGTTCTCGATGGCTGGAGCGATGCCAGCATGCTTACCGAAATTGCCAACCATTATCTCTATGCATTGCGGGGAGAGACTTTCGAGCAGCCTCCGCTGCAAACCCAATTCCGCGATTTCGTTTTGCTGGAGCAGCAGGCCATTGCTTCCCAGGAACACCGCCGGTTCTGGCAGGAACGTCTGGAAGGCAGTGAATTCATCCGGGTACCCCGCTGGCAACCGACTCCCATAGAACAGAAGCGCGGAATTGGCTTCTACGAAGTAGAAATTTCAGACGAGCTTTCCAATGCCCTCAAAAGTCTCGCTTTGTCCGCGGCGGTTCCCATCAAGAACGTTCTTCTGGCGGCGCACATGCGCGCTTTGGCCATGCTCAGCGGGAATGCCGATGTCACAACCCTCCTGACTTCCGTGGGCCGGCCTGAAACCCGCGATGGCGATCGCGTCTTTGGTCTGTTTCTGAATAGCACTCCATTTCGGATGAAGCTTTCCGGTGGGAAATGGCGTGAGCTTGTGGATGAAGCGTTCGCCCTGGAAACGGCCGCTGTTCCGTTCCGGCGCTTCCCCATGGTGGAAATCCAAAAGCTGCTGGGTCGAGACCAGCTCTCTGAAACCGGATTCTACTTCACCCACTATCACATCTATCACCATCTTGAGAAATTTGAGCAGTTCCAATTGCTCGAGGATTATTACTACGAAGAAACAAATATCACGCTGCTGGCCAACTTTGCCGTCGCCTCATTCACCGATAAGGTGCGGTTCTATCTCACCTGTGATCAAACCGAAATCGGTCCCGAACAATTAGCTGTGATTGCCGGCTATTACCATCGCATCCTGATTGAGATGGCTATGAATCCCAATGCCCACTACGATGCATTGAGCTTTCTTTCCACGCAGGAATATGAGTCAGCGATGGCTGCGGCTGGACACTGCGAAGCTCAGCCTCTACCCGAACCCTGGGTTCATGAGCAGTTCTCCCGCCAAGCTGTGTTGACCCCTGATGCCGTTGCTGTCTCGGATGACACCGGGCATCTGACGTATAAGCAACTCGATCAACAATCCAATCAGCTTGCTCATTATCTTCGTTCACAGGGCGTGCAATCAGAGGTCGTGGTGGGGCTCTTTCTGGAGAGGTCTCTGGATCTCGCTGTCTCTGTGCTGGCTGTGCTGAAGGCAGGCGGGATTTATCTTCCGCTTGATCCTGGATATCCCCGGGAGCGCCTCGATTTCATCCTTCATGATGCTCGCGTACAGACTTTGATTACGCAGCAGAAATTCAACCAGCGGTTTGCCGGTCTTTTATCCACGGTCAGCATCTTCTATATAGATGTTGAGCGCAACTCGCTGCCCAATCCCACGCAGGAGCCGCCCCGCTCGGCCATCTTTGCTGAAACTCTGGCATACGTCATCTACACCTCAGGTTCGACCGGCCGGCCCAAGGGAGTGATGATTTCTCACGGCAACCTGGCCAACTATATCTCCTGGTGTAAAGCCAATTACTTGCCGCCGCAAGGCAAGGGATCTCTGGTGCATTCCTCCATTTCCTTTGACTTGACTGTGACCTCCTTGCTGGCGCCGCTGGCCATTGGACAGACTTCTGCCATGGTGGCTGACGCAGGCGGTATTGAGTCGCTTGGAAATGCCTTGCGTCACAATCGTGATCTCAGCTTCGTAAAGCTGACTCCCAGCCACTTGCGTTTGTTGCGCGAGCAGCTTCCTGAAGACCATCTCGCCGGACATACAAACTCTTTGATCATCGGCGGAGAAGCTTTGCACTGGGAAGACATTCAGCACTGGCATGACGCCGCTCCCGAATGCCGGATGATTAACGAATACGGGCCAACGGAAGCCACCGTCGGGTGTTCGGTGTTTTCTGTTGAAGGAGCAACAGCCGACCATGCTGGTGCTGTTCCCATTGGCAGGCCGATCACCAATGCCACTCTCTATGTCCTCGATGAATTTCTGCAGCCTGTGCCCCTGATGACTCCCGGTGAACTCTTTATTGGCGGCCTCTGCGTGGCGCGTGGCTATCTCAACAGACCCGACCTTACGGCCGAAAAGTTCATTCCCGATCCTTTTTCCTCCATCGCGGGTGCTCCGTTTGTACCGCACCGGCGACTTGGCAAAGCTCCTGCCTGACGGCAATCTCGAATTCCTGGGACGCCGTGACTCGCAGCTCAAGATTCGCGGCTTTCGCATTGAACTGGGGGAGATTCAATCGGTATTGAACGGGCACGAATCAGTTGCGCGCGCCGTTGTGCTCGCCAGGAGGTTCCAGAATTCAGACCGGCAACTTGTTGCTTATGTTGTACCTGCCCGCTCCACCATGAACACCGACGAGTTGCGTTCCTGGCTGCAGGGCAAACTGCCGGATTACATGGTTCCCGCAGTCATTGTGCCTCTGGAGAAGCTGCCGCTAACCCGCAATGGCAAAGTTGATCATGCGGCTTTGCCTGATCCGGAAGTCTCTCGTGCTGCCGGCTTGCCTGAGTTTGTGGCTCCGCGCACGCCGGAAGAGCAGATACTGGCGGGTGTATGGGCAAAGGTACTGAAAGCTGAGCGCGTAGGAATTGATGATGACTATTTCGCCCTCGGGGGAGATTCGATTCGCAGCATCCAGACTGTCGCGCTTTCGCGTGAACGCGGGGTGCAGTTTACCTTGCACCAGTTATTCCAGAATCCCACGGTTCGACGGCTTGCAGAATCATTGCGCGAGCAGCAACTTGGCTCTGCTGAGTCTCCGGCTACCACGCCCTTCAGTTTGATTTCTGATTCCGATCGCGCATTGTTGCCTGCTGACGTAGAAGATGCTTACCCCCTGAGCCGGATGCAGACCGGCATGCTCTACCATCGCGAGCTTCATCCCGATGCCGCCATCTATCACGACGTCATGAGCTTCCACGTAAAAGCGCCTTTCCGGCAGGACCTTCTAGAGCACGCTATCGGTCAGTCTTTGTTCGCGCCACCCTGCCCTGCGCACCTCGTTTGACCTCTCTCACTATAGTATTCCGCTGCAGCTCGTCCATTCCTCTGTTCGCGTGCCGCTCGCGGTCGAAGACCTGCGCTGCCTTAGCCGCGACGCGCAGGAGACTGCCATTAATGAATGGGTCGAGAAGGATAAGGCGCGCGGATTTGATATCTCCAAGGCCCCGCTCCTCAGGTTCCAGATACACAGGCGCTCGGATCAGACCCTCCAGTTTACGCTTTGCTTCCACCATGCCATTCTCGATGGGTGGAGTGACGCAACTCTGCAGACGGAACTCGCGCAAAGCTATATGTTCCTGCTCTATGGAGAGGAGCCGCCATTTACTCCTCCACAGACTCGATACCGGGAGTTTATCGCCTTGGAACGGGAAGTCCTCAGGTCTCCTGAAGCTCGGGATTTCTGGCTGAAGAAGCTGGAAGGGGCAGAACCGATTTTGTTGCCACGGCCACATCATCCGGTAAGCGGCCCCGTCGACAAACGAGGTGTGTTCCGCGTGGATGTTCCCATACCGCCGGCTTTATCGGAACAACTGCAAAAATTCGCTCTATCAGCGGCAGTGCCGGTTAAAACCGTACTGCTCGCTGCGCATCTCGCAGTTATGCAATGGATCTCCGGAAACAGTGACGTGCTGACCTCTGTGATTGCCAACGGACGGCTTGAAACATCAGACGGTGATCGTGTCCTGGGATTGTTTCTAAACAGCAGTCCATTCCGCATAACCGTTGGGGCTGCTTGCTGGACTGATCTGGTCAAGGATACATTTGCCGGAGAACGGGAAATCCTTCCATTCCGGCGCTATCCACTCTCAGAACTCCAGAAGCTCTTGAAGCGCCAGCGCCTTTCTGAAGTCGTTTTCTATTTCACTCATTACCACATTTATAACCAACTCCAGCGGTTTGCGGAATTGGAGGTGCTTGAGGACAAGCCCTATGAGGAGAGCAGCTTTACCCTCGTCTCCATGTTCAGCGTGAATCCGTTCACTAATCGGGTAGCTGCGCAATTGTGTTGCGACCGTACACAGGTGAGTCAGCCCTTTGCCGAGTTCATGGCATCCTGGTACGCGCAGGCGTTGACCAGTCTCACGGCAGATCCGGAATCATGCGTGGCGTCATCCCCCGCCTTATCACCTGAGCAGCGCCATACCGTGCTCTCAGTCTGGAACAACAACCGGCGCGAGTATGCGCATAATGCAACGATTGCCCGGATTTTCGAAGAACAAGTCCGCGCAAATCCGTTTGCCACAGCTTTGGTTTCCGATGAGCAGACCCTGAGTTACGACGAACTGAATCGCCGGGCCAATCAGGTGGCGCGCTGGCTGGCCCGCCAGGGCGCAGCACCAGAGACGCTGGTTGGCCTCTACATGGAGTGTTCGCTGGAAACTTACATCGCCATGCTTGGCATCATGAAGGCAGGCGCGGCATACGTGCCTCTTGATCCGGCAGATCCAGCGCCACCTTTGGAATTCTTCGTCAAGGATAGTGGCAATGCTTTTGTCCTTACTACTGAGAAGCTGCAAGCGCGTTTGCCCGCCTCGGTGACCAGGGTTATCCCTCTTGACCGCTTCTGGAAGGACATTTCAGCGGAAAAGGACCTCAATCTCGAAGTGAATGCCTCAGCCGAAAATCTGGCGTGTCTCATGTATACCTCGGGCACAACCGGAAGACCTAAGGCTGTTGCTGTGCCTCATCATGGAGTGGTTCGGTTGGTCGAAAACAACTGGCCCGCTGATTTGTCCGGAGTTCAAACTTTTCTTCAGAATACGGCTCTTTCCTTCCATGTCTCCGCCTGGGAGATCTGGGGCGCTCTACTGAACGGCGCGCGTCTTGTAATCTCTCGTTCCAGTGCTGCATCGCTGGAACATCTGGAGAAAGTGATCCGCAGGCACCGCGTATCTGTGCTTTGGCTTACTGCTCCCTTGTTTCATCAGGTGGTCGATGATGCTCCGCATATTCTTAAGCTGGTCAAGACTTCTATTCGTGGGCGGCAACGTCCTCTCGCCCGCCCGAGTCATCAAGGCTTTGAATCATCAGGAAGGTGGCGCTCTCATCAACGGGTACGTCCTCACAGAGAACACAACGTTTGCCTCTTGCCATCGGATTTATAGGGCGGACCAGATTGCTACTCCGATTCCCATTGGCCGTCCCATTGCCAATACCAGGATGTATGTATTGAGTGAAAACCTGGAACCGCTTCCCCCGGGAATCACCGGAGAGCTTTTCATTGGCGGTGACGGCTTGGCCCGTGGATATTTCAATCGGCCCGATTGGACCGCAGAGAAGTTTATTCCTGACCCGTTCAGCGCCCAGCCCGGCGAGCGTCTCTTTCGCTCCGGTGATCTGGTTCGCTTTGCCATGGATGGCGAACTGGAATTTGTCGGCCGGATTGATACCCACATTGCTAAGGTTCGTGGTTTCAGGGTTAAGTTAGGTGAAATCGAATCGATATTGCATGAGCATCCTGACGTGCATGAAGCTGTGGTGGCCGTGCGTGGAAGCGGCTCCGCTCAACGCATAGTAGCTTATGTAGCTGCGCCGCAGGGCCGCGACCTGCCAGCCGATGATTTCATGCGGTTCCTGCAACGCAGGCTGCCGGAATTCATGGTTCCCTCTGCTGTGATTGTTATGGACAGGATTCCACTGAAGACCAGCGGAAAAATAGATGATGAAGCTTTGCTGGCGCTCGAAGAACATCATGATGCCCGCCCCTGGTTGCCGTCACAAACAGCATTGGAATCGGAGTTGGCTGCAATGTGGCAAAAAATTCTGGCCGTACCTCGCGTCGGGCGCGAAGACAATTTCTTTGAACTCGATGGTAACTTGCTGCTGGCCAGCCAGCTCGTCTCATCGATCACCGAGCACTACCAGATTCCGCTTACGCTTCGGGAATTGATGCAGGCCCCAACCCTGGCCGGTCTGGCTGAAGTGGTTGAGATTGCAATATGGGCCAGCCACGCCCAGCAAAGCGCAGATCAGGACGTGAGCAAAGAAGAGCTCATCGTGTGACTTTCATAAGGCGCGTAACCTGGAGCATTTCAGGTTGATGTGTACGGGAATTCACTTACCGCCGGCAAAAAACAAATTTTGGTTCTAATCCCCGCTGTTATTCCTTTGGAGGTGTCTCCCATGTTCAGGGATTTCCTGCAAGATCTTCGCTTTGGCCTTCGCATGCTTCGCCGTAGTCCAACCTTTTCTATTCTGGTCGTTTTATGTCTGACCCTGGGAATCGGCGCGAACACTACCGTGTTCAGTTGGATGGAAGGATTGATGTTTCGTCCGTTTCCGTTAGTCGACTCATCAGGATCGAATGGTGGCTTTGGGCTCCACCATGACCACAGGTGAATTTGACAAGAACGGGATTGGCGGGGGCTATATCGATGTCGCGTGGCCCGATATGCAGGATTTCCGTCGTGAGTGCAAGCTCTTCGACTGGTTTATCGTAGACCGCCTCGGCGGCACCACGTTGAACATCGGCGACCGCGCTGAGTGGGTATCTGACAGCGTGGTTTCCTCAAACTATTTCGATGCCTTGGGGATCCATCCAATTCTCGGGCGCGGATTTCGGCCCGAAGAAGACTATGGCCGCAATGGCCACCCCGTAGTCGTGATCAGCTATTGGCTCTGGAAAGAAAGATTCAAAGGTGATCCCGAAATCATCGGCAAAAAACAGCTCCTGAACGGCGTGCCTCATACGATTATCGGAGTGGCGCCGGAGGGTTTTTATGGCACGTTTGTGGGCTGGCGCGTCCAGTTATGGATTCCTGTATCGATGCAGGAAATATTCAATCCTGGCGGCTACAAGCTCGAAGACCGCGGCCAGACCTGGATTGAAGGCTATGCGCGACTCAAGCCCGGCGTGAGTCTCGATCAGGCACAACAAGAGATTTCGTCCGTGGCGAGACAGCTGGAACTGCAATATCCGGCAACCAACCGCGGTCGTGGCGCCAAGCTCTTCCCGCTTTGGAAGGACCCTTTCAATCAGGCGGGTGAGTTGGGCCCACCCTGGAAATAGTGCTGGTGGTGACCTTTTTCGTGCTGCTGATTGCCTGTGCCAATGTCAGCAGTCTGTTATTGGTGAGATCTCTGGCTCGCCGGCACGAAATTACTGTGCGTCTCGCCCTCGGTTCCAAGCGCGGCCGCTTGTTACGGCAACTTCTCACCGAAGGGTTGATCCTTTCCCCGATTGGCGCCATCGCTGGACTTCTGCTTGCTTATCTTTGCCGTAACCTGCTCGTGGTCTTTTTCCCGGATCGCCTCTCTCATATCGTCAAACTTCTCCGGCGAAATAGATTGGCGCGTAGTCGCATTCAACATTGGCGTTTGTCTCATCGCCACTTTGATGTTCGGGCTGGTTCCCGCTTTTCAGACCAGCAACATAGATATTGCCGGTGCTTTGAAAACGGAGATCCGCGGCATCTACAGGAACGCGCAGAAGAAACTGGATGCGCTCGCTGATGGTCGGCCAGCCAGGTTTCGGCTAGTTTTATATTGGTGGTGGGAGGAGTTTTGCTGTTTAAGAGTTTGCATCGCCTGAGCATTGCCGACCCTGGGTTTTCAACCGACAATGTGGTGACCACCTACTTCGATCTGGTTGCAGTGGGTTACGATCCCGATCGTGCCGCGCACTTCAGGGAGAATCTCATTGATCGTGTCAAGGGTATGCCCGGCATCGAATCGGCTGCCTGGGTCAAGATCAGGCCTATCAGCTACCGACTTTCTTTAGCGCGCCTATCGCCATTGATACCTATCATCCCGGGCTCGAAGAACGTCCCACGGCAGAATACAACCTGGTCAGTCCGGATTTCTTTAAAACCATGGGAATCCCAATTCTTTCGGGCCGCGAATTTACCCGCAATGATACCCCCGCTACCGATCCCGTAGTGATAGTGACTCAGAAATTGGTAGATAAGTATTGGTATGGCGTGGACCCTGTTGGCAAGCGCATGCAGGTGAAGGATAAGTGGATGAAGGTGGTCGGCGTTGCCAAAGACTCCAAATACTATACTTTCTCGGAAGCCCCTAGAAATTTCTTCTATCTTCCTGTTGAACAGGAGCCGGTGACCAATATGAGTCTCGTGATGCGAACTTTACGTGCTCCGGACTCTCTCGCGCCGGATTTGACCCGTGAGGTCCGTGCTTTAGACTCAGGCCTGGGCCTTCAGGAAGTGATCACGATGCGGAGATACATCAGCATGGAGGCGCTGGGTACCCAGCAGATCGCAGTAGCTCTTCTCAGCATTTTTGGTGGAATAGCCTTGTTGATGGCGGCCGTCGGACTTTATGGCGTGATGTCCTATTCTGTTTCTCAAAGCAAACGTGACCTTGGGTTGCGAATGGCACTCGGCGCCAACGCCCCCCATTTGTTCCGCATTGTCATGTTCAATGGTCTGATCGTGACTATAGGAGGCATGGTGATCGGTTCCATTGCCGCTGCAACTTTGACTCACTGGATCGATATCAAAACTCTTCTCTACCAGGTCAATCCACGTGACCCGCTGGCTTTTGCTGCGGCCTCCACGGGCTTGACCATCCTCGCCGTCATTGCATGTTTTTGGCCGGCGTGGCGTGCCAGCCGCACCAATCCCGCCGAGGCTTTACGTAATTAGATCATTCCCAGAGTTGCTGTATCCGTTGCTTGGGGAAGCTCTCGACTTTAGTCCGGGAAGTGTGGTCTTCAACTACACGATAATCGCAATCGCCACACAAATTGGGCTTAGCCCTGGTCAAAACAGTTTTTAGGGCTATCCCCACTCTGGAACCGCCATGGCCATCGGATGGCATGGTGGGCTTCGTGACACGCACCGCTGGTGAGCGTGTTGGGATCTCTCCCGGGTTTAAAGCGGAGCACATGCAAGATTGGCGCACAGCACTTCTTAAGCTGCTCCCGTCGATAACAGCATTTCTGAAGTTACTCGCTTCATTGCGGCCCCTATGAATTCAATTCTTGTGAAAATGGAAGACTCTCAACCTCGACGGAAACAGTGGCCTGTAGCATTACGCGCGCTGCAGCATCGCAATTTTCGGCTTTATTTTTGCGGGCAGACGATATCCCTGATCGGTACCTGGATGGAGCCCGTAGCGGCATCGTGGTTGGTTTACCGGCTGACCGGCTCTTCCTTGATGCTGGGCACAGTGATTTTTGTCTCAGAAATTCCCATCTTCCTGCTCGCGCCTTTCGGGGGTGTTGTGGCCGACCGTTATGACCGCCGCTCCATCCTGGTAATCACTCAATCTTTGACCATGATCTTCACCCTGATTCTTGCCGCACTCACGCTCATCCACGTTGTCCAGGTGTGGCCGGTGATACTGCTGATCGCTCTGGTCGGGGTGGCTAATGCCTTTGATATTCCCACCCGCCAGGCTTTTACCTTGGACATGGTTTCCCGAGAAGATTTGGTGAATGCTATTGCCTTGAACTCCTCCATCTTCAACGGTGCCCGCATGATTGGTCCGGCGCTCGGAGGAGCCTTGGTCGCAAAAGTTGGTGAGGGATGGTGTTTTTTTGCGAATGGACTTAGTTTCATGGCCGCCATTGCAAGCTTACTGCTGATGACGTCCCCTCCATCGCGCCCTCCTCTTCAGGTTTCTCGGAACATTATTGAGGCTTTTCACTTCGTGACCCGTACCGCTCCGGTACGAACGCTCATGCTGTTGTTGGGACTCCTCAGTTTTACTGGGACTCCAGCCGTCGTACTTATGCCAGTTTTTGCTGACCAGGTCCTGCATGGCGGCGCGAGGGGGCTGGGTCTGCTGATGGGGGCTCCCGGTGTGGGCGCTCTCTGCGGTGCGCTCATGCTGGCCACTAGAAAGAGCGTGAGCGCCCTCCCAGGATGGATCGCGGTTGCCTGCAACTGCTTTGGCGTAGCCCTCGTCCTCTTTTCCCTCTCACGGAGCTTTTGGCTGTCCATGGCGCTGCTGGTTTTTGCCGGATTCTCAGTGACTCTGGAAATGGCCTCATCCAACACGCTCATCCAGAGCATGGTTCCCGATCACCTGCGCGGGCGCGTAATGTCCCTTTATTCCATTGTGTTCATGGGCATGGTGCCATTGAGCGCGCTTCTGGCTGGCAGTCTCGCCCATGTCATTGGAACTCCTGCGACTGTTGCCGTGGCTGGGGGAATCTCCATAATTGGCGGAATTGTTTTTGCTACCCGACTGCCTGTGCTGCGCCCGGCAACCCGGGAACTTATTGCGGCGGGTGGAAGCCCTCGACTTTAGTCAGAAAAGTGTGTCTTCAGACCACGCGACGATGACGATTCGCCGCACGATCGGGGTTTTAGAGAGGGCGTGAGAACTAGGTTTTCATGTTACAGATTTGATCGCATAAACGCTGAACACAATATCTTGCACTAGTGCTCTGGCCGCGTGAAAGTTGCAACCATAACACTGTCCACCGAGTTCAATTAAGTCCACTTCGTCACATATCCTTGCTCCATAAATCATGGCGATCGTGGCACTAGAGCATAGGCATTCATTGCGGACGACCGGAGAAACAAAATGAGGAGACAAAATGGCTAATATTGACTGCGTAATCATTGGTCACAATACCGGAAACTTCCAGGATTTCATCAACGGACGTAAATCCATGGCGGAATTCACCGGCGCTTACCGCGATGCACAGATTAATTCCATCCTGCTGGATGGGAAGCGCATTGCTTACATGGATTTGTTCAACCGAGTTTGGACGCAAGTCGTCCCTGATGCGGAAACATTCAGTCCTTTTGATCCGCTCGGTCTGGCGGGGTTGCACCTGGCAAGTTTCCTCGCCCAGAATGGGGCCGAGCCGGCAGTCGTGGGAGAATTTCAAAAAGGCAGGAAGAAGCTGGAAGAGATTCTCCGGGATGAACCTCTGGCGGTAGCCATCACCACAACATTCTATTTTGAGCCGAGTCCGATGAAAGAGATTGTCTCTTTCGTTCGGGAACGATCTCCCAATACCGTCATCATCATTGGCGGACCCTATCCTTCACACCTTGACCGTGGAGATCTTGCGGATGCGTTAGAGATGGTCTTCGAGGAGATTGGAGCAGATATATACGTGATTGATAGCCAGGGTGAATTTACGCTGGCGCGGGTCATACAGGAGCTAAAACGCAATCGGAACCTTGACAACCTTCACTCCATTCCCAATCTGGTGGTGTTTGCAGGCGGGAAATCATTCCGCACCAGGCGTCAGCCGGAAGATAATCCTATTAACGACAATCGGATTGAGTGGAGCCTCTTTGACCGCAATCTACTCAAGCCATTCACGATGATGCGTACTGCGATCAGTTGTCCGTTTTCCTGCGCATTCTGCAGCTATCCGGTGCGCGCCGGTGAACACCGTCTGGCCGACGTTGCGCGCGTGGAGAAGGACCTGAGAACGCTCTCTGACATGGGAGTAAAGTTCGTCTACTTCATTGATGACACTTTTAACGTGCCATTACCGCGTTTCAAGGAATTGTGCCGGATGATGATACGGAACCATTTTCAATTCCGGTGGCTCTCTTATCTGCGGTGCGGAAACATGGATGCCGAAGCCGTTAAACTGGCCGCAGATAGCGGTTGTGCCGGGGCCTTGCTGGGCATCGAGTCTGGCGATAAAACTGTTCTCCAGATAATGAATAAGTTCGCCTCACCGGAGAAATATCGGCTGGCAATTCGCTGGCTTGAAGACGCCGGCATCATGACCTGGGGGCTTTTCTTTGTTGGATTCCCCGGTGAGGGAGAAGCAAGCCTGGCGAATACAATTTCTCTCTTGAATGACACTGCGCCTACGTTTTTTGCGACCCAAATCTGGTTCTACGACCATACGACTCCTATCCATAGGAAGGCCGAAGAGTTCAACCTGCAAGGCGCCGGCTATACCTGGAAGCACAATTCAATGACATGGGAACAAGCATGCGATGGCGTGGATCGGATGCTGCGTGACGTTAGGAATTCAATCTATGTGCCGCAAACCGGGTTCAGCTTCGAAACAATTTTCTACCTGATGGGACTGGGGTTCGATCTCGCTTTCATAAAGAACTTCCTGCAAAGCTGTCGCGACCGTGTTATTCAGGGATTGGGCGATCCTCCTATTGAATCAGTAAACTTTATGGCCAAGCTTTGTGAGATGGCCGCCGCCGAACGTAACAGGGGCAAGCCGATGGCCAACACACTGATAACGGCTTGACGGGAAATCTGCTCTTTTCCGGGAAGAAACGATCTCTCGATACTGTGCAGTGTCTGCAACCGGGTTCTTACTTGTGGTCTGCTGCTCTCGCTCACAGCTTCCACGGCACAAGTGTGTATTGCCCCACAGCATGCCTTACATCCGCTCATCCTCTAACACCGTCCGTCTGTCCTCACTATCTCACCTTTCACGGAACAGCGCTGCGTACCTTCTCCTGTTTCTTCTAGATTGAATTGCCAACAACATCTAGTTCAGATGTTCGCGAAAGGAGAACCAGTGCGCCGACTTTCTTTGATACTCCCCTCGATTGCGATTGTTCTGCTTTCCACCTTGGTTGGCTTTCCTGCTCACTCCCAGACTCAACTTCCACCTGACGTCCGCGAGAAGATAGATAAGCTCGCGACTGAGACACTGGCCAAAACCGGAACGCCAAGCGTGTCCATAGTTGTTGTAAAGGACGGGCAAATCGGCTATCTCAAGGCTTACGGCAATGCGCGTCTTGATCCAAAAAACTCTGCGCAGTCCGAAATGCGTTACTGCCTGGGTTCGGTCAGCAAGCCATTCACGGCTGAGGCAATTCTGCTTTTGCAGGAAGAGGGCAAACTGTCGCTCGATGACAAAGTTTCCCGGTTCCTTCCCGATCTTACCCGCGCCAATGAGGTCTCCATTCGCCATGTGCTTTCCATGACTTCGGGCTATCAGGAATACTCGACTCTCGACTATTTGCCGCCAAAATTTTCTACAACCGACCACCCCGCGCAAGATTCTCGATCACGCGGCCCGCAGGCCATTGAATTTTGATCCCGGAACAAAGTGGGAGATCAGCGATACCAACTATGTGATTGCCGGTATGATCGTGGAGAAAGCCAGCGGCATGTCATTGTATCGCTTTTTGCGAGAGAAGCTGTTTGGGCCATTGGGCATGGAAAGTGTGGTGGACATCGATTCGGAGAAACTCGGCGGTGCCGATCCTACTGGCTACATGCGATATGCCTTGGGGCCACCTCGCCCAGCGCCCCAAGAAGGACAGGGATGGCTTTTGGAGGAGAGGAGCTTGCCATGGCTGCGCAGGATCTTGGCAGATGGGACGTTTCCGTGATAAACCACGAACTACTCAAGCCCTCTTCTTATCAGCAATTTGAAGCCAGTGTATTGCTCTCCAATGGTTTGGTGACCGCCTATGCGCTGGGCAGTGGCATCACTCGAAAGGCAGGGAGGCGGATGATTTACAGCGCCGGTGATGTTTCCGGTTTCAGCGCAGCGAATACCATCTTTCCTGATGACCGTGTTGCGATAGCGGTGTTCGCCAATATGGATGCCGGGGCGCCTGCTGAAATCACTGACCGCATCGCTTCTCTCTTAATTACCGAACAATCAGAGCCAGATCCGGAGGCTTCTCGAAAACTGGAGCAGACACGCAAAATCTTTGATTCTCTCCAGCATGGAATTCTTGACCGTTCCTTATTTACGGAAAATGGAAACAGCTACTTCACCGAGCAGGCATTGCAGGATTTTGCCTCCAGCCTGGCGCCTTTGGGAAATCCGCAGGAGTTCGTCCAAACCGAACGTTCTGTGAAGAACGGAGTGGTCTTCCGCAGTTATCGCATCAAAGTTTGCCCATCATACGCTCGCGGCCCATACGGCTGAACTGCAGACGGGGAAGCTGGAACAATACTTGATAGAGGAGGAGTGATCATGGATCCGGTCATGTCCGCTATGACTCCTGGTTTTTTTCCGTCTGAAAGTTGTTCTCCGTCTGAATGGTTTGCCATTTACGTAATGACACGACATGAAAAACGGATTAGCGAGCATCTCCGGATCCGGCAAATCGAATCATTTCCTTCCACTTTATTCGGCGCCGCGACAGTGGAAGGATGGATCAAAGTCACAGTTCAGCTTCCGTTATTTCCCAATTATCTCTTTGTGCGTACCCTGCGCAACCAGAGGGGCCGTGTTTTGGAAGTTCCCGGAGTTCTATCGGCAGTGGGAAAACGTGAATCGTCCGTTATTTCCGACATCTACATTGATTCCCTCCGCCAGGCTATAAGTTCCGGGAAGGTCGAACCGCACCCTTACCTCGCGACTGGCGCACTCGTCCGTGTTCGCTCCGGTATTCTGGCAGGCCTCCAGGGCATAGTCCTTCGTCAGAAATCCAATTGTCGAGTGGTGTTGTCACTTGAATTGATCATGAGAAGCGTCGCCGTTGAGGTGAATCTTGCAGATCTCTGAGTGGCTTCCGCTAATACTGTACAATTCAGCACTGGCCAGAGCTAAAGCCGATAATTTCCATTCAACACGAGTATCGGAACTGCTTACAGAATTTGTATGGTATTCCCATTTACGAGTTAGACCTCGGCCTGCGCTGTATCGCGGGGCTTGGCGAACCCGTGCTCGGCTCATCAGCAGCTTTTCTCAAATACCTTTCGGCAGCAGTCGGGGTGGCATTTAGCAACAACAAGAATCCCAGTTCGCTTTGGTTCAATTAGCTGCCTTACGCGCTCCAACGCACGCTGCTGAACGTGGATATATTCCAGTGATGTCTCGCGATCCATGTGACCGAACTGGGCCATCCATGACTTCCAGTGGCACGCGCGCCTCAGCCCTTGCGTCCCTAAACGTGTGTCTCAGATCACGAAGCGAAATCCTTTGGTCCGCATGCGACGAGGGATCTTTCTCCAGGATCGCGCCAAGACAACATTGGCCGATTTACATCCCATTTCTGCTCCGTCGTTTTGCATGGTAGGGAGATTTGCTCAGAGTCATAGGCAGTGGTAATGGTGCAGTTCAGCCGCTCCTAAGCTGCGAGTTCGACTCGGGAGTTCTTGGAGTGCCCACGCTGCCATATCACCGCCGATGGTGTTCGCAAATGCGTTTACTTGGCGGAATTTCTCAATCTCTTTATCGTCATCAATCGCGAGCGCATCAGAGACACCGACCGAGCAGGCGTCACCGAACTCTTTCCCAATGCTCCCGTTATCACAACTACCTATCCCTTTTGCACGTTTATCGCGATCCGCACAAGCTGGTCTCCGATAAGAGAAATCAGCGGGATTGCGGCCGCGTCCACCAAATCCAGGCATCCGGCAGATGAATCACAATCCGAATCGTTTTACCCCCAGGGCATAGTCCTATTGGTCAGTGGAAGAACGAAGACCTTTGCCACCATCACGGATACGATTCCGCCGCCCATTGTGGTCCTCGCACTTGATGGGACGGTGCTCTACTCGAACCGAGTCGCGCTGGACTCTAGCGGACTCACGGCGGGGGAAGTGAAAAATAACGGATTTCTAATGCGAGCTTCCCACCCAGACTTCAGTACAACCCGCTACGAGATGTATCCGGCAAGATCATCCGCTGGTACGGCAACTGACATTGACGACCGCAAGAAGACCGAAGAGCGGCTCCGCAAAGAAAACCTGCTGCTACGAGAGGAGATCGACCGGGTCTTCGATGTTCGATGAGATCGTTGGTTCCTGCAACGCTACGCGGGCAAGCGCTACACCACGTGGAGAAAGTCGCACCTTCCGATTCGACAGTCCTCGTTCTGGGAAAGACTGGGACCGGAAAGAACTGATCGCGCCGGCGCCTTTATCCAGGTCAATCGTGCAGCGATACCGCAATCGTTGATAGCTTCAGAACTTTTGGGCATGAAAAAGGAGCCTTCACCCGCGCGTTGCAACGGCCGCGGGAAGGTTCGAAGCGGCTGACGGTGGCACACTCTTCCTCGATGAAGTCGGCGCTCTATCGATTGAACGTCTTTCCGATCATCGTTCCACCGCTGCGCGAGCGGACGGGACAACATCCTATTACTGATGGAGTATTCGTTGGGCGGTTTGCCAAATCCGCCGGCTGTGGGCCGCACTCGGCGGATCGTGTTGAGCAGGGATGGCACTGGTTGTGAGTAGAGCGATTGACAACACCACATAAAGTCTCATACGTGCTCCCTATTGCAGACTACCGTTCCAACAGCTTACAACAGCGCCACAGTTTGGCTTCAACACCAATACCGAGCATATTCTTGTTCCGGCTCATGAGAGCCATGCACAGGAACCGGAGTTGGGGGTACCTTGTATTATGATCTATCCTGCATAGAGCGGATTGCGCAACAGCTGTTCGGATGTCTGTGGCAATAAAGTCTATGCCCCGCAATGGGTACACCTCTCAGTGTCTCAGTTTAGGCGTTCACTCCATCGCTGGTAAAATAAACCGCACGGGCCCGTAGCTCAGTTGGATAGAGCATCTGCCTTCTAAGCAGAGGGTCGCAGGTTCGATTCCTGCCGGGCCTACCATTCTTTTCACTCCTGATTCACTTCACAGAGGCTGCGCTGGTGCAGGCCTTAGCCCTGTAATTCCAACATACATTCATTTGCATCCCCTGTTCCATCAGGGTGTGGGACCTTTTTGCGTCGAATCCCATCACTCTCTCCCCGCGTCGTTACTCATATGGCAAGTGTTAAGGCCTCGTCACCAACTTTAATATCGATTCTTGATTGCCAGGTGCCAATGCAGGATGTGTGGCCGTGACTACGGGTGACATGAACGCGACGGCTTGACCGACGTCGTAGTAGGGGCAGCGATAGTTCTGAGGCACAGCAGGGATTTGTCTTTACATTCTTCAACAGCAGTACAGGAAAATTATCTGCTCCGGTGCAACAGGCGGTCTCAGTACAGGACCAGCAGAATCCTTCCTTCACATGCCAGCTAACCGGACTAGCCGCAGCGGACTACTCGGGCACGGGCAGGTACGATCTCGTGCTCTACGGCTTCTGCTTCGTTGATGCGCCCGGTTCCCTGACGCTTTACTACGCCCAGAATTCGGGCGGTGGCCACTACGCTCTTTCTGAAACTTTCGAAATGGCAGGCCCTCCGTTTAGCCTCATCACACCATTGCGCCTGGTCAATGGCAACAACGATCTGCTGCCTGATCTCCTATTTCCTATAGCCGGATTCTTTCGCCCTGGCTTCGGCGAGACAGCTATGCTCGCTACGGGGCAGGGCAGCGGCAAGTTTACCGTACAGAGTGTATTTGATGATAGTGATCCGGGCGACTGCGGCAACCGTCTCGGCGGCTCAGACATGGCCGATTTCAATGGAGACGGCAACCCGGACATCGTGATTCGGCAACCGTTCCTCTGAACGCGTGCGGAAGCTCGGTCCTGCCGGGATACGTGTTACAGGCTGGCAATGGGAAAGGGGCCTGGTCCATCTCGCAACAGAATGATCTGCCCACAAGCCCTTCTAACTTGAACGAAGATGTGATTGCCGCGGACTTCAACAATGACAATCGTCCAGACTTCGCACTTGTGGACATGGCCAACACCGACCCTCCCACATTTGAGCTGCTGGTCTATACCAACATCTCTGATTTTCCTGTTAATCCCTGTGTGGCGAGCGGTCCCGGCGCTCACCTTTGCACCCCGGTGGCAGGTTCGTCGAATACCGAACGTATCACCGCTGCGGCCACAGGAATCACTGGGCCTGTGCGACTGATGCAACTATTCGTTGATGGGCGGAAAGTGAGCCAATTTCCTGGTAACCAGGTAAACACCGCGATCACTGTTGCGTCCGGCACCCACACAGCCCAGGTGGTGAACTTGAATATAACGGACGATTTTCCAAGTCAGCGACTTCCAGCTTCACCGTGAAGTCCAGCGCCTGCGCAGCGCCAGCCACCGCAGGCGTGAAAATCTGCTCGCCTGGTGCAGGGGCGAGCGCCACCTCGCCCGTACCGATTACCGTCGCGGCCAAAGCCGCCACTGGAACTTCGATTAAGGCCATGCGCGTCTACGTGGATAACGTCGCCAAGTTCACCGTGAACGGCGCAACGCTTTCGACTTCTCTTTCTATGACAGCAGGAAATCACTCCATTGCCGTCGTCGGATTTGAAGCCAATGGCGCAGCGTTGAAAACAACGGAGACTATCACGGTCCATTGAGTAAAGTCGGTGATCATCGCAGGCGGATTGGCTGATTATTGCGTAGCCAATCCGCTTTGCGGCAGATATACAAGCATGTTCCTCACACTGCTATTGAATTCCCGAACGTGTTGAACTCCAATCACTGACGGCACAGAGAAAAGCAAACCATTTGCCGCGAATTTCGCGAATGACTGCGAATAATTCGTTTTGAAGCCCCAAAACTTTATTGTTTTCTCTCGTGCGTTCTTGTTGTGCCCCTGTAACTACTATCAAAATCAGTGCTCATCCGCCCGATCAGTGTGACCAGTGGTGAGGTTTGTTTATCACCTCGGCGCAGTTAGAAGAGCTGCATTTGCGAGACGATGGGGCCGGGCACCTGCATGTGCCGGAATTCCTGGCGGTGGTCTCCGCGTATGCCCAGCCGGTATTTCTCGCAGAATTTTCTCACCAGCGTGCCAATCCGCTTGTGATATTCGGCCGGCAGATAGGCGCGTCCGTTATAGCGCTCGCGGTACGAGGCTGCAAGCTGGGGAAACTTTTCTTCCAGAAAGGGCATGAACACCTTTTCGGAACATGGCTTCAAGAACAGCGGATTGGCAAAGACAAAGCCCGCTCCAGCGTCGGCTGCGGCGCGCACAACTCTCTCAAGATCAACCGGCGAGTCGGTGATGCCCGGCAGCACCGGGGCGCAGTTCACTCCAGTGCGGATGCCGGCTTCCACCAGCTTTTCCACTGCTTTGAGCCGCAGATCGGGGCGGGGCGCGCGTGGCTCCAGTATTCGGGCCAGATCTGTTTTGGTGGTGGTCACGGTCATGTGAATGGATATGTGATTGTTTTCCGCCACCCGCTTGAGCACCTCGAGATCGCGCAGGATCAGGTTCGATTTAGTGGTGATGCTGATGTCGAATCCCCGGTGGCGCGCAAACTCTTCCAGCACTGACCGGGTAAGCTCAAACCGGCGCTCCGCAGGCTGGTAAGGGTCGGTGGCCGTGCCAATGGCGATGTCTTCGCCCGTGCGGACTTTCTTGAGTCCTGCCGCAAAAGCCATCCGGTATGTTGCTTCACGTAAATCTTGCGTTCGAAATCGAGGCCGTCGCGCAATTCCATAAATTCATGGGTGTAGCGCGCATAGCAGTACTTGCAGGCAAACTCGCAGCCGCGGTAAGGGTTGATCATCCAGGTAAACGGCATACGCGGCGAAAGGCAGCGGGTAAGCACCGAACGGTTTTCCAGCGTGATGTACTCAACATTGTGGCCTTCGTCTACGGCTTCACCCTGGGCGGCCAGCTTGGCAATACCGATAAGGCGTCCGCCGGGTTCGATTTGGGGAAATAGAGAAGACATTGTGCAGGCACTCTCGTTTTCGCTTTTTGTTCTCTCAGTAAAGAGGGTAATAGAAAAGCGAAGAAAAAGCAAAACTGCCGTTGATTTGCGCTGATTACGCTGATGGAGAGAGGTTCTGCCCTCGAATGAAGAAGAAGAGCAACTTATACCAGAGCCACATAACAGCCGAACAGACCTGATGTACGAGATGGTTACGCGAACCAGAACTCATAGATGGATCTCTCGGCTAAAACCTTCCGGATTGATCCAAAATGCTCCAGTCCCGCTCCGCGGGACGTAGGAAGCTAGCCCGCCGTTTCAACGGCGGGAAGTGGAACAACAAACAGAGTCCCCAAAGGGACGGCTGAACTTACGTTGGCTGCGCGAAATTTTTTATGGTTTTGAATTCGCGTCTTCATAACCAGGAACTGATCGAGTTTCTGGAAGGAAAACAAGTAATTTAGCCAATATGCAGTATGAGGATTGCTTTACTGCACATGGCCGCTTTATGGATGCTGCCCGCAGAGTACAGAGGTCCTTCGGCGCAAGAGGCGCGCCTCAGGATGACAGGGCATGAGTGATTTCGTGAAAGTAAAGCAAAGCGAGGATATGGCGTGATGCTCTTTTTCTGCTCGCGAAAAATGGGCCACCCGTTACGGTGACCCAAGAATGATAGAAAGAATGTAGGGATCCCGCGCGTTGCGAGGGATTTACAGCGCTAGCTGCCCTGGGCTGTGGTGCTTACCTGCATAGGGCGGCTCAGTTCAAAAATGAGTTCTGATCCGGCTGGGATGTAGGCGTAATTGCGTTTGCTGAGCCAGTGGGCGATGGTTCCAACTGCGCCGATACCTGCGCCGATGAGAGAGCCTTTCGCTCCGCCGGCAAGCGCGCCGATCACTGCTCCGGCCCCGGTGCCTGCGCCTACTTCGAGCGCGTCATGGTCGCCATGTCCTGGGCCTTTGATGCGGCCTTCATCATCTACGCTGGTGCCATTGATGTCTTTGGTGTCCACTACGGCGGCGCTGACGGCGAATTTCTGTCCATTGGGCAGAGTTACGAATTCCGGTCGCAGTTGAATCATGGGCTTGCCCTCAATCCTGCGTGGATCGGTCACGCGCACTACGTGTCCCTGCAAGGAAGCGCCCACGGGTAGCACCACTTTGTTGTTGAGTTTCACATCCTCAAGGATCCGTCCGGAGAACGTGTCGCCTTCTTTGGTGCTGCTGGTATAGAGCGGCGTTTCAAGCTTCATGCGGATCGCCGTGCCCACAGGAAGGGCGGATGTAACAGTCGTGGTCGCCTTGGGAGCGGTGTCCGGCTTGTCTGGAGCTTTGAGTTCGGCGGTGGCAATCGGAGCGTCTGCGAGTGCCTGGGCGGGTGACGGTTTGGTTTGCTGCGCGAATGAAGCGATGCTGAAAAGTGAAAGAGCTATGACGAAAGATTTCTGCATGATTTCTCCTTGTCCCTGCACATCTTGATTCTTGAAATCTAGGGCCGTAGAGCGGGGGACCTGCAATGAACTGTAAAACAGGTATGAAACCGGCACAATCACAGGAAGAGAGAGGTATCTGACAAGTTAACTAAGAATCGCGCGTGATCTGGTGATCGGGGGATCTGAAGAATCGGTGCATCGGGATATCGGGACATCGGTGCATCGGAAGAAGAATCGAGTCATCATCAAGCCGACACAGAGAAGAATTTGATGGGTGTCATAAAATTTTGGCATTCATGGCCAATTTTGGCAATTCTGGCCAGCGTCATCAGCTTGCATCAGCAGCGAGACGCTTTATTTAGCGCAGCGAACAGTAGGAAACTCCTGGCAGTATAGAAAAAGGCCCGCCTTGCGGCGGGCCTTGTTAGTTCAACCAGGGGAGGGAATTACGGTTGAGAGATACGTTCTGCAACCAGGGTATAGGTTGTGCCGTTCACGAACAGCAGGCCGCGGATGCGCACGCTGGTGGCGCCGCTTACCGTCACGTTCTTCACTTCGGTGTTGCTGGAAGTAATGACCGTTATGCTGGTCGCGCCGGTAAGCGAACTGAAGGCCGACGCGCTGTCTAGGGTCAGGGTAAAGCCGGTGGAGGTCGGCGCCGGAGTGGCAGCGACTGTGCCGGTCAGGGCCTGCTCGGTGAGCTTCAACTTGTCGGCAGAAACGTTAGAGCTGGAGTTTCCGGTTGCGCCTTCATTGTCGTTGTCCACTTCCACTCTCTGGCCTTTGGCAATGTGAGAGGCGTCAAAGACCTGTCCAGCGGGCACGGTCAATTTTTCGTTCTTCACGACAAACTTGGTGCCGGTGCTGATAGGCACCGTGACCGGGTTGCCGAAAGTGGGAGCGTTGGCTGTGGTCGTCGCCGAGACAACCTGGGTGGCAATGGTGATCTGCGTGGCGGGAGATCCGGTGACGGCGCTCACGATGCCTTCTACTTCTTCACCATTGGCAGACTCAGTTTCAGATTCCACCTTGGTCGCCAGCAAAGTGCCGTCAGACTGCGTGACGGCGTCTACCGACACAATCATTCCGTTGGTAAGCTGGGAAAGGCTGGTGATTCCATCTTTAAACTGCGTGCTGGAATTAGTCGTGAAGGTGACAGGCTGCGCGGCCTGGGCCGGCTGAATAGTGAACTGGGGCGCGGCTACACTGGTAACGGAACCACGCACATCTTCAAATCCGCCATGATCTTCATCTTCGTTTTGGTTGTTCGCAGCCGGGACCGCGGCAGTGGTGGCCGTAAATTGCGGGTTCACCGTAGCTGAGGTCGGGGGCACTCCATTCAGGGTGACCGAGTTCGCCAGGTTCAGATCGAAATTCAGTACGCTGGCTCCGGCGCCGATCGTAATGGCGGGGCTGAAGGTCACATTGATAGTGGAAGAAGTCAAGGTTGCGGGGATCTTGGTGGGAACGCCAGAGTTGACCACCACAACTTCAGGATTGGCAACCGTGATGGTTGCTCCGGTATAGGTACCCGCCGGAACGTTGACGAGCGACAAAGGCTCCATGGTGCCGGCTGCGTGGACGAATTCAAACTCCGTGGGCTTTGCCAATACGCTGGGGTTTGATCCGCCATTCAAGGTAATGGCATTAATCGCGAGCTCGAAACCGATGACCTGGTCATTGGTTGCGTCGCCAAAGTTGACTGTGGTGAAACCGGCGCCGGCCGGATTGGCTGAGACAGAATTGCTGCCACCGCCTCCGCAACCGGTCAGGACTAACGCCGCACCTAAGATCGTTAAGAATAAAATCCGTTTCATTGATATCCCTCCAAAGACGTGTGGCAAAATTTTTGTAATCAAAAAATTTCTCTTGCAACAGTAGGGTGAAATGGCCGCTGCTTTGATAGAGCCACGGCTGCTCCTAAGTACATGTACATCTACACCTTCAGGCATTTGTCTTAAGTTTCAATTCCACCCTGTGGCCAGTGAACTTCCCGCACACATAGGTTCGGCCCGTGATACGTGCTGCACATTACTAAGACTGAAAACTGGGTTTTGCAGAACAGCTAATTTCAGAACTTGAGAAGTTTTTACATGCCCGGATTAGAAGAATTTCAACATCTGGGGTAATGATCCGGATCCAAGTTCTTGATTTACGGCATCTGGAGCAGGTCCGGAACGCCTAACCTGCGATCCATTGGTAAGTAGTGCAATTGAGCAGCCACTCTGGAATTTTCAGGTGTTCCCATAAGTGCTAGTACTCTCCGCGAAGATGGCTGTGCGAAAGTGTCATTGCGGCAGCTTTCAGAGAGCCAGATCAACAGAATTCAAAGTCGCTGTACCTGCTGGGTGAGGTAACAAAAATCCCGCCGCTGAATTTCCAGCACCGCCCAGATTTCCGTTGACTTCAAAGTGTATAGAGTATATATACACAATACAGTGAAATTCCTTACCGTGAATGCTGACGATTCTCGCTCGATTTACCAGCAGGTGGCCGATGGGATCAAGCAGCTTATCGCCAGCGGAGAGCTAGCCGAAGGGGAGGCATTGCCGCCGGTGCGGCAACTGGCAGCGGACCTCGGCGTGAACCTCAACACCATAGCTACGGCTTACCGGGAATTGCAGAAAGAAGGGTTGATCGCGGTAAAGCATGGATCGGGTTCGGTAGTGGCATCGCGCAAGTCTACCGAGCGCGATCATGACGAGCTGCTGCGGCCGTTGCGGACAGCGCTGACGCAGATGGTGCTGGCAGGTTTTCCGCAAAGCAAAATTCTCAATCTGGTGAACCAGGAATTGCGGGCCATGGCCAGGGGGAGCAAATAGATGACGACCAACCAAATGATTGTAGCGACGTATCTGGCCTTCTGGCTCGTCCGCATCAATCCCTTTTTGCGCCGCTGGCGGCAGCCGCTGCTACGCGGACCGGAATGGTTTTTCAATGTGCCGGTGCAGCCCGGCTTTTATGCGGGTCCGGGCGCGGACATTCTGCGGCGGTACCGCATGAGGATATTCCTGCCTTTCGCGATAGATATTGCAGCGGTAACGGTCATCCTGATACTCGGAAAGCCGGCTCTGATTGGCTGGCTGCTGATCTTTCTGGTCGTCTTTATCCATGGGAACCATCTGTTTTCGGTGGACTTGGCCCAGCGCCGCGCGCGCCCTTATGCCGTTCCCGGCAGCGACAAGGCGGTTCCGGCTATGGCGCTATCGCTCAAAAGACGACGGCTGGCTGATTACACTAACCGCAGGCTCGAAGCGCTTATCGCGCTGATTTCTGTCGGGGTGTTCCTGTGGCTGGCGCGCTATTACATGGCCGGGTCCGGGGGCAAGACTTTTCGCGAAGTATTTGGCGCTCCGCTGTTTCTGCTTTATTTGCAACTAGGGGTGCTGCTCGTGAAATGGGGCCTGGTTGCATGGCGCACTCCTATTCCGCAGAATGATGCTGAAACCCACATCGCCTGGCGTGAACAGGCGCGCAAGCTTTATTTGCAGGTCTGTGACTGGTATCGAATTTCCTGGACTGCGCAACTGCTGGTCTGTCCTTTCATGACGGCCGTTTCTTCACAGGAAAAAATGAAGGTGCTCACTATCTTCTGGTGGTCACTGCAGGCGATCACCATTGCCATGACAGTATGGCTTGAACTGCGCCGCAAGGCGCTGCAACGGATGGCTCTGCGGGCCAGTCCGGTGCGGCTGCCCAATTTGTCTGGGGATGCGGAAAGCTCAAGCTGGCTGCTCTGCTTTCAGCCGTCCAGTCCATTGCTGCTGGTGAAAAGCGCGCGTGGCTACGCGTTGAATCTTGCGAACACCCGCACGCAGTTCGGTGCTGTCTATCTGGCGGGCCTGGTAACGCTGGTCGTATTGCTGCGACGCTGACGATTCGATTTCAAACATAACTTTTGACAAGGGAGAACTCAGATGAGAATGAGACAGGGTACGTGTGTTCTGGCGGTGTACATGTGCATGAGTATCGCCGGATGGCCATCGTGTGCATCTGCACAGAGCATGCTCGCACTTCAAACGCCTTCTGCTGCGGCTGCAAAAACCTCGCAAGCTGCAAACACCAAGAATTCCGACACGCATAACATCGCCGGAGAGTGGGATGGTTCGTTGTCGAAATATCGAATGGTCTTCAAGCTCGAACAGGCGGCAGACGGATGGAAGGGGACTCTCACCAGCGTGGACCAGGGCAACCAGACCTTTCCGTTTGACACGATTTCATTCTCACAAGGCGTTCTCCATCTCGAACTCAAGTCCCTTGGTGCTTCTTACGAAGGCAAACTGAGCGCTGAAGGCACAGAGATCAACGGCAGCTTTCAGCAGGGTGGCGCAATTATCCCCTTGATTTTGCGCCGCCCTGGCACTGAAGTAAAAACAACCTTGAAAGCCAGGACAATTGGCCGCATTCCCCTGCAACCATGCACCACGCCGGGAGGAAATGTCGAGGGATTGTGCGGGCAGTATGAAGTCTGGGAAAACCGGCAGACCCAAAGCGGACGCAAAATTCCATTGAAGATCATGGTATTGCCGGCCACCGCCGATAAGGCGGCAACTGATCCGGTGTTTGGCCTGGCCGGCGGCCCCGGACAGAGCGCCGTCGAGGCCCTTCCCCTGGCCAACTACATCACCCTGTTGCGCCGGCAGCGCGACATAGTTCTGGTGGACCAGAGGGGAAGCGGCGGATCGAACCAACTCCAATGTGAACTCAGGGACCGGCAGAATGCGCAAACGGTTTTAGGCGAGTCCTATTCGCTGGAAAAACTACGCGCCTGCCGCGCTGAACTCGAAAAGCGCGCAGATCTGACCCAGTACACCACCTCCATCTTTGCTGATGATCTCGACGAAGTACGGCAGGCGATGGGATACGACAAAGTAAATCTTACAGGCGGTTCCTACGGCACGAAGGCGGCACTGGTCTATCTGCACATGCATCCCGAGCATGTGCGTACAGTCACCCTCGACGCACCGGCGCCCCCGCAATATAGAATTCCGTTGAGTTTCTCAAAGACCATTCAAAGTTCTGTGGATCGCATTCTCAAGCTCTGCGATGACGATGCTGCATGCCACAAAGCCTTTCCTGAGGTGTCGGCAGAGTTCAAGACGGTGCTTGACCGGCTTGAAAAAGCTCCGGCACACTTCGATGTGCAGAACCCGACTGCGGGAAAGGCCCAGCCGATCACTCTTCCCCGCGACATCTTTGTCGGAAGCCTCCGCCGCATCCTGTACATTCCTGAGGTTGCCAGCCAGTTTCCTGCGATGGTCCATCATGCTTTTCAGAATGAGTGGACCATGTATGCAAGGGTTGAGTTGGCGGTGAACAATGCCCTGGAGAAAGAAGTCGCCCGCGGTCTGAGTTTTTCTGTGATCTGCGCCGAGGACGTTCCGGGCATGACCGAGCAGCAAATCCGGCAGGAAACGGCCGGCACCTATCTTGGAGATTCTGAGGTCCGCTTGTACCAGCAAGCCTGTAAAGAATGGCCCCAGGGCTCTATTCCCAAGAACTTCTTTGCGCCTGTTCATTCTGACGTGCCGACCCTGCTGATTACAGGGATGCTTGATCCGGCTACGCCACCTGAAGCTTCTGCGGAAGCGGCGCGCGGACTTACTCACAGCCGCAGCATTGTGATCAAACAGGGAACCCACGGAACCGGATCACCGTGCATTGATGGACTGATTGAACAATTTGTCAGCAAAGGTTCGGTTGCCGGCTTAGACGCAAGCTGCGCCGACCAGATCCATCTGCCTCCGTTCGGAACCCGGTAGGCGTCGCCGGGCTGAACCCAACCGGCAAGAGCGGAAATAGATTGGAGCGCACCCGAAGAACTATTAAAAATGTTCTTCGGGTTGCACAATGCCATCGGGTGAAACCGTTTGCTTCCACGCAGAGGTTTTCCAGTTGTCTTTGACTTCGCCTTCTTTGATCCACGGAGGCAGCTCTATATAGAGCAGGCGGGCCGAGAGAGCGCATACGGCTCATACAATGAGCGCAGCTTATTCAGCTTGGCGGTGGCTGCATCTCCGTCCATTGGCAGAAAACCTTCTTTGCGCAAGATCTGTTTCATGGCCGCGAGTTCTTCCGGACTCAGCCGGTCGCATACTTCGACGGGGACGGGCGGGGCCTTGAAAATCTGGCTGAGGTCCACCAGCGCGTGGCGAGCCATTGCAAAAGTCATCTTGGCCTGGTACCTGGGCATGCCGTCGAGCCCGGCCATGATGATGGAACATGTATCAAGAATGGCGGTAAGCGAACCAAGCCACGACTGGTTGTCATGCTGCGAGCGAAAGAAGCCCAGCACCGGATACGAAAGATGGCTTTCCATCAGGTCGGCGGACCAGCGTTCCCAATCTTCCAGCACGCGCAGCAGGGCCAATGTGCCTTGTGGATCGGAGTGCCGGCGCAGCAATTCGGTCGCGGTGGCCGGTGATCCAGCGCGCGCGTCGAGCAGTGAAATGGTCGTTTCCCGGCGGGAGAACGATTGATAGATTACCGGGAGGTAGCCGATGACCAACGCGAGAAAACCGAACCCTATTCCTGCTTCCAGCACGGTAAGGAAACGCGCCAGCGGCGATGCCGGAGTTATATCTCCGAGTCCGAGAGTGAAAATGGTGCTGCCGCTTATATACAGCGCATTGCCGAAGCGGTTGCGATATAAAGCTCCGGCGAAAACGCTGCCTGCGCCAAAATGGATGAGGGCGAATCCTACTAAGAGCATAAACGCCCATAAAGCCAGCAACACCAGCAGCGAGATGGGGCCGTAATAGCTCATGAGTGATTCGCGTGATTTTTTGTTGCGGAAGCTGTGGGCCAGGGCGGCCCAGGGCAACCACGTTAAGCGGTAAAAAAGACGGGTCACCCTGACCTGGCGGGTCACGCGGCGGGGAAGAACAATGGTTTCGAATGTTTCCCACAAAACCACGATGATCAGCGCGCATCCGGCAATGACAGCGAGAAGGTTGAGCATGGAATCCTTGCAATGTGATTCTAAAGCGTTTTGATGGTTGCGGTATTTTTACAGTGGCAGCCATTCCATAGCAGCTTTATTTCGCAAGAAGTCGGTGTGAATCTGTTCTATCAGTGTCATCGGTGCGCGAGGTCTGCTGTGGTTACGCACTGATCTGTGACCTGTGAACAGCTAGAATCACAGCACCCGGACTTTAGATAATGGAGCGCAAACATTTGTTGGCAACTCAGCGCATGTTGGCCGCACTGCTTGTATTGGCTGTTTTCACCACCATCCTGTGCGCGCAGACGGCCCGGCCATCTCGCAAGCAGGTTGCTTCTGTGCCCAGCAGTTTGCTGGCACGCCGCTATCACGAAGGCGAGCGGCTGGTCTATCACATGAAGGCCTTGAATGAAGGACGCAGCTATGAACTCGATGCTACCGGGACCGTCGAGAAAGATGCGGACGGCGCATTTGTAGAAGAGTTTGGCTGGTCGAACCTGGTGGCCAACGACGTGGCTATCACGCTGCCACCTGCCAGTCTAACGTTTCGCCAGCAGCTTTCGCTTGATCCCAGTCACCCGCCGGCAATACCTGATCTTTCGCAGGTTTCGCCCCGGCTGATCGGCCCGATTACCGACATGCTTACGTTTTACAGCGACCTGTGGCTGGCGAACACCGCGGGAAAATTCACCAAGGCCCCGGCGGAGCTTTACTACAAGCAGGGCGGCCCGAATTCATGGGCCGATGGCCATTACGTGATCGCCGGAGAAGACTCGATTGATTTTGACATTCATTTGCAGAGCATTGACGCTGCAACAAAGACGGCCACTTTGATCGTGCATCATGTACCGCCGAAAGATCCCGGATTGAAATTCCCAGCCGAATGGATGAGCCCGCCGGTGGCCGATACACCCAACAACTGGATGGAAGTAGTCAAGGACAATGGCAGATATCTCGCCGAGGTTGGTAAGGAGACTTTCGATGTGGAAATGCAGGTGAGCCTGGTGGACGGCAAAATCCTCTCAGGCACCATCGAAAACCCGGTGGTCTCCATCCGGCGCGAATGCTCCGACGCGGCGCTCAGCGATTGCACCAGCTCCCATCCGCATGTGATCAGAAGACATATTGAAATTGCGCTGGTGCAGTAAAGTGGTCTCCCGTTTGAACGCTTTCTTCATGTAATACTTGATCCTATGACGCTTGAAGAATGCCGCCGGTTTTACGCCGAAGAAATCAGGCTCGCCGCCAACATCACATCGCCCGCGCTGGTAGATGCGCTCGCAAAAGTGCCGCGGGAAAAGTTTCTTGGCCCTGCGCCATGGCATTTACTTAACGCCGAATTGGCAGCCATGTCGAGCATGGGAATTGGACAATACGGCTATGTAACGACCCACGAACCTCGCGACCTGTACCACAATCTGCTGGTCGCGATTGATCCGGCCCGCAAGCTGAATAACGGCCACCCCGGCACGCTGGCCTCCTACATCAATGCTCTTGATATCGCGCCCGGAGACCATGTCTTTCACCTGGGTTGCGGTGTCGGATATTACACGGCGATTATCGCGGAAGCTGTCGGGCCTTCTGGAACAGTCATTGCGTGCGAAGTTGATGCTGATCTGGCGGAGCGCGCACGGCAGAATCTTGCCGGTTATAGCCATGTACACGTCGAAGCCAAAGATGGCGCGCAGGTTGATCCGGGTGAATGCGACGCCATGCTGATCAACGCTGGAGTCACGCATCCACATTCGTTATGGCTTGACCGGCTACGCGATGGCGGGCGACTGGTGCTGCCCATTACTTTTGCTACGCCCGGCGCACCCACCGGCAACGGTGTAATGGTGAAGATCGTGCGGCACTCGAATCATTTCAGCGCCCAGGTGGTGAGCTTTGTGGCTATTTATTCTTCCACCAGCGTACGCGACCCGGAACTCGAGCCGGTGCTGACCAAGGCATTTACAACCAGAACACTGCTCAAGATTAAATCTGTCCGGCGCGACCAGCATGAACCAGTGGAAAGCTGCATCGTGCATGGTAAAAGCGTCTGCCTGAGCAGTGCGGAACTCGGTCCGCCCGAGTAGCATGAAAAGTCCCCTAAAGTCTGCAACATTGCTACAAGCCGCATGAATACTGGCGAAAACCGCAATTTTGCTCTGCTACAAGTCTGCTACAGGTCTGCTAAGGTCTGCTAAGGTCTGCAACACGCAACAGATTGCCGGTTTTATCCATTCTTTCGGCGGCCAAAGGTGGGCTGGAGGTGGGAAGGGGTATTGTTTGGGCTTAATGAATACTCCAGATACACGCCGGCCTTCACACCAGGCGAAGCATAGGCCGCTTCACTGTGGCCGCCGAAAACATCCGGCTTTGTGTACAACAGGGCTGCATCATACGGCGAATAAAATACAAAAAGCAAGCAGGAAATGGGACATGGGCATTTCTGGCTTTGGCTACGAACTTTATGCCGCCCCGTCTCGGGGCGGTTCTGGGAAAAAACTCGATTTTCGTGGTCACAGTACCACGAGGTTAAAAGTGGGCAGGGCTGAAGCCAATATTTACATGGCCTTTCGGCATGAGGAAAAAGTCATGCCCTCTCCAGAAACTCCAGTCCTCTCAGCAAAAACGTTATGCCGTCCCTCCGCCTGCATTATTCACCACTGACCAGCAAGAAGAGGCTTAAAGCAATGTTCATCAAGTTCGGAATGTGGCAATGGTGTAACGATACTGACAGATTGTTCTAGTGCGCTCCGCTCCAAAAGAAGGAGCTGCGCGCACGCCTTCGGCAGAGCGGAAGAAGTCTTTTTTTCTTTCCCGGCACTCCGCTTCTCAGCTGCGCAACAGATGCGCATCTGAGAAGCTCCGTAACGAGGCTACTTTCGGTCGTCCTGCAGGACTGGAGTGTTGATTGTCCAGGTGTCTCGCCAGCTTGAAACGGTAATGAAGACTATGTGAAGAACGCGTGGTTCGGGCTGATACATGTCTCTCTGATCGGATATTGTGTTTACAGCTGCCGCATTTTATGCCGCCCCGGTGCGGGGCTCCCATACTTTTTCCTGACTTTTCCCAGGGCTTACGCCGCTGGGCTAACATATGCCGCCCCGTCTCGGGGCGGTTCTGTGAAAAAAACTCGATTTTCGTGGTCACAGCACCATGAGGTTAAGAGTGGGCAGGGGCTGAAGCCCAATATTTACACGGCTTTTTCGGCACGACTGGAAGTCATGCCCTGTTACATGTCTCATCGACGCACGCTAACTCCAGTTCTCACACACCCTCTAAAGCCCGGTGTTTAAGCGCAGGTCTAACTTCAAAATCTTTTCACGCTGCCCCTGTGCTGCCGGTCCAATCGCCTAACAGTTCCAACTCGCCACCCGGATCGCGCTTCTCTTGCGCGGGTTGAAACACGATCTGATCGCCGCGCCTGAAGTAAGGACTGAGCAGGCTCCAGGTCTCGAATCCGCCGCCGGAAACGGTTACCACCAAAGCTTCGGTGGCCGCTTCGGCCAGGCTGCCCCAGCCTTGTCCCTGGAGTTGGACTTTCTTCTCCGGGTCTTCCAGATAAATGTCATTGACGGTGAGAATGGCGGTAGCATTTTTTTCGATCGCCACCTCGATCATTTCCGAATAAATTTCTTCGCGCTCGGCGTCGGTTTCGTATTCGATATCGAAGATCAGGTTTTCAGCAGGGGTAATCACAATGGCAGTAGGCGTAAGCTGGGGTTCCTGCTGCAAAGCTATCTGGGCTTCGTGCAGCAGTTCGTATGCCAGTGATTTCAGGTCGGTCATAGGCAGGCACGCTCTGCTTCCAGCAAATCTTTCAACGACTCGCGGCGGCGCACAAGTCGCGCCTTTTTGCCTTCCACCAGCACCTCCGCGGCCCGCGGACGGGTATTGTAGTTGGAAGCCAGCGACATGCCGTAAGCCCCAGCATCAAGCACGCAGAGATATTCGCCGGAATGCATTTGCGGCAGGGAAACGTCGCGCGCCAGAAAGTCGCCGGTTTCGCATACCGGCCCCACCACATCGGTATGCAGCATCATGCCCGGATCTTCCTGCGATACCGGGGTAATCTCGTGCCTCGCCGAGTACAATGCCGGACGCAATAGGTCGTTCATTGCAGCATCCACGATGGTGAACGTTTTCTTCTGGTTATGCTTACTGTACATGGTTCGCGTGACCAGCGCCCCTGCGGAAGCGATGATCGCTCGTCCCGGCTCCAGCAGCAGGTGAGGACACAACCTGCCCAGCCCTCGCAAAGGTTTCATCACCACTTCAGAGTACTTTCTGACCTGTTCAGCGAAATCAATTGGATGCGAACTGTCATAGGAGATGCCCAGCCCGCCTCCAGCATCAAGAAAGCTGATCTGGTGGCCATGGGCGGCGAGCTGCCGCACCAGGTCGGCCGCGCGCTGCACAGCGATGCCGAAGGGAGAAACGTCAGTGATCTGCGAACCGATGTGCAGGCTTACTCCAGCCACTTTCAAGTATTTTTGTGCGGCCGCCGTTTTATACAACGGGAAAGCGTCGCTGATGGGTATGCCAAACTTGTGTTCGCGCAATCCGGTAGATATATAAGGATGCGTCTGGGCGGGAACGTCGGGATTTACCCGCAGGGCGATGCGGGCTGTCTTGCGCAAGCTGGACGCGCACTGCGCCAGCAACTCCAACTCACCGGCGCTCTCTACATTGAAAAGCAGAATCCCGGCGCGCAAAGCCAGAATTATTTCTTCTTTTGATTTCCCCACACCGGAGAACACGATCTTTTTTAAAGCGCTCTTACCGGCGAGGCGCACGCGTTCCAGTTCGCCGCCGGAAACGATGTCAAAGCCCGCGCCCAGTTTGGCGAGCAGACGCAGAATGCTTAGGTTGGAATTGGCCTTGATCGCATAACACACGGTATGCGGCAGCGTGCGGAATGCATGGTCAAACAGATGGAAACGTTGCCGAATGGCTGCGGCCGAGTAGACATACAAGGGCGTGCCGTACTTTGCCGCAAGCGAATCGAGGGCCATCTCTTCGCAATGCAGCTTTTTCTTTTTATATTCAAATGCCGGTGGGCGCGAAAACATGACTCGCGATTTTAACAGGAGGGTGGGAGCGGAACAGCGTCCTCATTCACACCAGGGGCAAAGGAAGGGTGTGAGAATTCGATTTTGTGCTGACAGCACCATGCAGTTAAGAGTGTGCAGGGTTGAAGAGAGAGTGTGAGAACTCGATTCCATGGCAACATTACCGTGAGGCCGAAGATGTGCAGGGGCTAAAGCCCAATGTTTATGCGCCTTTACGGCACGAGTAAACTCGTGCCCTGATACTTGTGTCGCCAACCCACCGCAATTCTAAGTTCTCACACATCTTCTGAAGCCCAGTATTTTTATAGGCTTTTTCGGCATGACTGAAAGTCATGCCCTGTTACATGTCTCGTCTGCGCATGCAAAATCTCATCTTGGTTAGTCAAATATTGTTGCCGTAGCTAGCAGCTAGAGGCTAGAGCTAGTTGCCTTCTGCAATGTAAAGAAAAATGTTGATCCATGACCCACCGAGCTTTCTACCCGGACTGTGCCTCCGTGGTTGAGCACGATGTGTTTCACAATCGCCAGGCCCAGGCCGGTGCCGCCGGTCTCGCGGGAGCGGGCTTTGTCTACGCGATAAAAGCGCTCGAAGATACGCGGCAGATGCTCGGAAGAGATGCCGGGCCCCATATCGCTGACGTAGAACTCGACCGAGCTTTCTTCCTCTCTGGCGCCCACTGAGATTTTTTTTCCACTTTGGGCGTAGCGCACGCCATTGCTGATCAGGTTCGCCAAGACCTGCTGTATCGCATAAGAATCGGCGATCACCAATGTATCGGCGACCTCGCCCATGGAAAGCTCCATCCCGGCGGCTCTGGCCGTTTCCTGCATGGCGGAGATGGCTTCCTGAATCAGTTGCCGCGGAGAATGCTTTTGCAGATCGAGCTTTTCCTCGCCCGACTCCACCCGGGCCAGCACCAGCAGGTCTTCGGTAAGGCGTCCCATGCGTTCGGCATTTCTGCGAATTACCTGCAAAAACTCACGGGTGTTGCCATTCACCATCTCAGTGGTATCGAGCAGGGTCTCAGCGTATCCGCGAATGGAAGTAAGAGGCGTGCGCAGCTCATGGGAAACATTGGCGATGAAATCACGGCGCGTTTTTTCCACGCGCTCGATCTCTGACATGTCATGCAGCACGCTGACTACGCCTCCATCGGGCAGGGGCTCAGCGGTGACTGAAAACGCCTTGGCGCCCATCAGCGCCGGAACGATGGCGCTCTCGCGTTTGCGGGAACGAAGTGCAGTGCGCAGGGTGGCCAGAAAGTCAGGATGGCGCACCAGTTCAATGACCGGAGCTCCCATATAAGCATTGCGGTGCAACAGGTGGTTCATGGCACGGTTGGCCCACAGCACTTTCATCTCTGATGAAACGGCAATCACGCCATCATTCATGCTGTTCAACAGGACTTCCAACTCTGCCCGGCTTTCGCGCAGGGCCTCAAAGTTTTGTTCCAGACGCCGCGCTGTGCGATCAAGCGCCGCTGCGACCTGGGCAATTTCATCTTCGCCATGTTCGGCAACACGCGCGGAAAGATCGCCTTCGGCAATCCGCCCGGCAAAGTTAACGATGCGCCGCAAACGGCGACTGGCCGTGTGTGCCACTCCGATGGCGATCAGCAGCGCCAGCAGCAGGGCCAGTGCCGAGGCCTCCAACAGGCGCCTGTGAATCTCATTGACCTGGCTGCGCACTGTAGACAATGGGTAGGCCAGCCGTACAATCTTGTCGCCGCTGGGCGCGGCCACATAGAGAAAGTCCACGCCCACGGTGTGGCTTACACGCGTTCCAGTACCGATCTTGCCGGCCAGCGCGGCCGCTACTTCGGGCCGCGTGGCATGGTTCTCCATAGTCCTGGGCTCCGCCTCCGAGTCGGCCAACACCACCCCGTCGCGCGCAATGATGGTGGTACGCGTCGCGGTGATGCGAGCTTCCTCAGCAGCCATCTCGGCCAGAGAATGCTGATGGTCATTTTCTACACGCAACGCAAAGCCCTGGACATTTTCTGCCAGCAGGCGTTCGACATTGCTGCGCAACGAGTTTTCCCAGGTATGGCGAATGCTGAGATCAAGCGTGAGAGTGGCGGCCATGATTACCGCCACAAAGGCGGCCATGGTCTTGAGGAAGATGCGGTTCCTCACTTCTGCGCCTCATACTTGTAGCCTGATCCGCGCACAGTACGCAGGTAGGCCGGGTGCTCAGGGTCCTGCTCGATTTTTTCGCGCAGGCGGCGGACATACACATCTACAGAGCGCGGCGTGACGAAAGAAGTTTCTTTCCACACAGCATCGAGCAACTGATCGCGGCTGAAAACTCTTCCCGGATGCGACGCGAGAAAATGCAGCAGGCGGAATTCGGTAGCGGTTACGTCCACAGCCTGGCCCCTGACGGTAAGAGTCACGGAATCGCTGTTCAACTCCCAGTCGGGAGTGGTGATAGTAGTGATGACCGGCTGTTCAAAACGCCGCACCACGGCCTTGATCCGGGCCACCAGTTCGCGCGGGCTAAACGGCTTGGTAATGTAATCGTCTGCCCCCAGATCCAATCCCTTGATCTTGTCTTCTTCACTGGATTTCGCTGTAAGAAAGACGATGGGCCGCAAAGCCAGGTCTTTGCTTTCGCGAATCCTGCGGCAGACCTCGAATCCATTCAACCCTGGCACCATGACGTCCAGCAAAAAGAGTAGAGGCGGGTTCTCACGCGCCTGCGCCAGCACCTTGTCACCCGAGGTGCAACCGTACACCAGGTATCCGGCTTGCTGAAGATGGAAGCGGATCAGGTTGGCAATGTCCGGATCGTCTTCAAGCACGATGATGGATTGGTTCACGAGGGGATTTTACCTAATTGGCTCCGAAACGTGGTTTTGGGAAGATTAAAACGCTTTCATGGGTTGGTTGTTCAACGTCCGGACACATAGCGGCAGCAGCGTCGAGGCATGCGTCGAAGACATTCGGGAGTGTCTGGCCTTGAATGACTCGCAATCTGTATAAATCGTAAGCTGCTGCTGAAAATGCTCCAACCTATTGCCGAGTTCCGCAATCACATAACTATCTAATGGAAGGGAATTCTCACCAATTTTTACAGGTAAGGCAAAAACAAAAATGAAAAAGTTACTGTTCGGTTTAGTGTTACTGGCGTTGGCCGTGGTGTTTGCTGGCTGCCGTCATCAGATGCGCAACAGCCCTAACCAGACTGCGGCGACCTCTTCGAATCCCGGGCCTAAGGGTGATCGCCCTGAAGTGATGGACCGCCTGACTGATTCAGCCAAAGTGCTCGATGAACTCATGGGTACTCCCGACAACTCCATACCAGAAACCATTCTGGCCAAAGCGCGCTGCGTGGCCGTTGTTCCTTCAATGGTGAAAGGTGGCTTCGTTATCGGCGGACGCCATGGGCGCGGCGTCGTAAGCTGCCGCACCGGCCATGGCTGGAGCGCACCGGCGTTCCTCACCATCTCCGGCGGAAGCTGGGGCGCTCAGATCGGCGTAGAAGAAGTTGACCTGGTTCTGCTCTTCATGAACCAGCATGGCGTGGATAGCCTGTTGAAAAACAACTTCAAGATCGGCGCAGATGCCTCTCTTGCCGCAGGCCCTATAGGCCGGTCGGCTCAAGCTGCCACCGATGCCAAGCTGAACTCTGAAATTCTGGCTTACTCGCGCGCCAAAGGCTTGTTTGCCGGACTGGAACTGAGCGGCGCCGCCGTTCGTCCTGATAACGATTCGACCACCGCCTTTTACGGACGCGATGTTAACTGGAAAAACACGCTTTCCGGCAGTGTAACCGCTCCTGAAGGCGCTGATCCCTTCCTTGATTCTGTGCGCAAGAATTTCAGGGAAGCAAGAACTGATAGCCAATAGTCCAGTTTCGGTTCTCTTTTCGAAAAGGCCAGCCCAGAGGGCTGGCCTTTGTTTTGCGAGGCGCTTTGCCCGCGGACGTCTTGCAGGGTTGAAGCCCCGTGTCTATGCGCCTTTGCGGCACGAGTACACTCGTGCCTCTCCAGAAACTTCGTCAATTGATGGTCACAAGACGCGAATTTAAGATCATTAAGTTTTCTTGCAGCCAACGTAAGTTCAGTCGTCCCCTTAAGGGGACTTTGTTTTGTCGCTTCCACTTTCCCGCCGTTGAAACGGCGGGCTAGCTTCACACGTCCCGCGGGGCGGGACTGGAGCGATTTTGTTTACCCAAGAACGTTGTTAGTCGAGAGCCGCTCTGGATTTTCTGGTTCATGCAACCACTCCGCACTTTAAAGGTGGTTCGGGCTGATACATGTCCTCTCTAGTCGGGCATTGTGTTTGCCGATTGCCACGTTTTGCTTTCGCGGCTCCGCCGGTTCTTTCCTGTCGGTTTGTGTGCTGCTGGCGGGCGCTGCTACCATTAGGGTGTGTTCTCTCACAAAAATTTTCTTCAATCTTTTGCCAGCATTGCCGTCCTTTTTCTAGCCCTGTATAGCGTTGCTCTGCCGCCGGTCCCGCTGCCCGCGGTACCGTCGTCAGTGGAGTCCATCACGCCCGGCGAGTTGCGCATGCATCTCGAATTCCTGGCCTCAGACGAACTGGGCGGCCGCTACACGCTTTCGCCGAACTTTGCCATCGCCGCGCGCTATCTCGCAACCCAGCTCAAGTCTTACGGTTTTCAGGGAGCCGGCAAAAATGGCGATTTTCTTCAGCCATTCGAGGTGGTCTCATCCAAAGTGGACCCTTCGAAGACCTCGCTGGTGCTGACCATGGACGGCAAAGCTGGCACCTACAGCATTGGAGACTTCTACGCCACCTCCGGCAGTAACGGGGATGTCGAGGGGCAGGTGGTTTTCGTGGGACCGGGAATATCCGCGCCCGAACAGAAGCACGATGATTACGCAGGAGTAGACGTTAAGAAAAAAATCGTCCTGATTGTCCCTGGGGCCCCCGCAGACGTGGATATATCCAAAGTGCCTGCCAGTGAACAAGGCGAAGGAGCGGCCCAGCGCCACGGCGCAATCGGCATCCTGAGAGTGCCGCAACGCCGCTTTGCCGATGTTATGCGGAATAAAGAGTTCAAGCAGCGGTTTGCATCCATCGAAACGGTGAAGCTGGCAAGTGACTCGGAAGGCCGCCCGCCGGTGGTCACGCTGGCCCCTGATCTTGCCGAAAAAGTGATTGCGCATCTGGGGTTGAAGCTGCAAGACATCTATGACGCCCAGAAGAACCACACAAAACTGACTTCCAAAGTCATCGACATTTCCGCCCACATCACCGAAACCCTGCAACAAACGCGCACCACAACCCAGAATGTGGTGGGCATTTTCAAGGGAACCGACCCTAAGCTGAACGATGAGTACGTGGCGTTCAGCGCCCATTACGATCATTTGAAAACCGGGCCGCAGGGCGAGATATACCATGGCGCCGATGACGATGGTTCCGGCACTTCAGCAGTGCTGGCGATCGCCCATGCCATTTCCATGAACCCGCCCAAACGGTCGGTCATGGTGATCTTTCATGCGGGGGAAGAACTGGGCCTGCTCGGCTCTGAATACAACACCGACTATGCGCCTGCCGTGCCTTTGAACAAAATCATGGCCGACCTGAACATAGACATGATCGGCCGCTCTAAAGCGGCTGATGATCATAATGAAGCGGATGAACACCTTACCGATCCGCATACGGTGTATCTAGTGGGTTCCAATCGCATCAGCCAGGAGTTGCACCAGGTCAGCGAGCAGACCAATGCCGAGTACCAGAAGCTCAAGCTTGACTACTATTACAACGATCCGCAAAATCCCGAGCGCATTTATTACCGCTCCGATCACTGGAACTATGCCAAGCATGGCATCCCGGTGATTTTCTATTTTGACGGCGTCCACGTGGATTACCATAAGCCGACCGACACCGTTGACAAAATTGACTTCAACAAAATGACGCAGGTGACGCGCCTGGTTTTCGAAACCGGATGGCGGCTGGCCAATCTCGATCACGAACTGGACAAGAAAAGCAACTGAGAACATCTTTATTACCGCAGAGTGCGCAGAGGAGCGGTTCAGAAGTTGCGCCATTTCACCGATACGCCGCTCGGTGTTTCTCATGATTGTTCCAGTCATCGTCGTTGCGCATGCAGCAGACGTAGCATGCTACGTCTCTACCATTGATTTTGGTGAAATTAAGAGTCTGCATGTCAGTGCGCGCTCAGCGCATCCTGCGGTAAAGAATTTCGGCCTGATTGCGGTGAACTGCAAATACGGTTAGACTGCCGAATACGATTACGGCCCACGGCAAATGCGACCTCAATCATCTCTTTCCCGATTCTCGGCTGTCCTGTTGATTTTCAGCTTCATTGTGCTGAGCACTCCTTCCTGCCAGGCCTATTCGGTCCTGACTCATGAACAAGTCGTCGATTTCGTATGGGAATCGCACATCAAGAAGTTGCTGCTGGCCCAGTATCCGAACACTACCCCGGAGGAACTGCGCCATGCTCACGCTTTCGCATACGGCGGCTGCCTCATTCAGGACATGGGCTACTATCCATTCGGCAACAAGCTCTTCAGCGACCTGGTGCATTACGTTCGCAGCGGAGATTTTGTCAGTGAATTGATTCGCGATTCGCGCGATGTGAATGAATTTGCTTTCGCGCTGGGCGCCCTGGCCCACTATGCTTCCGATACCGATGGCCACCCTGCGGTAAACCGCGCCGTGGCCCTCGAATTTCCCAAGCTGCGCCATAAATACGGTGACAGCGTCACCTATGCCGAAGACCACGCGGCCCACATCCAGACTGAGTTTGGCTTTGATGTATTGCAGGTGGCGAAGCAGCTTTATACGCCTGACGCTTATCGCGACTTCATCGGATTTGAAGTCGCCCAGCCTTTGCTGGAACGCGCTTTCGTCAAAACTTACGGAATCGAATTGAAGAGCATATTTCCCGACGAGGACCGCTCCATTGGCAGTTACCGCCATGCAGTGAGCAAGCTCATACCTGAACTCACCAAGGTCGCTCTGGTCACCAAGAAAAAAGATCTGGAGGCCTTGCCCAATTTTTCCCCCCGCCACTTTCGCTACCTGCTATCGCGCACTCAATATGAAAAGAACTGGGGCAGGAATTACCAGAGGCCGGGAATTGGCGCTCGCATCCTCGCATTCTTCGTAAAGATTTTGCCCAAGGTCGGCCCGCTGCGCGCGCTCGACATCAAACCGCCCACTCCGGAGACGGAAAAGATGTACATCAAGAGCGTGGAAGGAACAGTGACCCTGTACCAGTCGTTGCTGGCCGAGACTCGCCACGATGATCCCAAATTGCGCAACCTGGACTTCGATACCGGAAAGCCGACCGCTCCGGGAGAATACAACCTCGCCGACAAGACCTACGCCAAGCTTCTGGACCGGCTGGCCAAAGACAATTTCACTCACGTGAGCGCCGACCTGCGGACGAATATTGTTTCTTTCTATGGCGATCCTCATACTTCAGTTGACACGAAGAAGCACAAAGACGATTGGCAGAAGACAATGAGGGAACTTGATGCTTTGAAAAAGGGTGAGGGAAGTTAGCTGTTTAGCACTCAGCAATCAGCAGTCAGCATTCAGCCCGCAGCATTTCGATTGAGCGTTGATCACCGTGGGCATGGATAAAGTTTCCAATACTTCTATTATCCATGCCGACGATGATGTCTACCTTTAGTCCAAAACACTCGCGGGCTGAATGCTGAGTGCTGACGGCTAAATGCTGCTACCCAACCATCTTCAACCACAAAATTCCGATCAGCACTGTAATTACGGTGACCGGAACACCTGCGCGCAGATATTCGCCAAATGTGATGGGAGATTCGGCCCGGGCTTTTTCTACCACGATAATATTGGCCACCGAACCGGTAATGGTGAGATTGCCGGCGAGGGTGCTGGCCATGGCCAGCATCATCCAGAAGAGGCGCTGGTCGGAGTAATGCGCGGCCAGGTTCTTCATGAGCATCACGGCCGGCACGTTGCTGACGATGTTTGAAAAAGCCACGGTAACGCTGCTGAAAATCCAGAAGTTATGCAGGTTGAGGTGTTCGGCAACCAACAGCATCTGGCTGGCGATGCCTGCCTGCTCCACCGCGCCTACGATCAGAAACAATCCGGTAAAGAAGACCAGCAGCGACCAGTCGACCTCGCCATAAATCCGCCTGGGCGGAAATTCAGGATGGAGCAGCAGGACCGCTCCGCCAAGGGCCGCGACCAGCGCAGGCGGCGCTCCCAGCAGGAAACCGGCAAACACCAGCAGCGTGACCATGACGGGAAAGACCAGCCGCCGCTTCTGCGCAGGGATGTCATGCTCCGGCGTAGGCACAGACTTCGGCAAAGATTTCTCAGCAGAGCGGCTGCGAAAATAGATCAGGTGCAGGATACCCCAGTCGGCAAACAGTCCGAGCAGAGCTATCGGCCCGAGGTGGACCAGAAAATCACGATAAGAAATTCGGGAGAGCGATCCAATCAAAATGTTTTGCGGATTGCCGGTAATGGTGGCGACGCTGCCTACATTCGACGCCGTAGCCAGGGCCAGCAGATAGGGTGTCGCAGGTCTGGCCATCTGACGGCAGACCCGCACCACCAGAGGCGCCATGAACAGGCAGACAATGTCGTTGACCAGGAACGCCGAGAGAATGCCGCTGGTGAAGATGACGCCGGGCAACAGGAACCGCGATGGCAGGTGCTCGACAAATACAGCCGTGACCCAGTCGAAAAATCCTGAGGCGTGCAGGTGGGCGACGATCAGCATCATGGAAAACAGCAGCACCAGCGTGGCATAGTCAATGCTCTGCATCGCCGTCTGCGGGCCGACCACCCGGAAAGCAAACATGAGCGCCGCGCCGATAATCGCGGCAGCCGGGCGGTCAATTTTTGTCCCCGGAAAGCGGCCTATGGCAAACACCAGGTAACTGGCGGCGAAAATCGCGTAGGCGATCAGCAGGTGGGTTTCAGAAAGCAGCATCAGGCTTTATTCTTTTTGCGCACGTAAAGCAATTTATCTACTTCAGCCACTACGGCGCCCTGTGCGTCGGTAACTGTTACCTGGAATTGCGGCTCTACTTTGGGTTGGGTATCGGCTTGCGCGCGAATTTCGGCGATCTGTTCCTGCGTGATATGGAAGCTGGCTTTCACGGTGCCTTTGCCTGGCCTCTTGAAGCGGATAGTGGCGGCTTTGTCCCACACAATGTAGCCGGGGCCGAGATTTTCGATCAGCATGACCATGAAAAACGGATCGCACATGGCATAGAGTGAGCCGCCGAAGTGAGTGCCGACATAATTACGGTTGTAGAAGCGCAACGGCATCTCCACTTCGATGCTGCGGAAATCTTCAGCGATGCTGGTCACCCGCACTCCAGCGCCAAGATAGGGCGGCCATACGCGCAGCAACCTCAGCAGCCGCTTTCTGTGATCAGACATGTTGCTGTTGTATCAGTTTTTGACGGCGTCTTTCAGAAAAGTAATGATCTGCCAGCGTTGCTGTTCCGGCAGGCGCGACCATGACGGCATTCCATTTTTCAGGCTGCCATTGGTGAGCATCCACTGCAACTCGCCGGGAGTGGCGGTGCGAACGCGATCGCTATGCAGGTTCGGGCGCTTGTCGCGCCCCAGACCTTCCTGTCCATGGCATGAGGCACAGTTCTTATGAAAAAGTTTGGCGCCCGCGGCCACCGCGTCAGCGCTGCCTTCGAATGGGTTCTGGCGCTCGCGGTCTTTGTCGGGAACTTTGGCCATCCACGCGCCATCGCCGATTTCGGCAGTCAAAAGAGGAACCGTGACAACACACAGGAGCGCAACGGCAAGGGCCTTCTTCAGCACAGCTATTTCCTTTTCAAGCGGGAGAAAATCTGGTCAATCTCGTAGGACATGCCAAACCGCAGCAGCATCCCATGGCTATCGGAGTTGAGCCCGAATCCGGGCGAGGCTTGCACCGTCGCGCCGGAAGGGAAGCGGAAGGTCGCGACCGGAGCAAGATAGTGCGAAGTTTCGTGGAGCCCGAAGCGGTGGCGGTCGCCCAGTCCTCCATAAAGCTCTGCGCCCAGGCTGAAGTTTTCGCGGCAAAAAGTGCAGGCGTTGGCACTGGCCGCCAGTGACAGCGGACGGCTCACGCCCACCGCATAGCCGAACTCCCAGGGCTCCGCTTTCAGGTTCTTTTCGGCAATAAGGTTCTCAGCGATGTTCCAGCCTTTGAAGTTGCTGGAGAGAATCAGTTTCAGCTCCGCTTCGCGTTGCTTTTGGCTGCGGTCGTTGCGGCCCAGCAGGTCGTCGCGAACGTCGTGTCCCACGATTTCGAGCAGCGACTTGTCGGCGCTGTTGATGTCTTCAAATTCAAAGTACAGCACGGGATTGATCCAGTGCTCCCTGAGCAGAGGACGGAAGCGATTCTCAAAACGAAATCCGGTGAAGAGCGTGCTTTCCGAAGCCGTGGACTGGCCGTCGAGATAAAGCTCTGAAGTCCACCAGCCTTTTACGCCGTATTCAAGCTCAACCGCGCTGCCCAGAAAAGAGTGTCCTGAGCCGGGGAAGCCGCTCACATTTTTGGTGGCAAGCTCCAGATTGCCCGGCTCTTCCATCTGGTGCGTGTACGTGATGAAATAATTTTCCTGAGCATGCGAGAGGCAAGGGAACAGAAGCATGCCCAAGGCGAGCGCGATGAATTGGAAGCGTGAAAACATTGGGAAATCCGGCTTTTTGGGTGTCTCCATTTTGAAAATGAAATTGAATTTCATTTTCAAAATCACTGTAAAGAATAGTAAAGCAGAGACCAGAGCCGGTCAATGGCTCGTGCGTAACGAGAGCACTCTTAGTCCGGGGATCTATGCCTGGTGAAGAAACTTGTTACCGCAGAGCATCGCTGAGAGCACCAGAGATGATGGCCCCACAAATTTGCCGCTCTGGGTAGCCGATAACCGATCACCCGATTTCCCGATACCTCGATTCTTCCTTTACTATTTCAGCCATGACTCGAGAAGCGGTAATTGTGGATGCAATACGCACGCCCCTGGGACGCCGCGAGGGCAAACTCAGCAAATGGCATCCGGTAGACCTGCTGGCGCATACGCTCTGCGGATTGATTGAGCGGAACAAACTGAATCCTGAACTGATTGACGATGTAATTGCCGGCTGCGTGATGCAAGTGGGCGAGCAGAGCGTGAACGTTGCGCGCAATGCGGTACTGGCCGCCGGACTTCCTGAATCAGTTCCCGCGACTACCGTTGACCGGCAGTGTGGTTCGAGCCAGCAAGCGATACACTTCGCCGCGCAGGGAGTCATGGCGGGCAGCTACGATGTGGCCATTGCCTGCGGGGTGGAAAGCATGAGCCGCGTGCCTATGGGATCGGCGGCGGCTGCCGGGCCGGGCAAGCCCTACGGCCCCAGAATGACACAGCGCTACAACAATGTTCGCTTCAACCAGGGAATCAGCGCCGAGATGCTGGCGGAGCGTTGGAAACTGGGCCGCGAGCAACTGGATGAATACAGTCTGGAGTCGCACCGGCGCGCAGCCCGGGCCAGCGACCAGGGCTGGTTCGCGCGCGAGATTCTGCCGGTGACGATCGAAACCGACAATGGCCTGCAGCAGATGACGCGCGATGAAGGCATACGTCCTGACACCAGCAAAGAAAAGATGGCGTCACTCAAACCTGCCTTCAAAGAAGATGGGGTGGTGACCGCCGCCAACTCTTCCCAGATCACCGATGGCGCGGCGGCCGTGCTGATCATGGAGCGCACCACCGCAGAACGGCTCGGACTGAAACCGCTGGCGCGCTTTGTCGCTTTTGCCCTCGCTGGCGATGATCCGGTAACCATGCTGGCCGCGCCTATTCCGGCCACGCGGCGTATTCTCGAGCGTTCCAAACTGAAGCTGGGCGATATGGACCGCATTGAGATCAACGAAGCCTTTGCCAGCGTGGTGCTGGCCTGGCAGGCGGAAACACAGGCTGATCTTGCGCGAGTCAACGTGAATGGCGGGGCGATTGCGCTGGGGCATCCGCTGGGCGCAAGCGGAGCGCGGCTCATGGCTACCCTGGTGCATGAACTGGACCGCAGCGGCGGGCGCTACGGTCTGCAAACTATGTGCGAAGGCGGCGGCATGGCCAACGCCACCATTATCGAGCGGCTGCAATAAGAATTCTGCCGAAATTCGGCTATTCCAGATCTCAGTAATTCTGATCTCAGTAATTAAAGACAAGGACAATCCATAGATGAACATTCAGGGCAAGACAGCTTTAGTGACTGGCGGCGCTTCAGGACTGGGCGCTGCGACCGTACGCATGCTGGCGGCACAGGGCGCCAAGGTGATCATTGGCGACATCAACGAACAGGCGGGCAAGGCGCTGGCGCAGGAGCTCGGGGAAGCGGTCAGCTTTGTGAAACTCGACGTTACCAGCGACCAGGACATGCAGGCCGCTGTTGAGAAGGCCGGAAAGCTGCATGCGCTGGTGACCACCGCAGGCATTGCCTTTGCCGAAAAGCTGATCGGCAAAAATGGCATGCATAGTCTGGACAAGTTCGTCCGGGCGATTCAGGTGAACCTGATTGGCACATTCAATGCCATTCGCCATGCCGCCAACAACATGACTGCCAACGAGCCGGACGAAGACGGCGGACGCGGCGTAATTGTGACTACAGCTTCCGTCGCCGCCTTTGAAGGCCAGATCGGCCAGCCCGCATATTCGGCATCGAAGGGCGGCGTTGTCGGCATGACCCTGCCCCTGGCGCGCGAACTGGCCCGCTCTGGAATCCGGGTGGTCACGATTGCTCCAGGCATCTTTCATACGCCCATGCTGGGCACGCTGCCGGAAGCAGCCATGCAATCACTGGCGGAGCAGGTGCCGTTTCCGCACCGCCTGGGGCAGCCTCGCGAATATGCGTCACTGGTGCGCCACATCATTGAAAACAACATGATCAACGGAGAAACCATCCGCATTGATGGCGCGATCCGCATGGCGCCTAAATAACTTTCCAGCGGGTGAGTAAGAACGATGGGAGACGATTGGCATGGAACGAAATCTGTTTGAGTCTGAGCACCAGGTTTTCCGCAACAGCTTTCGTTCTTTTGTCGAAAACGAGATCACTCCTTTTCATGCGCAATGGGAAGAGAAGGGAATCGTTCCCCGAGAGATATGGAAGAAGGCCGGAGACCACGGCTTTCTGTGTATGGACGTTGAGGAGAAATACGGAGGCGGAGGGACGTGCGACTTTCGCTATTCGGCCATTGTCATAGAAGAGCTGGCGCGTACGGCCGCCAGCGGTGTTTACTTCTCGCTGCACACCGATGTAGTTGTGCCTTATCTTTCGCATGCCGCCGGCGATGAACAGAAGCAGCGCTGGCTGCCGAAGATGGCCTCCGGTGATTCCATCGGAGCCATTGCCATGACCGAACCGGGAGCGGGAAGCGACCTGGCTGCCATTCGCACCACGGCACAGAAATGCGGCGACCATTATGTAGTGAACGGACAAAAAACCTTTGTGAGCAACGGCCTGTTGAACGATCTGCTGATCGTGGTGGTCAAGACCGATCCGCAGGCCGGGCACAAAGGCATCTCGCTGCTGGTGGTGGAGCGCGGCACTCCCGGATACGAGCGCGGCAAAAAGTTTCATAAGATGGGCCTGCACGCGCAGGATACGGCCGAGCTGTTTTTCAATGATGCCAAAGTTCCAGTACAGAATCTTTTGGGCCGCGAGGGTGAAGGTTTCAAGCTGCTGATGCAGGAACTGAAGCGCGAACGCATGACCATTGCCGTAGGCGCAATGGCGGCGGCCCGCGCTGCTTTCGATGAAACGCTGAAATATGCGAAGGAGCGAAAAGCTTTTGGGCAGGCAATCGGCACTTTTCAGCATTGGCGTTTTACCTTTGCCGAGATGCACACGGAAATTACCATTGGACAGAACTTTGTAGACCGCTGCATTCTGGCGCTGAACGATGGCACGCTGACGACCGAAGAGGCATCTATGGCCAAGTGGTGGTGCAGTGAACTGCTCAAAAAAGTGGTGGACCACTGTGTGCAGTTGCACGGCGGCTCCGGCTACATGATGGAAACGCCTATTGCCCGGCGCTACCTTGATGCCCGCATCCAGACAATCTTTGGAGGAACGACAGAAATCATGAAAGAGATCATAGGCAGAGGATTGGGATTAGCTGACTAAGAAAAGCCATTTTGCCGCGAATTGCGCGAATCAGCGCGAATGAAGGAAAAAAATTGAATTGCAAATTCAAGCTTCTTCTTGCTTTCTTCGTGCCTGAGTGTCTCAGTGGTGAGCTTTGACTTTGGTTTATTGAAAATCAAACAACCGGGTCTGGCCTTTTCTCATGCGATAGGCGATGAAAGGGGACTCCTCATCGAAGGTCAGATATATATTGTTCTGCCGCACAAAGAAAAAGTCTTGTCCAGGCAATAGTCCGTAGGAGTGGGCAGGAAAGATCTTTGTACTGTCGTCTACAGTGCTCTTGAGCCGTTGCAGGCTTTGGAAAAGTAGTTTAGGGTCAGAGCCTTTGCCGAAGCACATGCCGCAGCCTTCAATGAACAGCGTATCCCCGGTGAACAGGTTGCCGTCTATCAGGTAGCAGACGCAACCCATGGTGTGTCCGGGAGTGAGCAGCGGAGTCACACTCAGGCCGGCGGCCTGAAATGGTGTTTCGTCAGTAATGGTATTCAGGTTGGGGCATTCAAAAGAAAAATGGGCGACATCGGCAGCGGACATCCACACTTCGCAGCCGTGTTGTTCCACCAGCGGCTTCACCAGGTTTACATGGTCCTGGTGCCCGTGAGTTACAAGAATACTCTTGAGCGTAAGCTGGTGGGCGGCAAGCGCCTGCTCGATCTTTTCCATCTCCCAGGTGGGATCAACGATCAAAGCTTCGCGGCGCAGAGGATCAAAAACCAGGTAGGTGAAATTCTTCATCAAGATCTGCGGCAGTTGATGAATCATTTTTAGAGGAAGAACTGTAACGCTCATTATGGATGGAGGTCTGCCGTTGGTCTCGTCTGGTTATCATAAGCAGAGCGCGACGGCTTAGCAAGCGGATGAAAGCGGCAGAGGCAGCAGCGACTTTGCATCCTGCGTAACGTGCGGCCTATACTGCGAACTGGGGTGCACACGGATGAACCATCTTGCACACACCGTCACCGATTCTGCCGATTGCTGGCCGGCGCTGCCTCTGGAGCAATGGAAAGATACACGCGCCACTCTTCACATGTGGACCCAGATTGTAGGCAAGGTGCGCATGGCGCTCACGCCGCTGATCAATCACTGGTGGAATGTTCCGCTGTATGTGAGCCCGCGCGGCCTCACGACCTCGGCAATTTTTTACGAAGCGAAAGTTTTTGAGGTCGAGTTCGATTTTATTGACCACCAGCTTTGTATTCGCGTCTCTGACGGAGAGAAGGCGGAGATGCCTCTGGTACCGCGTTCGGTCGCCGATTTCTACAACGACTTTATGGCCAAGCTGCACGGTCTGGGTATTGAGGTGCAGATATGGACTACGCCGGTTGAGATACCCGATCCAATTCCATTCGAGCAGGACCGCGTTCATGCCTCGTATGATCCTGAGTATGCACACCGCTTCTGGCGTGTTCTGGCCTCGGCGGACGCAGTCCTCAAGGAATTCCGCTCGCAGTTCATCGGCAAATCAAGCCCAGTGCATTTTTTCTGGGGCAGCTTCGATCTGGCGCTCACTCGTTTTTCAGGGCGGCGCGCGCCGGAACGCCAGGGCGCCGATCCAATTACGCGCGAAGCTTATTCCCATGAAGTGATCAGCGTGGGTTTCTGGCCGGGCGGCGGTGATGTGCCGGATGCGGCATTCTATTGTTATGCTGCGCCTGAACCGGCCGGTTTTTCGGCACAGAAAGTGCGTCCGCAGGACGCTTTTTATCATTCCAAGCTCAATGAATTTGTTCTGATGTATGAGGTTGTTCGCAATTCAAGTTCGCCAGTAGGCGCGTTGCTGGAATTTTGCCAGAGCACTTACGAAGCCGGGGCCACTCTCGGCAAATGGGACCGTGCCGCACTGGAGCGTTCTGCTACCACCGCGGATGTAGCCTGAAGGAGAGCCATGAAACAGAAACCCTGCTCACATCTCGACGAGATCAAGGTCAGCGAAACGGATATCCATGTTTGCGGAGAGTGCGTGAAAATGGGCGACACCTGGGTGCATCTGCGGCTCTGCCTGGAATGCGGTCATGTCGGCTGTTGCGATTCGTCGAAGAACAAACATGCGACGAAGCACTTTCACGTGAAAAAGCATCCGCTGATCCGCTCCATTGAACCGGGCGAGGCCTGGGTGTGGTGTTACGTGGACGAGGTGGTTGCGGGAGAGTTGCCGCAGTGAGCGTTTCTCGCAGCGTTCCTGAACAATCACGATCCAGCCGGCCAAAACAAGTGCGGGACGAAACGGCTTTTATTGGTTGTGATCATGGTTTCTGATTCCCGGATACCGATTCCTGACGATTCGCCATCAATCAGCCAGCTTCCGATGACTGGAAAATTGCTCTCGTAGTTTGGTATGGGCGCGAGTTCCTGGTAGATGTAGCCTTCAGTGCCGTAAGCGCCTTCTGTGCTTATCTCGCCATTCTCGGTCGTCAGTGATATGTTAGCGCCCTCCCGCGATAGCAGCGGCTTACGGGCGTAAAGACTCATCTCCCGGGCGGAGTTGAAATAGGACTTCAGAAGGTATTTGTGATTTGGAAATAGTTCCCAGAGCACAGGCAGAATGGCTTTGTTCGAAAGCACCATCTTCCAGACAGGCTCGATCCACTGGATATGATCTTCGGTAGCAGGAAGATGCTTGCCGTTCTCCTCATTGAGCATCCATTCCCAGGGATACAATTTGAAACAACTTCTGATTGGGTTCTCCTTCAGGTCGGTAAACTCAGTGCCGTTCCATCCTATGTCTGGTACAAGAATGCTCTCTGTAACGATCCCCGCCTGTTGCGCCACGTCTCGCATGTAGGTGGCAGTCATGCTGTCTTCGGCATCGTCCAGATGGGCGAAGTAAAGGGGCTTTGCAATGTAGGCATCCAGTTCTTTCCATTTCGCGATCAGGCGTTCGTGAATTGAATTGAACTGGTCGGCTTTGGGGAAACGGTCTTGCAGCCAATACCATTGCACGACCGCGGCTTCCAGCAAGGCGGTAGGCGTATCTGCGTTGTACTCCAGCAGTTTGATATTTTTGCCGTCAAAAGCCAGATCAAGTCGCCCGTAAATGGCCGGAGGCTCGGCTTCCCATGCTTTTTTAATCATGGGTACGGCGAATTCGGGAATGTGGAATTCCGGAAAGCGGTTCTTGTCAATCACGTGCTGGACTGCCGCCAGACACATCTCCTGCAACGAATTCGTCGCTGATTCCAGCGCATCAATTTCCTGTGATGTGAAGGAATAATAAGCAGACTCGTCCCAATAAGGCTGACCGTCGGGAGAGTGGTAGAGCAGGCCCTGGGAGCTGACAAGCTGCTGCCAGTTGCTTCTTGGCTCGGTGGCGTGTCGTTGCATTGTTATTCACCGCCTTCGCCATGTGCTCCGCCGCCATGTGCGCCGAAGCCACCGCGTGCGCTGGGCGCAGTAGTAAACCCATGGGAGGACATGCCTACGCGTGCTCCGCCCGAAGTAACACCATGAGCGGCCAGTACTCCGGCATCAACACTTTCGATTCCGGGAGACGGCGTTTCACGCGCGCCGGTAACAAAACTTCCCGGAATGTAGCCGCCATTCCCTCCATAGACATATCGGTATCTGCCACGGCCCAGGCCATTTGGGCTGTTGTTATTGCAGTTTCTGTCATCCTGCATGATGCCGTTATCGTCAACACAACGCTTGACCTCGAGTTCTCTCACGTTGTTCTGGCAGCCTGCGAGGGCGGCAACAGCAAGAATTGTGAGTGTCACGTTTTGACTTTTTTTCATCAAGTCCGGTTCCTTGCAGAAGTCTCGTCTCTATCAGAGTAAAGAACGCCCATCTGACATCTTCGAGGTTTGCTCCTCATTCCTTAAGAAATGCCGTCGCTTCACGCAGAAATAAATCCAGTTGATCGTGATGCAGCCAGTGTCCGGCTTTAGGTACTTCAATCAGGCGGCGGTTGCGGATGGCGGTGAGCCGGGGATCTTCATTGGGTACGGGCGCGAAACTTTCGAGTCCCCAGAAGAGCAGAATCGGCGAGGTGATCTGGCTGTATAGTTCGGTTGCGTCCTGGATGTCGTGCCCGTAAGGGGAGATGGCCCGCGCATAGTTGTCAAATTTCCAGACAAACGAGCCCTCGGCGTCCCAGTTAGTGCCATGCAGGGTGAGGTGCCGCGCCACTTCGTCAGAAAGATGCGGGTTGGCCTCTTTCATGCGCGCAATCGCTTCTTCGAGAGTGGGATAAGTCTTCTGGTGGCGTTTTTCCATGTTGCGCACTTCTTCCAGCCAATATCGCAAGCGCTGTGACGCAGGGCCATGCACGCGATGGTCCGCGCGAAAGCCCACGCCTTCAATAGAGATGGCTTTATGTACCCGCTCGGGGTAAACACCGGCATAGTGCAGCACGATGACTCCGCCCAGGGAATGGCCGATCAGGCGCACCGGAAAATCGCCGATGATGTCGAGCAGCGCGGAAAGATCAAGGACATGTTCGGCAATGTTGTACATGGCTCCGAACGCCCAGGCGCTGTTGCCGTGTCCGCGCAGGTCGAGGGCGTAGACGTGATAATGCTCGCGCAGGGAACGCGCTACCCAGTCCCAGTTGCGGGCATGATCGAGACCGCCATGCACCAGCACCAGAGCAGGCTTGCCTTCCTGTCCGTAATCCCAGAATTGCAGCTTCAGCCGGCCGGAGTAAAAGAAGTGCGAAATGGGTTCCATACCGTGAGCATTTTACCGGAAGGAGAGATAAACTCTTTGCCGCGAATCTGAGCATTCGGCACTCAGCACTCAGCATTCAGCATTCAGCCCGCGAGCATTTTGAGTGGGCCTTGTATCTGTCGTGCGCACGGCAGAAATGCTGATCTGTCTTTGCGCAACTTTCGGTGTTATTCGCGTGAATTCGAGCAGATTCGCGTCCAGGTTTTTGGCCGCGCAGGCTGAGTGCTGAATGCTGAGTGCTGAACGGTCTGTAGCCTCAATCCCGGCTGCGAAATTTCGAGAGCAGCCGCAGGATTTCGAAGTACAGCCAGATCAGCGTAACCAATAGCGCAAAGCCGCCATACCATTCCATGTACTTGGGCGCACCGGAGCGCGCGCCGCGTTCGATTACATCGAAGTCCAGCACCAGATTCAACGCGGCAATGATCACTACAAAGATGCTGAAGCCGATTCCAATGGGACCGGCGCCATACAGAGTAGTAAAGTGAATACCAAAGAAACCCAAAACAAAAGTAAGCAGGTAGAACAGCGCAATGCCGCCGGTAGCGGCTACCACTCCCATGCGAAATTTGTCTGTGACCTGAATTACACCGGACCGGTAGGCCAGCAACATCACCAGGAGTGTTCCGAAAGTCAATCCTACGGCTTGTATCGCAATGCCCGGATAGCGGGCTTCAAAAACCATGGAGATACTACCGAGCACTAATCCTTCCAGCAGGGCGTACAGAGGGGCAGTAATCGGAGACCATGATTGCTTGAAGATTGTGGCCATGGCCACAATCAGGCCGCCGATGGCGCCAACCACGGCAAGTCCCATGGCCGACTCAGGAGATTTCGTTTCCAGGTTCCAACTCCAGGCGGCGGTCAGGATCGCTAGAACCAGCAGAAAGCCTGTTTTGTTGACGGTGCCGGAAACTGTCATGGTGTCGCCGACCGCCCAGCCCTGTCCTCTGAAGGTGGCGGCGCTTAACGCCGGATTCGATGTTTTCATGAGTGCCATAAAAAGGAAGCTCCTTCATTGATCCAGACAAAGAAATAGATGAGAGCGTTTCCTGCTGTGTGCAAACTTCGGGTCAATAATCTCATTGTAGCAGCGGTGAAACTTAGGTTAACGGCGCTGCGAGATCACGCCGATCTTCTCCAGCGCCCGCAGATATTCCACCACTACTTCGAGCGGCACAGGCCCGTATTCTGCTGAGACCCAGTCGCGCACCTGCTGGGCATTGCGTTTTCCATCTACAAAGTTCAAAGTTTCGTACGCGTACTCTTCGCCTGCGCCCCAGAGGCCCTGATAGTCGAGCAGCTTGGGCCGGGGAATGCCTTTCGCTTTGGCGTGGTCTTCGAAGTAGTCATAGCCGAATACCGTCAGCGGGCCTTTGGGTTGGGAGTTGCGGCTGAAGACGAGCAGTCCGTCGCCGGTGGCCTGATGTTCGGGAACAACGTTTTCGGGAACAACGTTGAGGAGGGAAGGAAACGTGGGGGCGTTATCGTGGACGTTGCCCTTGCTAAACCCGGAATCCGGTAGCCCGAGGAACTCCCGCAATGATCTGCTCTCGCTATTGGCGTAATCTGATTCGCGCCGCAACAAGTTCGAGGATTCCTCGTCGGAAAGGTTGGTGCTTCGCGACAGCAACTGCGCATGGCGACGCACAGCCGAGATCAGGCCCTGCCGCAGCAGCGCAGACTGGCCTGTGTCGTTCAGCTTCGCCAGAAAGTATCCGCTGGCCGCGCCGATGAAAGCTGCGCGTTTCAATTTTGTAGGATCAATGTTGGCTGCGGAATCGAAGTTGGTATGAATGTAGCGGTCAGGCCAGTCATTGAAGTAAATGGCCGGAATCCGGAAGCCGCCTTCCTGATACACGTCATGATCGCTGCCCATGGAGTAGAAGGCAAACTCCGCACGCAGCGGTTCTTTGCCGCCTTCGGGCGCAACCATCGGGTATTCGGCGGCGCCGGTGGCAGCAAACTTTTCTGTCTGCTGATTGGCGAAATCTGCGAACGCGTCAGCGACATCATAAACAAACGAAGGCAGGCTCCACGGGCCTCGGGTCACATGGAAAATGGCTTTGGTTTCCGGCCCGCCTCCGACCATGTCCATGTGAATTACGGCCTTGATGCGTTGCGCGAACTCCGGGCGGGCATTCAGCAGCGTTTCAGTGCCTTCGATTTCCGGCGGCCAGATAAACCGGATGGTGCGGGCCGGACGCGCAATCTTGTTCTCGTTGATCAGCTTTTGCAACGTCCGCGCTACTTCAAGAATCGTGGCGCAGCCGCTGGCATTGTCATTGGCGCCAGGGCGCTGGTGATCAAGATGGCAACTGAAGGCGATCTCCTGGTCTTTCAGTTTGGCATCGGCGCCCGGAATGGTTGCGGTGACTACCTCGTAATTGCCGGAATGCTGTCCAGCATGGACGGTAGCGTGCAGATGGATCTGCTCGCCATGAGCAAGACGGTCGCGCAAGGCGCGCGCCACTTTCAGCGACACCATGAAGGCGAATGTCTTTGTGCGGGGAAAGGATTGCAGGTGTCCCCAGCGGACAAGATTTTCATCTTCGCCTCGCCATGCCGTAGGCTGGTTCAGGGCATAACTGATGATTCCTGCCGCGCCATATTTTTCCACGGCCAGTTCCTGCACTGCGCCGGGCTGGGCTGCGGCCAGCACAATCTTTCCGTGCACGTCTTTGCCGGCGTAATCGCTATCGGCTGCGCCGTTGCCGACATCCACCAGATCGGCCGTCACATTGGCGCTTTCGCTGTCTTCGGCCAGGCTCACCGGCATATGTTCATAGCTGGCCAGCCGCTGCCAATTGCTCCAATCCGCGCCGTCTTTTTTCATTTGCCACAGCTCGGCGGACTCGGCGTCCCATGGCAGGCGCGAACGTTGCGTGCCGTAGAAGATTTTTCCGTCAGCAGGGAATTGCAGGATGGCGACATCGGTAAGTCCGTAAGCGCGGGCGCGCTCCACCACCAGTTCGGCGGCATCATGAAATCCGCGTGAGCCGCGCTGGCGGTGATAGCGTGCGATGCCTTCCAAATTGCGTTTGGCCGTTTCGCCCGAGATCTCCTGGGCCATGGCGCTCACATCTTTTTCAGGAAGCAGAGGCGGCTTCTGTGCGACCAGGTTTAGCGGGGCGAAGGCCATCGTCAGCAACAGGCAAAGTTTTTGCATCGGGGTTTCTCCGGGCAAAGTTATAGCACGCGTACTGGCAAGCCGAAAGTTAGGTTGGCTGCAATACCTGCATGCAAACCTTCCGGGGAGCGATCTGGTATTCTCGATTCACTGTTTCCAACTGTGGAGAAACTCATGAAGCTGATTCTCATGGTGCTGTGTCGAATGATGCTGTGCGGAGTGATGTTATGTGGAATGGCTGGCGCGCAGACCACCGGAAGGCTTAACGACAAGCCGTGGGACATTGGCGTATGGGGTGGCGGCGGCTTCAGCGTCCCCGGTGGCACCACCGACACCAGAGCCGTGAACGCCGGCATACGTCTGGGCAAGGTGCTCACACATGACCATCTGGGTGCCTTCCTGCGCGGCAACTTCGAGTGGTCAGCCGATTTGTTGCCCATCTACTACATCGTCCAGCCCGCCAAAAATGCTTACGGCGCGGGCTTCAATCCAGTGAACTTAAAGTGGAACTTTACCTCGCGGGAACGCGTCGTCCCTTATCTGGAATTGGGCGGCGGCGTGCTTTTTACCAATATTGAAGTTCCGGCCAATACTTCCACCACCAACTTTCTCACTCACGGTTCTTTTGGCTTGCAATTCTTCACCAGCGACAAAAAAGCGGTAACAGTCACGACGCGTTACGAGCATATCTCCAATGCTGGATTAAGTGTTCCGAATCCCGGCATCAATACGGTGCAGTTCACCATTGGGTTGAACTGGTTTAAATAGGCACTGCAACCGGCGAGACGCAGACGTAAGAACCCTGATTTCCTTATAGAAACGCGATTGCTGGAAGCGCGTCGTCAGTACTGTGCGGAAGAGGCTGATCAAGATCCAGACCAGGGTGGCGACGCATGTAGCGATGAGCAGAGTCCTTAGAAATGACGCTGCTTCCGTTGAAAGCGAGATTCCCGTTCCCAATGCCACATATGCAGCCAGGCAAGCCGGACACTTGGGCAGTAACGCCAAAATAACTGTGGGTACTGAACACTTCGCCAGAGTAAATCGGGGTTGCGCCGCGGAGGGCGGATCGGTTTTGCCATCCGCCATCTGGTTTGCATCACGGCGCAACATGCTCCCGGAAATTGAGCAGCATGTGTGATTGTTCATGGAAGGCTCTCATGCCCACAGCAGGATGACCGGCTTTTCTGCGTCGCCGTGGCCGTCTCTTCAGGATAACGGTCATGATGGCGGACCCACGACATGCTGAAATCCAGGCCATCTTCGTCGCGCCCCTTGGGCACCAGATCAAGGTAATTGTAGGCGCCTACAAGAATGTCAAGGCCGCGCCCGTAGGTTGAGTAAGTATGGAAGATATCTCCAGCGGTGTTCTTGTAAAACACACTGGCCCCCGGAGCTTCTTCCCTCGGGAATTCCTGCACCTGATAGTTGTAGTAGGTCTTGTGCTGCGCTATCTCATCCTGGGTAAATGAAACGTTATAGTCATAGTTGAAGTCGTTCCCGAAAGACGATACCCACTTGAAGCGCCAGCCCATCCTCTTTTTGAACGTCTCGATCTGCGGCAGCGGAGCTCGGGAGATGGCGACAAAACTTACGTCGCGGTTGGCGAGGTGTACCAGGCTTCCTTCAAAGTGGTCGGCCAGAAAGGAGCAACTCGGGCAGCCTTCCTCCCAGTCCGGACCGAACATAAAGTGATAGACGATCAATTGGCTCTTGCTGCCGAACAGGTCGGCGAGAGTCTCATTGCCAGCAGGTCTTTCGAAAACATAATTCTTGCCGATTTTCGCCCATGGCAGGTCCCGCCGCAGTTGGCTTACCTCGTCGCGGCGCCGGGTAAACTCTTTTTCTTTGCGCAGCAGCTCTTTGCGAGCAGCAAGCCACTCCGCGCTGGAAACAACCTGGTGGTCTTCGATGGTGTTCTTTATTGCTAGTTCAGCCATTGTGATTTCTCCTTAAAAGCGATTTTGTTAGGAACCCGCACGACCGCGGGTCAGCGTTCCGTTTGTGATCTAACTTTTTTTCTTCTTCTTTGCCTTGCCTGTGGTCTCAGGGTTTTCTTGTTCAGCCACTTCCTTGATCCCCAACAGGTGGCTTGACCAGACTTCCTGAAAGGGGCTGACCCACCGCTCGTAAATCTCGCGAATGGGGAAAACGTTCAGTGAATTCACCCGTTGCCGGCCTTCTTCGCGCGTGTGCACCAGCCCAGCTTCACGCAAAGCATCCAGATGCTTCATTACCCCAAACCGCGTAAGGTGAGGGAAGGCGTTCACAATCTCGGTAGTGGTACGCGGCTGGTCTCTCAGCAGGTCGAGAATAGAGCGACGCGTGGCGTCCCCCAGCGCCTTCCATACCGGATCCAGCTTGTCTTTGGGGCCAGAGGCCATCTTGGGCACGTGATTACTCTGCGTCCTTTTTTAATTCTGTGAGCATGTGGTTCCATCCCATGCTCACGCCTTTGCGGTGCTCAGGGTCAATCATGCCGAGGGCGCGGTGACGCAGCGTAACCTGGCTGCCGCCGGCTGTTTTATCAACTTTGATTTCAATGTGGTTGTTGGCTGGATAAGACATAAACATCGGGCCGCTCAGTTCCAGCAGGCTGGGCGGCTTAATGACCTGCACAAATCCCCACAGGTGTCCAATGCCATTGCCGCGGTCCCGATACCAGCGACCGCCAGGTTTGGCCTCTATTTGCAATTCCAGAGATTCCCCGTTCGGCCGTGTGTTTTTCTTTCCGAATCTTTCCAGCACGGCGGCAAAAACCTTGTCAGGAGGTGCCTTGATGTCTATGCGTTGCTCAACGTCGAGTGTCAGATCTTCCAGTTTCATGTCTATTTATCTCCTCTGTTCATTACGTGAGTAAATAGTAACGTAACTATATAGTCACGTCAAGATATAGGAATATTTATTTATCGAGCGATCACGCCAGGATGCATTGCAGATTGAGAAAGGAAAACGGAGACGATTGATGTCGTGGTTTTCGAGGAAGCGTTCGATTGTTGTGTAGGAGCGCCGGTAACGAAGGAAAGCCGAGTGGGTGCGGCAATTCTGGAACCGCTATAATCCTCTCATCAGCCTCTTATGCAGCCGTTAGATACCCCAGACATTCAAACCCCTGCTTTCCTCGTTGACCGTGTTACCGTACAGCGGAACTGCGATGCGATGCGCGAGAAAGCGCAGCGTTCGGGCATCGGGTTTCGTCCTCACATGAAGACACATAAGACAGCCGAAGCGGCCCGTATGCAATTCGGCGGGGGCACAGGACCCATCACGGTTTCCACGCTGGCCGAAGCAGAATTCTTTGCCGGACACGGATTTGATGACATCACGTATGCCGTGCCAATCGGTCCGGGAAAATTGCCGCGCGCAGCGGCATTGGCAAGCCAAATCAAGACGCTCAATCTTCTGATTGACAGCTTTGAAGCTTTGCGTGCTCTGGAAGATTTCCATGGGCAGCAGCGAACGCGCTTCAACGTCTTTCTGAAAGTGGATTGCGGATACCATCGCGCCGGCGTTGATCCCGCCTCTGATGAAGCGCTGCAACTGGCGCGGGCCATGGGCGAATCGCCGTCCATCCACTTTCGCGGATTGCTCACTCACGCCGGCCATTCCTATCACGCGCACGGTCCGCAGGAGATCCGCGAGATTGCGGCGCAGGAAACCTCGGCGCTCACTTCTTTTCGCGAAAAGATCAATGGCGGGAAGCTGCTTGTGCGCAGCATCGGCTCTACGCCTACTTGCTCAGTAGTAGAAGAACTCAAAGAGGCTGAGGAAGTGCGTCCCGGCAACTACGTGTTCTTTGACGCCTTTCAGTCTGCCATTGGCTCCTGCACCCTGGATCAGTGTGCTGTATCGGTGTTGGCGACCGTCATTGGCCATTATCCGCAGCAAGGGCATCTGCTGGTGGATGCAGGCGCGCTGGCGCTTTCCAAAGATGCCGGACCTGACCACATCGATCCGCAATTCGGCTTCGGGATAGTTTGCGACCTCAATCTTCGTGTGCTGCCCATGAAACTAAAAGTGCTTTCTCAGGAACACGGCAAGATCGAAGCTACGCCCGAGGTGATCGCGCAATTCGCAATCGGAACGCGGTTGCGGATCATTCCCAACCATTCCTGCCTCACGGCCGCCATGTATGACGTGTATCAGGTGCTGGAACAAGGCAAGATCGCCACGCAGTGGTGTCCTGTGCGTGGCTGGTAAACGCTCGAACCTGACCACTGATCACACTGATCGACAGACACGCACTGATTGTTTTGGAATGGGAGGCAAACAGTCTGCCACATGGAACTACCTTTGGTGGGAAATCCACTGATTTGAACTTTATCGTTTGCTGAGCATTACGGCCTGGGCGGCCTTGATGGGATAAGTGAAGGTATAGATCTGAGAATTGATTTCCTTGCGTAGATCTTCCCAGATGGAATCGGGCATTTGCAGGAAGATTTTCACCGCTTCCGGATCGAACTGCCGTCCGGAATAACGCACTACTTCATCGCGGGCTACTGAGATGGGCTGGGCCTGGCGGTAAGGACGGTCAGAGGTAATGGCATCCAGAGTATCGGCGATGGAGAAAATTCTTGCCCCTAGAGGAATTTCATCGCCCCGGAGTCCGCGTGGATAGCCGGTGCCATCGTATTTTTCCTGGTGGGCATAGACAATCTCTGAAGCTTCGGCCAGGAAGGGAATTTTCTTGAGCATCTGGTACCCACGGAAGCAATGCTCGCGCATGATGGCGGTTTCTTCCGGAGTCAGGGCACCGGGCTTGCGCAGAATGGCGTCGGGAATCGCCATCTTGCCGATATCGTGCAGGAAAGCGCCTCGGGCAATAATGCGGATGCGCTCACCGGAGAGGCCCATGGCGCGCGCAATGGCAATGGTGAATGCCGTAACCCGCTTAGAGTGGCCTTCGGTCTCCGCATCTTTCAAGTCCAGCGCGTCGCCCAGAGCTTCAAGAGTAATGTCATAAGAACGCTCCAGGTCGTTCATGGCCTGGCGAAGCTGTTCGGTGCGGGCGGCCACCAGGGTTTCCAGGTTCGATTGGTAGGCGCGGTTTTCCAGTTTCAGACGCCGGTGTTCGAGGGCGCGCCGCACAATGGCCAGAAGCTGCTCCCGCTCAAAAGGTTTCAGCAGGTAGTCATAGGCCCCGTTGCGAATCGCGGCCAGCGCTACGGAAATATCATGCACGGCGGTGACCATAATCACCGGCATGTCGGGATATTTTTCTTTGGCCCGCTCGAGCAGCGCAATGCCGTCGAGTTCCGCCATCATCAGGTCAGAGAGCACCAGTTCGAATTCGCCGGTGGAATTAAGCACCGCGAGGGCTTCCATGCCGGAAGCGGCCTGCCGGGTCTTATATCCGGCGGCATTGAGCATAGACGAGATGATCTCTCGGATCGGCTCTTCGTCATCGACAACTAGAATGCGCTCTACGGGCATTAGAGACTTGTACCTGTGGGGGGATTTTTACTTTAACCCAGAGTTCCTCGAATTACAACGTATAAAAACGTTTCCGCTATGAAACTTTCGTGATATACACATGGGCAAGTTCGCATATTCCATTAAAACTGAATGAATTGCCGATAATGTACCCAGAGCTGCAATCTGCTTTTCTGGCTGAAACGTCCACTCTGCTCATACTTCTCGCAGGGTCAGTTCTGCTTTACCGAAGTTTCCGCGAGAAATATTTAACACCGTGGATCGCCGGCTGGGTACTTTATAGCGCTGCTAAACTGTTTATCTCCTTCAGCCACCACGGACATTGGCCCGCTGTGTGGGCCATTTTCGCACACATCTCGTTTGCGCTGGCGGTTGGATTATTCAGCGCTTCGGTTTTTTTTTACGTCTACGAGCCGCGATTGCTGCGGCCAGTGTCCCTGGCCATTGCCCTGGCAGTATTTTTCGGGATAGCAGTGGTACTGCTGCCCACCCATAGCACAGGACTTTCCGCAATTTATCGTCTCTGCTGGGAAGTGGTGATAGTCACCGCCGTTTACCGGCTGGCAAGATTCGCGCGTGGCCGGGGAATTGTGGGCTTGTGGCTGCTCTGCGTCATGCTGTTGAGTTTGCATCTTGATTTCCGCGCGAACCCCCATGCGATTGCAGATTTTGACGTGGTAGTAGATCTGCTGCTGGGCATCAGCATGATGATGATCGTGCTCGACGATTCACGGATCCAGATTCAACGCTCCAATACTCTGAACCGGCTTAATCGCACCATTCCCGAATCCGATGAATTTGAGCCGGTGGTGGAGATCGTGTTGGACGAACTGCTGCGCAGCTCGGGTGCCAAGGCCGCATGGTTCCGGGTCCTGGAAAATGGTAAGCTGCGCCTGACTGTTGCCAGGGGGCTCACTCCAGCATTCATTGAGCAGACCCGCGAAATTGAGACTGCGCAAAGTACCAGTATTGAATTGTTGCGTTCCGGGGAAGTGGGAACCCTGCATGTAGGTTCCGGACAGCCTCAATTTAGACAACATCTAGTGGACTACGGCATCAACCATCTGGTGCTGGTGCCTGTGATCGGCAAGACTTCCCGCATAGGACTGGTGGTGCTGGGCATGGGACATAACCGTACCTACACTCAAAATGACCGCCAGTTCCTGAAGGCTGCCACCAACCAACTCGGCATGGCTGCGGAAAACCGCAAGCTTCTGCAACAACTGGTGCGCTCTAAAAACGAGTGGGCGAGCACCTTCAACTCCATACCCGATTACATTCTGGTGCACGATTCGCAGTACCGCATTTTAAGAGTGAACCGGGCGCTGCTCGAGCGTCTGCAGCGCACCTATACCAGCGTGGTGCTGCAACCTTGCGAAGAAGTATTGCCCCATGCCGGCATGCGGTGGCAAGGATGCCCTTACTGCGAACCCGGCCCGTTTACCGGCGAACATGATCGCTGCTTCGGCGGGTACTCGGTGGTTTCCAGTTCTTCATATTTCGGCCAGGACTCGGAAGGCGGCATGGTGCATGTGATTAAGGACATTACCGCCATTCGCACCGCAGAAGAGCGCTATAAAGCGTTATTCGATCACATGCAGGAAGGGGTTTTTGTCTCTTCGCCAGAAGGCAAGATCATCGACTGCAATGATGCTTTCGTCAACATGGTGGGCTTCCGCAACAAGCAGGAATTGCTGAAACTCGATGCCGCCCAGGTGCTCTACGTAAATACAGAAGACCGGCGCAAGTTCGTGGAAGAGATGGCCCAGCATGGGTTCGTGCGGAACTTCGAATACATGTTGCGCCGCGCTGACGGCAAGCAGATCACAGTAGTTGAAAGCAGCTTCGCTACGCGCAATCCATCCACGGGCGAGATCGAGCGATATCAAGGTGTTCTGCTCGATGTAAGCGAGCAGAAGCGGGCTGAAGATGAGATCCGCCGACGCAACCGCGAACTATACGTTCTGAACAGCATCGCCGTCACTTTCAACCAGTCGCTGAGCCTCGACGAAATTATTCATCTCACAATTTTGCAACTGGTTGAGTTGTTTTCGACCGACACGGCGGCCGTCTACCTGTTTGATCCAGCCACCAATTCCATGCAGCAGCGGGTCGCCTACGGTCCCCGCCCTGATCATGTTCCTGGCGGAGAGTCATTCATCCTCCCCGCAGATTTTGTTGAGCCAATCAAATCGAAGCACGCGGAAATCATCAGCCCGCGCGATTTCCCTTATTTACCTGCGGCAGTGCGGGAATCCATTCAGCCCACCGGTTTGCGTTCAGGCTTATGGGTCATTTTGTGGAGCGAAGAAACAATTATCGGCCTGCTGGGCACCAACAGCCGGGCAATGCGGGAATTCAGCTCTTCTGAAGAAAACGTGATGATTGCGGTGGGCCGCCAGCTTGCCACCACCATTCACAAGATACAGCTTTATCACGAAACGGCCCGCGCCTATGACGATCTGCGCCGCACCCAGGAACAACTGCTGCAAAGCGAAAAGATGTCGGCCGTGGGGCAATTGGTTTCCGGCGTTGCGCATGAGTTGAACAACCCGCTCACCGCCATCATGGGTTATACGCAATTGCTGGAGAACGAAAAGTCGGAATCGGTGATTCAGGAATTCATCCAGAAACTGCACAAGCAGGCCTACCGCGCTCACAAGATCGTGCAGAACCTGCTGTCGTTCGCGCGCCAGCAAAAACCGCAGCGAATCTTTGTAGACCTGCGCAATGTGATGGAAGAAACCATTGCTTTGCGCGACTATGAACTGAAGGCCAACCGTATCTCAGTCGAACGGGATTTCCAGGCTGCCCTGCCTTCCGTCATGGCCGACCCGCACCAGCTTGAGCAGGTGTATCTGAACATCATTAATAATGCGACTGACGCCATGCTGGAAAATTCCTACAGCGGTGTTCTGCGAATCAAAATCTATTCTGCCCATGGACAGGTCATCAGTGAATTGCGCGATTCCGGCCAGGGCATGGCTGATCCGAAACGCGTGTTCGATCCCTTCTATACCACCAAGGGCGTGGGCAAAGGCACGGGTCTGGGGCTGAGCATTTGCTACGGCATTGTGAAAGAACATGGCGGAGAGATCTCGGCTTTCAACCATCCTGAGGGCGGGGCCGTGGTGCAGGTACGATTGCCGGTTGCGGTCGGACAAAGGCCGGTAACGGAAAGCGAGCGGATTGCCATTCGCCGCAGTGACGCTTTGCTGAAAGGGCGGGTGCTGGTGATTGACGGTGAGGATGCAGCCCTTGATACCGAACGCGAGGTGCTTACCGCAGCCGGACTGCAAGTTGAAACCCTGAGGCCGAAGGTGAGTGTGATTGAACGCCTTCAGCAGCAATCTTTCGATACTCTTTTTCTTGAGACCAAGTCATGCGAACTTGAATCCACAGAAGAGGTACTGAACTGGATACAGAATTCCCAGCCTGATCTGGCCGCCAAGACTGTGTTGGTCATCTCCGATATTTCGGATCCTGGTATTGATGTCTTGCTGCATGCCACGAGAATTCTCTGCCTGGTGAAACCCTACGAAGTTTCCGATCTGCTGGCCGTCGTGCGCAGAATCCTCAGGCCGGCAAAAGCTTCAGTGGCGCAGACCATCCAGTAAACGACAAACAGTAAGCGACAAAACAAAAAAGAGGGCGCTCGCGCGCCCCCTGCCCGATAATACAGTCGCTTATTTTTTATCAGAACCCTTGTTGGTATCAGATCCTTTGCTGCTGTCGTCGCAGTGGTCTGAGATCATTTTGATGTCAGTCACGTTGATGGTTTTGCCATTCCCGGCCTCGCCGCCACCTGACGTGCTGCCGCTGGAAGTAGCGGTAGAAGAGCTGCCGGAAGATCCGGTGCTGGACATGGAACTGCCGCTATCGCCCCAGGTGCCTTTTACTTCTACTTTGTGTCCCACGTGTGCGGAAAGATCCTGTGAGCTGCTAAGCTGCACGCCTTCGGGATGCTTCTTGTCCGTCAACGTATAATTGCTGCCGGATTGGGCGATACAGCCTTTCATGCTGACTTTCTTGCCGCTGTGGTTCTTGCCTGAATTCTTGTCGCCGGACATTGTGCCCGCCTGCGACGAACTTGACTGGGATTGGTCGGTTCCTGTGGGGCTGGATGCAGTGCTCGACCCACTGTTGCTGCCCATAGATCCGGAGCCGGCAGAGCCTGACTGCGCGCCTGTGCTACCCGATCCTGATCCTGAACCGCCTCCGCCCTGCGCTAATGACGGCAGCGTGAACGCCAGCAATAACGCACAAAGCAACGATAGTTTCTTCATTTAGTGATCTCCTCAGAAAGAATTGTGTACGTGTTTAGGATGCGATAACTCACACTTGCAGAGTCTCTGCTTGAGTGATTAGCAAACCAGCGTCTCTGCACGACTTTCCATAAGGGATTACGAAATTCGGGTTAAGGTGTCTTAGCGATCGGACGGTGCTGGTTTCTTTTTCGGTGGAGCGGGCAGTTGATGTAGCGAACGTTTGAGCTGCTTTGTTGTTTCCCTGGTGGAGGTTTGCATCAATGCACGCGCTCGATTTCGTACATACATCCTTTATGCGTTGATGCATAGTAGCCAGAGACAGCATGCTACGTCTGCTGTATGCGCTACCTTGAACCACAGTGATGAATCAGAGGGGACGCCACTCAAAGAAGAGGCTTCAAAGCGGACTCAATCACATCAGTGTATTCAAATCCGATGATTTTCTTGCGCAGAATACCTTGGCGGTCATAGATCATGGTGGTGGGCAGACCCTCAATGCCGCCAAATTTTTGGGTCAGTTTATCGGTAGCTATCACCAGCGGATAACGGACGCCTATCTTTCTCGCGAACGCTGCGGGGTCTTCGGTGTCTTTCATAAAGTTAACTTTGAATCCGACAACGACAAACTCCTGCGAGCCATAACGGTTGGCCAGTTTCTGGTATCCGGGCATCTCCTTCTTGCAGGGCTGGCACCATGTGGCCCAGAAATCAATGAGTACTACTTTGCCGCGAAGATCAGCCGAAGAAATCTGATGTCCCTTAAAGTCTGTCACCGAAAACTCGGGCAGACGCGCTACCGAAATATTTGTCGGTCTTGATGCCGGTGTTGGCTGAAAAGAACTCGCCGGGTGCTCCTTGCATCCAGCGAGTCCAGCCACAATCAGCATTAGATAGAACTGCCATGCTTTGAGCATTTATTCCTTCTTCTGCACTTCCAACACTGTCAATTTCAATGGCGTGGAGGTGTTTCGTTTATTCTTACCTGCAAGCTTCCTGTAAAGCAGGCCCCGCAGTGTGACCTGTGTTGCTGAACCTGCCAGAGGCTCAAGACCTTTGGAAAACTCATTTTGTTCAAGCACAAAAGACTGATTCGGTGTCACCTGAAGGGATAAATTGCCGGAAGAGTCTTTTACGATTTCCCCCCGGGCTGTTATATCCATCTCTGCTACTGTGACGCCACTGTCGTAGACCGCCTTCAAAAGATGAGAAGGATCAATCTCTCCATCTTCTTTGGGAGTTACATCTACTTTTCCATCGCGCAAACTTACTTCGACATTTTGAACGCCAGACTGGCGTCCGAGGTGTTGTTTCACCCCGTAGGCTCAAAAGTTTCATGTCATTCCTTCGACGCGCATTTCAACGTGCCTGATCTGCGCCTGGGCCGCTGGACTGATCATCGCGCCCAGCAGGCAAAGCAGTGTCAGTTTTCTGTTCATCGTGTTCTCCTTTTATAAGTGCAGCCGAAACTGCTGTGTGATCCCCAAACTGAAGTGATGTCTTACCGGCATGAACCTGGGATTCACTGAATGGGCCACGCTCCAATCGACTCCTGCCCACACGTGCATTCCGGGACGCAAGCCTGCGTATGTCGTGATTCCGGCCAGCAGTGTATTGCCTCCGCTGCCGCTTTGATTAACACCTGCAATCCGGTCGTCCTGTGAATGCAGCCAGGTAATCGCCGGTCCTATGAACCACTCGCGGTTTACATCCTTTGATTCATAGGGCCGGTAGGACAGCCAAAATCGCGATTCCAGGTCGCTGCCCAGGCGCGTCGCCTGTGTTCCGGTAGAGCGTAACAGCGAGTGGAAATCCTCGTCTGCAACCAGGCGTCTCAGGTTGAAGAGTCCCGTGTACGTCCAGTTCGCGGAAAGAAACAGGTCGGTAGAGCCTGAGCCGGGCTGCAAACCAGCGGGTAAGCGAATGTGGTTCCCGTCAGTGAGGCTGGTGCTGCCTGTCGGAAGTTTCGGGCCCGCAGTAAGCGAGGCCTGCGTGGTCCCTCGTTCGGAATCTCGCCGGTAAAAACGATACTTTACCAGTACCATTGCATCGCCAAGTCCGGCGCCTGAGACTTTCTGTCCTGCCATCTCGAAATGATTTGTGATCAATGGGACGAGAACCGTCAGATCGAAATCTCTGAAGAAGCCCCATGTAAAGTTGAAATCACCTTCATGGGAAAATGTGGGCCGGGCGGTGAACGGAATGCCACCTGATAATCCCGCCGTTGGCTCTCGTGTAATGAAGACGGAGTTGTAAGAGACAAGTCCGCCTCCCGGAAACAGCGGCGGCGCTGTTTCCGGCGCAGGGCCCTGAGCAATGCCAGGTGAAGCGCAAAATAACGTCAGCAGCGCCAACCCACAACAAAACAACGTCGCTTTTCGCAACTGCATTCAATATTCCTCCAGAAAAAATGATGATGAAGTCAGGCGCACCAGTTCCCAAATTGCAAGCGTGGAGCGCCAACGGTAGGGCTGGAGGTTCGGTTTAGATTCTCAACAGTAGCGATGCAGGCGGGGAGAAAATCGGCGGCGCCTTGGATTGTGCCGGTACATGTTCAGAGAAGTTCATTGCGAAACTTTCGGCTGAAACTGGCAGTGCAGCTAAGCTGACCTGCGCCAGGCTTTGCAGAGAAACGCCCTGCCCAGAGAAGAGCGGTAGAAAGGGAACGTGCATCGCCCTCATGGTCTTGCAGCAGTCCTGATCCCTCGCACTAGAGGAGGAGCACGCCATGGAGTCACAGCATTGCATGGCTTCTTCTGATGTAATCATGGGAGAACAGTCAAATCCGTAAGCTGCAAGAGCTACGGCCATAACCACCATCAGAATTGGCCTGGCGGGTCCCATGAATAAATTAGACGCTGCAAACAGGGCCCGGTCAAGCCTCTTACTACTCGAGTGCTACAGAATACTGCCGCCTGATGCGCCGCTTTTCCGAGTCAGCGGACTCTTGCCTACATGAATCGCCTTATTGTCTTGAACAGGCGTTTCTTGGCATTATATTGTGCCGGTTGACTTTACTTATCGTATCGTACCCTGACATATTGGCGATTCGCCTCTGTCACGCTATGATTCTCAGACTGTCAACTTTTGTTTTCAAAAAGGGGTTCGCACACCGGGCCAAAAATCGCATTATCAGTAAGCATTTGCAAAGGGCGTTCACACGGGGACATTTTTGCAAACACCTCCCACAAAAATAAGCAACGAATCAGCGCTGCTGGCAGCCATTGTCGAGTCGTCTGACGATGCCATTGTGAGCAAAGACCTGAATGGGATTGTCATGACCTGGAACAAGGGCGCAGAGCGGATGTTTGGTTATACCGCTGACGAAATGATCCACCGGTCTATTACGACGATTATTCCTCCGGAATTACAGGACGAGGAGGCGATGATCCTGGGAAAGATCAGGGCCGGTGAAAGAATCGAGCATTTTCAGACAGTGCGGCTGCGCAAAAACGGCGAACGGATTGTTGTTTCTCTTTCGGTCTCGCCCATCAAGGACCATGACGGAAAAATAATAGGCGCTGCCAAGATTGCTCGCGACATCACCCGCAAGATCAAGACCGAACACGATGCCCAGCGATTGGCGGCGATTGTTGAATCTTCCGATGATGGGATCGTCAGCAAGGACCTGAATGGAATCGTGGCCAGTTGGAACAAGGCTGCGGAACGCATGTTTGGCTACAAAGCCGAAGAGATCATCGGCAGATCCATCATGATCATCATTCCTCCTGAACTGCAACAGGACGAGCTTGAGATCCTGGCCAAGCTGAAGGCGGGCCAGAAGATTGATCATTTTCATACCGTCCGGGTGCGCAAAAACGGAGAACGCATTGATGTTTCGTTGACCATCTCCCCAGTCAGGGACGAACACGGGAAACTGATTGGCGCGGCCAAAATACTTCGCGACATCACCGAGCAGAAGCGAATGGAACTTGCTCTGCATACCAGCGAACGACTCGCCTCGGTCGGACGTCTGGCCGCCACGGTGGCGCATGAGATCAATAACCCGCTGGAAGCCATAACAAACTATATCTATCTGGCGAAACATGATCCGGGGCTATCGGAAAAGTCCAGAGGATACCTGGTAGCCGCCGACCGGGAACTGGTGCGCGTGGCCCATATCGCACAACAGACTCTGGGCTTTTACAGGAACTCTTCCAAACCAACAATGCTTCAGATAGAAAAAATTCTGGAAGAGATACTGGCCATTTACGAACGCAAACTGAAGTCGCAAAGAGTGACGGTTAAAACAGACATCGAGCCCGACCTGAAGATTGTCGCTCTTGAGGGAGAGCTGAAACAGGTACTTTCGAACCTGCTGACGAATGCCATTGACGCTTCCATAGATGGCGGCGTCATCGCCATTCGGGCCCGCGCCACCAGGCATCTGCACTGCGGCAAGCCCGGAATTCGTATCACGGTTGTAGACAATGGCACGGGCATCCCGGCAGAAAACAGGCAAAGGCTGTTTACTCCTTTCTTCACTACCAAGAAAACTGTAGGGACAGGACTAGGTTTGTGGATCACCAGGGATTTGTTGCGGAAAAGAGGAGGCAACATACGCCTACACAGCAGCGACCGCGGAGTGACAGGCACTGCCATGAGCATCTTTTTGCCTCAACAACCAACCTTTATAAGTACCGAACCGGCAGTCTAGGAGATTTATGCACGCCCTTTATCAGATCTATGCCTTGAACGAAGCTCTGCTGGCCAAGTCGAAGTCTCCTTTTCCGGGCGGGTTGGTGTCCCCTGAATCGCAGTCGTTTGAAGGGTATGAAAAACACAAACTGGTGCTCATCGTTGACGATGAAGAAGCCATTGCCGACAGCCTGGCTGAAATCTTGAACACGTTCGGCTACCAGTCGCGGGCTTGTTATAACGGTGAGCAGGCCATCGAGTTTGCGCACCAGCAATGCCCTGACGTGGTGCTTTCTGATGTGCTGATGCCGGGCCTTGGTGGAGTTGAGACGGCGCTCAAGATCCGTGAACTATGCCCTGATGCCCGCATCCTGCTTTTCTCCGGCCAAGCCAATGTTTCTGAAGACTTCCTGCACAAAGCACAGGAGCAGGGACAGGAATTCGAACTGCTGGCCAAGCCGATTCATCCTGAAAAGCTGCTGCGAATCCTGTCGTCTCAGTAGCCACAAGTGACCGTGGCTACGAATTGCCCGAAGTAGAAGAACCCCTGAATTTCCGCGCATCATAGTGAAGGCAGAGCCATGGAGTGCTTTGCCCGCGTGCTGCTTACCAATGATCTGGCGATGGGTCGTGTAGCGGCCAAACTCAGCAGCATGGAACGGATGAAGGGTGGCGCTGCTAATGCCATGCGCACCCGGGCGGCATTGCGGAAGGTGGGGGCGAGCACTCTGTGATATTCCATTGCATAGCGTTCACGCGCGTGCGTGAGTGAACATTGGTTCCGAAAGAAAGGCAGCAACGCTTTGGCTGCCAGTGTCCCCCCCTGCAACGCCAATGAAATGCCATCGCCGGCAAATGGATCTATGAATCCGGCGGCATCACCGGTCAGCATCATGCCGTCGGATTCGGTTCGGGGTTTGCGAAAGTGCAGGCCGGCAGTGGTAAGGGCAGGGAAGATCGGCCGCCAATCGCGGCTGCGCTGCCGCAGCGCAGGGTGAAGGTTCAATACTTCATCGAGCGTGCGTGCGGCCGAAGCCCGCACCATAGCACAGGCGTTAATGGTGTTTTTGCTTACCGCCTGCACGCCGCAATATCCGCCATCGAAGAAGTACAGATCAACGGAAGACGGCGGCTGCTGTTCGTGAAGATGGGCTTTCACGCCTATCCATTTTTCTCTGCCCTTGGAGACAGGGTACTGGGTCAACTGCGACCAGCGCCCGCTGGCATTCACCACCGCACGGCAAGTGAACGACTGTTCTGATGTCACAACCGCAACCACAGTCCCGGGCTTTACTTCCCGCACCGTGGCGCTCTCACGGGCAGAGACTCCGGCGTTGCAGGCGGCATGGAGCAGGGCGTCGTCGAGATCGTGGCGGGGAATGCTTTGGGCGGCCGGATCTATTGGAATGGAAATGGATTTGCTTCCGGCGAAAACGCGTGCTGAATGGATGGCCGGCCTTGATTGAAATTGATTGTTGCCAAGCAGCCATTGCAGCAGCCGCAGCGATTCCGCGGAAACAAACTCGCCGCAGACTTTGTGCCGGGGAAACTTGTCTTTTTCCAGCAGGAGCACTTTGGCTCCGGCGCGCGCGGCGGTAATCGCGCACGCCGATCCCGCCGGCCCTGCGCCGACAACGATCAGATCGTATTCGGCCCTTGCGCTTTCCATGCGATCACTCCCATACGGAACAGGAAAAAATTGTTGATCTCTACTTTTGCCGCAGGAACCTGTTGCAGCATAGTCGTCATTTCGTCTTTCGTATAGGCCCGACGCACGGAAGCAACTGCATCGTGGCGGGTCAGGCGGCTGCGATAGAGCGCATAACCTGCATAAGATAAGGCGAGGTGCAGAGGATTGCGAATCAGGTCGCTGATAAATACAGCGTGGCGCGCCACCCGCAATGCTTCCGTCATGGATTGAATGATCTGCGGCGGTTCCAGGTGATGGATAAAAAGCGAGCTGCCGACGATATCAAAGCTGTTGTCGGCAAATGGCAGCATCAGCGCATCGCCGCATATATTCGAAGATTGATGATTCAGGTGGGTGGTCGCACGGTCCAATATGACCGGCTTCAACCGGATGCCTGAATTGGCCAGCGATCCGGTCACAATCGTGGAGACATCTCCGCCGCCTCCGGCCACGTCCAGCAGAGAAATCACATCCAGGCGCCGCGCTGCGGCAATTTTGCGAATCAGCCGGCAGAATGCATGGGTGCCGCCGAACCATTGATTGATCATGCGCAGATCGGCCAGCGAGTCGTTGATTTCGCGCGGCGTGCCGTTGTCGGTGTCCAGAAGCTCAGGAATGACGACGCGCTTCATCATTGAGAAAATAGCCGGCGTCAGGAGACGCTGGCCAGCTCTTCTTCCAGAAGCTGCTTGTTGTACAGCTCAGTGTAGTAACCGTTGCGGACCAGCAGTTCCTCATGCGTGCCGGATTCCACGATGCGCCCATGATGCAGCACCGCAATGCGATCGGCATTGCGCACGGTTGAGACCCGGTGGGAGATAAAGATGGTGGTGCGCCCTGCCATAATCTGGCGCAGGTGCTCGAGGATCTTTTCTTCCGTGTAGGTGTCCACGCTGGAGAGCGCGTCGTCGAGCACCAGGATACGGGGATTGCGAATCAGGGCACGCGCAATCGCACTGCGCTGCTTCTGGCCTCCGGAAAGCGTGATTCCCCGTTCTCCCACGATGGTCGAATACTGTTCGGGAAAACTCTCAATGTCAGTGGCGATGTTGGCCGCCTCGGCTGCGTTGCGGATTTCCTGATCGCTGGCTTGCTCCACGCCAAACGCGATATTCTCCCGTACCGTATCGCTGAAAAGAAAAGTCTCCTGCGGCACAAAGCCGATATTGCGCCGCAACATTTCCAGCGGATACTCGCGTATGGGGCGTCCATCGAGCAGCAGGGAACCGGCGTCCGCCTCGTAAATTCGGGGAATCAGGTTCACCAGCGTGGTCTTGCCTGATCCGGTGGGCCCCACAATGGCCAGGCTGCTGCCTGCCGGAATATGCAGATTAATGTCGTGCAGCACCGGCACACCGTTATAGCTGAAATTCAGATTGCGGAATTCGAGCTCGCCCTGAATGGATCCGGCAGTTCGTAAATTGTCGGCCATGTGGTCGTCGGTGATGTCCGGTCTGGCCACCAGAATTTCATTGATCCTGCCCATGGAAGCGGTGCCGCGCTGAAAAATATTGATGACCCAGCCCAGGGCAATCACCGGCCAGGTGAGCTGAAGCAGGTAAGTAGTGAAGGCAATCAGTTGTCCGAGGCTCAGGCGATGCAGGGCAACGTCACGGCTGCCCAGCCAGAAAGCGACCACCACGGCCAGGCCAAGCATCAGTTCGAGGCTGGGCCACAGCATGCCCATCAGCCGCGCCAGAGGCAGGCTGCGTTCCACATATTCCTGGTTCGATTTTTCAAAAAGGGCGATCTCGGCGTCTTCCTGCACGTAGGCGCGAATCACCCGTGCTCCAGAGAAGTTCTCCTGGGCGCGGGCCGAAATGTCAGAAAACTGCGCCTGAATTCTCTCAAAGCTCTCGTGAATCCTGCGTCCAAAATACTGGATGGCAATGCTGGCCAGCGGCAGAGGCACAAAGGCATACATGGTCAGCTTGGGGCTGGTACGCCACATAAAGATGAGCGCCGCAGCCGTGAAAACCAGGGTATTGGCCGAATACATGATGGCCGGTCCGAGCAGCATGCGCACGGCATTCAGGTCGTTGGTGGCCCGGGCCATCACATCCCCGGTGCGTGTTTTCTGGTAATAGGAGTACGAAAGGGATTCCAGGTGCCGGAACAGGTCATTGCGCAGGTCAAACTCAATTTCCCGTGAAACCCCGATCAGCAGCCAGCGGGTCAGGTATTGAAAGATGCCCTTGCTGAAGGCAATGGCCAGCATGAGCAGGCAATACACCATGAGCTGGCGGCGGCCGGCATGCCCGTTGAGTGCGTCTGTCGCCCGCTGGATCACCTGCGGAAACAGCACCCAGATACCGTTGGTCAAAACCACGGTCACGGCGCCCGCTAGCAGGGTACCGCGATACCTCCAAAGGTACGGAAAAAGCGGCCTTAGGTTCTTCAACATGGCTAATAGATGATTTTACAGCTCCGCAGGACTTAGAAAAGATGTTGTACTTTGTTGTGTCTGCTTTACATCGTGGTACAATCCAGCCGTATCTTCTTGAGATTCTTATGAGCGACTGGACAGAGCAACGCGGCATCGGGAAGACCAAAAACGCCGCCCACATTGTGGCCAAACGCTATACCGTACCGGCTTACGCCGTAGATGAAATCAAGAAAGCAGCGCCCAATTACGGCTCCCAGGGGCGCGCTTTGCAGGTGGCCACTGAGATGCTGATTCGCATGGAAAAGACACCCGAGCCCGATCAGCAGCCCCCGGAGCTTACGCGCATGACTTTCCGCATACACAAACGCACCGCGGAACTCATTGATACTCTCTCGAGGATGAGATATAACAACGACCGCGGACAGGTTTTCAGCGCCTGCGTGAAGGTGCTGAAGATGAAACGCATCAAGCTCTGAATCTTGCGGAACCTCGTCCAGCGCGGGTGATTCCTGCAGTCACTCTGAACGCTGCAAATCGTCCGGTATTATCCTCGTACAACAGTCCGCGCCCTCATACCATCTGATTCATCTATATATCAAGCTTTGGCGCGCACTGGCATTGCACAAACAGGGACAGCTCCGTGCAACCCCTTGCCCGGCCCTTGCACGGGGTGAAGGTGAAGAAAAGATTTTTTCCGGGCGAAGTGATTCCTCAAAGCGGCATCTACAGAGTTGAGCATAACTCCCATCGCTTGATGCACGAGGCCACGCTGCTGGAGGGAGATCTCTTTCCTCTTTGCCGGCAATGTAAGCATCAGGTTCGCTTTCATTTGCACCGCTCTGTCAAGGAACCTCAACAGCTCGTCGGCAGCCACAACGCCATTCTGGAAGACTTCCCTCAACATAACGGAGACCTGCCTCCCAACCGGTCCCGGTAATTCGAATTGATATTTTTTTGGTTGGTGTTTCCGCAACGCGATTCGGAAGAAGAGAGATCCTTGCCTTTTTTTTGGCGTCCTGCCGCACTGGAGTTTGTTTTACCGTCTGTCTCGCCCGCATGAATGATAACCAATCAACGTGATGAATTGTGCAGGCTTTCAATCAATACCTACACACACCCAGGACCTTTCCTCGCTGTGACTCTTGTGAAAAACATGAACGGAAACGTTCGCGATTAAGATGAAAAGTTGACCGGAGATGAAAATTTACCAACGATGGGAAGAAAACGATGCGAAGAAAACGTTGCGAAGAAGTAAAGGAAGATGTGTTTGTTGTTGTGCGCTGACACGCAGGACGGAAAAACACCTTACAAATTCGACGCACCGGGTTTAGACTGCATCACAATGAATGTATTCGGTCCCCTACTTCGATGCATCTCCAGTCTTCCCCATTCCGTCATATAAATTCCGCTCTGAACCCGGCGCTGATCGAGTCATGGTGCCCCGGGTGCGGTGTATTCATCGCTGCGGCAGTGGATATCAAGAAATTGCAAACCGCTGAAAAAACCCACACATGTCCCGGAAAGCCTTCCAATGGCCACGCCCGCGTTAAGAAAAAATGAGATCCCCGGCTTTTGTAGCTGGTTGCCTAACGCTAATGTGTTCTATGAACTTGCAGTAACAACGAAACTGCGTTGAGCTCTCTCGCCAATTACCATCCAGCAATTTGACTCTATATCATGCTTCGATTATGGTCTCGAAATCCGTTCCCCAAGGAGTGTTCCATGCGCAGACATGCCCTACTCATACCGGCTTTTCTATTGTTATCGTTGGCGCTCCATGCCCAGACGGTGGACGAAATCATAGCTAAAAACCTCGCCGCCAAAGGTGGTGTGGCGAAATTGAGGTCCATCAACACTATTCGCATTACTGCCAATTTCGAAGCAGGCGGCATGCAGGCGGAATTTGTGCAGATCGAAAAGCGCCCTCACAAACTGCGGCGCGATGTCAGCATTCAGGGACTTACCCTGACCCAGGCTTATGACGGTCAGAATGGCTGGCAGATCATGCCTTTCACAGGCAGCAAAGATCCTGCTCCGATGGCCGGCGATGATCTGAAAAATATCGAAGAAGAAGCCGATATTGACGGCCCGTTGATGGACTACAAACAGAAAGGACATAAGGTTGAACTGGTTGGTAAAGAAAAGGTTGATGGAACGGATGCTTACAACCTCAAAATCACGCTGAAGAACGGCAATGTGCGCAATCTTTACCTGGACAGCAATACTTTTCTGGAAATCAAAGCCACCGGCCAGAGCACCATGCACGGCTCAGAGGTCACCGTCGAAGGCAAACTGGGCGACTACAAGAAAGTGGATGGTGTCATGTTCCCCTTTTCCATCGAACAGCACCAGCAGGGCGGAGAAGGAGCAAAGGGGCCGAACAGAAGATCACCGTTTCCAAAGTTGAGTTCAACGTGCCGGTCGAAGATGCGTCTTTCAAGATGCCTCCTCCTCCCGCCACCCCCGCTCCCAAAGAACAACCCCAAAAACAACCGAGAAAAAACGGAACCCACTCCTTCGAGTCCGGCAGGCGCACAACCTCCCAAACCTGACTCCGGGGCGAAGCCACCTCTCGTGAACTAAGCGAAACTTTATTACGGCGATTACCACAAAGGACACGAAGTGCCACAAAGGAGTTTGGGGAAAGTGTCTTCAATTGAATGGTATACGTTCGGAGCGGCGGTGGCCGGTATCCCTCAGTGAGCTGAGAACTTTGTTGTTGCCGCGCCGATCCAAATAACTCGATCACCCAATCACCACTTACCAAATCCTCCTCGCCCTCCGTTTAGAATCATCTGCATGCTCACCGCTGCCGACATGCGCCAGGAATTCCGTCCCATGCTGCGCTTGGCGGCTCCTCTGGCGTTGGGTGAGCTTGGCTGGCTGGTCATGGGCCTGGTGGACACCATTATGGTCGGCCACCTGCCGCAAAGCGCGGTTGCCATTGGGGCCGTTAGCCTGGGTACGGTTCTCTTCTACACCATAGGGCTTTTTGGCAGCAGTATCATGTTGGGCCTCGATACGCTGGTGTCTCAGGCCTATGGCGCGGGCAGGCTGGAAGATTGCCATCGTTATCTGTGGAACGCCCTGTATTTTGCTTTCGTCCTGACTCCGGCGCTCATGCTTATCATCTTCTCCGGACTGCCGTGGCTCAATCATTTCGACATTGATCCCGCGGTGACGAGCGTGACCATTCCATTCATCAGAGTACTCAACTGGAGCACGCTTCCGCTGGCGCTCTACTTTGTATTCCGGCGTTACCTGCAATCCATGGGCATTGTGAGGCCGGTGGTGTTTTCGTTGGTTTCTGCGAATGTGGTCAACCTGTTCGGCAACTGGGCGCTGGTATACGGACATCTCGGCCTGCCCGCTCTGGGTGTGCCGGGCAGCGGCTGGTCCACGTTCATCTCCCGCGTCTACATGGCGTTGGTTCTGGCGATCGCGGTGGTCTACTACGACCGCAAGCGCCGCAGCGGATTGTGGAAAGCATCGCGCAAGCTGCAGATGGAACTGATCCGCAAACTGTTGCGCCTGGGCTTTCCGGTGGCCGCCCAACAGGTGCTCGAAATTTCGGCTTTCAGCGTATCCACTGTCCTCATCGCGCGTCTGGGCGCCGTGCCGCTCGCCGGACACCAGATTGCCATGAACGTTGCCAGCATTACCTACATGATTCCGCTGGGTATCGGTTCAGCCGCGGCGGTACGGGTGGGCCAGGCTCTCGGCGCGCGCAATCCCCAGGCCGCAAAACGCGCCGGCTGGATGGCCTTGCTTTTCGGCGTGGTCTTTATGGCCTGTGCGGCAGTGGCGCTGGTCTCGATTCCTAAATTGATTGCCCGCATTTATACCAGCGATCCGGCGGTGATTGGCGCCGGCGCCACCCTGCTCATGATTGCTGCCATTTTTCAGCTCTTCGACGCCTTGCAGGTCGTAGCTGCCGGGGCGTTGCGCGGAGCAGGGAACACCAGTACCCCCATGCTGGCCCACCTGCTGGGATACTGGGTTGTGGGCATGCCGCTGGCAATTCTGCTGTGCTTTGAATTCGGCTGGGGAGCGGTAGGTTTCTGGACTGGATTCTGCGTGGCGCTGATTTCCATTGGCTGCATTCTTCTTGCGTCGTGGCAAAGACTGATCAGCCGGCTCACGCGCCTGCCGCTGCCGGTGACCGCTGGTTCCTGACGGCGCTCTACCTGAACAACTCCATCGTCAACGCTTTTCGGTAGTTACTCTTAAGGTACGCCCGAAGACTTCCTTTTGGCTCCGGTGACATGGAACAAACATGCTCACCATATCCTGCTTTATGCCTGTTTTCTCTGGTAGTTGTCCCGTTCTTTTCCCCATAACCACGGTGCGCATTCCGGAATAGCCCGAAAGTACATTGCCCGAAAGGACAATGAACAGGCGTAATTGTTTAGAAAAAGGACAATAATCTATAAACTGACTTTACTGATATATTGCAGTTCGGCGAGGCCCAGACATGAACAACATTTACGACGCAATCAAAGATAAAGAGAACCAGATCGCAATTTTTCAGGCTCAGATTTCAGGACTCCAGGCGGAAATTGAAGCCCTGAGGGTGGCTGCCCGCATTCTGGAAGGCGGCAGTTCGGGAACCACCGAAGCCCCCCGTCCAGTGGCCGTGCAGTCGTCGGCTGCGTCAGTTGGAGCCGAAAAGAAACGGGTTTGGCCGTAGATCAGGTTTGTTGTTCGCCGTAAGCGGTGCCCCCCTTCCCCCCAGAGGCGCTCATATCCCCCGCACGCGTATGGCTTAAGCAGTCAGAACGCCTGATTTCGCCCATTCCAGAAAGCTAAAACCAGCAGAAGTCGCTGGGCAAACGTACCGTTGCCCGGCTGGCAATTTCTTTGTATTACGTAGTTCTGCCACTTCGCGGTGCAACTGGCAGTTCGAGATTGCGGGTTTTACCAAGGCTAATTCATCACGTGAACCGTCTCTCTTTCGAACCAATCGTGATGAGGGCCCAGCGTTAGTATCCGGGTGCAAACAAAATAACTAAGGCGGCGTACCATGGCATCACAAGCTTCCGACCCTTCCAAACTCAGAGCGCGGACTTCCATTTCTGACGAGCTGGCCATTATTGCCCAGCGCGCCCAGGCTTTCACCAATGCTTCCGGCGCAGCGATTGCGTTAGGCGAAGGCAATGCCGACGAGATCGTATGCCGCGCGCGCAGCGGCGCCAGTGCGCCCGATGTAGGCGTAAGCCTGCGCATCGAAGGCAGCTTTACCGGCATTTGCATTCAGACCGGCAAAGAGCTGCGCTGCGATGACGCCGAAACCGATACGCGGGTAGACGGCGCAGCCATTCGCGCCTTAGGAATCCGCTCCATGGTGGTTACGCCTGTAAAAGACGAGAACAAAGTTGTTGGCGTGCTGGCCGTGTTTGCGCCTACGTCTCATGCGTTCACCATTACTCATGTGGCGGTATTGAAGACCATGGCCGACCAGATCTCGGCCCTACTCTTGAAAGAACGCCGTTCCCGCGATGAAGGAAGTTACAGCGAGGCTCAGGTGACAGCACCCAAGCCACCAGTCGCAGTTTCCGTACCGCCGCCAGTCGTTATCAAGCCGGCCAATGGAAACTCGTCTGGCGCGGCCGCCGCCGCAGCGCCCGCCCGCATCGTTTCTTCACCCGCTTCAAAGCCCGAGCCCCGCACTGATTCCAAAGTGGAATCAAAGCCCGAGTCCCGTTTTGAATCGAAAGTCGAGACCAGGCATGAAACGCCGAGAGCGACTGTTCACCAAATTCCCGCCCCGGTTCCTTTCCCAAAAAAGGAAGAGATAAAAAAAGAAGAGACCTTAAAAACAGAAGACAAGCGGCATGAACATAAACGAGAGACTGAAACTGCGGTTCATAAAGTAAACTTCGGAACCTTCGATGCGGTGGCCGAAGAGAACAGATCATCCGGCAACAGCCTGAAACTGGTAGGCGCGGCTGTAGTTTTACTGGTGGTAGTCGGCGTAAGCTGGTTGCTGTTGCGCAAAGGAAAGTCAGAGCCCGCCGCAGCGACCACTGCGGCCACAGCCCCGGCGACGTCGCAACCAGCAGCTTCGGTTGCTGCTAACAACACTCCGGCAACTTCAGCTCCTTCGAAGCCTGCCGGTTCCGCTTCGACCCCATCCAAACCGGCGGTGGAACAGAAAGCGGAAAGC
>CAWGMN010000003.1:0-635371 GCA_963823745.1 Terriglobia bacterium
AGACATCTTGAAGAAGAAATCTGGCGCGAGCCTTTCCGGCGGACAGCAGCAGCGGCTATGCATTGCCCGCGCCCTGGCCGTAGAACCAGACGTCCTGCTGATGGACGAACCGGCTTCGGCGCTTGACCCGATCTCTACGGCCAAGATTGAAGATCTGATTTTCCAGTTGAAGAAAAGTTATACAGTGGTAATCGTGACCCACAACATGCAACAGGCCGCGCGTGTGGCCGACTTTACCGCGTTCTTTCTGATGGGGAACCTGGTGGAATTCGACAAAACGCAAACCATGTTCACGAAACCCACCGACAAGCGCACGGAAGATTACATTACAGGCAGGTTCGGATGACGCGTACACGTTTTCACCAGGGGCTTGACGACCTGAAACAGAAACTGCTGGTCATGGGCGGCATGGCCGAACAGGCGGTTGAACGCGCGGTGCGTGCCTACCAGTCGAGAGACCTGGCGATATGCCAGTTGGTGCTCAGAGACGAGCCTCGCATCAATGCCGCCGAACGCGAGGTGGACGAGCTTGCCATTGATCTGCTCGCCATGCAGCAGCCCATGGCCGTGGACCTGCGTTTCATCATTGCCTGCATCAAGATCAACGCCGATCTGGAACGCGTAGGCGACCAGGCGGTGAACATTGCCGAGAGGGCCATTGATATTACCAACCAATCGCGGTCGCCGCTGAACGTGGACATCCCCCGCATGGCGTCGCTGGCCATCAACATGGTGCATGAGGCACTGCATGCCTTCGTCTCCGCCGATGCCGAACTGGCGCGGTTGGTGCTGGAACGCGACGACGTGGTGGATGCCTTGAACCGCGAAATCTTTGAGGCCGCTGATGTGGCCATGAGCAAGTCCATCGAGACCCATCGCGATGCGCTAGACACTATGCTGGTGGCGCGGAACCTGGAACGGGTCGCCGACCACGCCACAAACATCGCGGAAGATGTGATCTTCTGGGTGCGCGGCGCAGACGTGCGCCACCACGCGCAAATCTAATCAAATCTCACCACAGAGACACTGAGGCACGGAGTTTCATGGAGAATGCAAGAAAACGGGTCTCCTACTCCGTGAGCTTTAAGGGAGCGATAGGATTTACTTTTATCAAATTCCGCGTCTGGATGCCTCCATCTTTGGTTCCGTTGCTTCTTGGCTTCATCGGTTGAATATCTGCATCTATCCGTTAAATCATCGTTGAATCTTCCCCGACCAATCCCCGTATCTTGCCTTTCTCCGTGCCTCCGTGTCTCCGTGGTTGGTTTTATGGAATAAACTAGACGAGCACCCATGAACGCCTGGGATCTTTTCGTCTTCCGCAAAGCCCGCGAGCAACTCTCCACTCGCACACTCATTTCTGAGCTGCGAAATGAAACCAATCCTGCCGACGCCCTGGTGCGCGCCGGAGAGATTGAAACCGGGCTGGCGGATTGTGGTTCTGGGAACACTACTGCAGTGGCAGCCATCGTGGACCATCTTGCCGGGACGCTTTGCGGAACGCACCAATTCGATAGATTGAAGTCGGTGGTGGCGCTGGAGCAGCTGGATTTGCCATCCAGCATCCAGTGTGGGCACAGCGAGGGATTTTCGTTTTACGGTCTCCATCCATTGGATTTTGCCGATCTCACCCATAAGATCCATGCCGGACTTGCGCCGAATGTCGCAATTATCGGCATCCGGTCTGCGGGCACTGTTTTGGCCGCGGTAGTCAAAGCCATGTTGCAGGCATGCGGGAAGAAAGCTGAAAGAATCACCGTACGTCCAGAAGGCGAACCCTATCGGCGTAAAACAACTTTCACTCCTGCGCAAATCCTATGGCTGCAAGGCATGCTGCGCGAAAGTGCCGACTTCGTCATCGTGGACGAAGGGCCGGGCTTCAGCGCTTCCACGTTTCTTTCCGTCGCTGATGCTTTGGCCGCGATAGTACCCCACCGGAATATTGTGCTTTTAGGCAGTCGTCCCTTTGACCGAAGTGCCTTCCACGCGCAGTGGCGCACGCACAGCATCGTTTATGGCCTGCGTGGCCCCAGGACGCGAAGACGTATATGGGCAATGGGTTCTGGAGGCAACATCTGTATCCGGAGCTTGCGCAATGGCCGGCATGCTGGACAGAGATGGAGCGGGCCAAACATCTCTCCGCCGATAGCAGATGTTTTCTCAAATTCGAAGGCTTTGGCCGTTATGGCGAACGCTCGCGCCGGCAGGCTGCGCTGCTGGCTGCGGAAAGGTTCTCTCCCGCGCTGGCCGGTTCTGATTCCGGCTTTGCCGCTTACGACTTTGTGCAGGGGCGTCCGATGCGCCATCAAGACGTTACGCCCGCACTGCTGTCCCATATTGCGCGTTATTGCGCTTTCCGTGTCCGCAACTTCCCTGCTCCAGCAGCAAGCGTGGATACCCGCAGCCTTGCCAACATGCAGCACCGAAACTTGAATCTGCATAACGGCGTAGGGTCAGAGACAGTCTCCATTCCGGTGGAGCGTCCGGTGTATGCCGATTGCACCATGAGGCCCAATGAATGGCTGCTGACGCGTGACGGTCACGTTTTGAAGACTGACGCCGTGGGCCACGCCGAAGGGCACCTGCTGCCCGGCCCTGTAGACATAGCCTGGGACCTGGCCGGCACGATCATCGAATGGCGTCTTTCCTCCGCTCTAACTGATTTCTTTCTCAAGGAATATCGCCGCCACAGCGGTGACAATGTGCGTGACCGCTTGGATACTTACCTGTTGCTCTACTCCGTATTCCGCATGGCCTTTTGCAGCATGGGAGCTACATCTATGGCGGCATGGCGGGAATCGAAATATCTGCGGCGGGATTCTGAATGGTATGCGTCGCTGGCGCAAGAACACCTGCCGCAGGTAAGAGTTGCTTAGCAATGTTCAGAACATCTCACCGCAGATGACACTGATGAACGGATAACACTGGTGTCATCCATATACATTCATGGCTGCGGGGATTTAGAAAATCGTTGCAGCATCAAGCATTTGCTTAAACCATGACGAAACCATTAACGCCATGTCATTCTGAGGCGCGCTTTTTGCGCCGAAGGACCTATGTACTCTGCCTGCACCATCCGTAAAGCGGGTAAGGAGCAGAATGCATTCTCTACCCTTTCCAGCGTGATTGGGCATTTCAGCTCTGGTTTTTCAACCAATATTCATCTTTCGCTTACATTTGGTTAACACAGTTACCTTAGTCTGTAGTGTGGAAATGTGGCCTGCCATCGTTTCTTTTAAGGGGTGTCTATGCGATTAAGGATTGATGTCCAGCAGAACGGCCGCAATTTGCTCCTGGCGTGCAAAGGAGAGATTGTGCAGGGCGAAGAAGCAGAATATCTCTACAACCTGATCACCAAGCGCAATGCCGAGACCATTACGGTAGACCTGAGTTCGGTCCCCTACATTGATGAAGGCGGCTCCATCATGCTGTTGCTGTGCCATTCCCTGCTGGCGGGCACGCGCAGAAAACTCTCTTTCCAGAACCCTTCGGCCGGCTGCCATGGAAGGTTTCGCCTGCGGCAGCTTGATTCTATCTTTGGGCTGGTGGATATTCCGGTGCCTTCTGTGGCGGCGAACTCGGTGGCCCGAAGCGCGGTCATGTAAGAATCGGAATATCGGTAGATTCGGGTCATCGGTGCATCGGAAAACCCTACCACTGATTGCACTGATCTTACAGATGGGCCAACCTTTGAAATCCTTATTGTTTTTCTCAGTGCCTCCGTGTCTCCGTGGTGAAGCCTTCCGTGGTCAGCCTTCCAAGCAAAATTAACCTGCTTTTCATATACTGCTGTTAGCATCGTTTGGCTTCTCGACTTATGAACCGCAATCTGGACGATCCAGCACTTTATATCAACCGCGAGACTTCGTGGCTGGCCTTCAACCGCCGGGTGCTGGAAGAAGCCAACGACGAACGCAACCCGCTGCTGGAGCGGGTCAAATTTCTCGCCATTACTGCCAGCAACCTCGATGAATTTTTCGAAGTCCGGGTGGCCGGACTGCTGCAACGCATCGAAGATGGCTTTATCGATGCCGGACCCGACGCCCTTTCGGCACAGCAGGAGCGGGAACTGATTGCCCGCGAAACCCATGAATTTGTCGAGGAGCAATACGATTGCTGGAACCGGAAGCTGCTGCCGGCCATGGCCCGCGAAAACATCCGGGTACTCGATCTGCGCGAGCTTACGCCCAACAGGTTGAATTCATTGACGACTATTGCCAGAAAGAAGTAGATCCGCTGCTGACTCCGGTTACCGTGGATCCGGCGCATCCTTTTCCCCGCGTTTTGAACAAGGCCCTGTGCATTGGGCTGCTGCTGAAGCGCAAGCGCCGCGCCACCGGCAGTTATATCGGCGTAATTACAGTGCCGCGAGTGCTGCCGCGCGTCGTCCGGCTGCCATCGGACACCGGCATCCATTACATTTTTCTGGCCGACCTGCTCACCCATCATGCGGCGCGCATGTACCGTGGCTACGACATTCTTTCCATCGCTTCATTCCGCGTCACCCGCAACAGCAATCTCTATCTGGAAGAAGAAGAAACCCGCAATCTACTGGAATCGGTGCGCACCGAACTGCACAAGCGGCGCAAAGGCGATGCGGTGAGGCTGGAAATTGATGCCGACGCGCATGCCGAGATCGCCGAACGCTTGCGCAGAATTTCGAACTGGAAAACTGGCAGGTATTTTCACGCCAGGGGCCGGTGAACCTGTCGCGTCTGTTAACCTTTATGAAGAGACGGAACGCCCGCGAACTGAAGTTCAAACCATTTCGGCTCGGGAGCTGCGCCTGCCGGCGAGCAGTCCTGACATTTTCGCCGAACTGCGCAAGCGCGATATCCTGCTGCACCATCCTTTCGACTCGTTCGATGCGGTGGTGGAATTCATCGAGAGCGCGGCCGAAGATCCTGATGTGATCTCGCTGAAGCAGACCATCTACCGCACCAGCGAAGATTCGCCCATTGTGGGCGCGCTGATCTCAGCGGCAGTGGAAAAAGAAGTGATCGTAGTACTGGAGCTGAAGGCCCGCTTCGACGAAGCGACCAACATCCAGTGGGCGCGCAGCATGGAAGATGCAGGCGTGCAGGTCTACCACGGACTGGTGGGATTAAAGACCCATTGCAAGCTGTCGCTGCTGGTGCGCCACGATCCTGACGGAGTGACGCGCCGCTACGTACATATCGGCACCGGCAACTACAATCCGATCACGGCGCGTTTTTATACTGATGTAAGCCTGCTCACAGCCTCCCGCAGATTACCAGCGCAGTGCATTCGATTTTTCATTATCTCACTGCTCATGCCGAAGCCGCTACCTACGAGCCGTTGACGGTTTCTCCGGTCAATCTGGCCACCAACACTGCCTTGCCAGATCTTGCGTGAGGCCGAACACGCCCGCGAAGGCCGCCCTGCCCGCATCGTCGCCAAAATGAACGCGCTGCTCGATAAGAATGTGATTCAGGCGCTCTACCGGGCATCGCAGGCGGGAGTAAAGATTGATTTGATCGTGCGTGGCATGTGCTCGCTGCGTCCCGGCGTCCGCGGGGTAAGCGAGAATATTACGCGTGCGCAGCATTGTAGGCAGGATGCTGGAACACAGCCGGATTTTTTATTTCGAGAATGGTGGACGCGACGAGGTCTACATTTCCAGCGCCGATTGGATGCCGCGCAACCTCTACGAACGCGTGGAAGTGCTTTGCCCTATACTGGAAGCGGACCACAAGCAACGCATCAAAGATGAAATTTTCGCGGCCTATCTGGCAGACAATACAAAATCACGCTTCCTTGACCGTAACGGACGCTACCTGCGTCCGCGCCGCTTGAAAGGACAACCCGCCTTCATTGCCCAGGATTTTCTCATTGGGCTGGCTGAAGGCACCACCAACATTGCCGATCTTCCTCAGCCGACTGTACTCTTACCTAAGACCCGGACCAGAACCGCCAGAAAGCGCCTGACCCACCGTTAGAATTATGATCATTTATTTCTTGCGCCACGCCTCCGCCGGCAAAAGCATGATGAACGCCAAGAAGGACGAACGGCGTCCGCTCGATGAAGAAGGAATTTTGCAGACCCGATACATTGGGCGCATGCTCGCCGCTCTCGACGTGCAGGTGGAACACATTGTGAGCAGCCCTCTGAAGCGGGCCATGCAAACCGCTTCCCTGGTCGCCAACGAACTGGCATTTGAAAGCGCAGTACAGGTGGATGCTGCACTGCGGCCTGAAGCCACCTTCGAGCAGTTTCAAACCATGCTTTCAGGATTGAAAAAAGCTGAATCAGTGATTGTGGTGGGGCACAACCCGAGCTTCACGGAATTTTTGAGCAAGACGGTTTCTGAGGGCGCAGAATCGGCGCAGATTGATTTCAAAAAAGGCGCAGTGGCGAAAGTGGAAACCGAAGGCCGGGGCGGGACCTTGCAATGGCTGGTAACTCCGCGTATTGCGCGCGCGCTTCAGGCCAGCTTGAAAAGCAGCTCGCGGCCGAAGACTTCGCGAAAATAAGCAACTTCTTTTTCCGCCGCCCAGAATTCCAGCTCAGCGCCTGCGCGGCTGGTCTTGGCGGTAATGATGATGTCTCCACCTCTGGCTGTGGCCTTGATGGAATGCACAGCCGCCCTGCGTCCCTGGTTCAGGGCGCGCGCCAGCCTGAGGATGGCGATGGCCTTGATCACTTCAGACCGCATTTGTGCAGGCAGCACTTTGATCAACCGGTCGCGAAGTTGCGCCTTGGACTTCCCCTGAAAACGCGCAATCACTGCAATCGCCTGCCGCTGAAGCGGAGTAAAGCCGAACAGTTCAGAATGAGAAACAATGTAATAGGTATGGCGGTGGCGCCCAACGGGGTTCACATAATTGCCTGCTTCGCACAGCATGGCCGCTGCGCCAATCCACTCGCGAAAACCTTTGGCCAACCCGTGCATGGCGCGCGTCTGATCGAAAAATGCCAGCGCCAGGCCCCGCACATGCTCGGCGTTGGACATGTCCACGCGATAGCGGCGGCTGGTAGTCAGCAACGCATCTTCGCGGTCTGATTCCAACTGCTGGTGAGAGCGGGTGCGTTGATCGTACTCAGCGGCCATGTGGGCCAGCAGGCCATCACGAAGCCCGAGCGGCGAGTAGCGAAATCCTTTGATTCCGCAGGAACCCAGCACCTGCTCGAACACTGCGGCGCCGGCCACGATGATCTCAGCGCGTTTGCTGTTGATGCCTTTGATGGTGGCGCGCTGCTTCTGGTTGAGCTTGGCAAGGCGCTCAAACAGCTTGCTTACGGCGTTCACGCTTACGTCAGTCTTTGAAAATTTCAGGGAATGCGCGGCTTCGGCCAGCGCCGCCGCCGTTCCCGAGGTAGCCAGCGCGGTGGCTACACCCGATTGGGTAAGCTGCCGCGGAATGTTGGCGACTTCTTCGGCAATAAATTCCCGCAGCCTCTTCAATTCATCTTTGCGCGGCGGATCGTGGCGCAGAAACTCCTGGGTGAGACGCACGGCGCCCAGCGGCAAAGTCACAATTTCGGCTACGTGGCCCTTCTTGGAATAAGTGAGTTCGCAACTGCCGCCGCCAAGGTCCATGAGCAGTAAGGCAGGCGGACGCACCCGCAGATGCGAGATCACGCCCAGATGAATGAGGCGGCCTTCTTCAAGGCCGGAGATAATTTCGATCTTCCAGCCGGTGGCCGAACGCACCCATTCGGTGAACACACGGGAATTATTGCTGTCGCGCATGGCGCTGGTGGCCACCACGCGGATACGTTCCACGGCATAGCTTTGCACGGTCCGATGGAAGCGGCGTAATACCTTCAGGCAATGCGCCATGGCTTGAGGATCGAGATTGCCATCGCGAAATACGCCTTCGCCCAGGCGGGTGACCTCGCGGTCCTGGTGCAGAGGCACAAGCCGGCCATTGCGTAATTCAGCAATACTTAACCTTACGGAATTGGAGCCGATATCAACCGCGGCAAAGACCGGCATGGATCAATCAGGCGCGCCGGGCCGCGGCCTGCGTGGAATGCGCGGGGCGCGGCTGTTTGCGGGCAACTTCGGGCGTCTGTAAGGCGAGCAGATGGGCAATGGCAGAAGTAGCGGCCGAATGACGGGTGGCAAAAAGGGCGCGCATCTCCATCAGCAGGGCACAGTTTACGCGTCCGGCAAAGTGCTTTTCGGTGGTCTTTAGAAGTGTCTGCCAATCGTGCCATTCGCCAATCGAATCCTGCACCGCCTTAAGCGCAGACAGAAATTGTTCCTGCTGCGGCGACTCAGCGGAGAGCTCCGCGGTGTAGCGTATGCCTTTGAGCGAAATGCGCAGCTCGTGCAGCCGTTTCGGCTTGAGGGGCTGGCGGGCCACGGAACTGGCAGCCAGGGCCGTGAGCTCAGTCTGGGCCTTTTCCAGCGGCACAGAAGAATCGTCGCCATCGCCGGCAGCTTCGCTCATTTCCTGTGTCATTTTCTCAAGGCGAGATAACGATTTTGATTTTTCCAGCTTCTTGAGAGCGGCCGTCAACCGGCGGGCCTGCTTTTCCCTTTTGGCCTTGAGAGCATCAGCCAAGGCGCGGCGATCGGCGGCAGTAGACCCGTTGGCAACAATGTTCAGCAACCCAAGCTGAATATCGAAATCACGTACCTTGCCGGCGCGTTTGCGCAGTGCCGCCAGATCGTCCAGGGTGTTCTGCTGTTTCTTGCCCAGCTTTTGGCCCAGGTTGCGTTCGGCATAATTGAAGAGAGTTTCAATCCGGCGGACAGACGTCCGCAGGCGGTGCACGCCCTTGGGCGAAGCGTCCTTTTCCACTTTGGAAACAGACTTAAGGAATTCCGCGGAAAGATCTTTTGCTCTCTTTTGAAAAGGAGACATGCAGGCTCATTAGGATATATAAAAATGGACGGTTATGGCAAGAGAGCAGCTTCAGGAGCAGCTTCTAGCTGCTAGCTTCTAGCCACTAGCTCTTGTTCTTGGCGCTTGGCTCTTCGCTGTGTGTATTTCTTCTTTGTGTTCGAAGTCAGTTTTCTCCCTTACTGGGATTGAGTTGCATTTGATCACTGGGGATTGAGTTGCGTTTCATCCCATGTTGCTAAGATGCCCTTGCTCGAAGACAAGTTTCGCGCCTTCGGCGCTTCCATGTTTACTTCTTTTTACCCCACCCTGCGGGTCAGGACTAACGTTCTGTCGCGCCTCTGGCATTCTGCCTTTCAGTGCAGAAATGAAGAAAGATCAACGAAACTCCAGTCCGGCAGGACGACCGAAAATAGCCCGGTCACAGAGCTGCTCAGATGCGCATGGTTGCGAATTGACGACGCGCATCTGAGCAGCGGAGTGCCGGGAAAAGCAAAGAAACGATTCTTTCCGCTCTGCCGAAGGCTGGAGCCTGGCCTGAGCGAAGTCGAATGGCCGTAGCTCGCCGGGGTCCCCAGTACGCGGTGTTGTGGCGCGTAACTGGGGTGGTCTCCTGCTTTTGGGAGCGGAGCGCACTGAGCTAGGAGCTAGCGGCTAGAAGCTAGCAGCTAAGTATCAAGTACCAAATACCTCTTCCCTCATTTACAGTAAATCCGTGAACACTGCCCCTTTAGATGTTCTGGCTATTGCGGCGCACCGCGACGATGTGGAGCAGACTTGCGGCGGCACACTGCTCAAAATGGCGCATCTCGGACAGAGCACCGGAATTCTTGATCTGACTCAAGGCGAAATGGGCTCGCGGGGCACAGCCGACGAGCGAGCGCGCGAAGCCACGGAAGCCGCACGCATTCTGCAAGTGAGTTTCCGTCAGGCCCTCGACATACCCGACGGACGCGTCGAAAATACATGGGAGAACCGGTTGAAAATTGCGCGGGTAATCCGGCAGCAACGTCCGCGCGTAGTGATTCTTCCCTATTGGCAGGGCCGCCATCCGGACCACTACACCTGCGCTACTCTTGGTTATGAAGCCTGTTTTCTCGCCGGATTGAGCAAGCTGCAGATTGACCAATCCGCACCCGGAACTGCGGCCGCCCACGATGAATTCACGCACCGGCCGCACCGGCCGTTCAAGATCATTTATGCCACGCTGTACTTCGATATTCGACCCACGTTTGTCGTGGACATTACTGAGCAGTTCGAAGCGCGGTTGCAGTCGATTTACGCCTATCAGTCGCAATACACTGATCAAGCGGCGGGCAGCAAAGACTTCCCTGCGCACGCCGAAATCCGCGAGCGCCTTGCCACCATGGCCGGCTTCTACGGAATGCTGGCGGGAGTGAAATACGCAGAGCCGTTTGTGCAGAAAGAAGTGGGGTTGGTGGAGGATTTAACGATGATTCCGGTGAAGTCGGTGTAAGAGCAGCAATTGGCAAATAGCAATTGGCAGTTAGCTTTTGGCTCTTAGCTTGCTTCATTTACCATCCCGTCCGCGCCATGTCATCCTGAGGTGCGCAGCACCGAAGGACCTATGCACTCAGCCTGCAGCGTCCAGGCTGTAAGCCTTTAGCCGGCCTTTAGCCCGCAGCCTCGGCATCGGTACAGATCTGGAGAGAGCACGACTTCAGTCGGTGCCGAAAAAGCCTTATAAACACTGGGCTTTAGAGGGTGTGTGAGAACTGAAATTTTTGTGTGTGCCGACGAGACATGTGACAGGGCATGACTTCAGTCGTACCGAAAAAGCCTTATAAACACTGGGCTTTAGAGGGTGTGTGAGAACTGAAATTTTTGCGTGCGCCGACCAGACATGTAACAGGGCACGACTTCCAGTCGTGCCGAAAAGCCTTATAAACACTGGGCTTTAGAGGGTGTGTGAGAACTGAAATTTTGTGTGTGCCGACGAGACATGTAACAGGGCATGACTTCAGTCGTGCCGAAAAAGCCTTATAAACACTGGGCTTCAGCCCCTGCACACCCTGCACCTCACGATAATATTGCCATCAATTGAGTTCTCACACACCTCTTAGTTTTGGCGTAAGTGAGGCAACGGGCTGAAAGCGCTCTAATCCTCGCTTGGCATCCACAAATCAGCGTTCATCTTCGTAATCAGCGGTAAAGCTTTGGCGTTTGATTCGCGTTGATTCGAGTCATTCGCGGCTGAGCTTACTTTTTGGCAAAGCTGTAATGGCCCGTATCGGACCCTACGTCTTTGGTCAGGTTGCCGAGGATGTGGTACTGGCTGTGAACGTCCCAGAACATGCCGGTGAACTTCAATGCAAACGGCACCAGCAGGTTGGCGGCCATGCCCATAATTTCCGACTCAATCACTGAACCACTGCTGCTGCCGATGGAATTCATTTTGCGCGCCAGAATTGAGCGGCAGAGCGATCCGCGGTCTCCCGGAGGATCGTCGCCGTCCCATTTGCCGGCCGCGCATGACAACGTCATCTCGGTAATCATGCCGGCTTCCAGTTCTTTCGCAAGATGCGGATCGTGAGTCTTCAGGTTCCACGTCTTGGCCGATTCGATGGCCTGTTTGGCGTCAGCATTTTCTTCGATCTTAGTCACCCATTCAATGCTGGCGGCCATCGCGGTGTTGACGGCGAGTTGCTGGTGAGCGAGGTCAGAGGCATCATCACCGTGGGCTGGTGCAGGCCCCGCAGCGTGATACTCAGCCTGTGACTTTAAGGGCGCACCGGGAGTTTCGTATTCGGTATACATGAGCCGCGAATTATCATGGTTCATGTGAGTGTGCGTATTCACCACTCCAGCGATAGGCGGATAGATGCCGGTCTTCAACTGAAATGGCCACTTATCAGGATCAGTGTGCTTGCTGCGGAATTCGAACCAGGTGGGTGCGCGCGAACCACCGCCGGGCAGAGCGACCATCTTTACGTCAGTCTTGTCGAAGTCGTTGTGTACCCAGTCGGAGTGGCTGTAAAAGTCCTGCACTGGATGCAACGAAGCGCCTAGTGTGACTAGCGTAAGCACCTTGCGGGTGCGCTCATCTACCTTGAGTTTGGTATAGCCGGCCAGTTGCGCCTGGGTGCTCTGTAATAAATGACTGAAAAGATAATCGAAATTCGCATTGCTCTGGAAGTCGCTGTTGAGATTGTCGAAATGCAGGAAAATGGCGGCGGCCCGTGATTGCTGATTGTTGTCGCCATATTGGCTTACCGCCTGGAGTTCTTTATCACCAAGATTCTTTGACGCGTATTCGGCGACTGGGCCAAAAAAGTCAGGAGAGAAATTGCCAAGCTGCATGATCTTCCATGCGTCTTCAGAAAAGCCGAATTGCTGGCCCACCTTCTGACTGCATTGCGAATGCCAGTAGGTATCAAATCCGGCAGCCGGAGACACCAGCAAAGCCGCGAGCGCCACCAGAGCAAAGAACTTTTGCGCAACCTTTTCTGGAAACTTCATTTCTTCAAGCTACGCCGTGCGCCGGAGCAAAAGCAAGCGAAGGGAGGGAATCGGGTGATCTCGTGATCGGGTGATCTCGTGATCGGGTGATCTGGTGATCGAAGAATCAGGGCATCGGAGTATCAGCCGATCATCTGATTCTTCACTGTCCCTCTGCCCTCGATATCCGATATTTCATTGCTTCGCTTTCGATCAGATCCCTGATCGCCAGATCACCCGATTGCGTGCGCGCGTATTCGAATACGAAACATCTGCGGCGGCTACTGCATAGTTTTCGTGAAAAGAAAGTCATGGTACCAGTCCTGTTTGTGTCCCTGTTGGCGCAGGAAGCTGGCAAGTTGCGCCCAGTGGCGCACACCATGAAGGTATGCGTGTACAAAGATTTTGCGCTTGCTGGCGGTGAGCGTGCCTGCGGAGCGTGTGGCGAAGGGAATCACTTTTTCCCAATCGGCATCCTGTGCCTGGGAGAGGAATTCGCGCATGTAGTCTTGGCTGCGGATGAAGATGGCAAACAGCTCGTCTACGGTTCTGCTGGATAGCTGGTCATATTCGCTGACTGGCTGCTCCAGCAGGCGCTCGGAGTAGCGAAGCTCAACGGCGGCAATGTGCAGCACCACCTCGCGCACATTCTTACTTCCGGCAATATCGGTGGCAACATCCAGCGCCGCCGCGTTGCTTTTGAACCATTCACGCCAGCGGCCGGTTTCTTCAACGCAGTAGTTCAGAAGTTCATCTGGAGTCAGAGCGTACATGCAGAAATTGTAACAATCTCAAGGCCAGAGACAACTTCCGAAAAAAAGCCCTTCTCCGCCTCAAGCGCGAGAAGGGTGTCGAGAGGAAACGCATGAGATAAGAAGACCCGGGGAACCTGTCGCTCATTCCCTCTATTAGGTAGTGATGCGAAGGGGCGAGTCGTTACAGGAAAAGCAAATAGCAAATAGCAATTGGCAAATAGCATTCAGCCTGCCGGCGTTTGGCTGAAGATCAACACTCTTCTTGGCATGGATACGGCACGACTAAGGACTGAATCACAACCGAAAAAGTCAGAGTTTACAAGTGCTTTCGCATCCGCTCCAATCGAAATCAGCGTCATCAGCGGAAATCAGCGATAAGAATCGTCTTCGACTTTCACAGCGTCCCAGCCCAAAATGGCAGCGGGCTGAATGCTAATTGCCAACTGCTATGTAGCTGCGGCAGAATTAGCGGCTGTAAGGTTCGGTTTTTTCTGTCTGGTGGGCGCCGACTGCGCTCCGTCGCTTACGGGCTTCAGGTTTTTTCAGTCCCAGGGCCAGGTCGGCCAGTTCCAGAAAGCGCGCTCCACTCGTGGGATCGCCGATGTGACGATGGTCCCAGGCGCGGCTGCCATTTTGTCCCCGCAGGCTGGAGTTGGGATTGATCCACATCTCCTTGGAAATGTCCTGGGGAGCCTCTTTTTTAGGCTTCTGGATTTTGCGTTTTTTGGGCACCGGTGACGGATTGTCTCATAAATTGGGGTAAAAATCTGTTAATTTGCAACGTAAGCGATTTTTCTTAACCCCTGCCTTTTTAGAAATCGAATACAACGAATAAATTCAAAGGCCACAATTTATTGTAACGTTTGTGCCCTCGTGCGCACTATCACTATAGAGAACCGAAAAAGCTCCCGGGCAGATCAAGCTGGCTCCTTCTCTGCCCAGGGGCTGAATTCCCTTCTTTATCTTTGGTGGAGTGAATCTTGGCTTCGCGGTCGCGCCTCGGCCGCGAAGTTTTTTATTTTTAGAGACTTACCTTGCTCACTGCAACTTTTTCTTTGCCGGTACTCGGTCAATCTCTCTTACCTTTAGCGCTTCCGCCTGCGCACCGTTCTGGCTCAGACGGCAATTTGCGCCAGCATGGACGTGGACAAGCCGGCAATATGCTCCCCTGTCCCTCCCCCGGCAGTCTGCCGGTCGCTGGAACACTGGCCCACTTCCGTTTAGGGCTTTGGTCATGCCCCACGTTATTGACATTGGGTACGAGACTTCGTCCTGGCGCTGCCCTGTTCCGGCACTCCCGATAAATGGTGCAATTCAGCTACTTACAAGTGACAAAAAACGATTGAAACGGAACCGGGTTTATACCCACTAACCAGAGTAGGAAGTGACCAAAGTAACCGTCCGGCCGGGTTGCCGGTGATGGAAGCAAAACGCAGGTTCGTGGAGGTAGAGAAGTGAAAATACTCGATATTCTGTTTGGTTGCTGGCACAAACGGCTCAGCTTTCCCAGGAGCAGCAAACCCGGTGAGCGGCGTGTGTCCGCTGCCTGTAAAACCGGCGCTTATGTGGTCTGCCTGGATTGTGGAAGAGAATTTGCGTATGACTGGCAGACCAATGCGAAGGGTTTCATCTGGTCCCGAATCTCGTGTCCATCCTTCGGTGGAGTTAGAGGTTAACAGTTGACCGGTTCTGATGAATCACGAGGAACATGATCATGAATCGGCGATCTGTAGACCACGAGGTACGCAAGCTCAGATGCGGATGCAAAGATCAGTTCATGATCATTTCGCCACCGAAGTCCTCATCTTCGCTGAGATGGGGCACGGGTTTTTTGAGCCGGAAAAACAGCGGTTGATGACATTCCGAGCACAGCGGAAGCCGGCTTCCTCTGACCATCACTGCTTCTGATGCGCAGATTCCGCCCGTATGTTCAGCCCGGTAGATGCCCGATTTGGACACCAGCTCGCCGGAAACAAACAAGCCGTGTGCCACATCGTGAATGTTCTGTTCAAGGTTGATAAAACTGGTACGCCAACGTTCCATAGTAGTGCCTTTCTCCTCAAACCTGACTGGCTAACCTAAAAGCACATTGGGTTCCAAACGCTGGCCTTTTGTGAGCAATAGCTTACAGTTAACTAAATAGTAAACCAGCAGTTTACGAATGTAATTTTTACCGCTATTTAGGAAGGCTGCGCACCTTAGCCCATTTGATTTCTTGCATCAAAAACAATTGCATGCCTAGAAAAGACGAAGCAGCAGCACTCCTGCACCAGGGCCACAGCCCCAGCGAAATAGCCGAACTCATGCACGCAAGGGCTTCAGAAGTCATGAATTACCTGTGTACCAAGATCGGTGAAGGCGAACTGCGCCGTTCCGACATTGCTTTTTCACTGAAACGTGAACTGCGCAAAGCCATCGAAGAAGTGGCGGCAGAGCTGGGCACGCTGAACGCCCCGCGCATCACCCGCGAGTTGCTGAAGCGTGGCATTCCCTGCAACCGCTATGATGTGCGTATCTATATGGAATACCGGCGCGCCCGCGTGGTGCTGGGCGACATGTATGAAATCGTAAGAAACATCGAAGTGCGCCTGCACGGATTTATCAAGTACCAGTTGATGGCCGAGTATGGAGAAGAAAACTGGTGGCGCAGCGGCGTGCCTGAAAAAATCAGGGCAGAGTGCGCGGCCCTGCGCGAAAAAGATCCGGAGCCTGCCGCCGACGCCTACTGCTACACGCACCTAATTGCATTGCGCGAGGTTCTTGATAAATCATGGCCGGTACTCAGCAAGCATTTACCGGGGCAGATTGCGTCAAACAAGAAAGAGTTGCTGGACCGGCTGTTGCAGTTGAACCGGATCAGGAATGCGGTCATGCATCCGGTGCGGGGAGACCGCTTAACTGAAGAAGAATTTGAATTCGCTTACGCGCTGGAAGCCGATCTTGGCGCATTAAGCGTGCCGGCTGAGCCGGTTGCCGAATCCAAAAAGACCGAATCTGCCACTCAGACGGAACCCGGCGAACATCAGGAACTGGTTTCGAAGCTGGCGCCGGTGGAAGAGTCGCAGCCTGCACCGGAATTCGCGGCGACAACCGAGCAGGCTTCCGGGGAAGAATTTATTCCCAGCGTAAAGGCCTCGTAGTTGGCATGAAACAAAGCTCATCGAACTCGGCCGAGGCAGTACAGGTTGCGGACTCTGGCGTCACTGGCGAAGAAAAATCGCTGTCCGACTATCTACAGCCGGGGCTGAATTTACGTTTTCATAGGAGTGAATCCAGGGACGTACTCGGTCCAGCGAGGGCACTATTTTGCGCGCTCCACAAGCCGGTTCTGGCCGGCATTTTCGGCGTCGAAGCTGAGTGAGGCAATGCGTTCTGCGCTTGGTCTTGACCGGCTTTATCCCGAGCACGACGCGAAACTTCCACGTTTCGGAATCGGGTTGACCGACGTCGTGAAACGTTCCACCGCGAATGTTACAGGCTTGAGTTGGAGTGATTACGAGCGTGGAGTTCCTACGCTCGTGGCAAAACTGAAGCTCTATCAGCCGCGAGTAGCATGCTTCCATGGGCTTACCGGATACCGGCCGTTCTTCCGCGTCGCGTTCAACAACCGCAAGTCGAAGCCCGTGCTCGGCGAGCAGCCGGAAACGGTCGGTCCTACCCGCTTGTATGTAGTGCCGAATCCCAGCCCGGCGAATGCTCATTTCAACGTAGCGCAGATGACTGCGTGGTATGACAGGCTGGCAGAGTTCATGGAAAGCTCGCCTGATCGGAGCAACCATAGAGACGCAGAGGCACAGAGGCTTTGACAGAGAAACTATTCAGTTGGGTGTGCGGAAAAAGAATGCGGTTTCTAATTTTTAAGATGTCAGCCAGAAACAATGGAGAAAGTCTTTACGAACTCCAGAATAGACGGCATAGCGGAGCCACAACCAAAACCTCACCACTGATCCCACTGATGTAACAGATCTACACTGATTTTTTGGGAAACCCAAAGGTTTTCTCAGTGCCTCCGTGGTAGGTTTAAGACTGGCGGTTTCGATCTGAGATTTTGTAAGCGTACTCCGCTCTGAGGCAGCACGTTATCGCAGCACGTCATTGCAGAACGTCGTGCAGAAAACGATGCCTCGTGTGGATCTACGCCGCCATAAAGAAATACTTCTCGTTGGGTTGCGATTCCTAGTCTACGACTCGACGGCCGGTAATGAAGTTGATGAGCAGCACGACCAGCGCGACCACCAGCAACAGGTGAATCAAAGAGCCGGCAACGTGGAAGCCCCATCCCAGCAGCCACAGAATCAACAGAATGGCGAAAATGGTCCACAACATACAGGTATCCCCTTTCCAGGCAAACTGCCTGTTATTGAGAGTGGAAATAGAGAAAGGGAGTTGCTTGACCCAGTCAATGGTGACCCTGGCAGGAGTCGAACCTGCGACCTGCGGTTTAGGAAACCGTCGCTCTATCCATCTGAGCTACAGGGCCACATTCTGATTCTTGCTCAGTTGTATTTAAAAGTTTAGCATCTCTTGTTTGAAGGCTGTGGGGGAATGGGTCTTCACCAAGGCAATCGCATGAAAATCCTCAGCGGGTGCGCCGCAGCAGGTTTTACGAAGATATACCGTGCACTCAAGTGATTCGACATATTTATAGCCGCCCAGAACAGAGCCCGGCAGGGCGGACGCAGTCTAGCTCACCACAAAATGGTGGGAACACTTCAATAAAGATTGGAGCCCTTAGCGCGATGGGACGACACTCATTTCTGCGCTTCAGAACGTCTATTAAAACTGATCTCGCATGGACCGGCGAAACATGTAACCTGCATCATTCTCATATCATGTTCACCACCGTTCAGGTTGACGAGACACCTTGGATAATCCATGCCCAGTCCGGCAGGACGACCGAAAGTAGCCCGGTCACGGAGCTTCTCAGATGCGCATCTGTTGCAGCATCTGAGAAGCGGAGTGCCGGGTGAGGAGCGAAAAGAAACACTTCCTTGCGCCGCAGGCTCGCGCGTAGCTCCTGCTTTTGGAGCGGAGCGCACTAGAACAATCTGTCGATGCTCTTACAACAATGCTACATTCCGAGACGTAATCAACACTGCTTTATGGTCCAGCAACAATCTATTTTGCACAAAGGAATTGAGGCTCGGTCTTTGATGGTTATGGACGGCAGAAACGGCGGCGTAGTGGTACCACAACGGCGGCGTAGTGGCGCCATAGTGACACCATTGCTTGCATTCGGTGTTTTCCTCGGCTACGCTCCACTTTGCGCCCTCAGGGGTGGCTTTGATTGTTCTTTGAAAATTGAAAATAGAAAAGCCATGCGGCTATTGGCTTTTAGTCGCCCCGGTGGCTTCCGACGCATCCGGGCAATGAATCAGTGTGTCTCGTGTTATCGGTAAGGTTGTTGTAGCGGACTTGTAGCGCGCTACGTAGCGCGTCGAAAATGCGGGTTTCGCCGCGATTGACGCGGCTTGTAGCGATGTAGCGCGAAAACGCCACCAAAGTGATAGGGGCAATACAGGGTACCGACGTCGCATCCTCTTCCTCATTAAAAATTTAGGCGCCTCAAATCGGCACTCAGCAGGATTTGACATTTTCAATAGATCAGGTATTTTAGGGCGGCTTGAGAATGCGTCTTGAATTCTGTTCTTCCTTCGCTGATTGTCTTAAGACTTAAAAGTTACCGGACATAAGCGATTCGCGAGAGAATATCCCTATGAATGTTCGGACTCTCCCTTCTCTGCTGCAAGTAGCGCCTGCACAATCCACCGCCGTCGTTATTCCCGAATCGGGCATATCCATCAATTACGGTTCTCTGCGTAACCAGATCATGAGCGTCGCCGAGAGCCTGGCCGGAATTGGTATTCGTCCCGGAGACCGGATCGCCAGCGTGCTGCCCAACGGGCTGCCCACCATCGTGACTTTTCTGGCTTCGTCAATGGCCGGGACCGCGGCTCCCTTGAACCCTGCTTACCGTTATGAGGAATTCGCTTTCTATCTGGACGATACCAACGCCAAATTGCTGCTCTGCCCGCCGGAAGGCGCGGACGAGGCCCGACGCGCCGCCCAGGAACGTAACATTCCCATCTACAACGTTGAAATGGACAGCCAGGGATCGGTGAGTATCGCAGGCGCCCCTAAAGGTGCTTCGGTGTCTGAGCCAGATCCTGAGAACGTGGCCCTCGTGCTGCACACCAGCGGCAGCACCGGACGTCCGAAGCGTGTTCCGTTGAAGCATGGAAACCTGGCGGTTTCATGCCACAACGTGATGAACACTTACGCGCTCTCGCCCAATGATGTTTCTTTGTGCGTGATGCCGCTCTTCCACGTCCACGGCCTGGTGGCTTCCACGTTGGCAACGTTTCTTTCCGGCGGCACTTTGGTTGTTCCGGCGAAATTCAATCCGCTGGCTTTCTGGCGGACGATTCGTGAGCACCACATCACCTGGTATTCCTGTGTGCCCACCATTCACCAGTTGGTGCTGGCCAGAATCGGCAAGACCCAAAAGCCGGAAGGGACAGAGCAGCTTCGCTTTGTGCGCTCGTGCAGCGCGGCCCTTTCGCCGCAGGTCATGGAAGAGATGGAAAAGGCATTCGGCGTGCCTGTGCTGGAAGCCTATGGTATGACCGAAGCTTCCCACCAGATGTGCTCGAATCCCCTGCCGCCTAAAGCGCGCAAGCCTGGTTCAGTGGGCCAGGGCACCGGTGTTCAGGTCGGCATCATGGACGACAAAGGCAACCTGCTCAACGCGGGTCAGCTTGGCGAAGTGGTGATCAAAGGCCCCAATGTGATTCAGGGATATGAAAACAATCCTGAAGCCAATGCCACCTCCTTTACTAACGGATGGTTCCGCACCGGTGATCAGGGCTTCCTCGACGAAAGCGGCTATCTACTGCTGACCGGACGCATCAAAGAATTGATCGTTCGCGGCGGTGAGAAAATCTCGCCACGCGAGATTGATGAGGTGCTGCTGACCCACCCTTCCGTGGCGGAAGCCGTGGCCTTCGGTACGCCGCATCCAACCTGGGGAGAAGAGGTGGCCGTGGCTGTCGTTCTGAGAGAGCCGCATCCTGAATCAGGACTGCTCGATCATTGCCGTGAACGGCTGGCCGATTTCAAGGTTCCCAAGAAGGTGTTCGTCGTGGAAACCATTCCGCGCACCGCTACCGGAAAGATTCAGCGCCGTGCCCTGGCCGCAGCCTTTTCCGGCGAACCCGCAGGTGCCAAGAAATGAAATTCCTGATCGTCGGGGCCGGCGCGGTGGGCGCATACATGGGTGCGCTCCTGGCTCGTGCCGGATATGACGTGACCTTGCACGCCCGCGGCCCACACCTGAAAGCCATGCAGCAGAATGGCGTGCGCGTAGTGGGCGCGGACGAAGATTTTCAGGCGCGTCCCAAAGTAGTGGGCAGCCTGGAAGAAGCTGGCCCCATGGATGTGGTCTTTCTCTGCGTGAAGGCCCATGGACTACCCGCGCTGGCGCCGCAGCTAGCTCCTGTGCTCGGCCCCGATACGGTGGTAGTCAGCACCCAGAATGGAATTCCCTGGTGGTACTTTCAGCGTGGTTTCCAGAATGACGACGGCCCTTTATCGGGAACACGGCTGGAGCGAGTGGATCCCGGCGGCGTGGTTTCCTCGGCTATTGAAGCGCGGCGCGTGATCGGATCGCTGATCTACTTTTCTACCGAGATCATTGAGCCTGGTGTAATCAAGCACAATGAGGGAACGCGCATCTCACTGGGTGAACCGGACGGGACGCGATCTGAACGCATCCGCCAGATTGCCGACGCGCTCATTGCCTCAGGGCTGCGCGCGCCGGTGACTACTCGTATCCGCACTGAAATCTGGGTCAAGATTCTCGGCAATGTCGCATTCAATCCCATCAGCGCCCTGACCGGAGCAACGCTGGTACAGATGATTCGCGACCCTCAGGTTTCCGAACTGGTGCGCAACATCATGCACGAAACCGAAGACTTAAGTTCCAAATTAGGTATCGAGCTGCCGGTTTCCATTGAACAACGCATTGCCGGCGCAGAGAAAGTCGGAGAGCACAAAACCTCAATGCTCCAGGACCTGGAAGCGGGACGTCCGCTGGAACTGGAAGCCATTGTGGGAGCAGTAGTGGAGTTAGGAGAACGGGCAAGTGTTGCCATGCCTTGCATTCGCACCGTCTATGCATGTACGAAGCTGATGGCGCAAATCAGGGCGGCGGCGAAAGCATAATCTGGTCGGGACACTCAGGAGAAACTATGCACAAACGCTGGATTCAATTTGGAAGCGCAGTGCTGGCAATGGTCATGATTGCCAATTTGCAGTATGCCTGGACTCTCTTCGTAAAGCCGATGCAACAGGCCACCGGTTGGAAACTTTCTGGAATCCAATGGGCGATTACCGTGTTCCTGTTCCTCGAAACCTGGATCACTCCGGTAGAAGGCTGGCTGATTGACCGCATGGGTCCTCGCATCTTTTTGACCATGGGCGGCGTGCTTTGCGGCTTTGGCTGGGGGAGCCTGGGATACGCCCACAGCCTGACCGAACTGTACATTCTCTACGGCGTTGCCGGTGTAGGCGCGGCCTTTGTGTATAGCGGCTCAATCGCTACGGCCCTCAAGTGGTTTCCTGACATGCGCGGCTTTGCCTCCGGGCTTACCACCGCCGCTTTTGGCGCGGGCTCAGCTCTCTTTATACCGATGATTGCCCACATCCTGAGAGTTGGCACTTACCGCCAAGCCTTCCTGTATACGGGCATCGGCCAGGGCATTCTGATAATCATTGCCGCCCAGGTGCTGCACAATCCACCCGCAGACTTCCACATAGAGAAGTCAGTCAAGGCCAAGAGGGCCACGCGTGTACGAAAGAACACCTTCGATTTTTCCAGCGCCGAAATGTTGCGCACGCCGCAGTTCTACCTGTTGTATGCGGGCTTTGTCCTCACCTCGATAGGTGGACTCATGATTACCGCCCAGGCCGATCCAGTCGCGCGTGGCCTCGGGATTCCGGTGGGAGTCATTGTGGCTGCGGTATCTTTCAGCCGACTTGCCAACGGTGGCGGGCGACTCTTCTGGGGCTGGATATCAGACTTCGTCGGACGGGAAATGGCTATGTTCGTTCCTTTTGTGCTTCAGGCATTCTGCCTAGTGGGCGTACTCACTTTAGGACGGACCTCCAGCACAGGATTCAGTGTCTCATTGTTCCTGGTGTATTTTACCTGGGGCAGCATGTTTTCCCTGTTTCCTGCGATTATCGGTGATTTTTACGGGGCGAAGTGCGCAACATCGAACTACGGTTTTCTCTATACGGCGAAAGGCGTTGCATCCGTAATCGGCATCGGGGTCGGCACCATGCTGTATGAAAAAACCGGTAGCTGGAGTGCCATCTTTTACGGCTGCGCGGCATTGACCCTGGTTTCCGCATTGCTGGTTTTAGTTGTGAAGTTCATGCCATTGCCCAGGAAAGAGATGGAAGCGCCGAACATAGTCGCCGTCAAGGCATAGAAGATTGATGTTGAGGGTGTTCTCCAGTCGAATACACGATGGAGGGCACCCTTCGTTTTACTCTCATTTATTGCGCAGCTTCGAGCTTCTCGTTTGCTTGCCTCTCAACTCAGCCCATTTGAACTGGATTGAGACCTTTCCGCGCCTCTCAATTTAGCGCTAAAAAATTTATTTCCGGTTAAGGAACAGGGCTCTCTATTTCGTTATTCCTTATGGAGAAAGATCCTTGGCTTACCCAGCGCCTCTGGATTTGTATATTTCTGCAGCAGGCGTACATTGATAAGCGAGTCCCCTACAGAGATTTGAAAGGAGTCCCATGCCAGATACTCAGAACATGTCCAATCTTCAGCCTGTCCGCCCTATTTCTGAAGCCGACAAAACCACCCAGCCACAAGCTGGCATGGCGCTGTGCCTCTCGGGTGGAGGATACCGCGCCATGGTTTATCACCTGGGCGCATTGTGGAGATTGAATGAAGCCGGGCTGCTGCGCGATCTGAAACGAATCTCGAGCGTTTCCGGCGGCTCCATTACGTCTGCAATGCTGGGCTTGAAATGGAAAAAATTGAAATGGAACGAGCAGAAGGTTGCTGCCAATTTATTTGATGAAGTGATTAAGCCCATCATGGACATGGCCAGCCACACGCTCGACGTGCTTTCCGTTACCGAAGGGTTGATCAACCCGTTCAAGAGCATCTCGGAAGAGATTGCCGACGGATACCGTAACCACCTGTTTGGCCGGGCGACTCTACAGGACCTGCCGTCTGACGGTGAAGGACCACGGTTCGTCATCAATGCCACGAATGTTCAATCCAGAGTATTGTGGCGCTTCAGCAAGCCGTTTATGGGGGATTACCGGGTAGGTTTGATCAAGAATCCGGCGGTTGAGTTGGCAGTGGCTGTGGGCGCTTCTTCTGCTTTTCCGCCCGTTCTCTCACCGGTGGAATTGAAACTGCACCCCAGCGATTTTGAGCCGAACTCCGGAAAAGATCTGCAACTGCCTCTTTATAGCACCAACGTAATTCTTACGGATGGCGGGGTCTACGACAATCTGGGACTTGAAACCGCGTGGAAAGAATACGACACCATTCTGGTTTCTGACGGCGGTGGGGCCACACCCGACGAACCCAATCCTCACCATGACTGGGCCAGGCATGCCTATCGCATACTGGAACTGCTCGATAATCAAGTAGGCAGCTTAAGGAAGCGCTGGGTCATCGGCTCTTTCGAAAACAAGATGCGTAAAGGGACATATTGGGGCATCCGCAGCCATATCGGCGATTACCACGCTCCGGATAGTCTTCCCTGTGATGACAAGCGGAGTCTGGAACTCGCCAGTACTCCAACCCGCCTGAAGGCCATGGGAGACAACCTGCAACAACGGCTTGTGAACTGGGGTTATGCAATCTGCGATGCGGCCCTGAAGGCCCATGTGAAGAAAGACTTGCCTAAGGCTGCGTTTCCATTTAAATCAGCCGGAGTGTAGAAAAACACGCGGACAGGTAAGAGCCCTTGATGGTTGGCTAATGCGGCCGTCAGCAACAAAGGCGCACTTTGCAGGCTTTGTTCGTAAACGGTCTCCGATCGGCTTGCGATGATCCATCCATCGCAAGCGTTGAATACTCGTCCTGAACCTGGGACGGAAAATCTCCCCGTAAGACTTAAGGAGTTTCCGAAACAGCAATTCTGGCCCCGTTGTTACTTCTGGTCTCCACTCTTTGCGTCGGGCGACTTCTGGAATGCTTTGGGATCCACAGTCGGATTCAGTTCGTAACTGCTGGTCACGACAGTCATGGATGGCTTGCCATTTCTGGATACCTCTTCGTGGTATGGCAAGGTGACCCCGTCCACTGTCTTCCATTCCGAGAAGTCCACGGTGCGGGTCTCTGGGCCTGTTTCGCCTGTGGCATCATATTGCGCACGAACAATGCGGGCTGTTTTAGGATCAACGTACCAGCGCCATTGCAGCGTGCCTGCCCGGACATCAAGCACGGTCGCATCCACGCCGTTCACTTTTTCGGTTCCGTTGGCGGCGAAAATATATTGCGGATCGGAAATATGCTGGGCCACATACCATAGGCTTCGACGCAGGTCATTCAGCGAGTCTTCTTTCTGATCAGAAGGCAGCGGCCTTGTGCCCATGGCTCCCATCTGCATGAAGCTGTCTTGGGGGGATACCACCATCACCATGACTCCACCTGGCGTAGTCAGCGCAGTGCGCACCTTGTCGGGAGGCACCTCGGTCTCTTCCGCTTCGATGGACATTCCCTGCTCTTTCAGCGTGAGTGTGACTTTGCTGCGCAACGCTTTGATCGAATTCAACTTCGCGCCCCCGGCCGCATCAATTACTTTGGCGATCAGGGCCTTTCCTTCCGGATTGGAAGCTGCTGGCGCGGTGGCAGCCGAAGAAGCCGTTCCCGGCTGTGGGATGGTGATATCTATGGGCGTCACTTTGCCAAAGGTATCAAGCTGCTTGTCAAAATCAGCAGCCTTGCCGACCACCAGCACAGCCAGCTTGTCTTTGACCAGATATTTCTTGGCGACGCGGTCGACGTCGGCGGCAGTCACCGCTTCTACGCCTTTGCGATAGCGCTCGAGAAAGTCCGCAGGATATCCGTACAGCTCATAGATCATGCGCTCCTGCAAGACTTTGTCTTTGGAATCGAATTCGAAAACAAATGAGTTCAGGATTGCATCTTTGCCGCGCTGGAGTTCCAGGCCGCTCGCAGGGCGGGTACGCATGTCATTGATTTCTGTAAACATTCCTTCCACGGCCTGCACAGTGGTGCCGCTCTTTGTACCCATGTTCAATCGAGTAAGACCGGGATGATCATAAGCAGCGTCAACACCGCCACCCACTGCATACGCAAGGCCAGCCTTGGTGCGAAGATTTACGAAGAGGCGTGATCCAAAGCCGCCGCCAAATATCTGGTTCAAAACTTCTACGGCATAGAAATCAGGATCATCGCGGCGAATTCCGGGCGACACCATATCAATTTCGCTCTGGTTCACATCTTGTTTTTCGACGAAATAAAAGCCCGGCACTGGAGGATCGATGGCAATCTTGGGCGGAGTGTATGCAGGCCCTTGAGGCCAGCTCTCAAATAGCTTGCGCAGCTTAGCTTCCATCTGCGCCGAATCAAAATCGCCGGTCATGCCTAGAATGATGTTGTTGGGATGGACGTATTTGCTATGCCAATCCAGCAGATCCTGACGGGTGACGGCGTTCACGGTAGCGTATTCAGCGACGCGCCCATACGGACTCTTGGCGCCATAGCCGAGCTTGGTGGATTCGCGTGCGGCAATCTGCCCCAGATTATCGTTACGGCGGGAAATGCCGGTACGCAAACCATTTTTAGCCAGATCAATTTTTTCCTGGCGGAACTCGGGGTTGTGCAGGACATCATTGAATACATCCAACACGGTGTCGAAGTCCTGCTTCAGGCATGACAGCCTCAGGGTGGTGGAAACTGAGCCTCCACCCGTTTCCACGTTGGCAGCGCGCGCTTCCAACTGGTCGTCAAGCTGGTCGCCCGTTTTGGTCTTCGTACCGCCGGTGCGCCATGAACCTGCATAAATGGACACCAGGCCGACCTTGTCCGCAGGCTCTGAGGTTGATCCGCCGCGAATGAGCGCGGTGCCCTCGATCAGCGGCAATTCGTGGTCTTCCTGCAGGAAGATCACCATGCCGTTGGAAAGCTGAATGCGCTTGGGTTCCTGAGGATGGAACGGAGGCAAGGGCGGCTGTTTGATGGCTTTGATATCGCTATCCGCCAGATCGTGCTCAGTTTCCGGATTGGCATTTGGCTTCGCAGCACCCTGTGCAGGCGTAGTCTTGGCAGTGGAATGCGGCGTCTGAGCGGCGGGCTTGGCGGTCCGCGGATTGGCTGAGGTCTGATCTGTTCCCTGGGCCGGTAAATAAAGCGCGCCGAATCCGAGGAAGAGCACAACGATAGACATCGAACGATAATAGTTGCGAATCATTATTGGCTCTCCTTTTTGCTCTGCGCTTCCGCTTTGGGCTTTGCAGCCTCGTTCTCAATCTTGGTAACGGTACGATTGCTCTCTACAAATGTTTTGTTGGCGATACGCCGGATGTCGGCTTTGGTGACCTTATCAATCCGGTCTACGGAGCGGAACAGTTCGCGCCAGTCTCCATATCGCGTCTGGTAAAAAGCCAACTGTTCGGCCAGTCCCTCGTTGTCAGCCAGCCTGCGTATCAGATTGGCTTTCTGGCGGGTCTTGACCATCTGCAATTCGTCATCGCTTACGTCCTGATTTTTCAGGCGGTCAATTTCTTCGTGAATCGCAGTAGCCATCTCTTCAGGCGTGTGACCGGGAAGGGGAACTGCAATAAAAGCAAACAGGCCCGGATATTTCTGTCCGGGCAGACCTGAAAACCCGGCTGCGCCGGCCGCGATTTTCTTGTCGCGAACCAGAGAACGGTAAAGCCGCGAGGTGCGTCCTTCGGAAAGCAGATCGGAAATCACGTCGTACACAGCATCATCAGGGTCACGGTAGTCTGGCCGGTGATAGCCCTCGAGGTAGAAAGGCTGCGCAGCCTCTCGCAACGTGACATCGCGCTCCGCAAATTGCTGGGGTTCAATGGTCGTGAGCGGTTCGGGCTTAGGCGCGGCCGGTAAAGTACCGAAATATTTTTCGACGATGGGAAAGACCTGCTCCGGCTTCAAATCGCCTGCCAGTGCAATTACGGTGTTCGCCGGCACGTAGTATTTGTGAAAGAACTGCTCGGCTTCAGTTGCGCTCAGGTGATCGAGTTCTGAAGGCCATCCGACCCCGGAGCGCTGGTAAGGATGGGCGACATAAGCGGCGGCCTGAAACTGCTCAAGCATCCGGCCAATGGGAGAGCTGTCAACGCGCAAGCGGCGCTCTTCATGCACTACGTCGCGTTCCTTGTAAAATTCGCGGAAGACAGGATGGCGGAAGCGGCCCGATTCCATATAAGCCCAGAGTTCCAGACGGTTGGCGGGCATGGAATAGAAATAGTTAGTGCTGTCCATGGTGGTGTCAGCATTCAAGCCAACCCCACCCTCCTGCTCAATGATCTGCCCGAACTTGTTCTTGATCACATATTGGTTCGCATCTTCGACAGCCTTGTCGAATTCAGCCTTAAGCGCCGCTATCTTTTTGGGGTCTCGGCCCACTTCTTTCCGTTCTTCGTGATCGTAGGCGGCATAGGCTTTTTCCACCTTCTCGAGGGCAATCTTCTCTTTGGGATAATCCATAGTGCCAATACGGTCAGTGCCCTTGAACGCCATGTGCTCAAACATGTGAGCGAGGCCTGATTCACCCTGCGGATCTTGCACCGACCCGGCATCCACCAGGGTATAGAAGGAAAACACTGGGGCTTCCGGACGCTCGCACAGCACCACCGTAAGCCCGTTCTTCAAGACCTTTACGGTGATTCGCTTTTCGAAAGAAGCGACATCCTGTGCTGTACCCATTTGTACAAAGAAAAGTGAAATAACCGCCAGCATCAAAGCACACCAATAGCGACGCATCCTGCCTCCTGAAGAAAGTTGCGGATGGAATTCCAAGTCTGAAGCGAAAGTAGAACGAGGTTCCCCGGTTGTCAAATTATTCACTGATAATGATAAATGCTGCGGCGGTCTTAAGGGCAGTCTTGAGTAGATGGATCCACGCGAAATCCGCCTGCCGGGGAGCGGGAGACACCCCAATTTTGGAGGTGAGGAGGGCAGTCTGACGCGGTTCTTGAAGGCCAATGAGCAGGTTTAGTGAGGCAGATAACCGTCTTCCAATGGCAGTTTTCCATCTACTTTGAGAACTTTCACTTTGCCATCTACGTTACGGACATCTACCAACCCCACTGCGCCGGGCGTGGATTCTACTTTTTGCAGCAACGCCGCGTCAGAGTCTGCGAGAACGATAGCGTCCTTGTGTGCCTCCCTGAACGCCTTCATTTCCGCATCGCTCATTTTATTAAGCCGCTCGAGCGTAAGCATTTCCGAGCTGGAATTCCTGTGTAATACGAGGACAACGTTCTTTCCATCAGACCACTTCCTGGTCTCAGCCTTGAAAATTCTGGAGAGCAGCGCGGAAGAAACCTGCGCCGTGTTGTTGTCTCTATCTACCACCACAGCCATGTGATGGGCATAGCAGGGCAGGAACGAAAAAACTGTAAGAACGATGGCCCCGAGTTGGGAATACTTTTTCATACACTCTTCCTTAGTAAGCCTAATTCCCTTGGGGAGGGGGCGACTGCTGCCACTGCCGGCGTCGCGATACACAGGGACCAGTGTAAGGAACATTGTCAATGCTCCGCCTGCAGTTCACAAATTACATTGGTAATGGCTGAGCACTCAGCCACCAGTCAGCACTCAGTCCCTGGGTAGTTTGGTGAAGGGTAATCTTTAGGTCGGCATGGAGGCAGCCGACCTGCGGGTCTATGACACTATTCGATTCGCAGCACGTGAAGATGGTCCCCTTCGCGTGTGCCTGTAGCTTTGACTACAAACCCTTTTTCCTGATGCCGCGAGGCGACCAGTTTGCGGGCGAGTTCGTTCCCGTGCTCGTCAAACGCAAGCACTTCATTGGAAGGAAGAAGCACAGCATAGCCACCCTGTATGCAGGCCGGCATCTGCAAACATTTTCTGGTGTGGTTCGGCCCCAACTCGGCAATTTTTCCGGCCTCTTCTTTCACGCAGACAAGGTCTACAAGATATCCGCGAACAGCCTCTTTGCGTGGGGTGGCGTCGGGATTGGCAGCGGTCCCAGCCGTCAATGGTGCGGACAGCAACAAACAACAGAATGCAATGCGAAAAAGAACCATAGAGAATAATTGAACAGCTCGCAAAGTTGACCTCAGCGGCTTAAAGCCGAATGATTTAAATCCCAGGTAGGCGCGGACCGAGACCGCGCCCTTCCAACAAAGTTTTTCCGCGAATCGTTCTTCTATTACTGCTGAATCCAGGTGGTCACAATGGATTTAGACACATTAGTGTCTGACAAAACTCCGTTCAAACTCCACTGGATGGTTTGCTGTTTGACTCCCATGATGACAGGCACACCGTGCAGCTTTAACTGGGTAAAGGCATCTTTGGTAGTATCGGCATACCATGAGGCCTGGTCCAGTTCGGTGTACTTCGATTTCAAGGCCTTGAGATCATCCACAGAACCGCCCACGATAATGATTGCATGCTGTTCAAGGCCGGGATACTGATCCCGTTTGAACAGCTTCAACAGGTTGTCACTGAACTGGCTTTTGGGCTGCACATAAATAAGCAGCCAGTTTCCCTTGGATGGGAGATCACTGTTCTTGATGGGCTGGTTGTCAATCGAGGTCAACTGAAGGGTCGGAAGAGGAACGGGTTCCACCGCCGCCGCCAACGAGACAAGACATAGCACCAAGATGATGGCTGCAATCACTTTCCGGCTGTAGTTCTGTTTTACCTGCATACTTTTGTCCTCATGGGATGTTGAAGTTTAGCACCTCGGCCTTTTCACTGGCCGTCATGCCGGTAAGGGCATTTGGATCGGTCAGGTTACTCAGGCTGACGGCCTGCGCTTTGGTCCCGGTCAGATCAGAAGGATCATGCTGAACGGCAAAGTGCATAAGAATTACTGTCTGGCCGGGCTGAATGGTGATGTTGTCCCAGCGATAGAAAATCTGATCATTGTTGGTGGCGAATTGCAGCGCGCTCACCGGCACAGGCGGCGTGGCCCCGCTGAATACGTGCGCAAGCAGAGGATCGCAACAAAATCCGTTCTGGTCGGTGATCGCGTAGGTAAATCCGGTGGCAGATGGTGTAACTACAATCCGCGTATCGGAATCAGACCCGAGATCGCCGCTGATCATCACCGAGGTGGTCACCGGCACAGTACCAGGATTTTTCAACACTTCGAGATAACGGGCAAAGCCGCCACTGTCGGGCGAGTAAATCTTGCGGGTGACCTGAAGAGTATCGAACGTCACATACCCCAGAGCAACCTGCCGGCCATTCGCTTCGAGCAGACCTGCATTGAGACATGGGAACTGATGGTTGAATGAACTGTCGCCGTTCAAGCTCAACATATAAGCCCCATCGTAAGCGTCATTGAATCGGCGATCGATAGTACCGCCATCAATGAGTTCACCGGTACAGAACACGTCGTAACGGAAGGTGTCCGCTCCCTCTAGGTTGAACAATTGGAAGAACGGGAAGCGGAAGATAAAGGCGTTGCCGAGCGTGACGTTCACATTGAACGGCTGCCCGGAAGGAAGCTGGACGGTTGCCAGGCCGCCGGAATTCGGATTGGACAAATCGGCCGCGGATATCTGAACTGTGCCCACCTGTGCCGAAGCAAACTGATAGTTGCCGGAACTGTCGCTTGAGGTGTTGGACTGGAAGAAACCTTCAGGGCCAAAACTGTCAACGTTAGTCAGGGACAGTTCCGCGCTGGAAACCGGCGTGATTCCGTCCGATTGGAAGACCGTGCCAAACACCGAGACGGTGTTCGGCAAAGTGATGTCTGCGGTTACGACCTGGCCATCACTGGCAATCAGCCCGCCGGCACTGGCAAAGGTGCCTGAGGCAAAAGCCTGAACTGAGAACGAGCCCAGAGCAACGCGGTCAAAGCGGTAGACGCCCAGCGCGTCAGAGTTGCCAAAGAGGTCGAAATCAATACCATTGCTGGAGATGGCCACCTGTGCAAAGGGCAGAGGATTGCCATTGCTGTCTCGCAAAGTACCGGTCACCACGCCGCTTTGCAGGACGACATTCAAATTGACGACCTGATTCACATCCACGATATTGATTTTGGTGATCGCTGTGATGCCGGTATTGGGGTCCTGCGCACTCACGATGAAAGCTCCCAAAGGCAGACCGACAATGCCGAACCCGCCATTGACATCGCTGGGAGTGATGAAGGTCTTCACGTTATTCAAACCGTCAGTCTGGGAAATAACCACAGTCGGGAACGGGACTACCGTGCCGTCAGAGAATGCAACTGTGCCTTTCAAGACAGACAATGGCAATGTGAAGTTCAAGACCACAGTATCGCCATTGGAAACAAAGGCGCCGTTGCTCTGGGCAACAATGGAAGGATCGAGAATGGACTGCGCCTGTACGGTAAAGCCCTGCGACCCGGTTACTACATTATGGAAAATGTATGTTCCTGACGCATCGGCAGCCTGCCCGGCAAGTTGCTGTCCGCTGGCCACATCGAAGAGCGATACCAGTGTGGCCGAAACCGGCGTCACACCGTCGGCGCCGAAGACCGTACCCTGGACCGTTCCTGAAATTCCAGCATTGATGGTCACATTGACTACGCTGCCCAGATCAGCAGGCTGGATGGTTCCGTTGGTCTCGCCTACGAAGCCATTCACATAGGCGCTCAGGGTAAAGCTGCCGGCTGGAACATTGGGAATGTTCAGATGTCCCTGGGCGTCAGTGAAGCCGGCGATGCGCGCGAACGACCCAGTTTTCAGGATGATTTGCGCGCCGGCCAAAGCACTGCCGTCCTGCCGCAAAGCACTCACATTAATGATCGCAGTGTTGGGCACAGGAACGGCATTGGCCAGGTTGAAGTTGATGACCCGCGCCTTATCGTCATCGCTCATGCCAATGAATTCATCAGGATCGCTACCGTTGGCCAGGGCCTGGGCCTGTTGCTGTACTCCTGCCTGATCAGCGGTATCACGCTGTATGTCGAAATGCATGAACATGACAGACTCGCCCGGCGGCACAGTAAAGTTGACATCGTAAGTAACGGGACTATTACCGTCGAGGAACTTGAAATCGCCGGCCGAAACAGGCGCGCTCGGCCCGGCAAAGACAAAGCCCAGCAGAGGCATGCAGCAACTGTTGTTGAATCCGGTTATCGCATAAGTTCCCGCCGTAGTTGAAGGTGGGACCAGGATGCTGGTATTGGTACCGGCAGCCAGGAAGCTCTGCATCACTATGGACGCCGGCAATGCTTCCTGAGTCGGATTGCTGATCACATCGAGGTAACGGGCAAATGCGCCGCTGGTTGGCGAGAATATCTTCCGGGTGGCTACCAGGCCGCCCAGACCCGCGGGACCCATCACAATTTCGCGTCCGCCGACATCAGTTTGGGCGCCACTGATGCAGGGGAATGACTCGTCAAAATTGCGGCCATTCAATTCAAGGATTTCAATGCCGGCATATCCTCCGCCCAGAGTGCCGTCAATACGTCCGCCGCTGTCTGTTTCGCCATCGCAATCAATGTCGAAACGGAAACCATTCGTTCCATCGAGATTGAAATTGAAGAACCCCGGGCGGAAGAAGGCAAAGCCCTGGCCGAACACAACATTAATCGTGGAATTCTGGTTGGCGGCAACCTGGCCGGTAGCAAAGCCGCTCGAATTCGACAGATTCGGATCAGACGCAGCACTTTGGGAACTGCTGGCGGAAGCCTTGCCGACATTAGCTGTGGAGTTCTGGTTGGCGACGACATGCGCGGTTGCGACGCCAATTGAAACGCTATTGGCATCGGAAGCTGAAACTCGCACGGAACCCACAGGCACATCTCCAAGCGTGTAGTTACCGCTATCGTCAGCAGAAATCCGTTGTGAGTAGAAGCCTTGCGGCCCGGTGCTATCAATGTTCTCAACGCGTATTGAGGCGTTGGGAACGGGCGTGGCGCCGTCTGTCCCAAAGATAGTCCCGCTCACGCTGCCGGTAGCCGGCAGAATGATGTCAACGTTGTTTGTATCACCCTGATTCGCGAGATTGCCATTGACAGTTACGAATACATTGAAGTTTTCATCGGTGGCTTGCAGGCTGAATGGACCCAATGGCACCCGCTCAAACGTATAGTTGCCCTGGGAATCGGCCTCCACAAAGTTATCGCGGAAGAGCGTCGCGCTGGACAGCGCAACTTCAGCAAACGGGGCCGGACTGCCATCCGCATTAAAGACGACGCCACTCACGGTTCCTGTCGGAGGCATCACCACATTGACTGTCACCGGCGTTTGCAAATCAGGCACAGTCCCCGTGACGACCTGGGTAAGGCCCGAACGGAAGTCCTGAGCAGTCAGTGTGAAGTCGCCTGCTACCGCGCCAACCACACTATAGGTCCCATCGAAATTGCTGGAATTGGCGAAGGCCGTATGACTGATGCCATTGGTGTCAGTCTGCGTCACAAAGACATCAGGGAAAGGCACCGGCGTACCGTCGGAATAAGTGACAGTTCCCTGCACCGCGCCTACCGGCAAGATCAGGTCTTCTATGACCGTCTGTCCCAGGGTCTGGAAGACGCCGCTGGCCTGAACGGTGGTGTTGAAGTTGTTAGGCGAATGCGCCACCACTGTAAATCCGCTGCCTCCCGTAGTTATGTTCGACAGGAAGTATGAGCCATCGAAGTTACTTGAGGTGGTCCTTATCTGGCTCTGGTTCGCAGCATCGAGCACTTCAATAAAGGCAAACCTTACCGGCGTCTGGCCATCAGCAGCGAACACATGCCCTTGAATATTGCCGGAAACCGGCGCGTTGATGGTGACACTGACAATTCCGCCGTCGTTGGCCGGCGTGATCGTTCCCGCCGCGTTGCCGGCGAAAGTGTTGGCGGCAAAAGCTTCTACCACGAATGCCCCTTCCGGCTGATTCGGAATATTGAACACGCCATTGTTATCGGTGAAGCCGACAAACTGGAAGAAGTTGTTGAGGCTGTTCTTGATGTCAATCTGGGCGCCCGCGACCGGTGTGCCATTGGCCTGCACTACCGTGACCTGCACGGTGGCCTCTGCCGGCAACACTGCATTGACAGTGAGCGTTGCACCGTCGTTGGCGATCACATTGTTCGATGCGTCACGGAACGTTCCAAGCCCGCGCGGATCGAAAGCCCGCAACGTGAAGGGACGCCCCACAGGCACCTGCGTAATGGTGTAGTTGCCGTTGGAATCGGTGGAAGTGGATTGGAACGGCACATTGTTTCCAAAGACTTCAACCGAGCTGTTGGGGGCAGAAGCGCCATTCACAAAGGTGACGCGGCCGGTGACTACTCCCGTTCCAAGCAGTGTGATGGTGACCGGCACGACCTGGCCATCAGCGGAAACAGTTACTGAAACATCGGTGAACAAGCCGTTGGCATTGGGATTGAAGGCCCGGACTGTAGATACACCGACCGGCACATTAGGTATGGTGATCGTTCCGGCTGCGTCTGTGGAACCGGCAAAGCGGAAGAAGTTGTTGGAGAATATCTCCACCTGGCTATTGGGCGCCGCAACTCCGCTCGCGAAGTTCACCTGCACCTGGACTGTACCCAGCGCCACCAGCGTCAGGTTAACGACGGATGTCTGGTTCTGAATCACACCGACCTGGGCACTCGAAGGAACGCCTGTATTCGGCTCAAAAGCACTCACGGTGAAGTGGCCAACGGGCATATCGAGGAAGCTGTACTGCCCATTCGTATCAGTGGTGGTTGAGCGGCCAAATCCAACACCGAAGGGCCCAAGCTGTTCAGCGCCATTCATTCCTACTTGTATACCGACCGCAGGCGCACCACCGCCTGTAAGCACGGTACCGCTGACGATCCCAGTGGGCTGAATGGCAATATCAGTTACCGTGGACTGAGCGGCTGTCACAGTAGCGCCAACCAGACCAAACAATTCCGTGCCACCCTGTGGCACAGGATCGAACGCCCAGACCAGGTAGTTGCCGGGCTGCAAGATGGGAACAACGTAGGTCCCATCACCAGCCAGGTTGTAAGTACCGAAGAAGTTGAATCCCTGGCTGTTGAACACCTGTACAAAGCCGGAAGTCACCGGGAAGCCATTACGCCGCACCGTGCCCCGTATCACGCCAGAATTGGTGAAGATGATGTTCTGGCCGGCCGTGATTGCGCCGGGAGCAAAAGAACCGAGCACGACAGGTGACTGCAAGTTATTGAAGAACGCTTGCAGAGAGAACGAATCCACCGGAACGTTGTTCAAAACGAAGTTGCCGTTAGCGTCAGTACTCGTGCTGGCGTTATGCCCATAGATCAGACTGGCGTTGTGGAAGGTGACGGTGGCGCCTGCGATTCCGGTAAGGCCATCGCCGGAGAGCACAGTTCCGTTCACGGTGCCCAGTTGAGGCGGAGTGACTGCGCCCAGCGAACTGCTGCCGTCCGCCGGTACGTTGAAGTTCTGAATTCCGGCGATCTCATCACTGCTCAGGCCGACCAGGGCCTCGGGCGGCAATTGCACCAGCCGTTCTGCTGAACCTGTCGCATCGGCCTGGGTATAGTGCTGCACGGCAAAATGCATAAGCACTACCGACTGTCCGGGCTGAACTGTGATGCTGCTCCAGGTGTACGAAAGTTGATTGTCCTGCGTGGAAGCCAAGGAAACTGCGCTCACTGGGGTGCGGGCATTCGGCCCTTCCAATACAAAGCCAAGCGCCGGCCTGGAATTGGGGAACGGGTTTGTGCCGTCTTCGTCGTCAGTAACCAGCCAGAAGTCGTTGGTGTCGAAAATCGTGTCGCCGCTGGAGGTGGTTACAATCCTCGTGCTAAAGCCGGAATCTAAAGTGGTTGCAATCTTTGCATCCACGGTAATCGGCGCGGTAGTCGGATTCGCCAGAATCTCGAGGTACCGAGCGAAGTAGCCGGTGTCGGGCACAAAAATCTTACGGGTAACATTCAGTCCCGCGAGCCCCGGTTGCTGAATAACAATGTCACGCCCGTTGTTGTCGGTAAACCCGACGTTGTTGCCGGTAAAGGCCAGTTCCGTGCCGCTGGAGAAGAGGCTGAGGCGCAGGCCTCCATCGTAGCTGCAATCAAAGGTAAAGAAGAAGAAGAACTGACAAGAGCCGCCGCCGATGCTTCCATCAGCTTGCACATCGAATCGGAAGGCATTGAAGTCGAAGAGATTGGCGGGCAGGTTGATCGCATTGCTGGTGAGCTGGATGTTGGCTGTGACCGACTGGCCATCCTGATCTACGCTGCCGAGAGTTTCTCCAAAGACGCGCCGGTTGAAATCGCTGGCGGTGACGGTGAACGAACCAACGGGAACACCGGAAATGGAATAATTTCCGAATGAATCTGTAGAGGTGTTCAGAAGCCCGCCGATCTGGGCATTCGAACTGCGGAGTGAAACGCCGAGGAATGTAGCCGCGGTGCCGTCAGGGTTCACTACATGGCCCTGGACCGTACCTACACCTACGAACACCAGATTGCTGGTAAGAACATCTCCGTTACTGGCCAATGTAATACCGGTATTGCGCGCACGCACTCGTCCATTAGCATCGAGCGCCTGAAGTGTGTACGTCCCCAGAGGCAATGCATCGAAACGGAAGCTGCCATCACTGGCGGTATTGATTTGTCGAGACTGCGGACCGTTGATCTGTACGGGAGTACCGGCGATCGGGGAAATCCCGTCAACGCCCAACACCTGTCCTAAAACCAGGCCTGCGGGCTGGAGTTGGACCGTGATGCTGAGGGGCGTTGCGGCAACGATGGTCGAGGTGGCTGATCCGCTCAGATGCGTAACTGGATCGGTGGCTGTAACAAAGAATGGACCTGCGAGAACATTTGGAAAGACAACCGTACCATCCGCCTGTGTGGTGCCACTCTGACTGCCGCCAAACTGGTCACGCTCTGACAATGAGACCTGGGCATTCGCCACCAGATTGCCGGCAGCGTCTTTCACCACTACAGTGAGGCTGGCGACTCCATTCAAAATTACGTTTACGGTGCGGACTTCGCCGTTGATGCTGACCTGGTTGGTAGTCCTGCCGCGGTCTCCGGTGGCTGGGTCAGTCACATCAATTTCAAAATTGCCGATTGGGACGAAAGCAAAGCTGTAGCGGCCCTGAGAGTCTGATGTTGTGGTTCCGGTGGCAGAACCCAATATCGTAATCTGCGCTCCCGGAACAATGGTGGCACCGTCGGCCCGGAAGATTGTGCCGCTGACCGTACCGAATGGCACCAGGCGGATATCAAGTTCAATCGTCTGACCGGCAAAGTTGATACTGCCTGACGATCTTCCCGCAAAGCCGCTTACCGGATCCGTTACCTGAACGTTCACGGTCCCCGGCGCTACATGGTCTACAAAATAGCGGCCATCAGGCCCGGTAGTTAAATTGAAAGTACCGTTGTTACCAGTGACAGTTACCTGCGCGCCGGCAACCGGTTGACTATTTGAATTGGTTATAAGGCCCGTGACTGTGCCACCGGCCACCAGCGTGAGATCCTGGCTGGTTAACTGATCAGCAACAATGGTTACGTGCGCACTGGCGGCGGTGTTGGTGACCGGATCAACACTTTCGATGGTGACCGGAACAACGGGAACATCAACAAAGGTGAAGTGTCCGCCAGTGTCGGTCTGGACCGAGCGGGAAAGATTGCTGCCATCAGGGTTCTGGCCATGCAACTGGACCGGCAGATTCACAACCACTTCGCCTGTAAGGCGCAGAACCGTCCCGGTAATTCCTCCGGTAGGCGCAAATGTTATGTCTGTCGTGGTGGTCTGGTCATCTACGACATTCACCGAGGCGACGGCCGTGAGCGGCGTTCCTTCAGAACTCGGCAGGGTCGCCAAAAGCGTATAGCCGCCGGAAGGCACGCCGGCGAAGCTGTAAGTTCCATCGGCCAGAATCGAGGTGGTAGCTGCCTGGATCAGGCCGGTGCCACTGAGGCGCACTGTACCGAAGCTGACCACATCTCCGTTCGATCTCTTGACTGTTCCGTTGACCAAACCGCTGTTGCTGAAAGTGACATTCTGGGTCGTGACCAGCAGGCCTTGCTGGAAGCCGCCCAGGGTGGATGGAGAAAGTAAGTTCGTCTGAGGATCGGTAGCCTGAAGCGTGAATGCGTCAACAGGCACGGCCAGCGAATTTCCTGAGTTGCTGAGGCTGGACAGGAAGCTGAAATTACCGCCGGCATCGGAAAACGCAAAATAAGTCCTGCCAAAAAAGAGATTATTGCTCTGGAAGCTTACCCGTGCGCCCGGAATCGGCGTAGTGTTGTCATCCGCCAATACTTGTCCGGTAATGTCTCCGCTAATGGGCGGTAAGGGCGCAACGGCACTGATCCCATTCGAGGGAATGACAAAATTCTGGATCTCGCCCAATTCAGCAACAGACAATCCGGCAAGGGCCTCGGGGGGTAATTGGTCGAGACGTTGTGCCGACGCCTGGGCGGAAGCTCGAACGGTCTGCTGGCTGGTGAAGTGCAGCAAAGCTACTGTAGCCCCGGCAGGAACGGTGACCGTCTTCCAGGTTTCGGTCAGTTGTCCAAAGTTATTGGTGAAATCAATGTGGTATTGCGCATCACCTGCGTTCTGCGGAGCGTTGGGTCCATCAAAGATGTGTGCTGTTGACGGCAGTTGAACGGTGTTCGGGGGAACAACTATGAAAGGGTCGAGATCTTCATCATCATCTATTATCACCCAGCTATCTCTGGCTGCCGGATCAACGACACTTAGGATCGAGTCGCCGCTGGAAGTGGAGATGATGCGGGGCTCCCGATTGAATGAGAACCCGTTCTGGAACTTGGGCACAAAGCGGAAATTGCTGGTCAGTTTTACGTCAACGGTAACCGGCGAACCGCTGGGATTTTTCAATATCTCCAGATAGCGCGCGAAGTATCCATCCGTAGGCACGAAAATCTTTCGCGTTACATCCAGGCCTCCCAGGCCCGGTTGGGTGATAACGATCTGCCTTCCATCGTTTTCATTGGTGGCAAAATTCTCGTTGGCTGCGCCCTGGCCTGTGAACCGGAGGGGACTGCCTCCGGAGATAATGTCGAGCAGCATGCCTCCGCGATTGGTCTGTGAATCGCCAAGAAATATCTGGCTTTTGCCATCCTGAATCGAGCCGCTCTGCTGAATCTCGTAATCAAAGTTGTTGGCGTCAAAAAGGGTGAATGGCAGTTGAATGGCGTTCGCCACCAGTTGGATGTCAGCCGTGACGGTGCTTCCATCCGTAGTAATCTGACCCTCATTCAGCCCAATCAGCCGCTGGGTTCCGTTCTGAAGGCTGGCAGTTACAGTAAAACTTCCGGCCGGCACCTGCGATACTTTGTAAACGCCGTTTACATCTGCGGCAGCGTTGAAATTTCTTGAGAAACCCGAAGATTGCGCTTGCAGTAATACCGAAGCGCCGGGGGCCGTACTTCCATCAGGATTGAGCACCCGGCCAGTGACGGTGCCTACGCCGCTCAACGTGAGATTCTGCGTTACCAATTGCGCCTGGGTAGCCACAATCACGGTTGCATTGGCGCGCACGTTGCCGATGCTGTCAATAGCGCGCAGATTGTAGGTATTCGCGGGAACAACATCGAACCTGAAGCTTCCGTTGACGCCGCTGCTGACCTGACGGTTTACCTGCCCGGAAAGCTGGACCGTGATATTTGGAATGGGTGTAGATCCGTCCGACCCAAATACAGTGCCAAGAATGCTGCCTGCCGATTGCAGTTGTACAGTAACGGCGCTGGAATTGTTGACGGCAACATTCCCGGTATTGGAACCATTGAGGCTGGTTTTCGGGTCAACCGCAAGAACAGAGAAATTACCAGCCAGCACATTACTGAATGCAAGAGTGCCGTCTGCCTGTGTCGTTCCTGTCTGGCGGCCGCCAAAAATAGTGCTGCTGTCGAGGTTAACAGTCGCTCCACTTACCGCAGTGTTGGCGCCATCTTTCACTGTGACAACTACCTTGCCAACTCCGTTCAAGCTCAGATTGACATTCACAACCTGGTCTTGTGACACGATGGCTGCGCCGCCCCGGGCCCGATCTCCGTTTGAGGGGTCGGTCACGTCTACTGTATAGGAGCCAACCGGTACAAAATCGAGGCGGTAGTGGCCTTGCGCATCGGTAGATGCATTGAGTCCATTCGAAAGCTTTACCTGGGCACCGCTTACCGGGCTGGTTCCGCCAAAGTGGAAAATCGTGCCCGTAATGCTGCCTGTAGCAGTCAAGGTGATATCTACGTTGACTGTCTGTCCGTCGCCTGGAAGATTGCCATTTCCCTGCCCGCCTAGACGTGTGATAGCGGAGTTTGCCGTGACGCTGAACGCGCCTACGAATACATTGGCGAAGGAGTAATGCCCGGTCGCGTCGCTGGCAGTGGTCTTCTGCCCGCCGAAGATACTATTGCTAAATAAGTTGACAGTGGCATTGGGAACCGGATTGCCGGAACCATCCTTAATCAATCCTCCAACCGTGCCTCTTCCCAGAAAACTTGCATTGGCCACTGCAACCTGGCTGGTTGCGGTGAGACTGCCGGTTGTGCGTCCGCGATTTCCATTCGCATCGCTGATATCCACCGTGAAATTGCCGAGAGGGATGTAATCAAACAGGTATGTGCCCTGATTGTCAGTGGTAGTGCTTTGGAAAGCCGCGCCTGAGAGGGTGACGTTTACGCCCGCACCAACCGGCGTATTGCCCGTCCGTCCAAAGGCCGTTCCTTTAATTGTTCCCGAAGGCGAGAGAACAAGATTCACATTCGCTGACTGATTAGGAGGCAGATTGCTGGTAGTGCGTGCCCGCAATCCGCTGGCAACATCTAAAGCGGTAATCGTGAAGCTGCCGGGCGCAACTCCATTGATCTGATAGAAACCGGTAGCATCGGTAATCGCTGTGCGGACATCAGCTCCAGATGTAAGCGTGACTTGAATATTGATGCCGGAGCGCCCCACCGGATTGGTAATGGTGCCGGCGATCACTCCGGAATTCACAATAATCTGAATGGTGCCGAGGTCGGTGGTGCCATTCGTGACCCCGTTCACCGGCTGAGATTTTCCTTCCAGTATCTGGTTGTTACGAGTAGTTCTCGCAACGGCAACAATCGGCCCCAAGTCTCCCGGAACTTTGGAAAGGGAGAAAAAACCCGCCGCATCGGTGACCGCAATAAAGAACCGAAATACGACTACATTGGCTCCGGCAACAGGATTTCCGCTCTGGTCTACTACGTGCCCCTGCACAGTGGTGGTTGGATCGGCGACCAGCGGGTTCAGGCCGAGTTTAATTTCGATGCCGTCGGGGATACCGTCGCCATCTGTATCCGGATTCAGGGGATCTGTGCCCAAGCGTATTTCTTCACCATCTGTCAGGCCATCCCCATCTGTATCCGGACTTAAAGGATTTGTTCCGCGCTTGACTTCCTCTCCGTCGGTTACGCCGTCGCCATCTGTGTCCGGATTCTTAGGGTCAGTTCCCAGTTGAAATTCCTGGAGGTTGGTAAGGCCATCGCCATCCGGGTCCTTGCCCGCAAGACTGGGGTCATTGATATCGAAACCATGAGCGATCTTCCAATCGTCGGGGATGCCATCACCCACAGTACTGAGAATGGTAGTGATGTTTATCTGAATAGTGGCCGTCGCGCCTTCATTCCTCGCTGTAATGTTTACCGAACCACGCGACACTGCGGTAACCACTCCATTCGAGTCAACAGTGGCTATGGCAGGATTACTGGATGTATAGGTCGTACCAGAATCGGGATAATTGAGCGCGCTTTGCGAACCATCAGCAAATGTGCCGAAGACTGCCAGATGCAGAGTCCCGCCCACTATGGAAATAGATGTATCGGTTTCCATGGTGGAAACCTGCAATGAAACTGGAATGGGTGTGATCGTGGACTGGTCCAGCACTCCAATTTTGGTTGTTCCGTTTGGAACCAGTTTCAGCAACCCCGATTGGGCATTAGTAATGGTTCCGTCGGGCTCCCGGCAAACAATTCGAACCCGGAACACTCCTTGAGGATCTACAGGAACATTGGGTATGGCGAAGCCGCCGGTGGCGTCCAGTTGCACGGTGCGATTCAGCAGGGTCGCAGTACAATTCGGTCCGAGCGTTTGGGCCCACGCCGTCTGCAGGATTCCACAGCCCAGCAGAAAACCAAGCCAGGCCACAATGGCCTTTTGTGAAACCCACATTCCCTTGAGAGGCTTATTCATTTTTTGTGCCCGCCTTGATCCTCATGTAGCTGGTCATTCGTTTTTTGACTGCTATTGGGCTGAGTTACAGCCGGTGCCGCGCTGCGCCGAAAAATCTGCTGGTCAAACAGATCCTGATCATTGAGCAAATCATCGAAACTGCTGGTGAAAGCAAAGTTGGCTAGCTTGTAGGTCCCGGTCTGCAAATCGCGAACCACATAGTCGTGATGAAGCGAGCTGAATGACCACTTGTCGGTCTTATCGTTCGAATAGAACACCAGATACACAGGGTCGGCATTCAGCAGAAACTTCACATACCGGCTGCTGGTCAGGGAATCCAAATACGTGCCTGCATTCGCCAGTTGCAGGTTCTCGGTAAACTTGGTTACGCTTCGCTGGCTTTCCGGCGCATACGTTTTCACGAAGTCATCAAATGCGCGGTGTTTGAGCTTCATGTAAGCGTCCCGATAAAAAGCCAGAACCGGATCGGTGGGGGGCTGTGCCGCATCAAAAACGCTGAAGTTCAGCGGCACACCATCAAACTGCAACGCGATGGGATGTGCGCTCGGGGTGGTCTTGGCCGTCGCCCCCAAAACCGCCCGATATTTCGAATGCGTATCGGCCACGGGAGCAAAATCCGCAGGTTTAATGGAGGCCGCCACAGCGGTATCAACGATCAGGTTTGCGATGGTGTTTGAAGGAGTAACCGGCTCAAAGGCCAGCTTCTTTGCCGAGGGGGTCACGATCGAGCCTTCCGGCCAGAACATTCCGTTCGTGGCTCTGGCACCCCATAAAAAAAGGCTGCCGGAGTTCATCTCAACGCGCCGCAATATTTTCAGCCCTTCAAACTTTCCATAGCCGACTGCAAATGTATCGAGGTACGACTTGGCAGTGGAAACGTCCATGGCGACGCTGGCTTTGGGATTTGCGGGAGGCGCCTGCCAGATCGCGTTCAAGTTCGCGTAGTCGTGGGTCCTGATAGCGCGTAATCCCTGGAAGAAAAACTTCTCGCGATCATCCAGCTTCTGGGCCGCGAACTGCTCCGCAGTCACTCCGTAAGGCTTGGTGTCGTATTGAAGATAGATGGACGACCGGACCGGCTTGCCCTCTATATTGATTGCCAGGGGCACACTTTCAGTCTTAAAGCCGGTCACCTGCCCTGCGGCTGCAGTCACACATATGCACAAGACCAGAAAGACCCACACACTCTGGCAGCCGGAATGGCACTTCATACGGGTTCCCAAACTAACCTCCTGCGCAAATCGCGCTTTATCTCTTTCAAACGGCACGATGAAGAGCCGTCAATTCGGGTGACAGCCTCCAGGCAGGCTGCATGTAATGCCCTGGAAGCCTGGCGGAGAAAACGTAATCGCGAAGTCGGGCAGGCCCGGTATCTTGACATCCGCTTTGAACTTCACGTTCCCCATGGAAATAAAGCCCTGCAATCCGTCTTTGCACTCGGGCATGTGGATGCGGCCGCCAATTTTCACCGAAGCCTCAACGGCTGCCGGCGTGACCTCGGCCCGCTCGCAATCCGTGATATTGAAGATGAATCCGTTGATCGCGATGCAATCGGTACTTTTAATGGTCAATTCCAATCCTGGCGCGAGCCCGACATCCATGCTTCCGAAGAAGCAATCAATGTTTTCGCAGGCGTTGAACCGGTGACCGGCCTTCGCATCGAACTGCAAGTCAGAAGTGAAAGCCACACCAGCCACGATGGAAACAAACCCCCTCACTCCGGGGAAGTGTGGTAGATCGAACCTTTCAGCAACGCCCAGGCCAAGCAGCGGAACATCTCTTATTCGGGCGGAAAGAGTAACTTCGGCTGACCCCGCCTTTTCGCCATCCTTCTGGATCCCTGTTTTGTCGTTGCAACAATCTTTGGTTGTGACTTCGGGAGTAATGCTTCCTTCCTCGAAGTTCACTCCTCCTAATCCGGGGATGAGGTGGAGGAAATCATTCAGGCTACTGACAAGTTCTTCGGGGAACTTCACGTCAACACCGATCGAAGATTTCTTTTCTTCGCCCAGATCAACCGGCTTACCCACACACTTTGCTCCCTCGCACTTGCCAGGATCTTGCTGACATTTGTCTTCGGGAGTGCATTCTTTACCGTCATTGGCAGAAACGCATGCGCCCTTCTCACATTTTCCTACCCCGCATACTTCGTTACCGCCGCCGCACTGTCCGCCTTCATTGGCAGGATGTTGCACGCACACACCCTTCTCACATGAGGCCGTGTTGCAATCATTCGTGGCTTTGCAGCCATCGGCGCAAGTAGGCGGTGGCGGCGGGCCTCCACCACCGTGCCATCCGGATACAGTGAGACCAAAACCCGGATCGGTAACCAGCACCGATCCATCAGGACTGACACGCATGGTGCCTTCCGAGACAAACTGCTCGAGGTCATGGTGGAAGGAAAACAGTTCGGCTACCTGCCCTGGAGCCATGGCGTCGGTATTGGGCAGTTGCACGCGGATCGGCGGATTGAACTTCACTCTGGAAGGCTGCAAAGTTCCCACCAGCGTAGGTGCAGTACCATTCGGCGGAATCATAGGCACCTTGTCGGCGTGAACCTGCGACAAAGTCAGGCGGCCCACTTTAGAGCCGTCAGGGAAAGTGGCCGAGTGAGCGAAGACCGTATAAGCCACACCCGGTACACCTTTCAGGGTGAGGGTAACGTCTTCATCGCCGCCGACAATCTTTGAGTTATCAACGTCAAGCGCGGGCAGGAAAATGGGACGGCCCAGATTGTTGTCTTGCCCGGATACTGTGACCATTGGAAATTCAAGGAAGGGGAAAGAATCGCTGCGGGTGCTTGTGCTGCCGTCCACGAAGAGAACAATGCTGCCAATGGGTGCATTGGAAATCGTGAAGTGTCCGGTGGCATCAGTAAAGGCCGTAAGATTCGTGCCTTGAATGCTGGCAGTGGCGTTCGGCACAGGCTGGTTCGCATTATCGAGCACGATGCCTGTAACACGGGTATTAGCGGGATTGCTGGGCGTTTTTCCAGAGGCGGTGAAGATCGAAGGCGCGCCGGTTAACCCGGCGAATGTGGCGGAGACAACATTGTTGTTGACGCCTTCTTCCTGCGCCAGAGTAAGGCCCGTGGTTGCACGTCCGTCCGCATCGGTAGTCACGGTGATGGTTGTGTTGGTTCCATCGAACGTTCCACCACCCTGCTCGACCTTGAAAATGACGGGAACACCGGCCACCGGATTGGCAATGGCGTCAAAGACCCCTACCACCAGCGATTCAGGTAATGGCTGGCCGATCACGCCAATTTGAGAACCGCCGGAGATGTCATGGATTTGCGAGGGAGCGCCAACCGTTGTGCTGGCGCAGAACATGACCTCGCCTACAAAACCCGGTGAAGTTACAGATACGTGATTGTTACCGGGACCGACACGCGTTCCCAATTGCGCAGTAACGGCGGCCTGGCCGTTTGCATCTGTTTGGATGGTGAGCTGGCGGCCTTGTTGCGGAAACGCGGAGAGCTGGCCATCACTTTTTTCGACCGTAAAGGTAACCGGCACATTGGCCACCGATTGCCCAATCGCATTTACAACCTGCACGGTCAGCGGCTGAGGCAATGTGGATCCCACGCTGCCCGTCTGGTCATTACCGGAAACCATCAGGATGCGCTGTTGCGTTCCCACATCGCGCAAGGTCACCGTTACCTGACTTTGACTGATGTTGCCTGCCCGATCTTTGGCAACCGCAGTAATCACGTTCTGGCCGGGAACAAGCAACACGTTTTCAGCCATGAAGCCGCGGTTCGCAACTTCCGCCTGCACGCCATTGATGATCACGCTCACCTGCGCCGCATTGACGGTGCCGGTCACGACATCATTCACAAGCCCTGTAACTTCGATCTGCGGTGAAGTGACAATTGCCTTGTCGGTGGGCGAATCAATGCTGATGGTGGGCGGGGTAGTGTCGAGAACTACGTTGACGCTGGCTGTACCTGCTGCGCCCCCGGTATTCGTCCCGGTCGCAGTGATCAGGTTATTGCCTTCGCGAAGGATAATGCCTTCGGCTTTGAATGTGCTTCCAGAATTCGTCGCCGGAATACCGTTGACCGAGATAATTGCGGCTGGATCATCCACAGTGCCGGTCACTGTGACTGGATTTGCGCCGAACAGGTCCTGCGGAGCGGGCGCGCTGATCGTGAGCTTGGGGCCTTGCAGATTCGTGTTGAGGCTTGCGGTAGCGCTATTGCCGGCCACATCGGTTGCTTGGACGGAGATCGCCAGCGAGCCCTGGGTGATTTGCAGCGAACATGTAAAGCTTCCACCGGTAATGGTTGCCGGCGTGTCATTGCATGTGACTGTGGCAAGCCCTGAAAGTCCATCACTTGTAAGTCCGGCAACAGATACGTTTGCCGAAGGACTGATGCTGCCATCTGCCGGCGCGGTGATCGTAACCAGCGGAGCCGTCTGGTCGAGGTTCACGGTAGCACTGGCGCTGACCGAAGTACCGAGTGCGTCGGTCGCTGTGCCTGTAACGACCTGATTATTGCCGTCAATGCTAACGGTCTGCGGCGCGGGACAGGAAACCGGAGGCGCTCCGCCTGTACACAGGAAGCTGACGGTGACCGGAGTGTTGTTCCAGCCCGCCGCATTGGGCGTGGGCGCAACTGACGCGACAACTTGCAGCGGGGGGAAGTTCTGCAAATTGAATTGCACGCTGGCGCTGGCGGTATTTCCCGCAACGTCCACAGCGGAACCACTGAGCGTCTGTAAGCCGGTCGTAGTGATGGTGAGTGGAGAAGGACAGGTAAATATTCCGGACAGGGTGTCGGAACAGGTAAATGATACGGTAGCGCTTTGTCCGAAGATAATTCCGTTCGCATTCGGCGCAGGCAATACAGACGCGCTGATGATGGGCGGAGTCTTGTCAATATTGAGCGTTATCGAAGTGCTGGCGCTGTTGCCGGCTGCGTCTGCCACTGTTCCTGAGAACGCCTGATTCGCACCTTCGGTAGTGACAATCTGTTGTTGAGGACAACTGGTAATCGGAGCCGCAGCCGCCGTGCAATGGAATGCAACGGTCACATCGGTGTTGTTCCAGCCCGCGGCATTGGCTGGAGGCGCGCCGGATGCGGTAATGGCCGGCTGGCCGGTTTCCAGATTGATGGTAACGCTGGCGCTGGAGCTGTTTCCGGCGACATCAAGAACCGTACCGGAGATGATCTGGTTCGCGCCCTGGGTTGAAACCGTTTGCGGCGCAGGGCAAGCCACAACTCCTGAGAGCGCATCAGAACACTGGAAAGTTATAGTGACCGGGCTGGTGTTCCATCCGTTCGCATTAGGCAGCGGCGAGGCGCTGGCGGTAATAATTGCCGGGGTCTTGTCAATGTTCAGCGTGACCGAGACAGGAGTGCTGTTGCCGGCAATATCAACCGCCGTAGCCGTGAATACCTGATTTGCGCCTTCGGTGGTGACTTGAATCGGAGCAGGACATACCGCCACACCCGAACCAGCGTCGGTGCAGGTAAAGCTGATGGTGACGTTGGTGTTGTTCCAGCCGGCAGCATTGGGTACTGGAGAAATGGCCGGCGTGATGGTGGGCGGCGTGCGATCAATGTTTACGATCGCGGCGGCGCTCGCGGTGTTCCCGGCTTTGTCGGTGGCCGTTCCTGTAACGTTTTGACTCGCGCCTTCCGTAGTCACCGTCTGCACTGGGGGACAAGTAGCGATACCTGAACCAGCATCAGCGCAGGTGAAGCTGACAGTCACATTGGAGTTATTCCACCCAGCCGCATTGGGAGCAGGAGAAATCGCGGCCGTAATGGCCGGAGCGGTTTCGTCTATGTTCACCGTAGCGGAGGCGCTGGCGGAATTGCCGGCGATATCAGTTGCGGTCCCGTTGGCAGTCTGCCCCGCACCTTCCCTGGAAAACAAAACGGGCGCTGCACATGAGGCCACGCCCGACAGTGCATCGGAACAGCCAAAACTCACCGTGACGCTGGTGTTGTTCCAGCCAAAGCTGTTGGCCAGCGGGCTCAGCGTAGGCGTAATCACGGGCGGGGTTTTGTCTATGCTGACTTTAGTTGCAGGAGATGCACTGTTCCCCGCTTTATCAGAGGCGGTACCGGGAAGACTCTGGTTCGCTCCTTCGGTGGTCACTGTGGTGGCCGCAGGACATGTGGCCACGCCCGACAAACTGTCAGCGCAAGTAAATGAAGCTGAAACGTTCGTATTGTTCCACCCGGCCGAGTTGGGCAGCGGAGTGAGAGCGACGCTGATCGTGGGCGCAGTCTCGTCAATGTTGACCGTTGCGCTGCCGCTGCCGGTGTTTCCGGCGATGTCGGTGGCGTTGCCAGTCGCGATCTGTCCGCTGCCTTCTCTGGTCAACGTGAGCGGCGCTGCGCATGAGGCCACTCCGGAGAGCACATCAGAACACCCAAAACTAACCGTGACGCTCGTGTTGTTCCAGCCAAAGCTGTTGGCCAGCGGACTCAAGGTCGGTGTAACTACCGGCGCGGTTTTGTCAATGCTCACCTTGGTAGCCGGTGCGGCGCTATTGCCTGCTTTGTCTGTAGCGGCGCCAGGAAGGGTCTGGTTCGCTCCTTCGGTGGTCACTGTAGTAGCCGCCGGACAGGTGGCCACGCCAGACAAACTGTCGGTGCAGGTAAATGAAGCTGAAACGTTTGTATTATTCCAGCCGGCCGAATTGGGCAGCGGAGTGAGAACGGCGCTGATCGTGGGTGCAGTCTCGTCAATGTTGACGGTCGCGCTGCCGCTGCCGGTGTTGCCGGCGATGTCGGTGGCATTGCCAGTCGCGATCTGCCCGCTGCCTTCTCTGGTCAACGTCAGCGGCGCCGCGCATGAGGCCACGCCGGAGAGCGCATCAGAACACCCAAAGCTCACCGTGACACTGGTGTTGTTCCAGCCAAAGCTGTTGGCCAGCGGACTCAAGGTCGGTGTAATTACCGGCGCGGTCTTATCGATGCTGACCTTGGTAGCGGATGCGGCGCTATTGCCTGCTTTGTCTGTCGCGGTGCCTGGCACAGTCTGATTTGCGCCTTCGGTGCTGACAGTCGCGGCAGCAGGGCAGGACGCAACACCTGACAACGCATCAGAACAGGTGAACGTAGCGGTTACATTGGCATTGTTCCATCCTGCGGCGTTGGCGGCGGGAGCCAGCGCAGCGGTAATGGTGGGCGGCGTCTTGTCCAGGCTCACTGTGCGCGAGTTGCTCGCGGTGTTTCCAGCCTTGTCGGTTGCTGTGCCGGAAATCGCCTGATTTAAACCTTCGGTGCTGACAGTCGCTGTTGCGGGGCAAGTGGCTATGCCTGACAGAGCATCAGTACAGGTGTACGCCACAGTCACGTTGCTGTTATTCCATCCGGCAGCATTGGCCGCGGGAGTGGCGGATGAACTGATGGTCGGCGCGGTCTTGTCAATATTGACAGTGTCGGTGGCCGTAGCTGAATTCCCCGCTTTGTCAGTGGCCGTTCCCTTCACTGCCTGGTTTGCGCCTTCCACGCTCAGCGTGGTCGGGCCAGTACAAGTTGACACGCCTGAAGTGACATCGGTACAGGCAAAGCTGACAGTCACCGCGGCATTGTTCCAGCCGAAACTATCGGCTGCTGGGGTCTGGCTTGGGCTGATGGTGGGAAGAGTCTTATCGAGGTTGATTGTTACAGAAGTCGAAGCGGTGTTCCCGGCCTTGTCTGTGGCTGTTCCCTTGACGACCTGTGATGCCCCATCAGTGCTGACAACGACTGGCGCTGTGCACGACGCAACACCTGAAGTCTTATCGGCGCACGTGAAAGTGACGGTGACGTTGGTATTGTTCCAGCCCGCAGCATTTTTGGCGGGACTCGCCGCAGCCGTAATCGTCGGCAGATCGTTGTCAACGCCTGTGATGGTGGCGGTAACGGAACTGCCGACTCCGCCGCGAACAGTCACGGCGATGGTGTTCGACGCCGTAAGAGTGACGGTTTTGCTTACGTTCGGATTGGTCTGGTTGATGACCGTCTTTCCGTTGATCGTGATCAACGGATTGGCATTGGTAGTGCCTGTGACCACCAGGGTGTAGGTGGTTGCGGTGTTCAAGACCGTAAACGTGGAACTCACCGCTTTGGGCGTGGTGGTCGTCTGCTGGTAGGTTTGGGGACCAAACGCGTTCCATGTGCCGGCCCATGCCGATGCGGTAAGCAACATCAGCAGCACGGCTGTGAGATAACGACGTTTGTGCGCGAACAAACCTGTAAAGCACAGGCTTACATTCGTTGGCCACTGCGATCGAAAGCTGCGGATGGACGGACCACTCGTTTTATTCATTTTTAAATAGGCAATACAATTCCGCTGGGCGCATCAAAGCGCCAGCGCGTCATTTAGACACGAGTCATCAGCAAGCCAGCCTCACGGGAAACAGCAAACACACTGCTCCGCGGTGCTTCTGGCACTGAATTCGAAAAAATTGTGAACTGATACAAATTTGGAACGAGATGCTTGGCCGTGAGATTTCAGGTTTCAGTAGGTTCGAGCCTTGTGTGACCCGAAAATCTCAAAATCTGAATTAAATGCCTCGATATTGAATCGCCCAGCCCACTTGCACAATCGAGCCCGCGATGATCAAAACTGAGTTTTTTTATTCAGAGTTGCTGGTGAGTTTAAGGAAGAAAATAAATTTGTCAAATGAAATTTCAGAACAGTGTACGAAAAAAACTCCGAAACGGAGCTTAAGTACATCGCCTTCGCCGTTTAAAACAGACCAAAAGTGAATCGCTATATCTTAAGGATGCGCCGCCGTACTTTTGGCACTCATTCGCGCATGCCGCAAAATTGAATGGGGCCTCCATTGATCTTTTGTTGTAGTAATTCCAGAAGAGCTGTGTTAATCATTTAAGCCCATCCCACTTCAGAAGCCACTATTTGATGAAAAATTCGCAAGCGCAAGACCGTCTTCATTCCGTTAAGATTTGCCTTTTTGCCGTAGCGCTAGTGATGGCATGCGCGGCCACGCTCATGGCTGCCGGCGAAGACCGTTCTGGGCCGGCCCCTGCCCATGATGCGCGGCAGGAATATAAATATCCTTTTGGCGACAGCCCCTTTCTCCCCAGCCAGGCAAAAGCTGAGACTGGTGGATTCATAGCGGCTTCTGAGTTTCCTACCGCGGAATACTGTTCGAAATGTCACGAAGACGTTCACCAGCAATGGAGGCAGTCGGCCCACGCTAATTCCTTTCGGGCTCCGTTTTATAAGAAAAACGTGGACATGTTGATTTCTCAGAAAGGAATCGAATACACGCGGCACTGTGAAGGCTGCCACAATCCCATTGCGCTGTTTTCCGGTGCGCTGACCACCAACTCCAAACTGGAACGCTCTTTCGATGAAGACGGAATCACGTGCATGGTGTGCCACTCCATCCAGAAAGTGCAGAACACCAGCGGGACCGGCAGCTATGTAATGGGCAAACCGGCAGTGATGGTGGCTGCCGACGGAACCCCGGTGGCCCGGCAGGTAAGCTTCGATGAAATTCTGCAACACCCGGAATTACACAGCCGCGCGGTGATGCGCGACTTCTACCGCACCCCTGAATTCTGCTCGGTATGCCATAAGGCTTTCATTCCTAAAATGTTGAATGACTATAAATGGCTGCGCGCCTTCTCTGTTTACGATGAATGGCAGCAGACATCCTGGTCGCGTCAATCGCCGCTTCCCTTCTATCAGAAAGAAACAGCGTCCGACTGCCAGACCTGCCACATGCCCAGGATGGTGGCCGCTACCGACTATGGCGCAAAAAATCACCAGGTTGCGTCTCACCGCTGGCCGGGCGCCAACAGCGCCATACCCTTTTTCTATGACTATCCAGAGCAATTGAAAGTAACCGAAGAATTTCTGAAAGACACTCTGGGCATTGATGTTTTTTCCATCAGCAAGCGGGAATCGGGAAAAGAACGGCTCATCGCTCCTCTTGACCGGCAGAATTTTACGTTATTAGCGGGCGAGACGATCACCGCCGAAGTGGTGATTCAGAACAAGAAAATCGGCCACAATCTGGTGCCGGAACAAAGGGACTTCTATGAAAGCTGGGTGGAGTTCACCGCCACCGACAGCGCAGGGCGGGAAATCTTTCATAGCGGCGCGCTGAAGCCCAATGGATTCGTTGACGATCATGCTCACACCTACACCAATCGTCTTGTCGGAAAAGACGGCAAGCTGCTCTCTCTTCACGAGGTGTGGAATACCAAAGCGCGCACCTATGACAACACTATTCCTTCCGGCAACTCCGACCTGGTGCGTTTCCGGTTCCGCATTCCTGCGAATGCCGCCGGTCCGATAACGCTTTCCGCGAAAGTGAACTACAGGCGGTTCCGGCGGGCCTTCACAAACTTCATTCTCGAAAAGGACATTGCCTACCCTGTGCTTCAACTGGGCGCCCGCTCAGTGTCATTGAAACTGGGCAGGACGGAAGGTCAATGGCCGCCTCCCGATAAAGACCAGATGCTGCGCTGGAACAACTACGGCATTGCCCTGCTGCGTCAGCAGCAGTACTGGAAAGCGGCCGACGCATTCCAGAAGGTGCTGGAGATCAATCCTGATTACGTTGATGCTTACATCAATCTCGCCATTGCCAATTATTCCAAGCTGGTAGACACGCGAGTGGACCCTGACGGTCCGGGCAATATGTCAGTCGCAAACTCCTCTTATGAGGATTACAGCACGGCACTACAGTTTCTGGACAAAGCGCTGGCCAAAAAGCCGGACAACATGAGGGCGCTTTTTTACCGGGGATTGATTTGCCGTTACCAGAATCGTCTCGATGAAGCCAACGCAGATCTTGGAAAAGTAGTGGCAGCGTACCCGCGTTTTCGCCAGGCGCGGCAGGAGCTGGGTTATGCGTACTACCTGGCAAAAAAGTACGATCTCTCTCGCCAGCAGTTTGAGGCTTTGCAGCAGATCAATCCTGACGACCTCACGGCGCACTATTATTTGTCCATTATTTATGGCCAACTTCATATGCAGAAAGATGCAGACCGCGAAGCAGCGCTCTACGCCGAACACCGAGACGATCCCGGCGCGGGATTACTGGCGCTGGACTGGCGGTATAAGCATCCTGACGTAGCGCATGAGAGCGAGCCTTACCATGTGCACGAAGCGCCGGAAATGCAAAAGAAATAATTCATGGAATGCAGAAATGGGGGATTTGTGCGATCGGTCAGCTACCTTGCAATCTTGATCACGCTGTTATGCGGCGCCTGGCTTCAGGGCCAACAGACATCCGCTTCACCTGCTGCGGTTCAGGTTCCGCCAGCCAGACGCGCGGCTCAGAATGCTGCGCCTCAGAATGACTGGCGTGAAAATCTGGCAAAAAACAGCGGTGCTCCCGTCAAGGTTGTTGAATTTTTCGACTATCAATGTCCATTCTGCGGATCCACCATTCCCGCTCTTGAGGCGGCGCTCAAGAACCAGTCCACAAAGGTGGAATGGATCTTAAAGCACAACCCGCTGCCGATCCATCCAGACTCGATGCTGGCTCACCAAGCCGCCCTTGCAGCCGGTGAACAGGGTAAATTCTGGGAAATGCACGATCTGCTTTTTGCCCATCAACGCAAGGTCAAGCTGCAGGACCTGGTGGAATATGCCCGCCAGTTGCATCTCGATGTTCCACACTTCCGGGAGCGACTGGAAAGCGGATATTACAAACCCATGATCGAACAGGACATGGCATTGGCAAAGGCGCTTGGAGTCACTGCTACCCCGACCTTCTTTGTCAACGGACAAAAGCTGGTGGGAGTCCAGACTGCCGAACGTTTCCAGAGTGCAATGGAAGGAACATCGCCGGGACCAGCGGATAAAAACCTGCCTTCAGTATCAAGCCTTGATCTTTCTCATTCGCCGGTCCGTGGAGCGCCCGATGCGCCGGTCACGATCATCGAGTTCTCAGATCTTCAGTGCCCTTTTTGCGCTCGCACCGTACCGGCGTTACAAGAGGTCATGAAGCAATATCCCACAGAGGTCAAATGGATATTCAAGAATTTTCCATTGAGCTTTCACGCCGATTCAGAACTTGCGCATCGCGCCGTGGTAGCGGCCGGGGAACAAGGCAAGTTCTGGGACATGCATGATCTGATATTTGCCGAACAGAAAGCCATAAAGAAAGACGACCTGCTGCAAAAAGCACGTAGCTTGAATCTCGATATGACGAAGTTCGCCGCTGATTTGGAGAGCTATAAAACGGCAAAGCAGGTCAATGCGGATAAAAAAGAAGGTGATGCCCTGAGCGTGAGCGGTACGCCTACATTTTTCATCAATGGCAAAGAATATTCAGGGGCGATGACGGCGGAAAAATTTGAGTCGATCATCGGCCAGGAACTTGCTCTCAATCCTGCTCGCGCCGTTCCTGAAAAGTCTGCTGAAAACAACTTCGAGATTGCTTCAGGCCCCGCCGGTGCGCCCATTACGTTTGTGTGGTTTTCCGATCTCCAGAGCAATCTCACAGTCAAGGCCACACTTCTGGTCAGGCAAATCATGAAGAGTTATCCGGGCAAGATACGCCTGGTGTTCAAAAACCGGCCATTGGAGACGCATCCGGAATCCATGCTTCTGCATGAAGCTGCCCTGGCTGCAAATGCCCAGGGCAAATTTTGGGAAATGCATGACTTGATCATTGCCAATCCGCAGAAAACTGCGCAGCAGGACCTGGTTGCATTTGCTGTTCGCATCGGCCTTGACGTACAACGATTTCAAGCAGAACTTGAAAACCACAAATACCGCCCTGTGATCGAGCGGGATTTGGATGAAGCCAAGTGGCGCGCAGTACAGGGCACGCCCGTCTTTTTTCTGGACCTGGCAAGGGTAGACGGACTGCAGTCCCAAAAAATATTTGACGATCTGATTGCGGCACAGCTGGCGAAAAAACTACAGGCTAGTTCGCACTAGCCGTACATTTGACCATGCGGCTGCTGTTCCACGGATGGTCTTCTTTATTCAATTGGGGCGCGCATCACTCCGGTTGAGGTTGCGCGTCTATCGGTTCTGAATCATGGCAATACAACTTCAGCTAAAGCACGAAGATGAACGAGAGTTGCGGTTTGCTTATCCGTGGGGCTGGGGTATCGTCGCGCTTCCTGCCAGTGCGGCCCTGTTTTATGCATCGTTAGGGGCCTCCTTATTTTTGAAGCTGGTGTTGATTGCGGCTGGTCTGTTAATGCTGCTGGCCGGCTTACGCGGAATGTTCTGGCGAGATGAACTGCTGTTGGATTGCTCCTCGCGCACATTTACCCGCCGAACAGGCCTTTGGCCCAGCGTGAAGATGATTCGCGGTTCGCTCGACGAAGTAAAGAGGCTGGCGCTCGGCTTCGAACTTCAAAGTGGAAGGCGCGGAGGCAGAATTCCCACCTGGATTCTCTCCCTGCAATTTCGTGATTCGAGTAAAGATGTATCCATAGCGCAATTTCGCAATGAGGCTGAGGCTTACCGGAAGCTGGAGTCATGGTCGCGGAAGCTTTCCGTCCCCCAGTTTGATGAGACCCGTCCAGCCGACTATGTCACGCCGGTTGAAGTTCAACCTCATCGGCGGGCCCCTGTGCCCGCCGGTGAAAATCGTATTCCGTCACTGCCGCAGGGCACTCAGATTGTCTTTGTGACAGAAGGGCCGGAACGGAGAATTCTTTTGCCTCGCGGTGGTTTTACAGCAGGCGCTGTGATATTCGCCTTGTTTCCGGCTGTCTTGTTGTATATGGGTATCTTAGAGATCATCAGCGCTCGCCAGCCGGTCACTCCAGGCAATGAAAGTTCCGTCTTCATCATGTTTGCCGTTGCCGCACTGATGATTGCAGCGCTCTGCTTCGGCATTTTCGGCAGGGACGCAATTCAGGAGCAAGGAAGAGATATTCGGGTAGGAAAGCGAGCGTTTGGTTTCGACTACAACGTGAAAACCCTTCCTAAGAACGAAATCGACTCAGTAGAAATCAGAGACCGGCCATTGTCGGGCCGCAATGTGGTGATTACGGGACCAGGAACCCCCGCAGTAAGTCCGCGGGCAACTGGAGCAAGGCAGGAACTATTCATTCGATCTCGCAATCAGGTGCTGCGCATTGGCGCAAATGTTTCTGCGGAAGATCGTGAGTGGCTCCGACAAGCCTTAATGTCGCTGGCGGCATCTTAGAACTGGTCCGCTTAACTGCCAGGTGCTGTGACCACAAAAATGGAGTTCACACAGCGACTTGGCGCTTGCAAGCGTCTATCCCACCATATGTCGCTATGGAATCGCGCGCTCCCATACGTTCTACAGGCGGGTCACAGCCCTGGGCGCAAGATAGTGCGTAGCCTTTTCATTGATCGCGTCGTTGTTGGTGAGTGCGCCAAAGACCTGCACATATTTGTCTCTGTTGCGTACGTTGTAACCCACTGCCCTGCCTACGAACGCATCGTCTCCGAGGCCGGGTACCATCCTGGCATCACTGCTGGGCGGCAGCATGGCTCTCTTGATGCCGTCCCATAAATCTGCGGAATTCACCATGATGATTATCTAGTCAATTGCTCCGCGCGCAACAGGCTTCAAATGGCATTGCTGCTTGCCCAATCGGTCATCAAAAGAATTGGTCATGGTCGCGCCCTTGCCCAAAGCAGTTTCAACCTCTGCATGGGTGACTAGCGAGCATGGATCGAATTGCCTGCTGGACGTCGCAGCGGGCGCTGCCGGTGTGGATGCAGGGTTTGACGCGGGCGTGGAAGGTGAACTGGAACACGCTGACAAAGACAGAACAGAAGCAGAAAACAGGAGAGAGACCCAAAGTGTTCGAAATCGAGATGTGGCCAGAATATTTCGCTGCAATCGCCATTGCCTTGATCAACATGAACTCCTGCGGTGCGCATTAAAATAGCGGAGACACTATCCGGTACCACACAGCAGAACAGCAACTCAATTAAACAGCTTCATGTCTTCCATCTCTCACGTCCCAGACCGATGATTGAATCTTTCCTATTCCGTTAGTGGCCGTGACTGAGTCATGGGACACAACCCCCTATTCCCCAGCAGGCGCGGTTTGCGGTATGATTCGCGGTTCGCCTTCCAAGCTCTTCCTTGGCTGGAGCCACTCTTTATGAAAACACTTTTAAGATCTGCGTTCGTTCTGCTCGTTGTATTCAGCGTTCAATCCATTCTTGCTCAGGACACCGACAAAGGGTCTGACAAGCAACATGCGCGCCAGAGCCGCACTTCCGACAGGCCCACCCGTACTGCCCCCGGCAATGCCAATCCGTCGGCCAAGCCTGACGACACAAAAGCAAAAGACCCGCTGGAGAACATGCACTTCCGCAATCTGGGGCCCGCAGTGGGCGGTGGACGCGTTACCGCCGTCGCCGGCATCCCCGGCAAAGCCAACATCTACTATGCCGGCGCAGCGGGCGGCGGAGTGTTTCTCACCCAGGATGGCGGCCTTTCCTGGAAGCCGATTTTTGAAAAGCAGTCCACCGCTTCTATCGGGGCCATCGCTCTTGCTCCGTCGAACCCCAATCTTGTGTGGGTAGGCACCGGCGAATCGAACCTGCGCAATGATGTGATTGACGGGCGCGGCGTCTTCTTCTCTCCTGACGCCGGTACGACCTGGAATTTCATGGGCCTGAAAGATGCCGGACAGATTTCGAACATCGTGATTGATCCGCGCGATCCGAACGTGGTGTTCGTCGGCGTCCTCGGACACGCATGGGGACCAAACCCCGAGCGCGGCGTATTCCGCACCACTGACGGCGGCAAAAACTGGCAGAAGGTGTTGTTCGTTGACGACACCACCGGCGTGAGTTCGCTGATCATGGATCCGAGCAATCCGATGGTGCTGTTCGCGGGCTTCTGGCCGGTGCAGCGCCATCCGTGGATACTGGAAAGCGGCGGGCCTTCCGGCGGCGTCTATCGTTCGACCGATGGCGGTAATACCTGGAAGAAACTGACCGAAGGCATGCCGGAAGGCGCAGTCGGACGCATCGGCCTGGCAGCAGCCCCCAGCAATCCTCGCCACATCTATGCTTTGATTGAATCCAAAAATGGCATTTTGTGGGACTCGGTTGATCTGGGCGACCACTGGAAGATGGTGAGCAACAACCATACGCTGGATGCGCGTCCGTTCTACTTCAGCCAGTTGGCAGTCTCGCCCAAAGATGAAAGCAAGGTCTACTTCCTCTCCTTTGGAATTGTTCTCTCGGAAGATGGCGGTAAGACGGCGCGTACCATTGGCGCGCGCGTGCATCCTGATCACCACGCGATGTGGATTGATCCGCAGGACCCGGACCGCATCATTGACGGCAACGATGGCGGCGTCTACATCAGCTCAGATGCCGGACGTACCTGGCGCTATCTCGATAACCTGCCCATCGAGCAGTTCTACTCCGTGGCCCAGGACGATGAAACTCCTTACAACCTGTGCGGCGGCTTGCAAGACAACAACGCGTGGTGCGGCCCTTCGAACAGCCTTAGCCGTGGCGGCATCAGCGGATTTGAGTGGTACACAGTAACCGGCGGCGACGGAGAGTATGCCGTGCCTGCTCGCGGCAAGAACACACACACGGTCTATGTTGATTCGCAGAACGCTTTTGCCCAGCGCTTGAATGTGGAGAATGGGCTTTCGAGCACCATCCGCCCTTATCTTCAGGGCGTACAGCTCAAGAAACCGGCAGACCTGAAGTATCGCTTCAACTGGACCTCACCCATCGCAGTCTCGTACACGAATCCGAATGAGGTCTACATCGGCGGCAACGTGCTGTTTAAGTCCACCGATGGTGGTTCGCACTGGACAGCCATCAGCCCCGACCTCACCCGTAATGACAAATCCAAGCAGCAGACCAGCGGCGGCTCCATTGAATATGACATCAGCGGCGCTGAGACTTTTGACTGCATCCTTTCTATGTCCATTTCACCGCTCGACCCCAAAGTGATCTGGGTGGGCACCGATGATGGCGTGGTGCAGGTGACCCGAGACGGTGGCCAGCACTGGGAGAACACCACGGCCAATATTCCCAACCTGCCCGAATGGGGCAGGCTCCAGCAGATTGAAGCTTCACCCAGCGATGCCGGAACCGCCTACATCGCGGTGGACTTCCACGAGGTAGACAACAATAAGGCTTACGCTTACAAGACCCATGATTACGGTAAGACATGGACGCCGATCATGCAGGGACTGCCGCAGGAAACTCCGGCGCGCGTCATTCGCGAAGACCCGAATCGCAAAGGCTTTCTGGTCGCCGGGACCGACACTGGGCTGTTCTATTCCAGCGACGAAGGCAGCCACTGGACGGCGATCAAGAGCAACTTCCCAACGGCTTCGATCTATGACATCAAATTCGTGAAGCAGAGTCATGATCTGGTAGTAGCGACCCATGGACGCGGATTGTTTGTGCTGGACAACATCACACCGCTCGAGGAAAGCGGAGCGGAGCTGGCGCGCAACGACTTCCACGTATACGGCAGCCTGCCGGCGGTGAACTGGCATAGCTGGAACAAGCATGGGTTTAGCTCCGGCGGGTTCGTCGCGCCGAATCCGCCCAGCGGTGCGGTCATTACTTATTACCTGCCGGCCGAGATCAAAGTCACTCCCGAGCAGCGCAAGAAGGCCCAGTCTCCGGTAAAGATCACCATCAGCGACAGCACCGGACAGGTGATTCGCACCATGTACGGTCCGTCAAAGTTTGGCATCAATCGCGTGCCCTGGAACCTGCGCTACGATGGCCCGAAGAAGCTGACCATCCTGCCGCCGCCCCCGGCAGAGCGTGAAGAAGAAGAATTCTTCTTCGATCCCAACAGCGGCCCCACAGCGCTGCCCGGCAGCTACAAAGTAGCGGTCACGGTGAACGGCAAGACGGAAACGCAGACGGTGCAGGTGGAAGACGATCCGCGTTTCAAACTCGATCCCCAGGCCCAACGTGCCCAGCTTAAACTCGCACTGGAACTCCGCGATGAAGTTTCGGCCTTGAACGAAGCGTTGAACCGGCTGAATGGACTGCACAAGCAAATCACCAGCCTTCAGGATTTGATTGGCAGCGAGGAATCCACTGACGGCGTGGTGAACGCCTCATACAAGCCGGTGCTCGATCAGGCCAAAGCCCTCGACAAAAAACTCACGGCCATGCAGAGCCCGCTCTACAACACTGACGTGCAGCCCTACGGACAGGACGACATCCACTACCTCCAGCGCTTCCACGATCAGTTGCAGGGGGTTATGCGCGGCGTAATGGGCGCTTACGGCGAAGCTCCCAGTGATGCGCTGGTGGCGGAAGCCGCCGATCTGCACAAAGAACTGGAACAGCATCTTCAGGAGTTCAACAATTTCCTGAACACTGAAGTGGCCGCGTTCAATAAGACGGCGACCGAACACGGATCAAGCACGCTGTTTGCGGGGAATCCAGTGCAGATCAAACCGGAAGGCAGCCCCAGTTCCGCAGGGACTGGAGAATATGGAGAAGAGATAGACGAGCAGCCGTAAACAGTACTTGGTACTTAGTTATTGGTACTTGGTTTGACTCGTTGTGATCGCGTTCCCGCCCTCTGAGGGTCAGGGAATTCAGATTAAAGGCGTGGCCAGCATTCTGGTCACGCCTTTGCTTTGAAAAGGTCTTACCGCTGATTTCGCTGATGACGCTGATTTTGAAGCAAAGACTTCGCCACGAATTGCACGAATTACGCGAATGGAAACGCCAGAGGCTTGGCTAGCGGCTAGAAGCTAGTTAGAAAGCGAAGCCATGAGCTCAGCCAATAAAAGGCGAAAGGTTACTTGCTGGCAGCACCTTTCCGTAGTCTCTCGCGCAGTTCTTCAGCATAGGTAACGCGCGGCTCGTCGGTGCGCGGCAATATCGCGGAAATCAGCATCAAGGCCAACATGATCAGGCCAATAACCTGAAGCGTAATAGTTAGTGGGGTTCTCCCGATCCAGTCAATGACTAGCAGCATGAAAATACCTACCTTTCGCACAAGTAGTGTTCAGCTTGCTAGGGGAGTCAGAGTTGCGGGAAATTATACTCCGAGAGTCAAGTCCTGATTAAGCCGTCATTTCTCACTCCAATCTCCATGCCTCCACATCAGAGCGCAGCGCGGTCACTGAGGAATTGATAAGCATGAGGCACCCCGAAGCGGCTATTGGATATTCAGAGACAGCGATTGTCGCCAGTTCACAAATGACGCTCGGCAGCAATGCCGAAATGCCGAATTACGGATTCGAGACGGTAGCGCATGGGTCCGATCCCCACCACCCCCAAGCTTCTTCTAAAACAACATCCCAGATTGCTCCACAGGCCTCAACTCAATCTCCTTCGCACACTCCGCGTCTTCGTTCTTCACCTGCCCAACCCGCGCGCTTACCGGATATTTCCTCATCAAGCTCGCATCCAGGGGCTTGAGCAATTCGGTGACGCGCTTGGCATCGGTTACGCCGGGGTCGAGCCACAATTCGTAATCTTCCTGTTTAAGAATTACCGGCATCCGGTTGTGGATTCCGGTTACCAAAGCATTGGGCTGGGTGGTCAGGATGGTGCAGGTTTCAATGGTTTCACCTTCAGCATTGCGCCACCTGTCCCATAAGCCGGCAAAGGCAAACAAGCCATCGTCAATCAGACCGAAGTTGTAGGGCTGTCTATCTTTGGAACCAAGCTTTTGCCATTCGTAGAATCCGTCGCCGGGAATAAGGCAGCGGCGTTTCTTCATCGGCTCGCGAAATGCGGGTTTCTCGGCAGCAGATTCTGACTGCGCGTTGAAGGTGCTGAATCCCATGGACGCATCTTTGGCCCAGTAAGGAATGAGCCCCCAGCGCATCAACGTGAATTCGCGCCGGGGTTCCGCCGGATTCTGGCGCACAGTAGGAATCTGCTGCGTGGGCGCAATGTTATAGCGGGGCGTCCACTCGATCACTTCGGTGATGTCGAAGTGAGCAGCGATCTCTTTTTCATGGCGCGATAGCCGGAAGCGTCCACACATGTTGAAATCAGTACTTGGTAGTTAGTAGTTGGTACTTGGTAGAGCAAGGTACAGCATTCTTCGCGTTTTCGAAACAAAAATCAGGTCTAGCATCATCTAGCGTTGACTTCCTCTGCGCTCTCTGCATTGCTGTCCCTAAAATTCCTTCGGGTGGCAACGTTTTGCAGGGGCTGAAGAGAGTGTGTGCGAACTCAATTTCCATGGCCACAGCACCATGCGGTTAACAGTGTGCAGGGGCTAAAGCCCAATGTTTATGCACCTTTACGGCACGAGTAAACTCGTGCCCTGATACTTGTGTCGTTAACACACCGCAAAACTGCTAGTTCTCACACACGCTCTGAAGCCCAAAATTTATGAATGGCTGTGCGGCACGACTTCGCAGCCTGTCGCTCGCTTTGCTCACGCCAGGCTAAGCGCTAAAGTCGTGCCCTGATACATATCCTCTCTAATCAAGCATCGCGTTTGCGGCTTGCCGCGCTGTGGTAAAGCTCTTTGCCCAAGTACCAACTACCAAGTACTAAATACCGATTACTAATGACTCCCTATATCCCCGTTATAATTCAGCGCTCCCAACCCCAAAAACTTTGCTGCCGGGCCCAGATCTTCTTCAATGCGCAGCAACTGGTTGTATTTGGCGATACGGTCGGTGCGGGACGCGGAGCCGGTCTTGATCTGTCCTGCGCCGGTGGCTACGGCGAGATCGGCAATAAATGTATCTTCGGTTTCGCCGGAGCGGTGCGAGATCACGGCGGTGTAGCCGTTGCGGCGGGCCAGGTCAATGGCGTCCAGCGTTTCGCTGACGGTGCCGATCTGGTTGACCTTGATCAGAATGGAATTCGCCGCCTGCTCTTCAATGCCACGGGTAAGCCGCACGGTATTGGTCACAAACAGGTCGTCACCCACTAACTGAATCTTGTCTCCGAGTTCGGCAGTGAGTTTCTTCCACCCTGCCCAGTCGTCTTCCGCCAATCCGTCTTCGATAGAAACAATGGGATACTGCCGCGCCCAGTCGGCCCAGAAGCGGACCATATCATCAGAAGACTTCACCGACTTGTCGGACTTCTTGAAGATGTACTTCCCTTTTTCTTTATCGTAGAACTCACTGCTGGCCGGATCGAGCGCCAGCGCAATATCTTCGCCCGCCCGGAAGCCGGCCTGCTGGATGGCTTCCAGAATCACCTCAATCGCCTCAACATTGGCTTTCAGCGAGGGCGCAAATCCGCCTTCATCGCCCACAGCCGTGTTGTAGCCGCGCTTCTTCAGCACCGACTTGAGTGCGTGAAATACTTCTACGCCCCATTGCAGTGCCTCACTGAACGATTCTGCCCCCACCGGCATAGCCATAAATTCCTGAAAATCAACGTTGCTGTCGGCATGGGCCCCGCCGTTCAGAATGTTCATCATGGGCAGAGGCAGAACATTGGCGGCCACCCCGCCCAGGTATTGGTACAGCGGAAGTTGAAGAGCGACGGCGCTGGCCCGCGCACAGGCCATGGAAACAGCCAGTATGGCGTTGGCGCCCAACTCACCTTTGTTGGGAGTGCCGTCAAGTTGCAGCATGGTCTCGTCAATTTCGCGTTGTGCCGCTGCATCCATATTCACCAGCGCGTCAGCAATGCGCATATTCACATTCTGGACAGCATTCAGGACTCCCTTACCCAGATAGCGGTCGTCGTCTTTGTCGCGCAACTCTACGGCTTCATGTTCTCCGGTTGAGGCGCCGCTGGGCACGGCCGCTCTTCCCATGGATCCGTCGCTGAGAGTTACTTCGGCTTCGACGGTAGGATTGCCGCGCGAATCAAGAATCTCGCGGCCATGAATGCTGACAATTGAAAGGTCCATGAAATCTCCTGGATGAGGTCGCAAAACCAGAAATTATAAACGACCGACAACACCCGCGTGCGTATCGGTCACACGCATGCCCTCTTCATGTTATGTTCATTGAGAGACACAAAAGGGGAGAAACCAATGGGCATTCCACCGCAGGCCAATATCCGCTTGACCAACACTTCTGAATATCGCGAGAGCTATGCCAACTCCGTCCAGGTACGGGCCAGCGTGTGGGATTTCATGCTGGTTTTCGGACGTCTGCAACAGCAAACCGCCACCGAAGTTGAGGTCCAGAACTTCCAGGCCATCTATCTCAGCCCGCAGCAGGCCAAGGCACTGGTCACTGTTCTGGAACAGAACATCATGCAATACGAGAAGACCTTTGGCGAAATCAAACTCGATCCCAATATGACGCAGCCCGGCCCTGTGAATTAACGAGCTCAGGTTCGCACTAAGCTGAGAATGCGTGTCGCGAGGCGCGCATCTGTCGCCGTGGGCTGTGAAAGATCGGAACACCAGGATTGCTTCGCAAACGAGATAAGACTTTTGCAGCGCCACACGGTCTGATTGCCGGACGGCCTTCACACCTCTACTCTCTGCAACTGTTCTCTCTGATCTTTATTGCCATCCTTATTCTTCACGCGCCCCTGCTGCGCCTGCCTTTTTTCTGGGATGAAGCCGGATTCTACATTCCCGCCGCTCACGATCTGGCAAAGTTTCACACCGTAATTCCCTCCACTACGCTGGATACCGGCCATCCACCGCTGCCGGCGGCTTACCTCGCTTTGTGGCTCACCCTGAGCGGATGGAAGCCTGCGGTGGCCCGCATTGCCATGCTGTTGGTGGCCGCCTTCGCGCTCACCAATGTGTTTCTGCTGGCCCGCCGTGTCTCCAGCCTGGGCGTGGCCGTGGCCACGACCATTGCTACGGCGGTGTATCCGGTCTTTTTCGTCCAGAGTTCGCTGGCCCACGCCGATCTTGCGGCAGCGGCATTCACCTTGTGGGGCATTCGCATGAGTGTGGAACGCCGTTTATGGATGAGCCAGCTTGCCTTTTCGCTGGCGGTACTGAGCAAAGAGACAGCCATTGCTGCGCCGCTGGCGCTGGCCGCCTGGGAATTTCTGATCGAGCAGCAAAGAAAATTCCCTCGCCCGACAGGATGCAGCAGGCAGCGCTGCGCCTGCTCCCGGTATTGCCGCTGAGTGCATGGCTGCTCTACCACCACCATGCCACCGGAAGATTTTTCGGGAATGCCGAGTTCTACCAGTACAACGTGACTGCGGTCCTGAATCCACTGCGTTTCCTGCTGGCCCTGGTGATTCGCGTCTGGCACCTGTTCGGAATCATGAACATGCTGGCGCTCACCGCCGCGACCATTGCCGCCATGTGGCTGAAGCCGGTACAGGAACCTGAAGAGCAAACCCGGCCACGCATCGCAATTCCTATACAGCTTCAGTTTGCCTTCATCATGCTGGCGTACATCCTGATTTTTTCGCTGCTAGGAGGCGCGCTGCTCACCCGCTATCTTCTTCCGGCGTATCCGCTGGTCATCATGATCGGCATGTCAACGCTGCGCAGGCGCATTTCCCGCTGGGAGTGGCCGGCAGCGGTAGTCGTGATCTTCTTTGTGCTGGCGCTGTTCGTTGATCCTTCGTATCGCATTGCGCCCGAAGACAACCTCACTTACAAAGATTTTGTGGAACTGCATGCAGGCGCCGCGCATTTTCTCGCGCAGCATGAGCAGGGCGCGACTATACTTACCGCATGGCCGGCGACCGACGAGCTTAGCCACACCTATCTGGGATACGTGAAGCAAGCCGATGACCACGGTCAAGATCAATAACTTTACTGTGGAAGAAATCTATAAAGCTCGGGACATGCGCAGCCAGTACACGGTGGCTTATCTGTTTGCGACAAAATACGACCAGCCGCCTTCGTTTATTTCGCGTCTTTGGAAGAAAGTAAGCACGCGCTATTTTGACGATCATGCTGATTTTCAGCCTGAAGTAGCCGCCAACATTCTAGGCGGCAGAATCGTGTACGCAGCAAGAAGCAAATATGAGTGGGTAGCGGTTATGGAGATGGAAGAACCGGGGACCGGGCGGAAGTGCAGAGTCCCCGTTGACTCCGTTGGTATTCAATTATTGCATTGTAGCGAAAGTGTATTCGCATGGCGTCGAGACGCACGTGCGCGGCTCACAAATTCCACAAAGGCTACAGATGCCCGAATGCTCTAAAGCGAATTGCACAGTTGTGTTCTTGAAAAAAGCATCGGCCGTCCCTCCGGGACTTTGGTTAATTCTTCAATTTACCCGGCATTCCGCTGCCGCTCCATGCCGGGCTACTGGCGCACGTGCCTCCGGCACTTAATCACTTCCTTTTGTAATTCCGTGGAGAGCACAACGTGTTATGGCACGATCTCGCTTCTGAATCCAGCTTCTATGCAACCGTTATAAGTTGACTCTATTCCTATCTTATTCGCGCAGATTCGCGAAATTCGCGGCAATAGATTTTGCTCTTCTCCGTGTCTCCGCGCCTGGGTGGTTGGTTTACCGAGGCAGCTTGGCCAGCATCTTGCGCGCTTTCGTAAACACATCCAGAAACATCTTTTCCGTCAATTTGCCGGTGTTGGTGTTCTGCACGGAAGGATGATACGAACACAGCAGGGTTCGGCCGTCCGGCAGATTGTAATGAACGTTGTGCGCGAAGATGTAAGCCGACTTGGTGGTCAGCAATCCCAGCCGCTTCACGTAATTCAGATAGGCATCGAAGCCGATCTTGCCCAGCACCACTACAATTTTCACGTTCTTCAGGGCCGCCATCTCGCGGTCCAGAAACACCGAGCAATTTCTGATCTCATCGGGCGTGGGCTTATTCTGCGGCAGGAGCACAGCGCACCGCCGCCGTAATGTAGGCATCGTGAAGTTCGAGGCCATCGCCCCGGTGCGTGCCCGTGGGCTGCGAGGCAAAACCCGGCCTTGTGCAATACCGGATACATGAAGTAGCCGGAACCATCGCCGGTAAAAGGACGTCCGGTGCGGTTCGAGCCGTGGGCTCCCGGCGCTAATCCCAGAATCAGCAGGCGTGCATCAGGATCGCCAAAACCAGGCACAGGTTTGGCCCAATATTCCCAATCCATGTAGGCCCGGCGCTTCTCCCGTCCAATCTTCTGGCAGTAAGTCACGAGCCGCGAGCAGCGGGTGCAGGAAACGATTTCCTGATTGAGTTGAACAAGACCTGAGGACATCTTGTTTCGAGTTTAAACCGTGCGCGAATCCTGCGGGAACAATCCACCCAGATTGCACCATAATCGGGTCAGCCATCAGAATCTTCTCTCTGGTTGCGGCTCGCGCGTTTGACCCATGCCGCAACGTCTCATACACTTAGATTTCAGGGCATCGCCCGGCTGCCCTCATGAATTTAGCCTTTATTTAACACACACATAAGGAATCCAATTGAATTCCACAGAAGAACAGACGAATACCACCGAGAACCCTGAGTGGAACCCGCGCAGCCTGCGGCGGAGAATGCCGCAAGCCAGCCCCAGGACGACGAAGTTGTCATGGACATGCGGGCATGGCGCACCGTAGAGGTTGAAATTCCCGCGGACGTGGTCAACACCGAGACCGAAGCGACCATGCAGCGCTATACGAAAGTGGCGCGCGTCCCCGGTTTTCGCAAAGGCAAGGTACCCATCAGCATTATCCGCAACCGCTTCAGTGAAGACGTTCGCGGTGAGGTGCTGGAAAAGCTGGTTCCCCAATACTTTCGTGAGGCAGTCCTGAAAGAAGGCTTAAAGCCGGCTTCGGAGCCGCGCCTGCACGATGTGCAGATGGAGCCCGGCAGTTCCATCCGTTTCAAGGCCGCCTTTGAAGTCATGCCCGATATTGAACTCGGCAACTACAAGGACATTAAAGTTGACCTGCCCAAAATCGAAGTGACTGACGAGGAAGTAGAAGCGGAGTTGAAGAACCTTCAGGAGCGGCAGTCGAGCTACGATCCGGTGGACGAAGACCGCCCTCTGCGCGATGGTGATTTCGCCCAAGTTTCCTACCGCGCCGTCCCTAAAAAAACTGCGGAGCAACCCGCAGCAGAGGGATCTCAACCGCAGTCAGGCGATCAGGCCGCATCGTCCGAATCCAGTTCAGAAGAGAAGATGGAAGACGTGTTGGTGGAAATCGGAGGCTCCGACACCGTTCCTGAGTTCTCACAGAACATACGCGGGGCCAAACCCGGTGAGGAACGCACGTTCGATATTGCCTATGGCAATGACTTTTCTGAGCCCGCCCTGGCCGGGCAGACCTTGACCTACACCGCCAAGATCAACGCCATCAAGAAAAAAACCAGGCCCGAACTGAATGACGATTTCGCGCGCGAACTGGGCCAGAATATTGAGAGCCTTGAAGATCTGAAAAAACGCATCCGTCAAGGCATCGAGCATGAACGGCGCCATCAGGTGGAACATGACGTCCGTGAAAAATTCATCAGTACGCTAGTCGAACAGCATGATTTCGCCGTACCTGAAGGCTTGGTGCGGCAGCAGGTTGATTTCCGCCTGGAGCGCGGCCTGCGGGCGCTGGCGCAGCAGGGAATGCGGCCAGAAGACATGAAGAAGCTCGACTTTAACCGGCTGCGTGCGGCGCAGCGCGATGCCGCGCTGAAAGAAGTAAAGTCGAATCTGCTGCTCGAAAAGATCGCCGACGCCGAGAATATTCAGGTTAGCGAAGAAGAGCTGGGGAGGGAAATCGGCATGATCGCCCAGCAGACCCAGCAGAAAACCGAGACCGTTTACCAGCAATACACTAAAGACGGATCACTGGACCGGCTGCGTGAGCAGATGCGCATCGGAAAGACAATTTATTTCTTAATTAGCCGGGCCGCCGGCCAAAACGAGCAGGGCACACAAACCGAACACGGCACAGATAAGGAATGAAAGGACGAAGCTGACTATGGCACTTGTACCAATGGTGGTGGAGCAGACCAGCCGCGGAGAGCGGGCCTATGACATTTATTCACGCCTGCTGCGTGACAACATTATTTTCATCGGCACGCCCATTGACGATACGATCGCCAACCTGGTGATTGCTCAACTGCTGTTTCTGGAAGCCGAAGACCCCGAAAAAGACATCCAGCTTTATATCAATTCTCCGGGTGGCTCGATCACCGCAGGCATGGCCATTTATGACACCATGCAGTTTGTCCGGCCTGATGTCATGACCATCTGCTGCGGCCAGGCCGCCAGCATGGGCGCCATGCTGCTGTGCGCCGGAGCGGCCGGCAAGCGGTTCGCCCTGCCTACCTCCAGAATCCTGATCCACCAGCCTTTGATTATGGGCGGCGGCATCAGCGGACAGGCTACCGACATTGACATTCAGGCCCGCGAAATTCTGCGTATGCGCGAGATCATGAACCAGTTGCTCTCGAAACATACCGGCCAGAAGCTTGAAAAAGTCGAGAAGGACGTAGAGCGCGACTTCATCATGAATGCCCAGCAGTCAAAAGAATACGGCATCATTGATGACATTATTTACAAACACAAATAATGGGAGTGTGGCCTTTCTGCGACAGAAGGCCACATTTTCCAAGCATTCTTCGTAAGCGCTTCACCTGAACGCACTCTAAGTCATTTAATTTGCTTTCCCAATGATTACGCCTTAGGTGTTCGAAGATCCTGTGGCTAAAGATAGAGAGGTTCAGGCAGGGCAAGTTTTCGCCTGGCCGGCTGCTTGCCCGAAAGGAGCGCCAGGCATCAGTAAGACGCTTGAAAAATTAGAAAAAGATGGTAACCGAATTTATAATAGATCACGCACCAATTCAAAGAATGTGGCATTATTGTCGTTATCAGCTACATACAAAGAGTAGTAGTGATACCAGCCGGACGGAGAGTGGTTGTCTCCGAAACCGCAAACAAGGAGTCTGATGTGAAGCCTAGGTCTCCGGAAGATTCTCTCCGCTGTTCCTTTTGCCATAAGTCACAGGACGCGGTCGCCAAGCTCATCTCCTCACCCAGCGATTATCCCCGGGCCTACATCTGCGACGAGTGTGTAGCCGTCTGCAATTCCATTCTGGAAGACGACCGGTCAGAAACCCATGCCGCTGCCGCTCCCAACCATTTGCCTAAGCCGCAGGAAGTAAAAGCCTTTCTCGACGAATACGTAATCGGCCAGGAGCAGACCAAGAAGAAGCTCTCGGTAGCGGTCTACAACCACTACAAGCGGATTCACATGAACCGCATCAAGGGCAATGAAGTTGAGCTGACCAAGTCGAACATTCTGCTCATCGGCCCTACCGGCACCGGAAAGACGCTGCTGGCGCAGACTCTGGCCCGCATGCTGGATGTGCCGTTCGCCATCGTGGACGCCACTACCCTCACCGAAGCCGGATATGTCGGTGAAGACGTTGAGAACATCGTTCTCAAGCTGTTGCAGGCCGCCGACGGCGATGTAGGCCGGGCGCAGACCGGAATCATCTACATTGACGAAATTGATAAGATCGGACGCAAAGACGAAAACCCCTCGATCACCCGTGACGTAAGCGGCGAGGGCGTACAGCAGGCCTTGCTCAAGATACTGGAAGGCACCATTGCCAACGTTCCCCCGCAGGGTGGTCGCAAGCATCCGCACCAGGAATTTACTCCAGTAGACACCAGCAACATTCTGTTTATCTGCGGCGGCGCCTTTGTGGGCCTGGAAAAGATTGTGGCCCGGCGCATTGGCAAAAAATCCATGGGCTTCCGCACCAACGAGCAGAAAGAAAAAGAATTTACCGAAGCCAGCAAGCGCGATACCGAGTTATTGCAGAAGGCGGAGCCGCAGGATCTGGTGCGCTTTGGCCTGATTCCTGAATTTGTGGGCCGTCTGCCTGTGGTCGGCATTCTGAATGATCTTGATGAAGTCGCTCTCATTGAGATTCTTACCAAGCCTCGCAACGCCATCATCAAGCAATACCAGCGCATGTTTGAATTTGAAAACGTGAAGCTGCGCTTCTCTGATGGTTCACTGCATGCAATCGCCCGTGAAGCCATGCATCGCAAGGTGGGTGCGCGCGGACTGCGCATGATTCTGGAAGAGCTGATGCTCGATCTCATGTACCATCTGCCCGGCCAGAAACGCGTAAAAGAATTCGAAGTCAGCAAAGACATGGTCGAGCGCCGGGACATTTCCCTGCCCATGGTCGAAAAAGCCGGATAAACTCTCGCGCTACAACAACTGAACTCCACAACAGGCCCGCCCAAGCGGGCCTGTTTTATTCAAAACTTCTTCAAGTATTTCCTTAAGCAAACGCTCTCGTATTCCAGATTCAATCAACTATCCCTCAAATGATTTCTTGGTGCCTCAGTGTCTCCGTGGTGTGATGCTGGTGATGTCTTCTCTATTCCAAGTCCACCTGCTCTGGTGGTAAACTTAGGTAAGCGGACCAGCCTCAACAGCAAAGCTGTTGATTCCATGAGCATTGAGGTTGGAGACGTTTGTACTCTCCCCAAGACCCCTTGCTTAGCGTGATATTCTTACATTAACGGCTGTTAACTCCGGTTGAATATGGCAGCTAAAAAGGCGATTTAAGTGACCCAAGGCAAAGAAAAATTTGAAAGTCGCAAGCTTCCGATGATGCCCATACGCGATGTGGTCATCTTTCCGCACATGATGACCCCGTTCGTCGTAGGACGTGAGTCCAGCGTCCGCGCTTTAGAAGAGGCACTGGCTTCCGACCGCAAGATCTTTCTGGCCACCCAGCACGATGCCAGCGTTGATGAGCCTAAGCCCAACGAGATCCACCAGGTCGGCACCATCGCCAATATCGTGCAGAACCTGAAGCTGCCAGACGGCAACATCAAGGTGCTGGTCGAAGGCGTGGAGCGCGGCCGCATCATCAAGCTGGTGAACACTGAAGGCTATTTCGAAGCCGAAGTGCGCACCGTGAAATATCCACCGGAGATGACTCCGGTGATCGAGGCAGCGATCCAGCGCGTGCATGGCCTATGGGACCAGTACGCCAAGCTATGCCAGTCGCTCAGCCAGGATCCCATCATCAACACCTCTGCCGTAAGCGACCCCGCCAAGCTCAGCGACAATATCGCCCAAAACCTGCAACTGACCATTGAAGAGAAACAGGAACTGCTGGAAATTTTCGATCCGGTGGAGCGCCTGAGCCGCATCGCCGATGTTCTCGATATTGAAATCGAAAAGTTGAATATGGACCGCACCATTCAGACGCGCGTGAAGCGGCAGATGGAGCGGGCCCAGAAAGAGTATTACCTCAACGAGAAGATCAAGGCCATTCAGAAAGAACTGGGACGCGGCGAGAAGAGCGAGTTCGACGAACTGAAGAAAAAGATTGACAGCGCCGGCATGCCCAAAGAAGTACACGAAAAGGCGATCCAGGAATTGAAGAAGCTGGAAGCCATGCCGCCCATGTCCGCCGAATCTACGGTGTCGCGCAATTATCTCGACTGGCTGCTGGCCGTTCCATGGAAAAAGAAATCGAAGGAAATCCGCAACATCGATCACGCGGAAAAAATCCTGAATCAGGACCACTACGGCCTGGAAAAAATCAAAGAGCGCATTCTGGAATTCCTCGCAGTGCGCCAGTTGGTCAAGAACCCCAAAGGCTCAATTCTCTGCTTTGTCGGCCCTCCGGGCGTAGGCAAGACTTCGCTGGGCATGTCCATCGCCAAGGCCACCGGAAGAAAATTTGTGCGCATGTCACTGGGCGGCGTGCGGGACGAAGCCGAAATCCGCGGCCATCGCCGCACCTATATCGGCGCTCTTCCCGGCCAGATAATCCAGATGATGAAAAAGGCCGGCACCAAGAACCCGGTCTTCATGCTTGACGAAGTGGACAAGATGGCGTCCGACTTCCGGGGCGATCCGGCTGCGGCCCTGCTCGAAGTGCTCGACCCTGAGCAGAACTGGATGTTCCAGGACCACTACCTCGACGTGGAATACGATCTCTCGCAAGTCTTCTTTGTCGCCACGGCCAACGTGCTGCACAGCATTCCTCCGGCGCTGCAAGACCGCATGGAAGTGCTCAGGCTGCATGGCTACACCGAACTGGAGAAGGTCGAGATTGCCAAGCAGTTCCTGGTGCGCAAGCAGCGCGAGGCTACCGGCCTGACAGAAAGCCAGATCAAATTCAACGATGACGCGATCACCGAAGTGATCCGCTCGTACACGCGCGAAGCCGGCGTCCGCAACCTGGAGCGCGAGATCGGCAATATCTGCCGCAAGGTCGCGCGCCGCGTCGTGAAAGAAGGCATCGGTTACAGCGTTGAACTCACCGCCGGCAACATCAATGAGTTCCTCGGCGTAACCAAGTTCCGCGATACGCTGGCCCACGAAAAGAGCGAAGTTGGCCTGGTGACCGGACTTGCCTGGACAGAGGTTGGCGGCTCCATTCTGAGCACCGAAGTTGCCGTCGTCGAAGGTAAAGGCAAGCTGACCCTTACCGGCAAGCTCGGCGATGTAATGCAGGAATCGGCCCAGGCGGCCATGTCGTATGTGCGTTCGCGCGCAGTGCGGCTTGGTATTGCCCGCGATTTCTACCGCAACGTTGACATTCACATCCATGTGCCCGAAGGCGCTATTCCCAAAGACGGCCCCTCCGCGGGCATCACCATGGCGACTGCTTTAGCCAGCGCGCTCAGCAAGATCCCGGTGCGCCGTGACATAGCCATGACCGGTGAAATCACGCTGCGCGGCAAGGTTTTGCCCATTGGCGGTCTGAAAGAAAAACTGCTGGCTGCGTTGCGGGCCGGGATTACCGAGGCCATTATTCCCAAAGAGAATGAAAAAGACCTGCCTGAGGTTCCGGAGAACATCCGCAACAACATGAAGATTCATGTAGTGGAATACATGGACCAGGTGCTGAAGATCGCGCTGGAAAAGCCTCTGCCGGAACTTCCAGCAGAAGGCGCCGAAGCCCTGCCAGCCGTTCCACCCACAGCAGAAGGCCCAATCTCGCAACAGTACCTGTAAACTTAACTAGACATTCAGGCCCGCCATTCTGGCGGGCTTTTTTTACGTCCCGAAGCGAAGCGAGGGAACCCATCGCGCAATTCGCAGCAAAGTTTTTTCCGTTAGAATCTATATTTGAAACCCATTCACGCCAAGTTCCTGATCGCGGCTGCTGACCCGCGTCTCTTCCCTTCCGAAGGCCCTCCTGAGGTCGCATTTCTTGGCCGCTCCAATGTCGGGAAATCGAGCCTTATCAATTCCCTGCTCGCTCAGAACCTGGCCAAGGTGAGTTCGACTCCGGGCAAGACCCAGACCATCAATTTCATAGGCATATATGCCAAGCCTACCCAGCAGGACCCTGAGCTTTTACTGGTAGACCTGCCCGGCTACGGCTACGCCAAAATCTCGCGTGAAATTTCCGCGGAGTGGCCAAAGTTCATTGAACCCTATCTCAAGGAACGCCAGACCCTGCGGCTGGCGTTCGTGCTCATTGATTCCAACATTCCCGCCCAGGAAAGTGATCGCTTATTGATCGAGTTTCTCCAGCGCACCGGACGCGACTTTATCGCCGTGGCTACCAAAACCGATAAGCTCTCTGGAAACAAGCTGCGCAACAGCCTGACCGCTCTGTCCCGCGATCACCGCATTGCATCCATTCTGCCCTACTCGGCGAAGACGGGCGCAGGGCGCGCCGAACTGTGGCAGGCGATCAGGGAACGAGCCGCGCAATAATCATGGATCCTTTTGCCCGCAAAATGGTTCGCAGCTCGATTGCTTATGGGGCGCTGCTGATCGTGCTGTTTGCCGTGCTCACCATCGTTTATTTGCACCTGCGTCCCCAATGCACTGAGGAAATCATCTCCCGGACGGAAAGTCCTGACCGCAAATGGATTGCCGAGGTAATACAACGCCGCTGCGGTGACGAATCGCCTTTCATCACCCACGTAAATCTGCGGCCTGCCGGTACTCCGCTGAGATTCGGATACTTCACCGGAAAGACCTCTGAAGGCGAAGTCTTCACCGTCGAACAGGATGCCCAATCTGCAAAGACCACTCTGAAATGGACTGATCCCGATCGCCTGGCCATAGAGTGCTCAGGGTGCGTTCCTAACTTCATCAGCAAACGCCAGGAACGCTGGCACAATCTCACCATTGCCTATTTCTTCGACAGTAGTTAGCTCTAACATTGCACGGGTCTCAAGATCACAAATAATCAGGACACGGCCTTGCTTGTGCCGAAAAGCCAATAATTTGGGCTTTCAAATGGTGTGAGAACTCGATTTGATGGCGACATCACCGTGAGGTGAAAGGTGTGCAGGGGCTAAAGCCCAATTTTTATGCGCCTTTACGGCACGAGTGAACTCGTGCCCTGATACTTGTATCGTCATCCCCAGTCGCCGGAAGAACCTAGAAGCCGGATTGCTTTGTGTTGACCAACGTAAATACCCCCTTCACTACTTCCAGACCACCTTTTCACGCTTCGCTTTTCTGGGGAAAGAGCTTTGACGCCAATACCGACACTGCCAGCACCACTCCGATTACCAGCAAGGCGGCCCAAGTCGGTATCTGGTATTTGAATGAAATCAACATCTTGGCTCCAATAAACATGAGCACCACGGCCAGTCCATAATTCAAATAGTGGAAAAGCTTCATCAGGCCGGAAAGCGCGAAGAAGATGGAGCGCAGGCCAAGAATGGCAAAAACATTGGACGTATAGACGATAAACGGATCGCGGCTGATGGCGAGAATGGCGGGAATCGAATCGGTGGCAAACAGAATGTCAGTCGTTTCGACTACCAGCAACACCACAAATAAAGGAGTTGCAAAGTTTTTCCCATCGCGAATGGTGAAAAACTTTTTGCCTTCGTAGCTGTCGCTGATGCGCAGGAACTTGCGCGCCATCCTGAGCACGAAGTTGCGTGAAGGGTCGACTTCCTCATCTTCACCTTCTGTCATCAACTGGAAACCCGTATATACCAGGAACGCGCCAAAAGCGTAGAGGATCCAATGAAATCTTTGTACCAGCGCTACTCCGGCGACGATAAAAATGCCGCGCATGATGAGTGCGCCCAGAATGCCCCAGAACAAGACTGTCCTTTCCTGCTCCGGAGGCACTTTGAAATAACTGAACAGCAGGATAAAGACAAACAGGTTGTCTACGCTGAGCGCCTCTTCCACCAGGTAACCGGTCACGAATTCCAGTGACTTGGTCGCTCCCATCCACTGGTGGATCACGGCGGCAAAGACCAGCGCCAGCAGCACCCAGACTGCGCTGCTGAGCAGGGCCTGCCGGAATGGCGTGACCCGCTCTCCGCGGTTGAGCACTGCCAGATCCAGAAACAGCAGCAAAATGATGGAAGCGTTAAAAACGATCCAGAAGATCAGCATTCACTGGCTCAAAGGTTTCCGCCTCGTCATCCGAGGTCTCAGAAGATGAACTACCCACACCCGGCAGCAGCCTTCGGCCTGCCGATGCCGGCAGGTAGCCGCCAAAATGATCTTACCAGTGCAGAACAATGCCAGGTAAATGAGTCCGCAGCTTGCGACGAGCAGCGGTGTGTCTGGGCGAAGCGGCAGACACCATGACGCAACCTTTGCAGTTTCAGTTTGGTCTTTGTGATCAAAGAATCAGGGAGGCCAAGGGAAGTAGAAAGCGAGATTACAGGCCATCCGCTCATGGCTTTTGTGTTTGAGAAGATAATCATGGAAGGAGCGGTACAGCCATGTAACAGGGCATGACTTTAGTCGGGCCGCCTTACAAATACTGGGCCTCAGCGCGTGTGTGAGAACTCGATTCCATAACAACCATTACCATGAGGTCGAAAGTACGCAGGGGCTAAAGCCCAATGTTTATACACCTTTGCGGCACAAGTAAACTCGTGCCCTGATACTTGTGTCGTCAACCCACCGCAAACTCTAAGTTCTCATACACCCTCTTCACCCCCTACACCTTCGACACACGCCCCATGCCGCCGCGAAATTGAGCTCTCACACGCACCCTGGAGCCCAGGCGGTAATGTGCCCGGAGTATCGATGAGATGAGTTCCAGGTTTGCTCAGCGCTCTCTGCGCGCTCTGCGGTAAACGACCTGTGTTAAGCAGGCGTCAGAGCTTTAATCGTATCCCTTCGAAGACGTCGCCCGTAATGCGCTGGCGACATTTTCCAATTCGCAGATCAGTTCATCGTCTAATTGCAGTCCGGCTGAACGAATCGCCGTGACTGGGTCAGTGGCAAAGGCGTGCGCGTTCTGTACCGATGCATCCACCCATTGATACAAGTGCGCCTGATTACTGTAAAACCAATTCAAAAGTCGTTCCGTTGTATTCAAGGAACCACCTCCATGGGGAAAGGAGAGGGCAACGGTTGAAATTTTCCTGAGAGCCAGGGCGTAAACACAACGTGCGTGCCGCCTCGCGGTCAGGGGCTAAAAATCAGTGATGCTCCCACAAAGAGCTAACACAACAATGGAAAACCGAAACTGGAAGAACTGTCGAACAGAGAAGCTTCGGGCAAATAACGCCGTAATGCCATCGGGCGGGGCCTATCACTGTTTGACCGGAAAACCGGCGTAACCGTATTTGAATCCTGTCGTGTCAGGCGAACGTTACTGAGTGCCGCCTCGTTTTTCTGCTGTTGGCTGCGCACCACATGCGGTTGAGCATGGCGATTGCCTGCCTGTACCGAAGTGGAGACGACGTGGGCTGCTGAGAACAGCAGCGGTAACACCAGAAACACCAAGCGGTCTTGTTTGTTCAACAGATCAGTCATGAATATTCGCAGATACGGCCAGAGTTGGTAAAACACGGAACAACGTGACCCTAGGATCGCTTTTTAGGATTAATAAAATCTTAATCATCAATTAAAGTCTTTAATTTTGAACCCATGTTACTTAATAAACAACTGCTGGCATCTTCCGATGAGTATATGAATAACAGAGATGCCCATTCTCAGTGCAATAGGCATCCTCTCTGGAGTGTTACGTATCCCACCTTAGAAGTAAGAGAGGACTTTTCGTCACATGCGCTCCAAAGCCGCCATTCAATCCCATCCTGTGCACCCCATGCTCGTCTCTTTTCCTATCGGCATGTGGGTGATGGCCTTTATCTTTGATTTGCTCGCGGTGAGCCGTGGCAACAGCTCGCTGTGGGCAGCGGGATTTTATTGCATTATTGCCGGATGCATTGCGGCAGTACTGGCTGCGGCGGCGGGCGCAATTGACTGGTATTCGGTGGTTCCTCCCGAATCGAGCGCCAGAAAACGTGGGCTGCTGCATGGGGGCCTGAATTCCTTGGTGCTGCTGGTCTTTATATACATCGCCTATCGCCTGGGCAGCCCTGCGACGGAGCCGGACAAAGTGAGTCTGCTGCTGATGTTTGTTGCGGTGGTTCTACTGGGCATCTCCGGATGGCTGGGAGGAACTCTGGTTTACCGCAACCAGATCGGCGTAGATCACCGTTACGCGGGTGGGGGCCAGTTCAAGAGCCGTTCCCTCTCAGGATGGAACCAGCCCGCCTGCAACAAGAGCGAACTCGGCGACGGACAGATGCTGCTGGCCAGCGTAGGCACAGAACGCGTGGTGATCGGCCGCTGCCAGGACGGGCTTTTTGCTTTCTCCGATCATTGCACTCACAAGGGCGGTCCACTGTCGGACGGCGCTCTGGTCGGTTGCATCGTGCAGTGTCCGTGGCACGGCTCGCAATTTGACGTAAAGACTGGGCGCGTAGTGGCCGGTCCGGCCGAAGAGAAAATCGAAATCTACGAACTGGAAACGCGCGGCAACGAAGTCTACGTGAAACCAAAAGCCCCGAAGCGCGACGTGCCGAAAAAGGTGGCGTGACAGAAGTGGTAGTTGGTACTTAGGATCTGTACTTGGCTTTTGGCTGTTGGCCCACGATTGAGACACTCAAGTCCCTCGATTTTATTCGCGCACACTCGCGCAATTCGCGGCAAAGCCTTTGCTTTTTCAAATCAGCGTAAATCAGCGGTGCGATTTTCTCCTGGGCTTTCGACGATTATTGTCGCCGCCAGCACGGCCGCAATGCCCAACACCTGCAATCCGCGTACGGCTTCGTGAACGAAGATTGCGGCGAACAACGTTGCGAATACCGGTTCCAGGCAACTGGTGATCACGGCGCGGGTGGGATCGAGATATTTTAATCCGGTGAAATAAAAGATATACGGCAGCAGCATGGAGAAGCAGGCAAACAGAAACAGAAAGCCCCATTGCATTCCGGTGTAGTGCAGTGCCGCCAGGCTCCAGGGCGGATCGAGAATGATCCAGAGCAGCGCCGCTCCGAGCAGCGCGTAACTCATGACAGTAAGCGGATGGTTGCGCGTGACCAGTCCTTGTCCGACTACGTTATAAAAAGAAAAAGAAAAGGCCGCCAGCATGGCTGCGCCCACGCCCCACCAGTTGAGACTGGTGTCTGAATGAAACAGACGGATCGTCAGCGCAACGCCCACCAGGGCCAGCAGCACGGCCATCAACCTTCTGGGTGTGGCCTTCTGCCGGTGCCGCATCACCATATACAGCAGCACCAACACCGGAGCGGTGTATTGCACGGTAATGGCAATCGCAACCGTGGTTTTCTGGATAGCAAGATAGTAGAAGTAATTGCTTCCCGCCACGCCTAGCGTGCCAATGAGCACGCAAAGCAGCAGGTCGCGTCGGGTGATCTTGAATGCCTGCCTTCCGTCACGCGCCAGCAGAAACAGGCTTAGCAGCAGGCCCGCAAACGTGGTCCGCGTCTGGCTCAGCACCAGAGGCGAGATCATAGAATGCCCGCCAAAAAGGCTGCCATTGAAAATGGCCTTGCCGAAGGTGGCGGCCGCTCCCCAGCACAGGGTGGCAATGGCGATAAAAAGATAACCCCGCCAGGGATGCTGCGCGGCAGCCGGGACGGGGCTCAGGACTGTTCCCTGGGAATCACTCTGCAAGCATCTGGTCCAGTCGCTCAGGATTGAAACCGATCATTACCTGATCACCGACGACAATGGTCGGGGTTGAACGGCTGTTATAGGTGCGCACCAGCTCAAAGACTGCTTTCTGGTCAACGCTTACGTCCTTCACTTCGAACTCGAGGCCTCGCTCCGCGAGGTGGGCCTTAGCCACGTCGCAAGGCGGTCAACCCGGCTGGCTGTAAACCACAATCTTTTTATTGGACATTCCCTGGCTCCTGGTTTTTCGATTATTTTCTTTTTGAAGCGATACAGCTTACTGCGGTTTTCTCAATAACAGTGCAGCAAAACTTGTGGTTAATAGATTCGCAGACACAGCCTGGGTTTCATTATTTGGCCGCATTTTTGTGGCTTGCGGGCTGCGGAGCGCCTGGTTCTTCTACGATGTGGACCTCGGTCGTTATGCGCGCAGTGCTTTTCAGCATGGCTGAAACCGAGCAGTATTTCTCCTCGGACAGGCGCGCGGCATGTTCCGCAGCTTTGCGGGATACCTTGCCATGCACAGTGAAAATCAGTTTGATTTGCGTGTAGACCGAAGGCGGGTCCGGAGCGCGTTCGGCTTCTGCGCGCACTTCAATGCCGGTGAAGGGCTCGCGCTTCTTGGTGAGGACGATCACCATATCGGTCGCGGTGCAGGCGCACAGCCCCATCAACACCAGTTCCATGGGGCCCGGCGCCGTGTTTCTCTGGCGGTCAGAATCCACCACAATGGCGTGGCCGCTGCTGGCCGTAGCGACAAAACGCTCACCGTCAATCCAGTTTGCGCTTGCTTCAACCAAGTTGAACTCCCCTTGCGCTTTTTGCGCTTATCGTTCGTTGTCTGTCTGCGGCTCCGGATGAATGAGCACTTTAAAAATTTCGGGTGCGACCTGCTTGAACCGTATCTCCAGCGCGGTAGAAATTTCATGAACGCGGGAGAGCGGCAGTTCGTCGTCCATGGTGCAATGGCACGACATATAGACTTTCTCCCGCACGCGCTTGATCTCCAGGTCGTGCATGTCGAGTATTTCGGGAAACTCTCTCACAATGGGCTGCAAGCGGTTTTCCAGCGCAGTGTCGCGAATGACATTATTGACCGGCTCTATGGTCGCCGGCTCGCTTTCAATATGAGTCAAGATGGTAGAAATTTCCGGCACCTCGCTGCGCATCTCGGCTTCCACGCGGGTGACCAGATCGTGGGCATTTTTGAGGCTGAGATTTTCGTCCAATTCCAGATGCTGCTCCACATGCAGGCTGGCGCCCAGGTCCTGCACGCTTACATCGTGAACGCTGAAGTTATTTCGGGCCGCCACAGCGCGAATGCGATCGAAAATGTTTTCTTCGCCGGTTTCCCGCGGCACCGAGTGGATGACCACATCAGCGTCCGGCAGGATTCCGCGTACCGCAGCCGATATATCGGCCACCACCTGGCCTGAACGCTGGAAGGTCACATTGCGGGCGAGCCCGACCGTGAGGTCGGCAAAGTAGCGGTTCCCGGCGCGCCGTATGCGCACGCGCTCGACTTCGATAACGCCATGAATTTTCAGTGTGGCATCCATGATGCGAGCGCGGTAGCCCGCAGGGGCCGCATCCAGCAAGGCGTCAATGGTTTGCCGGGCCAGCCGCCAGCTCACATAAACAATGACCCCCGAAACCACCAGCGCGGCAATGGCGTCCGCTTTAACCAGCAGCGGATGGCGCCAGTATCTGCCGGCCCACACCAGCGCCAGACCCACGGCGACGATGCCGCTGGAAAAAATGTCAGTACTGAAATGCAGCGCATCGGCCTCCAGCGCCTGGCTGTCATACTTGCGGGCGATGCGCTTCAGCTTGCGAGAGCGCCACCAGTCCACCGCCATGGAGATCAACAGCACGGCGAATGCGGCTGCGCTGGGTTCGATATGGACGGAATGATAGCCCAGCAGGCGGCGCGAAGCTTCCCATACGATGCCGATGCAGGTCAGCAGCAGCAGGGTCGTTTCCACGAAGGCCGAGAAGTTTTCGACCTTTCCGTGGCCATACTGATGTTCCGCATCCGCCGGCTTATCGGAAACCCGTACAGAGAGCAGGGTGATGAATGCCGCCACCAGGTCCAGGCCGGAGTGGGCCGCCTCAGAGAGAATTCCCAGGCTCCGGGTGGAAAGGCCGACTACCAGTTTCAAAATGGTAATGGCCACTGCCGAAAGCAGTGAGTTCAGCGCGACCGTGCGCTTTTCAGAACGCATGCTTTCCAGCAGCGAATTAACCTCTGTGGCGGACACACTTTATTCTCTCAAGTTTCGGTAGTGTCCTGAAAGTGCGCTTTCAGGACACTACCCAGTTTCCAACAGACCTTACCAGAGGATTACTTATGTTACGATGGCTGTCTTCCCCCAACTCCGTTATCATCCATTTTAGGAAGGTATTCCAAGATGATCCGAAATCTACTCAGCTTTATGCTGGCCGCCAGCGTTGCGCTGGCCCAAACTCAGAGCACGCCTCCGGCAACCCCGACCCCCACGCCTGCCCCGCGCCATTCACAGGGTCCACAGACCCTGCCCACCATTCAGCAGAAGGCGCCTGAAACACCGGCAGCCGCGGCTGTGCCTCTCAATGCGCCTGTGCTTACGATTCATGGGGCTTGCGCTGCCGGGCAAAAGAGCAGCGACCCGAATTCCTGCACGACGATTGTCACCAAAGATCAGTTTGACAAATTGCTGGAGGCGGTAAACACCAACAACCAGCCAATACCGCCCACCATGCGCCGCAATCTGGCCCAGGCTTATATTGACCTGATGGCATTTGCGCAAGCTGCCGAAAAAGCAGGGGTGGCCAATGATCCTAAGTTTCAGGAGCTCATGAAGCTGACGCGGATGCGCAATCTGGCGGAAATCTATCGCCATACGCTGGAAGAGAAACACCGCAACCCTCCGCAATCGGAAATCCAGGCCTTTTATGACAAGAACGCCTCGAAATATGAAGAGGTGAAGCTGGGTAGAATCTTCATTCCCAAAACCAATCCCAACGGACAGGACAAGGACGCATTCGAGAAGAAGGCCCTCGACACCGCGAACGCCATGCGCGAACGCGCCGTGAAAGGCGAGAGCCTCGAGACCTTGCAGAAGGAAGCTTATACTGCCCTCGGCTTGACCGCGGCTCCGCCCACCACTGACGCCGGAACCCGGCGCAAAGGCATGCTTTTACCGGCGGAAGAAGACGAACTTTTTGCGATGAAGCCGGGTCAGATATCCAAAGTGGAAACCGAGCCTTCCGGCTTCATCATCTATAAACTGGAAAGCCGGCAAACGGTTCCGCTGGCCCAGATGAAAGACGAGATCTCGCGGGAACTTTTCCGCCAGAGCATGGAAGGAGAAACCAAGTCCATCGCCGGGTCTTTGCACGCCGACTTCAACGATCAATATTTTGGTCCGCCGACTCCTGTCCCCGCAAATGGCCCGGGCGCAACTCCTTCCGCCGGTACTCCTGCGACAAAACCGCCGGCAACGTCCACGGGCGCTGGGCCGGCAACGAAAAAATCTGTGCCGAAGGCGCCTCCTCAATAAAAGTATGGCGGAGAAGCCGACCATTCTCATCACCGGAGTCTCAGGAAATCTGGGACTCCGGGTGCTTGAGTTCCTGCCCGATTTTGATGTGATCGGCGTAGATACCCGTGTGCCTGAAGGGCCGGCGCGGCTGGCGTCCTTCGAAAAGGTGGATCTCGGTGAAGAGCGCTCCTGCGATCAACTGTTGGAATTGCTGCGGCGTTACCGTCCGGAAGGAGTGGCGCACCTTGCTTTCGTAGGCGATCCGCTCCATTCCCGCACCTTCGATCGCGAGAAGATGTGGCATGTGAACGTTGCCGGCACAGGCCGCGTGCTCGAAGCCATTGCCGAACACAATCGCATGCTGGGTGGCGTGCATCGTTTTGTATTTCCCAGCACCGCTCTGCTGTACGGCCCCAATCTTTCGAAACCGGTAGAAGAAGATGCGCCGCTGCAACCCAATCCGCTGGTGTATGCGGCGCATAAACGGGAAACCGATGTGACCGTGCAGGCGCGCACCAAAAACATGAAGTGCAAAACCTATATTCTGCGGCTGCAACCCTTTTCCGGGCCCGGCGCGCAGAATATTTTTCTCAGCGCGCTCCGCGGACGCCCTGTGGGTGACGGACGCCTTGCAGCGCGGCTACGCCGGCGCGGGACCCGCTTTCCTCTGGTGCTGCCTTCAAACGGTGAATATTTGCAGCACAAATTTCAATGCGTCCATGTGGACGATGCCGCACGCCTGATTGCCGCTATTCTTCGGCGGCGGCAAACCGACCCGCCACTCACGATTTTGAACGTTGCCGGAAAGGGGGATCCGGTTACGCTCGGCGTGGCTGCGGGGATCGCTCAATGCGAAATCAAGCGCGCCCCTGGACGCAGTGCCAGCCGCATGCTGCTGCGCTTTCTCTGGAATCTCGGTGTGTCTGATGTTCCGCCCGAAGCGCTTCCCTATCTCCTGGGTTCCTCACTCGTGGACACCGCCCGCCTGCGCATCTTTCTCGGCGAGGACTATCGCAAAGTGATGCATTACACCTGCGAAGAAGCCCTCGCCGCTACATTTGCTGAACAGCATGATGCATCCGTTGAGCCCAGAGAAACGTCATTGACCGGCGAGAAGAATTAATAGGTATGTGCCAAATGTTCGACACGAGCAAACTCGTGCCCTGATACCTGTATGATCGCTTCTTGCTCACATGAGATGAAATGCAATAGCAATGTCACATAATTATGAGCAAGCAATTCCAAAATAATTCTCTGCGCTCTCAGCGGCCTCTGCGGTGAAGGTTTTTGTTGCTCTAAGAAAATTCTCATCTTTGCTCTGCTTCGTAAATTTACTGTAAAACTCCATCATTCACTCTGGACTCCTGACCTGCAATGACATAAATAGAAGGAAAAAAGAGGTTGATGGTGTGAAACAACTTTGCCCGCGCGGCGTGCAAATCCGGGAGCGCGCTGTGGCGTCGGATCATGTATTCAAATCCACGCTGCTTCAGTACTTCTCGAGATCTGCACGCAACGAATCAGACCGTCTGCATCTGGAAACTTTGGCCGCTGAAAAAAGCGATGCGGAAGAGGCGCTGAAACGCCACAAGAGATTGTGTTTGATTTGCGCTGACGATTTTGATCGCTCCGCATTCCAGTCCTGAACGCGGTCGCAATGGTCTGAATGCCCCTGACTGTCTGCGCATCAACCACCTCTGCGGTAAAACGCCTAAGCTGTCTCCGTGCTTTCTCGTAATCCGTGATCAAACAAAACTTTTCGCCGCCTTTACAAGTTTCCATGCAATATCGCGGCGCGCATCCGTTCAAGTTGCATATACGAAAGAAATTATAAGGAGGCAGCAATGATTCATCAGTTCGACATCCGTATCCCGCTCTCCTATCGCGTGGAGGATTACCGGGCGCCACTTATAGAAGAACCGGTCGAAGATTTTCCGAACGATGTTGCAGCAGCAGGCAGGCCCACAGTGTTGTGGGTAGATGACGATCTATTTTTCCTCACGCTGGCCGAGCAGACGCTTCGGCTTGAGGGGTTCAGCACGCTGATCGCACAGTCCGCATCTGATGCCCTCGCCCTGATCGAATATTCATTTCCTGATGCGATTGTGGTGGACTACCACATGCCGGAAATGACCGGTGAAGATCTCGCCCGCCAGATCAGGCGGCGCTGGCCGCATCTGCCGATTTTTCTGTATTCAGGCTTTCTCTACTCTCCTGATTCTCACAGCCCGTTCGATGCCACATTCCAAAAAGGCCACAACTGCATGGACCAGCTTGTAGCCCGTTTGGCAGAACTCAAAACCGTTTGAACCCACCAGGCTGCGGAAGGCTGTGATCGCATTCCGAATGAATCATTTGCCCAGTGACGACATATCAATCACGAAGCGGTACTTCACGTCGCTTCGCAGCATGCGCTCATAAGCCTCATTGATTTTCTGAATCGGAATCATCTCTATATCGGCGGTGAGATTATGTTTGGCGCAGAAATCCAGCATCTCCTGGGTTTCTGCAATGCCGCCAATCAGTGACCCGGCGAAACTCCGCCGTTTGAAGATCAGGCTGAAAGGCGTTACCGTGGGCGGTTTTTCCGGCGCTCCCACCAGCGTCATGGTTCCATCACGCCGCAGCAGGTTCAGGTAAGCATCTACGTCATGAGGAGCGGAAACCGTGTCGAGAATGAAATCGAAGCTGTTCAAATGGCTGTTCATCTCGTCCGGATTTTTCGATACCACCACGTCCTGCGCGCCCAGCCGCTGCGCATCCTTCTTCTTGTTCGGCGACGTAGTAAACAGCACCACATGGGCGCCCAAGCGCATTGGCAAACTTCACGCCCATATGGCCCAGTCCGCCAAGGCCAACGATGCCCACCTTCTGCCCTTTGCCGACCTTCCAATGACGCAGCGGAGAGTAGGTGGTAATGCCGGCGCACAACAGCGGCGCGACCGCCGCAGGATCGAGATTTTCCGGGACGTGCAGCACGAAATGCTCGTCCACTACGATGGTGTTCGAATAGCCGCCATAGGTCATGCCCGCCCAGGTGCTTGTCTTCGCTGTTGTAGGTGCCGGTGAAGCCATGGGTCGCAAAACTGCTCCAGCCCGTCTTTGCAGTTGGGGCAGGTGCGGCAGGAATCCACCATGCAGCCCACCGCCGGCCAGCTGGCCTTGCTTGAATTTTTTGACCGATGAGCCCACGGCCGTGACACGCCCGACAATTTCGTGCCCGGGAATGACCGGATAGACCGTGTTCTGCCATTCATTGCGGACCGTATGCAGATCGGAGTGGCATACGCCGCAAAAAAGTATTTCAATCTGCACGTCGAGCGTCCCAGGCTGGCGGCGTTGAAACTGAAATGGAGCGAGCGCTGCCTGGGCCGAAGTGGCCGCATAGCCGTTGGCCGGCATGGTTGTCGCTTTTGCATGACTGGTGGAATTCATTGCTAGATCTCCCTCAATGTTTGGAACAAAATAGAAAAGGCCGAGCTGCTGAGCAGAGCTGACTTTAACCTTCTATTGAGTCTATCTGACCTTCCGCAAATATTCTGCGTAGCTGCTGGTTCGAAGTATCGGCAACCGCTCTGTTAATTCGTTTACGATCTCTGCTGTTTGCTGAATCTGATTGGCATTTTGCCGGTCACGGCATTTTCTGAATCTGTGCTCTGCGCTACTATCGCTTAAATTCTTTGGGACCGTGAGTTTTGCAAGAGCTGAAGAGGGTGTGTGAGAACTGAACCTTGGCATTTGCCCACGAGACATGTAACAGGGCACGACTTTACAACTTGCGGAAAAACAAATTTTTAGAAAAAATCGGCTCTATTTTAGTGATAGAAAATTATCAAGTATGGCTTGCCGATCGGTCCTGGGGCATTTAAACGCGATTTCATTTTTGCATCTTCGTGAGATTTTGCGTTTTTCCGCAAGTTGTTTTAGTCGTGCCGAAAAGCGCTATAAATATTGGGCTTCAAACCCAATATCCTATACGGCCTTTGGGGCACGACTGAAAGTCATGCCCTTTTACACGTCGCGTCAACGCAACCAACCCTAACTCACACACTCTCTAAGGCACCAATATGACTGACCATCTGGCCCTCTGCTGAGGCTTTCTCGTTAGCTAAACGGCAAGAGCAAAAAAGCTAGAGGCTAGCGGCTAGGAGCTAGCTAGCTGAAACCGCAGGTCTCTCAGGTCCGCGGGAGAGATACACAATCGCCGCCGGATAATCAAAGCGATGCCAGTGGCGCACACTCCATTCCAGTGCCACCGGCTCCAACTCCATGCGCCCAGCAATGATCCCAGAGAACCTCCGTGAAATATGTGATCATGTAGACCGTATTCACCCGGCTGCGCGCGTCAGGACGCAGCGCCAGCACGCGGCTTTGATTGCCGACCTGCGCGGCCTGCACGCCTGCATCGAGCACAATCACTCCCAGCACCAGTCCCCAGATATGCAAGCCCACGGCCCAAAACGCCAGGTAGGAGACCATCACCAGACTGATGGCGATTCCAACCACAAAGCGGGGGCTGCGACTGTCGGACCATCTGCCCGCCAGCGGCGCGACGAAAGCGCCCACCGCGCCGATCAATGCCGAACAGCCCCGCCGCCTGGCTGCCATAGTGATAGGGAGGCCGTTCCAGCAGAAAGACCAGCGTGGTCCAGAAAACGCTGAACGTGGCAAAGATCAACGCGCCGACAATCGAAACCTGGCGCAGCTTGGGAATTTCCGCGGCCATTCTCAAAATCGAGCGAATCAAGTCGGTGTAGCTGCCCTGCGGACGCGCTGGAACCGGCGGCAGTTCGGCATAAAGCAGCGCGGCAAACAGCAGCGCTACTCCGAAGCAATCCAGTACATGGTGCGCCAGCCGAAATGGTGCGCCACCACGCCGCTCAAGGTGCGCGCCAGCAGAATGCCCAGCAGCGCTCCACTCATGATGAAACCGATGGTGCGGCCCTGCTCTTCCCTGCTGGAAAGTTCGGCCGCCAAAGGGATAAGGATCTGGGTAATTACCGTGGTCAGGCCGATCATGAAGCTGGCGATCAGCATCAGCATCAAATTCGGGGCCATGGCGGCACCCGCCAGGGCGCAGGCCACACAGATAAACAGGCCAACCACCAGACCGCGCCGTTCGACGAAATCTCCTAAAGGGACGAAGACGGGCATGCCCACGCCATAACCGATCTGCGTGCATGTAGCCACCAGACCTATCGACGCGGGGCGTTGTATGGAAGGCACGCGCCATGTCCGCCAGCATGGGCTGGTTGTAATACAGGTTGGCCACGGCCACTCCTGAAGCGACTGCCATGGTCCACAGCATGGCCGGCGTGAGTGGCTGTGAGGAAGGTTTCAAGAGTATTGGTTCCGATTCTTTTTATAGCAGAAGAGTGAGGGGCAGGATGACTCTCTGCTTTTCCACCATACGTTTATTGCAGGGATGCAGCCTGGCAACCGGCGGAGTTCCCTTTCTTCTCTCAAGGCTCAAGAAAAAGTAATCGGCATTTAAGCTTATGGTGTTTTGCTCAGAATTTGGGACAATGCTGTCATGCCTTTGTTTCACAATCTTAAGCATCGCTATTTTAGTAAGCAACAGCGCTTTGCGCTGCGCATGATCCTCGTTGCCGCAGCAATACTGGTTTCCGTGGGAGCGCTGTTCTCTGCTCCGCAGACTGGCAACCGTCCTCAGGATGTGATTGCCTACCTGAACCAGACAGTCGTCTGGTATCACCAGCTTGCAACCCAGCAGGAACTGGTAGACGAACCCAATGATGCTGTCTTCCTCAATGACAATCGCCAAATTGCCGATCAGGTTGCGCGGCTGTCATTCGAGTACGCGCGGGTACAGGCTCAATGGCTTGGCAGCCATTCTGGCGACAGTGCAGCAGCAACCCAGGCACAGGCAGTCAATCCTCAGAACCAGGGCTTGGTTGATCTGGCTGCCAAGGCCAACCAGCGTGTCGCCCTGCTTCAGCAGGAGTTAGACGGACAAAAACAAAAGCTCGCTACGGCCAGCGGCCGCAAACGCACAGTGCTGGAATCGGGAATTGCCGAGACCGAAAGCGAATTGCAACTGGCCAACGTCCGCAAAGATGCCGTACAAACCATGCTGCAATTTGCCACAAACGCAACTTCCGGCAGCAGCGGACAGGGGGAATTGCAATCAGCGATCGAAGAACTCTCGCACAGCATTCCAGCGCTCTCCAATGATGCTGGAAAGCCGGCCACCCAGAACTCCGGCTTCCGCGCCTCCTCCGGCCATTACCAACGGAGACTCGCGCAAGACCGAGCCTTCGAGCATCATCGCGCTGATCACCGATGTGCTCGATCTGAAGCGCAAGCTGGGCCTGCTCGATACTTCGCTGGCGCTGACCAACACGCTCTCACAATCGTCAAAAAATCTCAGGACGCCCGTCGTCACCAGCATCCGCGAACTCTCGCGACGCGGTGATGAGCTAGCCGCGCAGCCTGATTCCGAAGATCCGGCAGTGCTGGCACAGCAGCGCAAAGAAGTGGACGGTCTGACGGCACAATTCAAGCAGCTTTCGCAGGCCCTGCTGCCGCTGTCGAAACAGAACATCCTGCTCGACGTTTATAAGCGCAACGCGTTGAACTGGCGCGAAGACGTGCATGGACATTACTCCACCGAGATGAAGAGCCTGTTAATGCGATTAGGCATTCTCATTCTGGTGCTCGGCCTGATCCTCGGCGCATCGGAAGTATGGCGGCGGGTGACGTTTCGCTACGTTACCGACCGCCGGCGCAGGCACCAATTTCTTCTGCTTCGCCGCATCGTGATCTGGCCGCTGATGATCGTGATCGTGGTGGTGGCCTTCGCGAATGGGCTTAGCTCGGTGACCACGTTTGCCGGACTGCTTACCGCCGGACTCGCGGTCGCCCTGCAGAACCTAATTCTTTCGGTGGTTGGTTACTTTTTCCTGATCGGGAAATTCGGCGTGCGCGTAGGCGACCGTATTCAAGTTTCAGGCGTTACTGGAGACGTGATTGACATCGGCCTGGTGCGCCTGCACATCATCGAGGTAACCAGCGGCACCGGCCAGCGGCAGACCGGGCGTGTGGTGGCCTTCTCGAACGCCGTGGTCTTTCAACCCCAGGGAGGAATTTTCAAACAGATTCCGGGCACCAGCTTTTCATGGCATGAGGTCTCGCTGGCTCTCAACCTCAACAGCGATTACCACGACGTAGAAATGCGAATGCTGCAAGCAGTAAACAAAATCTTTGCCGACTACCAGGAAAAAATGGAATCCCAGCACCGCAGCATGGAACGCGCGCTGGGCGACGTTCCGGTGAATTCACTGCGTCCTGAAAGCCGCCTGCGTCTTTCTGAAACCGGGGTACAGGTGATCGTGCGGTATCCGGTTGAGGTGGAAAGCGCGGCCGAAATTGATGATCGAGTGACCCGCGAAGTGCTGAATACTACCGGACGGCAACCGAGTCTGGGCACTGTGGATGCTCCTCCAGCGGCGGAAAAAGCTTCGGCAAAAGCCGGGGAATAATGGAGGGTGGGTGCAGAGAGTTAAATAGTTTGCTTTGTCCCGGTAGAAGACCACCATTTCAGGGTCCGTAATGTGCGCAATTGAGTAGTCAGAAGGATTCGCAACTGCGCTTAGCGCCAGAGGAGTTGAATCGGCATAGTCATCGCTGCGGCTATGCGATCAACTTATAGAGTGTCGTAGAAAGTAGGGTTCCCTCGCTTTGCTCGGGATATAGCGAAAAGCAATCACCAGGTGTTATAAGCAGTGCCGTCGCTTCCCGTATTATTCGAACCGCTATGAACGTCGGTGATGCCGGTTTCGGTCTGATCGGGATTGGCGATGGTGTCGTCGGTCACGGTCTGCCATGTGTCGTTCGACCCGGTGATTGGGTCTTTAGGAACGGCGTGCAGATAGCCCGCGCTGACCAGGTCATCGAGCGATTGAGGGGCTTTGTCTTTGTCCTGAGTGTACTGATCAATGGCGTTGCGCATGCTGTACAAGTCTTCGCGCAGCACGGCTTCGCGAGCATGAAGCACGTGCGTGGTGTAAATAGGAATGGCAATGGAGGTAAGAATCAGCACGATGGAAACCACAATGATCATCTCGATCATGGTGAAGCCGCGCTGCAAGCGCCGTGTTTTTCCTGCCTGAATCATTGTCTTACCCGGTCCTTCCTTCTTTACCAATCCTTGTACTTGGTGCCGTCAATGGCGGTGCCATTCGATTTGCTGTAAACGTCAAAGACATTCTGTCCGCCCCATGAATCGGAGGTCGGATCGTCCTGGCTGGAACGCAGCCCCCATTCGGTGTTTCCGGTCATGGGATCTACTGGAATCCGGCGCAGGAACCGCAATTTCTTGCCCTGAACATCTTCGCCCTTGACCAGCTTGTCCAGGTCGGGTGGATAGCCATCGCTGCCTACCTTCACCTGAAACGAATTTCTATCGGCAGCGTCTTTGTAGCGATCAATGGCCGACCGCATTTCCCACAATTCGCGCCGCAACACGGTTTCTTTTTCCCGCTTCACCGAGAGCCGCACTACCGGCACCGCCGCTCCCATCAGGATCAAAATGATGGTGATGGCGATGATCAGTTCCAGCAGGGTTACGCCGCGTTGTGTCCGGGACCTCGTCATTCCTTCTATTTTAATAAATCCCCGGTCATTACTGCACACTTACGGCGGCCTGCGAACCCATAACCTGAAGCGGCTGGTTTTGGCTGTTGCGGGCGCCGGGCGTGGTTATGGCAATCACTCCCGTGCCTTTGGCCTTGGCCATAAACATCAGGTTAAACACGATGCCATTTCCGGAAACACCCAGGGTACCCGGTGGACGCTGCGCGGTTACCTGCAACGAGCCGGTCTTAGGATCGTCGCGATGAACCAGGGCTACTGGCTGTCCGTCTTTGCCCAGAAAGTCTCCGTTGGAGACGTTCACGAACTGCACCACCTTGGGATCGTAGGTGATCTGAATAGGCACAGAAGCCACGTCCTGGCCTCCGGCCAATGCTACGTTGATTGCGAATGAGCTGCCCTGCCCCGGCGAAAGCGTTGCCGGATCCAGACGCAGATTCACCGGCCCGGCAGGAGTTCCGGGGGAAGGCTTGGTCGCTGCCGGTTGTCCGCTGCCATCGGAGTTTTGAGTGCCATTCCGCCGATGGCGCAGCGTTTGCAGCAGCCGGAGCGCCGGGATTTTGCTGCACAGGTCCGGGCTGCGTGGGCGGTGATTGCGTTTGCGCCTGTGTCTGCTGCGCCGGCTGATCAGTCGCTTGTTGCGGTTGCGCTGGAGTCTGCTGCGGTGGCTGCGCTGGAGACGTCGTCTGCGCGACTCCCGGAGTAGTTGGCCGTCCCGCTGCGGGGTTTGTGGCCGGGGCGGGCGCCGCTGGATTCGCGTTGGCTGCACCAGTTCCCGCAGGATTCGTAGAGGGCACGGCATTTTGTCCGCGAGTCAGCGGCTCAGGCTTGGCGCCGCCTTTATCCATCTTGCGGAGATCAATACCTACGCCCGTACCCACGTCATATTCGCGGCGATTCAGCGGTGAAAGCTCCTGGCCGCGCACGATATGCGGTATCAGCAGGAAGATCACCTCGTTGGTATGGCGCTCTTTATCGTTTTGCGAGAAGAGATATTTCAATATCGGAATCTGGCCCAGCCCCGGCGTGCCGCCGGCATTGTTGGTGATCTGGTCTTCCAGAATTCCGCCAAGCATGTTCATCTCGCCATCTTTCAGGCGGATTTCGTGGTCAACCAAGCGGCGGCTGATGATGGGCTGGCTGATGCCGCCAATGTTGGCGGTGCCGGTCTGGTTCGAGATTTCCATGGCGACTTTCAGGCTGACTTCGCCGTCAGGATGCACGTGGGGAGTAATGTCAATATTCACGCCGACATCAAGGTACTGGAACTGGGTGTTCACGCCCAGCGCGCCCACGCCTGTGCCTACGCCCAGCGGAGTTCCGAACGAACCGGTAGCAATCGGGATTCGGTCACCGATCTTGAGGCTGGCTTTAATACCGTCTGCCGCGCGCAGGCGGGGATTCTCAAGAATTTTGGTGTTGGAATCGCTGAACAATAATTCCGCATGCAGCGGATCAATGGTCACGGCGTAATTGGTGGAATTCAGGTGCTGAAGGTTGTTGAAGTTGAGGCCGCCACCGGTTGTAGTGGTTGTGGTCGTTCCGCCACTTGTCGCCGGAGTGGTAGTCGCATTGGAGCCCTGCAATGCGACGGTGGCGTTCTGCGGCGGCAGAATACCCATTTGCCGCACCTTATCGCGTCTCACCTGGGCCACTACCACATCCACCACTACCTCAGGTTTCGACTTATCAATATCGTCAATCATCTTCTGCGCGAGCGCCAACTGGTCGGGCGTGCCACGCACTACGATGGCGTTCTGCGAAGGAATCTGCTGGATGCGCTGTACTTCCAGAATAGTGCGGATGGCGTTAACCACGTCCTGTAAATCGGTGGGCGTGGCCACGTTGCCGAGGTAAAAAGTCTTGATTACGTTCTGTTCGAGTTCGCGGCGCTTGGTCTGGGTATCAGCCGCTACAAAGATGGTGTTCGGCGTTACCGGACGCCAGAAAGTGCGCGACTCCAGCGCCACGATGTCCAATGCCTGCTGAATGGTAATGCCTTGAAGGTCCACCGAAAGACGGCGCGAGGTGTAATCAGGATCGAACAACACATTGATCCCGGCCAGCTTGCCGATGGTTTCATAGATTTGCTTGGAATCTGCTGTGGAGTGAAGGGCTTGGAGGGGGACGCCGGAAAGGGTACCTAGTTCTACCGGTCCTCCTGCAGCCTCAAGTCGCTTATGCAGGGAGTCCTCTTCCTGGGCTTGTGGAGGCCCGTTGCCCCACCGCCGCTGCCTTCCTGCGCCTTAATCATGGCTTGGGTACGGCGGGCTTCCTGAACCGCCAGATCGTTGCTGGGATCGATGGCCGCAGCGCGCATGAAGAGGTCGAGCGCTTCATTCAGTTTGCCGGCGTCGCGCAACTTCTGCCCGCGCCTTACCTTGGAAGCCGCCGCCAGAAAGCGCGTGCGCTCGTAAGGCACCTGATATTTCATGTCATCAGGATGCTTGTCGTATAGTTGCTTGTAGAACTCGTAAGCGGTCTCGTAATCCTGGTTTGCCTCTGCTTTTACGGCTTTATTGAAGATCGAGCGCGCAGATTCGCCGGCCGCGACCGACGAAAGCAGGATTAGAAAAACTGCCGTTTTCGCTAAAACTTTCATTACGCCCCTTGCTGACCCCGATGCGCTGGACTAAAAAACCTCGTAAGGCGATATACTCCCTCGCCGTAAAATGCGGCCTTAAAGGTTGGGAAAAGTTGGATTATACACTCCATTGTCTACGGCTCCCACAAAGAACGGTCATAGTGGGAACATTTGCGCTGTGCTAGCATAAAAAGTTTGCCGAACATGGCAGAAAGTGCCTGTTACCTTCGTTATGGCCCGCCCTACTGTTCACCAAACCGAGCCCAATAAGCCGAAGAATGTAAAGCGTGATCCAGTCGCCTCAGGCGAACGTGACGCTACGGTGAATCGCTCCGCGGGCCACAACTATTTTCTTGAAGACAGGCTGGAAACCGGCGTCATGCTCACCGGCTCAGAGGTCAAATCGGTGCGCGCCGGCCGGGCCAATCTGAAAGACGCCTATGCCCTTGTGAAAGACAATGAACTGTGGCTGTTAAACGCCCACATCGGGGCATACGAAAACGCGGGCTATGCCCATCACGCTCCGTTGCGCACCCGCAAGCTGCTGGTACACAAAGAGCAGTTGCGCAAACTCCTGGGCAAGAGCCAGCAGCGCGGCTACACCCTGGTTCCCACGCGCATGTATTCAAGAATGGAAGAATCAAATGTGAAATCGCGCTGGCCAAAGGCAAGCAGAGCTGGGACAAACGTGAAACCGAACGCCGCCGCACCGCCGACCAGGAAGCGCGCGAGGCCATTGCTCGATCGAGAAAAAGCTAGGGCTGCGAAAACGGTATTCACGAGATTATATGAAGAGTTAAGGAAACATTCGAGCGAATAAAAAATGGACACAAAACTTATTATTGGAAATCCTGCAGATATAGAAACAGAATGTCTGGTCGTTATTGTCACGGATCATGGCGATAAGCAAAAGAACGAGCCCCGCCTGGCGTTCAAAGATTCGGCCACGGAAAAGGCCATCTGCCGAACTGGTCTCTTCACGGCGAAGTCACCGGCAAGCCGCTGGAAACCGTGATGCTCCACCGCCCCCAGGGGCTGAAAGCCAAACGGCTGCTGGTTGTGGCGCAGGCAAGGTCAAAACGTTCAGCCATACCGGAAGCGCGTAAGGCTGCCGGCGCACGCCATTCGCTATCTGAAGACCGCATGATCAAAAGCTGCGCCATCTTTTGCCGGAGCTGAGCACAGGCGCAGACGATGCCATGCGTTCGGTTGTGGAAGGCGCATTCATCGCCAACTTCGATCCCGACATCTATCGCAGCGACCGCAAAGACCTGCGCATGAAAGACGTTACCGTGGTGGCGCCACAGGTTCTGATCAGGGACAGCTTCAGAAGCTGCTCGACCAGGGACGCATTATCGGCGAATCGCAGAACTTTACCCGTGAACTGGTGAACGAGCCCGGCAACCACCTTACGCCGATCATGTTTGCCGAACGGGCGAAGAAGATGTGCGAGAGCGTGGGCCTGAAATGCGAATTGATGGGGCCGGACAAAATCAAAGAACTGAAGATGGGCGCGTTCTGGAGCGTGGCCCAGGGCTCGGACGAAGAGCCTCGCCTGATCGTGATTCGTTACGAGCCTGAAGGAGCGCCGCAAAAGCCGGTGCTCGGCCTCATCGGCAAAGGAATTACTTTTGATACCGGCGGTATCTCCATCAAGCCGGCGGATGGCATGGAGAAGATGAAGTATGACATGGCCGGAGGCGCGGCCATGATCGGCGCCATGCGCGCCATTGCGCTGCTCAAGCCCAAAGTGAAGGTCATCTGCCATTGTGTGCGCCACTGAGAACATGCCGCAGCGGCAAGGCGCAAAAGCCCGGAGATGTACAGATTGCCATGTCCGGCAAGGCCATTGAGATCATCAACACCGATGCGGAAGGCCGTCTGGTGCTGGCCGACGGCCTGCATTACGCGCGCACGCTGGGCTGCACGCATTTGATTGATGCCGCCACCCTGACGGGCGCATGCGTGGTGGCGCTGGGGGTGTGAACGCCGGAGCGTTTGCCAACGACGATGAGATCTACGAGCATTTCAGCAAGTCGCTGGAGCGCTCGGCGAGAAGATTCTGGCGGCTGCCGCTGGATGCCGAGTACTTCGACCGGATCCGCTCCAACATCGCCGACATCATGAACACCGGCGGACGCTACGGCGGAGCAATCACCGCCGCCATGTTCCTGAAAGAGTTTGTCGAAGACACGCCGTGGATTCATCTCGACATCGCCGGCACGGCCTGGATAGACAACGACAAAAGCTGGATCGCCAAAGGGCCGTCGGGCATTGCGGTGAGAAGCCTGGTGGAGTTTGTGAAATCGATGAGAACAGCCTGACTGACTGCCAGGTTGGTCGAGATAGACTGCCAATCGGCAGGACAAATGAAAATAACCTTCAGTCACGCAGCTTCCCGAATGCACGTTTGTCGCGCATTCGGGAAAGCAAGCGGAGCAACGGGAACAGGTCTACCAGTACCGCAGAGTCACGTTGTCGAGCCAGGTGCTATACGCGTGCATTGCATAGTCGCCGTCCATCTGGAACGCAACATTGACTTCAGTTGCGCCTGAACTTTGTGCATTGTAGGCGCGGTTGATGTAATGCTTCACGCCGTCCATGGTCACAGCGACAAAGTGGGTCATAGTGCCGTCGCGATAAAACTCCCAGGTCAAATGGTGCCATTTGAAGGCCGCGGGAGGGGTACATGGGACGCCGGTGCGCACCCAGGCATGTCCCGCCGTGTTCCATACGTCCCACTCCTTGCGTCCGATACTGCACTCGGTTCCGAAGATGAACTTGCGGACGGTATTGGACTGGTTCACGTCGAACTCCAGGGCCTGCGATAGCTGAGGGGCTGTCATGTAGAAGTCCAGGTCATACACGAAGTGGGTCGCGCCGTTATTGCCGCCCAGTTGCCTCCACCACAGAGCGTCAGAATACGGAGTGCGTCCGCTGATGTTGAATCTCATGGAGCCGCCACTCAGGCTCGGAGAACCCACAAATTGCTGATAACTGAAGCTCGCCGAAGGGCCATTGCCGCCTGCGCCTGCGCAGGTAGTGCAGCTTGACCATCCAGTCATCTTCTGGATGCTCGATTTCACGATCGCCGTTCCGGGAACAGGAGTGCCCGGAGGAGGAGGAGCGCGTGGAACCGCTCACCGTAATGGTCTCAGCAGATTTATAGATCCCGCCTGCTGAATCCCATGCCTGCACCACCACACTGTGGCTCCCACTGGACATCGGTACGCTGGTATTCAGGCTGCCGCTGCTGGTTACGAACACGCTGTTACTGTCCACGTAAATACGCATCGAGATAATTGGATGGCTGGAAGATGCCGACGCAACGAAATGAACAGGGGAACTGGAGGTTGTGCCAGGTGTGGGGGAACTCACGGAAACGCCCGAAGATGATGGAGGGGGCGCGGAACCGCTCACCGTAATGGTTTCAGCAGACTTATAGATCGCGCCTGCTGAATCCCATGCCTGCACCACCACACCGTGGGTCCCGCTGGACATAGGTATGCTGGTATTCAGGCTCCCGCTGCTGGTTACAAACACGCTGTTGTTGTCCACGTAAATACGCATGGAGATGATCGGATGACCGGAAGATGCCGATGCAACGAAATGAACAGGGGAACCGGAGGTCGCGCCAGGGGTGGGGGAACTTACGGTAACGCCCGCAAATGCTGACGTAGCTACGAAAAACAAGGCCGCCAGGGGAAGCGCCCACTTGATTCTGGTTGTTTGGAACATCACTGCATTTACTCCACTTAAGATTTGGGACTTTGTCGCCGGCTTTTTTCCCGCCTGCAACCGATGGAGACTACGCAGCATTCAACTCTGCTTCAATGGCTTTACGCCTTCTATAAACAAAAACTCAAAAGCGGGGATTAGTAGGAGCTAAGGGTTTTCCTTACTTCAACACACAACGTAAGTGCCTGAAATCAATGAATCTTCACACCGGCAGCGAATAACCACCTTAAGCTAAGTTTCACAAACGCTTCTGCCGCAAACAGAGGAACGTATGATCCCTTAGTTCCAACAGAACTTCAGGGTAAGAAGCTCAGAGGCCATTCCACAGTTGCTGAATGCCGGTTTGGTGAAAGTGCGGCCTTTTCAGGGCACGTGAAGTGAGAAATGCGGAGCGTTAGAGCGTGCCTGAGAACTTAAGTTTGTATGTGTCACGCGAGACATGCATCAGGGCACGACCTTGAGCGACAGAGCGCGTTACAACGTAGCCGAACGGCGGGAGCCTTGGAAACTGTCCGCCCGGAAACATGGCGTATGTTGGCCCGGCGGCGTAAGCCCTCGGAAAGTCAGCAAAAGAACCGGGAGCCCCGCACCGGGGCGGCATAAAGTTGGCAGTGCAAAATGCATCTCTTTCGCTGGAATGCGAGAACTTAGAAGCATAATAAAATTAAATCTTTAAAAAGAAGAAATTCTGTAAAATTCCCCGTTTTGAAGTTGCCGTTTAAAAACGTCATAGGTTAAGCGATAATTCCCGGCAGGAGGAAGCTATGAAACTACGCATTGCCGTTGCCGCTTTAGGGATTTTGAGCCTGTGTTCCGTGATTTCCGCGAAAGATAACCAGCAGATTGCTTTTGGAGGGGGTGGTCTGCCGACCCCCTGCACGCCACCAAGTAATACTTCGAATTGTCCCTTCCAGCCCAGTTTCCAAAAATAGGAATCGCCGTTTATATCCGGCGAACCGCCGTTCCTTATAGTATCTTGGACGGCGGTTTCCATGAACTTGCGACAATACATCCCTTGGCTTGGCAGCATCTTCCTCGAAGCCATACTTGTGGTTGTCATATTCCGCAAGCGTATCTATAAGCGCTTTCCGATTTTCTCAAGCTATGTCATCTACGATCTGCTGCGGGCAATTGCAATTCCTCTGATTGCTTTTCGCTACCCGAATACCTATTTCTATTGTTATTGGATATCCATCTCGATTGAGTACACGATAACGCTGTTCATCATCCTGGAAATTCTTGCCTACATCTTCGGTTCGCATATCCGTTATTCCCTTCGCACTGTACAGATCTTCGCGCTGCTTGCGTTCTTGCTTTTCGTGATTTCGGTGGCGCTCGTAATGCTGCCGAGCATCCCGACGAATACGATGACCGGACTCATCCTCACGCTCGACCGGAGCGCGCAGCTTCTTATCTGCGGTCTCTTGTTTTTCATGTGGTCATTCTCGAAGAATCTTGGCATCCAATGGCGGGGCCATCACGTCTGGGGCATCGTCTTTGGCCTGGGGATCTATTCAAGTGTGAATCTCGTCGTAGCGGCAATCCAGGCAACGACCGGTGAAATGTGCCCCGGATGGATTACCCCATTGCCACACTTCGCCTATTTAGCGGCGATCGCGTTCTGGATTGGCTACCTCGCAAGAAAAGAACCCGAGCGCGAACCGCTCACCAATGAAGAACTCAACGCATACCAAAGCCTCTTAACTGCATATCGGGCGATCATCGCCGATATTCGTAAGGTGATCCGATGAATCTTGCCAACATTCAAAGCCCATTCGGGCCGTTATGCCCGCCCTCGCAAGCCGATATCCCCGTCACGTTTGTTCTTGTCGCTTGCATTGCCCTTGCTCTCTTTACTCTCGCGGCGTTCATATTCGACGCTATCGCCCGCGAACGCTCAATCTCGCGTGAGGACTTCAAAGACGCCAACGATCGTGTTGTTGCCCGCGTGACGTTTCTTACTTTGCGCCAGGGGGAAGATTTGCGCTGGCTTTGCATGAGCATTGCCCGCGATCTTATCCGCGTGATGCAGTATGTCCAGCGGCAAGTGACCGAGTGTTCCGAAGAACACGCAACTGATGCGGAGCACGCATTGCTCATGCTCCAGTTCCTGCGCGAAACCGAGCGCATCCACCGCGCCGCCCGGATGATAAAAATCGCCCTATATCTCCGGCCTCTGGTCCACTTTGCCTATGAAAAGACCACCAATACCACCGCCCGATTCCTCACCCGCTGGACGGCGCTCCTGGACGAATACCGACTGAAGCATCCCGAATGCGAGCACCGGTTCCGTGCATAGACATTAGCTTTGCTAAAGACACGGAATTGGTTTCTCTAAAGACAAGGGCCACCAATCTGCTCACAACCTGTGGGCGCACGGGAGCGCGTCAACCCATACTTCAACGAGCCGGGCACCTGGCCCGCATTGCAGGTTACACCAACAAATTTTCTCCGTGCTTCAGTGTCTCCGTGGTTGGTATTTCGCTGCGATTGGCAAGTTCCGTGATGATTGCCTGCTGATGAGGCCTACGCGGTCCGAAGCCGGACCGCGCTTTGCCGTTCATTGGTGGAGGATTGATTGAGCTTAGTAGGGGCAGCCCTCGTGGTCGCTGTCGCCGTTGGGGTACGCCGGTTGAGGAGCGCTACAGAAAGCGGTCAACGTGTTAATCGCACCGGCGATGCAGTTTACCTCGTCCCGCGTCAATTCGCGGGCGTTGATGCGCTGAAGGACTCGATTGTCTTGATTCATAGCTGTCTCTCCTTTCTGCTTGAGCTTACCATCGTTTCATGCGGTCAGGCAGCGGAAATTCTTTATAATCTTCTTCCGCTATTTAATCAAGATTGAAAACAGGTGGATACTATGGTGCCGAGAGGGGGACTCGAACCCCCACGAGCCGTTTAAGCCCTGCGGATTTTAAGTCCGCTGCGTCTGCCAGTTCCGCCATCCCGGCGCGGGATAATTCAGTATCGCATACAAGGAAATCACTGCCGACGAGGCACGATTTGGCGTTTTCAATTGCCCAATTCCATAATTCCCCAACTACCAATCTGCCCAATTATCAAATGTTACCAGCGCCGTACCCGGCCCACATCCACGTGCACGAAGTCTTCGCGCTGGTAATAGCCGACTCCGCCGCGATGCAGCGCCAGGGCGGCATCGCGCAGTTCGGCGGTGTCCACTCCGGGCAGGCGGATATCAATTGCTTTGGCTTGCATGTGCAGGCTGTGTTCGGCTACGGCATGGGAACGGTGGCGCAGGAAGGCATTGCTTTTGGGTGTCCGGTAGCCGCAGATGATGTCAATCTCTGCATCTGGTTCGCCTACTGAGGCGGTGAGATCGCTGAGCAGATCGAAGACCTGTGGATCGTACGGGTGGACCGTACCGGTTCGGTGGTCGCGCAGGAAATAATTCAACTGGCGGACCGCGCCGGGCAGGTAGTGGTCGCCTTTGCGGTACACAATATCAATGTGTTCGTTGGTATGGGTGTGATAAAGGCGCAAGCGATGGACGTCTTGGGCGGCAACAGTCGAGTTGCTGGCGCCGCTTGCAACCGGCAGAAGGCAAACGGCCAGGATGAAAGCCGGAATGAGAGAAAGACGCGCCAAGAAGTGCAGTGTAGCAGGCACGATTTCAGGTGACTACTCAGATAAAACCTGCCACCCGGAAAGGGGAGAATTTCTACCTCGGAATCCACAGAAATGCTAAGAAATCGCCATATATTCGGTACACGCCATCATTATATTAACGATGTAAAGTTAGGATCCGAATATATCTAACAAAAATGGGAGCTTAATGATTGCCGGGGTCTACAAAATTCCGTATAATAGCTGGTTTTTATATGGGTGTTAGTGCTCTCTGGAGTATTAGGGCCTAATTATTGTGAAAGCTGAATCCCGCGGCAGCCGAATGGAATCATATACATAAGGCTCCTAAGGATACCTTATCCCCCTAAAGGCAGGTAACATTTAAGATATGGCAAAAAGACGCGGTAATCCAAACTGGGGCAAGCCTGAGCCGATTGGCCCGGTTGTCCCGATAGTGACTTCGTTCGAGCAGGCTGTGAAGGAGTACAAGCTTACTCCCGACCAGTATCTTCGCTCTACCCGTCTGCGCGAATGGGCGCGGCGTAACAAGAACTCCAAGTACATCCCTGAACCTCTGCTCGAAGCTTGGGGATTCGAGATCGAATCAACGCTGTAAGCAGCCCACACACGGTTTTCTATTCAAAGGCCGCCTTCCGAGGCGGCCTTTGAATTTCTGGGCCGAAGAGCGCGGCTCTGCCCAAAAATTGTGGCACTTCCTTGAAGTCAAATTGGCTGTAGCTCCGCCACGCCGGGGCTGACTTCAATTACCCTTTGTAAGGAGGTCGCGAGGCAAAGATGTTTCAACCACAGGAACTGCTGGCCATTGTGGTAGGCGCGAGTTTTGCCGCCGGCCTGAACGTGTATGCCACGGTGCTCACCCTGGGACTGCTGGCCCGCGCGCAGGCGCTGCAACTTCCTCCGGCGCTGCATACATTGGAATCGTGGCCGGTGATCGTAGCCGCGGGCGCGCTGTTTGCCCTGGAGTTCGTCGCCGACAAGATCCCTGTCTTTGACCTGTTCTGGAATGCCGCACACACATTTGTGCGTGTACCGGTGGCCGCGCTGATTTCTTACGGCGCAACCCAGCAGCTTTCTCCTGCAGAACAGATCATCGCCACTACTCTGGGCGGACTCATCGCGCTGGCTTCCCACAGCGGCAAGACCGCGGTGCGGGCGGCAGTAACTCCCTCGCCTGAACCGGTTTCCAACATGGCATTAAGCGTTACCGAGGACGCAGCGGCCGTGGGTCTCACCTGGTTTGCAACCAAACATCCGGTGATTGCCGCGATTGTGGTGGCCGTTTGCCTGGTGCTGGTGGTGTTCACGATCCGCTGGGTAGTACGCATGTTGAAGCGGCTTTTTCAGAGTGCCCGCACCCGCTGGCGGACGCGCGAGACGGTTTGACCTAATCGCAGTACGCATGCGATATTTCTTGTTCGACTTTTGTGCTAACTCTTTGTCTGGAGCCCAGGACCAGCATGGTGCACTTACTCCCTCGAGATAACAAATTCTTTGTCATGTTTGCCGACATGGCCAAAAATCTTGGCGATGGCGCGCGACTGCTCAAAGAAATGCTGGGCGATTTCAAAGACATTGAGAAGCGCGTCCAGAAATTGAAAGATCTTGAGCATCGCGGCGACGAGATGACTCATAACATCCTCACCAAGCTCAACCAGACATTCATCACCCCACTCGACCGCGAGGACATCTACCGGCTGGCATCATCGCTCGATGACGTGCTCGATTACGTCTATGCCGCCGGAGTTCGCCTGACCATGTACAAGATCACCAGCGCTCCGGAAGCCGCGGAGAAACTTGCCGACATTGTGGTGCGCCAGTCAGAACAGTTGCTGTATGCCGTGTCCGGCCTCGAAAAACAGGACAAAGTTCTGGAATATTGCGTGGAGATCAACCGCCTGGAAAACGAGGCGGACAGCGTGGCCCGCACCGCCATCGGCGTGCTGTTCGACAAGGAAACCGATCCCATTTCCCTGATTAAGCTCAAAGAGCTTTATGAAGTGCTGGAAACCGCCACCGACAAGGCCGAAGACGCCGCTAACGTACTTGAAGGCGTGGTGCTGAAAAGCGCCTGATGCAGACAATTTCCTTATGTGAGGCAGGTTAGGTGCACACAAGCGGACTGCTGGTTGTCGTCACCATTCTGATCGCTCTTTCTTTCGATTTCATTAATGGTTTTCATGATGCTGCCAACAGCATTGCCACGGTGGTCTCCACCCGCGTTCTGTCACCCCGCTGGGCGGTGGTGTGGGCCGCCACCTTTAATTTTATTGCTGCTTTTGTATTCGGAACGGCGGTAGCCAAGACCATCAGCAGCGGACTGGTGGACACGAAACAGGTCACCCAGTATGTGATTCTGGCGGCCCTGGCCGGGGCCATCATCTGGGACCTGCTTACCTGGTGGTGGGGACTGCCTACATCTTCTTCCCACGCGCTGATCGGCGGTCTGGCGGGCGCAGGCATTGCCCGAGCCGGATTTCAGGTGCTGGTGCGTGAACCCAAGCTGCACTGGCCCATCATCGGCACCATTCCCGGCCTGGGCGAGAAATGGATGTCAACCCTCATCTTTATTGTTCTCGCTCCGGTCATCGGGCTCATCATCGGCTTGGCGTTGATGGTCGCTGTGTCATGGATTTTTCGTCGCAGCGCCCCGCGCACCGTAGACAAGCTGTTCAGGAAGCTGCAACTGCTTTCCGCCGCTGCTTACAGCCTGGGACACGGCGGCAACGACGCGCAAAAAACCATGGGCATTATTGCGGGCGCGCTGCTGGCGGGAGGCTATCTCACGCAAGAGCAGTTTGCCAAAGGGTGGGGGCCTATAAGTGGTACATCATTCTGGGCGCCAATGCTGCCATCGCTATGGGCACTTACTTTGGCGGATGGCGCATCGTGCACACCATGGGATCGAAGATCACCAAGCTGAAACCCGTAGGCGGGTTTTGCGCTGAAGGGGCGGGCGCCGTTACCTTGTTCTTTCTTGCCTACAACGGCATTCCGGTAAGCACCACCCATACGATTACCGGAGCGATTGTGGGCGTGGGATCTACCAGCCGGCTCTCCGCCGTGCGATGGGGCGTTGCAAAACAGATCGTGTGGGCCTGGGTTTTAACGATTCCCGCATCAGCTTTGGTGGCAGCCGGCACGTATTGGGTGATCCGGCTGTTTGTTCCCGCCGCATAGCATCAAACTGCGGAATGGACCTCTTTCCCGCTGGATATGGCAACAGAGATTACCTGCTGGGCATCCGTTTGGACGAAGGGGAAAGAACTTGCCCATAAAGGACGCGAAGGAAGCTGGTAACACGCCGACAATTGAGAAAAGCTCCGGCAGAAAGCTGAATGGCTGGAAGGAGATTTCGGAATACATAGGCCGCGCGCTGCGGACTGTGCAGCGGTGGGAGTTGCAGTATCACCTGCCAGTTCACCGTCCGTCAGGCAAAGACCGTTCGGCAGTGATTGCGCTCGCTGATGAGATTGATTCGTGGCTGCAAAGCACCAGCATTCGCGGCAGTAACTACGTTCGTCCTACGCTGATCGTGGTGGACAACCCTCAACCCGAAAGTATTTCTAACCGCAAGCTGAGCCTGGAGATCGCGAAGTTCAACGTGCTTACCGTTTTTAGCGCGGCGGAACTGCGCGCCACTGCCGACCGATTCAAGCCTGACGGATTCATCGTTGACGCCACCATACGTGACGAAGATTTGCTTCAGATGTGCGGCGAATTGAAACAGCATTTCCCGAAAGCCCGATTGATTCTGCTGGGGAGTGATGATGTAGCCGATTTAACCCACGACCGGCTGATTGATCCGGATGACGTTAAAGCACTGGTCAATGCAGCATATGAAGATTTCGGAACCCCACGGATTATCTGACGCGGTATTTTGAAACGCAGGTCGCGGGAGCGCAGACTGTGTGAACTTCGTATCGCCTGATTCGACACTCTCAGAGCAGTACTTTGATCGTGCCGGAAACGTGTATCAGAGCGCCGAACTATCCGCCAGGCGCAATGGAAATAATCTGATGATCTAAGCAGCCGGGCTGGAATTTGTCTTTCAGGTCGCCCAAAAGGCCGGTTCCATATTTGAGCAGAAAGTAGGCAGATCCCACTTCCCTTTCCTGCAGGTTCTTGTTGGGATACAGCAGGGTGGAAAGCTCGTCGGCATGGCGCTGGGTCTCGGTGTTCTTGCGCGATTCGGCGCGCGCTGCTTTATCACGTAGGCTTTGCAACTGGTAGCGCATTTTTGATGCGGCGTTTTCGGCGGCATCAAGCAGTGTTTTGTCGAGCTTTTCCAGTGGCGGCTGAATGGCCATGAATGCCTGCTCCAGATGCTCCGCAGCAACATCGAAGCTGCGGGTGATACTCTGCGGCAGCGCCTTGCCGGCAACGAATTCTCGAAACTTTTCGGGGCCTCGAAAGGCGTCTGTGAGATGCAGGTCATAGCGTTCCAGCAACTTGGCCTGACGGGCTTCCACCAGCGTTGCAGAAAACCGCGGGATCACTGGAGTGATTCTACCCAGCAGATGCTCATAGACAACGGCTGCCTGGGCGAAGTAAGCGGTTTCTGCCGGACCGCCCGCATAACATAATGTGGGTAGAAGGTAATCCTGCACAATCGGACGCAGCAGCACATTGGCGCTAAACGCCTCCGGAGCGCGGTCCACTTCGGCCAGCAATTCGTCCCGCGTGAATTTCCGGTCGCCTGCGATGAAAACATCGCCATCGTGGCGAATCGGCGTCCTCACGCCATCTTGCAAATGAAAGCAAAGGGTATGCGATGGCGTGACCTTTACCTGCGCATGATAGCCTTCGCGTTCCAGTTGCTGCTCGCGCTCATGCAGTGCGTGATTAATCGGCTTCCACTTGTCCAGAGCTTCGCGATAGATGGGCTGCGAGATGCGGTGAAGCTCCGGATCAAGCGGATTCAACAGCACCACGCCAAAGTCGCGGAAGACCTGCGCATACAATTTGCCGAACGCTGTTCCAAAAGTCTCACCGGGCCGGTAGCTGGTTTTGAGCAGTTCCAGAAATTCCGAAGGGCCAAACATCTCTTCGGCCTGGGTAAACAGTTCCGTAATGTCGTGAGTGATTTCTATGGTTCCGACGGGCGCGCCCTCGATGTGTGCAGGATGCGTGGCGAGCGTCTTCAGGTGATCGCCCGCTGGAAAGTTCACGAAGTTAATTTCGGCAAAATCGTGGTCTTCCGTGGCTAACCAGAACACCGGCACGGCATCGGCCTTTTCGGCCAGCACGGAAACGGTAAGCGCTTTCAGCAGCGAAAACAGCGGGCCTCCAAACAACCCGACCTGCTGCCCGGTAATAATGGCGGGCGTGCCCTGCTTTAGCCGTTCGATGTTCTGAATCGTTTTAGCGCCTGCGCCGAATTCGCGGTTCTGCCGTTCGAGCACCACCGCGACCTGTTCAGATCGTTCCTGCGGACATCGAATTCTGCGTTTCTCATCCTCTTGCCATTCGGCAAAGCTCGGTGAGCGCGGATAGAACGGGCTACCTTGTCATGATGATAGAGAAAATCGGCGAACAGGCGAGTCGTCGCAGGGATGTTCGTAAATGGGAGACACTCAGCGTGCACTGATTCCATCGCAACGGGAGACACGGGAGATTGGACTCATGAAGTTTCTATTCGATTCAAAAATTCTCAACTGCTTTGGATGCAATCCTTGCAATCTATTCCCGGAATAGCAAGTCTAACACTAAGGCTTTCTCAGCAGGACTGGATAGCTTTGTGCTGGTGGACTTCGATTTAAGTCAAAAGGATCGCGAATTCCATCTGGCTGTAGTAATCAGAGGAGATGGAAACAGCCACGACCTGTATCGCATTCGTGTCGAGTCTTCCAACCGGGTGCGGAAAAAATCTCGCCATCGCCTCATGTGCTGTGTCGCTGCGTTCGCCGGAATACAGATACACGTGCCAGCCCGAAGACGCCGTCTGGCCTGCAGACCAATAGCTGTCCGACTGATTGCCCCAAGTTCCGAGCTGAATGACGGAGTGAATCGGTGAGAGTGGCCGAAGCATCTAATAAGTTGACCAATCCACTCTATTTCTCTAAGGTAGAGTGAGTTCTTTGACAAAATGACTTGGCTAAAAGTCAATTTTCCTAATGGGGGCGTCACGGCTTCGACGGAAATGCTTGCGGCCAGGAGGCATACCGGGGCGCATTCCCCCGTAAGTGGTGCAAAAACAATAAATGCTAACACTAATCAGTTTGCATACGCTGCTTAATTAAATAAGTAGCCGTCCTCCGCGGCTTTGCCTGCGGGCTTCGGAAGGACGTCGCACAGTAGGCTGGTCTCTGCGTTGGGCCTGGGCGTAGAGGCGAGAAATACGGGCTAGCGACTTGCGTTTCTTGTCGGTTCTAAGCGCAGGAAGTGAATGTGGCGGGGTAATTCCCGTCGCGTGAACTCGACTAAGTATGTAGGCTCTTGACCAGTAACGTTTTCGGACGTGGGTTCAACTCCCACCGCCTCCACCAAACTTCTCTCCATCATCTTCTGCAACCATCGTCTTTGCTCAAGGGGTCCTTCGGCTGCGCTCAGGATTTCGGCAGCAGGCTCCCGCTTTGCTCACGCCTGCTTAGACGCCTCAAGTTCAACTCCCACCGCCTCCACCATAAAATCAGTAATTGGCAATTAACAACTAGGTTTGCGATAGATTTACCTTCGTCGACATCAAGACAAATTATTGGTCTACACGAAGACTGAAATGCTTGAATCTTCTCTGTGCTCTCAGCGACCTCTGCGGTTGTAACGGCTTCACCCTCGGCTTACGATTCTTGCTATTTGTTCCAGGTGATTCACATCGTGTCCTGCGACCATGCGCACTACGTGGGCTATGGTTTCTTTCCCTCGCTCCTGGTGCATGCCGTAGTTGTCCCATAATTTTGCGGGGACCGATTTCAGCAGGGCAACGTTGCTGTTGCGCAGTGCGCGAAACAGTTCCAGCGATTGTTGCGGATCGCGATGCGCATAGTCGAACGTCGAGGCCCACGAATCCTGATCGTAGGCCTGAATGGCGACTTCATTAGTGCTGAGAATCTGGCGCAGCCGCCACGATATGGCAATCTCTGCGTCCGCGAGATGAGCAGCTATTTCGGCGACAGACCACTTATCGGGCGCAGGACGGCGCGTAAGCTCTTCCCTGCTCTTGCCTTGCAACAGCGTCGCCAGTTTTCCGGGAGCAGCCTGCTGCAATTCGAGCGGGTCTTTCCCTTCACCATAGCTCAATAGACGTTGTGTGTATTGCTGTGCGGTTTCCTGCATGGCACTCCTCGCTCCAATTAGATATATCGTTCGCGTACTATCTTCGTGTGGTGCGTCACGTGTCCAGGGACCAGATAAGCCAAAGCGCGCACGGTAAAACGGTTGTCGCTGGCAATGCCGCTGCGCATCCAGGCCTGGGCCGGCATGTTCCGGAAAAGGGAGATGGTGGCCATGCGCACATGCCGGAACTCTTCGACGTGCGCAGCCCATGGAATGCTGTCGGCCTCCGCGCCAGACGCTGCAATGTCCTGATCGTAACTCGGTAAAGATGTATCGAAGCCGCGTGCAAACCACAGCGCCCGGAACGCAAATGATCTTTCTGTATCGGTGATATGGTTCAACACCTGTCTGATGCTCCATTTGCCAGGCGCGTAGCGATGCAGCGATTTCTCTTCAGAAATTCCTGCGAAGAAGGCCAGCGACTCCGGCAACTGGCTTTCGATGACCGTAAGAGCATCCTCACCGGATACCTGGTTGATGTAGTTGAAATAGTACGGCGCGGCTTCATCGTTCTGCGGGCGTCCAATCATCTGCTCATTTTAACCCGATCGCCTTGCAATGGTCTGTCTGGCAATGTTCACAATGCAGGGCCTCAGTGGCATACAAAGCCGTGGTCCCAAACAGTTGCCGAGTATGCGATTAGAATAGCTGGTTATTCGTGGAGGCCATCATGCGCATGCGTTCTTTCCTTTTTGTTGTGTCGTTAGTCTTAACTTCCTCGTCTTTTGCCCAGCAGCCCGCGTTGACCAACGAGTGGGTTTATGGAGAAGCAGGCGCGCACGTTGCCGATGTTCCGCAGATGGAATGGCTGAGTGACGGATCGGCGATCCTCTACGACATCCGGCAGCCCAAGGCACAACGCACATTCGAGAAGCTGGTTCCCTCCACGGGGCAGCGCCACCCTTTGCTGAAGATGGCCGATGCGGTGACTTCGCTGAACCAGCTCGGCATCACTGAAGTAAAAGATGCGCTTGATTGGCCTGAAGCTTTTGACGCTTCCGGACAGCGCGCCATTTATGTCTTTAAAGACGACATTTTTCTGCTCGACCTGCCGTCGGCGCGCTTCACGCGGGTCACCAGCACGAGCGATGCAGAAAAAGACGCGCAGTTCTCCCCAGATGGCAAGCAGATATCTTTCGTCCGCAACAATGACCTTTATGTATACGACATTGCTTCAGCCAAAGAAACGCGCCTGACCACCGACGGTTCGGAAACGCTGCTGAATGGGACCGTGACCTGGGTCTACTGGGAAGAAATTATGGGCCGCCGCGATATTGGTTACTGGTGGGCGCCCGATTCGCATGCGATTGCCTATTTTCAAACGGACGTAACCGGAGTTCCGGTCACCACCTTTGTTGACTTCCAGCCGCAAGATCCGCGCATTGTTAAGCAGGTATATCCAAAGGGTGGCGAGCAGAATCCCAAAGTGCGCGTCGGAGTCATTGAGATCGGGGCGCAGCCAAAGACGCAATGGGTTTCCATTGCATGAGCCCTATGAATGGCTGCTTCGGGTCAAGTGGCTGCCGGATTCAGACCGGCTCAGTGTTGAAACCCTCAACCGTCCGCAGACGGAACTCGGTCTGTACTTTGCCGATCGCAAAACCGGCCAGTCCAAACGCGTCCTCACCGAAACCGATCCCGGCTGGGTGAACGTCAACGATGATCTCTACTTTCTTGCTGATCATCGCCATTTTCTCTGGGCCAGCGAACGCGACGGCTACATGCACTTGTACCGCTACAACATGGACGGCACACTCGCCAACCAGATCACCAAAGGCGATTGGGCCATTGCTGCTTCCGGCGGACTGGTTTTCTGGGTGCATCAGGCCGTGACAGGAATTGACGAGAAGAACGACTGGATCTATTTCACTGCACTGAAGGATTCATCCATCGAGCGCCATCTCTATCGTATTCACAGCGACGGCAGCGGCATGAGCAAGCTGACTGTTGAGCCGGGGCGGCACAGCATTGCCATGTCGCCCGACACACGCTATTACTTCGATACTTATTCCAATGTCCGCACCTTGCCTGCCCTGAGGCTGCACACGTCGGATGGAAAACTCGTGACTACCCTCGCCGGGCCGCGCCCCGAGCTGCTCCCGCCGGGCATGGTGTATCCCGATCTGCTCACCATACCCGCCAGCGACGGCTTCCCTATGCCGGCTGAGATATTGAAGCCTCGGAATTTCGATGTCCACAAGAAATATCCGGTTATTCTCTACATCTACGGCGGACCGTCGGCGCCTAGCGTCAGCAACGGGTGGAAACGCGACACGCTGTATGACAACGTGCTGGCAGCCAACGGGTTTGTGGTGGCGGTAATTGATAACCGCGCCGCAACCGCCATTAGCAAGAAACTCGAGAACACGCTGTTTGAAAATCCTGCTGCATCAGAAACCAAAGACCTGGTGGACGGCATTCGCTGGCTGAAGAAGCAGCCGTGGGTTGATCCCGACCGCTTCGGCGTGTGGGGATGGAGCGGCGGCGGCACCAACACCCTGAACGTGATGACCCGCTCCCAGGAGATCAAAGCCGGCATCAGCGGCGCGCCCGTAACCGACTGGCGCTTCTACGATTCGAAGTGGGCTGAGGCACTGGTCAAGACGCCCCAAACCAACGCCAAAGTGTACGACGATACGTCGCTGGTCAAGCGCGCCGGCGATCTGCACGGCAACCTGCTGCTGATCTGGGGAACGTACGATGATAACGTCCATCCACAGAACGAACAGGCGTTCATCAACGAACTGATCGCCAAAGGCAAGCCATACCACACCATGATTTATCCCATGCGCAAGCACGGCTTCGCCGACCGGCAGGCACAGATCCACATGCACAATGCCATGCTTGATTTCTGGAAGAGCGCGCTTTGAAAAATTGCAAGTAGGTCCGAATCCCAGAGCAGAGGACGAAACCTTTAAGCCAGAACGATGAAACGGAAATGCAGGTTAGTGTGCATTGGGGGAAAAGGCGCGCCCTGAATTCCCCATCTGCTATGTGCTCCATCAATATCAATGACGAGCTCGTCTCTGGCGTTTATAACAAGCCTTGCTATAAGTGACAAATTATGAGTAAACTTTTGCCAGAGATGGGAGAGGAGGTCATCATGATAATCCTTCAAAGATCTCTGGGCATCGCATCCGAGAACTCCGGGCTAAAAAAGGATGGAGCCAGGAATACCTGTCGGAGCGCTGCAATTTGCATTCCAGCCACATGGGCCAGAACGAAAGAGGAGAAAGCAACGTGACCCTCTCCACGCTTCTGGCCATTGCTCACGCCCTCGACACAACAGTATCGGAGATGTTCGAAGACCTCGATGATGGGCCATTCACGAACTCTGCCGAAGCAATCAAAGTCCCGCACATGTCAGATTCTGAAAGCCGGAAAAAGAACCCGCTCGTTTCATTTCTGTGTCTGTAGTGTTTGAATAGCGCGCGGCCCCACGCATTCCGTTTCCCCATACGCCTTCGCCCCATAACAAACTATTGAAATCGTCTTCCCGTCTGGAAGTAACACACTAATTTCAAAGCTCGCGTTGGGAAAGTAGATCCTCGTTATTGGAGATAAGAGGGGTTCTCATTGTCCTCTGCGCTGATGAAGCCGATAGAATGCCTTTCACTTATTGAGGCAGGTAGAAGATCTCGCGATGAGAACCGACTGCCCCAACAATATTGATGTGATTGATGCAACAGCGGTCAGATGCTCAGTTGCGCAAAGGAGCGGGATAACTTCTAATAGCGACGAGGATATACTCGTAGTACGATCTGGGCTTCGGCCATCGCTGATGACTTCTACTCTCCAGAAAGCCGAGCAATGGCTGCTACAGGATCTGCGGATCCCTCATGGCCCACACAGCAAGTCGGACGATACCCATCCGTGGTGGAAGGCCATGTGCCTCACGGGAGTGGATTACTTTTCCACCCTTGGATACCAGCCCGGCATCGCTTTTCTGGCTGCCGGAGCGCTTTCTCCAATTGCGACTCTGATTCTGGTGCTGGTGACTTTGTTTGCCGCTTATCCGGTTTACAGCAAGGTGGCGGAACAGAGCCCGAATGGACAAGGCAGCATCTCCATGCTGGAACGGCTGTTTCCGAGTTGGAAGGGGAAAGTCTTTGTCCTCTGCCTACTGGGCTTCGCCGCGACTGATTTCATTATCACCATCACGCTTTCGGCGGCTGACGGAACAGCGCACCTCATCGAGAATCCATTTCTGCCGCCGTGGCTTCATCATCAAATGGGGTTGACCCTGCTATTGCTTGCGGCGCTGGGCGCGATCTTTTTCAAAGGGTTCAAGGAAGCTATTGGTGTGGCCGTGGTGCTGGTCGCAATTTACCTGGCGCTCAACGCGGTTGTGGTGGGGGTTGCGCTGGCTGAGGTGTTGAAGCATCCACATTTGATTTCGGGATGGGAGCAGCAGCTATGGAAGCAACATGGCAGTATTCCGGTAATGATTGGCGTGTCGCTGATCCTGTTTCCCAAACTGGCGCTGGGACTTTCAGGATTTGAAACCGGTGTAGCGGTGATGCCGCTGATCAGCGGCGACCGCGTGCGCAACACGAAAAAGCTGTTGGGCACGGCCGCGCTCATTATGAGCGTTTTCCTGATTGCCAGCAGCTTTGTTACCTCCATCCTGATTGAACCGAAGGCCTTTGAGGCGGGTGGCCCCGCAAATGGCCGCGCGCTGGCATTTCTGGCGCACCGGTATCTGGGTTCGATTTTCGGCACCATCTATGATCTGAGCACGATTGGGATACTCAGCTTTGCCGGAGCATCGGCCATGGCCGGGTTACTGAATCTGGTGCCGCGCTACCTGCCGCGCTATGGCATGGCCCCGGACTGGGCGCGGGCATCGCGTCCTCTGGTGCTGGTATTCACGGTTATTTCGTTTATCGTGACTGTGATTTTCCACGCCAATGTTGACGCCCAGGGAGGCGCTTACGCCACCGGAGTGTTGGTGCTGATGAGTTCCGCAGCCATTGCGGTGACGATTTCGATTTGGAATAGCTGGCTGCGCTGGGGATTTCTGCTGGCGTCACTGGTGTTTGTCTACACTACAGGTTCCAACATGGTCCAGCGGCCTGAAGGAATCAAGATTGCGGCGGTTTTCATTACGCTCACCATCCTGACTTCCATGACTTCGCGGGCTTTGCGCTCCACCGAGTTGCGGATCTGTGACATTCAACTCGATTCGACATGCCATGATTTCATCAACGACGATGAAGACCGGGTCATCCGGTTGATCGCTCATCGCCCTGAAAAGGTTTCTGCGGAAGAATATGAAAGGCTTGACGCCATCGCACGTTTCGCACACAACATCGGCCCCAACGAGCAGTTGTTCTTTCTGGAAATAGAGCGCGCCGATTCGTCTGAATTTGAAGCTTCGTTGCAGGTACACGGCGTGTGCGTTGGTAAACACAAGGTCTTCCGCGCCTCCAGTCCCTCGGTGCCGAACGCGGTGGCGGCAATCCTGATTCACTTCAGAGACCTGACCGGAACTTTACCGCATGCGTATTTCAAATGGATCGAAGGAAACCCGGTCACGAATATGTTCCGTTTTCTGTTTTTTGGGGAAGGCGATGTTGCTCCGGTCACGCACGAGATCCTGCGCAAGAACATTTCTGATTCGAAGCAGCGGCCGTTTGTGCATGTGACTTGAGGCGAGCTACTAGCTTCTAGCCGCTAGCTACTAGCTACGATATTCGCTGGATGCAGTTACGAGGGTGCAGGGGCAGAGGAGGGTGTATGCGAACTCAGTTCCGTGGCGACATTCCTGTGAGGTCGAAGGTGTGCAGGTGCTAAAGCCCAATGTCACTTACTTTGAACGTCTGTGTTTTGCAACGAGCATTGCTGTACAAACTTTATGCCGCCCCGGTGCGGGGCTCCTCTCTTTTTGCTGGCATTTTCCCAGGGCTTACGCCGCTGGGCTAACATATGCCGCCCCGTCTCGGGGCGGTTCTCTGAAAGTAAGTGACATTGGGCTAAAGCCCAATTTTAATGCGCTTTTTCGGCACGAGTAAACTCATGCCCTGATACTTGTGTCGTCAACCCACCAAAAATGCTAAGTTCTCACACACCTTTCCCGAGATTGCGCACAGCCCGCGCAATCCGGGGCTCAGTCGTGCTGGGCTCAAGAATGCCGTCCCGTTGGACTCTGTGAGTTTCTGGTTCATGCAACCACCCTGTGCTTCAGGGGTCGTGCGGGCTGTTACATGTCTCGCTGGCACATGCGTGTAAAAGCACAATAGCTACTACGATTCAGATAGCACGAGACTCACGCTGCGTTGCGGGCGAGTTCGTCGTCAATCACCTTGCGGATTGCATCGGCGGGATAAAGGCCGTTCATGCGGCTGCGTCCGATGATGATGGTGGGCACGGCCCTGACGATTACGCGTTCTGCCGTTTGCAACAGTTCCTGCACGCGATCGCGATAGGTCCCCTGCTCGAGCGCACGGCGAAATTCCTCAGGATCAAGCCCTGCTTGCCTAGCGATATCAGCCAGCACTTCGACACTGCCGATGTCGCGGCCTTGCTGAAAGAAGGCCCGAAACACAGCGTCATTGTACTCGTCGCTTTTGCCGTGATCTTTTGCGAATTCGAGTCCCTGGAATGCGAGGTTCGTATACGGTTGCGGCGAGACCGTGGGCATTTTGATCTCGACTCCTAACTGCCTCGCCATGGGATAGACCGACCGATTCCATGCGGTTTGCAGGTAGTCACCTTCAGGCTTCAGCGTGGGCGCAGGAGCGGGACGCAGTTCAAAAGGCATCCATTCAATGCTTACGTCTTTGCCCTGGGCAGCTTCTTTCAGCGGAGCCTCCGCCAGAAAGCAATACGGTCAAACATAATCGGAGAAAACCAGAATGGGCAGCGGCATCGTGTATACCCCCTCCTCCAGTGCGCCTCCCCTTCATTTTATGCCCACATCTTATCCACATGAAGTTACGTGAATGCCCCTTAGCGACAACAGTGGCAAGCCGAGCACAGGTCACTGTTTCTAGTGTTTTCCAGATCATAGTTTTTTCCAGATCACATCCTCGTTGTTGCGGCGGTCAATGAGCTCATCTACCTTGCCACTGTCGTTGCGATGGAAAATGCGCCGTCCTTCAGCGCCGGGACGGAAGAAGATGTCTCCATCTTCCGGCACGAGTTGTTCCCTGGGACGTTCTCCACGTTTCGAGTACAAGTGGTCAGCTTCGCGCGTTATCACAACGGTGATGCCCGGCGCCAGTTGGTAAGTGCCCACGTAGTCGTTGAGACGAGCGGCATCAACCTTGCCGGGAGCGGGATCTTCGTAATAGCGAAACGTCTGGCCGGCCACAATCTGCCATCGCCCGCTGCGAAACATCCATGTATCGGTGCCATGGTAGCGGGCCTTCAACTGCTGACCATAAATGGTTTCGGTTTCATCAACGTCGTAGGTCAGAATGGCAGTGCGTCCGAAAATGCGACTTTGCGCCTTGACCAGTTTGATCGAACCGGAGTAGCCCTTAGGCAGCGGCGCCACGTCAGCGACCAAAGCAGCCTTGTCCATGGCGCGGCCCTTCTCGTCGAAATACATTGCGTCTTCGGCAAAATACAGCTTCCAAGGCGTCTGATCGCCTATACTCACTGCGTCGAGAAGCTCCTGTGTTCTGTGGACCAGTTCTTCCTGCGTTATCTTTTCGCTATCAGCAGCAGCCAGCCACGGCGTTATCAAGAGGAAAATAAGAATAATCGGCAGTTTGTACATCATCCCTCCAAGGCATCTCTCTTACATTCGTTCGATTAGACGCAGAGATGCGCGGTATGTTATGGGCTGATTCAATTGGCATTTTCGGCATCAGCACCGTTCGTGGTGCATGACTTGTCTTTTTCTCTACGCGATGCTTGAAATGTTAGTATCAGAGATTCGTCTTATGCAGATTCTCTTCATTGGCGACATCTTCGGCAATCCGGGACGCAAGATCGTGCGCGACCATCTTTCCCATTTGATGGAGACGAACAAAGTTGATCTGGTGGTCGCCAATGCCGAGAATGCCGCGGGCGGCTTCGGCGTGACTCCATCCATCGCTGAAGACCTGTTTGATCTGGGATGTGATGTGCTTACCACCGGCAACCACGTGTGGGACAAGCGCGAGATCATGGAATACTTCAACTCCGCCAATGGCGACCCAAAATCACGCGCGCGGCGGGTGCTGCGGCCTGCGAATTTTTATGAAGGGGTGCCGGGCGTTGGGGTATTCGAAGGCGTTACCCGCACCGGCCACAAATATGCGGTAATCAACCTGATGGGCCGGGTGTTCATGCACAACACCGACGACCCGTTTCGAAAAGTAGATGAATTGCTGAAGCAGATTACCAGCAAGGTAATTCTGATTGACCTGCACGCTGAAGCCACATCAGAAAAGATCGCCATGGGATGGTATCTGGATGGTCGCGTGACGGCGGTGCTGGGCACGCATACGCATGTGCCCACGGCAGATACGTGTATCCTGCCCAAAGGCACAGCCTACCAGACAGACGTGGGAATGAGCGGCCCATTCGATGGCGTGATTGGCGTCCAGAAAGAGCAGGTACTGCAACGTTTTCTCACCGGATTGCCGGGACGGTTTGAGCCCGCTAAAGGGGACCCGCGATTGTGCGGCGTACTCATTCAGTGCGACCCTGAAAACGGGCGGGCGACTTCGATTAAGCGGTTGATGTTAGGAGAGTAACAGGCGGTTCTCACGTTCTTCAGATGACGTCTAAATTGAAAAGGCAGCCGGTTCGCGGCTGCCTTTTTTCTGATTACAGGCTTGCCTTATTTCTTCTTGCGAGTAGCGCCCTTCTTGGTGGCGCCACGGGCGGCTGGTTTCTTTGCCGCCGGCAGAGCACCCTTTTCCATGGTGAACATGAAGGGATTGGGAGTGTAGTTGGTGAGCACGCCGATTACTTCAATCGTGGATCCGGGCGCCGGAGGTTTCAGCATCGGCTTTTCCATGACCACATGCACATCAGCCTTGTTGGCCTGCTGATTTTCATCGGTAATAGCGCCATCAATGCTGTCTTTAGCAGCGGAGATGACCTTGATGGGAATCTGGAGCTTGGCCTCGCCGTTCTTTTCCTTGGCCTGAATGGCTGCCCAGACTTTATCGGCAGCATCTTTGCCTGCGGGCGAGCAAGCACTCTGGCTGAGAATGAATTCCCAGTCGCTGAATGAGAGCGTTCCAGGATCATTCTGCTGCACGGCCTGCACAGCGATGTCGCAGGGCGTTGGCTTCGGCGGTAGAGCTTTGGCAAGATCAGCGGCTGCCGGGGGCGCCGGTTGTGCGCCATACTGCTGCACAAACTGGTCCCAACCCTGATCGTTGCCGTGGTAGTTGTGATAGGTGGCCTTGCAGTAGTTGTTCACACCGGTAGCGCCCTGAGCGTTGTTCTGCGTCTGGGCCAGATTGATGGCGCGGGCGCAGTAGTAGAAACCTGTCAGGTCCATAGGGGTGGTGGACAGATATGAAATCGCAAGCTGGAAGGTGTCGCCAAAATTCGTAGGATCAGCCTGGAGCGCCTTGCTCAGGTGCTCGCGGGCCACAGGGAAATTCTTGGCCTGCAAAGCGCAGAAGCCTGCTGCGCCTTCGAAAATGTCACCCATCTGGGTGCGCAGCTTCTGGAAATCAGCGTCGGACAGGCCTTCGGGCTTGGTCCATGTGGGCAGTGACTGCACGCCTCTCTGCGACTCGTCACAATCTGCCTTCAACGCATCCTGGTTTCCCCCCGTGGCTTTGGCGCGATCAATAAAGGTAACGATCGCCAGAGCGCGGATATTATTGGGGTTCTCTGCAAGAATTGTTCTGGCAGACTCTTCCACCTTGGGCTGGTTATTCGCCTGCTGGTAGGCGGCCATGGCCTGTTCCATGGCGTCAATCTTGACCACGCTGTTGGGATACTGTTTGACAAAGGCTTCCATAGCGGCGGCCTTTTGCGTGGGATCCTGCGTGTTCAGCGCAGTGATGTATGCGTTGTACTCAGCCGGATCTTTAATGACTTTCTGGCTGGCAGGTTTATTGGCCTGGTCAGCCTGGGCCGACTGTTGACCAGGCTGCTGTTGACCAGGTTGTTGTTGTCCTGGCTGTGTCTGCTGCTGGTCTGGCGGGTTGGGCTCTGAGGTCACCTGAACTTTGGCGCCTTTGGCGGTGACTCCCGACTGCTGCTGCTGTTGTGAGCTCCCCTGGGCCATTGCAGCCGTTGTGAGCGCAAGCACAAACGTGACAAGCACTTTCTTCATTTAAATAGCTCCTTCGTTCTATACCTTCGCGATATTGACCGGCGCGTTACGCAGTCCGGCCCTCTCTCGAAAAACGGGAACATCTCTTAACTTCAACTCTTACTGTGAGGAAGGGATTATAAAAGACTGCCCCCTGTTTTAGGCAAGCTGCTAAAAAAACAGTAAATGACTATGAGTTTAAGATGCAAAGTCTCTGCTGAACGTTTTCCGTCACCTGCCAAAACCACTTCCCTTTAGGCGGAGATGAAGTCCCCCAATAGAATTAGACACCTGGAGCGGAAAATCGGGCACCATAAGATAATCTTGATGTCGGTTTCATAAAGAATATGTGAAAGGGGCTGGGAATGGCAGGAACTTTGTCAGGCAAGATCGCCCTGGTTACGGGAGGCGGAAGGGGTATAGGGGCAGCCATCGCAGCCAGACTAGCAAGGCTGGGAGCGACAACCGTTATCTGCGCACGCACCGCCGGCCAACTGGAACAGACCGCCAAAAGAATTCATTGCGAGTCAATGATATGCGACGTAAGCGACTGGAAATCAGTGGCGTCACTGGCGGAGCGGATTACCACGACCTTTGGACGGCTCGACATACTGGTCAATAACGCAGGGTACGGAGGATCCGGCGGACCGCTACACACCATGGCTCCCGAGCAATGGGAAAGCATTTTCAATACCAACCTGCGCGGCGTCTTCTACACCATTCGCACGCTGGTCCCGCTCATGATTTCCAGCGGTGGAGGCCACATTGTGAACATCTCTTCGATTGCCGGAAGAAACCCATTGCCCAATGCCGCAGCCTATGCGGCTTCCAAGTGGGGATTGAATGGCCTTTCTTATTCCGTAGCCGAGGAACTGCGCAGTCACAACATACGCCTGTCAGTGGTCTCGCCGGGTTCAACCCATACAGAATTGTCGCCTCATGAAGGAAAAGATCCCTCCAGGATGCTGCAACCTGACGATGTGGCGCATGTAGTGGAGATGCTGGTAACGCAAACGCCGCAATCGTTTGTGAGTGACGTGGTGGTCAGGCCGACGCAGAAACCGTGAATACATTTGGTAATTGGATGATTTGGTAATTGGGTAATTGAAAAAGCGATTCCATCGTCAACTGATTTGATCTTCCAATTACTCAATTACCAACTTTGATCAATTACCAATTGGCCTCAACCCAGGTCTTTGTCGTCTACGCGTACCGGCGGGGTGGGCGCTAGCAATTGTTCCTTCCGGTAAACGAGATTGCTGGCGTTGTAGGTGGCCAATTCGAATCCATGGCCGTGGGTAATCGCGTCAGTAGGGCAAGCCTCAACGCAATAGCCGCAGAAAATGCAGCGGTTATAGTCAATGTTGTAAATCCTGGCGTAGCGCTCCGCGCCGCTGATGCGGTTTTCTTCAGTATTCTCGGCTGCTTCGATGTAAATGCAGTTGGACGGGCAGGCGGCCGCACAGAGGAAGCAGGCCACGCACTTTTCCAGTCCGTTCTCGTCGCGCTGAAGAACATGCAAACCGCGAAAACGCTCCTGAAACACCGCTCCCCGGGTAGGTCCGGGGCCGTCGGGATAATTTTCCACCACAGTGGGAGCAAACATCTCCCGGAAGGTCACTGACATTCCTTTGGCGATCCCGGCTATATCACGAATAATTGACATGTATTTAGTATAAACAAATCGCCGCCATCGTTGATTGCAGCCTTGATTTCCGCCTGGTTCGCAACCTACCGGTTCGTTTTCATTACCTGTTGTTTGCAGGTTTCAGCAGGGCCGCATTCCAGTCCCAACAGCGCAACTCATGCCTTTGGCCTTCCACCATGGCAGCAGCGCAATAGCCGGAGGCGGCAGGCAGATCGTAGATGCGCCAGCGCGCAACCTCCTGTGGAGTTTCCGCTACCCGCAGCAGGGCAGGCTCAGCGCCGGGGACGAAGGCAACGTCAAAGCTGTCGAGGGGAATGGACAGTCCGCCGCCGAGGGCTTTGATGTAAGCCTCTTTGCGCGTCCAGCAATGAAAGAATGATTCGCACCTTTGCTCCTCGGGCAGATTCAACAGCAGACGCGATTCTGAGGCGGAAAAGAACCGCTCGGCGATCTCATGGGTGCCGAAGTCCGAGCGTATCAACTCGATGTCCACGCCCAGTTCTGCACGCCTGGTTACACCAAGAAGAGCGTAGTCACCGGAATGAGAAAGATTGAACTTCAGCGGGCTGGCGCTGTGCTCAAGGGACAGATCCGGCTTGCCCTGAGGCCCGTAGCGAAAGTGAATATCAACGGGGGCAACTCCAAGATAATGGGCCAGCACGCTGCGCAGTGCGGCGCGAGCCACGGTGAAGCGCGTGCGGTCCCGTTCAAAATAAAAGCGGCTCGCGCGGCCTGCCTCTTCTTCATTCAGGACTTTCAGGCATTGCTGAAGCACCGGCCCTGGTTGTACCAGAAATATGCGCCATAAATGGACCTCGGGTTCGGCGAGATGATTGTCGTCGGCTGGTGCGGCCCACATCATGCAACTATCTTCCCTTCCCGGGTGGGAATCGTGCAACTCCGGCAACACCAACCACGGAGACACGGAGACACGGAGAAGAATGGGAGAATTCATCGGAAGGGAACAAGATGAAGAGCGATTAAGGGGCAATGCCACGGGTGGCATGTGACGCAACTCCCGGCAGCGTTGCTGAATCTGTACAAGCAAGCTGATTTCCGGCCAGCGCCCCTGGATTGAACTGCATGATACTGAACTGCGTGATGAAGACCATTGGCATATTTTTAGTCGTGGCCGGAATGGCATCTATTGGCACCGTGGCCCAAAACAGTGAGCCTGCCAGGAGCGGCAATGCGGTGCAGGTAGAGATGCACAACGTGATGTATCACTTCACCAATGACATCACCGTGCATATCCGCAGGCTGCGTGGCGAGCTGGCGCCACAGGGGCAGAACCAGTTCCCAATCTTCGACGACAAAAGTTCTTTTCACTTGAAGATCGCAGACGCAGAGATCGCGATTACACCGGCGGCCCTGGCCAATGTGTTGAATTCGCACGTGCTGAACGGCCGCGATGCTCCGGTAAAAAACGTCTCTATTCAGATCGAGAAAGACAAGCTGAAGATCAAAGGCAATCTGCACAGCAAAGGCGATGTTGCTTTTGAAACCCTTGGCACGGTCAGCGCTACGCCCGATGGCAAGATCCGGCTGCACACGGAAAAAGTGAAGGCACTGCACCTGCCGGTAAAAGGGCTCATGGATCTGTTTGGTGTCGAGCTCGCCGACTTGATCAAGAACGGCAAAATCAAAGGAATACAGATCGAGAAAGACGATATGATTCTCGATTCAGAGCAGATTCTGCCGCCCCCGCAGATTCAGGGCAAAGTTACAGCGGTAAAACTGGAGGGCAACAATATTGTCCAGTTCTTCGGCCCTCAGGAAAAAACTCCGCCGAAACCTTCCATGGCCGGAAACTTCATGGCCTATCGCGGCAACCGACTGCGATTTGGCAAGCTGCTGATGAGCGATACAGATATGATCCTGATTGATGCGGACGCAAGAGATCCTTTCGACTTTTCCCTCGACCGCTATAAGGAACAACTCACAGCCGGTTATGTGAAGACGACTTCCAGCATGGGGTTGCGGGTGTATATGCCGGATTTGAAGAAGATCAAGAAGAGCAAATAGCACTTAGCATTCAGCACTCAGCACTCAGCATTCAGCCCGCTGGCATTTTGGGCTGACGGGGTGCATTCTTCCTGGCATGGTCACGAAGAGCAATTGGCAATTAGCATTCAGCATTCAGCCCGCATTTTTCGGTTGACGGGATGCATTGTTCTTGGCATGGATGCCATGAGGTCAGGAAGTGAACGACTGTTTGCAAAATGACAATTGCTCATTCTGTTCTCTAACCGTGCCCAAGAAAATGTGGTCCTTCAGCTCGAAGTGTTGGCGGGCTGAGTGCTGAGGGCTGGGTTATCTATTTTCAATTCCGAGATTTTGAGTCATCTGCGTGGCTGCGGCGCGGAATTGCTGGGGGCTGGCGGCGAACGAAGCGTGTCCGCCTGAGTACGCGGCCAGCCGCTGCAAGAGCGCCTTTTCAGCTTCACCACCTACGTCAATGCCAATGCAATCTACCCTTACATCTTTTAACTGGGCGGAAAGAGTGGAACCAGCCATATTGCTGGAGTTGCGGCCATCGGAAATGATGAGCAGCACGCGATTCGGATTTTTTCCTATGCGCTTCAGATGTCCGGCGGCGAACTCAACGCCTTCGAGCAGCGCCGAACCAGACTTCGGTTTCAGCTCGGAGATTGCATCTTCGAGCAGCTTTTCATTGGCGGTGAGGTCCTGCTCAAAATCAAGCTGATTGCTGAAAGCCATAATGAAAGCTTCGTCTTCAGGCCTGAGCCGCTGCACCATCTCACTTAAAGCAGCGATGATCTCGCTGCGATTGTCGTTGCCGAGCAGCGAGGTCTGCAACAGGATGCCCAACGAGATCGGAGCGTTAGGCGCGCTCAGTCCGGTATTTTTGCGCGTAGCAACCGGAGCAGCCGAGGCTTGCTGGTCGGGCGCCGGATTCAGTTCGGGATGGTCGTTTCGTCTGCGAGAGGACGAAATCGAAATATCGTTTGCTGGATTGTTATTTGCCGCTGCGGTAACGGGTGGCTTCGATGCAGAAGCCACCTGTGTATTGCCGGTGGAACTCGGGACTCCAGCGTCTGAAACTGTGGACGCTGAAGCCGGTGATGATGTCCCTGACGGTTTTGCGGAGGTCGAGCTGTTCCCTGCCTGCACCGCGGTTGGCTGGACGGAGCGCGGCGTGGCCGTGGCCAAGAGGAATTTGTTCCAGTCGGCGTCACTGCCACCCTCGTGCCGGTATCTCTCACGCGCATACTGCGAAACCTGTTCGCCGGAGGGCGTACCTTGCGTCAGGTTTACAGCCCGGGCCAGATACCAGTAACCACTGGTGGTGTCGGGCTGCTTGTTGAGCAGCAGCGCCAGCGCCAAGCCGTAGATATAGCGGGCATTGTTGGGCTCGACATTGACTGCGTCCTTCAGATGGATGCGGGCATTGTCATAATCGTTATGGTCAAGATAACCAAGGCCGGCGATGCCGTTCAGCATCCCAGTGATCTGCCGCTGCATGAGGGTAAAGTTGGCCGGCAACATTCCTTCCGGCTTGCGCAGATGACTGAGGCCGGTAAGACCATGAGTCGCCATGCTGAATTGGTCGTCGCTTACGTTGCGCGCCGCTAATGCGGTCTTGCGCTGGTCTTCGCTTAGTATCGCCAGTGCAACGGCATTATCTGGATCGAGCTTGAGCAAGGTTTCCGCCGTACTGTTGCTTTTCGGCGGATTACCCATCTGCCGGTAATCCCAGGCCAGAACTTCAAGGGCGTCGGTCTTTAACGAGCCTGAATCGGCGGTGGCCAGAAAGTGTTCCATGGCGGTGATGCGGTCAGCAATACTCGACTGCTTCATGGCAGCGGCATACGCTTCTATGTCGGAGGTATTGGATGTTTGCGCGGATGCAAAGCAGGTCAAAACGATAATCGCCAGCAGAAGACACCGGCGGCCGCACGCAGAAGCAGGACGTTTTAATCTGGGGAAACCAGACATGGAAAAAACCTCGGGCAGGGGTACTTATGGAAGTGAGATGCCGCAACCTGAGCTGTTGCTGGCCGGGAGTTCTGGAGTTTTTTGCCTTAATCCGGTGGTAAATCTCAGCACGGAGACACGGAGGCACGGAGAATTCGTCGGAAAATAAAAAAGACCAGCGATCAAGAAGATGACCGATGACAATTACTCAATTACCGAATTCTTCAATTGCCCAATGCTCAGGGCTTTCCGGCTACCGTCAGCTTGTGTTTTTCGAGCAGAGCTCCGGTGGCGTGGTCCACTTCGGCCAGGGCTTTCTGGTAGGCAATCTGAGATTGCACCAGGCTCAGTTCAGCCTGCGATAGCTGGTTTTGGGCATCGAGAACAAAGAAGATGGTCTGAGCACCTAACTGATACTTGCGTTCTTCGGCTTGCAGGTTCTTGCTGGCAAGGTCGCGGGAAATCTGCGAAGCGTTAATCACCTGCTCCGCCAGTTCCAGATCGTGCACCGCATTCTTTACCTGGGCGCCAATGGACTGCTGAAGGCCGCGCATCTGGTACAGGCTGCGCTTCTTGGAAACCAGCGCCGTACCCAGATCGGCGGCAGCAGCGCTATTGTGCACCGGCACGCGCAGTTGCAGTCCCATGCTGTAGGTAGGAAAGTTGAAGCCGCCCAACTGCGACAGCGAATCGTGCAAACCCTCCGTTGGAAACCACAACCGGCACGCCGCTGGAATTATCAAACACCACTCCACCGAGTCCGCTGCTGGTGTAATTGGCGGTGAGACTCAGATCGGGCTTAAGGCTGTTATTGGCCAGCTTTACGTTGGTATCGTCAATCGAAAGCTGCTCATGCTGAGCTTCCACTTCCGGACGCCTCTTTAAAGCCTCAGCCAATGTTTCCTGAAGATCTACTACGGCCAGAGGCAACGGAGCCTCCGCACTTTCGGTGAGTTCCAGATCCAGCGACTCGATGTGCTGGTCGAGGTCGGCGCCAATCGTCTGGCGCAGGCTGGTTTCCACCTGCTTGAGACTGTACTGGGCCTGAATGACGGCAATCTTGCGCTGCGCAACCTGCGATTCAGAGCGGTAGATATCAAGCGGCGGCAAAGCACCCAACTCGAGAGCACGTTTATCGTGCTGGTAGCTGGCCTCGGCCAGTTCTAAAGATTTCTGCAGGACTTCCATTGCCTTGCGGGCCTGTACAACGTCCCAATACTGGCTGATGGCACGGGCAATGGTGTCATTTACCTGGGCTTCGAAGTTGGCCGCTGACTGGCGCACCCCTTTCTGAGCCAGAATGATCGGAGCACGGTTGGCGAAGAACCATCCTTTACGCCAGAGCGGCTGGTTCAGCGAGAAACTCAAGCCAGAAGTAAACGCCGGATTCACAGTAGCAAAACTGCTGTTGGTCGTGCCCCGGGTGCTTACCATGCTTACGCCCAGCGTGGTGCCGCTTTGAAATTCCTGCGTATATCCAACATTGGAATTCTGATTCAGGGTGCTCAGAGTGGAAGCGCCATTCAGGGTGCTGGCGCTGGGTGAAACAGAGCGCGTGGGAGAGAAACCGGCCGCAAACAGCGGATCAAAAGGCTGGTGGGCGCGCTGCACGGAAAACTGCGAAATGTCGAGCTGCGCGCGGCTTACATTGATGTCGCTGTTATTCACCAGCGTGAGCATGATGGCGTCTTCAAGGCCCAGGCGCAGCTTGCCGCCGGTCACATAATCTTCCAGATGCGCGGGACCGGCCACCTGCGTGGGCGACTGCGGCTGGTGAAAGATTCCACCGCCGTAAGTCCCGGATTGAAAAACCTGCGCGCTGGCCATGCTCGCGGCCAGCAAGAGAAACAGGCCAAGGGTACGGTGTTTCATTGTGAATCCCGACATCTGTTGAATTCTTCCTGCCATCTTCTACTCGTAGCGAATGGCTTCTACCGGATCGAGGCGGGCGGCTTTGCGCGCGGGATAAATCCCGAAAAGCAGTCCAACAGAAACGGAGAAGGCAAACGCCAGAACAATAGAGCTTAAAGTCGTAACTGTTGACCAGCCTGCCAGCCACGCAATCAGGCGCGAAATACCAAACCCAAAGGCAATGCCGATGAGACCACCCATCAGTGAGATCAACACCGCTTCCACCAGGAACTGGCGAATCACATCACGCTGGCGCGCGCCTAATGCGCGTCGGATACCGATCTCCCGGGTGCGCTCGAGAATGCTGGCCAGCATGATGTTCATAATCCCGATGCCGCCCACCAGCAATGAGATTGAAGCGATGGCCACCATGACCAGGTCGAAGATATGCTGCGTCCGCTGCTGTTGCGCCAGCAGTTCGGCGGGAGCGATTACGCTGAAGTCTCCAGCATCACGGTGAGCGACATTCAACAGCGAGCGCACTACGTCGGCGGTTGAAATCGTGTCCAGCGCTGATCCCAGTTGAAGGTAGATGCCGTCGATTTCATCCTTCATGTTGCTGCGACTGTCTTCCAGCCGAAGCATGGCGGAATACAGCGGGACATAAATGATGTTGTTCATGTCCTGCGAAGGCAGCGAACCGATAGATGCCTGTGCGCTCAATTGCGGACCGGCAACGCCAATGACGTGCAGCCACTGCTCATTGACTTTCACGTATTGACCAACTGCTTCGCCTTGTCCAAAGAGGCTGGCGCGGGCACCCTGTCCCAGCACCGCTACGGGCGCGGCGTGCTGGTTTTCCAACTCGTCAAAGAAACGGCCTTCCGCCACTTTCAAGCCGCCGATTGCCTGATAATTGGGAGCAACACCATAAACGACGGGCATATCGTGCTGCGGCTTGGGAATCATTCTCCCGGGAGTAAAACGTTTGCGCGGCGTGGCCTGCACGACTCCACTGACGTTCGCCTGAATTACGCGAAAATCACGCAGACTCAAACCCAGGGACAGCTTGCGCACCTTTTCCCAGTCTTCCCAGGCATTGGCTTCATGGGCTTCAACAATTACGTTGCGCACGCCCATCTGCTCGATGAGAGCCATTACCTGCTGGCGCGCGCCGGCCCCGATGGAAAGCATAGCGATGACGGCGGCCACGCCAAAGATCATGCCCAGCATGGTGAGCAGTGAGCGCAATTTATGCATGAGCAGGTTTTCCAACCCAAAGCTCATGTCAGCAAGGTATTGCGCCCAGTGACGGGGAGCGCGAGCTGCACGGCTGCCGGTGGCGCTCATTGTCCGGCCCCCATGGGCGAAGATTCAGACTGCTTCTGCTGCTGCTTCAAGAACTCTTCAGGATTTACCAGCGCCACTTCAGTGCCTTCCGCCACATTTTCAAAAACGATGCGATTCTCAGTGCGGAATTTGACTCTGGCATCTGTGGCTTCAAAATGGTCGCCATGTTTTACGTAGATGATCAGCTTGCCGTCTTTTTCGAACAGGCACTGGCTGGGCAGGTAAAGCTGGTCTTTCATTTCATTGCCGCGGACAATAATCTCTGTAGACGTACCAGGGCGCAGGTCGCCGCCATGATTCATGAGATCGAACGTGACTTCAAAGCGGCGAATGGTATCGGTGCCAAAGTTCTGGCGTGATGCCATTCCGGCGATGTTCTTCACTTTTGCCGGGAAGGATGACTGCGGCTGCGCGTCCACGTGGATTTCTGCTGGCTGCCCGACGCTGATATTGGGCCGGTCGCTTTCATAGATTTTGGCAACAGCCTCCATCTGTTTCATGTCGAGCACCTCGGCAACAAACCTGCCGGGGTTGACTATGTCGCCTTCGCGGTATTCGGGCATGGTCATACCCTGGAACATCATGCCGCCGGTGGAGTCCATGTTTTCTTTCAACGAAACCATGCCATCAATCGGAGACTTCAGCTTCATGCTGTCAATGCCATGCTGCGCCTGCTGCATCCCCAGCAATGCGGTGTTCCGTTTTTCTTCCAGCAGCGCGATGGAAGCGGTATTCGATGCCCGCCGGGAGTTCACATCGTGCTCAAGTTGGGCCAGACGGCGTTTGGCTTCTTCCAGACTGAGCAGGTTCTTTTTGGCATCAATGTCGCTGACGAGTTCGTTGCGGCTTACGTCCAACTCAGCGCGGCGTACGTCAAACTTCGCTTTAACCAGCGCAACCTTGTCCTCCGCCGCCTTCACTTCAGCGTCAGCCCTGGCTTTTACGATTTCCTGCTCGGCTTCCGCTAACTGCGAGCGGCTTACTTCAAGGTTGTATTCCTGCTCGCTGGGATCGAATTCCACCACCACATCGCCGGCTTTTACCGCAGTGCCGGTTGTGGCAACAGAGACAATTTGCAGCGCGCCATTAATCGAGGGAGCAACCAGCATGGCCGAATGCGGCGTACGCAATTCGCCGGGCGTATTGATGTCGAGTTGCAGCGTGCCGCGTTTTACGTGAGTGGTTGGAACCACCTTCACCGAAGGCCGCAGTTTCTGCACTCCAAAGGCAATTCCAAAGCCGACCAATACAATGGCGGCGAGAGCCAGCAGTGGACGGAGAAGCTTTTTTCTCATGGATTCTGCTTCTCCTGCGTGGGATCTTTCAGCGCCACCTTCTCTCCGGGCCGCAGTCCGGAAGCAATCAGCAACTGGCTCTTTGCGCGGCGCGTGACCTGCACCGTCCGCTCTTCAAATCTGGAGCCGTTCAACACATAAGCCACCGAACGGCCATTCTTCTCAAATACCGCTTCCGGGGGAACCAGGATGCCGTCGGGAATTTTTTCTACGGCGATGCGCCCGCTGGCGCTCATGCCGGGACGGATGCGCGCATCCTTTTCCAATATCTGAATGGAAATGTCGAAATTCTTGGTGAAGGGCCATGAAGTATAGTCCACCTTGGCCAATGGACTTATGTCCGCAACCTGCGCCTGGAATTCCTTGTCGGAAATCGCATCAATGCGGACGGCGGCAGATTGCGTCGAGTGCAGGCGGCCGCGATCGCTTTCATCCACACGCGCGCTCATGCGGACATTGCTCAGATCGGGCAGTTCGGCCACAACGGCGCCCGGCCAGGCGCGATCACCTTCTTTGAAATCGGGAGTCGAGTTGCCGTTGGTCCAGTTTCGGGCACGGTAGTTCGGCATAATGGTCACCATGCCGTCAGTAGGCGCGCGCAGGGTGAGCAACTCGATCTGCCGCTCCGTCAGTTTCACATCAAAATCGGATTTCTCGCGCTTCTGTTTCTTGCTTTCGATTTCCGCTGACGCGGACTGCTGGGTAGAGACGTCTTTCTGTTGCAGCTCTTTGAGCTTCTGCTGGCTATCGGAAAGCTTCAGCCTGGTTTCCGCGCCGTCAATTTCAGAAAGTATTTCCTGCTTGCTGCTGTCGAGTTTGGCGCGATCAACGTCATAACCGGCCTGAAGCAAATCGGTGGACTGCTGCTCATGGCTCAATCTGGCTTCAGCGCGGCTGTGCTCAATATCAGCCTCGGCCGACTTCAACACCGAACGCTGCTGCGCAAGGGTGCGCTGCAAAGCGGCAGGATCAAACTGCACCACCACATCGCCTTTTTTGACCATGGTGCCGGTGGGTACAAGTTTCACGATCTGAAGATCGCCGGCAATGGAAGGCGCATTGAGCTGAATGGAATGCACGGCCTGCACGTCACCGCGAATCTGAATATAGTCAACAAACTCGCCCTGCTTCACATCGGCGGTGGGCACCACAGGTTTGGCGGAGCCATGGAAAGCGAGCGAGCCTGCGCCCAGCAACACAACCGCGGCAATTGTTCCCACAACTACCTTGCGAGAGCCGAAACGGGTTTTCAGAAAATGGTTCATGAAGTTGGGTTTCGCAGTACAGAAGCGCCCTTTTCCACGCCGGAAACAATGACCTGCTCAACATCGTTGGCGGCGCCCAGCGTGACCTCACGCTTCTCAAAACCCGAGGCGGACTTTACTCTTACATAACTATGGCCGTTGTCGCTGAAAACGGAGTCACGGGGAACCACCAATGCGTGAGGCTGGTGCTCGAGTTCCACGTCAACGGCGGCGGAAAGATCGGGCAGCAGTTTAGGGTCAGTGCCGTTGATGGAGAACAGAACGGTAAGCGTGCGCGCTTTGCTGGAAAAAGAGCTGGTCTGGGCAACGGCGGCAATGGCCTCAAGCTTTCCCGGAAAAGACAGATCAGGATATGCATCGAGATTGACACGCACATTCTGTCCCTGGCGCAGATCGGCAATATCCCCCTGATTGACGCGCGCCCTCACCTGCATCTGGCTGGGATTGACCACCTGCATGAAAGGAAAACCGGCGCGCACCTCATCCCCTTCCTGAACTTCGGACATGGTGCCGGCCTTCCACATGGAATTGATTACGGCTACGCCGTCAGCAGCGGCGCGAATCTGCATTTTTTCCGTGTTTCCCTGCGCCCAGTGCATGGCAGTCAAGGCACGATCGCGCTGAATTTCCAGAATCCTGAGTTCTGCGCGGGCGGCTTCGCGCTTCAGGTCGAAGGTTTCCTGCAATTGCTTGAGAGTAGCGCGGGCCTGTTCCAGGTTCTGCTCGTTCTTTTCAGCGTCAATACGAGAGACGATTTCGTTCTTCTTCATCTCCAGTTCGGCGGTCTGTTCGGCGTCTTCCGCCTGTTTCACTTCGGTCTCGTCGGCAGCCTTGGCGGCATCCTGGTCGGCCTGCTTCTTTTTAATCTGCTCCACCAGATCGCGGTATTCCGCCTGCTTGTCGAGCACAACTTTTTGCTGGGCGGCACGGTCGAATTCCACCAGTATGTCGCCTTTGTGCACCTTGCTGCCGTTGGCAACCAGTCTGGTAATGATGAGCGAACCAAGCCCCTGCCCGGAAAGGCGGGGCGCAGCCACCATGTGGGACTCAACTGCCTCGACGATGCCATGTACGCGGACAGGGCGAACAAAATCTTTCTGCTGAACTATCGCCAAACGCATGCCTTCGCCGGTGATGGCCTGCCTGTTACCCGATGTGCGCTTGAGCATTACAAGAACAATGACCGCAAGCACTACGGCAGCAATGATCCACAATGCCCAGCGGCTTCGCCGAGGTTGCGGAGGTGGGAGTGGCGGGGGAGGTTCAGGAGCAGGCGCTACTGCGGTCGCCGCCTTGAGGTTAGGGACCGTCTCCGTAGCGCTGAATGAAACCAAAGATTGGTTGCCGTCTAGCACTTGTTTCCTAAACTATTGGTTTGAATAAGCCGGGGATAAGCCGGAATATGATACCGCATACAACCGTCTATAGTTGTAACTAAGGTATACTTCAGCATCGCCTAAAGGTTTCTCCCCAGTCCTACCTAAGCAAAGCATTTACGACCTAAGGAATGCCTGTGTAGCTTATTCTTGCAACAATTCCACTATCTTTCGGGTATCGAACTCATAGGTCCATTTTGGGAACTCTGGGAAATAAACGAAGAGTTAGACGCTGAAGGTTGCAGGAAGTCCCGAGAATATTTTGGGCAGGAGGCGGGAACTGGGATACTTTCCATGGACTCCGAAGGCTGCTAGCGAGATTGCGACGCCTTGGGCAGCAGTGTGAGGCAGTGGGTCAGCTCACGCGCCAGCGTCTGCAAAACCATTGCTTCGCACGAGTGGATGAAGAAATGGTCGCCAGGAAACATTCGTACCGAGCAGGTGGATTCAGTCTGCGTACACCAGGCTTCAAGATCGGCGCCGGGGAATATCGGTATCGCCAATGCCGCCGAAGACCACCAAAGGACATTGCAGTTTCGGTGAAGGGCGGTAGGTATAGGTCTGGATCAATTCAAAATCGGCCCGGAGCAGGGGCAGCAATAGCTGCATCAATTCTTCCGACTCCAATACTTCTTTGGGAGTGCCGTTCAAGCGCCGCAGATCGCGGACGAATTCCTCGTCTGGCAGATGATAGGTGACAGGATCGCGGTCGGGAACATGCGGGGCCTGTCTTCCGGACGCAAAAAACATCAGCGGACGGGGACCATTCTGCTGCGTGAGCCGGGAGCAGACCTCGAAAGAGAGGGTGGCGCCGAGGCTGTGTCCGAAAATAGCAAATGGCTTTTCCCGGAGTGTAGGGATTAATTCGGCAACAATGGCGTCAGCCAGCGGCTCCATCTTTTTCGCAGGCTGTTCAAGAATGCGGCTGCCCCGGCCCGGATACTGCACCCCAACCACCTCAACAAAAGGCGGCAGAGTCCGCGCCCACGAACGATATATCATGGTGGAGCCTCCGGCATAGGGAAAACAGAAAAGACGGAATGCCGCAGCCGGATTTTTGCGCGGGATATCCAGCAGTTTGCCAGTGCTCTTAGGCTGATCCATAAATAAATTCTACAGGCTCAAAAGCTGCTCAAGAGCTGTTCACGTCCTGCTGAAATCGTCCGCATCACACGAAGTCTTTCAATGACGGTAGCCGGCGTTGATGAAGTCGTCTATGTCTTTATGGAGCTTGTGCCGCTCCTTGTCGTCTATATACATCATGTGGCCGGCGGCGTAATAGGCAAAGCTCACGTTCTTGCGCAAGGGAGGCTCGAGGTTCATGTGCGCCACCGTATGTTCAATGCCGTCGAAAGGCGTTGCCACATCGAAATAGCCGCACACTACCAGGACTTTCAAATGGGTCTGCTGGGTAATGGCTGCGCGCAGCACCTCGGCCACCTGAGTGTCGCCGGTCTGGTCCCACGGACGCACGTTGGCAGTAATGGTGTAGTACATATCACTGTCCCACTTAAGTTCCCGGCGTACGTAATCGTGGAAGGTAGCAGCGAATGCGCCCTCATACGAAGCTTCGCTCGGATCATATTCAGGGCGCTCTCCGGCGGCGTCTACATCTATGCCTTCAAAGCGCGAGTCAAGCCGCCCGACGGTGCGGCGCTTGTCGCGTTCCAGTTCCTTGAACCAGCGGAACGAGCTGATGCGCAGATTGGTTTGCTCGATATATCTAGGCGACAGCGCGGTGAAGTGCGCGATTTCCTGCACGATCTTCTGGCGCTCTGCGTCAGTAAGCCGGTCTCCTTTCTGCAATGCCGCGGCGTAATCTCCGTGAGCAAAGTCGCGCGCGCGTTGGGCAATCTGCTCGATGCTCAAGCTCTGTAGATCAGGCGCCAGCAGATGGTGGTACCACGCGGTCATGGTGAATGTCGGCAGAAAGTATTCAAAGCGGTCATCCGCGCCCCAGCTTGAGAATGCCACTGAGGAAACCAGCGCGATTCCATTCAAATAAATTTCATGACGCTGCTGAAGGACTCCCGCCAGTTCCGCTGAACGGGTAGTGCCGTAGCTTTCTCCGATCAGGTACTTGGGCGAGGCCCAGCGCTGGTTACGGGTGATGTACTGGTAGATGAAATCAGAAAACCAGTTGGCATCTTCAATAATGCCGTGGAACTGCGAGGCATTTTCCCCGGGCGCAGGACGGCTGAAGCCAGTAGAGATAGCGTCCACGAAAACCAGGTCGGTTGCGTCGAGGAAAGAATCTTCGTTGTCCACCACTTCATAGGGCGCGGGCATGCCGTGTCCGTCGGCAGTCAACACTACCCTGCGTGGCCCCATGCCCATGTGGGTAAACAGCGATGCTGAGCCCGGGCCTCCGTTGTAGACGAAGGAAACCGGACGCTTAGCGGGATCCTGCCCATCTTTTGTGTAGGCGACATAAAACATCGAGGCTTTGGGCGTGCCATCGTCAGCGCGGATGACGTAGGTGGCTGCGGTGGCGGTATAGCTGATCTGCTGGCCGCCAATGCGGGCGGTGTGATGCGTGACGGAACTCTTTTCTTCAGGCACGGGTGCGCGCCGAGGCTGCTGTTCGCGTCCGCCGTCAGGCTGCCCGGTTTGCGGCTGCGATTCGGCGGGCATGCGGGTGCGTTGTGCCTGCTGTCCACCAGAAGGACGCTGGGCGTCGGGAACGGTGTCTTGCGAAGAAGGCTGCTGGGGCGGAGCACCCTGCTCGCGGGTGCGCTGCTGCGGATCGCTCTGGGCCGCAACCATGCCTGCAGTCAGAAAAACCATCAACGTTCCCGCCAGAATAGCGCCATTCTTCATTTGTCTTTTTTCTCCTTCAGGGCTTAGCTGACAGCGCGGCACACTCTGCACTATTTCCCCGCGCCACGATTGAACCCCTGCGATTTCAAACCATAGATTTTGAAACGGTACATCATAACAGGCGACCAGAAGGAATGCCCGATCGGCAACGCGCAGGCGACATGACATTTCCACTCCCAAAGTTCCTGCGAGCGCCTGAATCCTTTATTACAACAGCCTTGCTGCTTGATCGTTCCGTGAAAGATCGCAAAAGGGTGGACGTGCCGAATCCAATTTAAAATACTTTGAGGCGGTCATTCCTGACTGGTCATTCTCAATTCATCTCGAAGAGAGGTAAATCATGAACGTCGCTTTCATCGGCCTGGGCAACATGGGTTCTCCTATGGCAGCCAATTTGATCAAGGCAGGACACAAGCTGACGGTCTATAACCGCTCCAGGAACCGTTCGGAGGCGTTAGAGAAGCTGGGCGCACGCCTCGCCGCAACTCCGGGTGAAGCCGCATCCGGCGCTGAAGCCGCAATTACCATGCTGGCCGACGATCATGCCGTGGAAACCGTGGTGTTCGGCTCGGGGGATGGCGCGCAACACAATTCGAGCCGTATTCTTGAATCCCTTCCGGCGGATGCCATTCATGTTTCCATGAGTACCATCAGCGTAGCCATGTCGCGAAGGCTGGCAGCCGCGCATGCCGAGCATAGACAGCATTATGTGTCGGCTCCCGTATTCGGACGTCCCGAAGCTGCGGCTGCGGCAAAATTGTTCATCGTAGCGGCCGGGCCGTCCGAGCAGATTGAGCGATGCCGTCCCCTGTTTGAAGCCATGGGCCAGAAAACTTTTCCCGGTGGCGATGAAGCGCCCGGCGCTAATCTGATGAAGCTGGCAGGAAATTTTCTGATCACCACAGTCATCGAAGCCCTGGCGGAAAGTTTTGCCCTCATGCGCAAGTCGGGTCTGGATGTAAACCAGTTTCACGAGATACTGACCAACTCGCTGTTCAATGCGCCGATCTACAAAACGTATGGCGGAATCATCGCCGCGCAAAAATTTGAACCCGCAGGATTCAAGCTACCGCTCGGCCTCAAAGACAATCGCCTGCTGCTGGCCGCTGCGGAAGAAGCAGCCGTTCCCATGCCGATGGCCAGCCTGGTGCGCGACCGTTTTCTGTCCGCTCTGGCCCAGGGAATGGCTGAATCGGACTGGTCAGCGATTTCGCGCATTGCCGCCACCGATGCCGGCTTGTCATAAAGTGCGGCTCGTTTGCCACGGGTCACCAGCAAACCTAACGCCACGTTGCTTACTCCAGCCTCATCAGTAGTGGTTCTCCTTGTTCATGAACTGGCAACGAAATGGAACGCAGGCTGTCCGCTGAAAACCGTACATGACAACAGCAGGAACAAAAATGCCCTTCTCGTGAGCCGGCACGGAAAGGACTGCTCCCGCCGGTGCGCAGGAAAATCAGCATGTTTCACTTCCCGGTATGCACAGACGTTGCGGAGGAGCCACTGCCAAATGATTGAGCAGTTCGACAGAACATTGACCGAAATAGTCAGTTTTCAACAATTCTCAAGGCAACCTTCCTGTTTCATCAAATCCAGCAACTCTCGATTTTTACTGACAAATCGAAGCCTGATCGCATCAAATTACGAATAGTCGCCTCATTTTGCTCAAATAATGGATAGTGTTAGACAACAATTGAGAATGCTGATTCTGTGCCTCGTGCCGTTATTGCTCGGCGCGAGCACTATGGCTGCGCAGCGACAAACTCCGAGCAATAATAAACTCCACAAATTATCCGCCAGCACCAGAAGCCTTTTGTTGCATTCCGCGTTGCAAATCCAGGAAACGGACCTCGATTGTTCTCATCTTGTTCATTATCTGTATGACCGGGTGGGCCTCTATTACAGTTATCAGCCATCGAAAAGTCTTTACATGGGGATTGAGAGTTTCCGGCGAGTGCTGCATCCGCAACCGGGCGACCTGATTGTATGGCAGGGCCATGTTGGCATTGTGGTCGATCCGGAACAGCACACCTTTCTCAGCGCACTCAACTCAGGCGTGAAAATCTCTTCTTATGTAACCAGTTACTGGAAACACAAAGGACACCCCAGGTTCTTTCAGTTTGCAGGTCCGCACGCTCCACCTTTTGATCTCGCAGGCATGGAAACTGTAGGACGGGACGATTGGGCGCCACCTCTTGAACGGGGAAGATTTTCGGGAGAGTAGCGTACTCCGACAATTCTTGTCTTCACTTGAATCTCTTTATGAGTGTCCTCCTGAGCCGGCAGGCGAAGGAACTGCTCTGCGGATCTGTACGGATAACCGCCTCTGTGCCGAGTATGGACTCTCGCCGTCAGACTGCATCGCTTTTCCGCGAACGATTTCGGCCAATATGAAAACTTATTGTGTGTACATCATGTCGAACAAATCCAGGCGACTGTACACAGGCATCAACCAGCCCCTGATCGCGCGTGTTCGTCAACATAAGAAAAAAAGCCTTGGTGGAATACTGCCCGGTATAAATTCGACATGCTCGTCTATTACGAAGAGTTCTCTGAAGTTCTGGAAGCAATCGCCCGAGAGAAACAAATAAAAGGCTGGCTGCGGGAGAAGAAACTAAATTTGATTCTCTCAGAAAATCCACATTGGGACGATCCTTAGTCGAGAGTGGGAGAGGATCCGTCATGGCAGGCGATACCTGATGCCAGGCCTCGTCTTAAACGAAGAGAAATCTAATTACATCCGCGGAGCAGTTCCTTCGCCTGCCGGCTCGACATGACAATCACTTTACGGGTTCGTTTTGCTTACAAGTGCGCTTACGCGCGCATTCCTACCCCGCAAATGGCGCTGGCGTATCACGCGGCTCTCCGGGGCCGTGGTCGGCATTGGAATACTGGAACTGTATTGGTACGGTGCCGCTGCCGTCAGTGAGTGGAACTTCCTGAAACACCTGCGTCAGCGGGTTCGCTTCCGATACGGGAAAGTCGCCGCATTCTTCTCCCTGATTTGAAGTCCATCCAAGAAAATTGATCGCATTCGGATCATTGCCGGCGTTGATCGCGTCTTCCACGTCAGCATCGGTGCGTGCTTCATTCAACTCGTGATAAAAAGTCGCGACTACGTTTTTCCAGGATTCATCGAATACCGGAATGCCATTCGTGGTGCCGTCAGGTAGCTGCTCCGAAAATACACCTACAGCGTAGTAAATGGTCTGCGCGGTATCTCCTGATCCTACATGGACAGAACCGTGATATCCGCCGAGGCCATTGGTTGAATCTTCCGCATCAGCAGCCGGCAGTCCCGCTGGACGTCCACTTTCTTGTGCGCGCACTGCTGCGGACTGCGCGCCACCAGTAGGAGCGGTATCTGTATTGAGAATCGTCCCGCTGGGCAGCATGAAATTCAGCACGGTATTGGTCAGGTCGAAGCCGCTCAATGCTCCGGCATCAAACTGGGCCCGCGCCATATTTTCAACATCGCCCTGAGACACAGTTTGCGGAGGCGCTCCGGGAAGCACCTGCGAGCCGCCAAAGGTAGATGTGATCTGCCCCGAAGGAAAGTATTGCACCATCACGTTGTTCAGGTTCTGGTCTGACATGGCGGCAGCCAGCGCCTGATCAATGGACTGCATGTCGCTCGCCTGCCATCCATCGCCACCCACATAGAAATTGATGAAGACCAGGTCGGCAATGATGTGGCCGTTGTGGAATACCAGATCATGATCGGGAGTGGGAGTGATTCCCGGCGCGATGACAGCCGGTTCCGGCATGGTGGCCGCTGCGCGAAGGCTCTCTTCTGCTTTTGTTCCAGGTGCAACGAACACACGCAACGGGCGCACACGATGGTGCTTATGACTTTTCCTGCTCATAACAGCTTCCTCCGATAAGGCAATGCCGATGAATATTGTATGCAGATTCCAGCTACACAGGTTGCGAGATGCCGCTGAGGCCGTCAGCCGCGTCTCGAAAGTCTGTCGATGAGTCAAATCCTTGATGAGCAACTCTCGAATGGCACCAACTTGCGAGACGAATTTTCCATCTTAATTGACTAGACCTGAAAACTAGGAATTTCTAGTGGCGCACAACTCAGGGACTTGTGTGCCTTCACCATGAGCGGACTACGGGAGGATTCATGAAAAATAAATTTCTACGGACTTTTGCAGTGATGCCTTTGCTGGCGGGCCTCAGCTTTGCGGCGGAAGGCCTGCCTATTACTCAACCGGCGTCGGTCAATCACGGCCCGGCCAATCACAGCTACATGATGAGTACGGCCTATAAGCCGTCTCCGGCAACCCGCAAAAAGGTGGTAAGACGGCGCTCGAAGAAAAAGTCAGCGGCCATTGTTGGCGGTTCGGCCCTGGGTGGCGCAGCGGTTGGCGGACTGGTCGGCGGTAAGAAAGGCGCGGCGGTTGGCGCACTGGCTGGCGGCGGCGGAGGTTATGTCTACGATCGCAAAACCCAGCAGAAGCCGGTCGTTCCAAAATAGTCCAGCGATTTAAAGTTCATTGCCAGGGCGGACGAAGGCCGGAATCCGTTCTTTACGGGTAAACGCCACTGCCGCCCGCGTGGCATCTTCAAGCCTCTTGAAGTGTCCCATGCGGACGGCATGCCACATATGCCCGGCACTATCGGACCCGTCAAAAACAAAAGCCAGATAGCCTTTCGACTTCACTCGATCACGCAACGCGACAGCGTTATCCTGACTCTCAAATGCGCCGATCTGAATTGCGAATTCATTCGCAGCATTTGGGCCCGGACCGGGATCACTTTGCGGAACAACCTCCGCCGCCGGTGGTTGCTTGGGCGGCTCCTTAGCAGCTTCAGCCGGAGCACTGACGGAATCTTTGGTGGCCGCCTGGGCTGACGCTTCCGGCTTGGATGTTGTGTCGGAAGCAGGCTTTTCCGCCTCAGCCCTTTGCGGCGGATGCGTCGCTTCCTTTTTTGATTGTTCGCGCGCAGCGCCGCGATCTACGCCAACAATGAACCCGGCGACAAAGAGCAGTATGCCGATGGTGAGGCATCCGGCGACGATCAGCCCAACAGATTTTTTCGTAAACGAGTAGTCGTAGCTCATGCAGTTAAGGGTCCATCACCGTAAATTCTCCGGGACTCACGATCTGGATGACACCACCCCAATTGCACATGAGCTTTGAGGAATCGGTAAGCGCGGGCATGTTGCCAATCAGCACAGTGGGCGATCCTGGAACCCAGGGCGCGGCGGTGGCCGGCACACAAGGCATGGGAGTGAGCACGCCCAGAGCGGCCGCAGTTGCAGCGGCTACCGTGGGATTTGCCGGAGAGTTGCACATGCCAAACGGCGGAATATTCACGATGGGAGCATTGTCCATGATCGTGGCTGCCGGCGGACCGCCCGCCATCACGCAGTTTGCAGGCAGCACCACCAGACTGCTGGGGGCGACCCCGAAGCTGCACTGCATCATAGCTCCTGCACACACCTGAATTCCCAATGTAAGCTCCCTGAACTCCTATGCGGTCATTTACACCAGGGCTAAAGCCCCGCATTTTTCTCAACTTCACGCGGCCCTGAAAGGGCCGCTCTTCCACCCAAAAACCGCGATGCAGCAACTATAGAGTCGCTCTAATGCCAACTTGAACGCATAAATCTATCTTTCACGCGGCTTCCGTCTAACGTTTCCCACTGGACTGCACTGCCGGTTTCGGTGCCGCTGCCGACGCAGGTTTGCCGTTCTGATAACGTACTGTCTGTTTCAGCTTGCCATCTTCACCGAACGTCTTCACATCGCCGTGCAGCAGATTGTTTTGGTAAACCGAAGTCATGCGCGGCTTGCCATTCGGATGGTATTCCACAGTATCGCCATGCAGCAGACCTTCACTGTACATGGATGTCTTCACCAGCCGGCCATCGGGCGAAAAGAATGACGACACGCCATTCTGCTTGCCCGCCTTATACATCAGCTTCGCGCTCACGCCACCGGCAGCATCGTAAAAGATGGTCTCCCCTTCCTGCTGCCCGTTCTTATAAAGCGCCTTCATGTTGGGCTTACCTAGCGCGTAGCTCACCAGTTCGCCTTCAAGCTTGCCATTGTGGAAATGTGCCTTCTTCAGCACCGAGCCATCCGCAGCATAGGTAATGGCCTCGCCATTCATCACTCCTTCACTGAAATGGACCTGGTGCTGCAACTCGCCGGTAGAAGCATAGGTATGCACCACGCCATGCAGCTTGCCATCTTTCAGCGTGTACTTTTCCCTTACGTTTCCGTCAGGGTAAAAGTCGGTCATCTCTGCGCTTTCTGCCATGTCAGTTAATTTTCACCAGCGATCCTTTGAGGGTAAGAATGCCGCTGCTCTCAACATCGTGCGACGCATTGGCCTTGCTGGTAATGGAAACGTTGGCCTCGTTGCTCATCGAGGTGCCGGCCTTGTTGGTCAATGAAGTGCCTGCCTCGTTGGTGAGCGCCGTGCCCGATTTGCTGGTAAGAGCGGTGCCTGCCTGAATATCGAATGATGTGCCTGACTTGATGGCCACCGAGCCTGAGACTTCAATACTTAAATTGCCGGATACTTTCAAAGTGAAGTTGCCGGTCACGTTCTGCGTGAAGTCGGCCTTGTTGGTATGGGTTTCGTTGCCGGTGATCGTGAGCCCCCGAGTTCCCTTCACTTCATGCGTCTCATTGCCGGTATTCACCTTGATGGAGCGGTTGCCCTGGTCAATGATCAGGCTGTCATCTTTCTTTTGCACGGTTGTGGTCCGGTTATTGGTGATGGTGGAAGTGAGATCATTGAGCACGGTGATATTCATGTCTTTCTGCGCCTGCATGAATAGTTCTTCCGAACCGGCCTTATCTTCAAAGCGGAGTTCGTTGAATCCTGATCCACCCTTCGACGAGTTGGTCTTGATGGTGCTCTTGGTCTGTTCGTCGGGAAGCGTATAAGGCACGGTCTGCTGCGCATTGAAGACACAGCCGGTCACCAGCGGACGGTCGGGATTGCCATCAAGAAAACTGACCACAACTTCCTGTCCGATGCGGGGGATGAAGATAGAGCCCCATACTTTGCCCGCCCAGCCCTGGGCCACGCGAACCCAGCATGAACTGGTCTCATCGCTCGCGCTGCTCTGGTCCCAATAGAATTTCAGCTTGATGCGCCCGTACTGGTCAGTCCAGATTTCTTCACCCGACTTGCCCACCACCAGCGCAGTCTGCGAGCCAATCACCCGTGGCTTGGGAGTAACGAGTGAAGGACGAAAGGTAATGCTGGAAGGAAAAGCTTCGAACGAATTCGAATACTGCTCCTGGTCTCCCTGATGGGTCACCGAGCTGAGCACATACGAAGTATTGGCATCGGAACGATAATGATTGGCCAGAGTGAATTTTGCTCCTGCATGAAAGGCGCGGCAACGGCTGGCGCCTTTCAGCAATTTGCCGGGAGCCTGCAAGGCGTCAAGACGCAAACTGGTAATCGTCTCGCCATCACTGGCCGTGGTGTACTCGCCCGGATATTCATAGACTGAGCGGCTGGTATCGGAACCGCTGGCGTTGGCAAGCAGGTCGGTGGAAGGGGTTTCGAAGTTGTAATCATCCGATTTGTATTGGCCTACCACTACCTGCTGCTCCACCTCACAGTCAAGCAGGGCGTCGTTCACTTCCCATGAACCCGCGGCCGCCGATGCCTGCACGGTATCAAGGCCAGGCATGGAAAGATAAGCGCTCGAATCATCGGCCAGAACCATGGTATGCGTGGAGCCGGTATGGTTAAAGAAGTAGAAGATGCCTTCGCTTTCCATGAGACGCGACACAAAATGAAAAGCGGTTTCGCCGTACTGCACGCAGAACTCGCGCGGCTGGTAGGTCTTGGTCAGCGAATTCTTGAAATTGGTGAAGCCCAGATCGGAAAAGACCGCCTGAATAATACCGGGTACGGTTTTGTTCTGGAATATCTTGTGATCGGAATTCAAAGTCAGCAGCCAGAACCACGGGTAGACATCGGCGAAATAGGAAACGAAGCGCGCCGATTTGCCGGCCTGCGAGAAACGCCCGATGACGCCGTTTACATATTGCTTGTCGGAACCGCCGGGAAGCTGAATGGTGATGGTAATGTTCTTTCCCACAAGCTGGGTGAAATCTATGGCGTCATCCTGCGAGATCAATTCAAGGCGGTAGTGAAACAACCCGGATATCTGATCTTCACCCTGAAAGCTTTTCAGAATGAACTTATCGGCGCCGAGCGGAGTAGTAACGGTGAAAGTTCGCGTGCCTTGAACAAAAGTTGGAGATGACATGAGCGAGCGTTCCTACCGTGCCGCACCACTGCCGGCCGAGGCATGCGCCGCCAGCATCGGCTTGATCGGTATGGACGCAGTGTGAGCGGGCGTATGAGACTGGTAGTCGGACGACAGGTGAATCTCGGAATCTGTCTCTGACGTTCTGGTTTTCAACCAGGTAGTCCAACCCAGCTTCGCTTTGCCCAGATGCAACGAAGGGATTTCAGGTGCGTGGATCTTCAGCCGCAGACGAAACTCATGTTCTTCGCCGACGTAAAAACGCGCCATAGCGCATAGAGCGTGGTAAGCATTACCGTCCGGAAGGAAGTGCAGAAATTGTTCCAGCGACAACGCTCCTACAATGATCCAGAAACGGCCCTGCTGGTCCCACATGCGGGTACCCAGCACTACGGTTTTACCCAATGCCTGATTCCTGCCGGACCTGCCAAGCCGAGTCCACTGGTCCTGCTGAATTGTGCGCCAGACTCCGGAAAATTGCTCAACGCGCACCGGCACGTGAAAATGATCGGAGAGCATATTCTCCAATCCCACCACCGAACGCGGCCGCTGGCTCAGCAATCCTGCATAAGGAAGAAGCGAGCGGTCGGGAATGTCCATGCGGTTGCGCAGTCCGGACAGGCCCAGGCCGAGAAAAGCGTAAAGATAATTGGCCATCGGCCCCTGCTCGGGCGAAGCCGACGACAGCGCGACCCGATGCACCTTGCGCGTGCGGTACATGAGTGAGATCAGGCGGTGATTGAAGATGTCGAGAAAATCACGCAGCCCCGTATCTCTTTGACGGATTCTTTCCAGAGCCAGTTCGGCCAGCGGAGCGGGCAGCGGTCCGGTGGCGCCTGCCAGTCCCAGAAAGTTGGTGATCATCAGCGGGATGGCGTCAGGAGAAGACGGCAGCAGGTCATGCACTTCACCGGCAGGAAAATCAAAGCCAATGCGCGCGCGAAAGCGCACCGGCTCTTTTTCCGGCTCGGCCCCTTCACCCACAGGCGCTGCATCGGGAAAGATGGTCTCCAGAAGATGCACGGCCTGAAAAAAGTCGAAGCGGTAGGCCTCGGCAAAAAGCCATTCTTCTATCGAGCGTTCTCTCTGCCAACCGAAAGCTGCCATGATGGAGTTTGTCCGTTGCTGAATGTTACCTGAAGTTGAAGGAGCTTGCGATCAGGTATCTACCATAGTCCTTTACCTTAGATTGTCCCGGCAAGGGTAATTGAGATCCAAGTCGGCATTTCACCCTTATAGGTACACTTGTGGTCAGCGTAAATTTTCTAAGATAAAGTCCTCATCTATATAAGCGTAAATTAAAGGTAAAAGAGCTTGCTTTAGAGAAAAATAGTTCTACAATAGTTACCTTGCAGAGTGTAAGTACGCTTATGAACAAGCTGATGCAAAACTCCATGCCGATGCAATTCAAGCCTGTGCAATTGAAGCCTGCTGGCCTGACCACGCCTGCGGTGTTTAAGCCGGTGCAGCCAGTTGCGGTCCAGCAGCCCCGGCCCGTTATGCAGCGCGGGGGCTCCGCCATTCAAGGCGTGCTGGCTCCGGGCGCATTGCAGCGGATGCGAACCATTCAAAGCAAAAGCGCAGTGCAGCGGCATGTAGCGAACGGGGTAGAGGCCTTTGAGGTCAACCTGCAACGCCGCTCGGGCGGCTGGATGCTGCCCAAAGAAGTGCAGGCCAAGATGGAGTCGGCTTTAGGCGCAGATTTTTCTGATGTGCGCATCCATGTAGGACCGGAAGTAAACGCTATCGGCGCGATCGCCTTCACCTGGGGATCGGACATTCATTTCGCTCCCGGCCATTACAACCCGCACAGCCTGCAGGGGCAGCAACTGCTCGGCCACGAACTGGCACATGTAGTGCAGCAACGCGCCGGACGGGTCAGCAATCCGTTCGGCTCAGGAACCGCCGTAGTTCAGGACCATGCGCTCGAGGCCGAAGCCGATCGCCTCGGCATGAAAGCAGCCATGTATCGCGGGTAGGCTCCGGTCAAAGATAGATTTACTTGGGCACGTGTGTTTTGTTGCTTTACTCCCCCCGCCACCGTGCTATTGGGCAGAACAACCGATAGTAGCGAGATAAAACTGTGATGAATCAGTCAAAAGGCAAACTGCAAACCCCTGGTCCAAACCAGATGGCGGCAGGGTCAGCCAATGGTCCTCGTTCAGGACATCCTGGCGTTACAAAGAGTGTAGCGCCACAAGTCTATCGTCCCCAGCCGCTTGTTTCTCAGGCAGTGCAACCCAAAATGGCCCGTGCTCCGCAAACCTCTGCGCTGCCGCCTGCTCCTCCTGTCTATCGTCCTGGATCTCGAGTCAATGCGGTGCAGCCCAAGAACGCTCAAGGCGCATCACCAGTGCTTCAGCCGGCGAAGGGCCCCTCGGCGACAGCGCCTGCCCGTATCCCAACGAATGCAGGTGTGGTTCAAGCTAAAGGGAATAAGTGCATTATCTGTAATCATAGGCATGGATCCAGCAGATGTACTGTAGTAACGGCGAGGAACGCCCAGGGAAAAGCAACAAGCTGGTGTGGTTGCATGTCTCACTCTTCGAAATGGGATAGTGGTTCAAAGTTCAACCATGGTTCGGGAAGACGGGCAAGGAGGCTCGCTGCACGTTCATAGCATGGTCTAGTCTCCGAACTCCCCAGGTTTTACTTTATGAAAACGGCTCCGCCGGTCTACAAACCCGTTTCTCGCTTCATTCAACGCTCGTCAGCGCCTCCGGTTTATCGTCCGCAACAAACCAGCAAGCCTGCGGTGCAGCCGAAAAGCGCAAATCTTTCGAGGCTGAAGACGTGCCCTGCACCCCCGGTTTACCGACCGCAAGTTAGCCCGCAGATGAAAGCAGCGCTTGGTCCAGCGAAAAACATTTTCCCGAAACCGGCATTGATCCAGACGAAACCCGTCCAACCCGCCAAAATCAACACTATGAACGGGCCGGCTCTTGCTCACGAACAGCGCCTACAGGCCGGTTCAACTCAAACCTGCATCCTCGATGAGCTTCCCGGCAGGCCGAAATGCGGTGGTGCAACGCGTGCGCGCCTACAGGGTGGGCACCAGCGCATCGAGTTACAAAATTCAAGTGGCAGCCGGAAAGATCGAAAGCCTGAGCGGCGGCAGCACAGGCATTGATATCAGCTTTGGTGATGCCGAACACGCGAATTATTATTTCGCCACAAAGAAATCCGATAGCGGAGCGGTGATGGATGAATGGGAATTTCCCGACGATGTTTACGCCCTTATCGTCTACCACATGAAAAATCCCATGAAGCAGGAATGCCCGGATTCCAAGCAAGCGAAACTCTGGGATAAACTTAAGAGCTTCCTGCGCCGGTAGACAGTACTGACTCGGTTGTTACTAAGGGCGGGCTCATTGCTCCCTCACTTTCCTATTGAGTGGATTCCCATTCTGAATAAGTACTCGACAGGAAAAGCTGTTACCCGCACCACAGTGGCCGAAGCGTTTCCAGCCGAGGCACCAGCGCCTAAAATTGGCTTTAGCGACGATGAGCATGGGCGACGTTTATCTTCTCGCGGATGACCAAAACCCTGAAGAATTTGTCGAGAACATATCTTATGCAGATTATGTAACCCATTACAGCATGGGCGGGTACGAATTCCGTATGTAATGATAAATAATAAAGGATTGATAGTGATGAATCCGATGCGCAATGTTCCGCCGGCTAACAAGCCAGAAATCCAGAAACCTGCGGCGCCTGCGGTTTATCGTCCGCAACAAACCAGCAAGCCTGCGGTGCAGCCGAAAACTCCAAGCGGCTTAAGGATTGAGACGCGTCCTGCCCCTCCGGTGTATCGGCCACAGGTTAGCGTTTCTACTACCCAGCCCAAGACTTCCGTTCATCCGATCGCAATGAACCATGCCGTGCAGCCCCAGACCGGCTACCAATTGAGTTCACCTATCTGGGTAGGCACTGGCCGCCAACAAATTCGCGTGACAGCAAAAGGATCCCCTACGCCGGTCGGCACAGTAGACGTGCATTACGACAATGGCAAAGCGTTCATTTCTGATCTGGAAGTCGTGCAGGGACATCGCCGCCATGGTGTTGGATCTATGTTGATGAAAGCAGCTATGGACAGTGCGCGGCGTAATGGAAGCTCGGCAACGGAACTTGAAGCGAACCCCGGACCAGGGAGCATTTCGAAGCAGGCACTGGTTGGGATGTATCAAAAGCTGGGATTCAAAGGTGCGGGTTCAACTCGCCGAGGAAATCCCAGGCTATCTACCAGCGGAATTGCTCAGGGGCGCATGGCGCCGAAAATGTCCTCGCCGATTCATAACGAAAGGCTTTCATCCAGATCAGTCTCGACAATTCAGCGTTCGAAAGGCCTCTCATACACCAGCATAGATTCCCACTATTCAGCAGAAGAGATTCAAAATGCTGGAGGTCCGACTGCCGCCCATGGATCAGGTAAGCCAGGTGATGGTATCAGCGGCAAGACTCTCAAAGAAAATGCCGACTTGGTTGAACGGTTACGAGAGAATCGAGAACACGCGAAAGAAGAAAAAAAGCAAGCAAGAGTCTCCGCATTGGCAGAAAAAAAGGCCGGAAAAGAAATAAGTAAGGGCCAATTGAAGAAAGAAGCAAAAAAAATCATGACGAACGCCAGCGACCAGGGAACGGGCTTGCAAAAAGTCACCGATTATCTCGAAGGGCTGGGGTTAGCCGACGAAGTTGTGGAAGAAATACTAAATAGTCTTTGACATTTAGCGTTTCCAGAATAGGTGCATCCGGGTTGCATCATTGACACCGTGGCTAAAAGCCCAATGTCACTTACTTTGACTACCGCCTACTACCCTAAATTTCTGTGGACCACAACGTTTGCAGGGGCTGAAGCCAATGCTTATGCGCCTTTACGACACGAGTAAACTCGTGCCCTGATACTTGTGTCGTCAACCCACCACAACTCTAAGTTGTCACACACCTCTGAAACGCTAAAATTATATGGCTTTGCGGCACGACGCCTGTCGCTCACGCCAGCTAAACGCTAAAGTCGTTCCCTGATACATGTATCCCTAATCAAGCATCGCATTTGCGGCTTGCTGCGCTGTGTTTTGAGGCGGGGCTCCTCTTTTGCAATTCTTCTTCGCTTTGCTGCATCAATCACTTTCATCATCGGAGTTGTAGGGTGATACTGATGGGCTGCGATACTTCTCGCCGACTTCATCGGAAACGTGCATTTCGTTTTCGATTTTAGCGCGCGTGCGACTTCATCTTGTACATCTGGCATCCGAACGGGCATATTCATCTTCCCAGAATTTCCCCGGATGGTCGCTGAAGACGATGCCAAACCCCTCACGATTCCGCAGCCTCATGAATGCAGCACATGTGTAGCAGGGCCTTTTCTTGCCCTGTACAGAGGCAATCCCCGTAAACTTTGCCGCCACCAGCACTTTTACTAGTTTGACTTCTGCGTGGCGCTTCTCCTGCCCGAAAACCACATAGGTACCGGCTTCATCCAGGGCTTTTTTTGCCAGCTTACCAATATTCGGATCGTCCAGGTTGAAGCGCCGTACTTTTTCTTCTTTCACAATATCAATCACATCCTCAGCTTCAGGAATGGAGCGCGACGAGGAACCGAGCTGGCTAAGTTTTCCCGAGTGCCGCCGGGATATGCTCTTGTCCATTTTTGTCCCATACGAGTGCGAGGTAGTAAACATCTTGTCCCATGAATCATCTTCCTTCAAAGATGCGAATAGCAGTTGGCCGCCTGCGTTCGAATTGGTAGAAAAGAACACACTTTTTCCTGCATACATGCATTCCACTTCTGCTTCTGACGATTATTCACTTTTGAGAAAGAAATAGGCCTGTGTGCTCAACTGCCCCACCACCTGTTCCTCGCGGCGGGGCGAATAATTGCGTTTTTTCCGCTTAGTGAGATCTTTGCCTGTGACTTTATAGCCGGAGCCTGAGTGTCCATTCGCAGGCTCGATCATCCGGTTTGACTTCCTGCTCGAACTTCCTTTTTACCGGCGGCTTTTTAGCGGCGAGACTATCGGGCGCCTGGATCTTTTCCGTGTCTGTCCGGCTGCGTTTCTTGTTCCATGCTCCCAGCAAGCCTTTGCGCTTCGTTTTGGTATTGTTGTCGTCATTCACATAGTCCACCACCCATTGGCGGTCAACGACAACATTCTTCAGCTTCAGTTTTTCGTCAACATACTTTTGCGCATCTTCTTGTTTCCTCTGAATAACCGGACTTCCCGGTACCGGAATACTGGCGGAGCCGATGCGCCACAAATCTTTGGTTGTGCCATGCCACTTGCGAATGGACGGTAAACGGGAGGCGCTCCACTGGAAGTCTTTCGCTGCGCTGATGCCGGCGCGTTGGCCGGACGGTAAACTGGCGGCGCTGTTTGAACCTGAGCAGCCTGAGGTCTATAGACAGGAGGCGCAATCATTCCCGCTTTTCTTTGACTCACGGAAGAATGCAACGGAGCATAAACAGGTGGCGGCGCGGCCCTCCTGGCCTGCGCTGCGCCATGTTGGGGCCGGATAGACAGGAGGCGCAGCTTTTCTCTGAGTCACGGCTGACGAATTTGCAGGACGATAGACAGGCGGCGGAGACAACGGCGCAGGCTGTCCAATTTTCGCAAGCAGTGCTTTCGGGATTCCTGGTCGCATACTTTCAACTGCTATCCTTGCCGGTGCTTCCCTCTCAGCACATCCTGAAACGTAAAGAATCGTTCCATGGGCAGACTGGCCTGCTCTGCATGGTCTGGATCGGGACGGTAGTTTCCTGATCCGTTGCTCCACCAGTCCAATGTCCCATTATTGAAGAAGGCCTCCCCGGCATAGAGCACCGGCTTGCCCTGGGCCAGTACGGGATGACGGTAGCGCGGATGCATGATCGTCTCGCCTTCAATGGTGCGCACAAAAACGTATTTCGTATTGGGCACCAGCAGGCCGTGATCACCGCCCCGGCGAATGCGGTAATGGCTGTCATGAAATGGCTTTTCCAGCTTCAAAAACTCACCGGTATCTACTTCCAGCGCAGCCGCGGCCGGATTCAGATTCGGATAAAACTTGGCCTGCCCCTGTCCTATTCTTGCCTGAACCACCGCAGCATTGTGGGCCGAAACCTTCATCGTGGCAGGAATGGGTGCGAATTTCGGCTGCACAATGATGATCTGCGGGTTGGAATATTTGGGCGGCTTCATGGAAATGACCTAGCATTTTGGCACAGCAGCTTCAAAACCTCACAGTAATTCTTGATGCCTGCACATTCCTTTAGTGCGCTTCCAGAATAGGTGTCGCCTCAGGTGGACCAAGACTGAAGAGAGCGTCTGTAAGAACCGAATTTTGTATGCGCAGACGAGACATGTAACAGGGCATGACTTCCAGTCGTGCCGAAAAGCCTTATACATACTGGGCTTCAGCCCCTGCACACCTTCTATCTCGCGATAATGTTGCCCGTCAGAATCGGTTCTCACACTCCCTAAAGCCCACACTCTAAGTTCTCAGAGCCTTTCTGGCTTACCTCGGCTGTCTCTATGCTTGTAGGGCTCCCTCGCTTTGCTCGGGATATAAAAGAGTGCTTTGCTCGGGGTATAAGAAAAAACTTACAAGACAGGCTGCTCGCCCGCCATCGGTTTCCAGCGCTTCCATTCTCCTTCCCGCTGCAAGCTGCGAATTACCAGTTGGGAAAAGGAGTTAACCGACACATACAACGCAAAAAACCGTTGCAACACCGAGGCCAGCAGAAACGCGCCACTGCCGGCGTAGGCGTTTTCATCGAAGGTCAGGCAGACCTCCGTGCCCTGGCAGAAGCCGCGCCAGGCATCCGGACCGGCGCGCCGGACCACGCTGCTGGCAATCCATTCCTACAATTCCATTCACCTGCTGCAAAGTAGACGGACGATCAGAAAAACTATAAAGCCTCAAAATTTCCTTGAGCGGCTCAAGGCTCTGCTTGCCGCTCGAAAGCGAAAGATAATTCAGCGACAGGTTGGAGATCGAGCGCCCACAAAGTCGTTCCCTGCAATGGCGGATACGCCGGCGGCGTAGGCTTATGCAGGCATTGGATGTGGGCCACAGGCGCAGCTTCCTCGATTTGCAGTGACGCTCCCGCGGGCACTTCCAGCGCCAGTTCGCGATTGGTGCAGAGCGCGTGCGCGAACACGGTTTGCGTGGGCGGCAGGCTGGGTTTGAAATCCAGATCAAGAAACGAAAGAAATACATCGGTGCCGGGCAGGTCTTTGCGCGCGGTGGGCACCCGGCGGGAATGCCAGAAGGCGCGTGGCTCGCGTCCGTCCATGCGGTGCGTGAAGGAGTAAAACGGCTGCAACGTGGCCGTCTCCTCCGCCGGATTCGAAGATGCGGAGACCGAGACAATCGAATGGATCTCGGTGGTGCGCTCGCGGCGGATATCCGCCTCAAGGCGATACTCCGTCTGGCGGTAATCAAGGCGGATAGGCTCAGTGGTCTTCGAAAACAGGTTGATGATGGGCGTGCAGCCCAGCACGAAGGTGTGCTTGTCGAGCACCCATCCGCGTTGCGGCGTGCGGTCGAGCAGGAAAATGATGTCCAGTTCGCCTTCAGACTGGCGGCGGTCCAGATTGGCCAGATCGAAGAACAAGAACTTCTGCGGCAGCGCAAAATATTCCTGAATCAGCCGGTAACCGGGATGCGAGTGCTGCGGATACGGAATCACCTCTTCGTCGGCGCCAAAGCCCACCGGACGAATGGAACCTTCCGGAAGAAATACCGGACCCTTTTCACCCAGCACGGCCACACCGCGCACATGGCAGAACAGCAGTTCATAAAGGCTGCTCACCAGACGTGGAACTGCCGTTCAGATAGAAGCGCAGCTTGTCGAGCGGTAATTCCGCCAATTTGGCGCCCGGGCGCTGAAATGCGCAGGCGCAGCACGCTCGATACCTCGGTCATGGAATCAAGAAAATCGAATTGCGCCTTTGACTCGAAGCCCGCGGACATTACTTCCAGCGGCCACAACGTTACCGGATAGCAGGTGCGGAAACGGCAGTTCAGGCCGTCAGCGGTTTGCGTAAACAGCTTGGTATTTTTCTTGATTTCAAAGCCGGTGCTGAGCTTGCCTTGTTTCTTGTCGGCCACGAACTGGGCCACTGACATGGAAGGAACAGGATTGACCAGATGCGGATAAAGGACGCCGAGGAACGCGGAAGTAATCTCAGGAAATTCCGCGTCAAGACGGCGCTGCACGCGGGCAGTCAGAAAAGCGAATGATTCCAGCAGGCGCTCCACCTGCGGGTCGGCGCAATCGTTGGGAGAAATCTCCAGGCGTCCAGCCAGTTTGGGATACTGCTCGGCGAAAGTCCGCCCCATGCGGCGGAGATAGGTCAGTTCCCCGTGGTAGTAGCGTAGAAAATCTTCCTGTTCGGTCAACGACATCTTAAATTTCCGTGTCTCCGGTGGTTAGCAATCCTGCTTTGCCGGACGTTAATTTTGCTTCGCCTGACGTTAGTTTTGCTTGACCTGACTGTAATTCCGCTGCGCCCGACTGTTATCTCTGCTGCGCCTGGCTTTATCTCTGCTGCACCGACGTTATTTCTGCTGCGCCCGACTTCAACGAAAGCACCAGCGGAAACGATACAGGTTCGTTGATCGCGCCCACTACCAGCATGGCGGTGATCACGCCTACCACCGCGGACTGGTTATGAGGAGCCGGGCTCGCCTCTACATGCACCTGGCGCAGGCGCGGCTCGTAGGCAGTAATTGCGTTCTCGAGAACACGCGCCAGATCGCGCGTGTCGCTTTCGCTGGCAGCCGCCCTGTAGGAAAAATCGGGAATGCCGTAGTCGAGAATGGTTCCGTCCTGCGGCATGCCTGCTTTGGTGTGCGAGGGACAGCGGGTATTCAGCAGACGCATGAGTTCCCGCTGCACCGACGCGAGCACGCCCCGGGCATCGTAAATGCGGAAGGGCCGCGCTTCGAACGGCGTGTATGGATCTTCATCCACCAGCCGTTCGAAGAGCAGCGCCTTGGCGCCTTGAATGGGCCTGGGTTCGCGCACTTACTCGGCCTTGTTGCTTTCGAGGCTCCACTTGGCGGAGTTGGTGCCGGAATCGGAAACCGCGCTCGCCTGTTGTTTGTAGTCCCACTGGATTTTGGTGTAGTTGAAAGTCACGGTCTCTTGCGGCTTTCCGCCACCACCGCCACCAACGGAAACTGAAGACACCAGCGCATTCGTCATGGTGTAGGTGAAGATAGGGTTGACCTTGCCGTTTTCGTTCTGGCCAACGACGATCTTGATCGTTGCCAGCGGTTTGGCCTGGTTGCAATAGTCAATGAGGTTGGCTGTAGCCAGGTCCACATACTTGGTGATGGTGAAATCCTGGTGGTTGGGCTTGCCAGAGGTGCGCTTCTGGTTGCTCTGGTCGCCGGTGATCTGCTGCGCAACGCCGTGGCTGAAAGACAGAATTTCGATCTTGTCTTTGTAGCCGTCGAGCGTAGATTCCCCTTTTACAGTATCGCCGCAATCGAGGATAAGTACATCCATGTCAAATCTCCTTTTCGCGCGTTATCGTGCGCGTTCAAATTGTTTCTGGCGGGGGCGAAGTTCAACTTCGCCCCCATCGGGCCTTGCGGCAGTTATTTCGCCGGCGGCGGCAGTTCTGCAACCAGGCGGATCGAAACCGTGAGTTCATCTAACTGGAAGTGCGGCTTCAGGAAGACGACAGCGCGGTAGCAGCCCGGTTTGCCGGGAATGTCGAATACGTCAACGCGGGCTTCGCGCAGCGGATACTGCGCCTTGACCGACTGGGGCGCATCATCATTCAGCAGAACGTAATCGGCGATCCAGGTGTTGAGGTACTTGGCGACGTTTTCGCGGGTCATGAAGCTGCCAATCTTGTCGCGCATGATCACCTTGATGTAGTGAGCAAAGCGCGAGGCCGCCAGCACGTAAGGCAGCATGCCGGAAATGCGAGAGTTGGCATTGGCTTCATTGGTGTTGTACATCTTCGGCTTGTTGGTGGTCTGGCCGCCGAAGAATGCCGCCTGGTCAGTGCCTTTGCGGTGCAGAATCGAGATGAATCCAAGATTGTTCAACTCGTTTTCGCGCCGGTCGGTAATGGCCAGTTCGGTCGGGCACTTGAGCGCCAGGTCGCCTTCATCGGTCTTGAAAGTGTGGGCCGGCAGACCTTCCACCAGTCCTCCGCCTTCCACGCCGCGGATGGCTGCGCACCACTTATATTGCGCAAAGGCGTTGTTGATGCGCTGGGCCAGAGCGTATGCAGAGCTGCCCCATAGATATTTGCTGTGGTCTTTGCCGTCTACGTCTTCAACGAAGTTGAAGCCTTCCACCGGAACGGTGTTCGGGCCGTAGGGCAGGCGCAGCAATACATGAGGCATGAGTGAGCGCCACGTAGCGGGAGTCTTCCGACTCGCGGAACGAACGCCACTTCACCAGTTCCGTAGACTCGAAACCCTTGGCCAGATCGCGGGGAATGCCCAGTTCCACGAAGCTGTCCATATCGAACAGCTTGGGGCTGGCGGCCGCGACAAAAGGCGCGTGTGCGGCAGCGGCAACGCCCGAGATTTTTTCCAGCGTGGAAATATCCTGCGGGTGGCGGCCGAATTCATAGTCGCCCACCAGCACGGTGAACGGATTGCCGCCGAATGTGCCGTACTCTTCTTCATACACTTTCTTGAAGAGCGCGCTCTGGTCGAACTCGGTGGCTTTTTCCATGTCGCTCAGCAGTTCGTCTTTGGTTACGTTCATCAGACGAAGCTTGAGCATGGTGCCGGTTTCAGAGTTCATCACCAGGTAATGCAGGCCGCGCCACGCGGACTTCCATCTTCTGGAACTCAGGCGAGTGCATGATCTCATTGAGCTGTGCGCTCAGCAGTTCATCAATCTGGGCAATGCGCGCTTTAATGCCGGCGACAACCGAGTCTTTGCCTACGGTCATGCCCTGGTCGAGCACCTGCAACGCATACTCGGAAAGGAGTTGTACAGCAAGAGGGCGCTGGGAATCATCACGAATGATTTTCCCCTGCTGCATAAAGCGGTCGAGCACCGGCAGCGGCGCGGTAGCGGTAGCTGCTCCGCTGGAAGTTGGATCAGGCATTGGTACCTCCATCGTTGGCAGCCTTGAGCTGCTTCATTTCGTCCGGGTTGGCGACAACCTGCTGCAACATGCTGTCGAGAGTGTCGTTTCCATCGAGCTTGGCCAGCAGATCGTTGAGCCGCTGGCGCGATTCAAACAATTTGCGCAGTGCCTCGACGTGGGTCACGATGTTCAGGGGCGAGAAGTCGTCCATGCTTTGGAACTTCAGGTCCACGCTCATCTTGCCGCCGTCTTTGGCCAGTTTATTGTCCACTGAAGCCACCACACGAGGTGTAATGGACTTCAGCACGTCATTGAAGTTGTCGCGGTCAATCTCGACAAACTTGCGGTCCTTGAGTTTCGGGAGCGGATTTTCAGGTTTACCGGAAAGGTCGGCAAGAATTCCCATGACCAGAGGCAATTCTTTCTTCTGGATGGCGCCGCCGATCTCAACGTCGTAAGTGATCTGGACCCGCGGTGGCCGGACCCGATCTAATTTGTGCTGCAAACTTTCAGGCATAATCGTGTTCTCTCCTTGTAATTCTTCTTCCTTATTTCCTTCTTGTTAAATTGCTGGCAACTGTTTCAATGTTCAAAAGCCGTTCCAGGTCCTTCAGAGTGGCGTCGTTCGATACCAGTTCCGGAAGCAACTGTTCCAGGCTCATTCCGCCCCAGGCAATGGCTCGCCGAATCAGGTAAGAGGCGGGGCTGTGGGGCTCGGTGCGGACGAGAAAGTCCGCAACTTCGGCCAGGCGGCGGTATGCTTCAGCACGGCTGCGGATCGGGGGCAACATCGCCGCCATGCCTGAGTCATGTGTTTCGACCTGCTCCAGCACATATTCCTGGCTGGCTTCGGCTTCCCCTACCTGCAACTCGCCGCCGCTGCGTCCGGCAGCCATGCTGGGCAGAAGGGCGAGCACCGATTCGAGCACGCCTCGAAATTGGCGCAGGCTTGAATTTTCTTTGCCGAAGGCTTTGTCGAAAATCGCTTCCAGATCATTGCAGCAGCTATAAGCGGTATTCACGTCGTCGTCCAGCGCGTGAAAAAAAGGTATGGGCGTCAGGTAAGCGCTCTGCTGGAACATATCTACCGTGATCGCGTTTTTCTTTAATTCCGGCTGGCGGCTCTGCTGTAGGCGGAAAGCCGAGTCCCAGTCAGACCACGTATAACGCGGCAGGCTGTCTGGGTTCTCAGGGGAAGTAATTGGTATCAGCTTCAACTGCGTGGAAAGCTTTTCATCAATCCAGTGGATAGGCGCGATGCGGTACTCAGGATCTTCAAGGGTCGGATGCAGCGACTCCCAGAAGTCATGGCACATTTCCACGATCAGCCGGCAGCCGGCGCTTACACCGGCGAAGCCGTAGAGATGTATCCATGCTTCCAGCAGCCACGCGGCAATCTGCAAGTCCTTGGAACGCTTTTGCAGGGCCTCCAGGCAAATCTGGCTGGTGAGGTTCCAGTCAGCTTTCTTCAACTCTCGCTGCCATACACCCTGTGCCAGGCTGGCATCGTCTTCACGACGCGCTTCCATGATGCGGTCGTATGTGCCTTCGTAGCGCAACAGTTCGCCCGAAGGCGACTGCGCCGAGATGGGCTGGAGCAGAGTCGCGACATCAAAATCAAAACCTGAATGTAGGGTTTCCATCATTGGGTCATACCTTCACTGTTACTGGCGCGCGTCTCCTGCAAAAGAGGCGCTTCAATGGGGAACGTGCGCACCCGCAGGTTGTCGGGTTTCCCTGGCGGGCGCAGCTTCAAACGGATAAACACTTTGGTTTCCGGGTTCGCCGCAGCGCTCTGCTTGGCGCCCGGCATGTGATCTTTGCTGTCGGCAACGGAAAAGACCAGTGTTTGCGGCTCCGGATCAACCATGCGTTCGAAATCGTTCGGAACTGGCTGGTGCAGCGCCAGCATGCTCAACAGCGCCCAGCTATCGCGGTATTCAAACACTGCGCTGCGGCTGCCGAGTTGCTCATCGGCAGCGCCACGTCCGCCCACCGGCTTTTCCGGAGAATCTTTCGCCCAGCGCAGGGTCAGCTTTACCGGTTGGCCGAACATCCAGCGGCCGGTGCGCTGCGGATCGCGGAAGTGAAACGTGTCTGGCCCGACCTGCAAGGTCCAGTCAATAATCTGATTTCCATTCACTTCGCGCGACTGGTTCACGCGGAATACAGGCACGAAATCAAGCGCCGGAACCGCATCGCCTTCGGCAGCAAAGAGCGAAGCGAAGACCGGGCGCAGAGATTCCATCTGGTTCAGGAAGGCCAGCACCCGGTCGTGAGAGCCGCCGAAATTCCCGCCGTCGAGGCCGGCATGAATGGATTTTGTATAGGTATCGAGTTGCTTGTAGATCGCGATCACATCCTGAGGATCGGCCTCGCTGGGAAGCTGCTCGGCAGGTGGAGTGGAAAATGGGAACTTGCCCGCCAGCCGCTCGTTGAACAGGTTGGCAATCTGGGTGTACTCGCGCACCGCAGTCTGTTGCGCCAGCACAATGCAACGGCCATGCAGCGACCGGCGCAACGACTCGCGCGCCTGCACGAAGTAGTCATCGCTGGCAGGCGCGGATGCAGCGAGAAAACTTGCCTGGCAATTATCAGGACTGGTTTTATCAAGATCTGTGCCAATGAAATCTTCAAGCGACGCCAGAGATGTGCCTGGTATTTTGGAGTTGTATTTCTGAAGGTCGCTTACGATGCGGTTCCATTTCGCGACCGTCTGTGTGAGCTCTTTGCTGCTCGAAGACCGCCCATCGAGAAAGCTCACCAGCGGCCCCGCATCATTAGCGAATTGCTGCGCCTGCTGGCGCTGAAACGCGAGATACTGTGCCAGTTCTTCTGCATTATGGACATCGAATCCTGCCCTGGCTGGGGTATTCTCCTCCGTCCAGTGACCGAAAGCGCTGCTTGCCGAGTAGGGCGACTGCGCTTCGAAAGCCGCATCCACCCGGGCCAGCATGTTGCTCGCCTGCCGGGTCGTTATGTTCAACAACTCACCATAGGATTCCGTCAGATCCAATTCTTGAAATTGCTGAAGCAGACTGGTCAGCGATGGTGATGCGTCCTGGAAGCTGCGCACTTCAGGAGCAATCTGTTGCTCCGGATCGCTGGACGAAGGCAATGCCTGCAAGGTTTGTGCCCGGCCTACAAGGTCGTCCATGCTGATGTCGAGACGGCCCAGGGCAACTTGTTCAAACGCAGCCTGCATGCTGGCGGGCAGATGATTCAGGTTCTCGGCCACAAAGCGGTCATAGGTCTGCTTCATGGCGACCGCCTGCTGGAGCAGATCTTTGTTCCACAGCAGCTCTTCGCGCCGGTTCAGCGCCGTTCGAATATCTTCTCCGCTGTCCCGTTGTACGAATGGCAGGCCCAGCAGGTTGGCTAGTGTGACTCGCAGTTGCTGCGTGCCTTCTGAAAGCTTGAGCGAGCCTGACTGTAAATCGAGCAACTCGCCGGTCATGTCCGTCGCTTCGTCTTTCAGCTTGGTCTGCAACGCATTGAAGGCGCGCGTCTGTGTGTCTTGTACAAAATCCTTGAGCGGCTCTTTGGGTGTCAGATATTCCGACTTGCTGATTGGCGTCAGCGTCACGTCATTCAACGGCCCGGCAGCATCGAAACTTCCCTGCCCCATCCATGCCAGATCAGGGCTGCTCAGGATTTTGTCGGCCTCCACCAGCGAATTTTCCAGATCGCTCAGGTCGACATATTTCTGGATTTCCTGCTTTTCCAAAGCGTTGATTCTGCTTCTCAAAGAATCGAGATAGGCAACCAGCGGATTGTTGGTTACCCATTGCGAGTAAACATCGGAAGTAAGCGACTGCATTCTCTGCGAAGCCAGGAATTGATTGCTGGACGTAATGTCAATGGTCTTGCCTGTGGCTTGCAGTAATGCGGCATGAAAGTAGGGATTCTTATCGTCGTCGAACCCCACCGGCACATCATGACCGTGCAAATAGCTTTCCAGCTTAATCAGGCTCTGCGGATCGCCCGATCCATGCGTGGCCAGCCGGTTGTAGCGGTCTATGTTCAGCTCCAGCAGAAGGAGCTCAGATGTGTACTGCCGCAGCCTGCGATACGCCGGCATCTGCTGCATTGAAGCGATTGGCAGTCCGGGTGCCGTGATCTGATCTTTTCTTTCTGGTGAATGCGAACCGTTGAGCAGATCGTTCAAATGGCCTACCAGTTCCTGCCGAAAGGCTGAGTAGACAAGCCGCTCAAAGGCCGGGGTCATCGCCTGCCGTACCCGGTTGTCGAGAGAGTTGATCCATGAACCCGGCAGGAACAAGGATTGGAAACGATGCCCGGTGAGTTCCTGCATGATGTGAATCAGGTTGTAAGCTACCGGACCTTCTTCGTGGCCTGAATCTTCTTCCCCAGCTTGGCCTGCATGGTCCCCATCATCATCGTGATGGTGACCTCCCCCCGGCGCCTCTGCTGCTTTGAGATCGGTCACCACCTGATCGAGCAACGGGACAGTGGATCGCCTGATCTCCGCGAGCCGATGAAAAGCCATCCATGTGCCGACACTGAGCACCAGGGCTGCGACTGCCGCCGTGACCTGGGCCGTGATGATGGTGCGGTTCTTCCACAGGTCTACCCGGGCCACCGGACGCGCAAGGCCGCGCTCGGGAAAGACCTTGCACTCAAACAAATCGGTTACGAACACCGGGGTGCGAAGTTCTACCTGGGCGGGCGGCAACATGGTGAGGCCCAGAATCTCCCCGGTGATGATGTCCTCGTCGGTGGTATAGGCAGGCGAAGAATATCCGGAATACGAAGCGGACGCCGCCAGCGCGCGTACCGGCTCCGGCTGCACTCGTTCTTCGGTCAACTCAGGCGCATCACCGGCAAAATAGAATCCGCGGAATGGCAGCGACTCGCGATACACCGAGCGCTTGAATATCTGTCCCAGATAAAGGCGCAGGGGCTTTCGCAGTTCCTGAAGCCGGGCATTCAGAAGAAATACGTCATCGGCCTTCGCAATATGCTGCCGCTCTACGAAGACCTCGCTTTGCAGGCGATTTACACTCTGGGCCAGTTCCTCAAATCCCTGGTCTATCCAGCCGGAATCGAATGCGGCTTCGAGGTTGTAGGGATTGGACCATCCGAACATCTCGCGACGGTAATGCGCTGGCAACTGCTCAACCAGTTCCTGGAAGCCGGGAATGATATCCGTTTTGGTGATGACTACGTAAACGGGAAAGCAGATGCCCGTCCATTTCTGGATCTGCCACAACTTGTCGAAAATCTGCGACGCTCTCTGCCCGATCATGGCCGGTGAAATCGCGCGTTCGCCAATCAATTCGGTGCATGGCAGGGTAAGCACCACTCCATCAATAGGGCGGCGGGGGCGATGCCGCTGCAAGCTGCGCAGCAGAGAAGTCCATTTGTGTTCTTCTGACCCGGTCCGGTTGGAGTACAGGAAGAAATCTCCGGGGACATCGAGAATCACCCCGGCGTCGAAGAACCGCCACTGCACTCCTTCGGAAACGCCGAAATCCGTGGCGCCTTCGCGCAGTGACAGGCTGATATTGGAACTATCGAGCAGCGTTGACTTGCCTGAATTGGATGCGCCTACCACCATGAACCACGGACTGCGATACCGGCCGCCCCGGCCCGCAGAATTTTCGTTCACGAACTGCATGGCGGAAAAAACTGACGAATGGACCTGAGGCTTGGGAACCGCCAATGCCGGTTTCTGTTCCTCTGGCTGTTCTTCCGTCTGGGCTTCTGCTTCCGGTTCGGCGGCGACGGCGTCCTGCTTCTTTTTGGTCCGCCACAAGAGCGCCAGCACCAGCACGATGATCAGCACGATCACGATGGCAATGGCCAGCAACAACAATATCGGCGACAGGTTCATCAGGGAGTCCATTACCTGCCTCCCTGATCGCACGATTGCGGTGTGATATCGCAGAGCCGCTCTTTGATTGGGCTGGAAAGCTTTGCCCACAAAATCTGGGAAACGCCCAGCCACAAGACAACAACAGCCACGACCAGCAGCAGCCAGTTTTTCGGATGCGGCAGTTTGGCTACCTTGCCTTCCGACAAAGTATGGGAATAAGGCTGGGCAAAGAGATGAGTGTCGGCTTGCAGCAGTTCAGGGTTCTGGCGAAAGATCATCGCAAAAAGCTGCCGCTTATAGCGGTCAAGGCGATTGTGCGGATCGTTATCGCGATACTTTCCCTGAAAGCCCAGCGAGAGCGCGAAGAAATAAACCGCGGCCAGATCGAGATAAACGGGATCGCGCTGCTGGAGCAGCACGTCCAGTTTTTTAAAAAACACCTCGCCCGCGGCGCAGGAATAAAACAGCTTGGTTTCCAGCAGCAGCCACGTTCCCCTGCCCGGCCACTCTTCATTCAGAAAAACTTCGTCAGCCAGCGCGGCCATCACATATTGCGCTTCGCGATATACCTCAAAGCCGAAAGCCCCGCCGCTGCGCGAGGCGCGTGCGGCCTGCATCTCAAGCAGGCTCAGCAACCGCTGCCAGATCTCTTTGCCTTCTATGGCTGGCGGTGCGCCGGTTTCGCTGGGCAGCGCCTTGAGAACATTGGCCGGATTGATGGCGAGCGCCCGCAAGCGCGCCAGTTCACGGTAGAACTCCCGAAACTGGCTGAGGAGTAACGAGTTTTGATAGCCCGGATATGCCATGACTTGCAAAGACACCAATGCCTACGAATCTCAATTCAGTGGAGGTGTGCTGAAAATCCAGTTGCGATGGGGGGAAGGCCGCAATTGAATACTTCTGCCTGCTGCTTACCTCACTACTTCGTCATCAATCCCATTTTGGTTAAGCGCCTTGTGCATCCGCTTTGGGATTCTTGACGTACAAAATGACCTCTGCCGGATGCATGCCCGCGCTCTCACTGTCATTCACCAGTTGCAGCACCTCATCCGGACGAATAAATTGCGCGTCGTACTCCAGCGCAAAAAGAATCACGCCTCGGGCCGGCACCAGCGACTCGTAGCTCTGTATCAACTGGCGGCCCGCTCCGAGAATGCGCTTGTCGCGCATGGACTGCATAAGACTCGCCGAGCCGATGCGGACCTGCTCGCCCCAGGCCACCACGTCTTTTTCCGACATGCCGGTCTGGCCGCGCATCGCCAGGAAAATCCGCCGGTCTTTCCACTCGCTCTCAAACACCAGAGAAAACGTCTTCTTCGATAGCTGGAATGGAATGGCCATGTAGCTTTCGGGAATGCCTTCTTCCATCATGGCAAAGGCAAACTCCTGAAGGTGCGCAAACGTGGTCTGCAAATCGTTATGGTTATAGGCCGCAAGCACCGGTGGAACCATGCTGTAGCCCAACCCTGCCAGATGTCCGGCCAGCATGCAAAAGGCCTTGTATAGCTCATACGGATGGGCCATGCCTGTGCCCAGCACGGCTTCAAAGTGCGGCAGCCCCGCAACCAGATTTTGAATGCGTGACTTGGTTTCGAGCATGAGCGGAATGCGGCTCGCCGACGCGGGCGAACGAACCTGCTCAGAAAGAAACAGCGCCCGCTCCCTGATTTTGGCTGCTGTCAACGAACACATCTCGTAGATGGAAGAACCAACCGGAATGCGTACGGTGGGCGGCACAAAATCCGTGAGGCTGAAAGATTCGTTCCTGTATTGCACCTTCACCAGCGGAAAGCTGATGAACTTGGCCGCCGGAATATCTCCAGCCACAAGCCGAAGCTGCGGCTTCAGCCTGGGGATTCTTATCTCGCCGTCGCCGGTGCTCTCGTCAACCACCGGCTCGCCTTCAATTGAGTGATAGCGCGGCAGATCGCCCTTGGTAGCCATGAGGCTGCGTGCGGGAACAGCGAGATGGATCGTGACTGGCTGCCTCGCGTCCTGTAGCGTGACCTTCAAATCCGCATCGTGGCCGCTGGTGTGGGAGACTACCAATCCATCGGGCATGATAGCTTCCAGCCGCAGAATGCGGAATACACCCGTTACCAGCAATTTCTGGTCAATTTCAAGCTGCCGCACTCCCCAGAAATACGGGGCCACCGCATGCAGGTAATACTGGATGAGGGTTTCGTTGCGCTGTGAAAGCTGCTGAAGATGTTGCGGGGCCAGCAGCATACCTTCATGCCACTGGATCGCGTCCGGAATTTGTTTACTGTCCACAGTTCCTGTCCACAAAATGACTACTGCTCCATAGGGAGCTTTTTACTTGGTGTTGACCGTGAAATCGTCATCGTCGAGGGAGACGGTAACTTTTCCACTGGTTGGAAGCGGTGCGCTATGAGGGCCCGCAGTCGAGTAGTTCGCAAACATCATGGCTCCCTGCGCGTCTACCGGGACGACAAAGCTGATAGGCTGTATCTCCTGCCCGGGTACCCATTCCCATGACATCACTTCCATCGCCTTCGGGTTCTGGCGCTGAAGCTGGCTTTTTTTCGCAAACCAGTCAGCGGCCGACATGGCCTCCGCCGACTTTCAGAAAGGTTTTATCTTTAATCAGCAATACATCCACTGCTACCGGACTGTTTTGATTGGCCGCCGAAGCAATGGCAACCTGCAAAGACAGTTTTCCGCTGGAAACATGTGCCACACGTGTCGTCCGGTGGAATGCGCCCTTAGAAACGCCACAGCCGGCCAGCATGCCCAGCCATGCGAAGATCAAACAACCTGCCAAAACGCACCGAAACATAAATTGTCTTAAGAAGTGAGCAGCATGTTTAGATATGCTGCTTCGTGTCATTTCCATGGGCTTTACAAAACTTTGCAAGTCCCAGTTATTAAGGCTAGTTTCAAACTATGAACTAACTTCTCAATTGAAGGTTCAACTCTGTTTCACATCCAGAATGAAGGTAGCTCCTCAAATTGTGCAAGCAAATTACTTACCTACGAAAGAAGATTCATCTTTTTCAGGGCTTTGCCTGAACCAGAGAAGCCACCTTCACATAGAAAGGCGCAATTCCTTATAGTTAAAGACCAGAGAAGTTGAATTTATTTTTTTGAACTGCTGTTAGAGACCGAGGAGTCCGAATATTTGTTTTCCTTAATCCTGATTACGTTGCTCATCGGCGCCATTCTGGCTGGTCTCTCACGATTGCTCCGAGAAGCAAAGGCAGCAGCAAGCGACAGATTAGGCAATTCCAATTCTGCTCATCACACATCTCGCCTGCAATGGAAGGAAAATCAGCCGGAAGAAAACGCCAGCGGCGCATGGCTGAACGCAGCGCGCGTTATTTGGCAACGTTTGCAGTCCGGAATTGCCGTGACCTTAATACTTTGCCGGAAGTTGCTGCGCCAGAATCTGCTGAAGCGTGATCAGCCAATGATTCAAAAAACACCCATTCATGACTCACTACCGCGCCAGAGTTCAATCGCAGACCCTATAGATGGGACATATATTGAACCAGGTGAACCCATCGTGCGCTGCGAGTGTGGTACTACGTACCATCTGCAATCCTGGCAATATCTAGGGGAAAAGCTGGAAGGCCGCTGCGTAAACTGCAAACGCATCAATATGGCTTCTACTCCAATGGCTGTTTAGATTCGACGCGCCTTGTTCCAACATGCGCGAAAAAATGTGTCACCCAGAGTGCGCAGCGGTCACAGAGAAAATCTGGAAAAATTTCTGCTGTCCTCCTGAGTGTAATGCAGAGTTTTTGGACGAGAGTGTTTCCAGAATAGGTTGTAGCCGTTACCTCACTTACGCCAGCCTGAATAGCGTGTGTGAGAACTCGATCTCTGTGGCTACAGCACTATGCAGTTAAGTGTATGCAGGGGCCGAAGCCACTATTTATAAGCCTTTTCGATACAACTGAAAGTGTGCCCTGTTACATGTCTCGTCGGCACTTGCAGAATTAGTTTTCACATACAAACCATAGCCCCGCATCTTCTCAACTTTACCGGCCCTGAATAGCGCTCTTCCACGAACCCGGAATACAGCAACTATGGAGTTGACTATGCCGGGCTTTGGGAAATCATGAAACAAGTTTGAAGGATGCGATTACCCCTGGGCGGTTGAAGTGTTTGTTTTGCTGGCCAGAAAAACTTGTTCTCCGAATGGGTTGTAGTCTGCGTCGGGATAGAAGTCTCCGCGAAACAGGCCAGCCTGCATGGCTACGCTACAGCGTTGGACGTGGTCCATGTCACGAAACGAGTGCGGAATATTGGGATTGCCCCAGTCTCCACCCCAGATCAAACCGTGAGCTTTGGCGAAGGGGCCGAGAAAGCTGAAGTCGCCTTTCCATGACGGAACGCCGTTCACACTTTTCACGATATCGCAGGCGAGACCGTAATGATGTACTCCCACGGTACGCAATTGCGTAGCCTTCTGCTCGAACAGCAGCGACTGCCGTTCCTGGCTGCGATAGGTTTCGAAGATCATCAAACTGATTCCATGCGCAGCGGCATCGTCAATGATTGCCTCCACGGCTGCTCTGGTCACCGGCTCCAGCAGATTTGGATCGGCGACTGGATTCTTGGAATGAAAGCGTGGATCTTTCATGATTACGTCCTGATAAAAGTTGGCCATGGTGCTGTCCTCGTAATCTTACAAACGCATCCTCAATATAAATCCCTTCTTCAGAATCGGTGATCCTCAACTTGCATAGTCTTGCTGGACACGACTGGCCTCGCTCCTGACACAAACACGGGCTTCAGCCGAGGAATAAACAACCTCAAAATCTGGAGCCCGATTTTATGTGCCCTTACGACGTTGAACAATGCTCTTCCACATTTCGTGGAGGCCTTCTGCCTTCTGAATTTCAAGGCGCTTCGATCAGTTCCATCTTGCCATCGCGTTTGCGATGCAGAACTTTCACTTTGCCTTCAAGATCGCGGAAAACAAAGACTTCCCGATCCCGGAACTCAGCCTCTTTCACCGCTTCTTCGAGTGCCAGTGGCTTATAAGAAACGGAATCAGGACTCTTGACGATGTGAGTTTCAGTGAACTTGACTACCTTTGGGAATGAATGGACAGTCACCGGAACTGCCGTGCTGAGGGTCCCGCCTACGCTCACCGACATGGACACCGGTTCACGCTCGCCCTGTTCAGCAAATTTCTTTCGCGCCATACGCTTCTTGCTTTTCCATCTGGTCTTATATTTCACCGCCTGGCGGTCAATGCGATCGAGTGCGTTGCCGATAGCTGCATTCATGTCCACGGCTTCGGCCAGCCCAACAATAGGAGCGTGATTACGCACGGTGACCGTGATCTCCGCGATGAAGCGGTGTTTTTCCACGGAAAGAATTACGTGGGTATCGAAGTTGCTGCCTAAAATTTTTTGGATTTTTTCAAGTCCGCCCTGGACTTGTTTGCGGATGGCGGGGGTGACTTCAAATTGACGGCCGGTGTATTCCACGTTCATTGACTCCCTCCTTGGTCTTCACATGAGAGTCGTCTGACTGGCGCCCGGAGAACTGGCGTCCATACAGGCGGCTTAACGCTTTACCGTTCAGGGCCAGCCATGGCGGCGGCCGTGATCAATTCTTGACCCTCCTTTGGTGAGTGCTTGGAATCTTCATGTCTTCGCGATACTTGGCAACGGTGCGGCGGGTAACCTGAATGCCTTGCGACTGCAAAATGCGCGTGATTTGGTCGTCAGTCAAAGGCCGTGCAGGATCTTCTTCATCAATCAATTTCTTCACCCTGCGCTTCAAGATCAGCAGCGATGTGCCGGCGCCTTCAGGCCCCTGTACGCTTTCTGAAAAGAAGTAGCGCAGCTCGAACACTCCCTGCGGGGTATGCACATATTTGTTCGATACGGCGCGGCTGACTGTGGAAGGATGCACGCCAATCTCTTCGGCCACCTCTTTGATCATCATGGGCTTGAGCAGATCAATGCCATGATCAAGAAATTCCTGTTGTCGCCCGATAATGGTGTAGCAGACTTTCAGAATGGTCTGCCGGCGCTGCTCAATGTTTTTGATAAGCTGCACTGCAGACTTAAAGCGTTCCTTGACGTAAGACTTTACGTCTTTTTCCACGCCTTGGTTCTGGCTCAGCATCCTGCGATAGGTGGGGCTTACGCGAAGCTGGGGCAGGTCTTCATCATTCATCAGCACCAGGTATTCATCGCCGTGTTTTACGAAAGCCACGTCGGGTTCAATCAGCTTGGCTTCAGTCTTGTTGTAGCGCAGGCCGGGCTTGGGATCAAGAGTGCGAATGAAGTCATGGGCCTGTAACACTGCTTCCAGAGGACGGGTAATGGCCCGGGCTATCTCTTTGTATTGCTTGTTGGACAGCAGATGAAGCTGTCCGTCCACAATCTTGAGCGCGTCTTCGATGACCTGATCATTTTCCGGATCGTCGGAGCCCAGCATGTCGCGGGTCTTCTGTAAGTATTTAAGCTGGGCCATCAGGCATTGGCGCAGATCGCGCGCGGCCACGCCGGGCGGATCTAAGTTCTGTATCAGCTCGATGGCTTCACGCAGGTGCTCGCGGTTGAACTGCAATACCGGAGTCATGTGCTTGCGACTTTCAGCGGCAGCCGCTTCGGGCGATGGCGTATGGGAGACGACCAGTTGCAGATTGCCATGCTCGGCAGCGACGCTCTCATCTGCGGCAGGGGTTTCCTCGGCGGCCTGCAACTCGCCTTCAATCTGAGCGCGGGCCACACCCAGCAATTCATCTTCACTGGCCCGCAGATAGCCGTCTTCGTTCAAGTTGCCGATGATCAGTTCCGCAGCAGCGCGTATTTCCGGATGAACATTGAGAGAGCCAAGCTGCCACATGAGATGGTCTGTGAGCGTAGTGGGCCTGGTAACGAAGTTTTCGAAGGAGGGGCGCTCGATGTCTTCAAAATCGCCGGAGCTGCGAAAACCGGGATCAAGGTAGTCGCGGAAGAAGGAGCCGAAATCAATCTCGTCAAAAGGATCTTTCTTGTCTTCGGTGGGCGCTGCCTGTTCGGCTTCCTGCCGCTCCAGATTGCCTTCACGCTCGCGGGCCTCTTCTTTTCCCGCAACTTCATCGAGCATAGGCACTGACGAATCGAGTTCCTCAAGCACCGGATTTTCCACCATCTCGGTGTTGATCATGTCCTTGAGTTCGAGCTTGTTGAGCGCCAGCACGCTCACCATCTGCACGAGCCCAGGCGTCAGTATCTGCCTCTGGGAAACCTTAAGATTCAGCTTGTTCTGGAGTAAAACCATCCGCCCTTTTTGAACCCTGTTTTCGTTTTACCGCTGGGGCCAAAAGCCCAATCTTCTGATGCTTTGTAGCTCTACCGCCTTGTAACTAATGCCTGCAGCCGGACCGAAAGCCAACTTGTTTTACCGGGAGCAACTACACGAAAGAAAAACTCTCTCCCAGATAGACTCGTTTTACTTCAGGATCGTTGCCGAGTTGCTCCGGGGTGCCGTCACGAAAGATACGGCCCTCGTTGATGATGTACGCGCGGTCGGTGACCGAAAGGGTCTCCCTGACGTTATGGTCAGTAATGAGTACCCCGATGCCACTGGCCTTTAAATCAAAAATGATCTTCTGAAGGTCGAGCACAGCTATGGGATCAATACCCGAAAACGGCTCGTCCAGCAGAATGAATTTTGGAGAGATACACAGAGCCCGGGCAATTTCCACCCGTCGCCGTTCTCCCCCTGAAAGAGCGTAGCCCATATTGTTGCGGATATGGGCAAGTCCAAGCTCTTCAATCAGTTGGTCCTTTTTGCGCTTCCTCTCCTGCCAGGAGATCGGTTGCACTTCCAGGACCGCCATAATGTTTTCTTCCACGCTCAGCTTCCGGAACACAGAAGGCTCCTGCGGCAGGTAGCTGATTCCGTGTGCGCGGGCCCGCAGGTACATGGGCACGCCGGTAATATCTTGCCCTTCCACCAAGATCCGTCCGCTATCAGGCGGAATAAGGCCTACGATCATATAGAACGTAGTGGTCTTACCGGCCCCGTTTGGGCCTAATAAACCAATGACTTCCGCTTGATTGATGTGGAGGCTGACGCCATTTACAACCCGCCGACCTCGGTACGATTTAGCGACTTCGTCCGTGGCTAGGGTCTGCATTACTTCTTACTCGCGTCCCGAATTCTGGTTTGAATCTGAGTGTGAGAAGATTCGCTACTATCTACAAGCACCCTATCATCGTGAGTAAAAAAAGTCAACGAATCGCCGGTAATTTGCCCGTGTTCGGCATCAAAAATGCTAGGACGTTTACCTTTAGACGCCGTGAGCACCACTTTGCCATCCTGTGCGGTGTAAACAAGCTGGTTTCCCATGGCTTTACGGTCAGCCTGCCTGATATTGATGTCGCCGTCGGCGACAATCCGGTCCAGTTGGCTATTCACCTGATTACCCCGAGGTAGCAAGATGACCTGCACCCGGTCGGCGTTCATGGTCATTTCTGCGCCCTTTACGATCACATCCCCGCTGAAAATTGCCTTACGGTCACTATCCATATAAGAGAGTTTGTCGGCGGTGACGTTCACCGGAGTGGTTTTACCGGTCTTCTTGTCCGGTTCCACAAACACTGAACTTACCCGGCCCTGGGAAGAACCTTGCGCCTGGAGGCTGCGGCGTCCTTTATCGAAGGAAATGACGGGCGCTTCCACGATGTTCTCCGCCTGCCACAGCCGGGCATTGGTGAACCGGGCAGTCTCGCTGGCACGGCTGGCCTGCATGGTGTCGCCGGTCACGTGAATAGGGTCGGATGAAGCCAACATGGCTCCCCCGCTTTGCGGCTTCAGCTCGCTATAAGTCGTTTTCACTTCGCCCTGGGCGGCCACCACGTTGGTCTTGCGGTTCATCTGGATGTTTTCCGCGCTCAAAGACATGCCGATATCTTGAAAGCGCGGCGAACCATTCAGCACCACATTTTCATCCGCCAGGGTGTATTGGGAATGCTCGGCGGTCGCGGTGCGCTGGCCCTGCTGGTAGCGGAAGTTTCCGTCCTGTTGAACCTGGCGAATACTGCCATCGTCGTTGAAGTTGGCAGTGAGTTCGCGGCTGCTGGTGACCTGATCAGGCTGCCCCGCCGTGCTCGAAACCACTTTGGCGTCGGGGCTTCCAATCACTGTTTTCAAACGGTTTTGCGGATTGAAAGTCGCATGGAAGACGCCGGCGGTAATGGTAGTTGCTGAGCCTTTCTGCTCCATTACGATCTGTGACGCGCCGGAGGTCACGGCCTTATCGAGGGTCTTGCCGTTTGCAATGAACAGGTCTACTCCATCGGAGCGAAGCTGCATGGCTTTTTCGGTGGTTCCCTGATGAAGTTCTACGGCATCTTCGGCACGGGCTTTTGACAAGCGGTTATTCGAACCAAAGGAGAGCAGTACCCGGCCAGCCTTGCCCTGTGCCGGAGAAGGCCCCTGGGATTCAAAAGCGACTCCACCGGAAATCGTACCGGAGCGCACCGTCTCGCGTTCACCCATAAGAAACTCGGCCTGGGCCGCGTTCATGGTGAAGGGCTTGGGGCCGGTACTGCTGGCATGAACATTGCCGGAAGCCAGCACGCGATCAATGGTATTGTCGTCGCGCATGAGCATGGTCACGGCATCGGCCTGGATGGCGCGCGAAGGCGCTTCCATCCGCGCGTAGTGCAACACTGCCTGACGCGGATCTTTACTGATGGTGGCGCCCCGCGCGGTGATCACGGCCTTATCTTTCTGTGTGCTTACCAGGCGGACAGCCGAAAGCAGTTCAAGGACATTCTGGTGCGAATCATAGTTGGCCCCTACTGCTGATCCGTTGGCTTGAGGAGTACGAAATTCGATGAGCTCTTTGGTCTGTGCGCGTCCCGTTTTGCGGTTGAAGGTGAGATTACTGGTCTTCAAATGGATTGGATTCTTGATCTCCTGCGGCGGCGCCTGGTCAGGACGCGAAGAACCCGCGGCATCTGACTCGAGATCAATGTGCACGTCGCCCTGGGCCGCAACGTCTCCGGAGTCAGGATCATAAATAAAATCGGAACCATAAATCTGGTCGAAGCGGTTGGAATCCCGTCCGTAAACGACAATATTTACGTCGTGCAGTTCAGAGCGTCCACCTTGCTTGAACTGTTCGGCCCGCGACGCATGGATGGTGTACAGAGTGCGTCCGCCCCGCGACTGCGAAAAAGTGAATCCCTGTGTGCTCTGTGCCACCCCGGAGGGGATGTTTTTGGGGATATTTCGCAGGATATTCCCGCTGTTCAATCTTCCGCGAAAATAAGCGCCGGCCACGATCAGCGAAACGAGCACTGCCCCCACCGCGAACAGGCGGCGGAGAAACTGTGGGTTGAGAGGCATTCTCTATTTATCTTAGCGCAACAGCATAGCGCCCGAAGATCGAAACGTGGTCACGGCTTTCTGCAGGCATCGCGCACCTGATCGACGGATGCACGATCGGAAAGAGAGAGACGTAATATTGCTACGTCTCTCCCGGAGAGATTGGAAGGTGGGTGATGTTTCGAAACGGATACAGCCGATAGTTCCTAACGCTTCATGACCAGGGTGCCGGCAATCATGTCGTGCAGCCCTTTTTTCTTGTCAGTAAATGCCACCATGATGTAGCCGATACAGAAACACATGCTGGAGATGAATTTGCTGAAATATCTGGCGGTGGCGCGCCCGAAACCGATGCGGTTTCCATTATCGTCAGTCACTTTCAGGCCGAGAATATGTTTGCCTACGGTTCCCTGCCATGAAGAGCTGGTCATAAAGGCTTCATACAACCATGTTGCAGCAAACATCAATGGCACGAGAACGAAAGCAAGTCCGGCCAGGACCGCAAGCGCGGCGAATGCATCCTCAGGATTGCGGGATGCCGTACCAGCGCCAAGAAAACCCATACTGCTGAAAATCATTACGATTGGCCACATGACGATGTTGAGTAGAGCGCTATCAATCAGGGTGGCCAGCACACGGATCCAGAAACCTCCGTAGGGTTGAGCGGTTACGAGAACAGGTGTCAGGGCTGGAGCAACGCCAGCGGCAGCCAGTGGAGCGGACACAGCGACCCCCATCGCTTTGCCACAGGACGAGCAGAACCTGGTGTTAGACGGATTGGCAGTACCACATTGTGAGCAGAAAATTGTGTTATCGGGCATAGTGCCGCAATCTTGCCCCAAAAGGACGATGTCTGTAAACCGGAAAGTGGCTAGTTTGTGAAAAGAAGCCTGATTAGGCGCCAGGAAAAATTTGTAGTCTCTAATCCTTCATGACCAGAGTGCCGGCAATCATGTCATGCAGGGCGCGTTTACGCTCGGTAAAAGCCGCCATAATGAAGCCAATCCACAAAATAATCACGGAAATATACTTTGCGAAATGGCGTCCAGTGGCCCGGGCGAATGAGATGCGATTACCGGCTTCGTCCGTCACTTTCAGGCCCAGGATTTTCTTGCCGACGGTAGCTTGCCACGAAGAGCTAGTCAATACGGCTTCATACAGCCATTGCCCGCCAAAAATAATCAATGCTGCGGTGGAGGCGGCCCCGGCGATCCACGGGATATCTTCTGCACCCACGCGCCCGTGAATCGCGCGCAATCCAATGAAGTTGAAACCAAACAACACAAAAATCGGGATCAAGGCTATGCGCACTATAACTGCATCAATGATGAAGGCCAGAAAGCGTATCCAGAAACCGCCATACTGCTGGCCGGAGACGCCCACGGGCGCCACCACAGCATACGGGATCGGCGCGGCGGCCGCGGGCATCGTGGTGGCGGGCATCATGGACGCTCCGCACTTCTGACAAAATTGTGAAGTAGCCAGATTGCTGGACCCACATCTGGAGCAAAAGATCGAGGTTTCCATAATCAAATCCTGTCTTTGATTTCACGTGCGTTTTACAGACATCCCAAAATGGACGTAGCGTGCACTTAATGATACGCAAGTCCTCAGCCGTTGGTTCCGGAGACTGCCAACACTGACTTCTGAAAGTCCTGAAGGGCGAGTTCGAGCCCGCCATATTCCGGATGCTCATTCATAGTGATGGTAAAAGCCAGATCGAGTTTGTCTCCCGGAACATAAGTCCCGCCGCTCACACGTTCTGCCATGCGCCAGCCCATGGCTTCATAGGTGAAGCTGTTTCTGCCGGGCTGCTTCTGGCTGACGCGCAGCTTGATATGTTTATCTTTGATGATGCGCGGCGGCTGTAGCAGATCTACTTCCCTGCTGGAAAATACCGGCTCACGGTTGCCGTGTCCGAAAGGCTCAAGCTGCCGCAAGGCATTCAGCAGATCGGGAGTCACCTCGGAAAGCGCGATCTCAGAATCAATTCTCACTTGAGGCTGAAAATCTTCGACGGTAAGGCGGGTGCGCGCAAAGGCATCGAGTTGCTGTTTCAGCTCTTCGACCCGCGCGCTGGGCATGGCAAAGCCTACAGCGTGAGAGTGCCCGCCAAAGCGTGTGAACACTTCACGGCAGGACTCGAGTGCGTCCAGCAGATGCAGGGCGGTAATGGAACGTCCTGAACCGTGGGCCTCTTCACCATCCCTGGCTACCACCAGCGCAGGGCGTCCAGTCTTTTCGACCACACGCGAGGCGACAATGCCAATTACGCCGCGATGCCAGCCTTCGCCATCGAGCACCAGGCAAAACTTCTCAGCCAGCGCCGGATCAGCCGGCAAGCTGCTCATCAATGGCAGCAACAATGCGCGCTTCTTCGGCCTGCCTTTCGGTGTTCAGCAGATTCAGCTTGCCGGCAATCTCACGGCAACGCTGCTGGTCTTTGCAGGTGAATAGTTCGATCACGTCGCGGGCCACATCCATGCGTCCGGCAGCGTTGATGCGCGGCCCTAGCCGGAAGCCGACATCTCCGGCATTGAGCGCGCGTCCGCTCTCGGCCAGCCCAGAAACTTCCATCAATGCCTTGAGTCCGCCATTTACCGGACGCCGCAAACCTTCCAGACCCAGCCGCGCAATAGTGCGATTCTCGCCTACCAATGGCACAGCATCGGCGATGGTGGCGATGGCCACCATCTTCAGGAAAGAAGGAATGAGCCTGGCCTGCTCAGTGGGTTCCTTGAAACGGGCGAATAATGCCTGCGCCACTTTAAAGGCCACGCCCGCGCCGCACAGCGCTTTGCAGGGATACCCGCAGCCATGCTGATTAGGATTGAGCACGGCCAACGCCTTGGGAACGCCTTCATTGGTTTCAGGCAGGTGATGATCGGTGACAATGAGATCTATACCCACGCGCAATGCAGTCTCAGCAGCCTGGAAAGCACGAATACCGGTATCCACGCTAATGACCAGTTTCACTCCGGCGGCAGCGGAGCGCTCAATCACATCGTCCTTGATTCCGTATCCTTCTTTGATGCGGTGCGGAACGTGGAAATCAGCAGCCCCGCCACATAGCTCGATGGCGGTCTTCAGAATGACCACCGCCGAGGTGCCATCTACATCGTAATCGCCATAAATCAATATTTGTTCGCGGTTGGTAATGGCGGCGCTGAGACGCTCCACGGCTTCCCTCATTCCCAGCATGGCGTAAGGAGAGTGGAGTTGATCGAGCGATGGCGAGAGAAAAGCAGCGGCTGCGGCGCCGTCATTAATTCCACGCAATGCCAGCAGCCGCGCCAGCAAAGGCGAAAGGCGGGCTTCCGCGCAAAGTTTTTCTATGGTGCCAGGGTCAGGAGCAAGGACGGTCCAACGGCTTTTTCTGCTGGGGATTCGCTCTAAGCTGCTCGCGAGCATATTTCCAGTCAATGGCGTTTGGCTCCCGGCGCACAACAATGGAAGGTGATTCTCAGCCCTCTAGTCCTCATCCTGATCTGAGTCGTCAATCAAGATGCCGTCAAATTCATCAGCAGTGGATTCCAGATGCTCGTAGTTGTCATACCACTCGGTAGAGATTTCAAACAGAAACATCACGCCCTGGCAGGGAAAGCCTATCTGCACCTGCCCGACTTTGCCGACAAAATTGCGCAGCCATCGCGCTTCTTCCAGGTCTTCTTCAGGCATGTAGTCCAGGTCCTGTAGACGCTCGAGAAGCAGGTCAACATCTTCGGCTTCCAATTGGGTGTGGCTCATGGTGACAAAGCTCACGCCAGAAGCTTTGGCCAGTTCGACAAAATCCTTCCAGGCTTCGGCATGGTCCTGAGTGGACGACCATAAGACGCTGGGCATATCGTCTTTTACAAAGCCGTGGAATCGCCGCATGCCATGGCCTTCAATGAAGGCGATCATGTCATCTTTTAAGTTATGTAGGTCCTGTTCCATACCTGGTTCAATCCATCATATCGCGTTCCGGGGAGTCATACCTAGCGCTGAAATTAAACCAACCACGGAGACACGGAGGCACGAAGACACAGCGTAGCCGAGCACAATCAAACGTTCAAAATCGGGTGATCGGGTGATCTGAAAATCGGCTCATCGGGTCATCAAAACCCAAATTCGACAATAGCGAGAAAATCGTCGCGAAAAATACGGAAAAATCACTCGCCTGAGAATGACTCGACATTCAGAGGCAACGAAAGCGTGGCCTCGGCGCCGATGCGGTCTTTGCGGTTGGAAAGCTGTAGAGTTCCGCCGTGGGACTCGGCAATCTGGCGGCTGAGAATCAGGCCAATGCCGCTGCCTCCATGTTTGGTGGTGAAGAAAGGCACAAAGAGATTGTCGCTGTTGAGCAGGCCGGGACCTTCATCCTGCACGAAAATTTCGACAGTGTAGGCATTGACACGCCAGCCGATTGCTACTACCCGAGAAGCTTGCGCCGATGAATCAAGGGAGGCGTCCACGGCATTGCGAATCAGGTTGATAAGCAGTTGTTCTATCTGATCGGGATCGGCCTCAATGGCCACATGAGGCCCTTCCATGACTTCGACCGTCAATCGCCTTTCGAGGGAAGCTGCCCTGCGCACCAGTGTTTCAACATCCACCATGGACTTGGTGGGAGCGGGCATGCGGGCAAGCTGGGTGTAAGCCTGCATGAAGCGGCCGAGAGATTCGACCCGGTTTTCGATGACTTGCAGTCCCTGCTGCACATCCTGATGGATATCTTCAGGCAGCCCCGCGCGCATGGTCAGTGATGCCACAGTGCCGGCGATAGACTTGATGGGCGCCAGGGAATTATTGAGCTCGTGACCGAGAACGCGAATCAGCCGCTGCCATGCCTGCCGCTCTTCAGCGCGCAATGCCCTGCTCATGTCAGAGATGATCAGCAGTTCGTGGGGTACGCCGTTTTCACGAAAAGCCGTATGGCTGACAGCCCAGCGTCCGTACTTACCCGGAAAAGTCATTTCTACGACTTGCGGACTGGGAGCGTCGAGGAACTTGCTCAATCCAAGCTGGTCGGCGGTAAGCCCCAAGAGTCGCAGTGCGATGCGGCCCAAAAGCTGTTCACCGGCACGATTGACGATCTTGAGTTGTTGCCGCTCGTCGAAAGTGAAGACGGCTACATCAATTTCCATCATCACTTTTTTCAGCAGAGCGGTGGCTTCCAGCGCGCTCACCTTTTGCTGTTGCATCCGGTCAGCGAGGGTATTCAGTTCGAGGGTGAGATCGGAAAGCGAATCGTCACGGCTACCGCCGCGTACGCGAAAAGAAAAGTCCTCTTCGCGAATGGAAGCTACCATATTGGCAAGCGTCTGTAATGGACGAATGACCTGTCCCTGAAGCACAGAGCCGCCGATCAGCCAGCCGAGAATGAGAAACAGGGTCAAAGTCCATTTCAGCTCGCCGGAATAACTGCCGGCGAGCACCAGGAACTCGGCAACCGCAGTAGCAGGCAGGCAGATGAGCAGCGCCAGCAGGAGAATAAAACTGTCATAGGCAAGCTTTCTTTTTCTCGGCTGTTTTGGAATTTGCCGTGGCTGGCTTTGCGGACTAGAGGCCATATTTTTCCATGCGACGGTAGAGGGCGCTTCGGCTTAACCCAAGCGATTCCGCTGCATGGCTGATATTACCTGAATGGCGGGCAAGAGCTTTCTTGATAAGCAGGTATTCCACTTCCTCAAGGCTCATGTCTTCGATGCGCGCAGAGCTGGCTTTATCGCTCTCCAGCCCAAGATCGCTGGCTTGAATCTGCTGACCCAGGCTCATCAGCACAGCGCGCTCAATGGCATGATCGAGTTCACGAACGTTGCCCGGCCACGGATGCTCCAGCACCCGCTGCATGGCCGCAGGCTCGAAGCCGGTCACCGGCTTGCGATAGCGCTCGGCATAGATCTTTAGAAAATGAGCGGCCAGTAAAGCAATATCTTCACGGCGTTCGCGCAACGGTGGAATGTGCAACTCCACGGTATTCAGCCGGAACAGCAAATCAGGGCGGAACTTGCCTTCAGCGCTTTCCTGTTTCAGGTCGGCATTGGTGGCGGAAAGCACTCGCACATTGACCTTGCGTGTCTTCGATGAACCGACGCGCTCCATCTCTCCGGTTTCGAGTACCCGCAACAACTTGGCCTGCTGCTTCATGGGCACGTTGGCAATCTCATCGAGAAACAGGGTGGAATGGTCGGCCAGTTCAAAGCGTCCGACGCGATCTACTCTGGCGTCAGTAAACGCGCCTTTCACATGCCCGAACAGTTCACTCTCAAAAGTGCCTTCAGGCAGGCCGCCGGTATTTACCGTAATCATGGGTCTTTGGGCGCGCGAAGACAGCGCGTGAAGAGTCTGGGCCACCACTTCTTTGCCGGTGCCATGCTCTCCCGTGATGAGCACATTGGCGTCGCTGGGACCAATGCGGCTGATCAATGTGAGCAGCGGCTGCATGGATTTGGCTTCCGCAATAAAAACCGGACGGTTCTGCGCGCGCAGCAGACTATTCTCCGCCTCCAGCCTCTCGGCTTTGCGGATGGTGCGGTGCAGGTCTACCTGAGTGCGAATGATGCTGAGCAGGCGCTGATTGTCCCAGGGTTTCTGGATAAAGTCGCGGGCCCCCCGCCGCATGGCTTCTACCGCGAGTTGAACACTGCCCCAGGCAGTCATAACTACTACCGGCAATTTGCTGTCAATCGCCTGAATGCGCGAGAGCAGGTCCATTCCTTCCTGGCCGGAAGTAGTATCACGCTGGTAGTTCAGGTCCATGAGCACGATGTCAAATTCATCGGTCTGGAGCGTTTCCAGCACGGCTGCGGGATTATTAACAGTGTCGGCATAATAGCCCTCGGCCTTCAGCAGCAGCCGCAAGGCTTCGCGCACATCTGCCTGGTCGTCAGCGATCAACACGCGTATACGGTCGGTCGCAACCGGCGACGGGCTCACGAGTTCTTCTATTTTGCTCAACAGTGTTGCTTTCTCTACCCGGCAGTTACCTGCTCTGCAACTTTGGCGTCATCTACGATCCAGCCGTCTTTCAGTTGGATAATGCGATTCCCATAGGCGGCATTCGCTTCAGAGTGGGTAACCTGAATGATGGTAGTGCCCTTCTGATTCAACTTGCGAAATAGTTCCATAATCTCCTGCGCCTGGCCCGAATGCAGGTTGCCCGTAGGCTCGTCAGCAAGAATCAGCTTGGGATTTCCAGCCACGGCACGCGCCACTCCTACAAGCTGCTGCTGCCCGCCGGAGAGTTGATTAGGATAGAGATCTTTCTTTCCGACAATCTGAAAGCGGTCAAGAATATCAGCCACCATGCCGGCACGCTGGGTGCGGGGAATGTCCCGGTAGGAAAGGGGGACATCAATGTTTTCCTGTACCGTCAGGTTATCCAGCAGATGATAGCTCTGGAAGACAAAGCCAATGTACTTGCGGTTCAGCTCTGCGCGCTTCTTGCGGTCCAGTTTGTGAACAGGCTGTTCGAGCAGCGTGTATTCACCCGCCCATCCGTCGTCGAGCATTCCGATAATGCTTAACAGCGTGGTTTTGCCTGCTCCCGAAGGACCCATGATGGTGACGAACTCGCCCTCTTTGATGTCCAGGTTGATGCGCCGCAGCAGCCAGACCATGCCCGCCGGACTTTTCAGTGTCTTCTCGACGTTATTTAAATGAATCATTCTGTATGGATTCCAGTTTGAATTTCAGTGCCTATCCGCCAGAGAGTAATTCCGGTTGAGAGTCTGAGACCAATATCTCTCAATACGTTCCACATTTCGAACAGCCTGAATGCCGTGTATCCATGATCTCATTCGCAAGGCTGCCCCGCAACGACGGCCAGCCGCGAATATCCAGCGAACATTTGTCGATTACAGGAAGAACCTCACACAGCTGGAGATTCAGTGCCGCCGGTCTCGTGGATCGCGCCCAGCGCCCAGGCTGCGTTCTTGCGCGCTTCAGTGGAAGGCGAAGTTTTCAGGATGCGAATCAGAGGTTCGATAGACGGATGACCGATGTGGACCAGGGCGACTGCGGCCTCTTCGCCGAGCGTAGGACGGTGCTCACGAATGGTGCGGCGATATTGCGAAGGATCAACCGAAGTAGTGTCACCCAAAAGTTCTGCCAGGGAGTTCACGACCTCAGCAGCTGCGGAGCGTTGCTGTCCCAGTTTGTAAGCGGCTGCCGCTTTTTCCTGCGCGCTGCCCGACTTCAGCAGCAGGATATAGCGGCTGATGCTTTCCATTCCGGTCGCTGACCGCGATGGAGTAGCGTTCCGGCCTGGCTGCGCGGCCAACGCATGACAAAACAGCAAACCTGTGCTGAGGGAGAGTACTAAGATGAATGTTCTGGTTTTACGCATGGCCATTCTCCCGCTACTGGCACCTGACAGCAATTCTCTGGGGCTGGTGCTTGGGCTATAACTGGCACGTTTCATGCCGAATTAAAGATAACCTAAGTCATTGAAAAAGCAAGTGCATGCGTTTCATCACTGATTTAGCTACGAATTTCGCTGTTCGTTAGTGAAATCTGGTGTTCGAAATCGAACAGCTTTGGAATCAGCAGATTACGAACGCTGCTTTGTGGATCCGTGTTTTGAGCAATCCGGATACAGCAACTGTATATCCAAGAAGAATCGCCTGATCAGGTGATCTCGTGATCTATAGCGGTGCCGACGCTATAGGCTGAAGGCTTACCGCCGGGACGCTGCGAGCTGAGTGCATGGGTCCTTCGGTGCTTCGCACCTCCAGGATGACATGGTGCGGGCGGGAATGACAGGATGCGAGCGCTAACGACAGGGCGACAGTGAGCAGTAGTGACAGAACGAAAGTGTTGGAATGGCTCTACTGTCTAGTTATCACTTTCCTTTTTCTTCAATAAGGGAAGCAGGCTGTTGTAGTCATCGGTCCACAGGCGCAGACCCGGAATGGCGTTGGGCTCGCTTTGTCCAACCTTTAGTTCGGGCCGTGACAGGAACCTGCTATTCGCAGTCACCAGCACCCAATCGGCATTGTCTTCGGCCAGTTGGTCGTTGGCCTCTGAAGTAATCAAGACCGATTGCAGACAGGCATGTTCAGCCTGCTGCTTCACTTCAGGCGCAAGATCAAGGAACTGGTTAGAGACATGGAAGGCCATGATGCCACCGGGGGCCAGATGCCGCTGGTATAGCTGAAATGCCTGGCTGGTCAACAGGTGGACAGGAATAGCGTCGCCGGAAAATGCGTCTATCACCAACACGTCATAGTGCTGCACAGGCTCGGCCGCCAGCGAGAGCCGCGCATCACCGGGCACCAATGTTATGTCGGCCGCGCTTTCCCTCACATAAGTGAAGAGACGACGGGCAATCGGTTCGACCTGAGGATTGATCTCGTAAAAACGAAAGACATCATCTCTACGGCCGTAAGCTGCCAGCGTGCCGGTGCCCAGACCGATCATGCCTACACGGCGGGGCCGAGCGCCACAGCAAAGATCAAGCGCCAGGCCCACGCCTGAATCGTGCGCGTAGTAGCTGGTGGGGGCCTTGCGCAGATCAGGGCTAAAGATCTGCGTGCCGTGCTCAATGGTGCCGTGATACAACGTGCGCACTATGGCTCCATCGGTTTCGTCTATGGCCTGGCTGACCGTAAGCGTGCCATAGAAGCTGCGCACTTGCAGCACCGTATCTTCCCGATCAGATCGTATCTGCTGTCGAATCACTATGACCATGGCAATGACTGCGGCAATCCAGAAGAGCCGTTGGGTGTAACGCAGAAGCGAGTAATCGTGTTGCGGCTTCCATGTAACGATAAGCGCGAGCGCGGCAGTCATGATAAGGCCGCAGGCGAGTTCGTAGTTTCCTGCAAAAATCAGAGGGGCCGCTATACCCACAGCCATTGCACCCAAAGCTCCGCCGGCAGCAATCGAGAGATAGAACGAAGTCATGCGCGTGGCTGAGGGACGCATCCGGTACAGTTCGGTGTGACAGAAGAGGCACAGCACAAACAGGGCGGTACAAAAAACAATAATGGAGAGCCTCAAGGAAAGCCGGTGTTCGGGATCATAGAGAAAATAACCGACAGTACCCAGCGCAACAGGAAGCAGACCCGATACGAGCCAACGCGGAAGCCAGCTATTACCACTAAACGCCAGGATGAATGTAAGCAGATAGGTAATAAGTGGGATCACCCAAAGCAGCGGAATGGCCGCTACATTCTGGCTGAGATGGTTCGTCATGGCAGAGAGCAGCAACGATCCGCAGGCAGCCAGCAGAATCCATAGCAAATACAAATACCCTGCCGGTCGCTGATCTATTGTGCCGCTGGAAACAGCTTCCTCTCTCGTATCGGAGTGCCGATGCATCAAGATGATGCAGGTGCAAGCTACAGCCAACATCAGAAACCCGGCGCTCCACGCGACTGCCTGCCTATGCAGGCTGAAGCGTGGTTCCACCAGCGATGGATAGATCACCAGCGCCAGCAGAGAGCCAAAATTCGACAACGCAAACAGGCGATACGGCTGCGAGCCTGCTGGAACCTCGTCCGCTATCTGGCTTGAAGAAGCTCGATTGGCGTACCAGGCTTGCAGAAGTGGGCTGGTAGCAGACAGCGTCAGAAATGGCAGGCCAATCAACAACGTCATCAGCCACAGAACGCTCCAGATGGGACGGGCGGAATCAGCGTGAAGCGCAGGATTGGCGAGAAGTTGCGCGATGCATCCGGCGAGCAGCAGAAGGTAAATCACGGCCTGCATCGTGGGCCTGACACGCGTCACCAGCAAGTGCGCGCATAAATATCCAAGTAACAGCGCGGTTTGAAAGAAAACCAGGCAGGTCGTCCAGACGGCTGCTGATCCGCCCAATAAAGGCAGGAGCCGTTTGGCGGCCATCGGCTCGGCCAGAAACAGCAGAAAGCTGCTCAGGAATATGGCGGTGGCAAAGAGAGCTTTAGAAGCGCCCATGGGCCAGAGAAAGATAACACGAACGGGGGACGGCATTGGGTCGAGCCAATATGCGGACAATCTTGTTGGCGTGTTCCACAGATGAACTCGCCCAATCCAGGCGAATGCGGCAGCTATGACTTGACATTCTGTGTATTTCGATTATCCTAGAAATATGGATGGAGTTTGTTCGTGGCCGTAAAACAGGACACAAACGAAATTGCACGCTATGCCGACATGTTTTCCGCCATGGGCACTGAACCTCGGCTGCGCATCATGCGGCTGCTGCTTTCGGCACATCCCGAGGGCATGGTGGTAGGCGAAATCGGCGAAGAACTTGAAATTCCGAATTCCACCCTTTCACATCATCTGGATAAGTTGAAAAATGAGGAGTTGGTGTCAGTGAAGCGCGAAGGCACGTTCCTTCGTTACTCTGCCAACAGCGCCGCTTTACAGGAACTGCTCGGGTTTCTGTACGCCGAGTGTTGTACCCGCAACAAGGCGGTGGAAGCGAAGAAAGTGACGTGTTGCTGAGAGCACTCAGCCGTCAGCATTCAGCATTCAGTCCGCACGCATTTTGGGCTAAAGAGATAGCTTAATCTGTGAATGGCTGGGTAGAGAGGTTGTGCAATCGTGAAAGCACAACCGAATATTAAAAAGATGGAACCGACTGTCATAAGGAGATCCGTTGTGAGCACACCTGAAATTGGCATACCTGAAGTTGGGACATCAGGAATCAAAGATGTCGTTAGAGAAAAATACGGTGAAGCGGCCCGCCGGGTTGTAGCCGGGTCGGGCAATTCGTGCTGCGGCGCGTCGGCCTGCGGTATAGATGTTGATCCTATTACCCGAGATCTCTACAACGCCGACCAAACCAGCATCGTTCCGGAAGAAGCGGTGCGAGCCTCGCTGGGTTGCGGCAATCCTACGGCCCTGGCTCAACTGAACGCGGGCGAAACGGTACTCGACCTGGGTTCCGGAGGAGGCATTGACGTGCTGCTCTCAGCCCGCCGCGTTGGTCCTACCGGAAAAGCATATGGCCTGGATATGACCGACGATATGCTGGCGCTCGCCCGCGAGAACCAGAAGAAAGCGGGAGTGGAGAACGTGGAGTTTCTGAAGGGCGAGATTGAGTCCATTCCCCTTCCCGACAATTCCGTGGATGTAATTATCTCCAACTGCGTGATCAATCTATCGGCTGATAAAGACCGCGTGTTGAAGGAAGCGTTTCGCGTGCTCAAGCCCGGCGGCCGGTTTGCCGTTTCCGATGTGGTGGTCCGCGGACATGTGCCCGAAGAAGTGCGAAAAAGCATGCTGCTATGGGTGGGATGCATCGCCGGCGCCCTGCAAGACACGGAGTACATCTCGAAGCTCACGCACGCTGGCTTCTCTTCCATCGAGATCGAACCGACCCGCGTTTACAACATTGAAGATGCCCGTGCATTCCTCAGCACCGAAGGCGTCGATGTGGATGCAATCGCTCCCCAAGTCGAAGACAAATTCGCAAGCGCGTTTATCCGCGCCACCAAGCCTGCGGCGTGTTGCGCGCCAGGATGTTGCGATGTGAAGTTGGCGGAAATTAGCAGATAGCAAAGTAGCAAATAGCAGTTAGCATTCAGCATCAGACCATATTCAAGATGAGTGCAGCTAAGCGAGACTCTCTGAGCGGCTCGGGGCGCTCTCATTTAGAAGAGGCAGCCTCGCTAAGGAGCGCATAGAGAGTTGAGATAGGAGCGGAGATGATGGAATCTACTTCAACCGCGCCGCGGGCTGGAACATTGCAGGCGACGGCGGCTACTGCCGCAAACACAAAGATCATCAGGCCATAGAGGTTCTCTACATATTTATTCGTAGCGCAACGCCACCATAGGATCTACCCTGGTTGCACGCCATGCCGGAATATAGCTGGCCAGCAATGATACTGCAGCCAATATGGAGATCACTGATGAGAAGGTAATCAGATCCAGCGGCTTTACCTGGAACAGCAATCCATTCAGGCTTTGCAGGAATTGTGTGATGAAAAGCGCTCCGATCGCCCCAATGATCACACCCAGAGCCGTCAGGCGCAGTCCGGCCCTTAAGATCATGCTCAATACGTTGTGACGGGTGGCGCCCAGCGTCATGCGGATGCCGATCTCCTGTGTGCGCTGCACTACGGAATAAGCCACAACTCCGTAAATACCGATTGCCGTAAGCACCAGGGCAAGGAACGCGAACGATTCCAGAAGCAAGGCATGGAAGCGCGGCTCCGCCACTGAAGTGGCGATGTAGTCCTGCATTGTCCTTATGTCGTAGACCGGCAGGCTGCGGTCCATAGCGGCAACTTCTTTCCTTACAGCCCCAACCAGCGCATTGGGATCTCCCGTGGTTTTCAGGAAGATGATGACTCCATTTCCGGGAAGCTGCGTATAAGGGAGGTAATACGTAGGGGCCGCATCTGCGTTGAGCCCGCGATGCATTACGTCGCCTACTACCGCTATGATCTCTCGCGAGAGCTCTTTGTCGTCTTCTCCAATGCCTGGGGTGATGTGCTTGCCCACCGGGTCTTCATTGGGGAAATAGCGACGGGCAAAGCTCTGGCTCACAATGATCACGGGTTGCGACTTCATATCGTCATGGGCATTGAAGTCACGCCCCGAGATCATGGGAATTCCCGCAGTTCGGAAATAATCCGAAGCGGCAAAACGCAGATCAGCGAAAGGCTCATCAGCTTTGGGTACCCGATGCCCGTCAATCTGGAAGGTGTTCACCATGTTGTCATTGCTGAGCGGGACCGGCAGAATGCCGGAGGCGGAGCGTACTCCTGGCAGCGCCCGCATCCGGTCGAGTAGCTGGTTATAAAACTGGGTCGTTTGCTCGGGAGAATATTTAGACTCAGGCAGGTCAAAATTAAAGGTAAGAATATTGGCCGGGTTAAAGCCCGGATCAACCTGCATGAGCCGGTGAAAACTGCGAAGCAGCAGACCGGCCGCGATCAATAAGACGAGGCCGATCGCTGTCTCCGCAACCACCAGCACACTGCGCAGGCGCTGGTGCGAACTCCCGCTGCTGGTACCGCGTCCACCTTCTTTCATGAATTGCAAAAGATTCGGGTTGGCGGACCGTAAGGCGGGAACCAGCCCAAACACGAGGCTGGTAATCAATGCAACTCCGAGGGTAAAAAGAAGCACGCGGCCATCAATGCCGGCATTGCTCATGCGCGGCAGCTTGTGCGCATTGAGGCTCAGAAACAGCTTGATGGCCCATGAAGCCAGCGGCAAAGCAAAAGCCGCAGCACCCAGAGAGAGCAGAAAACTTTCCGTCATCAACTGGCGCACCACTCGCAACCGGGCGGCGCCCAGAGCGGCGCGCACCGCGATTTCTCTTCCTCGGCTGTTGGCGCGGGCCAGCAACAGATTGGCAACATTCAGGCAGGCGATGAACAGCAGGCAAGCGACAGACAAAATTAAAATCCGCAGCGCCGGACGTCTGTCACCCACCAGATAATCGAGTTCGGGCATTACCTCTACATCGGAATGGCGCTTGTTGGTGTCAGGATATTGCAGGGCCAGCGAACGCCCAATCAGATTCATCTGCTCACGGGCCTGAGACAGTGAAATACCATCTTTCAAACGTCCTACAACGGAGATGAAATGCGATCCACGCTCGGAAGTAGCGGCAGTTCTCCCGGGCTGTGTAACCTCCGCTTCCGGCGCAAAGGTGCGCCAGAGTTTGGGAGCATCTCCATCCAGCGGGAAGGCAAAAAATTCAGGCATCACCCCCACAACCTGATAATCCCGCTGGTTGAGAGTGATGTTACGGCCAACAATATTCCGGTCGGAACCAAAACTGGATTGCCATAACTGATGGCTGAGTACCACCACACGCGAACCGGGCTTTTCTTCTTCCGGCAGAAAGCCACGGCCCAGCATGGGCGAAACGCCCAACACCTTGAAGAACTCATACGATACGGTCTGGCCGGAGAGATGCTGCGATTCACCCGTGCCAGTCAAGGTGAAATCGTCCTGGTGATAGCTGGCCATGGCGGTAAAGGCATGGTTCTGGCTCCGCCAATCGAAGAAATCAGGATACGACGCGGCGCCGCGCGTGGTCACTCCATTGGCGCGGTCCAGCAACTCTGTCAGGTACATCAGCCGGTCCGAGTCAGGAAACGGCAGAGGACGCAACAGCACTGCGTTCACGATGCTGAAAATTGCGGTATTGGCGCCAATGCCGAGGGCCAGCGTAATGATGGCAACGGTGGTAAAGCCCGGAGACTTCATCAACATCCGTATGCCGTAGCGAATGTCCTGGAACAAGGTATCCATGCCTATATCTTTATGCATGGCACGTTCGATGCCGAACGGCAGATTACGGCTAAGTGATTGAGATTAAGAAGAGAATGGCCGAAACTCCACTCATACAGTCAGTAACCGAGTGTTCGGTTGCGCACCTGGGCTGTGCGGAAACGAACAGAGAAGAATCGGGTGATCTGGTGATCTGACAAACCAGGTGGATGCGTGAAGTGTGTGGATGCAAGAGAGAGATCAGAAAATCAACGAGAGCATACTTGGCATGCCCTCGAATGACGACGAACTTCACCGAATGAAGTGTATGAATTGAATGGATGAATGTATATGAAGAAGCGAAGTTCAATCTTGGGGAAGGGGCAGAGACGAAGGGCTACCGGCGTCTCTGCCTTAATTCGAATACGCTACTTGCGGCGTTAAACCACTTCTGCGGAGTGCTGCACACCCTGCGTCTCTTCCACTACTTTGCCGTCGAACAGGTGGACTGTTCTGTCGGCATGCTTGGCAAAGCGAGCATCGTGAGTAACCATGCAGATGGTAGCGCCTTCACGATGCAACTGCTGCAATAGATCCATCACCGCTTCACCATTGCGTGAATCCAGGTTTCCGGTAGGCTCGTCAGCCAGCAGGATAGACGGAGTTCCGGCCAAAGCGCGGGCGACGGCAACACGTTGCTGCTGACCGCCGGAAAGCTGCGAAGGATAATGCCGCATGCGGTGCGCCATGCCCACTTTTTCCAGCGACTCCTGCACGCGCTTCTTGCGCTCGGCCCGGCCATGGAGCGATAAGTGAGCGGCAACTCAACGTTCTCGTAAACGTTCAGGTCGCCGATCAGGTTGAAACTCTGGAAGATGAACCCGATCTCCTGGTTGCGAATGCGCGCGCGCTCGGAGAAATCAAGGTTCTGCACCTGCTTGCCATTCAGTATATAGTTGCCGTCAGTCGGGGAATCGAGCAAGCCGATGATGGAGAGCAAAGTGGACTTGCCGCAGCCCGAAGGGCCGGCGATGGAAAGATATTCACCTTTTCTTATGTCGAGATGAATTCCTGACAAGGCATGGGTTTCCACTTCGTCGGTGTAGAAGACCTTGGTTACGTTTCCGAGTTTAATCAGAGCTTCGCCGATTGGCACGAGTGTATTCTCCTCTTTTCAGCTTTTCGTTCCGCATTTTGACATACGGTATAGGTTATTACGCAATATTTCTTTTTCAGTTGCAAAAATTATTCCAGGCGGATGCGGTCAACGCCATCCCAGCGCGACATATCCGAGAGAATCACCTGATCGCCTTCCTTCAGCCCGCCCACGATCTCAACCGCGTTCACGGAACTGCGGCCAAGATTTACCGAGACGCGGCTAGCGCCTTTGCCGTCAGGATCGATCTTGAACATGCCTACTGTGCTCTTTTCCTGGCCAAAAGCGGGCCTGCCGACATAGAGAACGTTGTTCAGGCGCTCCAGCGTGATGGTGCCGTCCACACTTAGATCGGGCCTCACGCCTTTGGGCAGTTCGCCTTCAAGCTTTACATCAACCGTAACCGTCCCGTTCAACACCGCAGGATCAATTCGCATGACCGAGCCGCTGATGACTCCGTTGTGCGTGTCAACTTCGGCAGCCTGTCCGATAACGATGTCTTTGGCCTGGGTTTCAGGAATCTTCAACTCTGCCTTGAGATGTTCAGGCTGCACTACCTTGGCCAGAATCGTACCTTGGGTAGCGCGCTGCCCTACCTGTACCGGCAGTTCCTGCAACACACCGCTAATACCTGCCCGCACTTTCAGATCGGCGAGCTGCTTGTGCTTGAGTTGCGCCAAGGCCTTGACCTGATCAATCTTGGCCTGCTGAACGGCAAGCTGGGTAGCAATGGCTTTGCTGTTCATATTAATGCGGTCCTGCTCGATCTGGTTGCGCGTGGAAAGCTCCTGCGCCTTGCCTTGCGAGGTCTTCAAAACCTGATCGGAAAGAACGCCGATCTTTACCAGTTCCTTGTTCGAATCCGCTACGCGTTTCGCATCGTCGTAATCGGCGGTTACAGTCGCGGCGCCGGCTTTCTGGGTGAGCAAGTCGCCCTGAAGCTTTACTTGAAGGTTCTTGTAATCAGCTTCAGCGGCCTTCACTTGCAGATCAGCGTCAACCGCTTCCTGCTCCACCTGCGGATTGGAAAGCTCCATGATCAGTGTGTCAGGCTTTACCGGCGTACCCGGCAATACCAGGATGCGCTCCACCCGCACATCGGTCTGGGCGGGGATCAAACGAATATCTTCAGGAATCGGCACCAGCGAGCCGAGGCCGCGGACCTGGCGAAGCATTGAGCCACGCTTGACTGTGTCCGGCCAGACGATCGAGCGCTCTACGACAGGCGCTGCTGGCTTGATGCGGGTAACTCCCAGGGTAATGGCGCCGATCGCCACAACAGCCACAATGGTTATCAAAATACGCTTGCGCTGCTTATTCTTCTTAAATTTTTCGTCGCGGACAATATCCATATCACTATTAGTATTCGCAAGCGCCGTGCCAAACTACTGGCTGCTATAAGTTACTGACTGCACAAGGGTAAATTGGTTAGCGAAAAAGCTGGCGTTAATGCCGACTGTCCGTTACCGAGAAAAAGTGTTCGAAAGCGAACAGGCCTTTTGCACTCATGATGCCTTGAAAAAGTGCAATCTAATCTATGACTTGTCCCGAAATGGAACGCCAGCAAAACCCTTAATCCACCACGGGTGCTGAACCTTCCCTATAATAGAAGACTCTGATGGCCCCTCCGCTTTATTACACCGACCAGTACACCATCACGCTGCCCGAGGGCCACAAATTTCCCCGCCTGAAATATGGGATGGTGCGAACTCTGCTTGCGGAGCAGAACCTTTTCGACTTCCAGCCCGCTCCTCTAGCGGAGCCTGAGGCCGTCAAACTGGCCCATGATCCGGAATATGTAAATAATTTTCTTAGCGGCAGCCTGCCCTCGTCTGCCGTGCGGCGCATTGGATTGCCCTGGTCGGAAATGCTGACCAAACGTTCGCTGGCTTCAGTGGGTGGAACCATCAACGCTTCGTTGGATGCTTTGCGCACTGGATGGGGCGCCACGCTGGGGGGCGGCACGCACCATGCTTTGCGCTCGGAAGGCGCGGGCTTTTGCGTGTTCAACGATATTGCTGTTGCCATCCAGCTTCTGCGATCGAAGAATCTGATTCGTCGCGCCGCAGTCATTGATCTGGATGTTCATCAGGGTGACGGCACGGCAGAAATTTTCCAGTCTGATGAAGAGGTGTTCACCCTCTCCATTCATTGCCGCAGCAATTTTCCTTTCCTCAAAAAGAAGAGCAAACTCGACATTGATTTGCCCGACAAAGTAGAGGATGACGAATATCTCCGCTGGCTCGATCAGGTGCTGCCTGAAGTATTTGCCTCGCGTCCGGAGATCGTCTTTTATCAATCAGGAGTGGATGCGCTCTACTCCGATACACTCGGCCATCTCTCGCTGACTCATGCTGGGCTGGAAGAGCGCGACCGTAAAGTGATGCAGGCAGCGCAGGCACATAAGATTCCGTTTGTATTGACCATGGGCGGCGGTTATTCTCAGCCGATTGAGTTGAGCGCGCAGGCGCATGTGAATACGTACAGGATTGCGTGTTCGGTGTGGGGTTGTTAGCTGTTAGCTGTTAGCTGTTAGCTTTTAGCTTTTGGCTTTTGGCTTTTGGCTTTTGGCTTTTGGCTTTGGCTTTGGCTCTTCTGTTCAGATATTCACAGTGTTCTGTTCCTTTGGCTCGACGAAAGAGCCCGCCGTAAAAGCTGTACCGCTCCTATCTGCATTATTCACCAGTTTGAACCTAGCCTTGGGTTTGGGACAGAGATGGACCAACGAAACTCCAGTCCGGCAGGACGACCGAAAGTAGCCCGGCCACGGAGCTTTGCAGATGCGCGTCTAGTGCGCATCTGCGAAGCGGAGTGCCGGGTAAGGAACGAAAAGAAGCACTTCCTTGCGCCGCGGCTTGCGCGCAGCTCCTGCTTTTGGAGCGGAGCGCACTAGACAATCTGTCGATGCTCTTACAACCATTGCGGCATTCCGAGACTAAATGAACACTGCTTTATATCCGTTTTTGCTCATTAGGTCGTGATAATGCGGGCTCCGAGGCTCAATTCTTACTTCATCTGTACCCACACGGTGTAGGCTAGAATGCGCTCCGCCCCTGCCGGGCTCCTCTTTCGGTGACGAGGCTCGAGCTAAAAGCTAAGAGCTAAGAGCCAAACCCCAAGAGCCACTTTCACGCAATTTGTTATTCTCGTTGCCATGCTATCCACCGATGACTTGCCGCTTTTAACCTTGGCCGCTGCCAGCGAACTGGTGCAGAAGCAAACCATCTCACCCGTTGAACTCACGCGGGCCTGCCTGAGCAGAATCGAGAAGCTCAACCCTGAATTGAAGGCCTTCATCACCGTAACCGCCGAATCGGCGATGAAAGAGGCGAGCCAGGCCGAAGAAGAGATTGGACGCGGCGAGTGGAAGGGGCCGCTGCATGGAATTCCACTGGCGCTCAAAGACCTGCTGGAAACCAAGGGCATTCGCACCACGGCCGGCAGCGCAGTGTTCGCCAACTATGTTCCGGAGCAGGACGCTTATATTGTCCAGCGATTGAAGGCTGCCGGAGCCGTAATCTTAGGCAAGCTGAACCTGCATGAGTTTGCCTACGGAGGCAGCGGCATCATCGGCCGCTTCGGTATCGTTCGCAATCCGTGGAACCAGCAATACATTACCGGAGGCTCTTCTTCAGGATCGGCTGCCGCTGTAGCCGCGCGCCTGTGCTACGGCGCGATTGGCACGGACACCGCCGGTTCCATCCGCCTGCCCGCCGCCTTGTGCGGCATTGTAGGGCTTAAACCTACCTACGGACTGGTAAGCCTGCGCGGCGTGATACCGCTTTCGTGGTCGTATGATCATGCCGGTCCCATGACGCGCACCGTCACCGATGCCGCGCTCATGTTGCAGGTGATCGCCAGCTATGATGCCGAAGACCTTGCTGCCCAGAAACTGCCTGCGGTGTACTATCCCGCAGCCATAGAGGAGTCGCATGTGCCGGGCTTGCGGCTGGGAGTTCCACGCGAAGCTTGCTGGAAAGACCTCGACCCCGAAGTGGAAACGATGGCCGGCGAAGCGCTGGCGGTGTTGACAAAACTGACTGCCGGGGTTCGCGACATTTCTGTAGAGGACTCGACCGACCGCACCGTCTTTCGCTGTGAAGCCTTTGCCTACCACCAGAGATTTCTGGCCGAGCAGTCCACCCAGTACGATACGGAGACGCTACGGCGTATTCGCACCGGAGCCGATGTGAGCGCCGCCGAGTACATTGAGAAACATCACGAACTGCTGCGTCTGCGGCGTGAGATTGGCCGGCTATTTTCTGATGTTGATCTGCTTGTGACGCCCACCTGCCCGATATTGCCGCCTTCCCTGGCGGGACTTCAGGCCGCTCCGCAGGAGTTGCGTCCGAAAGAATTGATGATGCTGCGCAATACCCGGCCTTTCAACGTGTTTGGATTGCCGTCCATCTCAGTTCCCTGCGGCTTTTCTCAATCGGGATTACCTGTTGGCCTGCAGATCACAGCAGCACCCGGCAACGAAGGCCTGGTGCTGGCCGCCGCTTATGCCTATGAACAGGAGACAAGCTGGCACGAGCGCAGCCCTGAGATCTAGATTCTTACCGCTGATTTGCGCTGATAGGAAAGGCAAAAACCTGGCCGCGAGTCTCCGCGAATCAAAGTCAAAAACTGTTTACGCAGTGAACGCTGAGAGTTGGGGCTGGTTCACACCTATGTCGAAATAGCTCTAAGGCAAGTTATTCTTCCGGGCCGCACAGTGCATTTTGGTCTTCCAATTTTGGCATTTTTGGCAATCATGGCAATTTTGGTATTCCCGAATGCAGTATAGCTTTGAACACATAGCATCTCCGCGCTCTCTGCGTCCTCTGCGATGAGGCTTCAGATATTTGCTTTCAAATCAGAGCGGCTTATGTAGAATGTCGGTTCTCATAAAACATTTGCGAGGATAGCTAATGAAATATGCAGCGGAGTTGTTTGGTACCTTCGTTCTGGTATTTGTCGGCATCGGCACAGCAGTCATCCACGGCGGAGAAGTGGGGCACTTTGGCATTGCTTTTGCCTTTGGGCTGACGCTCTTGGCCATGGTCTACACCATAGGTCCTATATCCGGCTGTCATATCAATCCGGCTGTCACTTTCGGCATGCTGCTAAGCCGCCGCATCGGCGGACGGCAGGCGGGCGGCTACATGCTGTCCCAGGTCGTCGGCGGAATTCTGGGCGCGGCGCTGGTTTATCTGATTGCCAGCGGTGCTCCGGGCGGATTCAGTCCTTCAGCTACGGGATTTGCCGCAACCGGCTACGGTCTGCACTCCCCTGCACACTACAGCTTAATGGCTGGATTCCTGGCCGAGACTTTTCTCACCATGCTGCTGGTCATCACCGTGCTCGGGGCCACTGACGTAAAAGCCCCGGTAGGCTTTGCCGGAATTCCCATTGGACTGATGCTTACAGGCATGATTCTGGTTGGAATCCCGGTCACCAACGGCTCTTTCAATCCGGCGCGCAGCATTGGCCCGGCGGTATTTGTAGGAGACTGGGCCATAAGCCAGCTTTGGATGTTCATCGTCGCGCCTCTTTTGGGCGCCGCGATCGCGACCGGAATCTACATGAGCATTAGAGAATCAGTAACCGTCATCACCACCAAACAGGCGGAACAGGCCCTGCCCAGCGAGCAGGCCGAGAGAAAACAGCAACAACGCTAATCTGGCCTGCTTCACGCCAGATGCGGCCGCGGTTTATGAGAGCAATACCATCTGAGTTACCTCAGGTTGTATTGCTCTTTTTGTTACTCGGCGGAATACCTAAATCACAGGTACATGTTTCGTTGTATGTACCAGCAGTGACTTTTGTAACTTCCTAAGAAAAAATTGTCGCATTATCATGGGTTTATGGGAGTGTCCAACGGTACACAACTGGCGATGAGCAGCTCAATGCAAAGGCGTTGGCAGCGCTTCAGGCTCGACCTGCCTTTGCGCATTATCGTTCATCGCGAAAAGACCACCATCGTGAATGGACGCGGAAGCGACATAAGCGAAGGCGGCATTCTGATTTTTGCCGGAGTTGAGCTCAAAGACGGCGACGAAATCTTTGTCGAGTTCACGCCTCCCTATTCCGGCGATCCGATTCGCGTGCGCGGCGTGGTGCGCAACCGCGCTGGATACAAATACGGCGTGGAGTTCCTGTGGCTCAACGCTGAAGAGCATGAACAGACCGCAAAATTCCGTTCACTGCTTCGTCTGGCAACCACCAGCGTTATGTAAAACCCGCAGCAGGAAACTTTCACCGCAAAGTGCTCTGAAAGCGCAGAGGAATTACAGTAATTGGTTCTGCTAAGCACCAACTACTAATAACCAACTATTTCTCTATCCCCAGATAGGCTTCACGCACAAACTCGTTATTAAATAGCGTCTCGGCCGGGCCTTCCAGAACTATCTTGCCTACGTCCATCACATAGCCATAGTTGGAAACCTGCAAGGTGTAATTCACATTCTGTCCGACCAATAGAATTGTTACGCCCTGCTGTGCGATATTGCGGACCATGGTGAAGATCTCGTCCACTAGAATGGGCGCCAGGCCCAGGGAAGGCTCGTCTAGCATGAGCAACTGCGGTTCTGACATCAAAGCACGCCCAATGGCGCACATCTGCTGCTCGCCGCCCGACAAGGTTCCAGCTAATTGCCCTCGGCGTTCCTTGAGACGCGGGAACATGCTGTAAATGCGCTCCAGACCCGAAGCGGCTTTTTTTCGGAGAGAAGGCAGGAAGCAGCCCATCAGCAGGTTTTCTTCGACGCTCATGCCCGCCCAAAGCTGACGGCCTTCGGGCACCAGGCTGATATGGCGTTTCATCCGCTCCCGCGCAGGAGTGCGGGCAATATCTTCACCATTCAGCAGAATGCGTCCGCCTTTGGCGGGCAGCGCGCCGGCAATCGTTTTCAAGGTAGTGGTCTTGCCTGCTCCGTTGGAGCCGATGATGCAGGTCACGGCATTGCGGGCGACATGGAATGAAATGCCCCACAAAACCTGGGTGGTTCCGTAGCGGACTTCCAGGTTTTCAACGGTCAGAAATTTTTCCGCCGGGGCGCTAGGCACTGTCACCACTTTCCAGCATGCTCTTGCCCAGATAGGCTTTGATCACGGCTTCGTCGTTCTGAATTTCCTGAGGCTTGCCTTCGGCCAGCTTCTGCCCGAAATTGAGCACCGTAATGCGGTCGCACACGCCCATGACTGCTTTCATATCGTGCTCCACATACATAATGGTGGTTCCGCTCTCGCGAATTTTCTGGAGCAGGTCCATCATGGCCCGGGTCTCAGAAGAGGTCAGCCCGCCGCAGATTTCATCGAGCAGCAAAAGATCTGGGCCGGTTGCCAGCGCGCGCGCTACTTCCAAACGTTTTTGTTCACCCAGAGAAAGCGCCGCAGCCAGCAGGTGCGCCTTGTAGTCGAGGCCCACGCGCTTCAGCGTTTCCATTGCGCGCTCACGGGCAATGGCGCTACGGGTTACGGGACTGCGCCCGAAATGAACGGCCAGTTGCACATTCTCAACTACAGTCATGGCCTTGAACGGACGCACGATCTGGTGGGTGCGGGCGACCCCTTTTTTTACCAGGGCCGCCGACTTCATGCCGGTTACATCTTTGCCGCGCAGATGGATCTTGCCCGCGGACGGCGGCGCCGCGCCGGTAATCAGCGAAAAGAGCGTGGTCTTGCCTGCCCCATTGGGTCCGATGAAGCCGCAGATATGCTTCTCTGGGACGTTAAAGCTCACGTCCTTCAAGGCGGCTACGCCCCCAAAGTACTTCGTCAGTCCCTTGACTTCCAGAATCGCCACGATTTCTCCTGAATAGTTTTACCAGTCTGCGGAACAGTCCTACCAATCCATCAGGCTCGAACAGAATGATGAGTATCAGCAGCAAACCATAGAGCAGCAGATGGATCTTCTCAAAGCCTGCCGTAAGCTGTTCTTCCACCATACCAAAGACAATGCCGCCCAGCACCGGACCCCAGATGGTGCCGATACCACCAATCACAGGCATGAGCAGAATGGAGATGCCGGTCTGAAACGCGAACACACCATCGGGATAAAAGAATGCCGCATACCGCGCAAAGATGCCGCCGGCAATTCCGGTCAATCCGGCGGCAATGGCGTGGACCCATAGCTTACACGCATAAATATTCACACCGACATCAGAGGCTGCGTCCTGATCTTCTTTGATAGAGCGCAACGCCAGGCCGAACCCACTGTTGAGCACCAGGGAGGATATGGCCACGGCGGCGGCGGCCACCCCGATCGCGCTGTAGTAATGATGCAGTGGATTGAATTCCCCGGTCTCGTTCACACGGTATCCACTGGCCCCGCCGGAAAACTCCAGATTATTCATGACTACGCGCACGGCTTCGGTCACGCCAATGGTCGCAATAGCGAAATACGGACCGCGCAACCGGAACGTGGGCAGGCCGACGAGAAATGAAGCCATTACCGCAATAGCGGCGGCGCCCGCCAGCGCGAAGATCGCTCCCCTGCCGGAATTGATAAGCAATGCGGTGGTATAAGCGCCCAGGCCATAAAAAACAGCGAAGCCGAATGAGACCTGGCCGGTGACGCCGCCAATCAGGTTCCAACCCACGCTGGTGATGGTCCACACGGCGGTAATAAACAGCAGACGCATCATGTTGGCGCTTAATCCAACCACAGGCAGCGCCAGCAATACGATCAACAGCAGCCACGGCAGGGCCATCTGGACGAGATTTGCAGGCGATCGCTTCATGCAGTGCGCCGCCTGTATGCCCACAGTCCGGCAATTCCCTTGGGCATGAAAACCAGCACGACAACCAGTAGTCCAAAAGCAATGGCCGGCTGGTATCCGGCTGGTATCTTGATAATGCTGAAGGTTTCGACAAGCGCCACTACCACCGCGCCCAATGCAACTCCGGAGACCGATTCCAACCCGCCAAGTACGATGATCACAAAGGCCCGCAGCAAAAAAGGCCGGCCAAAGTCTGGCGTAAACGAATAGAGCATAGCCAGCAGGGAGCCGGCAAAACCTGCGAACGCGGTCCCCAGCCCGAACGTGAGCCGGGCGGTCTTCTCATCGTCTACGCCGACCAGTTGCGCGGCATAAGGATTCTGTATGAGAGCGCGCATGGAGCGGCCAAACCAGGTATGGTTCAGAATCCATTGCAGCAGCGCCATGGAAATTACAGCCGCCACAAATACCACCAAGCGCAAAGTGGAAACCGTGATTTCTCCGAAGTGCAAAACAGAAAATGTGCGCGGGGTAAGAATGGACTTGTCTTCATTACCCCATACAAGGTAGCCGATATTTTGCAGCACCAGCCAGAAGCCGAACATCAGCAGCAGTGACGAGAGCGTAGGCGTGTCTGACTTTGGCAGCCAGCGCACCAGCACCACGTGGGTGATCATGCCGAAGACAAAGAAGACCGGTAAAGCAACCACCGCCCCCAGAATGGGGTCAAGGTGAAAATGCTCGACCAGTTCATAGTCGAAATAAGCGCCCATCATGAGGATGCCGGCGTGACTCAGATTCACAATCTTCATCACGCCATAGATCACCGTCATACCCACTGACATGGCAGAATAAATGCCGGCCAGCAGCAGCGCCGCAATCAGAAGATTCAGGTAGTCAGTGCCAGTCATCAGAGTTCCCGGACAACGGCTTACGGATTCGGAGCAATCGGCTCACCGGTAGCGGCATCTTTCGGATACACGATGTCCACCTTGTTGTCCGGTTTATTCTGCACGATCACAAACGGATAACTGCACTGGCCGTTGGGCCCGAATTTGAGTACCTGTCCCGGCAGTATCGAGTTTTTCAGCTCGACAGTAGCCAGCGCATCGCGGATTGCCTTCTTATCCGTGCTCCCTGCTTTTTCGATGGCTTCGGCAAGAATCCTCATTCCGTCATAGGCAGGGGCGGAATACCAGGAATCTACATCATGGCCGGTGAACTGTTTGTAGTCGGTAATGTATTGCTTCACCTGCGGATAGGGCAGCTTGGATGACCACCAGATGCCGGCATAGATATAGTTGGTACCGTCACCCAGCGCTTTGCGCGCATCGGCGTCTGGACCGCGCGCTCCGTAGCTGACGACCTGATGTTTCATGCCCGCCTGAAGGTACTGGCGCTGCATGGTGATGTAATCCTGCAAGTGAGCGTCGGCGAGAAAAATGTCGGCTTTGGCTGCTTTTACCTTCAACAGCAGGCCCGAAAAATCAGTGCCGCCGAGCTCGAACTTTTCGTTGAACACGATCTGGAAATAGCCGGGATGCTTATCAATCCACTGCTTGATTCCATTGCCGTAATCAACACCGTGATCGGTATTTTCAACCACGATCGCGACTTTCAATCCTTTTTTGAGCTTGCCCTGGTCCACCAGCTTGCCCAGGAATTCTGCGGTGGTGTTGCCCAGCAATGGAATGGGCGCCAAGGAGCCGAATGCATATTTGTAACCATGACTGAAGGTTGAGGTGGCGCCCGCGCCAGTGGTGATCCAGGGTGTCTTGTAACGGTCGGGCATGACGGACTCTGCTTCGCCCAGCGCCGTGGAGTATCCGCCGAGAACCGCAGTCACCTTATCGGAACTCATGGCGCGCTCGGTCAGAGAAGCTGATTTGGCGGAGTCGGAGCCATCGTCATAAAAGATTTCTTTGATCTTCAGTTTTTTGTTTTGGCTCTTTATGAAGATGCCGCCTTTATCGTTGATCTGCTTAATGGCCAGCTCGATGCCCTCTTTTTGATACTGGCCGGGTTTGCCTTCGCGTCCGGTGGTGGGCAATACAACGCCGATGGATATGGCATCGTCTGCTGCAAAGGCCATGCATGATGGAAACAGCGCGGTAAATGTTATGGCAACGATCAATGAAAGGCGAGAACAGCTACGAAGCAACGCAGGAATCTTCATGGTTTTTCCTCACGGCTAGGCGGTATTTGCTTCAAAACTCAGGCGCTTACAGGAATGTGCATAATACGCCTGCGCAAACGGCAGAACAAGGGGTTAGTGGCAACACGTGTGTCTCGGGATGCATGGCAGCCTTATTCCAATTCACAATCTACAGCATCACTTAATATTTTGACGTCAAACCAGCGGTTCTGGCCAGAATCTGGTTCGCGACATTTGCAGGGTTGAAGACGATGTGTGAGAACTTAGTTTGTGGGTGGGCTGACGACACAAGTATCAGGGCACGAGTTTACTCGTGCCGTAAAGGCGCATAAACACTGGGCTTCAGCCCCTGCATGTCTTTCTCGTGACGGTGATGTTGGCATTCAAATTTGGGTTCCACACACGCTCTGAAGCCCAAATTTTATAAGTGGCTTTGCGGCACGACTTCGCAGCCTGTCGCTCACTTTGGTCACGCCCCGACTAAACGCTAAAGTCCTGCCCTCTCCAGAAACTCCGTCAATTGTCGGTTATGACGGCGGGCATTCAAGACCATTAAGATTTTCTTGTGGCAACGCAATTTCAGTCGTCCCTTCCCGGGACTCTGTTTGTCGCTTCACCTTCCCGCAGTTGAAACGGCGGGCTAGCTTCACACGTCCCGCGGGGCGGAACTGGAATAATTCGGATCATCCAGCCAGGGTAGCTCAGAGACATCATGCCGGCCTGAGTTTCTGGTTCATGCAAACCACCCGCAGTTCAGTGGTGGTTCTGGCTGATACATGTCTCCTCTAATCAGGCATCGCCTCTGCGCTCTTTGCGCACTCTGCGGTGAAGATCTTTCTCATCAAGAACGTTCAACTGGCGCGGCCGGATAACAGATGCTGTTGTAATAATCCAGAACCAGCTTCTTGCTCTTCGGATCGAAACGATAGGCAGTCACGCCGCAATTGAGAACGTCACTTTCTTTATCTACCTTCATGTACTTGGCTTCGTCCCAGCGCTCCAGCAGACGGCGGAAGATCAGCACCACCACGCTGTGGCAGACCACCAGAACATTCTTGCGCGAGTAATCACGCGTGAGCGTGCCGAGAAAGCTGTGTACGCGCAGCGCAACATCGGGGCGGCTTTCACCACCCGGAGGTCTATACCAATATTTGCCTTCGCGGTTGCGGCGCTCAAATTCCTCAGGATAGCGTTTGCGTACTCCATGCCAGGTGAGGCCATCGAGAATGCCAAACTCAATTTCACGGATACGCTCATCAAGAATGACCGGCGGAGCCACAGCAAAGCGTGTCAACATGTGTTGCGTGGTTTGCAAGGTGCGCAGGTAAGGCGAGGAGAACACCACATCGAAGGTGAGTTTGTCTTTTAGAAAATCCCCGGTGGCAAGCGCCTGTTCCACTCCAAATGATGTCAGCGGGACATCCGCATCGCGAACGCCTCCGGCAAACACATCTTCCGCGCCTTCCCTCCAGGCGCGATCTTTGGCTACATTCTTTTCTGACTGGCCGTGACGGACAATCACAAGTGCCGTTGGCCACTTCTGCCGCCTGTCGGTGGCGATCTCCAGATTCAAGGCCAATCCGGGCGCCCCTTGCTGGCAATTGGGGCAACGGCGCTCTGCGGCTTCGGCTTCAGCGGTTCCATACACATGCCCGCAATGGGAGCAGGCCAGCTCGTAGATCGGCTGCTGAGCATCAGCCTCCCGCACATTACGGACGACAATCTGTCCATGCTGGTTGACGTCTCCCGTTTTCGCTTTAGCCTGTTGCGTCATTGGGCTGCAGGGCAGGATTATCTCACAGCACTTGTCTGCTCTTTTTTGATCAGTTCAGTTGGATCAGTGTCATCAATGGTCAGTTTCAGCGGGCAACATCAAACAGGCGGTCTACCAGTTCAGCCACAAACTTTTCGGCTTCGGCGAGCGAATAACCGGCGGGATATCCGTAGCGCTCGTACAGCACCATATCCCGCAGCAGGCCTTCAAATGTCCCCATCAACGACGAGCGGATAAGCTGCGGCGGATACTCCTGCGGACGTTCGCTCTGGGCCTTCTGCACCAGCATATCTACCAGTTGGACGAAATCCGTATAGCTGCGGGTAAGCATGATCATCTTGCCTTCGCGGCGGATGCGCCGGCCTTCGAGCAACATGAGGTCGCGCAACTCCGTATCGTGGCTGAAAAGCTGCACTACAGTGTGCATGAGCGCTTTGAGCTGTTTGCGTGGCGAAGATATGGTCTGTAACGTAGTGAGCTGCATACGCAATGCGGCCCAGCCATTTTCGAAAATGGCTTCCAGAAGTCCTTCTTTGCTGCCAAAGTGCTTTACCAGTTGCGATTCACTGGTACGTGCCTCACGGGCAATCGCCACCGTGGTGGTGTTCTCGTAACCGGAAGTGGAAAACAGGCGTTTGGCGACGGAAATCATCCGGTCGCGGGACGAAGCATCCATGTTGACGGGAGCGTGTGGAGAAGACACGTTGAAACCCTTGGAACATGTGAGTAGCTGAAAGTAGTGTTACTACGCGCAATGCTAACCCTGATATGGGTGGTTGTAAACGGTAAATCTGAGGGCTTAATAAAAATTGTTTTTCCAAGACCAAATTGGGAAAAGGTACACAGAAAAACAGGGGTACACAAAACGGGGCACACAAACGGGGGTACACAGAAAAAGAGACGCGATGAACCGCGTCTCTTCTTTTAAGATTGATATGAGGCCGGCTATTTCGAAGCGCGCTGCTGTCCGGCGAAATAACCGCTCTTCGTGCGTACCTGCAAATCTTTGTAGCCGGAGGCGTGGGCTACGACTTTTACACGGCGGAAACCGCCATTGATCTGCGGGTTGCTGGGTTTGTAGGTAAGGCTGTACTGATTACGGATGTCGCGGGCCACCTGCTGGCTGATCAGATCAACTTCATCGAGGTTCTTGGGGAAGAACGCTACGCCGCCAGTCTGAAGCGACAGAGCCTCAAGCGCGCGTTTTGCGCGGCGCTCTTTGCCTTCATTGCCAAGAATCCCGATGGTGTAGATGATCGGGCCGTTCTCATCCTGGACGGCGCGAATGGCCTGCTCCAGCGATTCCCGGCTTTCATTGTCCTCACCATCGGTAATCACCAGCAGAACTTTCTTTTCGCGTTTGGCGGCTTTGGCCAGATGGTCAGCCGAGCCGATCACTGCGTCATACAGAGCGGTGCCGCCGCGTGAATCGAGGCGATCAAGAGCCTCTTTCATGAGACTGGTGTTATTGGTGAAATCCTGATCGAGCCAGGAATCGTCATTGAAGTTCACCACGAACACTTCATCGTCTTTATTGCTGGCTTTTACCAGGTTGATGACGGCCCTGCTCACGGCCAGCCGTTTTTCCCGCATAGAGCCGGAGTTATCCACCACGATGCCGATGGAGACCGGAATATCCTCACGGGTGAAAGAGATGATCTGCTGGGGCTGATCGTCTTCGTAGACCTGAAAATTGGTTTGCTTCAGGTCCATGATCACGCGCTTGCGGTCATCCACCACGGTCACCGGCAGCGTCACGTTCTGTACGTTGGTACGTAGAATGAAGCCGTTATCGCCTTTGACTACCTGGCCGGTAGGACCTGATTGCTGTCCCGGAGGCACATTGGTGTTTCCGGCAGTATTTCCAGCAGCGGGAGCCGTTCCCTTCGTCGGAGGGTTGTTGGTATTGGCTGCTGGCGGAGGCGTAGCAGGCCGTGCCCACACCGGCAACGCGGGATCGGTGGCGTCAACATCAGAAGGCAGCGGCGTCGCCTGCACGCCAGCCGGCTGTTTCGGTTGGGTTCCCTGGTTCTGCTGCGCCCAGCAGCTTATGGTACAGAGCAGCAGACTGATAAAGATCCAAGTAGCCGTTTTATTGCGCAGGTGCATAGTATCCCGTTTTAGCAAACACATTCAGATGAGGCAGCCCTTTGGGCGGAATAAGCTTTACTTTAATTTTGCGCCAATGACCATCTCTGGTCTTGTTGCTTGGACGGTAACCGAGTACATATTGGTTGCGCAGCTCTATTCCAATTTTTGTAGCCACATCGGAAAGTTCATTGGGATTATTGATCGTAAACATGCGGCCGCCCGTGACTTCGCTGATTTCGCTGAGCAGGGCCGGTCCGGCAGCCTCTTCTGGCTGGGTCGGATTTGGAGTGAAAATGCCGATGGAATAAATCTGCACATCCGCTTCTTTCACCATGGATTTAATTTCGTTCTCGGTATAACGGCTCCTGGTTATCGCCGCCATCGGAAATAATCAGCAGGGCCTTCTTGGTGTTATGGGCGTCTTTCATCTTGTTTATGCCCATATAAATGGCGTCCAGCATGGCGGTGCGCCCCTGGGGCACGGTAAACACCAGTTTGCCCTGAACATCTTCCACCGACTTGGTGAAGTCCGCGATTAATTCAGGACGGTCGGCAAAGGTAATCATGAAAAATTCGTCCTGCGGGTTGGCGGTCTTGAAGAATTCCACCACGGCCTCGCGGGCCTTGGTGATTTTGTCAGACATGCTGCCACTCATATCGAAGATCACGCCCAATGAAATGGGTGCGTCTTCGCTGGCGAAATGCCTGACTTCTTCAATGTGATTGCCCTCGCTGATGGCGAAGTTGTCTTTTTCAAGTCCAGTGACAATGCGGTTCCAGTCGTCTGTGACAGTCACGTTCACCAGCACCAGGTCTACATTTTTCATGACCGGTTTGGTGCGCACTGTGGAAACATCTGGCGGCAGATCGGCCGGAGCAATATTCACTTCTTTGGGGGTATTGGGCGTGGCGGCGTCCTTCTCACGGGGCTGAATGTGAACGTCAACATCCTGACCGTAGGCCGATGCCGCAAGCACCAGAAGCAGCACTGCCGAAACCATGCGCAGTGCGTTCATGAGGCTATACTGCAAACGCTCGGGGGAACGGAATGAACCATACCCGCGGCATTGAAAGCGGGCCATATGGAACCTCTTTTGTATTTGCGCCGATGTTACCACACACGGGACATTAACACACGGCCCCTGCTCTGAACTTTCTGCAGGATTACAGACTATTAAGATGTCGAAACGCAAGACTCAGGTTTCCCACTCCCTTGATAGAATGCCATTCGGGTCTCTTTTAAACAGAATGGCAGAAATTATCCCTTTCAAAGCATTGCGTTACGACTCGCACCAGGTGCGGCTGGAAGATGTGGTGACCCAGCCTTACGACAAAATCACGCCTGAGATGCAAGCCAAATACTATGAACTCAGCCCCAATAACCTGGTAAGAATCATTTTGGGCAAAGGGGGCGAGACTGACAGCCCCGATTTCAACATCTACACCCGGGCAGCCGAGTACCTGCATGACTGGCGGGCCGGGGGGATACTGAAGCAGGACTCCGATCCTTCTCTCTATTTTTATTCTCAGACGTTTACGGTTCCCGGTACCCGCGATTCGGCGGAACGGCGGGGAATGATCGCCTTGGGACGAATCCATGAATATACAGACGGTGTCGTCTTCCGCCACGAGCAGACACTCTCGAAACCTCGCGCTGACCGCCTGAACCTTTTGCGCCACACCAAGGCCCATTTCGGGCAGATTTTCATGCTGTACAGCGATCTTCAGGGCGAGGTTGACCGCCTGTTGCGGTCTGAAGAAGAGCCCGACATGTCGGTGCTCGACGAATACGAAGTGCTGCATCGTGTCTGGCGCATTTCAGACCCCGGCGTTATCCAGAACGTTCAGCGCCTGATGCGCGACAAGAAGTTGCTGATCGCCGACGGCCACCATCGCTATGAGACCGCGCTTACCTACCGGAACGAACAGCGGCAGCAGCACCCCGATAGTTCTGCCGGTGCTCCCTATGAATTCGTGATGATGACTCTCATCCCCATGGAAAGCCCGGGGCTGGTGATTCTGCCTACGCACCGCATCGTGCAGGGTTTGCCGGATTTCGATCGCGAACGGATGCTGGAAGGAGCCAAACGCTTCTTCGACATCCAGCGTATTGATGTTCGCAGTGAAAGCCGCAGCGCCACCACTTTGCTTGACGAAGCCGGTAAAGGCGGCACTTCGTTTATGGCGGTGATCAAGCAGGGGCCATATCTGATGCGGGCCAAAAAACGCGCCATACAGGATGCATTAGGCGAGATTTCGCCGCGCCAGCGCGATCTGGACGTGGTGCAGTTGCACAAGATCATGCTGGAGCGTGTACTCGGCATTTCCGAAGAAGCTATCCGCAATCAGGAACATGTGAAATACGAGCGCGATGCTTCGGAGGCCATTTCCCATGTGCGCCAGGGCGCGAATGTCGCCTTCCTGATGAATCCGGCCCGCATTGAGCAGGTGAGTGAGGCCGCTTTTGCCGGCGAGGTGCTACCGCAGAAGTCTACTGATTTTTACCCCAAGCTGTTGAGCGGGCTTACCATCTATGCGCTGGAGTAGGCGGTCGCGGTTTACGGCTACACTGCTGTTGCTGCTGTGCTGCGCATTGCTGGTTTCGGTGGCTGATCCGGCCAAGCAGCTTACTGTCTACACGCCCCAGACCAGTTATTCGGTAGACGTGCTGGATCGGGATGGCCAGCTTTATGTAGACCCTGCTGCGTTGGTGCAGCCTCTGGGCACAAGTGCTTTACGCAATGATGGGCGGGATTGGAAGCTGCAACTCAACGGAGTCGAAGCGCGTTTTACCGTCGGCAAAGACAAAGCCAGCGTGCGCGGCGGTTCTATTGATCTAGGCGGAAATGCGCTGATCGAAAACCGCCGTCTGCTCACGCCGTTGAAATCCAGCTTTGCGCTTCTGGGCGCTCTGCTGCGTCGGCCGGTCATTTTTCGTCCTGAGGCGCGCCGGCTTTTTCTCGATAACGCTGCCATTCGCTTTACCGCCGAACTCAGAAAGAGCGATAAGCCTGCGCTGGCGCTGAACTTCAATCAGCCGGTGCATCCGCAGATAACGCAGGAAGAAAACAGCATAAAACTGTTGTTCAAACGCGAACCACTGGTTTCCGATATCACCAGCCAGCCATTCGATGACAAGTTGATTCGTGCCGTAACTTTTTCTGAAGACAATGGGACTGCTTCCCTGCTTATCTCCGGTCCCGGTTTGAGCGCCACTTTAAGCCCTGATGGAAAGAATATCGTGATTCAGCCTGCCGCATCGCCTGTCGTAGGGGCCATTCCACAAACGCCATCCGCGCCGATGCAATTGCCAAACATACCGGCAACAACGGTGGTGCCTACTCTGGCAAATCCAGTTCACGGGCCGCCAGAATTTTTTGTGCTGATTGACGCCAGTCACGGCGGAGACGATCAGGGAGCGTCACTCGGCGACAAAGTGCTGGAAAAAGATGTGACTCTGGCCTTCGCGCGGCGCATGAAATTTGAATTTCAAGACCGTGGCATTGCTGTGCGGCTTCTTCGCGATTCCGATACCGGCATGAGCATCGAACAGCGCGCGGAGACCGCCAACGAGCAGCATGCTGGGGTCTATCTTGCCCTTCATGCGGGGCTTCCAGGACAAGGGGTGAGAATCTATACTCCGTCGCTGCCTGAGTCTCCCGCGCCGGTTGGCCGGGTTCTGCCCTGGGAGAGCGCGCAGTCGCCCTTTCTTGAGCGCAGCCGGGACCTGGCAAAAGCGGTAAGCGGCGAACTGGCAAAGAAGCAAGTGGCGGTGCTGTCTCTGGCCGTACCCGTTCGTCCGTTGAACAATGTGAGTGCTCCGGCCATTGCGGTAGAGCTTGCGCCTGATCCGCAAAATGTTCAGGAAGTGAATGGCCAGAAGTTTCAAACCGAAGTTGCGGCCGCGGTTGCCAGTGGCGTTGCGCAAGTGAAAAAACAACTGGAGGAGCAGCGGTGATTCCCCGCCATTTCCAGATCACCATCGCCCTGTTGCTGCTGTGCGTGCTAATCAGCGGCCTTTACATCATCAAGCTCACGCATAAGGAGCAGGCCAAGAGCCTGCTGGCCGGCGATGATCGTCCGGTGGCCCCGCCTGTGGGTGGCGGCCAGGAAACTATTCCGGTGCTGGTGGCCTATGATCAGGATCGCGCCCTGCGCTGGCGCGAACGCACCGTCTTTATGCCTAGCGACCGCAGCCTGCGCGCCCGCGAAGCGTTGCGTGCGGTGCTCGCCGAATATGAGCAGAGCCCTTCGCCTCATCCTCTGGGCAAAGGCGCTGATATAAAAGATGTGTACCTGATCAATGGTGATACCGCCGTGATTGATACTACGTTGCCATTTGCCGACGCGCATCCTTCAGGAATCCTGCTGGAAGAGATGACCCTGACTTCGCTGATTGAAACCTTGAATGCCAACGTGCCCGGAATTGCGCGGGTGAAATTCGTGGTGGATGGCAAGGAACGCGAAACCCTCGCCGGACATGCCGATCTCATGTCGTTCTACGAAACCGCAGCCGTTCACGAGTTGGCCCGGGAGTTCCAATAACGTGCCGCCCACCATCGGGGTGTTCGATTCAGGCTTTGGGGGCCTCACCGTTTTGCGCGAACTGCTGAAGGCGCTGCCTGGAGTGGACTACCTGTATTTTGGCGATACCGCCCGCCTGCCTTACGGAGCAAAGTCTGCGCACACCGTGGCGCGCTATGCCATCTCCAGCACCCGCTTTCTCGAAGACCAGGGCGCCGAACTGCTGGTGATTGCCTGCAACACAGCCACAGCGCTGGCCCTTGACGAGATTCGCGGCGCCAGCAAAGTGCCGGTGATTGGGGTGGTCGAACCCGGCGCGCATCGCGCGGCTTCCATTTCGAAAAGCGGCAAAGCCGCGGTGATTGCCACTGAAGCTACTGTCGCCAGCCATGCATATCAGAAGGCGCTGGCGCAGCGGGGAGTCTCGGCGACCGAAAAAGCTTGCCCGCTGCTGGTGCCGCTGGTGGAAGAAGGATGGGTGGAGCATCCAGTCACCGAGCAGGTGGCCCACATCTACATGGATGAAATTTTTGGGAATGGCGCGCGTGGAGCAGATGTGCTGGTGCTCGGATGCACGCACTATCCTCTCATTCGCCCATTGCTGCGGCGAGTCGTGCCCTCAGAGGTCCAGATTGTGGATTCCGCTGAATCTACTGCCCATGAGGTGGCCACGCATTTAAATAATTGCGGTTCTGCGCGAGAAAGCACATTGCGCTGCTTCGCCACCGATTCAGTAGAAAAATTTCGTCGTCTGGGCGGCCGTTTTCTCGGACGTCCCATAGAGAACATTGAACTCATTGACCTGGAAACGTAGAGAGACTATTGAAATGATTTACCGCTCCGACAACCGCGCTCCCGAACAGATGCGTCCTGTGAACATCATTCCCGACTTCATCTCTACCGCCGAAGGTTCGGCCCTGATCGAGATCGGCAACACCCGCGTGATCTGCACCGCTTCAGTGGACGAAAGTGTGCCTTCCTTTTTAAAGGGCGCAGGCAAAGGCTGGGTCACGGCTGAATACAGCATGCTTCCGCGTTCCACTCTGACCCGTACCCCCCGCGAGGCCGCCCGAGGCCGCATCGGGGGACGCACTCACGAAATTCAGCGCCTGATTGGCCGGGCGCTGCGTGCGGTAGTAGACCTTGAGGAATTGGGGGAGCGCACCATTACCCTCGATTGCGACGTGATTCAGGCCGATGGCGGTACGCGCACCGCTTCCATCACCGGAGCTTTTGTCGCACTGGGACTGGCGCTAGAGAAGCTTGTAGAGGCAGGCACGCTCACCGTAGCTCCAATTCGCGACTTTGTCGCCGCCATCAGTGTAGGCATTGTGGATCGCAACATCCTGCTCGACCTTTGCTATGAAGAAGATTCCGGGGCTGAAGTGGATCTGAATTTCGTCATGACTGGTGGCCGCAAAATCGTGGAGGTGCAGGCTACGGCCGAGCAACATCCTTTTGACGATGCGCAGTTAAAGAAAATGATGGAGATTGCCAGTAAGGGAATTGATTCGTTGATCGCTAAGCAGCGCAGCATCCTGCAAAAGTTGCCGCTGCGGCAGTAAAGCCGGTGGACTTTTCCCTGCTCCGTCTTACGGTTCTTCTACGAAATCTTCGTCATCGAAGATATAAGGGGCCGTCCGCACCAGCTTGAATCGCACCCGGACATCGCATTGATCGCAATTTGGAAACAGGTCCTGGCCATGCATGACCACTTCATGCGCCGAGCGATGGCCGCGATCGTGGACGACCTCGTAGATTCCCGTTTCCGGGACTGGTTCGCCGGGCAGGAACATCTTGTTATGCTTGCCGCGCACCCGAATACGTCCTGGCTCGTCACCATGAAATTTTGCTGCCGGCCATGGGAGTCTTCTGCTTTGGAGCGATGTTTTTAAGGCTCTCATCTACGTGCCGCGCATTTTATAACGTCCAATTTTCCTCGCGCAAGCTAGAACCGTTGGAAAGAAAGATTGCGGCGTCCGTTACCTCTGCGCCGGTACCGAAGGGGCCGTGATCTTCCAGCCTTCCGATGAGCGGTGCAGGAGCGGCTCCCACTACACGCCCAGCAGCCTCACCGGCCCGTCATACACGCTGCGCTGGAGCCGGTAGTGAAGCAGTTGAGCGAAAAACCTACGCCTGCTCAGATTCTGAATTTAACATCTGTGATCCAGCCATGGGTTCAGCAGCCTTCTTGGTGGAAGCCTGCTGGCAGCTTGGCGATGCGCTCGTGAAATCATGGCGCGCACAACGAGGTGCCTGCGATTTCACCCGACGAAGATGAAGCGCTGTACGCGCAGCGATTGATTGCCAGCGCTGCCTCTACGGGCTCGCCGGTTGATTTCAGCTCACGCGATAGAAGCTTACTTTGCCATCATGCAGCACAGCGACCTGCTTGCCCTGTGGAGACAGAGCTGCCCAGGTGGAAGCACGGCCATTGATGCGTGCGAGAATACGCCGTGACGCGGTATCGAAGATTGCGATCCGGCTGTAGCCGAAGAGTCCGTCCAGTTCACCGTCGGTGTAGATGTGCGCTCCAATGCACGTGGCAAGAAAGCGGTGGGGCTCCGAAACAGAGAGTTCTCCAGTACAGTTGCTTCCCCTGGGCGTCCACTCTTCGGTCACAACCGGAGCCGCTGCACCGCCAGATTCACGGCTCGTGAGTATATTTTCGCTGTCAAAGTACCAGATTTCAGAGGAACTGACCTTCCATGCCGACCGGTCCTGTGGTGAAATGTTTCCGGTTCCGGGGTAGGGCAATTCCTGGTAGGGCGTATGTGGGATCCCACTCGCTAGAGCAATGCTCGCCGCTGGGTTAGGGATTTCTCTGGCTGGAAATCCGCGATAGAACCGACACTCTTCGAGATCCGCAGACACGGAGCAGACTGAAAAGTCCGAATCAGCATTGAACGTTGCTGGCACGTAAATCGCACAGCGTTGCTGAGCGATAGGACAAGAAATACTTTGTCGCGGCTGAAGATCCAATCCGAGGAGCTCCACCTGACTACCGTGACCGACCAAGCAGCGTTCCACTTGGCCCACGGAGGAGGCCAAACATGTCGTCGCGTCGCATCGAACGAAGATGCCCATTTGGGTCGAGAAGGATCACCTCGATTGAAGACTTGCCTTTTTTCGGTTCCTGGCTGGAACAGTATTGGAAGCGCTCGACTACGAGATGACTTTCGTCAATCCACACAAGCCGATTGACCGAGGTTCTCCACTTCTGCTGGCACGACCCGGCGTCCGAGGGAACTCCATCCAGACCTATCACCGCAAATGCTTTGAGCTTCTCCGCCCCGGAGGAAGGCAGAGCAAAGGAAAGAATAAGTGCGACCAGTAGTCCAGGCTTCATCCGATTAGATTATCCCGGGAAATGAAACAAAAAGCATCTACGCAGGCGACGTTTTGCCGCGAATGGCGAGAGATCCCTGCCACCGTCGACACTCAGGCGTGGCGCCAAGCCACCCTCGTTCTTTGTGTTTGCTTCGTGGCGTTTGTGGATTGCGGGTTTTTCCTCTGCGGTGAGAAGAGAATGCTTATGCCGAAAACCGGCTGTACCTGAAGCCGCTGCTTCTTTCGCGCATTAGATGTAGTCTGCAAATACGCCAGCAGCAGCATAGAGCGCAATGAGCGCGTGGCATCGGTAAGGCCAGCATCTAAATGGTGTGCCAATGGGTTACAATTGAGAGACAGCGCGTAACCCAAAAATGGCATCAAAGTTCTCGCTTGCGCAGCTTCAACCGATTGATTCGTACTTGTACCCATCTTCATTAAATCAAATCCTTTAGGAGGGACGTTGTGAAGCTTACTCCGGGCAAACTTGCTGGAATGAAAGCCGTCTCCGACCGCCGGGGCGTGATTGCGGCCGCCGCCATGGACCAGCGCGGATCGCTACAGAAGGCCCTGGCTAAAGAAAAAGGCAGTGAAATCAGCGACTCCATGCTGGAAGAGTTCAAGTCCATTGTCACCGAAGTATTGACGCCCCATGCCAGCGCCATTCTTCTCGATCCCGAATGGGGGCTGCCGGCCTCCCGCAAACGGGCCAGAAACTCCGGCCTGCTGCTGGCCTATGAAAAAACCGGATATGACAAAACCGGCCCTGGACGCCTGCCCGATCTGCTCGACAACTGGTCTGTGCAGCGGCTCAAACAAGCGGGCGCCGATTGTGTGAAAGTGCTGCTTTATTACACGCCGACCGACGGTGACGCGATCAATGATAAGAAACATGCCTGGGTAGAGCGCATTGGCGACGAGTGCCGCGCCAACGATATTCCCTTTTTTCTGGAGTTTGTCGGATACGAAGAAGGAGTTGACGAAAAGGGCCTGGAGTTCGCGAAGAAGAAGCCGCAGATCGTGACCGCCTCAATGGCTGAATTCACCAAAGATAAATACGGTGTTGATGTGATGAAGGTAGAAGTGCCCATCAACATGAAGTATGTGGAAGGTTCGAAATCGTTTGCCGGCCAGAAAGCTTATTCCCGCCAGGAAGCCATGGAGCTATTCCGCAAGGCCGCCGCCGTAGCCACCCGGCCGTTCATCTATCTTTCTGCGGGCGTCAGCAACGCCGAGTTTAACGAATCGCTGGCCCTTGCGGCGGAGTCGGGAGTGAAATTCAACGGTGTGCTCTGCGGCCGCGCGACCTGGAAAGATGGCATATCCATCTACGGGAAGCAAGGCGCCAAAGCTTTTGAAGAGTGGCTGAAAACCGAAGGCGTAAAGAACATCGAGAACGTGAATCAGAGCCTCAAGGCAGCTACATCATGGTTCTCTCTATACGGAGTTCGCGAAGAAGCACTCGTCAACGCCTAAGCATTACCACTTGGGAAAAGGGCGGGAACTTCCCGCCCTTTTGTATTGAGAGTCAGCTAAAGGATTTGGCCTTACGCTGCTTTGGTGGCCTGAACGTTGATGTTGCGGGCCAGTTGGTTCAACTTCTCGTCGGTGGCCTTCTCTTCATCCAGTGTCTTCTGGAGCAGGTTGGCAAAGTCCTTGTGGCCGAGCAGATCGGCATAGGTACGCACACAACCATAGCCGGCGATTTCGTAGTGTTCCACATGCTGCGCGGCTGAAATCAGGCCCGCGTCCATCACATCGGGCTCCGCATCTTCTTCCATGATTTCTTTTCCGTCGGCAATCACGCCTTCCATGCCCTTGCATTTCTTGCCTTTGGGACTGACTTCCAGCTCGTTGAAAATTTGCTCCAGGCGCTCAACGTGCCCTTCGGTTTCTTTCAAGTGTTGCTCAAAGCCGCTCTTCAGTTCTTTTGAACTGGCGGTCTTGATCATCTTCGGCAGCGCCTTCAAAATCTGGTTCTCCGCCGAATACAGGTCTTTCAACTCATCAATAAACAGGTCTCTCAAAGATTCCATTTCCATAGCTTTCCCTCGATTCGAATGTGTATGAATTTTGTAGTGGTATCTGTTTGGATGAGCAGTCGGGGCCGCAGTCTGCCTCAACTTGAGCAGCAGCCCTCGAATGGTGGGCTGCTGGTTATACCCAGCCTGTGCAGCACTGCTTTGTTTATGTCCCATGTGCGCTGTACCACGGCATTCGCAGGTAGCGGTTGGACAGAGCTGCCCTGCAGGGTGGCTCGCTGAGTATTCTGTTTGAATCGGTACGGCGAATAGCCGTACAATGAGTCTAAAGGGGGCACAATGAGTGCAGGACGTAAGAAACTCCGGAAGCAGCGACCAGCTAAGACTTCCAAACAGCGTCTGGAAGCCCGCATATCGTCGGAGCAAAAGCTGTTTTTCAAGCGGGCCGCTTCGCTCAGAGGAATTAGCCTTACAGATTTCATGATTGATGCAATGCAAGAAGCTGCGGTGAAGGCTGTCGAGCAACATGAACTGATGACATTAAATGCTCGAGAGTCGAAACTCTTTATTGACGCCTTATTAAATCCTCCTGAACCGAACGAAGCGTTGCAATTCGCAACCCGACGTTATACAGAAATGGTCGCTCGCTAATTGGTAGATCATCCAAGGTACATCGTGAAGCCACTCGGCAATGAAAATCGAATGGCTTTTCATTGTGGTGACAAGGAATTAGATAGCTATTTCCACGAGCGGGCATCACGGGACATGCGAGAAAAGCTTTCCGCCGTTTTTATTCTTGTGACGGAAACTGAACCCGACATAATACTTGGGTATTACACTTTGTCGTCGCAGGAAATCGACACACACAAACTTCCAGAAGAAATAAAAAAGCGAACGGGGAGATATAAACGAATTGGGGCAACGCTCCTTGGTCGTCTCGCTGTTACCGAACAATATCAACGACGAAAACTAGGTGCGTTTCTCCTGATTGATGCTCTTCGTAGAAGTCTGCAGAGTACCAGAACCGTTATGTCGTTTGCGGTAGTGGTGGATGCGAAAGGGGAGCATGTGGCCACTTTTTATAAAAAGTTTGGCTTTATCCCCTTGAGAGACTATCGGTTATTTCTCCCAATGAAAACCATCGCGAAAAATTTCCAGTCTTCACCGCAAACAGCAAATTACCATTCCTCGTGATTGCAACTCCCAAGCATTGATTTCATCGCATTCTCGGAGATTGGCGAGTCTTGCCGACTGCCTTTAACAGCACGCCGCAGAACTAACGCATCTCATTGAGTAGGAGCACCAACATCGACAGCTTGAACAATTCGGATATAGCAGAGCTTCTGGCGACAGCCGCGGAAACCGCCAAACAGCCTTTGCAAAAGGCGCTTCGCCGCGCTTCCAGACGTGCCTTCCTGTGGCCGGAGGAGGCGGCGCAACTGGTGCAGGAAGGGCGGTCACTCGAAGAACTGCCCGCTGTTGGCCCTTCTCTGAATCGAATCATCCGGCGCTGGATAGAAGACCAGCCCATTGTCCCCAAGCCTCCTGAAATCCGCACCGGCTTCCTCACGCTGCTGCAAGCGCGCGCGGTGCTCAAGACCAGGCCTTCATGGTCGCGTCACGTTAAAGGCGATTTGCAGATGCATACACAGTGGAGTGATGGAACTGCATCGGTTCGCGAAATGGTAGAAGCTGCGGCTGCGCGTGGATATGAGTACATCGCGATTACCGATCATGCCAAAGGGTTAAAAATCGCTGGCGGAATCAATGAAACTCAGTTGGCCGAGCAAGCCGAAGAGATCGCGCAGGTCAATCAGGAGATAGCGTCGTCAGCTACACCGCTGCGCGTTCTGCACTCCATCGAATTGAATTTAAATCCTGCCGGTGAGGGTGACATGGACCACGATGACCTTTCCCGTTTGGACCTCGTTCTAGGCTGCTTTCACTCTTCCTTGAGAAAAAAAGACGACCAGACCGATCGTTACCTGGCTGCTCTGCGAAATCCAACCATCCAGATTCTCGGTCATCCCCGCGGACGCATCTATAATTTTCGCCTCGGGCTCACAGCGGACTGGATGCGCGTCTTTGATCTGGCAGCGGAGCTGGACGAAAGCGGTGGAGATTGACTCTTATCCTGACCGGCAGGACTTAAGCGATAATCTGGTACGACTTGCCGCAAAATCCGGTTGCCGCATTTCCATTGGCACCGACGCTCATAGCCCCTCGCAGCTCGCCTTCATTGAATTCGGTCTCGCATCGGCTCTTTCTGCCGGAGTGAAACGTGACCGCATCCTGAATTTCATGACCGCCGATGAACTCTTGCGCTGGGCCGCGAATGTGCGTGAGCACGAGCATGAGGGACGTACAGCCGGGAGAACCGCCGCTTAAGCAGGGCCGCAGTGCGGGACAGAAAAAAGTCGTCAGCGCGCAGAGCCTGTGGGAAACTTCTCTTCAAAAAAATACAGAGCTCCAAAACATGCATTATTCAACTGGAAAAGTAACGTTGTAGTTGGGAGCGGAGATGGATTAACGAAACTCCAGTCCGGCAGGACGACCGAAAGTAGCCCGGTCACGGAGCATCTCGAGATGCGCGCCTGTTGCGCATCTGTGATGCGGAGTGCCGGTAAGGAACAAGAGAAACACTTCCTTGCGCTGCGGCCTGAGCCTGGCCTGAGCGGAGTCGAATGGCCGCAGCTCCCACTTTTGGAGCGGAGCGCACTGAACAATCTGTTTGCGATAACGTTACAATGATTGCCGCCATTCCGCGACTTAATGAACACTGCTTTCAAGTTCTTTTGTCGTCAGTCGTGGATCATCCAGGCGGAGGAGCGGCATATAACGCAGGCTAACTAACCTTGTTCCCTTCATTCCCGTCCGCCAATATTTCGCGCAAGGCCCAATCTATGCGTTGCGTCGCATGAGACACATCTTCGATGAGCTTGCGGTCTCCAGTTGAATAGATACGCAGGGTAATCGTTTCAAGAGCATTCCGAACATGGTGGTTGATCTCGGCCACCATGCGCAGCCGTGCGAACACTTGTTGCATGCGCTCCCGGCGTCCGGCATAAGACCGGTACGCCAGTAGTCCCACCAGCAATGCGGAAGCCAGATCGGCCAGAGGCTGCCTGGTTACCGTTACCGCCTGCGGTGAAATCACATAGTGCAAAACCGTGGTGACCAGAAAAATGCCGGCGGCAATCAGAAACGACATGAGGTAAATTCTCCATGTCGAGCCACGCAATGCCCAGGCGCGGGTCACCATCGGTTCGCGTCTCGGTATTTCCGCAACCCGCGCATCGATGGGTGTCTTTACACTTTCACCGTTGTCGTTCTCATTCTCGTGAGGATTGCTGGATTCGTTACGTAGCATAGGTTGGTCCCGGGCCATAACTGCATTCAACTCCGACGCCAGGCAGCAAGACGTTTTGAACTTAGACGTTGGGCAGCAAATTTGGCTGCGACATTCTAACCTTGTTTAATCTTAATCCAGTCGTCTTAATTCGTTGGATGAACTAAAGACTGGATTGCTATTGAACTGCTGGCCATCTTCATTGCGGTAAAAATCTTTCCGGCGGCAGTTACACCTTTCCATCATGCGTCAAAACGGAACTTTGCTGAACGTTGACCACGCCGCTATGGTTCCGGAAATCGCGGCGACTACATGTCTTCAAAGCGTTTCGATTTCCTGTGACTGCCACTCCCGCCTTAAGAGGCCGAAATGCCATGTGTTACACTATTCTTTTCAACCACATACCCATTCAAAACACATGCTTCTGTCAAAAGAATATGTCGGGTATCTTGCCCGGCAGGTAACCCAAAAACTGGTGGCGGGCGACTTTATTGCCACAAAAGACGTAAACGGCGTCTCCGACGCCCTGAATGCCGCGCTGCTGGAAGAGCTTCAGCTTGAAGACCGCATCAACGACGAGGTGCGCCTGATCCTTGAGCAATACCAGGACGAAATGCAGCGGGCCGGCGCCAGCTATCAGGAGATGTTCAAGAAGATAAAAAACGAACTGGTGCGCAAATACAAGGCGGTGCTGTGAGACTCTCGCGCGATAAGGTAAACAAGCTTGCCCATGCCGTGTTTGATGCCCTGGCTACGCTGGACCAGGTGGAATTCATCGAAGATCCCAACAGCATCCGGCAGGAAGCGCGCCGCCTGCTCGAAGACCTGTTGAAAGAAGAAGCCAAAATTGATACCGCGGCCCGCCACAAGATTGAAAATCAGAGGCGTACCATCGTGGAAGGCACGCAGGAGTGGGACATTCTTTACAGGAAGTATTACAACGAGGAAGTAAAAAAGCTGGGCATCTGAAGTTAATTTACTGCTGCACCTTGCGGCGCTCGTCGGGCGACATCTGCGCCCAAAGTTGATTCAAATTTCGATCAATCCAGCGGTTCGAAGGCTCCAGATCATGGGCTGAAGCAAACCACTTGTACGCCTTCACCCGGTCCTGCTCCACGCAAAATCCACTCGAATACAACGCCCCCATCTGCACCGCCGCCCGCGGATCATTCTGTTCGGTGGCCGCCTTCAGATAGATGAGTCCTTGCTCGCAGCTTTGCGGTACTCCCCGGCCTTGAAGATATTGTTGCGCCCGCACCAGCGCAGCGCTGGGTTTCTGCATGGGCGCTGCTGTGTCTTTATCTTTGCCGCCACCCTGCCGTGTGGCTGCGGCATTTTCATCGCTGGCCTGTTCCTGGTCTTCATCCTTATCGTCTTTGGCCGCTTTGTCGTCTTTGCCAGGGGTGGCAGCAGCGGCCTCCTTCTCGTTATCACCGCCTTTGCCTTTATCGCGCGCGGCAGGTTCGGAAAACGGCTGCGGTTGATCGGCGCTCTTTTGGCTTGACGATGGCGATGGCGGCAGCTCATCAGGATTCCGGTGTGCGGAATTTTCCAGGCTGGTTCCCGCATTCGAATTTTGGGCAACGAACGGCGGAGGCTGCTTGCCGGAATTGTTCGCGCCCTCCGGTTCGGTCTGTGAAGCGCCGGGTTTCGACGGCAATGGCGCTTTCGGACTGGCCTTGATGCTGGAACGCCATTGCACAAAGATCAGGCCGAGAATGGCGGCGAGAATCACCATAAGCACCAGCGTGCGCAATCCCCCGCGTGATGACGATTCATCTTCGAGAAGATATTCACCTTCATTTTGCGGCTCGGGCTCCGTATTCAATCCGAAGATCGACGGGCCGCCGACATGCCCCGAACTACGGCTTGGCTCCGGATTCACATACACCGAACTCGAAGACACACGTGGCTCCTGGGGTAACGATGTCGCTTTGGGTGGAACTGCGGGCGCGGGTGGTATTTGCGGTTCACGCGGCAAGGTGGGCGTTGCGGTCATGACCGGCTCCGCCGCTTTTCGCTTCGATTCCGGCGTAGGTAATTGCGCGTTGGCCATGGCTACAGCGCGCTCGTCCGCCGACCTTCGCTCTTGCATGCGCCGCTCAACCCGTGTGCCGCACATGCCGCAAAACTTGTAGCCTGGATCGTTTTCATTTCCGCACGAAGGACACTTAATTGTTCCCTGCGTTGCTCGTCGTTCCGCCTGGCGACGTTCCAGTCGGACGCCGCACATGCCGCAGAAACGGTTCTCGGCGCGATTTTCACCCCCGCAGAAAGTACAAATCATAGGGCCCTGCTCCTCCAGACACACTACAACTTTTGAACAACAGCTACTCTGTTATGAGATGGCAGACAAGGCCTTAGTGCTGCAAGGGTTAAGTAACTTATTTGTCACGAGGAACTTGGGGGAACGAAGCTTTTGGCTCTTGGCTTTTGGCATCATGTACGCCTTAAAGACTTTGGCAGAGACCATCGTGTGAAATCCGCTTTGTTGGATGTAGCTCTCTGTGACACTCCCGGCGAAGCAAGCAGCAAAGCCTGTAACCTAAAGCAATCGAGCCAAGAGCTAATAGCCAAGAGCCCTCTTCAGCGATAATATCCGCATGCTCTCCAGGGAACACTTCTCGAACGCCGCCAAAGAAGCCGCTGCCGCAGCCGGATTCGATCTGGCCGGCATCGCCTCGGTTCGGAACAGGATTTCCCTGACTCAACGCATTCACCGAGTGGATAGAAGCTGGACATGCCGGTGAGATGAAGTATCTCGAAAAGCGTAACGAGAGCGGAGCTTTGCGTCGCGCATCACTGGAAAACGCTGTTCCCTGGGCCAGGTCGGTGATCGTCTGCGCGCTCAATTACAACGCCGACTATCCCTATTCGACCGAGGCGCAGGACCACGGACACGGCTGGATCTCGCGTTATGCATGGGGCGGCAAAGACTACCATGATTCCCTGCTGAAGCGTCTTGAGCAGGTCGAAACCGCGGTGCAGGAATTTTCAGCCCGCCAGGGAATTCATCCTCTGACCCGCTGTTATGTAGATACCAGGGCCTATTGTCGAACGTGTGTACGCCAGGTATGCCGGGCTGGGGTGGATCGGTAAGAACACCTGCGTGATCAACCAGAAATTAGGCTCGTGGATTTTTCTAGGCGTAATCATTACCTCGCTGGAACTTGCACCCGATCTTCCTGCCGCCGATCGCTGCGGAAGCTGCACCCGCTGCATTGACGCCTGTCCAACTCAGGCCATCATCGCACCTGGCAAAATGGACGCCCGCCGCTGCATCGCCTATCTCACCATTGAAAAGCGCGGCGAAATACCGCAGGAATTCCGCGCCGCCATTGGACACCATGTCTTCGGCTGCGATATCTGCCAGGATGTCTGCCCTTGGAACAACAAAGCCGGCAATGCTCCGGCCGCATCTGTTCCGGAATTTCAGCCTCAGCAAAAATTAGTGCATCCTAATCTGGAATGGCTGGCTTCGTTGACTGAAGAAGATTTTCGCCAAGTCTTCCGAGGCTCGCCTATCAAACGCACGAAATATGCCGGATTACGCCGCAATGTCGCTGTGGCCATGGGCAACAGCGGTAATCAGGAATTCGTTCCCTGGCTGGAAAAAATGTCGTCTGATCCTGATCCGGTAGTGGCGGAACATGCCCTGTGGGCGCTGGACGAATTACGCAAAGGGCAGTAACTGGTTTGAAACTAACGTCATCAGGAACCATTCAAAAATCTGTGATAACGTTTTGGCAATGGACAGCCCCGTATCAGGACCCTGGACAATCAAGCGCGAACACCCACGTTATCTCATTGATATCCGCCTTGTCGTGCGGACGACTCAGCTCTTGCACGGACGCACAAAGAACCTGAGCGAAGGAGGCTTGGGCGCCACCATCGCCGGTGATATGCAGCTTGGGAGCCTGGTGCGTCTGGAATTCCAGCTTCCAGATGCCCCCGAAATGCTCAGTGTGCATGCCGAGGTGCGTTACCGACAGGGTTTTCAGTTCGGGTTCCGGTTCATCAACCAGACTGATGGCCAGCGCCAGATCATTCGCCGCGCCACTCGCGCCTTGCAACTCGACGTAACCAGCCGTTAGATATCAGGAATGTAGCGAGCACACTCACCTTTACTCTTCTTCACAACGCTTAATGTGAGTTCAGCAACTTGCAGTGTCGCATGGTGTCTGCATTGCCAGAGTTCAAGAGGTGAACCCATCATGACCAAGTCTCTGATTCGTACTGCGATGTTAGCGTCATTATGTACAGCATTGGCGGTTTCCGCAGTGGCCTATGTCACTATGCCCAATGTCACTATGTCGAAGTTAGGTTCGGTCCAGGCAGCAGGACAAGGCGTAACCTTGCAGCCGCCGGCGCAGCCAGCGGCTTTCAACGGCGCAACTCCTCAGCCTGTGCTGATGGCCCAGCGGAGACCATCACCCATGCACCGGATGCACGCTGATCCTCCGTATGCTTCGTCGGCCAGATATGATTCCGACGACGATCGCTACGGCTACGATCCCGCGGTGACTCGCGACCGAAACGGAGAACCGGTCTGGCAAAGTGACCGTTCCACGCAGAAGTCGGCAATGATCGTGGCCGGTTCGGCGGGCGCGGGAGCGGCCATTGGCGCAGTGGCTGCGGGAGGCAAAGGCGCTGCCATAGGCGCTATCTCCGGCGGTGTAGCCGGATTCATTTATGACCGCATGACGGCCCACAAGTAATCCCCTGCCCTGCTGCTCCCTCAAAGCCCCTGGCGCAAGTCAGGGGCTTTTGAGTTTGGCCCATTCCCGCTTTATGTGACATCCAGTGGTTTCTCCGTGCCTCCGTGTCTCCGTGGTTCGCTTCCGGTGTCTAATCTATTTTGGAACCCTATTCATCTGTTTTCGTATTAAGATTTAGGACAATCACTTTGTTGCGGTCGCTGCCGCGCACCGGTCTGAGTTATGTCGAAAGGCTTGCTTTTCATTGCTGTCATTCTTGCCGGACTGCTACCGGCCTCGGCCCAGATTCCAGACCGTGACCAGAACCATGACGGCTGGGTAGAGACCAATTCGGCGCATTTCAATGTGCTCTCCAATGGCAGCGAGCAATCCGGCCGCGAACTGGCTACCCAGTTCGAGCAGATGCGTGCGGTTTTCGCGCAGCTCTTCTTTCAAGATAAAGTTGATCAGCCGATTCCTGTGCAGGTAATCGCACTGAAAAGTAGCAGGCAGCTCAGCGACTATGCGCCCCTGTACCAAGGCAAGCCGGTCAACATTGTTGGCTTCTATCTGCGCTCGCAGGACAAAGACTTTATCGTGCTCGATCTCAACGCACGCAACCGCTGGGAAACCGTCTTCCACGAATATGCGCACCTGCTGTTAGACAACAACTTTCCCGATGTGCCGGTATGGTTCAGCGAGGGCTTTGCCCAGTTCTGTTCCACCATCAGGATTTCCAGCAAAGAAGCAGTATTAGGCCGCGCGCCCGAGGATGCGGCTGAGGTCCTGCACCAACGCTCCCTCCTTCCCGCCGCGGTGCTGCTCAACGTAGACCACGATTCGCCCATCTACAACGAAGACCAGGACGATCGTTCCATCTATTATGCGCAGGCATGGCTGGCGGTCCATTACTTCTGGGAAAACCACAAGATGGACCAGGTGCGCAATTACATTGACCTCACGCACAAGCGCGTGCCCGTCATGGACGCTCTGCGCCAGGCGCTGGAAATGACTCCCGCCCAGCTCGATAGCGTACTGGCAAGATATGCGCGCACCCAGGTGGAATCTGTGCATATTCCGCTGCCTGAACACCTGGAGCACGTCGCCGTTTCTGTACATTCCATCTCACCACTTCGGGCCGCAGCGACCCTCGCCGATCTTCATGCCCATCAGGACGATCACCGCCAGCAGTCCATTGCTGAATTTCAAAAAGTCCTTGATCAGGACTCGCAAAACGCCCTTGCCCAACGTGGCCTTGGCTATGCGCTGTACACGCAGCAGCACATGGGCGGAGCGCTGCCCCATTTGAAAATCGCCGCCGAACAGAACCCGCGCGACTGGCTGGTCCACTACTATCTGGCTTCTGCCATGGCCCAGTCTCATGATGATGTGTACGCTGCTGAAATTGAAAAACACTCGCGTCTCGTCACCGAACTCAACCCGGCTCTTGCCGATGGATACGGCCTGCTGGGATTCGCATTGATGACCCAGCACAAGCACGCAGAAGCCGCATCAGCCTACGAAACTGCACTGCGTCTCAAGCCCGGCAGCGAGCCTTACGCCCTCAATCTGGCCGAACTCTATTCGTTGCAGGGAAAACTCGACAAGGCCAAAGAGCTGTTCGCCTATCTGCAAAACAGCCAGAACCAAACGATTTCCGGCGCAGCCCGCAGTCATCTGGAGTTGATGAAGAACTGAAACTATTTCCTTGTTACTGTGTCCCTGTTTTGGTGGAAGAGCGGGCCCTTTCAAGGCCGCGCAAGAGTTAAGAAAAATGCGATGCTTTATGACTGAGCGTTAATTCTGCATGAGCTTACGAGACGTGTAACAGGGCACGACTTTCAGTCGTGCCGAAAAAGCCTTATAAATGCTGGGCTTCAGCCCCTGCACACACTTAATCGCATGGAGCTGTAACCACGAAATCGAATTCTCACACACACGGTATAAATAAATAAGGCAATGCGCTACACGGCGATTAAGCTTTCCCAAAGCACTGCGCTAACCCATTGGCAGCAGCCACCAGCTTTTGCAGATCTACCGGTGTAAAGTCACGCCCGGAGGCGGGAGCTGAAATCCCTTTGCGGCAAATCTGAATCACGCCCACAACATGATTTTTTGAAATCACAGGCGCGGACATCAGCTTCTGGATTACCTGCTCTTCTTTGCTGCCTTTCTTCTGTCCCGGCTTGCTAACATCTACCATCTCGAAAACACTGGCGTGGCGGGTGCGGGCGAAATTATTCAGGATCTCCGGCCGCTGCGTATTGGCGGTACGTACCGCCAGTGAGGTGGAAGTGTTCATAGGAATGCGGCCTATATTATGCAGCTTTGCCGGATGCACAAAAATCAGGCTGTCTTTTTCCAGTCGCAGAATACCCACTTCTTCCTGCTGCACAGCGAACAATTTGGCCAGCTCTGCGGCGATCTTCTCGCTATTATCTAAAGTCAAACCTTCAGGTTCACAATCTGCCGCAAGCCGCGCCAGCGCTGGAACATGGGTAGCCATAGTTTCTCCGGTGGATATTATAGTGATCTCGCTTCCGCATACAATACGTAGTTTCGCTGATGTATACGAACATGATGTGTACGAAGATGGTGCAGAACCAGAGTGATTACAAAAGTCATTCGCAAAACGGCCTCTCTCTCCTGCGGAAACAAAATAACTTTCTGTTCGTGTCCATGCATCTAACGAAAAATGAGACAGCCTACCCCGAGACTCAGCCCCAAAGCCGGGGGAAGGTTTTGTCTGTTCATGCTCATCGTCATAGTGCTGCTCGTGATCATCACTTATCAGGCACACCAGCATTACGCCATACGCTCGGTACTGCCGGCGCAAATACCGGCGCAAGCGCCGAACAGGCGATGACCCATAGCCGGTCCACTGCTCAGAGATTTTGACCGTTGGCACTTATGGTGAATCCTGCTCACAGGTAAGTTGCCCTTTTATCTTCTCCGCGTTTACACTCCCTAAATTCATACAGCCATTCTTATTTTCAACGGAGTGTCTTTCATGACTTTTGGCCGCTTTGTGTCTCTTCTTGTATGTATGTTGTGGCTTGCCGCGCTTCCACTTCTGTCGCAGTCGGGCCATCAGCCTCAACCGAAGCAAAACCCGCGGCCTCTGCACAGCCCAACGCTCCTGCCAAGCCTGCGGAGAACACAAAAGGAGTCGCAGGAAACTCCGCCGGTTGTGACACACCATGAGATTCACGCAGGTGGCAAGACGCTGCGTTACACCGCCACGACCGGGTTTCTGCCGCTGCGCAATGCCGAAGGCGACATCGAAGCCAACATCTTTTTTATCGCCTATACACTGGATGGCCAATCCAGTGAACGGCGTCCGCTCACTTTTTCTTTCAATGGCGGCCCCGGATCTGCGTCTGTATGGCTGCACATGGGCGCCATCGGCCCAAGGCGTGTACGCATGCAGCCGGATGGCATGATGCCTGCGCCTCCCTACCAACTGGTAGACAATGAATACACATGGCTTGATCAAACCGATCTGGTGTTCATTGATCCTGTGGGTACCGGATACAGCCGCGCCATGAAACCTGAATTAAAGAAAAAGTTCCTGGGGCTGCGCGGTGATATCGAGTCAGTTGGTGAATTCATCCGCCTGTATCTTGGCCGCTACGAACGCTGGTCTTCGCCGCTCTTTCTGGTGGGTGAAAGTTATGGCACAACTCGCGCCGCCGGACTGTCAGGCTATCTGGTCGAGCACGGCATTGCGTTCAATGGCATCATGCTCATTTCCAGCGTGCTGAATTTTGAAACGCTGGAGTTCTCTACCGGCAACGATCTTCCTTACATTCTCTATCTGCCGTCATACGCGACAAGCGCCTGGTATCACAAGAAGCTGGGGCCAGATCTCCAGGACTTTCAAAAGCTGCGCACTGAAGTGGAACAATGGGCATCAACCGGTTACGCCGAAGCGCTGGCCAAAGGCGACCGCCTCACGCCGGAAGAACGCAATGCCGTGATTGAACGTCTTCCCGTTATACAGGACTGAGCAAGACATACATTGACCAATCTGATCTGCGCATTGATGAGCCTCATTTCACCAAGGAATTGATGCGCGACCAGAAACTCGTTATCGGACGCCTCGACAGCCGCTTTACCGGCAACGACCGATCTGCGGCCAGTGAAACCGCCGACTACGATCCGAGCATGACCGCCATCCGTCCGCCCTATACCGCCATGTTCAACCAATACGTGCGTACTGAACTTGGCTATAAGTCTGATGTCGAGTACTACATCCTGGGCGGCGGTTTTGGATTTAACGAGTGGGAATGGGGATCAGCGGCAAACGGCTATCCTGACACAGCGCAGTCTCTGCGCTCTGCATTCGACAAAAATCCATTCATGCATCTCTTCGTGGGCTCAGGATATTACGATCTCGCTACCCCTTATTTCGCAACGCAGTACACCCTGAATCACATGGGACTGACTGCTGGGCAGCATGCGCGCATCAGCCTGGGCTACTACTCAGCCGGACACATGATGTATATCGAGGACGAATCGCTGTCTCATCTGCGCAAAGATATTGGCGCATTCCTGAGCAGCGCATTGAAATAAACATTCATCTGCAATAAAGCTCTGAAAAGGCTAAAGCCTAATGCCACTTACTCTGACAGAACTGCCGCGAGACGGGGCAGCAAATGTTAGCCCCAGTGGCGTAAGCCCTGGCAAGAGTCAGCAAAGAATGGGGAGCCCCGCAACGGGGGCGGCAAAAATTTTGCAATGAAGCAAAATGTTCGTTTGGCAAAAACACAGATGTCCAAAGTAAGTGACATTGGGACTGAAGCCGGTATTTATAGACGTTTTGGCAACTGAAGTCAGCTCGTGTTACATGTCTCGCTGGCACATGCAAAATCCAAATTTCACGCCCGCTTAAAAACCACTGATCTGCCAAAAGGCGTATATCCTTTGTCAAAGCACCGTAGTCCCTGTCACTGACTTACCGGAAATTCTCCGTGCCTCCGCGTCTCCGTGGTTGGTTTTATACTTAAAAGAAAAGGACACCCCCATGAGCACCCGCAACATTACTGAAATCCGCAGACCTGCTGTCTCCAGCATCAACCCCGCTACCGGCGAACTGCTGCGCGAGTTCGATCAGCACTCTGAAAAAGAAGTGGAAAGCCAAACTGGATCTCGCGGCAACGAACGTTCCATGAGTACCGCAAGACCTCATTTTCCGAGCGCTCCCGCAACATGGTTCGTGCTGCCGAGATACTGGAAAGAGAAAAAGATTCGTTTGCCCGGACCATGACTTTGGAAATGGGCAAGACCCTGAAGTCTGCAATTCAGGAAGCCGAAAAATGCGCTACCGGTTGCCGCTATTACGCCGAAAATGCGGAACGTTTTCTGGCCGACGAACAAGTCAAAACGAACGCCACGCGCAGCTTCGTCCGCTACCAGCCTATCGGCCGGTGCTGGCCGTAATGCCCTGGAATTTCCCGTTCTGGCAGGTCTTCCGCTTTGCTGCTCCAGCGCTCATGGCCGGCAACGTCGGTTTGCTTAAGCATGCCTCCAACGTTCCTCAATGCGCTCTGGCCATCGAAGATATTTTTCGCCGCGCCGGGTTTCCTGAAGGCGCATTTCAGACGCTGCTCATTGGTTCAAAGCGCGTGGAATCACTGATTACCGATCCGCGCGTAAAGGCGGTAACACTTACCGGCAGCGTAGGAGCGGGCAGCAACGTGGCCGCAGTGGCCGGCAGGCACATCAAGAAGAGCGTGCTCGAACTGGGCGGAAGTGACCCATTCATCGTGATGCGCAGCGCCGATCTCGACCACGCCATCTCTACCGCAGTTCAGGCCCGGGTCATCAACAACGGACAATCCTGCATCGCGGCCAAACGCTTCATCGTAGATAGCAAGATCGCTCCGGAATTCGAGCGCAATTTGTTGAACGCATGACGGCGCTCAAAGTAGGTGATCCGATGGACGCGGCCACTGACGTCGGTCCGCTGTCCACTTTGATGGTTCTCGAAGGTCTGGAAGAACAGGTCAACAAGACAATGCAGATGGGTGCACGCGTGCTGCTGGGTGGCAATCGCATCAAGGGCAAAGGCTATTTTTTCGAGCCTACGGTACTGGCAGACATTCCCAATGGTTCGCCTGCTCAGAACGATGAACTATTCGGGCCGGTAGCCTCTCTCTTTCGCGCCAATGGTATGGCCGATGCCATTCGTATTGCCAACGACAGCCAGTTCGGCCTCGGGTCCTGCGGCCTGGACCAATGATCAAAGCGAGCGGGAAATGTTTATCAATGAAATCGAATCCGGTCTGGCCTTCATCAACGGCATGGTCGCATCCGATCCGCGCATTCCCTTCGGCGGGGTCAAGCAATCAGGCTACGGGCGCGAACTCAGCTATCACGGAATCCGCGAATTTGTGAACATTAAGACCGTTTCCATCCAGGAGGCTTCGGGAAAGGGCAGCCAGACAGAATAACCGCCTGGCTGCTACTCATCTATTATGTGGCCGGAACCGGAGCAGGCGGACCGGCCAGCTTCTTCACATCATCTGCAAGAGCGCCGATAGTCTGGTCGAAATTCCGTTCGCGGTTCGACTTGAGTACTGCAAGCGGCACGTTTTCGAGGATTTCCCAAAGCAGAACATTGGTTTTCACATCCCGGATTCGCACTGTAAATCGGGGATCAGCCACCTTTTCACCGATCAGCACGCTGAATCTGATCTCAAAAACCAGGTCCGCCTCTGTAGGGGATGAAACCAGTTCGTAATGTCCCCAGCCCTTCATCTGATCATAAAATGCGTTGTAGGCCCGGTCCGCGTCTCCCTCGTATATGGCAAGTGGCACGTTGCTGCCTTCTGCGGCATTTGCGATAAAAATTTTTCTGGCGCTCTTAATCGGCGCTGGAACCGGCGCTAGCGGAATCACAACCTGCTTTTTGGGTACCGGTACAGGATCATCAGGCAGTGCTTCATTCGATTGTGCTGCCAGCGAAGGAACTACTGCCAGCATGGTTGCAAAAGCCAGGCCCAGCACTGCCACTCTCATTGTTTTCGCCATGTCTCTTCTCCATTAGGGTTAGTTTTTACTGGTGGTCCATCAGCTACTCTGTTGCTTCGACTGTATATGACCCTGAAATTGAAGAAACGCTCATTAAGTATGAAAAAGAATTGCCAAGATGGGCCGAAGATCACCACCGCAGAGTTCGCAAGAGCGCAGAGAGTTGGGAAATTCTAAATTACGACTTGCCGCGCACTATCTCCGATCTCTTACTTTGTCGAAGATGTCTCAACAAATTATGGAGTGGAGACATTTTGCTTTCCAATTTTGGCATTTTTGGCAATCATGGCAATTTTGGCAATTTGGTCTGGGGTTCTTCTCTGCGCTCTCTGCGGTGAATGTTCTTAGAGCTAGGAGCTAGTAGCTACTAGCTACTAGCTATTGATTCCTTCTCTCTTCAAACTCTTCCGGAGTCCGCGGCCAATCTTCACGTAAAAGCCGGCTTAGCGAACGGTCGGCCAGAAGCTTCCCCCCGGTCTGGCACTGGGGACAATAATTGGTCTCATTCGACGCATAGCGAATGCGCTGCACTTTCATTCCGCAACGAGGACAAGCCTGGCCATAACGGCCATGCACGGCCATCTGTTCGCGAAAGGCCGTGACTTTTTCCGGAAACTTTTCTCCGGTTTCGGCGCGAAGAGTACCTGTCCACTGCACCAGCGTTTCGCGTACCGATTCATACAGCCTTTTCACTTCTTCCGGTTTCAGTTTGAGCGTTAACGCTATCGGAGAAAGCTGGGCATGGTGAAGGATTTCATCAGAGTAAGCATTGCCAATCCCGCTGAATAGCCTTGGATCAGTCAATGCCCGCTTCAAGGTGTGGTTGGCAGAAGTCAGGACTTCGCTGAATTGCTGCAACGATGAATCGAGCACGTCAATCCCACCCGGATCAAGTTGCCGCAGCCCAGTCTCGCCTTTGATCAGATGGAGCGATGCCCGCTTCCTGGCTCCTGCTTCGGTAAGAGTAAGTACGCCGGAATCGAACTCCAGGATAGCCAGAGTGCGGCGATCATTATTGATACCCTTCGTCGCGTCTGTGCCGGGGATTCCAGCGCGGCGCGTTTTCCAGTGCAGCCGTCCGGCGATCATCAGGTGGAACACTAGCCACAGATCATTGTCAAAACCAATCGCGATTCGCTTGCCTATGCGGCGCAAGCCCTTCACAAAATGTCCGAAGGTCTGCTGGAGCGGAGGATCGGCAGTCCGCAGCAAAGAAGGACCGCGAATCTCAGCCTCTTTCAGCACATGTCCAACGATGCGGCTGCCCAGCGCCTCCAGATAAACGACAATGTCAGGCAGTTCCGGCACCCGCAGTCCTTTCTATCTCAGCGACAGTCCACCAATCTTAGTTCATCAAATTCTTATCAGAGCTCGATTCGTCGAGGCCGATCGTGCCGCCGCCTGATCATAGGTCCGGAATTCCGAAGCGGAGATCTAAGAAAGAATTCGGCCAGAGTATCTTTTCTTTCAGTCTTCCGCTGCCATTCTTCGGCAGAAACAATCACTACTACGGTTTTTCCCTTCTTGGTAACCATCTGAGGTCCGACAGACCGAGCACGCTCGATCAGCTCATTCAACTTCGCTTTGGCCTCCGCGACAGTCCACACATCTTTTTTCATCAGCGCCTCTAACTGTTCAGGCAAATCGAACGGCAACAAACATTCCGAAAGTTATCTTATCTCGCTATCTTAAGACTTATTCGCGGCCATTCGCGCAATTCGCGGCAAAGCCTTTTCCCTGCGCTACGAGTCATTCCCAAGTCAGCCACAAATATGGCAATTTTGGCATTCATGGCAATTATGGCAATCACTTCACCCGATGCAGGCGTTTCTCGGTTGGATCGGTGCGGTTCACGTATTCGCTGATGGCTTCCACCAATCCTTGCATGGTGTACTCGCTGGCCTCAATGGCGGCAGGAAAGCCGCACTTCCTGAGCGTATCGCTGGTGACCGGGCCGATGGAGGCCAGAATCACCCCATCCAGCAGCGTTCTTGCGTTCTCGCCCAGCAGGCCCACGAAATTGTTGGCCGTAGAGGAACTGGTAAAAGTAATGATGTGCGGACGCGCCGTCCGGTCGGCAAACAATTGTTCCAGGTTTTCTTTTGCGCCTGCCGGAACCTTGGTTTCGTAAGCCTCAATCACATCTACCTGGGCGCCGCCTTTGCGAAGCTCGTCGGGCAGCACGTCGCGCGCCACCTTGGCGCGCACCAGCAGCACCCGGCTGTTTTTGAACAGCTTGCCGCGCAGCGCCTCCACTACCGATTCGGCAATATATTTTTCCGGCACAATGGAAACCGAAACGCCCTCTGACTGGATGGCCGCCGCCGTGGCTGGCCCAATGGCCACCACCAGCAGATGCTGCATGTCTACGATCGGAAGGCCCATGCGGTTGTAGCGGTAGAAGAGCGCTTCCACGCCGTTTACGCTGGTAAGAATCAGCGTGTCGTAATGGTCAATCTTGAGCAGCGCGTGATCCAGTGCCGCATAACTTTCGGGCGGGCTGATCTCAATGGTAGGAATCTCCACCACTTCAGCGCCCAGATCGCGCAATGGTCCAGACAAGCCATGCGCCTGCCCGCTGGCACGCGTCACCAGCACACGCCAGCCATGCATCGAATTTTTTCCAATCTTCATGGCTGTTTAGGAACAGCAACCTCAGTGTTGTACACGTCAGCAAGAATACGGTCGGCGCCCCGGGCCAGCAATCTATCTGCAATCTCGCGGCTCAAAGATTGAGCATCATTTCCTGACCCCGCTTCTCTCAGAACTTCGCTTCCGTCAGGCCTGCCTACAATAGCGCCAAGCCGCAACTCACCATCCTGGCGGAACGCATGAGCGCCAATCGGCACCTGGCATCCGCCGCCCAGGGCCAGCAGCAGAGCGCGTTCGCAAGTGGTGGTAAGGCGCGCATCAGCGTCGTCGAGAAATGCCAAAATCGTGCGCATCTCTACATCGTTGCGCCGGATCTCGATTCCCAGGGCTCCCTGCCCTGCCGCCGGACACATCTCTTCCATCGGAATCCTGTAGCGCAGAAGGCGGTCCAGTCCCAGCCGGTGAACGCCCGCGGCCGCCAGAATGATCGCATCATACTCGCCCGACTCCAGTTTGCGCAGCCGTGTATCCACGTTGCCGCGTAACGGAATAACTTCCAGATCAGGCCGCATGAATTTAAGCTGGCATTGCCGCCGCAAACTGCTGGTGCCCACACGCGCGCCTTGCGGCAATTCATTTAAATGGGCGAAGCGTACGGAAAGAAAGGCATCCAGCGGATTTTCACGCTTCATGATCGCCGCCAGCTCAAATTCCGGCTGAAGCTCGGTAGGAACATCTTTCAAGCTGTGGACGGCCAGATCTACTTCGCGCGCGGTGAGAGCATCTTCAATCTCTTTAGTGAACATGCCCTTGGTGCCAACCTTCGACAGCGCCACATCAGTAATTTTGTCACCCGTAGTCTTGATGATCTGGATGTCTACACTGTGTCCCTGCGAGCGCAGCAGCGCGGCGACATGGTTGGCCTGCCAGAGCGCAAGCTGCGAGCCGCGCGAGCCGATGCGAAGGTGCGCCATTATTTCCTGGGTTTCCCGCTGTTGGAATTGCCGCCGCTTAAGTTAAACAGCCGTCGAATCACGTCATGAATCGTAGCAGCTTCCGGCTCCGCCGCCGTGGATTTGAGCGTAGTAATCGGCGTGTGCAGCAGCTTGTTGACAATGCCCCGGGTCATGGCCTCAATGGCCGCTTCCTGTTCGGGAGTGAGCTTGCCCAGCTTGCCTCGAATGCGGTCTATCTCCGCCTGGCGAATGGTCTCGCATTGTTCCTGCAACGAAAGAATGGTCGGCACCACCGACAGCGATTTCATGCGCAGGGCGAAGCGCTCGACCTCAGCCTCGATAATTTTCTCCGCCAGCTCCGCTTCTTTCCTGCGCTCCGCGCTGTTGCTGGAAGCCACGGCCTGAAGATCGTCAACGTCGTAGACGAACATGCCGTCTACCTTGTTCATGGAAGGATCAACGTTGCGAGGCACGGCAATATCAATGAAGAACATCGGCCGGTTGCGGCGGCGGCCCATGATGCGCTCGCCATGCTCGCGCCGGAACAGCGGCTCGGCCGCTCCGGTGGAGGTGAGCACAATGTCCGCGTGGTCTACTTCCTGATAAAGCTGTTCAAAGGGAATGGCCTGTCCGCCGAACGCTTCAGCCAGTTGCAGGGCCTTTTCATGCGTGCGGTTGATAAAAAAGATCGCTCCCGCTCCATTGCCGATCAGATGACGGGCAGCCAGTTCCGCCATCTTGCCCGCGCCCACTACATAGATCGTTTTGTCTTTCAGTGAGCCAAAGATTTTGTGTGCAAGCTGTACTGCCACCGAAGAGATCGAAACGCTGGAGCTGCCAATGGCCGTCTCGGTGCGTACGCGCTTGGCCACCGCAAAGGCGCGCGATAGCAAAACATCGAGGCCGGAATGCACCGCGCCGAGTCCGCGGGCGATGGCGTATGCTTCTTTCACTTGACCCAGAATCTGCGGCTCGCCTACCACCATGGAATCCAGGCTGGAAGCCACGCGGAATACATGCCGCACGGCGTCGCGTTGCTCGAACTCGTAAACGTGGGAATGCAGCGCGTCAGAACTCAGCCCGAAATAGCTGCGCAGAAAGCCGCGCAGATCGCATCCCTGCCCCACGCTGGTGAGCAGTTCCACGCGATTGCAGGTGGAAAGCACCATGCCTTCTTCCACTCCCGGCTGCTGGACCAGCGTGCGGATGGCGTCGGGCAGTTGCGCCTCAGGTATCGCCAGCCGCTCGCGCACCTCCAGCGGTGCGCTGTTGTGGTTCACGCCGATGAGATGAAAGTTCATTGAGCAATAAACCTGTGCCAGCCGTTATTGGCCGACCACGCCAGCACCGCCGCGCCAAACGCAAAAGCGGCGAGATAGGCGGCGCGGCGTCCTCGCCACCCGGCGCTCCAGCGCGAGTACAACAGCACCATATAGACCACCCACATCAGAATCGAAAGCAGTATTTTCGGATCGCTGAAGTACCGCGGCCCGTACCGGGCTTCGGCCAGAATCGAACCCGCAATCAGGCCCAGAGTCATGAAGGGAAAACCGAAAACCAGGCACTTGTAACCGATCTCATCAATGGTGGCCAGCGCCGGCAGCTTCGACCAGAAACCCGCGCTAATGGTTTTGGCTTTGAGGTTCTTTTCCTGAATCAGGTAGAGCACGCTGGCGAAGAAGCTGAAGAACAGCGCCGAGTAGCCAATCAGAATCAGCGTCACGTGAATCAGTATCCACCAAGGCGAGGCCAGCGGCGCCACGCCGTTAGTAATGTTCCCCGGCGATGACGAAGAGAGCATCAGCAGAAAGACCAGCGGGAACACCGCCACTCCCGGCGAAGCCGTCTTGTACCGGAAATACACGACAAAGAAGAAGGCCATGAGCAGAAAGGCCAGCAGCGCTTCCACTTGGTGCATGGACGACATGGGCCATTCCCCCGGCAGCATCGCGTATTCCGTAAGCGCCACAAAATGAAACACCGCTCCCAGCCCCACCGCAGGCAGCAGGATGCGGGTCAATCTCTGCCGGCCACCCCACAACGTAAGCACCGTATAGAGCAGTCCAACGCCGTACAGGCACAGCGCCACACGTAACCAGAATAAGGGCATAAGTTAAGGCTGATTATATCTCTGGATGGCCGGGAAACAGCCGAATAATAAGCGAAAAAAGCCATTCCCAAGCCATCTCATCCCGCCCGCGCCATGTCATCTTGAGGTGCGCAGCACCGAAAGACCTATGCACTCACTGCGGAGCATTCAGGCTATAAGTCTTAGCCCGCAACCCCGGCATCGGGACCGACTTGCATTGGCTACAAGAATCAAATTCGCGCCTTAGTTCAACAACGGACGGAATTCTGGAGAGCCCATTCCAACGAGCTTGCCCGCATGCGTTCCTGGTTGCGTGTTGATCCGCGCTTCGAGCCTTTGTTGACAAACCCACGCCCAATCAGCCGCAAAGCATTCCCGCCCAGAAGCAGCGCCTCTTTCTCCGGGGGCAGCCCGAGCAGCCGTACTTTCTGAATCTCCACGCCCGGATGCAGCCATGGCCCGTCGCTGCCGAACAACACTTTGTGCGCTCCGGCGCGCTTGATCGCCTCCACAATGTAGTCGAAATGCCGCACCGATGAAGTATCGGTATAAACATTGGGCAGGCGCACAAGTTGGTCCACTACCTGCTGGTGGGCTTTCCAGTCTCCGGCAAAGCTGCCCAGATGCGGAATAATAAAGTTCACGTCAGGATATTGCGTGGCGAACATCTCCGTGACCTGCGTCTTTCCTCCTACATCAATCAGCACCGGCAGGCGAAACTTGCGCGCCGCCTCGCAGATTTCGCGGTTGGGCATGGCTTCGAATCCGTGGACCTTGATTCCGCGAAAGCCCCACTGCGTTACCGCCTCCCTGACCATCTCAAACACTCTGCCGGTATCGCGGCCGGCATGGATAAAAGCGAACCCGATCAACCGCCGCGGATTGCGGGCAATGATTCGCGCCAGCTCCCGATTCGCCTGAGCGTAGTCGGTGTGAAACGCGGGAAAGACAATGGTTTTATCAATGCCTGCGGCCCGCGCCCGCCGCAGGTACGGTCCCAGGGGCGCATCGGTGTTCCAGGGCGCGGTGAGCAGGTCGCCTTTGCCGGCGTGACAGTGACAATCAATGATCATAGGCGATCTCTATTTTTGCTTTTTCTGGCTGCCCTGCTCCTGCTGCTACCGCCGCCTGAAACCAGAGACAGGATTCAATGCCGCGATAGAAGTTAGGCAGATGGAACTTTTCGTTCGGCCCGTGAATGCCATCATCGGGCAGCGCAAATCCCATGAGCACCGTTGGGGCCTTTAGCAGTTCCTGAAAAGTGCTCACCGCAGGAATAGTCCCGCCAGAACGCAGAAAGACCGGCGCCGCGCCGAAGCTTTTGCGATAAGCCAGCGACGCCGCTCGCATCACCGGATGTTTGGGATTCACCACCGCGGGCCTGGCCCTAGACACTAATCGGATCTCTGAGCGCACGCAGTGTGGTGTTATGCGCATCAGGTAATCGCGGGTAAGCTGAGCGATCTCCAGCGGGTCCTGATCAGGCACCAGCCGAAAACCCATCTTCACTGACGCTCGCGCCGGAATAATGCCTTTGTCTCCAGGACCCTGGTATCCGCCGGTAATGCCCTGAAGCGTAAGCGCCGGACGCAACGTAGTCCGCTCGTACAGCGAATAGCCTTTCTCGCCCCAGGTTGACTTTACCCCGGCAAGCTGGCGAATCTTGTGGTCAGAAGGACCGTGGGCCGCCATGCGCAGCCGTTCGTCGGGGCTTCCCTGCCTCACCCGGTCGTAAAAGCCGGGTATGGCAATGCGTCCATTGTCGAGGTGAAGTTTCGCGATCATCTCGCTCAAAGCCTGAATCGGATTGAGCACCGCGCCGCCGAAGTTTCCCGAATGCAGATCGTGTTGCGGACCGAATACAGTCAACTCCAGACTCAGCGCGCCGCGCTCCGAATAATTGATGGCCGGGCGCCCCGGACCAAGCATATGGGTATCAGACATGACGACAACGTCGGCGGCCAGCGCACGCTTGTTTCGCTCAATCATTGGCAACAGGTTCGAACTGCGAATCTCCTCTTCTCCTTCAAACAGGCACTTCACGTTCACCGGCAGCCTGCCCGAGGTCGCGAGCCATGATTCCAGGGCCTTGATGTGAGTAAACAACTGGCCTTTGTCATCGCACGCTCCACGGCCAAACAGATCATGGCCGCGCACTGTGGGCTGAAACGGCGGCGTTCTCCATTCGCTGGCTGAATCAGCAGGCTGCACGTCGTAATGGCCGTAGATCAGCACCGTCGGCCGGCCCGCTGCACCGCACCAATCGGCATACACCAGCGGAGGGCCTTTCATGGGGACAACTTTCACCCGCTCCATGCCGATCTGTTTCAGATGACTAGCCAGCCATGAGGCACACCTTTTCATGTGCGCGGCATACTTAGGGTCCGCGCTCACCGTAGGAAAACGGATGAACTCTTTCAGCTCCGCCAGAAACTTCGGGCGATGAGCGCGAGCATAAGCGAGAACGGCAGATATCGGCATCGTCATCACCATCCTGTTAAAAGGAAGGTGCAAGCAAACCACAATGCAAGCCCGCAAATCGGGCGAAAGATGTTAGCCCAGCGCGTGAGCGCTGGGTGAAGGTTTTCAAAAAAGACAGAGTCCCGGCAGGGACGGCACATGAGAATGCGTTTTTGTAGAAACATCGTGGGGTTCTCGTTGATGCAAGTCTTCATTGATTACTCCATTGTCGCCTCAACAAAGCCCGCATCTTGACTTTTCCTCCAACCATGCCCACCATCCAGCAATCCTTCAGCCCACAATGCCTGCGGGCTGAAGGCTGAGTGCTAATTGCTGACTGCTAATATGCGTACTCCGTCTCCCCCAATGGGGAGCGCGCCGGGGCCCGTCGCGCCGCCGAAATACCGGGCTTCCTATGTCCATTGCTGCTGGGAGGAAGCGGCGTGGAAGCCGTCCAGGGCAATACTCTGGCATCGCCGGTGCGGCCTGCGAGTCCCATGGCCTGCGCGCTGGTCAGCCATTCTTCTGATTGCTCGGCGATTTCCAGCAGCAGCGTCTCGAATTGTGCCCGCGTCGTTTGCAGGATGTGGGGCTGGGCCAGCCAGCGCAGCACTTCGCGTCCGGTTACGCCCATGCGCTGCCGGGGCGAAGTCACCAGCCGCTCGTTGAAGTAGCGGATCAGTACTTCTTCCACCACGTCCCAGGCGTTGTCGGCGCCGAACAACCGCTTCACGTCGTCGGCATCGAGAATCTTGAAAGCCTCTTCGAGCAATTGCATGACTTCCACGCGCAGCACGTTCAGATGGCCGAAGGACAACCACTTCAGGTTGTTGCGCAGGTCGAGCCCGGCGCGGCGCACAATGGCGATGGAGCCGAAGCTGGGATCGTAAGCGCGCTCGCGAATCACATCGGAGATGCGCTTGTCGCGCCAGAACAGAGTTACCTGGTGAACGAAGTGCGAGAACAGCTTGTGGAAGTCGGTGTTGGCGCGGGAACCCGTGGGACCGGGACGCGCCGCCATAGCCGAAGATGCGCTTGTAGGCCGATAGCGATCGCTCTTGGTGTAGCGCAGCACGTCGCGGCGGTCGAACTGGTAAAGCGCGAATGCGCCTGGCCCGCCCGAGAGCCGCACCGTGCCCGCGCGGAACAACTCTTGCAGTTTCTGCACCGACGCGGAAGACGCCGATCTTTTCATGCTGCCACAGGTAGTACATGATCGCCGACGGCCATGATGCGTTCCGAGGTGATGGTTTCGTCGTACGGCTTCCACGCCCTGCGGCATGCGCGTCGATGCCGAAATCTTTGGCGGCGTCCGGGCCCACGCCGGCCAGGGCGGCGAGACCTTTATCGGGCGGTGGCGGCATTTTGGCGTCGGCATCCACCACGGAGGCGAGCATGTCATCAATCTGCTTGGTGATCGCGTCCGCCAGCTGCGGGTTCGAGATCAGGTCGGCGGCCAGCCTGCTGGTCACCTGCTCTCGCAAGAGCTGCTATGCGGTCATATAGTGATTGATAGTCCTTCTCTGTTGCCATAATGCCTCTCCTCGATCTTGATCAGCGTGCTCCGTTCTATTTCTGTGAAGGAATGGTGTAGGTCAGCGGATTCGCCAGGAATGCCAACTCATCCAGTTGACTGCTCAAGTCGCCCAGCGCACGCTGCACCCTTGGAGTCTTGAACCCCTTAGGCAAATCACCGGCGTTGGTCGCATGAAGGGTTCCCAGTACCAGGTTGCGCAGCCGCACGCACATGGGCAGCACTGAATTCTGGACCGCAAACTTTCCGCCTTCCTGAATCAGCTTCGGCGCTTCTTCTGAAGCAAACGACTGGATCCAGGTCAGAATGTCTTCCATGAACATGCTGCCCGCATCGAGGCGATTGTCCTCGGAGTATCCCAGGACTCCCGGCTGTCGTCGGCGGCACAACCGGCGGGCGCACCGGATGATGGACTGGAAGAGTCACAGACGCGGGCAACCCGATTTCCAGCGTCTGCCGCTCCGAAGGAGTAATGAATACTGAATCCATTGTGAACCGCACCTCGTCGACCGCATCTGCTACTACCGACAACTGCCGCGATAGAATCACCAGTTGCGTGCCGAAGAAAGGCGTGGTCGAACCCAGACCGAAGAACTGCTGATTATTGATCCAACTGTTCGCCAGCGAGGTGACGTAATCTACGATGAGACGGAAGTTGGTCACGTCCTGCTCGTCTTCCACGGTGTTGATCAGTGGACTGTTGGGACTAGGAAATATTCCGCCGCTGGGAGCAGTCACCGACCATAAGCCCAGTTCGTCGCGCAAAGTATCCCAGTGTGCCTGTCACCTGTCAGGATCGATTGAACTGAGCCAATACCTGGCTTTCCAGCTCTGTAGCCCCTTCCCAGCAGCAAAAAGAAATACTGGTTCACCCTGGAAACGCGGGGGCCGCCCATGACTCCCAGTTCGCCCACTGCTTCGGTGAGCTGGCTCTTCACTACCGCCTTTATGGCCTCTACGTCTTCCGCTGATGCATCCACGCGCAACGCATAAAGTCCGTCCACCAATGGGCCAATCTTGTCGTTTGCCTCAACAGACCGCGCATAAATGCTGGCCTGCGCCCCCGTCACGCCGCCGGAAAGATCGGTCTGCACGGCATAAGTGCGCGGCGTCCATTTGGCTTCTACTCGACCTTCCAATTCGGTGAGACTGAAAGACTGCGTAAGCGCCCCGATAAATCCTTTGCTGTCGCCAGGCTTCAGTTTCCAGCCCAGCACGTCTGCGACGGCCTTGGAAGCGATCTGGCCGATGGGTGCGCTGCCAGTCCCTGAGGTTCCGGGAGTGGCAAGTGGCGACGGCGGATAACCGATCTCTTCGGTCAATATCGGATAGGCCGACATGTCGGTTACGGCTTCTTTGGCCGCGCCACCCAGCTTGAATGTGGCTGATGGGGGTTACGTTGTCGTTGTAGCGATTGCCATACGTGCTCCTCAGTTATATTCAGAAATTAATGGCGTTACATGCTGGACCTGCATGGTCTGGTTGTTGATTTTGAGTTGCGCCTGGTACTGGCGCAGTTCGTCCACGTAGCATTGCGCCCGTCCATAAGCGTCAATTTGCAATTCATGCAGCATGGAAGAAGAAGCCGGGTCTATTACCGCGATGCGCACCTGCTCGCGGACTTCAATAAAGTCTTCCACCGCAAAGGTCAGCAGGTAGCGTTGCACTTGCTGAGTGACGAGTACGCGCACAGTTTGCTCATCGGCGCTGCCGATGATGATCGAACTCGGTTTGATCTGGACCGGGGCCAGCGTTGCTATCGTGAAGTTCCCGAGAGCAGGGTTCGAGAGCACACATTCGCCTTTTTCATCGGAACAGTACTCACGGCCTTTTATCTGGAATGTGAAGTTCGAACAGGGACGCTGGTATTCGTCTTCGAAACACAGGCGCAGCGAACGCTCGACGAGAGGTTTGCAGCAGACTGTGAACTCCACGCAGTCTCCATGGCAGGCGAAGAACTGCATCGCGGCCCCGGAATGCGTGCTGCGCCCCTGTACCTGAATTGAGTACCAGCGGTCAGGAATTAAACTGAACTCCGCGCAGCCATTACTCGTCTCTTTCTGGTATTCCGCGCCGGTCCCTGTTGCATTTTCGCTGGGAAAAGGCTGCATCTCTGTAACAGTGACTCTGCCGTTTACCTGGCGCCGCCGCTCCACGCCGTCGCATTCCTGCTCGCACTCACAAACATAAAGCTTGAGCCTCGTTGTTTCTGCCTGCCGTGAGGTTGAGGGGATCATGGGCAAAGGCACCGTGCAGCAATGGGCATTGCTTTTGGCCCAGATCATCATGCGTGGCCATTGCGGCTTATAGCCGGAGTTACGCTTGCCCACCTTCGATTCAATTCGAACCATCGCATGTCGCGCGGGCAGAGTAAGCAAGTAACCTTTTTCATTCTGTTTGAATGGCACCGGCTCATTCGTGTCCTGGAGGAAGAACGCATACTCCATTCCTTCCAATATGTCGCCCGATGCCGCGTCATAACCACGCACTTCCAGATTGGCCTGCCACGTAGAAGTGTTGTCCAGCGCTGCCGTGCCGGCAGAGTATGTCGCTGCATCTGCGTCTTGCGAACCGTTCCCGCCGGTTACTCGAGGGTAATCCTGCTCTCGGGCGTCTGCGCTCAACCCTTTCTTTGCCCCTGCCTTTGTCATGATGTGTGCTCCTTATCTTCGTCTTGCTTCTGTTTTTGTTGCGGCAATCTCTCTCGCCTTCAAACGCCCGCTGTTCAGGAAATCCCGGCCTTTTGCCGGAGTTTGTCCTCTGCTGTGCCGGCCATAATCTTTTGTCCTACAGTGGTGGTGCGCACCGAGATGGATGTAGTTCCCATCTTCTCCGCAATTTCCTGCCAGCACTCTGCCATTCCCTTGCGCGCATCTTCCATAGGCTGCCGGCACTGCTCGATTCCCTGCTTCACGCTTGTCACCCATGAAGGCCATTCGCCGCGCCTCTCGCTGCCGAACCCGGTCAAGTCTTTCATGCGCTCGTAGGAAACCAGGTTGCCGCTGAAGTTCTGTTCCAGCCTGTGAAACTGCTCCTGGCACTGCGTGAGCGCCTGGCGCGCCTGTTCCATGTCCACCGGATACCCTGCCGCCTGTTGCGCCTGCCTGGCTTTTGCCACCATCTCCTCTACGCTTCCGAGCAGGTCTTCAACCGCGTATTCAAAGCGATCAACGATCACTGCGTCATTTTTTGAGGGCTTGTCTTCCACCACTGTGACCCGCAATTCCTGCAGGCGGTCGCGCAACCTGCGTAACTGCATCGAGAACTCGCGAAATGTTTTTTCCAGGGCCATGGGTTACCCGCTTGCCAGCGCTTTGTAGAAATTCGTAGTAATCACTCCGGGACGCGCCAGGCGATGCTCCAGCGCAAAGCGTGCAGCGCCGATGACAAAACGCTCAGGAATGATTCCAGGATCGGTGCCGGCCGCCAATCGCCGCGCCGCCTCTTCAATCATCTGTTGTTCTTTGCCGCCGAACTGGATCACCTGTGCAGGCTCTTGTTCCCAAGTGAGCGGTAGGACTGGAAGCACATGGCATCCACCGCCAGCTCGCAAGCCTTCAGGAAAAGTTTTCAGCATCGCAGCAGGATGCTTCCGGTTCCAGCGTTCGGATAAATTCGCTTCCACGCCGTCTGGTATTGTTGTGCCTCTTTTTTGAATCCCATGCGCCGCAGCAGTTCCACGCTGATCAGCATGCGCAGGTAAGGCGTGGGATGGACGACCGCGAGGGCTGAATGCTACCACCGTGCGCGTGCCCCGGCCCGACAACGTCCATGAGAGAGCCAACCACCTCCGGTCCGCCCAGAAACAATGCGCTCATGTCCGCAAACATCTCGCGGTTCCAGCGTGTCCAGATCGAAGCAACCTGCTTGCCCATTCCACCCTTTAAAAGACGGAGCGCGATGTTGCGTGGAATCTCGCGGCTCAACCCCAGATCGCTTTGCAGGTTGTGGCTCACCTCATGCAGCACCGCGCCCAGAGTCCAGGGATTCACAGGCGGTGATACGGCAATTGCACCAGCGGAAATGGATTGAGCTGTTTGCCCAGCCGCGTTAATGGAATGCCCCGGCGGAATGTGGCTGGAGCAAAGCCAGTGCGCATGTAGCAGAAAGGTGGTGGCGCGGGAATGCTGCGGGCCACCCCAATGCCGAGATACGCGGCACGGTAGCAGTCGAGCGCGATGCGATCGCAGCTCAACAGCCAGTTGGCATAACGTGTCTGGCGCTGCCCAAAAAGCTCGAAGTAAAAGTCCCAGATTTTCTCGATGCCCTGCACCCAGTGGTGGGCCTTCTCTTTGCGGTTCACCATGAGTTGCAGGCGGCTGGTCACTGGTTCGTGAACGGCCGCCTGTGACACCTTGCTGAAATCCTGCGAGAACTTGAGCAGAGCGCCTCGCAGAGCGGTGATCATCTTGTTCACCGCTTCAAGATGGCCTGGAGTAGGCGCCGCCGATCCGCTTCCGAACTCGTCACGTTTGAAGGGCCGCAACGCAGCCGCATGCCGGGTCAGGTTCGTGGACTGCGTGCCCAGCCAGTGCAACAGCATGTGCTTCGGCCGCGCCGTCGTCTTGACTGCGGGCGCGGCAGCGCTGGCAGCATCACTGGTGCGAGCTTCGAATTGTGGCAGCATCTGTGCCGAAGCCATGAAAGTATTACCTTCGTGAGTCAATAACCGTTGCGCTTACCTGCTTGTGATATTCGGTTTCGATCGACCCGATTTTCGATCCTGATCATCCGGAATACCCGATACCCGCGTCTCCGCTTCTCCGTGGTCGATTACGCAACAGCTGTCCGCAGCAACCGCAGTAGGCCGGCCTGGCCGTTGCCCCGTGACTGCAACTGGGGCAAGGCGAGGCATTAGACGGACGCTGTACACCCGACGGGGTCCAACCGCTCGAAGCGACGCTGCCATGCGGCGCTCCCGGCACATACGTTCCACCCGTTGCCATGCCAGGATGTGCTGCGCCCCCTGCATAAGCGCCTCCATGGTCTCGCCGTGGCGCACACTGCCGTGCGGACGCGCTACTCCGGGAGCGACGCTCGACGATGGAAGCGGCGGTCCATGACCCGCGAGTTGCCGCAATGCCCGCAGACGATGTGGGCGATGTGACAGCACCTTGTTCGTCTGCCGCGCCAATGTGCGTACAGCCGATCTCGGAGTAATGTGCTTTCCGTGAGCGGCCTGGCGGGCCAAGCTGTGAACCGTGCGGCGTGCAATCGAAGGAACGGCGTGCAGCAGTCCCCGGGTGTTGGGATTGCGATGCAGGCTGCGTGTGATAGTGCTCACCCGCGGAGTAAGCTGCGGAGTCACTCTGGTTACAGCCTTGGCCACCTGGGGCAGAGCTTTCTTGAGAAGAGGACCCGCGGCCTTGGCCACTACCGGCAGCAGCTTCGAGGCAGCCATGCCGATCAATGGAAGAAAGTGTTCAGCCGCTTCCTGCTCGGTCTCCGCTTCCGCAGCCATGTGGGCCATGTGCTCCATCATGGCGTCAGCATAGATCTTCCGCACCGGGCTGATCTCGCCTTCCGCTTCGTCCTCAAACTCAGACTCGAATTCCAGCTCGCCTTCGGCTTCGAATTCGCCCTCCAGTTCGTCTTCGGTTTCCAGTTCCAAAGCTTCAAGTTCCTGCTCAAGCGCCGCCATGGTCATGCTCCTCTTCGGTTTTCAGTTGAACTTCAATCAGCCATCAATAATTGATAACGGTGCGTCGCCGCACGAGAGGTGGTTCCGGCTGGGCTGCCTTGCTTTGCCGGCGCCCTGGCCGGAACCGTTACTTTCAGCCGGCGATCCGCCGGGCCACCCGGCTGGGACGCAGCTTGCGCGTGGACTTTACGTTCCGCGCGATCGCCGCAGCACAGACCTTCGGATTGCCCAGCACTTTGCGTACCTGGGTCGCCGCGGCCCTGGCTCAACCTTGCGCGTGATCGGCTTGCCTGCGGCAGCGCTGCGCTTCAGCGATTTCACTGTGCGACGCATGATGGTCGGTACCGCGCGAACTGCCGGACGCGTGGCCCGGCGGCGCCGCAGTATCCGGGTAAGAATTGCGGTGCCCCGCACCAGGTGCGGCAAGATCGTACGCAGAGCGCGCCGGTCCCGAGGAGAGATGACCGTAAAAGCGGCTGCGCCGGCCATGGCTTCCGCTTCGCCTTCATGGGCCTCGTGGGATGCGGCTTCCGCCATCATCTCCGCCAGTGCCTCATGCTGCGTCATTTCATGGTTGACGATTTCATGCGCCATCTCATGGGCTGACTCATGGACCTCGCCCTCGCCTTCGAATTCACTTTCGTCCTCGAACTCGTGCAGTTCATGAAGTTCGTGGGATTCGAATTCGTCTTCCAGTTCGCCTTCACCCAGGGCAGAGCTGGCAACCTTGCCAAGAACGGCGCCGAACGGACCACCGATCGCGGTGCCCACCATGGGCGCGGCAATTTTGGCGATCTTCTTGAGCAGGCCGGAATTCTTCTTTACGAAGCGGCCGATGCTGCGGAAAGCCTTGCCAAAAAACTGCTCCCCGGACTCGAATTCCCCTTCGCCTTCATCTTCCAATTCATGGGATTCGTGGAGTTCATGGAGTTCGTGAAGCTCAAACTCATCTTCCCCCTCGCCCTCATCTTCACCTTCGCCCAGCAGGCCGCCTAGCACGTTGCCTATGCTGCCTAGAATTCCTTCGCCCTCGAGACCGGCTTCATCTTCCCCTTCCAGTTCGACTTCATGCATTTCATGAAGTTCCTGTTCGAGTTCAGCCTCGAGTTCGCTGCTATATAGATTTGCCATGCTCTACCTCCGCAAGATCTTGAAACGCCTTTGACAATAGGACTAATTCACCAGCGGCAAAAGTCGCTTTTTGCGAGGAACACTATCAGGGTGGCCTGAACAGACTGGCTTCTGTCTGTGACGCTGTCTTAAGGTAGCGCCACGCAGTGAAGCTAAAACGAGGTCGGCTCCCTCAGGGAACCCGGACGGGGTCGCTGGCACAGGTGACACATTTAATTGTGACTGGCGATAGGGAAAGGTTAGTTTTTAACGTCTTTGAAGTTAGGCTCAGTAAATTGCTCAGATAGCAGACTGCTCCACAGGCTCACAAGCTCGAATTGGCAATGCCGTTCCACCTGGCATGCGGTTTCTATTGGTTCATATCGGACCTGTCGCACAGTTGAGCATGGGATTCGGGATGTAGTGCCGGAACCGCGCAACTGGGCTTGATAGGAAGGCTGCGGAAACGAAACGCAATCATAGGGATTGCATTCATAAATGACTCCCGGGGACCGCACCCCGGCCCAGGTAATTTTTGTCCAGCAGTAACTGTAACTCGTGCTGAGAACCATTCCGGTGTCGTTTGCGATCTGCCGGAATAGAGGAAACAGCGTATGGCCACGCAACCAGCCCCTCCCGTAACTCGCCAGCAGGAAACTCTCCAGTAAGAAACTCGCGGCGAGAAAAGCGAAAAAGAACTCCAGCAAAATCGTTCAGCCTTGCGAGCCGTCACAGCCATCATCGGAAAGCATGCTCAAATCATTGGTTGACCATCTGATTGCCGCCGGCACGAACTCTTCATCGCCATTGCACGGCGATGGCGCGGAAACCGAAGAAATCATTCTCGACGCCATTCTCGACGGAGATCATTACTTGCTGATCCGCATGCCGCACGCCGTGCGCCCGCGGGTACAGCTCAGTCCGAGGGAACAGGAAATCGTGCGCATGGTGGCCCAGGGCCATCCCAATAAGATCATTGCCGACGTTTTGAATATCAGTTCCTGGACAGTCTGTACGCACCTGCGCCGCATCTTTGCCAAGCTCGGAGTAACGTCGCGCGCCGCCATGGTGGCGCGCATGTTGGAAAACGGCAATGGCAAACACCCGCAACCGTCGCCGGAACAACAACCAGCCGAAACCCGCGCTTCTAAAGCAATCAATTCCCATCCTGACGCGGTACGAACGGCAAGTACGTTGGCGCAACGCGCAAGCGTGGGGTAGCCCCAGCGGATCCGCTCGAAGTCCGGGCGTCATAGAAATGTCCTCGCCGGATCGCAGTAGCCTATCCTTGGTGAGCCTTGGTGTCCTTTGTGGTTGCTGCCTTAATGTTTTCCCATCTGCCTCAACTGCGCAAAGAGCCCCCTCTCACTTTGTGGGCCTTTTCGCGCTACATCGATACAACCCGCTTCATTGGCGGGGAAAGCCGCATTTCTGACGCGCTACGTAGCGCGCTACAACTCCGCTACAACCAAAACTTACCGCTGATGTCACTGATCGAACGCAGACACACCGATGCTCTGCCTCGCAGTTGCTTTTGGATTTAGCCAAGGCCAACAGCCAAAGCAGTCTGCCTCTAAGTCAAAAACAAAGCTCATAGCCGTCTTTTGTTTCAATTTTCACAGAACAAATCAAAGCCACCCCTGAGGGTGCGAGGTGGAGAGTATCTGGGAAAAATACGGAATGCAATCAATGGTGTCACTACGCCGCCGTTGTGGTACCACTACGCCGCCGTCGCAGTTCAGGTATTTCGATTAATTCTGCGTGGGCATTGCCAGACAATGATTGGAGTCGTGCCTCTCCAGAAACTCCGTCCATTGTTGGTCATAAAGACGCGAATCCGATTTCTTGCAGTCAGGGCAAGTTCAGTCGTTACTGATGCGAGGTTTGCGGGCTAAAGGTTTACAGCCTGGACACTGCGGACTGAGTGCATAGATCTTTCGGTGCTGCACACCTCAAGATGACATGGCGCGGGCGGGATGACAGGACCTGAGCGGTACAAAGACGCGATCCGATTTCTTTGCAGCCAAGAGCTAAGAGCCAATAGCCAAAAAGCTACTTCACCGCCAAAGCCCTTAACCGCTGGGCGGCCACTTCCGACGAAATCGGAGTGTAGTAGATCTCTTTCAGGAAATACGGTTTGGCTTTGATTCCGCCTACAGGAAGCACTTCGATGTGCCAATGGTAGTCCTCGTCCACGGTCTTCCAGTACTGAAGAATATTCGACTTCTGGTATGTGTTGGGAACGGTGTGCAGCACCAGATGGAAAGATTCGGCTACGCTCATGATACGTTGCAAGGTGCGGCGCAGCATCCCGCTCAGTTCCATCAGCCCGGGAGATTTGGCAGTGATGTTGCGTTCGAAGGCCGCTTCGTGTCGCCGGGGCATGATCCACATTTCATACGCCACGCGTGGCGCAAACGGACACAGCGCCACATAGTCGGTCCGCGCCTCTACAATGCGCACGTTGTTGCGCATCTCCTGGTTCAGCGTGTCGCAGAAAACGCAGCGTTCCTTGTCGGCATAATAATCGCGCGAAGCCCGCAGTTCATACAATACTCTGCGTGGCACAAAAGTCGTGGCCGTGAGCTGCGATACAGGATGGTCAAATTCCTGTCCGGCGGCAGCGCCATAATTCTTGTAAACAGTCACATACTTGAAGCGGACGTCCTGCTTCAGGTCCTGAATGCGCTGTGCCGCCATGAGCAGGAACTGTGCAATCTCGGCATCCGATGATTGCCACAGCTCGATGTCATGCCGGATGCTCTGCACCAGCACCTCATGCGCGCCCACGGTGTTCATCACGTCATAAATGCCTTCGGCTCGGCGTTGCGGCTCGCCTTCTATGCGGTACAAAGGCGCAGGATGCACCATGGCCGTAACCGGACTGCCGCCCTGTTCGCTGGCCGCCAATGTGCTGATCACCTGCGGCTGGTTGGGCGATCCCGCACAAAAAGGACAGCGCCCATCCGTATGAAGGCGGCGCTCCTCTTCATCATCGCCCACAATGACCCACGACCGCGTAATCGGATCTTTCCGTAGTTCCATGATAAAAACCTTACCACTGATTTTACTGAATGAGCTGATTTGCACTGATTGAAGTGCGAGAAACATTTTTACCGCTGATTGCGCTGATGAACGCCTGATCTGCCTGAGGATCGGTGTCGGTTCGCTCATTGCTATTTGCCAATTGCTATTTGCTTCTTTGCTATTCGATAATGCGTTCACCGTCTATAACCGACCGCGAACCATGTCCGAACCCTCCACACCGCTGATGCGGCAATATGCCGCGATCAAAAAGCAGCATCCTACGGCCCTGCTCTTCTTTCGGCTGGGAGATTTCTACGAGCTGTTCTTCGAAGACGCAGTGGTGGCGGCGCGCGAGTTGCAAATCACGCTGACTTCGCGCAACAAAGAAAAAGACACGGCCATTCCCATGTGTGGAGTTCCCTATCATTCCGCCGAGGGTTACCTGTCGAAGCTGCTGCGCAAGGGATTCAAAGTCGCCATCTGCGAGCAGATGGAAGATCCGCGGCAGGCCAAGACGCTGGTGCGGCGCGAGGTGACGCGCGTCCTTACGCCGGGTACCGCCCTCGATGGCAGCATTGGCTCGGAAGAAAATAATTTCCTGGCAGCGCTGGCGCGGGCTTCAGGCGCAGTGGGACTGGCGGCGCTCGATCTTTCCACCGGCGAATTTCGCGCTACCGAGTTTCGCGGAGAGAATGCCGAGCGGCGCATTCTGGAAGAATTGCAGCAGTTGCGTCCGCGCGAGGTGCTCTACCCTTCTTCATTGCCGCTGTTCGATAAGTCGCCGCAATTGACGTTGCAGCAGGCTGGCGACCGCGCGCGCTTTACTGAGACTCCGCTCGAAGACTGGGTCTTTGCTCCCGACTATTCGGTGCCGCTCGTGGAAAACCAGTTTGGCGTGCTCTCGCTCGAAGGTTTTGGGCTGGAAGGCCGTCCAGCGGCCGCCACCGCGGCGGGCGCGATTCTGCACTATGTCCGTTCAACGCAAAAAGGCACGCTCCAGCATGTAGACCGCATCGGCTTTTACGACCGGCAGGAATGCCTGGTGCTCGATGCCGTGACGGTCCGCAACCTGGAATTGACCGATCCTCTCTTTGCCAACACCGGCAACGAAGTCACATTGTTTCGCGCGCTCGACGCCACGCTCACGCCTATGGGCAAGCGGTTGCTGCGCTCCTGGATGCTGCGGCCTTCCATTCAGGTCACCGAAATCAACAAACGTCTCGACGCCGTAGAAGCGGGCGTGAAAGAATTCGTTGGCCGCGAAGAATTGCGGCGGGCTCTGGAAGGCGTAATGGACGTGGAACGCCTGCTCAGCCGGGTAACGCTCGAGACTGCCAATCCGCGCGACGTGCTGGCGTTATGCGCTTCATTGAATCGGACACCTCTGATCAAGACTGCTTTAAGACGAGTTCCCTCCGCGCGTCTGGACGAATTGAACCTGCTGCTCGACGACTTGGCCGACTTGCGCACGCGCATTGAGCAGACCGTTGTCGCCGAGCCTCCACTCACGCTCGCCGATGGCGGAGTAATTCAGCCCGGCGTAGACAAGGAACTCGACGAACTGCGCGATTTAAGCCGCAACAGCAAGCAATACATTGCCCAGATCGAAGAGCGCGAACGCCAGCGCACCGGCATCAACTCGCTCAAGATCAAATTCAACAGCGTATTTGGTTATTACCTCGAAATCAGCAAAGCCAACCTGCATCTTGCCCCCGGCGATTACGAGCGCAAGCAGACGCTGGTGAATGCCGAACGCTTCACTACTCCCGAGTTGAAGGAATACGAAGCCAGAGTGCTCGATGCCCAGGAAAAGATTGTGGAGATCGAGCGCCGCCTGTTCACCGAGTTGCGCACCGCGATAGCCGCGGAGGCCAAACGCATCCGCCAGACCTCGCTGGCGCTGGCCGAAGTAGACGTGCTGGCATCACTGGCCTTCATCGCCCAGAACCGGGCCTATTGTCGTCCGAAGTTTGAAGAAGGTACAGACGCAAGCGAACTCGAAGTCATTGACGGACGCCATCCGGTGCTGGAGCAACAGGCGATGACCGGCAGCAACGATCGCTTTGTTCCCAACGATCTGTATCTCAACTCCAGCAGCCACGCCATTCTGCTGATCACCGGCCCGAACATGGGAGGCAAATCCACCTATTTGCGGCAGACAGCATTGATTGTGCTGATGGCGCAGATGGGCTCGTTTGTTCCCGCGCGTTCGGCGCGCCTGCCGGTCGTGGACCGCATCTTCACCCGCATAGGCGCCAGCGACAATCTGGCCCGAGGCCGATCAACCTTTATGGTGGAGATGACCGAGACTGCCGCCATCCTGAACACGGCGACTTCGAAATCGCTGATCCTGCTCGATGAGATCGGGCGCGGCACCGCCACCTATGATGGACTGGCCATAGCGTGGGCCGTGATCGAATACATCCAATCAACCAGCCGCGCCAAGACGCTGTTCGCCACTCACTATCACGAACTAACGGAACTGGAATCGCTCGAAGGCGTAAAGAACTTTCACGTCTCGGTCAAAGAGAACGCCGGCGGCATTGTTTTTCTGCGTAAAGTGGAGCCCGGTTCAGCCGACCGCAGCTATGGCATTGAAGTAGCGAAACTGGCAGGACTGCCACCGGAAGTCGTAGTCCGCGCCCGCGAAGTTCTGCACGAGCATGAGAACGCGGAACATCAGGCCAGCAGCCATCTCTCGCCTGCCCAGCCGGCCAAAGAAACAGCGCCTGCCATGCAGCTTACGATGTTCACGCCGCTCTCCCAGAAAATCGTAGACCGCCTGCGGGAAGTTGACCTCAATCGCCTGACCCCCATCGAGGCGATGAACTTGCTGAATGAGCTGAAAAAAGAACTGTAGCAAACCCACCACTGATGACACTGATTCAACTGATCTGCAGTGAGTGAAAATTGGGGTGCAATGCACAACCACTAAACTGGTGTGTTGCCTTCAGATCACCGGATCACCCGATCTACCGATCACCCGATTCTTCTAAGGCTTCGATTCAAGATCGCCTTTTCCGGTCGCCAGATCTACGGGCACGGATACATGCTCGTGAGCGATCAGCCATTTGCCGCCGGTCTTCTGATAAACATCGGTGACGCGAACCGTGAAATCGAGCGGCTTGCCGTCACTGGTTTTTCCTGAAAGATGCTGGATGCTGTGGCTATACGCGATATCTCCCGAACCCGCGGTAACGTTCAAATCATTGATTTCCATCTGGAGCGGGCCGTCAATCATCTTGAACAGCTCCTCGAAATCTTTCTTGTAGGCATCTGACCCGGTGTACTGGCGTGGAGGGATCACATCGAAGACCACCAGCTTCTCTCCGGGAACGTAGAAAGAAATAAGCTTTGCCGCGTCTTTAGCCTTGAAAGCCTGCAACCAGTTCTGTTCCAGCGTCTTAATGTCCGACTCAGCATTCCCCTTCGGTGCAAAAGCCAGAATCGCGCTGGAAGATGCCACAGTGAGCACAACAACAACAGCAATGATCCAATTCAGCGTGCGGTGCATAGACGTCTCCTTAACCTGCGGTTTGAAATGAAACCAATGTATCAGAAGAATCTGATGATCGGGTGATCGCCGTGTTCTAGAAGATCGCCGGACGATCCCAGCAATCATTCTTTGTCCTAAATCAATGCAAAAGCGGAGGCCGCCATGCGGCCTCCGCTCTTGATTTAGCGAATTGCTAATTGCCAATTGCTAGTGCTGGTTCATTTCCCCACGACAAACAAATGACCATCATTCTGCGAGTAGATTCTTCCCGCCGCATCCATTGACGTTGGAGTATAGGCTGCTCCAATCGCCAGTTGCTGGAAGATATGCTGCTTGAGAGTGCCCCCTGGATTAATGGCATACAGGTTGCCATCTTCGCTGTTTGCGTAAACCACGCCATTCGCATCAACCACCGGCGCGTTCACACACCACTCGAACCCATTCGGATGAGTGTTTGTGCAATTTACCGATCCGTCGGGCTGGCGGGTGCAGCTCAAAGGATTGGTGTTCTGGAACCTCCACTCTACGTTAAGGCTGGGGGAGAGCTGTGTCACGAAGTACGATTCTTTTCCCATCGGGTTCGAATCCGTGCGCTCCACCGGACACCAGTTGGGATCGTCGCAATACGAACCACCCGAATAATGATTGTCTTTGATCACTACCGAGTAAGTGCCGCCGTGCGGAACAATCGCCGGTGTGCTGTCCCATCCAAAGTTGTAGGCATTCAGGAAATCACCATTGGCGCTGAAGTGCATCAGGTGGCCCTGGGCAAAGTTGTACAGAGTATACGCGCCGTAGAAGATGCTGCCGTCCGGCGCAATGGTCGGGGTTGACGAGGAATCGTCGAGCACGCGTCCCGGAGGCGGTTCATTGGTCGCCGGATCAACTCCAAAAGTCGCGCCGGCATTGCACCCACCGTTGGCATTGGCTCCGCCCGGATTTCCAATAGGCAGGTCAACACCGCATCCGTCGTTCAGGCGTCCACGCAACGAGGCCGCCCACTTCCCGCTGAGGTTGGGGTTCACCGCGATCAGATAGTTATACCGGGTGACGAAATGTGCCTTGCTGACCGTGTAGATCGTCCCATCGGGAGCAATCGCCGGGGCAATGTTCAGGGCTGCGCGCTGGCTGCCGCATGGTGTCGTTTGTGGATTGGCATTGGGCTGCGGCGGCCATGGCAATTGTGCGTCTGTAAACGATACGTTACAGCGCCCGTTCGCCGGCTGCACAGCCTCTCCTTTGATGACTGCTTGTGCGAGTAAAGTCGCATAGCTGACCATGGTGATGGAATCGTCCGGGCCAACCTTCACCAGCCATGAGTTCACAGAATCCTGCGTAAAGAAACTCACTGTCGGCGACGTTGCAATCTGCACAACGTTATAAAACAGGTTTCCATGCCCGTCGGTGCTGATTGGAGAAGCCGTATAAGTGTTGGGATTAATCGTGCTGCCAAACGGATTGATGCGCTTCACCACCGAGCCGTTGAGCTTATTGATTTTGAAAATGGTGCCGCCCCGTCCCGGATCGTAAAGGAATCCGTTGGCAAGCACTGCGTGATACACCGGCTCCCAGAAATCAGATGACGATCCCGGGGCAAACCAGTCAGTATCAAAGGTCCACACTTTTACCAATTTGCCGCCTTGCCAGGTGTACTTGTTCTGGTGCCAAGTCTGGGTGCTGTACGTGTTATTGCTGTACGTGCCGGCCTTCGACTCAATGAATACGTCATTGCCGTCTACCAGCGGTACCTGGTAATGCACAAGAAGGTCACCAGCCGCAATTGGATCCGCCTGTTCCTGCGGCACCAGAGGATCGTTCACCAGATTGACCAGGTTGTTATTCAGCGGTTGTCCCACGACATTGAGATCCAGTGTGTGTTGCGGATTGAAGCCCCACTGCGCCCAATCCTGGGCAGTAAGTGTGCATGGGAGCACAAGAACCAATGCTGCCAGACACATCCACCGCGTTGTCTTAGTCGTCAAAAAGAATTTATCCATTCGTCTCCTCGTTTTATTGGTTTTTCGTTCAAAACTGCAGTTGCAAAAAGCTTTTTGGGTAGTACAGCCGCCGCCTGACTCTTGGCTTCTTCGGCACAGCCATTGCCCGCAAAGCCTGCGCGCGAGTCAGATGATGCGACCATCGCCTCGGCAGAGCGTCTCGCAAGCCATAGGCCTGCGGGTTTCAGCCTCTACAAATTCAACAGAGAATAAAAATTTAAAGACGTAGTAGCGCAGCCGCCCCCTGGCTGCGTATTCAGCTTTCCATCTGGAACAGATGGTTCGCCCGAAGTGAGCACCCTTTCATACAGGGGCGAAAGATTACAGCCACTGCCCGATGACAGCCTGCGCAAAATCAGTTTGTTTCTGTTTCTGGAATTCTGCCGTGCCAACAGGAAAGGAGGAAGAGATTAATTTGCATAGTGTATAAATGGCGTTGGCGCCATTCTTCTGCTGAAAGCTTCAGAGGTAAAGACTAAAACCTTACAATCCGCAACTCCGTAAGTGCAGAGGAAGTGGCCGTTTCGGGGCTGATTTGCGATCGGGGCTGGAATTTAATTTCCAGAATTGAAAAGCACCTGTCGTTCTTCAACCAAACACCTAATGGAAGTATGAATTACTCAATTTGGCGGTGGTAGCCCAATTCCCACTTAGAAGATCACAAAATTACAATTGCAATCAGCGTCATCAGCGGAATGACGGTTAAAGCAGGTTGTTCCTGTGCTTTTCAATCACGCTCGTTTGGCGTGCTTCCCGATTTGCCAAGGTATACATCCCTTGCTCCAGGAAGGGTGTGTAACGGTTTTAATTTGGCTAATTTGCTATTTTCTTTCTAAATCCAGAACATTTGCCGTCTAAACCCCACATTGGCAAATCCATGGTATAGATTGACTTTATCCGGCGCTTTGCCCTGTGGCGTCGTAATCAATCAACCATGAGCAAAGATACCCTCCTCTGGATCATGTTGGGCGAAGCTGTTGGCATTGCTACTCTGGGCGCTCTCCTGCGCCAGTTATCATCTTTTAACGACCGTACCCTCGATGACGTCGCCGGCTTTCTTCGGCCTATCAGCCATCAGGAGTTGGAAAGGCTTTTCGACCCTGTCGGCGAACAATGCCAACTCCAGGCTTTTGGCAACGTGCGCCGGGAACAGCGTGCCCGTCTTGATCTTTCCCGCGAATACCTGGGACGCATGCTGCACAACACGCTGATTGTCTCTCAGTGGGCTTCTACCGAATGGGCTGATATGTTGAAACACCAGCTCAATTACGATGTCGATACCCGCGAGCGCATCCTGGCGCTGCGTCGCGAAGCCATTCTCTTTCGGCTGAGTGCCAGCGTCGTCCTGGCGCGCATGTGGTTCTGGAGCTTGCTGCACTTTGACAGATGGCGCTTTCTGCCTCTGCCCAGCGTCGCCGGCTTTCGCCGCAGCCTTGATACAGACTTGCTCGAAAACTATCGCAAAGTCAAAGACTCCGCTCTTTCTCTGGCCTTAATCTACGGACAGGAACATTACCGGGAACTGGATGAACTGATGTGAAAATGGCTTCACCCGACAAAGGAGAAAATTTCATGAAAAAGACGTTCATCCGTATTCTGCTGGCGACATTGCTGTTAGGAATCTGCGCCCCAACAACTGGTCTTGCGGACGGCGGCACACCCCGCCCGCCGTTTTGCCCACCAGGACAGAACTGCGATTAATGAAGATTTGGATCGAGGCGGGTTTTAATTTAATTCTTTCACCTCTCCACCTGGTCCTCTGATTCCCCCACGTTCCCTCTCGGAACGGACTATTCTCTCTCCTGAAGCCCCGCCACTTTTAAACGGCATTCCGGCGCGGGCTTCAACCAACAAAGGAGAAAACCTCATGAAAAAGACGTTCATCCGTATTCTGCTGGCGACATTGTTTGTCGCCTGCGGCTCAACAATCGTACTTGCTGGTGGCAGCGATCCCCGTCCGCCATTCTGCTTCCCCGGAAGCGGTTGCAATTAGCATTGTTGTCTGTGAGTGGCTGGTTTAAGCTGGCCACTCACAGAATGTTCAACACTGATTTTATCTTGAGCATGATTGCTCCGGCCGTAGCCCTGGGCTTGGCTGTGACTTTTATACGTCGCAACTTATACCGAACATTCCCAACTTTCTTTGCCTACTTATGTTATTCAGTTGCGGCTTGGATCGTGCGCCGCGCACTCTCTGGCGAGCCGGGATTGTATGCTTGGTCGTATTGGTTTACTGAGGCGGTTTTTGCAATATTGGAATTGTTAGTCATCATCGAGGTCTATCGCCGCCTGTTCCCCATTGAATACGAAGCGTATCGCTGGCTGCGGCTATTGCTCGCATCCACCATCTGTCTGATTCTTGCCTTCTCCTGTTGGGAAGCGTTAAAGAACCCTCCTGAACACGGCCACATCCGCCAGATGGTCAGCTTTGTTTATTGGTTCGACGTGGGCGTGCATGCCCTTGAAGGACTGCTCTTCCTTCTTCTGATCTTGCTGCGAGTGATTTTGCCGGTGGCCTGGAGGCGCTACGAATTCGGCATCCTGATCGGCCTCGGACTTCCCGCAGCCGTAACCACCATCGCCGACCTGCTCCGCTTCGAGCGCGGCAGCAGCTATGAAATGCTTTTCCGCTACGCGCCGCCTATCGCTTACATTCTCGCCACCATCATCTGGCTGCATGCCTTCTGGAAGCCGCCCGTCCCATCCTCATCCAGCAATACTCTCGAAGAAATGGAAGATGTTCTGCGCCGCGATCGTGAGGCCCTGAAGAAGCTGAACGAAAATAATCGCCTGGCTGTGGGTTTTTGAGCCTCGCCCATCTGTCGCCCTGGGCATCTTCCGGTTCTTGAATTTCGCGCGCGCTTCTGCAAGCCGTGGCAATATGGCAATTGCTCACGTTCCTATTCCGAAAAGCCATTGCTGCACAATTCCGTTCACTCCCTGCTCTTCTTCTTTGGCGGAGCGTCCTCGCGCCGAGCTGATCTTGAATTGGAATAGCGCCAGCAGCAAGCCTTCCGCAGCGGCCGTCGCGTTGAACTTGCGTGTCTTTACTTCTCTTTCCATGCTGCTGGCCAGAATGCTGATGACCTTTTCCACCGACGCATAAGCCATTTCACGCCAGCGGTCGTTCTTGGAAAGGCAGGCGTGAATCAGCAGACGCGCGGACTGGCGGGACATTGTTCCATACCACTCTCCCACCGCATCAGAGATCCCCGCTGGAAAAGGCTGCGTCTTCTGTTTCTCGAAGATCGTCATCAGGAACTGCGCCGGATCCAGGGAGCGCCGCACTACCTCCTCCAGCGCTTCGGCAAAGAGCTGGTCTTTGCTGCTGAACAGGCGGTAAATGGAGCCCTCAGTGACCTTGGCCTTTTTGGCTACGTCGCGAGTGGCCACTCCGTAGTAGCCATAGTCGGCAAACAGCGCAATGGCCGCTTCCAGAATTCTCGCCTTGATCTTCGATGCCATTCAACAGTGGCCTTTCGCCATTTCAAGCAGTTTATATAAATCGAGCAAAAACTCTCCACCGTTGTTTCAGGCCGGGTCCGCGCACGCGAAGGAACCGCCACAGTTGTGCATTCGTGGAATGAAGGCTCCAGTGCTCTGTCCGGGGTGAAGTTGGAACCATAACACCGTCCCCCATGTTTGAGATAAATCGCGATTGGCCAATATCGTAGCATCTGCTACTTGACTATCGTAGCAATGTATTCTATAAAATCCTTCACGGAAAGAGCGCAGGCTGGGCTCTCCCTTGTTGGAAGGGCCGCCCGCCTTGGGTGGCCCCTTGTAACCGCCCGCCTTCGCTCAAACACAAAGCACACTGGAGAAAACTCATGCCCCCACGCACCACAGTGTCCAGTGATGGGCCTCTGAAGCTGCTGGAAGTGCGCAAGTCTTTAGGGGCGCGGATTCACGGCTTACGGCAATCAAGCAAATGCTCCGAGGAAGGCTTCTCTCAGGCTTGCCATATTTCACTGGAGTACCTGCGCATGATCGAGAGTGGCGAATGCAACGTCACCCTCGGCGTCCTTGCGCGCACTGCCAGGCAATTGAACACCACGGTGTCGGCTTTGTTTGACGGCATTGCCTGAATCCTTCGCTCAAGATCCAGATATTGTTTTCGGATGCCGGCACATACGATTCTTCTTCTGTCAGCATTGGTGTCGTATACCTCGTTACGACACATCGCCTGCCTTTTTGAATTTCCCCTCCTACTCTGGCTGACTACTATGCTTCGCTGTTCGATCACGGCGATCACCCGATGACAAGATCACCCGATACTTCTCAGGCTTCTTTGCTGAAGATCGCAATATCTTAAGTTCAAATTATTCACAGAGTTGGTCGCATTTTTTTCGCACAAGTGGGTGACCGAAGCGTATGATTCTGCGCAACGACCCTTCTGTACGGCTCGTCAGGAGGTTACATGGCTCTGAATCGTAGGCAGTTCTTCAAAGTTGGACTTGGCGGAGGCGCCGCCAGCCTGCTGCTTGGCTTTGACATCAAACCGGCGCTGGCGCAGTCCAGAGGCTTGAAGATTGCGCGCACCACTGAAACTCACTCCATCTGTCCTTATTGTTCTGTAAGCTGCGGCATTATCATCCACACGCTGGGTGACAAGGCCAAAAACGTAACCGCCCAGGTTGTACATGTAGAAGGCGACCCGGACGATCCCATCAATCGCGGCACCCTTTGTCCTAAGGGCGCTTCCCTCTATCACGATATTCTGAATGACCGGCGTCTTCTGAAACCGCAGGTGCGGCGGCCCGGCTCAGACCATTGGGAAGACATTGAATGGGACAAAGCCATCAGCGAGATTGCCCGCCACGTAAAGACGACGCGCGACCAGACCTTCGTAGAGCAGGACGATCAAGGCCGTACGGTGAACCGCTGCGAAGGAATCGCCTTCAATGGTGGGTGCACCGATACCAACGAAATCAATTTTCTGATCGTAAAGACGATGCGCAGCCTGGGGGTCTGCTACCTGGAAAACCAGGCCCGTGTTTGACACGGCCCAACGGTCTCCAGTTTGGGGCCAACATTCGGGCGCGGCGCAATGACCAATGGCTGGATCGACATCAAGAATACCGACATGATGTTGATCATGGGCGGCAATCCAGCCGAGAACCATCCCTGCGGTTTCAAGTGGCCGGTTGAGGCCAAGCGCAACCGCAACGCCAAGATGATCGTAGTTGATCCACGCTTTACCCGGACTGCGTCTGTAGCCGACCAGTTCTTGCAGATTCGCGCCGGGTCAGATATCGCGTTCCTGGGCGGACTGATCAACTACGCGCTTTCCAACAACCGGTTCGCCAAAGAGTACCTGGTGAATTGGACCAATGCCGCCTTCATTATCAAGGAAGGCTTTAAGCTGCCGGAAGACGGTCTATATTCAGGGTACGACCAGGCCGGCATGAAATACGACTCCTCGAGTTGGAACTACGAGGAGGGCGGCAATATGACGCCCAAGGACGCAGCCGCGGCCGTGGCTGCGACTACATCCACGCTGGTGAAACCGCCAGCGACGCCGGGTGCAGGCGGCAAGCCCGCCGCAGCGGCGGCGGCCAAGGCTGCCAACCAGATGCATTACGGCTCGGGCAATCCCAACGCCAAGTCTGGCCCCAGCGGCAAAGGCGCAGGCAATGCGCAATCGAACGGAGCGCAAGGCACGAAATCGGGCACGGGCGGCGAAGGTGGCGGATACCAGGCCCAAGGCCCCGTCGGGGCCAAGGCCACCATGGGCGCGGCAGCGGCGGCGCCTGCCATGCTGCCTCCGAAGACGGCCTATGATCTTTCGCTCCAGCATCCGCGGAGCGTGTTCCAACTGCTGAAACAGCAATACTCACGCTATACGCCGGAGATGGTGGAAAGAATCACCGGCATTCCCAAAGACAAGCTGCTGAAAGCCTACGACATGTTCACGTCCATCCGTATCAATGGGGACATGAAAAAAGTAGGCACGATTATCTATGCGGTAGGTTGGACGCAGCACACCTTTGGCAGCCAGATCATCCGCACTGCGGCCATGACTCAATTGATTATGGGCAACGTAGGCCGGGCCGGTGGTGGCGTGAATGCTTTGCGCGGCCACTCCAATATTCAAGGCGCAACCGACCTGGCCGGAGTTTTCGATATCCTGCCCGGCTATCTCAAGATGCCTAACCCCGCGGACAAGGACATTGACACTTTCCTGACCCGCACCACACCCAAGGGTTCGAAACCAACCGAGTGGGATTCTTACAATTACTGGTCGAATACACCCAAGTTCATGATTTCGTTCATGAAGTCAATGTATGGGGATGCGGCCAAGAAAGAAAATGACTGGGCCTTCCATTACCTGCCTAAGATCGACCGCAAGTATTCATGGGTGGAGCAATGGGACAACATGTATGCCAGCAAAGTAAAAGGCTTAATGGCCTTCGGCATGAATGGTGTGGCTATCGGCCCGAACTCACAGAAGAATATTGATGCGTTGAAAAAGGTTGACTGGCTGGTGGTATGCGAGATCTATCCCGATGAGACCAGTGAATTCTGGCGCTCTCCGGGAATCACCAAAGACCAGATGAAAGATATCAAGACCGAGGTCTACCGCCTGCCCGGTGCGGGTTTTGCCGAGAAAGATGGCACCTTCGTGAACTCCGCGCGCTGGCTCAAGTGGAAATATGCTGCCGTGCCAACGCCGGGTGACGCGAAGGTCGATCAGGAAATTCTGGCTCGCATCTTCCTGGCGGTACGCGATCTGTACAAAAAGGAAAGCGGCAAGTTCCCTGACCCGATCTTGAATCTGAGCTGGGCGTATGCCATGCCGAACAATCCTTCATTCACAGAAATCGCCAAGGAGATCAATGGCAAGGCACTGGCCGACCTGAAAGACGATAAGACCGGTCAGGAAATCAAATCCGGACAGCAGTTGCCGGGTTTTGCATGGCTGAAAGACGATGGCACCACTTCATCCGGTAACTGGCTGTATTGCGGTTCCTGGACGGAGGCCGGCGCTCTCAGCCAGCGGCGTGGAACGGAAGACCCCTCGGGTTTAGGAATCTTTCCTAACTATGCCTGGTCGTGGCCGATGAATCGTCGCGTGATGTATAACCGCGCATCCTGCGATATCAACGGAAAGCCCTGGGACCCCGATCGCAAGCAGGTCTGGTGGAACGATGCACAGCAGAAGTGGGTGGGCAACGATGTTCCCGACTTCAAAGTGGACTCGCATCCCAAAGACCACATGGGACCTTTCATCATGAATCCAGAAGGCGTGGGGCGTCTGTTCGTGCCGCTTTCCGCCATGGCGGACGGGCCGTTCCCCGAGCATTACGAGCCGATGGAAAGTCCGATTGCCAACCCGCTGCATCCCCAGCATTCAAATAATCCCGTGGTGAAAAAGTACACGTCCGATATGGATAAGTACGCGAAGGAAGGAGACGGTTTCGACGTGGTCTGCACTACGTACCGCCTCACCGAACACTACCACTACTGGACAAAGAACAATCCGGTCAACGTGCAACTGGTGCCTGAACCGTTCGTTGAAATCTCAGAAAAGATGGCCGAGGACAAAGGCATTAAAGGCGGCGACAAGTTGAAGATCAGCAGTGCCCGCGGCTCTTACTACGCCAAGGCCATGGTCACCAAGCGCATCAAGCCGCTGACCATTGACGGAAAGCAGGTGTATCCCATCGGCATTCCAATTCACTGGGGTTATCGCGGCATTCTCGAAGATAAAGAAAGAGAGAAGGACGAAACGCGAACTGACGTGGGCGGCGTAAACAAATTAAGTCCAACTGTGATTGATCCCAATGCCTACACACCGGAATTCAAAGGATTTCTGGTGAAGGTAGAGAAAGCCTGAGGAGCGGACCATGCCAAACGAAGCGATGGAAATCAAAGCGATTTCGGCGCATCCGGGTCCGGTTCCCGGAGGCAATGTTTCGCGCGACTACGATGTCTGTAAACTCATTGACACCACCACCTGCATCGGCTGCAAGGCCTGTGAAGTGGCGTGCCTGGAATGGAACGGATACGAGTTCCGCGATACCACGTTCGACAATACCTACCAGACCATGCCGGATACGGCCTGGAACTACTGGAACCTTATCCGCTTCAACGAGCACGAGAATGAAGACGGCACGTTGAGTTGGCTCATGCGCAAAGACCAGTGCATGCACTGCGCTGATCCGGGCTGCCTGGAAGCCTGCCCTGCGGATGGCGCGATCGTCCAGTACAAGAACGGTATCGTTGATTTCAACCAGGAAAATTGCATTGGCTGCCAGTACTGCGTGACCGGCTGCCCCTTCAATATTCCCAAGTTCAACCCCACCACCAAAAAGGTCTTTAAATGCACGCTGTGCTCTGATCGCGTGGGCGCAGGGCTGGAACCGGCCTGCATCAAATCATGTCCCACGGGCTGCCTGCATTTCGGCAGCAAAGAAGACATGAAAGATCTCGCCGAAAAACGCGCTGCGCAGCTTCGCACCACCACGTCGTATAAAGACGCGGGCGTTTACGATCCTGACGGCGTGGGTGGCACACACGTGATTTACGTGCTGCACGATTCCAAGAACCCTGAGAAATACGGCGGACTGCCGGCTGATCCCAGGATTCCAATCATGGTCAGCTTCTGGAAGCATCCGTTGAAGTGGCTGGGCAATATCGGTTTGGTCTTCGGCATTGCCGGCGTGTTGCTGCACTATGTGCGGTTCGGACCCAAAGTGATTGACAAACAAGAGGAGAAGAAGCCATGAGCACGCAGCCTTTGACTCGTGAAGGTACGATTGTTCCTCCCGGGCAGGTGGTGCGTTATACGTTTGAAGAGCGCCTGTGCCACTGGGCCAATGGCGCCACGTATCTGTTCTGCCTGCTCACTGGACTGGCATTCTATTCACCTTATCTGTACTGGCTGTCGGTTGTGGGTGGCAGTCCCTCTACCTCCCGTTTCCTGCATCCGTGGGTAGGAGTGTTTTTCTTTTTTGCGGTGCTGTGGATGCATTCGCTGTGGAAACTGCAAATGCGCGCCATTCCCGAAGACCGCATGTGGAAAGACAAGATGAAGTATTACATCGAGAATCAGGATGATCTGCTGCCGCCCCAGGGCCGCTTCAACGCCGGGCAAAAGCTTTTCTACTGGGTCATGTATTACGGCGCGATCGTGCTGCTGATCACCGGCCTGGTGATGTGGTTCCCGGAAAAGATGCCTCGGGACCTGCACTGGCTGCTGACCTTCATCATTCCCATCCACGCCGCAACCGCGCTGATTACGATTGGGGCGTTCATCATTCATATCTACATGGGTATCCTGATGGTGCCAGGTGGGCTCAAAGGCATCGCGTATGGTCGCGTCTCAGAAGAATGGGCCGCGCATCATCATCGGTTGTGGTGGGAAAAGATTAAAAGAAGCCGCTAGCTGCTAGCCACTAGCTTTTGGCTCTTGGCTCTTGGCTCTTGGCTTGACCTTCTGGAGGAAGTTCAATTTGAAAGGCGCAGACACTCATCTGCGCCTTTTTCTTCTGCTGTCTCCATCCGGAAAATTCGGCTGTAGCTGACATGATCTACCCAGCCCTTCGGGCTGGCTTCTTCTCGCGTTTCCGAGGCTCGAACAGCCTTTGTGTTGGGATTTTCGCTCCTTCTGCTCCTGAGGTCCTCCAGGCTCTACTGAGCTTGATTACGGCGCTAGCGACTCGGAGCTAGCAGCCAGGAGCTAGCGGCTAGGGGCTGCCTTCTGTTAAAACCAGTTTCCCCTCACCCCTTCCGGTGTTTACAATAGTCTCTACATGAAAGCCTTTACCTGGGACGATCGAATTCAGAGAGCGCAGAAGCTTTCCACCGATCTTTCGCCGGCCAAAGAAGTGCTCGACCATTACGTGCGCGTGGCGAAATTTCAGAAACTGGTGAGCAGCGGCCTGAATGGAAGCGAGCATCCGGACATCCGCGCGCTGCTCAATTACGTGCCTGATCTCTCACGGTTAATTGGCACGCTGCACTCGGCTTTCCTGCAGACGGAGATGGACAAAATCGGCAGCGACCGCAAGCGCTGGAGCGAGATGCTGCTGCAATATTGGGAACAGCAACCCGAACCTGAATCACCTGCGCAGGCGTTACTCGCCTATCTGCTATTGCAGCCTTATGCCCAGCACGTGACGAGCCGCATGACCGTGCATTCTGAAGCAACTTCGCCGGTATGCCCGGCCTGCGGAAATCCGCCCGAACTTTCGGTGCTGCGTGAATTCAGCAATGGCGCCAAGCGGTCTCTGATGTGCTCATTATGTTCTCTGGAATGGGAGTTCCGGCGGACGCTCTGTCCCAACTGCGGCGAGCAGCACAAAGACAAGCTGCCGGTCTACACCGCAGAACAAATTACGCAGGCGCGCATTGAAGCCTGCGAGACCTGCAAGACCTATATCAAATGCATTGATCTCAGCAAAGATGGCCACGCCGTTCCCCAGGCCGACGACCTCGCCACCATCGCCCTCGATCTCTGGGCGCAGGAACAAGGCTACGCCCGCCAGCAGCCGAATATGTTTTTGATGAAATCAGCCGCTAGCTCTTAGTTGATGGCTTTTAGCGTTTGGCTCTTGGCTTTGTCTTCTGAGCATCGGCGTTTCCGTAATGCCATTTAAAAAAGGAAATCGTGAGAATGCCTTGCCGCAGCCATGTGGAGGCTGCATCTCGTGGAGCCGTCCGCGCGTCCTCACTCCTGCGTCGTTCGGCCTTGGTCGGGATGACAGGGCTATGGAATTTCTCAGAACCGGATATACATCGATGTACCAATGTGTAAGAGCTAAGAGCCATTAGCTAAGAGCGAAGCCAGAAGCTATGGCAGTTTAACAATTGTGCAGGGTAGCTGCGGCCCCACTGGTGCCAAAGCGCTGCTTCATTACCTGTCGCGTTTACATAGGCTTGAAAGCCCACTTCCCCGCCCTGACAGTCCGGGCTTCCACCAATGTGCCGTATGGCATTTGTTAATCCAGCGTAGAGCCAGACCGCGAATCAAAAGCCAAGAGCTAAGAGCCAAAAGCCGAGAGCTTCTTCAACTGAACTGGCTTCTAAACACCGCCTTGATATGTTCCAGGCGCTTCGAAAGTTCGGCTGATTCCTGCACCAACTCAAGCTCGTCCGCGAGGCGGATCGCTTCATAGAACGCCTCTTTGGCGTCACTGTAACAAGCGGTGGCGGCGCTGCCGGAATGCGCGTCGTACATCTGGTCGTAGGCTTTTTCCCCCAGGGCCTTGCAGGCACGCAGGGCGTTCAATTTCAAATCGCGCTCTTCACGTTCGTATCCGATTTCACCAGGGCTGAACTTTACCGGTAACGCGGTGAGCACTGCCCGCTCGATTCGCCAGTTGGGTGGCGCGGTACAACGGAGGTATCGTCTCGGGCATACGCGACTGCGGCAGCAGGAAGAAATCAGGGAAGTAGGGCTGTTGCAGCAGAGAATTCCAGCTTTGGTCCATCATCCAGTTCCCTGCCACGGGCATTGCGCAACATTCGGCCCCGAGTGCACTATAGACCGCAGATAACACTCGCATCAGAGTCATGGCATTGTGGGTCTCGCGCCGCTGCTCTTCCAGCGACTCATAGCGTTGATGCAGCAGAACGTAAGGGGCTGCACGTCCGGCGAAATGAAATTCGAGATGGAAGCGCTGGCCTCCGGAAAAAGCCACAAGGCAGCCGTCCCATGCGGAGGCAGCGGTGACCACGTGCGCGCCCGTGGCATCGAAGAAGCGGTCCTGCTTCTCCCAGAAGCGTTCTTCGCGGTTGTAATGGAGTTGCAATACGTTCGGCCCTTCGCGCATGGAAAAGCCGTAATCGAGCATGGCGTCTACGGCGCTTTCAATCAATTGCTGCGAGGTTTTCTGCAATCCCCAGAACACACCTGTGCAGGGCGGAGGAGAGGAAATCACCAACTCGACAGCGTCGAACGGGATGGTGTGCACCAGGGATTTGGAGTTCCTGTAAAACTCGATCTTTACTGCAACCGGAGAGCCGGCCTGGTTGCGCACTATATCGCTGACCGTGCCTTCGAAATGCAGCGGGAATGCCACTTCAGGAATATCGCGCAGCAGCCGGACCGTTTCGCCCTTATATAGCAAGAATGTCTTTCTCCCTGGTTTCTGGAAGACTAAATGCAGGGCGGCCTCCTGGCAAATCAGGCGCTTCTGTGCCTGGTTCTGTTACATTTAATTGCGCTATGAGCAAACCTATTCTTCACATCGCCACGATTGCAGCATTGCTGACAACTCCATTGCTTCATGCCCGCCAGCAAAGCACTCCGGCGCCGCAGACAGGCAGCGCAGCCCAGAGCGGCGCTTCCACCCAGGCGAATCCTGCGCCTGGCGCAGCAGTTTCACCGCAAGCCAGGCCCGGCGATGTGGACACGCTGGACCATATCCTGGCGGCTGTTTACGACTGCATCTCAGGGCCGGCTGGGCCTCGAAACTGGGACAGATTCCGTTCTCTGTTTTATCCCGGCGCCCGGCTGATTCCGTCGCGGCGTGATGAAAGCGGCAAAGGCGGAGCCAGAATGTTTTCGGCGGACGATTACATACAACGTTCACAGCCATTCTTCGACAAAGAAGGGTTCTTCGAATCGGCAGTAGCCAATCGGATAGAACAATGGGACCGCATCGCCCATGTGTGGAGCACCTACGAATCCCGTCACGCCAAGAATGAGAAGCCCTTCGCGCGCGGCATCAACAGTTTTCAGTTTTTAAATGATGGAACTCGCTGGTGGGTCGTCACTATTTATTGGGAAGGTGAAGAGCCAGGACATCCGCTGCCGGAGAAGTATTTAAAGGAAAGCAAATAGCAAAGAAGCAATCAGCAATCAGCCAAACCCAAAAGCGGAATCTCTGTAGTTTATTGCATCACTATCTCCCGAGCTTTTTGCTGCGCAGGGGCTAAAGCCCAGTATTTATAGGCTTTTTTCGGCACGACTGAAAGTCGTGCCCTGTTACATGTATCGTTGACACATGCAAAATTTCAGTTCTCACACACGCTCTGAGGACGATGTGTGAGAACTCAATTCGTGGCTACAGCACGATGCGATGAACAGTGTGCAGGGCTAAAGCCTAATATTTACAGGCTTTTTCGGCACGACTGAAAGTCGTGCCCTGTTACATGTTTCGTTGGCACATGCGAAATTTCAGTTCTCACCCACGCTTTGAAGCCCATCTATTCTTCCAAGCTTACGCAGCCCTCGAAGGGCCGCTCTTCCACCAATTGTTCTTCAAAAAAGAGAGCCGCTAAATGCGGCTCTCTTTTTTGGCTTATGCTTTTGTTCCTGCTTATGCTATTTGCTATTTGCTATTTGCCAATTGCTTTGCTTTTGGCTTTGGCTTTTGTTCCTGCCTTTGCTTTTGCTGATTGCTATTTGCTAATTGCCAATTGCTTTGCTTTACTGCTTGCCCATCACCAACAGCGTGAAGCTGCCGGGCTTCATGGGTGGGCGCTGGCGTTGCTGTCCGGGCTGGGTCTCAGGAGCAGGCTCAAATTCGGCCGCCACCAGATAGACGTTGTGATTCGTCGTATCCACGGCCATTGTGCGAGCGGAGCGCTGAGTGGAAGGGTTATCAACCACGGTGAATTTGTCCGGTGAGTCTTCATGAATCACAGTGAGGGTTCCTTCTCCGTTGGAGCTGAAGACCAGCTTGGTGGCCGGATCAAACCCTGTTGCGTCCACTCCCTGGCCGATGGGCAACGTGGTCACAACTTTGCCGCTATCGGCATCAACCACAGCCAGCATCTTGTTTTCGCATCCGGAAAACAGGCGGCGGCTCTTCTGGTCCATAGACAGGCCGCTGGGGCTCTCGCACGGCTTCAAAGGCCACGTCTTCTGTACGCTGGCTGCTTTCGGGTCAATGCTGGTGATCTCGCTCTTGTCCTCGATATTGACGAAGACCATGCCTTTGCCATCTGAGACGGCAAATTCGGGCTTGCCATCGAGTGGAATTGTGCCCACGACTTTGTCGTTCGTGGCGTCAATTACAGTTGCATTGCTGCTGCGACCATTGAAGGTAAGCACGCGCTTGGTTGGCGGATCGTAGAGGATAGCGTCGGGGTTCTGCCCGTCAATTTTAATGCGATCGGTTTCTTTGAGGGTCTTCAGATCGAATACCGTCACTGAATTTTCGCGCCCATTGCTGATAAATCCTTTATTCAAATCCTGGGCGAGTGCAATTCCGTGTACGCCGGGCGTGTTGGGAATTTCAGTAATGACGGAACCCTTGTAAGGATCAACCACCATGACCCGCGTACCGCGCGAGATAAAGAGCCGTTTTCCATTTGCATCGAAGGTGAGATAGTCCCAGCCGCCATCGCCGCCGAGATTGATTTTCTGCTTCAATTTATAAAGATTGGGTGAGAAGGCCTGAGCGGCGAATACCGCAACAAAGATCAGGATGGTCGTCGAAAACAGCCGTTTGCGCATGTGCGACTCCTCTTTTCAAACAACCCACCATTTTAGTCCGGTAAAGACAGGATTGTCTCTCCGGGCCACTAACGATCAGCTTAAAGGAAGTAACGAGCGTGCGAGAATGTAGGACGGTCGAGAAGAGCGTTCTTTCGCCGGGCGTTATTTCGCTGGACAGGCCTGGGCAGGCGCAGTCAGCAAGCCCTCATTAGGATAGCTGTAAGCTCCATCCACCGCCGTAGACGGCGCTTCGCGCGAGAACCATTGAATGAGCGCCTGATTCTGAGGATGGTAGGTGACGCCATCAATGGTGACCGGGAAGCCCGCATGAGGAAGCAGTACCAGAGGATCGCCAGTCTCTAGATTGTTCTGGCATCCGGTAGTGTTCGGAAATTTCCATGACGGCACCAGGTTGGCGCCGAACGGATCGTTCATCCATTCTGAGATTTCATGACTTACCGCTGTTACATCTGCAAAGTCAGCACCCAGAACGCCGGCATCCACCCAGCTTCCCCAGACAAACGTCTGCACCACCGGAGACTTGTCACGCTCGCCGGCTTCAAACGCGGTGTGAAAACCGACAATGCAACACTTCTGCACGTTAGCCAAAGGCGCGAGCAGCACATTGCTGGTAAGCGCAATAGGTAGAGAGTCCGGCTCAAGGCCTTCCAGTTGAATAATAGAATTCAGTTGCGAAACGAAGAATCCGGTATCTACAACTGCAATCACAGAGCCGGTAGTGCGGCTGCGAAACAGATTCGCTGATCCGCGAGGCACGTCAATGGTCAGCGGGGTGAGCACCCGCGGAGGGTTCAGCATGGTGTGCCAATCGGGATCCATACCATGAAAGAACTGTGCGCGCTGCACCGCGTCGGCAAACTGCGTGAATCCGGTTCCATAAGACGACGCGCGAAAATCAGGCGAATTCTGGAACCTGGTCAGCAGCGGGGTTACGTCCAGCGTGATGGGCTTGCCGTCCTGATCGGCAAAGCCTTCGAAAAACATCGAGATCGGGATGAGCTGCGTGGGTATCCAGGTGCTCTCGGCGCGCCTGGGATTTTTACCGACAGTGGAAAAAGCAAACGCCTGGTCTTTGTGGACAAAAGAATTATTGAAGTAAGGTATCGAGACAGCGCGTCCCTGCCGGACGGCCGCCTTGGCATTTTCTGAGATCTGGGTGGCGCTTTCGAATTGGGCCTGCGCGCCGCTGACGTGCAGAAAATCATCGTCTACAAGCGTAGGTTGCTGGGGCGGTAAAGGCGCGTCTGCCTCGGCCGGAGCAGGGGCCTGCGCAGCGCCGAACATGGCGGTGCCTAACAGGACCACCAATGCCCACAACCACTGCCGGCCAGACTTCATTTGCAACTTCCCTTCACCGCTAAACCCTGAGCCTAGACCAGCCGAAAAATAGATCTAAATTCCAGAGTAGGCGCTTTTTTATCAGAATTGTCTATTCTCCCCCGAGTTGCCGCAGATGTCGAGAAAAGAATGCATGTTACTGAGTAGGATTAAGATTTTTAAAGACTTAACCAAACTTTACAAGGTGGAGAAAATTCGTGCGCTTTACAAGGAAAGGCGGGTGCGAAGGCACAGTCCTGCGACCAATGTTCCTTCTGCATAACATAAAAAGCGCACCGGTGCACCGGTGCGCTTTCAGGTATTCAGACCGCTGAAGTTTAGAACAACAACTTCAGGGCGAACTGCAACTGGCGTGATGAACCCGAATCGCCTGTTGGGAAACGGGTCGAATTGATTACGCCCAGGGTGGTTCCAAGTCTGCCGTTGGGCTGCCCGTAGTTTGGATGGTTCATCAGATCGAAAGCATCCACACGGAACTGAGTGTTGAACCGCTCCGTCAGCTTTGTGTTCTTGATGATGGATAAATCGAGGTCGCTAAATCCGGGACCAACAAAAGCGTTCCGGCCCACGATTCCAAAGTTGTTTCCCGGAGAAACAAAGACTCCAGGGTTGGCAAACCATCCGGTGGGGCTCAGCGGGTCGCCGGTGATAATCACCGGAGCGGTTATATTGGGCCGCACCGTAGACGTACCAGTGATCGCTGTTGATGCCAGCGTCACATTGAATGGGTTACCGCTCTGAATGCTGTAGATAGGAGCAAGTTCCCAGCCACTCACGATACGGTTAGCCTTGAACGGCACATCGTAAATTGCATTGACAACGAAACGATGCCGCGCGTCGAAGTCGGAACTGCCGGTGCTGGTGAATATGTCGTTGCTGTCCTGCACCACGACTCCCTGCAAGTTGCGGGACGCCTGGTCAATCGAATGAGAGAAGGTGTAAGAAGCGTTGAACTGGAGACCATTGCTCATACGCTTGTTTCCGGTGACCCACAAAGCGTTATAGCTCGATGTGGAACTAGTATCACGCTCCGTGATTGGATTGCCCAAGCGAACGTTGGGCAGGATGGGGCTGTTCGGGGACAACTGGAAGAACGGCACATTGGGGGTAGCCACGGAATTTGGCTGGCCCAGTGCGATGAACTGGTTGATATTTCGATCAATCTCCAGGTGCGTTCCCTTGGTACCGAAATAGCCAACCATGATTCCGGTTGAATGGGTAATCTGCTGCTGGACGTTCAAGTTCCACGACTGGACATTGGCATCTTTGAAATCAGGATTCACCATGACCGGCGAAACCGTGGAAGGCGTTCCATTGAAAGATGGCGCCAGAGCGGCAAAAGCGGTTGCGGCGTTCACGCTGATAGGCAACGCAAACGGCGGGTTGGAGGACAGGCCAGTCACCATTCCGGTGATCGGCTCATCAGTCTGGTAAGCGTAGCCGCCACGCAGCACAGTGTTGCCGTTGTGAAAGAGGTCCCAGGCAAAGCCAATGCGGGGTTGGAAGTTCTTATTGTTTTGGGCATAAGGCTCATCAGTGGGCACCAGCATGCTGCCGTTACCGAGTCCAGGCACGAAGTTCACAAACCGGCCTTCGGCTTCCGACGGAGTCATATTCCAGGAGTAGCGAAGTCCAAGTTCCAGCGTCAGGTACGACTTGAGCTTGAAGCTGTCCTGGGCGAAGAAGTCGAGAGCCCCCTGCGATATGCGATTGGCAACATTACCCACCGTGCGGGCAGCGCTGCTGACTTTGCCCAAAGCAAACACGTTTGCCGCGGGACCATTGCAGGTAGAAGTAACCGTATTCAGCGAGCAGTTGAATACCAACTGGCCGGGGTCGCCGTTAAAATTATTATTCAGGAAGTCGCGCCACTCGCCTCCGAACTTGAGTGAATGCCGCCCGCGAATGTAGCTGACGGTATCTGCCAACACGATGGTGGTGTCGCCGCGTCCCTGCGGGAACTGCCGTTCGTCGCCAAACGTAAGGCCAAGATCAGAAAACGCAATGGTAGGCAGGAACGTAAGATTGGGGCCGAGTATGTTGCCCAGACCCAAAGAATTAGGATCAGTCAGATTATTGGGCGTGAACAAGATGTGGATGCGGTTGGCGCCCAGTCTGGCTTCATTCACCAGGCTACTGCTGAAAGTATGTGTTTCACCCAGGGTCAAAACCTGGCGGTGGCCTTCGCGGGTGTCACCAAATCCGGGGATGTTCGCGCCCTGAGTCGGTTCCTGGCGCAGATCGCGCTGATAAACGTAATATCCGTGCAGGCTATCGTTGTCACTCAGCTTGTGGCTGATATCCGCCGTACCCTGGTCAATATCTACCGGAGCGGTTGCCGATCCGAAGAAGGCGGCATTTCCTTTTGAATCCACGCCATTTGCGTGTGGAATCAAGCCGAGAATTGCATTGGAGATTGGACTTCCGCCGGCAATGATGTCATTCCTTTGCGCATCGCTGAATACATCGCTGGTGGTGGTCAATCCCTGGCGATGACGAAGTCCTTCATAGCTCAGGAAGAAAAAGGTGCGGTCTTTGAAAATCGGTCCGCCAAAATCGCCGCCAAATTGGTTGCGCTTGAAGGGGGACTGCGGTTGGGTGATGGGATTGAAAGCATTGCGCGCGTCGAACCAGTTGTTGCGCAGGTAATCGTAAAGTTCGCCATGATACTGGTTGGTGCCAGAGCGGGTAGCAATGTTCACAATGGCGCCGGAGTTACGTCCGTATTCGGCGCTGTAGGTGGAGTTATCAACCTTGAATTCCGATACGGTGTTGATGGTCGGCTGAAAGGTGACCTGATTCTGTACCATGTCGTTGAGGTTGATGCCGTTGATCATGAAGTTCACCGCGTCTTCGCGGCTGCCGGCGGTGTTGAATGCGAATGAGCCCTGTCCGCGCAACGGCGCGGTCAAAAAGCCGTTCTGAGGAGGGGTGACCGTACCCGGAATCAGCAGCGCCAAATCTACAAAGTGGCGACCATTCAAAGGAATGTCCTGCACGGTGCGCTGGTTAATGGTCTGACCGACAGTCATGGTGGTGCTCTCAATCACCGGAGCAGTTGCTTCTACGGTCACCACCTCTGTGGTGCTGGCCACCTTGAGGCTGAAGTTCTGTACGGAGTTCTGGGCCACCTGCAAAACTACATTGGTGGCCTGTTCCGTCTGGAACCCCTGACCCTGGATCTGCACAGTGTATGGTCCCGGAGGAAGCGCGGGAACTTCGTAATCGCCTGAAGCATTCGTCTGGGTGGTGCGCTCAATGCCTTGAGCATTATTCTTGACCGTCACCTTAGCGCCGGAAACGGCAGCCCCCGAGGGATCGGTAACATTACCTTTAATACTAGCGGTGTTTTGGGCGAATGCTGACAGGGCAAAAACTATGGTCAGCAGGGGCAGCATCGAAAAACGAAGGGCTACCTTCTTCAGCATCTCTTGTCTCCTTCAAACTTCTCAATCACTTCAGTGGTTGGTAATTTCTATCAGGACGGTAAGCGTTCTCTTCCCCGAAACATCGAGGGATCGAGCCGCTAACATTTCTTAATGCATTCTGGATTCCAATTTTCCACAGAAACAAGCGCCTTAAATTCAGTCAGTTAAAGAATCAGGCTGTACAGAAGATATGAGAAATGGAAGATTGCAAGTAGCGGGACTACTGAAATTTGAAAGGAAGAAGACGGAACACACTTAATATGTTTCGAATATCACGATTTTAAATCTTCAATAGGAAGGAAAAATGAATAATCATATGAAGAACACATCAGCTAAATATGCATGATGCCATAGGTTTCGCTGGTTATGGCCAACTTGGGAGCGCAGCAAACCATTGGTCTTTTTGGGTAGGCGGCTAACCCATTCCCCTTCGTGTGTCTTCCCCTCACCCATATTTGAAAAAAGCAAGGTCGCAAGAACGCCTTGTCACAGCTTATGTGGAGACAGCCATCCCGTGGATCCCTCCGTACGCCCCTCACTCCTACGTCGTTCGGCCTTGGTCGGGATGACAGGACTGTACAGTTTTCTTGGAGTCAGGATACGACAAGTGGTGAAACGGTTAACATATGCCGGCCTCTTATCGCCTGCATTATTCACGACCAATCAGCAAAAACCGACATATCTTGGAATGCGGATTGTTGTAGGGGCATCGACAGATTGTTCTAGTGCGCTCCGCTCCAAAGGAAGGAGCTGCGCGCGGGCCTTCGGCAGAGTGGAAGCAAGTCTTTTCGTTCCTTACCCGGCACTCCGCTTTCCGAATGCGCGACAGACGCGCATCCGGAAAGCTCCGTGACCGGGCTATTTTCGGTCGTCCTGCCGGACTGGAGTGGATTAGGATTAGCCAACGTGTCTCGTCAACCTGAAATGATGATGAGTCAGCGTGATGAATAGTGCAGGCTCTTTGGGCGGTTCTGTGAAATTGAAGCGGCACTATGCGTCTTTGCGGCATGAGTAAATTCGTGTTCTTTTCAGTCCCAAGAATAAGTAAACCAGGCTCTCAATTCGGCAGCGGCAGGCCCATGATCCGTGTGCGCCTTTTCTGAGGAGCTTCCATCGGTCTGCGAGCGGGAGTGGGTTGCAACGAAGTGGCATCGCTGCGCGGAACTACTTCGCCGTGAGTGGTGCTGGCTGGAGCAATGTCAAGTGTGAGCGGACGCTGAAGTATCATCTCCAGCGACGAGCCGGTTTCAAGGCGAACATCCTGCCCGCGGCTGAAGAGAACTTTGATCAAACCAAGCCCGGCCCCGCTCGCGCCACCGATGGCTGCGCCTTTTAAGCTTCCGGTTCCGAGCGCCCCGATGCCCGCGCCCGAAGCGCCCCAAGTGCCGACTTCCGCAGCGTCTTTGCCTTTCTGCCCATCGGCTTTTACTGTTCCTTCTTTGTCGGAAACGGTGTGATGCTCTGCTCCGGGAGTGCTGTCCAGCGCGCCCGGCAATTCCACGCTATAGCCATTGGGATAGATCAGGGTGGTGAAATGGACCTGAATTTCGGCCCGGCCTTTCACGCGTCCGGCACGCTGCACCCGCATGATGTTGCCTTTCACATAAGTTCCAGCAGGAATCAGAATGGTATTGTCTTCCGCGACCGGAAAAGAGGTTTGGCAATAGATGCCATCGCCAGCATGGGCGCTCCTGGTATCAATGGGGCTCTTCAATTGCAGCAATACCTTGGTGCCAGCGGGCAGCGTCATCTGCCGTGCTGACTCAGTTGCTGGCGCCGGCTGAGCGGAAGCCGGCTGAACGGCCTGGGGTTGAACGGCCTGATGTCGAGCGGCATCGGTCTGCTGGGCGGCTACGATTCCAGCGGAAAGCATTCCGGCAAATAACGTGATCGCAATTCGCATAAGCCCTCGCTACGCGGTGATTTTATTCTGTACGGGTGAACGGCCACTAACTTTTTCTTTGCGTCCACCTCGCATGGTGTCAAGAAGTGTTTACAGACTATTAACACCGCTGCTGGTCATGCTCATTCACTGCCGAGTTCCTTAAGTATGTCGCGCGCCGCCTGGGCCGGATCGCCCGCCTGGGTGATGGGCCTTCCCACCACCAGATGACTGGCACCCGCGCGGATGGTTTCGGCAGGGGTTGCGATTCTCTGCTGGTCGTTCTTATCGGCGCCCAAAGGACGTATACCTGGCACGACAATCCCAAACCCTTCACCCAGAGTCTTTCGCAGTTGCGCCACCTCCTGCGGTGAGGCGACCACTCCGTTGCATCCGGCGCTCTGGGCCAGCGATGCAAGGCGCAATACCTGGTCGAGCGTTCGTCCGGAGACACCCACCTGTTGCAAATCGTCATCGTTCAAGCTGGTCAAAACCGTCACCGCCAACAGCGAGAGCCGCTGGCTCGAAGCCTGAACCGCCGCCCGCAACATTTCAGCGCCTCCGCTGGCGTGAACGGTCAGCATGTGGACACCGAGCGCAGTCGCCGACTGCACCGCATGGGCGACGGTATTAGGGATGTCGTGAAGCTTGAGATCGAGGAAAACTTTGCGTCCTGAAGACACGAGTTCACGCACCAGATTCGGCCCTTCGGCGGTGAATAGTTGAAGCCCGACTTTAAAGAATCCGGCAGCATCTCCAATGCTTGTAACCAATAACTGGGCAGCATGGGCATTGGGTACGTCAAGAGCGACAATGAGCCGTTCGCGGGCGGAGGCGGGCGCGTCGAGAGATATTGGTGGCATGGCCCATCCATCATAATGAGGATAAGCCATGCCAAAACAACTTTCGATCAGGTTTTCGCTTATTGCGGCGAAGATTACTCCACGGTCTGGTTGGAAGCCGCGAGAGGTTCAGATTCGACTACGTCGAGCCGGACTTTCTCTACCCCGGCACGGAAGTCGAGCATGCGGGCAGCGCCGTAGCTCAGGTCCATGATGCGGTGGCCGACGTAAGGGCCACGGTCATTGACACGGACAATGATCCATTTGCCATTGCGGAGGTTGGTGACCTTCACAAAGCTTCCCAGTGGAAGCTGGCGGTGGGCGGCCGTGAGTTCGAACATGTCGAAGTCTTCGCCGCTGGCTGTGGCTTTGCCATGAAACTTCTTGCCGTACCAGGAAGCATTGCCCACCTGATAGGGCTTAGGCACGGAATTTGAAAGCGTAGTCTTGGCTTTAGTTGGAACTTGGGACTTGGGGTGGTTCGGAATCGAAGATGCCCCCACGCTGGCGACCAATACAAGCGCCACCATCAGAATGGACAGGACTCGGTTCATTCACACTCCTTATGAGATACAACGTTAGGGTCCCCCTTACAGCATTCCCTGTAATTGTATGGATTTGAACGGCAAAAGCAACCCTCAACGATTTCGGCCAGAGAATAAAATCGTTGCCTTTTTGCCCCTTGCGTGGTAGGCAATAATCGCCTGATCCACCTTAATACCACCTAATACGATGTCCGCCCTAAGCGATACAGTTGCAGCCCGGACACTGAATATATGCAAATCATCTTGTGCATATACATGGCCAAACTGCCGGCAATCAGCTTGGTTGCAGGTAAGAGCCGCTAATTCTGACACTTAGAGCAGGCTGCCTAGGCCTGGTCTGAAACCGACAGATGACCTTCGAATAGAAATATTGCCCGGCTTCAAGGAATAGTTGAACAACTCACCTCTTGGCTACTCCGTTTCAGGGGGGGTGGGCGGGAGCGGGCTCTCTCCTGCTAAACTGAGTTTTTGGAGGGTAAAAAGCCTTGCAAGACGTATTTATTATTTCTGGCGTCAGGACGCCGATTGGCAAATTTGGGGGCAAACTGGCCCACCTCAGCTCCCCTGACTTGGGTGTCGTGGCTGCCAAGGCCGCATTGGAACGGGCGGGCATACAGCCGGAGCAGATCGAAGAAACGATTTTCGGGAGCGCTCGTCAGGCAGGCAATGGTCCGAATCCGGCACGGCAAATTTCGGTGCGCGCGGGAATCCCTAAAGAAGTCTCTGCGTACACGGTAAACAAAGCCTGCGCCTCGGGGGTGCAGGCAATTGCCTTGGGATACCAGCAGATTGCCACCGGCGATATGGACTGCGTACTAGCCGGAGGCACAGAGAGTATGTCCCGAGTTCCCTACTACCTTGACGGAGGCCGTTGGGGCTATCGCCTGGGCAATCAGGAGCTGGTAGACGGCATGTACCGCGACGGCTTTTCCTGTCCGCTCTGCAAACTGGTCATGGGTGAAACTGCTGAAGTTCTGGTTGAAGAATACAAGATAAGCCGTGAAGAGCAGGACCAGTTTGCTCTGCGCTCCCAGCAGCGTGCCGAGCAGGCCATCCATAGTGGCAGATTCAAAGACGAGATCGCGCCAGTGACTATTGAGAGCAAGAAAGGCTCCGAGACTATGACCCAGGATGAACATCCCTTTCTGGGCGCAACCAAGGAAAAGCTGGCCAAACTGGCCCCGGTTTTTTCCAAGACCGGCAGTGTGACTGCCGGGAATTCTTCAGGCATCACCGATGGCGCTGCGGCGCTGGTGCTGGCAGGAGAGGCGTTCGTGAAAAAGAACAATCTGAAACCGCTCGCCCGCATTGCCGCCGTGACTTCAGCCGGAGTGGACCCGCGGACTATGGGCATTGGTCCAGTTCCGGCGCTACAGAAGATGGAGGCAAAGTACGGCCTGAAGCTACAGGACTTTGACCTGATCGAACTCAACGAGGCGTTTGCCGCACAGGTGATCGCCTGCGACCGCGAACTGCACATGGACCCTGAACGGACCAATGTAAACGGCGGCGCAATTGCTCTGGGGCATCCGATTGGCTGCACCGGGGCACGCATCACCGTCACCATGTTGCACGAGATGCTGAAGCGTAAGGCCCGCCGTGGCGTGGCGACCCTGTGCGTGAGCGGCGGCATGGGCATGGCGCTGGCTTTGGAGCAGGCATAACCTAATGGCCCAGGAAGTCGAAATCAAGTTCCGCATCGGCGATCTCCAGGCACTCAACGTCAAGTTGGAGCAATCCGGTTTTCGGCTGAAGACGCCTCGGACACACGAGATGAACACCCTCTATGACCTGCCCGGCAGTCCTCTCAAGAGCCAGGGCTCACTGCTGCGCATCCGCAAATACGGCCAATTATGGACGGTGACTTTCAAGTCAAAGGGCAGCGAAGGCCGGCACAAGTCCCGCAAAGAGATTGAAACCCGGGTTGAGGATGGCGATGCCCTCACCGAAATTTTGCAGTCCGCAGGTTTTCAAGCAGGCTTTGCCTACGAAAAATTCCGCACCGAGTGGCACGACGAAAAAGGCCATGTGGTGGTAGACGAGACCCCCATCGGAAATTTCGGAGAGATTGAAGGCACGCCGGAATGGATTGATGCCGCCGCCGGCAAACTCGGCATATCGGAAAATCAATACATCACCGATTCCTATGCGGTGCTGTTTCAGAAATGGAAGCAGCAAACAGGCAGTGACGCCATGGTGATGACGTTTGAGAAATAATCGGATGTGGACAGCAACAAAAAGCCCGGTCCAGGACCGGGCTTTTCATTTTGGTGGAAGGGATATTTCTGGGGGCTACCAATCTTTGCTTCTTTCGCTCTCCTTAACCCCAATCGCCTCGGAGCGGAAGTAAGCATCAGAACTTTGAACCTGAACTTCTTTGGGGGATTTTCAGGCTTCAGTAAATAGAGTGTCCAGCTCTCGTTTTGATATAGGTGCGCCGCATTTTTCCTTGTCTCCACGTGCTTTGATATACAGGCGGCGGTCTTAACGAACTAAGACCAGGATGGCCACTGGATCACAGCGTAGCGGAGCCACAACCAAATATTCGAAATCGGGGCATCGGATGATCGGGAAATCGGGAAGCTACAAAATGGCCGGAAATTAGACGTGCACAGAAAAGGAGTTGTTCGCAGAGCCAATCGCGACTTCGTTTCTCATTTAAAACGTATACTGGGCCTTCCTGAAATTCATCCATGCGCGAGACCTCCAGCATTTACGACTACATCATTGTGGGCGCCGGGTCCGCAGGATGCGTGCTGGCCAACCGACTGAGCGCCGATCCGAGTGTGCGAGTGCTGTTGCTGGAGGCAGGCGGCCGCGATTCACAGCGGGAGATTCACATTCCGGCGGCTTTTTCCAAGTTGTTTCAGGGTCCCTGTGACTGGTCGTACTTTACCGAACCTGAAGCTCATCTCGACAACCGCAAGCTTTACTGGCCTCGCGGCAAAGTTCTGGGCGGATGCAGTTCGATCAACGCCATGATCTATGTCCGGGGGAACCGCAGCGATTACGACCGCTGGCAGCAGATGGGTAACATGGGATGGAGCTATGAGGAAGTACTGCCCTATTTTAAACTTTCTGAGAACCAGGAGCGCGGAGCCTCAGACTTTCACGGTGTGGGCGGCCCGCTGAATGTGGCTGATCTGCGCTGCATCAATCCCATCGCACAGAGCTTTGTGGAAGCGGCAGAACAATCGGGATTCCGCCGCAATCCTGATTTCAACGGAGCCTCGCAGGAAGGTTTCGGCTTCTACCAGGTGACGCAAAAAGATGGGAAGCGGCACAGCGCTGCTGCTGCATTCCTGAACCCCGCGACGCAGCGCCGCAACTTGACCGTAAAGACCGGAGTGCATGTCTTTGGAGTGCTGTTCGACCGCTTGCGCGCAGTGGGTGTGAGCTTTCAGGCGGGCAGCGGGAGTTCGGAACAGGCCAGGGTGGAACGCGAAGTGGTTCTATGCGCAGGGGCCATTGGCTCTCCACAACTTCTCATGCTCTCCGGCATTGGACGTGGCGACCACTTGCGTAAGTTCGATATTCCGGTCGTGTGTGAAGTGCCGGGTGTGGGACGCAATCTGCAAGACCATCCGGCGTTGCCGGTAGCGTATGACTGCAAAGAACCGGTGACCCTGCTGAATGCCGAGAAACTGCGCAACCTGGCCCGATACATGTGCTTCAAGCAAGGGCCGTTGACCTCGAACGTGGCGGAGGCCGGAGCATTCGTTAAGACTTTACAGGCCGGTGACACGCCCGACCTGCAATTTCACTTCGGCGCTGTGTACTACCTGAATCATGGACTGGAGCGGGTCACGAAACATGGTTTCACGTTCGGACCGACGCTGATCAGGCCCGACAGCCGGGGAGAAATTCTGCTCCGCTCCAGCAATCCGCTGGACTCGCCCGCCATTCGAGCCAACTATTTGTCTGAGGACCACGATTGCCAGGTACTGGTAGAAGGAATCAAACTGGCCCGGTCGTTGGCCCATGCGCGTACATTCGACCGGTATCGTGGAAAAGAAACTTTGCCCGGGAACGATATTCAATCGGATGACGCTCTTCGCGCTTACGTGCGGCAGGCGGTACACACGCTTTACCATCCGGTAGGAACGTGCAGGATGGGCACAGATGCGGAGTCGGTTGTAGATCCGGAATTGCGCGTCTGCGGGGTTCAGAATCTGCGTGTCGTGGATGCCTCAGTGATGCCGTTTGTCCCCAGCGGAAACACCAACGCACCCACCATCATGATTGCCGAAAAAGCGGCACAGCTAATCGCAAAAGCTCACCACTGATTTCACTGATCGGACTGATTCGCACTGATAAATACTTTCGTGGTTCTTTGTCAGTAGCACTAATCTCGAATCTTTATTTTTAGGCAAAGGTTTTCCTGCTTATTTCGTGTGCTTGCCTTTCAATTTTGGCACTTTTGGCAGTCACGATCACAATAAATCAATCCCCATTCAGTTTTTTCTCCGTGTCTCTGTGTCTCGGTGGTTAGTTTTCATTTCGAATGCAGGAAATCATTCACTGTCTTGATGAACATATCCGGCTGATCAACGAACGTCATGTGGCCGGACTTGGGGAAGATCACCAGTTTTGATCCGGCAATTTTCTCATTCATGGTATGCGACAGTGAAGGATCGGATTCGTCGTGGTCGCCGCACATCACCAGCGTAGGCACGTGGATGGTGGCAAGCCGGTCAGTGTACTCAACCGACTTCAAATTGCCGTCAATCACGAACTCGCCATGCGAGCCCCACATTTCACGGTAGAGGTCCCATGACGTGCTGGTGTTCCCTGCCAGCGGATCGTAATTCGGGTCAGGACGGTTTTGATACAGATACGGGAAATATCCGTCGCCCCACGCCAGTGCTGCGTAGTCGTTCGGGATAGCGATTCCGTTCCCAGGGCTTGCCCTTGCCGAACAATCCGGCATCCTCAAGGGTTTGAAGTTTCTGGCGGGCTTCAGGGTCCATGCCAGCCTTCTCTCTGGCCAGCACCTGGTTCATGGCAGAAGTGCTGGAGAAAGTGCTGCCCAGAATCAGGTGGTTCAGGTTGTTCTGATACTTGAGCGCATAAGCCTGTGCGAGAACGCCGCCATAGGAGTGTCCCAGCAGATTGATCTTGCCCAGGTGCAGGGCCTGGCGCACGGCCTCAACATCTTCCACCATGTTTTCGACCGTGTAGTCGTGAGGGTTTTGCAGTTTTTCGGAACGGCCGGAGCCGCGCTCGTCAATGAAAAACAAGGCGGTTCGTTCGGGCCAGCGGCAGCAGGTAGGGCAGGAAATAATCATGCGATGCGCCGGGGCCGCCGTGGACAACCAGCAAGGGGTCTCCTTTGCCCATGGCGGTGTAGTAGATGAAGACCCCGTTGGCGTCTACCAGACCTTCTTCAATGGGGTAGACCGCGCTGGACCGGGAAACAGCAGAACTGGTTTTGTGCGTTTTCTGAGCAGATGCGGCAGGGATCATCAGACCGCACACAACGATCAAGAGTAGCTTTCTCATGGCCGCGAAATTATAGCAGCGGATTTTACCGAGCTGGCAACCAGAGATTTACGGCTGATGGCAGTGCCGGGAGATCTGAAGGCGGCCCCAAGGCTGAATAACACTTAACATTTTCCACTCTGGATTTCTGCTAGACTTACGAGTATGAAACGGCTGCTTCTCGCCACAGCATTTTGGGGAGTTGCTTTTGCCTCCCTCGCAGTTCTTCCCGCTCAAGGACAGGCCCGCTCTATGGGTGCGCGCGTCTCGGCGCCTTCCGCAAGAATTGGAATGCGCTCTGCTCCCGCGGCAAGAGTTGGCTTCAGCGCCCGTCCTGGCCTGGCGTGCGGCAGTTTGGTTCGCAAACGCGCTTTGTCTCCGGCAACCGCGGCGTCGTTTTCAGCAATGGGAATTTCAGAAATGGGTTCGGAAACAACGTCCACTTCGGATTCCGTAATCGCCACCACCGTTTCCACAACAACAGTTTCTGCTTTGATTCATTCAATTGCGGCTTCTTCAATTCGGGCCTGGTGCTGCCGTGGTATCCCTTCGATTACGGGTTTAACGATTTCGGGTATAACTATGCCGCGCAGCCAGAACCCCAGCCGGTGGTCGTGAGTAACGATGAAGGCAACAACCGCGAACTCGCTTTTGAAGTGGAAAGACTGACCGATGAAGTAGAGTCGATGCGTGAAGATACAATGCGGCGTGAACAGGCGCGGAATTCACCTCCGGAGCGGCTGTCCGCTACGCCGGAAGCCGCCAACACGATTCTGGTGTTCCGCGACGGCCATCAGATGACCATTCAGAATTACGCAGTCGCCGGGCCCACGCTGTGGATCTTGAACGAGCACACCGCGAAAAAAGTAGCTATCGCCGATCTTGATGTTCCTGCGACCCAGCAGGCAAACGAGAAAAACGGCGTAGCGTTCCGCGCGCCTGTGGTTCACTGATTCCATGATAGAAGTTGGATAGCTCTATCTAGTGTTAGTAGACTTCCGCTCTGGTTGTCGGCCATGGCCAGGTGATGAAAAGCCATTCCTAATGGCCGAAAACAGCCACCCCTGCTGGTGAAAAAGCACCGTTCTTCTCATTTCTTCTCATTGGCTTCAGCGAGAGCGAAAAATAGACCGCAAAAACCACGTTCCTATAGGCCAGGTTTTGGCACGATATGTGCACACAGTATCGCTGAGGTGCTTTCATGCCGCATCGTCGGAAGTCGTTTCTGCCATTCACCAGCCTGATCCTGATTTTCAGTTCCTTTTCAATACGAGTTGCCATAGCTCAGGATAAAACTCCTCTTCCTGCTTCCACCGACTCCCAGCCTGTCCACGAATCGGCAACGGTCCTCAAGAGCACCACACGACTGGTGGTGGTAGATGTAGTCGCATCCGACAGCAAGGGCCGTGCGGTGACTGACTTGCAGAGTACCGACTTCAAGATCTTCGAAAAAGGTAAGCAGCAACAGGTTCGAGACTTCAGCTTTCAGGGTCAACCTGCCGGTGCAACCACATCGCTGCAACCATCGGCCCCAGCATCCAGCCGTAATGTTGCCGACAATGTGTTCACCAACGTTCCCAGCTATAAAACCGGTTCCGCGCTGAATGTGGTTCTGCTCGATGGGTTGAATACCAACGAGCGCAACCAGAAGCAGGTCAGAGAAGACATGGTTAAGCTCCTGACGAAATTGCCTCCCGGCCGGCCTGTGGCGGTGTATCTGATGGGACAGCAATTGCGGTTATTGCAGGATTTCACCAGTGATCCTGCCCTGCTTCAGCAGGCTTTAAAAGAGTTCCATGGGCAGCCCGCCATACTTACAGACAACCCCAGCGGAACGGGCCGGGAGATGTTCATACCTCCGGCCATTCTCGCGGCAATGCCACCCGCTCTTGTAGAGCGGGTGAAAGCATTCATTGAAGAGCAACAATCGAACCGCACCGATTTGCGGGTTGAATACACGCTGGAATCATTGAACTCATTGGCGCGTGCACTGGCGGGATATCCGGGACGAAAAAACCTGATCTGGGTTTCTGAAGCTTTCCCATTAACCATTTTGCCGGAGACTAAACTGGGCGCCATTTCTGCGCGGGCCCAGCGAAGTTACTCATTGCCACTCGCCAAAGTCGCCGATGCCCTGATCAATGCGCAGGTCGCTGTATACGCAGTAGATGTGCGCGGCGTCACCACCAATACCATTTACGAACCGGAAAATATCACCGATCCATACGGAGCGCGTTATACCTCGCAGTCTGTGCTCAATAAAGAGTTATCGCACGACGCAAACGTTTCTGTCGCCACCCACAACACCATGACTGAATTGTCAGACCAAACAGGTGGCCGCGCCTTTTACAACAATAACGATTTTCAGAAGCTGGTGCTCAAGAGCATGGAAGACGGCTCCAGTTACTACACTCTGGCTTATTATCCTGAAGACAAAAAATGGGACGGCAAGTTCCGCAAAATTCAGGTGAAGGTTGACCGGCCTGGAATAACTTTGCGCTACCGCCTCGGATACTACGCGGCTGAACCGGCCTCTTATGCCAAACTCGATTCCGATAGTCGCGCCCGCGATTTCGGCCAGGCACTGAATCCGGATTTTCCCGCTTCTACCGCGCTTCTGTTTGAAGCCGGCGTGCTGCCGCCATCGGAAAAAACCGGGAACAAGGTAGTGGTGAATTTTGCCATAGATCCGCACGCTCTGGCCTTTGACAAAGGCGACGATGGTTTGCAGCACGCCACTGTGGACTGCGCAGTTGAGGTCTACTCGGAAAAAGGAAAGCCTCTGAAAACAGAAGCCGGAACGATTAATGCCGACCTTAAGCCAGATATCTACGACCGGGTTATGCAGAGCCATCTTCCCTGCCGCCAATCATTCGAATTGGCCCCGGGCAATTATTTTTTGAGATTAGGAGTTCGTGACGACCGCACCGGCCTGATCGGCAGCACGAACGCAAAAATTACGGTGCCTGAGAAAAGCGGCGGTTAGTAGTGGTTGCGTTAGAGTTTCGGAGACGGCGCGAGTTTGGTCTACAACCCAGAGTTAGGCAGCCCTGAAAGGGCTGCTCGGCAGCCGTTTCTCTGAGCTACCCGTGTTCAATGCGCGCTTTTATGTCCGAGTACGCAGCTTCGATGAGCCTTCTTAGTGCTGCGGCGTTTGCGGCCGTTCCTGGCTTCAACTTCACATGCCGCATGAATTTGCCGGACCCTTGAAGCAAGCGAGCCGAATCGGGCAGCGATGCGCCTTGAAAAAACCCCACGTTCACGTGGGACGTAAATACGTTGACGTAGCCAAAGGCGACGTCTCCAAGACACGCAGTCGGACAGCCGTCATGCAAAACCTCGCGGACTTCGTCTCCGCAATTTCGCATCACCTCAAACCACTTCTGCGCGATGGCTCCCAATTCACCTGCATGCTCTCTCATCCAACTATCGATGGCCGGATCACGCTCGACGGCGCCATTCAATCGAAACAATTCCGTTCTTATCATCATGGCGTTTTGAGAGCTACCTTACGGCTCCAAGGTGACACGCTTTCCTCATACTCCATGGGATCGCCGAGACCTTCCGTTTAGTGACTACGGATCTATCTGCACCACGTCCACTGCTTTGCCTACCACATCAAGTTGATTCGTGGCTGGGAGCAGCGCATCTTTGGTGGTGTCGTAGATGTCGAGTTCCCCGCCTTCGACCACATACATGATGTTGCGGTTGGAAATCGGCTGGAGTCCGGTCACATCGAAGCTGCTTCGTAAGGAAGGCACTTCTGGAATAACTGCGGTATTGGAAGTGGTATTAAAAATGGCAAGGCATCCGTGTGTCTGGCCTGTGGAAGGATCGTTCACGGGCGTGCAAGTGGAAGAGCCTATATAAAGGCGTCCGTTGCCGGTAAGACTCATTTTGGTATGCAGCCCGTTGGGAATGGCAATGGGCGCACCTACACCCAGATTACTGATATTCACGGCCTGTAAAGTTCCTGTAGAGCTGCCGGGGGGCGTACCTGCTACAAAAAGAGTGGACCCGCTAATCAATCCAACAGTTGCGCCGGAAACAAGCGCGGGGCCTGCGAAGCCGGGAGTGGCGGGTGTGGAAAAGTCAGCAAGCACTACGCTGGCGGACGTGCCGCCGCATTCCGCGCCGCAGTTCAAGATGAACGCCGAAGTTTCGCTGCCATTGAAAACCGCGTTAAAGGGTTGATCGAGAACAGGGCCGGCCACTGATGACACCGTCTTGCTGGCGACATCAATAACAAAAAAAACGCCTGTATTGGTCGCGGGAGGCGGAATTGGCGGAGTATCGCTGAACACCAGCAATTTGGTGTTATTGGGACTCAACACCAGACGAATGGGGCTGGGAACTGTAACAGGCGTAACCACGCCATCGCTGGTCACAATATCCACGATGCCTGCATTGTGGACCGCCGCGAAAACGGTTTTACCGTCAGAGCTGATAGCAATATCATCCGCGGGGCCAGAGATGGCCGGCTGAGTAGCCACCTGTTCGTTGCTGCTGGTAATAATGGCGATGTTCGGCACTCCGGCCTCGATAACAGCCGTAGCCCCTCCGGCGGTCACCATCTTCGAAGCTCCGGAAACCGGCAAAGTGGAAGAAGAAAATTTATCTTTTTGCGCGTCTTCGATAATGACTGTGCCGGCCGTCTGATTGGAAATAAGAGCGCGCTTTTTCAGACCGGTGGTGGTCGCCTGGGTAGAAGAAGAGCTGGAAGACCCGCCGCAGCCGGCCATAAGGGTAACCAGTAGAAGAGCCCCAACCATCTGAAAACAGCGGACGGGCTGCATCTCTCTAAGTAGAGCCGATATTATTGATCTCATTGTGCTGAAACGCCGATTATAACAGAGGGATTTCCGTCGTCCTCTGATAGCTAGAACGTTGGCAGTACGATATTCTTGCAGAGGAACTTCCTTATCTCAATGGCAGAAGACTTCTTAACGCGACTTAAACAGGCCCCGCTTTTATGTGATGGGGCGATGGGCACCCTTCTCTACGCGAAAGGGGTCTTCATCAACAAATGCTACGACGAATTGAACCTTACCCAGCCTGACCTGATTCGCGGCATCCATCAGGATTACCTGAACTGTGGGGCTGAGGTCATTGAGACCAACACCTTTGGCGGGAATTCCTTTCGGCTGGCGCGCCATGGACTCACAGACAAAGTCCGCGAGATCAACCTTCAAGGCGCAAGGCTGGCGCGGGAAGCGGCGGATGCCTTCAATGAAAAGAAGGCAGAGTCAGTGCTGGTGGCCGGCTCCATAGGTCCGATTGGGCTGCGCATTGAGCCGCTGGGTAAAATCTCCCGCGAAGAAGCCCGCGAATCGTTCCGGGAGCAGATCGCCGCCCTGGCGGAAGGCGGAGTTGACCTGCTGATACTGGAAACCTTCGGATATCTGGAAGAGCTGCACCAGGCGATTCTGGCCGCCCGTGAGATAGCGCCACAGTTGCCGCTGGTGGCCCAGGCCACCATTGATGAAGAAGGCAATTGCCTGGATGGCGCCAGCGCTGAAACCTTTGCCGTGAAAGCCACGGAGTGGGGCGCGGACGTGATTGGCTGCAATTGCAGCGTAGGGCCGGTGGCTATGCTGGAAGCAATTGAGCGTGTGCGCCGGGTCACCGACCGCCCTTTGTCGGCCCAGCCTAACGCCGGCATTCCGCGCAGCGTAGAAGGCCGCAACATCTACCTGTGCTCGCCGGAATACATGGCCAGCTACGCCCGCAAGTTCGTGAACGCCGGTGTCTCGTTTGTGGGCGGCTGCTGCGGCACCACGCCGGAACACATCAAGTCAATGAAATCGGCCTTGCGGGCCGCGGATGTGAAAGGGCGCGCCAGCAGCTTTACGGTGGCCACCGAACGCAAGCGGGAAGCCAGCTTGATTCCTCCGGCCCTGGCGCAACGCTCCATGGTAGGCAGAAAGCTGGCCATGGGCGAGTTCGTGACCATGGTAGAGATCGTGCCGCCCAAAGGCGTTGATTTCCGCAAAGAGATTGATGGAGCGCGGTTTCTGAAAGAAGCGGGAATTGATGCGATCAATATTCCCGACAGCCCGCGAGCTTCGGCGCGCATGAGCAATCTGGCGCTGTGCATTCTGGTACAGCAGCAGGTAGGAATCGAAACGGTGCTGCACTTCACCTGCCGCGACCGCAACGTACTCAGCATGCAGTCGGAATTGCTGGGCGCTTTCAGCACCGGTATCCGCAACCTGATCTGCATTACCGGTGATCCGCCAAAATTGGGCAACTATCCTGACGCCACCGCGGTCTTCGATGTGGATGCCATTGGACTGGTCAACATTGTGAGTAATCTGAATTGCGGCCTGGATATCGGTGGTAATCCTATCGGCACGGGCACGGGTTTTCTGATCGGCGTGGGCGCCAACCCGGGCACGGTGAATCTGGATGAAGAGGTCCGCCGCTTTGAATACAAAGTGGAGGCCGGAGCAGATTTCGCTGTAACTCAGCCTGTGTTTGATACGGCCCTGCTGGAAAAATTCCTGCGGCGCATTGAGCATTGCCGTATACCGGTGCTCGCCGGAATCTGGCCGCTAATCAGTGTGCGCAATGCGGAATTCATGAAGAACGAATTGCGCGTCTCGGTGCCTGATTCCATTATCGAGCGCATGGGCCGCGCTCCCAATGCTGAGTTGGCGCGAGCCGAGGGCATCAGGATTGCCCGTGAGATGCTTGAGCAGGTTCGCGGACTGGTGCAGGGGGCACAGGTCTCGGCGCCTATGGGCCGCTACTCTTCTGCAATTGAGGTACTGGAAAGTCAGAGTCCGGCCTCTGCAGGCCGATAAAAACTCAGCGGTTTTGCCCAGCACAATTTTCCTGATATTTAAGGAAAATACCTTACGGCATTGGTGGTGAGCAGCTGCGTCTAATCAGTCCTGATCGCACATCAAAGTTGTCTCCTTTGAGCGGTTTCCCCCAAGCCCTCGGATTAGAGATTATTAATGTAAGTTGTGCTGCACGTAGCAGTTACAACTGAACCCGGAATCACTGCACAAGCAGTGCAGCAGTTTTAGAAATTCCACAGGAAGTAAGTCAAAAATTTCCAAAGCAGCTCGTGCATTCCGGGGTAAAATCGTTTCTGGAGTTAAGGCCCAGTGCCTAGATTCGAAGACTGTCTTCAGCGCCTGGAAAAAATTGTAGATGACCTCGAGAAAGGCAATGTGCCGCTCGAACAGGCTTTGAAGCTCTTCGAAGAAGGGGTACAGCTATCAGCTTCGTGCCGCAAAGAACTGGAAGAAGCTGAAGGCAAGGTCGAAATTCTCCTCAAGCAAAACGGAAAGCTGCAGCCGGAGCCGTACGACAGCGCTGCCGAGCGCGTATCGGCTTCACCAAAAAAGTAGTTTTCCATTAGACCTGCGGACCTGCCCCCGCAGCATTCAATTTGTTAGACCATAGCTGGGTTAAGCAACCACTGCTTTCGTCCCCTAGCCCTGAGGAGGGATTGCTTGATGAAGCCTCTAAGCGTAGTAGTCGCACAGAGTAACGCCAACACCGCTGACTTCCTGGCGAAGTCGCTCTATAACCATTTTCGTGTAGTCAATAAAGCCAGCGACATCGCTGAATTACGGAATTCGGTTTCCAGGCACCGCGCGGATGTAGTGATTGTTGATCTTGAACTGGCGGACATGCAGCAAGTGCAGAGGCTGCATAAGGAATTCAGGGGAACCACTATTGTCTGCACCCATCGCCTTGCCGATGAACAAATGTGGACTGCGGCTCTGGCGGCTGGCGCCGCCGACTGCTGCCACAATTCTGACGTACGGGCCATCGTGCTGGCCGCAACTCAGACCAAACCTTTGTCCCACGCTCACGCAGCGTAAAGGCTCTATTGTTCGCTCCTCCCGTCCAAAGCAAAAGGGAGCGCTGAATGCGCTCCTTTTTTATGTAAGTGGACTTTCTCTGCACGATCCGTTGGCTGCAAGCCGGATGCGCAAGCCCCATGATGGCACAAGCCAGGAGAGGCACACTGCTGCCATCTGTAAGCCCTTGGGCGGCTGTTTTATACTCAATCATTCATGTTGAAAGACACTCTGGAGCGGGGACAGCGGTTCATTGATCTGGCCCTGGAAAAGCTACTACCTGCTGCCACGCAGCGGCCCGAATCCATTCATCAGGCAATGCGGCATAGCGTGTTTGCCGGCGGCAAACGCGTGCGCCCTATTCTGTGCATGGAAGCCGGGCGCATGATTTCCGGCAAACTGCCGGAAGGCATCGAAGAGTTAGGCAGCGCTCTGGAAATGCTGCACACCTATTCGCTGATTCACGATGATCTGCCGGCGCTCGACAATGATGATTTGCGCCGCGGTAAACCTACCTGCCACGTAGTTTTCGGCGAAGCTATCGCCATACTTGCCGGTGACGCCCTACAGACCCAGGCCTATGAAGTGCTGGCGCGTTTGAAATGTCCGGCGGAGGCCCGGGTACGAATTATCGAAGAGGTCGCGCGCGGCACGGGTACGGTGGATGGGATGATTGGAGGACAGGTGAAAGATCTGGAAGCCGAACGCCACAAACCTGACGCAGCCACCCTCGAATATATCCATCGCTCCAAGACCGGCGCGCTCATTACCGCCAGCCTGGTTACAGGCGGCATCTACGGTGGAGGCTCTCTGGTAGAAATTCAACGCCTGCGCGATTTCGGCCGCGCCATTGGATTGGCCTTTCAGATCGTAGACGATGTGCTCGATGTGACCCAGTCCTCAGACCAGCTTGGCAAGACCGCAGGTAAAGATACGGCTTCAGAGAAAGCTACCTATCCAGCTCTCTTTGGCGTCGAGAGATCCTTGCAGCAGGCCGACGCGCTGATTGTTTCCGGGTGCAACTCGCTGGACTCTTTCGGCGCCCGCGCCGGAACATTGAAAGAGCTGGCGCATTTTCTTGTGCAACGGAAGAAGTAGAAGTTGAGAGCGCTCCAGAACAGTGCCCGTTGTTTCATTTATCCCAGGGCTGTGAGAATTCAATTTCGTGGTTACAGCATCCATCTAGTTGCCCGCCGTTGAAACGGCGGGCTAGCTTCACACGTCCCGCGGGGCGGGACTGCAATACTTTCAAATCACCCAGGCTGATACATGTCTCGTTAACCGGTACAAAATTCAGTTCTCACACACGCTCTATCGCTTCCACGACATCTCGATCTCTTCTTTCGCAACATAGAAGTTATCTAACGAAAGCGAGATGCTCACATCGAGGGCCTTGACCCAATGCCACCATCCCAGGGGGAGCAGGAGAAGGTCTCCCGGCGCAAGTGTTACGTCGAGAACATCAACATTCTTCATTTTCGGGAACTGGGAATAGTCCAGATGCTCCAGATCCATGGTGCACAGCCATTCTCCATCACTGGAGACATTTTTCAGGTGGAAAGGAGAGATGAGCTTCACCTGCTTATGGCCATAAATCTGCGCGATCACAATGGGCGCGGAATCATGATGCAGGCGCGTAATCGTGCCTTTGGGCCCGAACCACATCCGCACCTTTCCTCTCAGGCCGGCATCATCGAGATATCCATTCGAGCTGGTGATGTGGGTGTGGAGTTCCTGGAATTCCGGACGGCTCAGCAGATAGTTTTGCGCTACCAGGTAGAAGTCATTGGTATCACCGGCTTCTTCCACCATGCGCACATACTCGCGCATCGTCATCTGCGTTTTGCGCTCCTGGAAATGGTATTCGTGGTCCGGATCGGTGTTGCGTCCGGTCACAACTTCCACTTGATGATTTCCAAAATGGCTCGCGAAATATTGCGGCGTCCAGAGTTTCACAGCCTTCCACTCTGAAGCTATTCCCTGCACTACCACCGGACGATTCCTGAAAAAATAGTCGCGGTAGAAATCAGCTGCGGAGAGGTCCCGCACCACGTCCACTTGTTTGCTGTATGGAGATTTATGCTCCAGCTTGCTGAGCGCTTCCAGAATGTCTGCCGCTTTTCGCTGGACTGCCAGTGCTTTCTGTGCAGCCTTGACCGTGCTGCTTCTTCCGTATTCGATCAGCCTTGCGGATGCATAAGCTTCAGAAAACCCGGACTGCCGCATGGTTCGCAGCATGTTTTCGAAGCTTGCTCCAACAAGATAGCTGGCAATAATCCACTCAACCCATCCTGCCTGGAATTTCTCGTCTTCCAAGCCACTACTGGCCAAGGGCATGGACGCTTCCGGATGGCTTTGGATTTCCTGTTTGTGTGAGCTCATGGAGACTCCGGTAGCTGGGGTTCTGTTTCCAGCAACAGTATCTGAATCATTATATTTGCAATCCGCTCACGCAAATGGTCAGGGCTTCGACCGGGATGTAAAAGCCTGTAGGATGAGTTCCGATTTAGAACTAAACTGCTTTGCGCGCCAAGATATTCAGCCGCCAGTAATCGAGCATGAAAGCCGGCCTGTCTTGAGCGAACTCTGACACAATCGGATCAAGAAAGCGGTTCTGCAATTCCTCCGGCACACGTTCGAGGTAAGGATGCAGAGTCACCGTAGAGCAAAAGCGGCGGAAGGTATCCTCGTCGGGCATGGGGGTAGGCGCCGCTTCGAGGCTGGTTTCTACATCAGTGAATCCGGCCTGTTTTAGACGCATTGCCGTCAGGTCAGCGTCAGGATACTCCCACACTCGCTCCCAGCCCTGAAAGAAGGGGCTGAATTGGGGTGATTGCAGCACCTTGCTGGTGCGGACGCGAAGTCGTTGCAGGTTAGGCCCACCGCCGCATTGCGCCAGCAGAATGCCTCCCGGATTCAATGCTCGAAATACATTGGCAAACAGCCGGTCGTGATCTTTGATCCAGTGAAAGACGGCAGTGCTGAACACCACGTCGAACTTGTTCGCCGATGAAAGTTCCAGCAGGTCACATTGCTCTACGGTCACGCGATCGCCGAATTCCGCCAGAGTCTTTCGTGCCTCTGAAACCATGTTCTCTGAGCCGTCTACGGCAGTCACCCGCACTTCAGGCAAGGCGCGCATCAATTCCGCAGTTACGCGTCCGGTGCCGCAACCCGCGTCGAGAATATTCTCATTGCCGCGCAACGGCAGCGCCTGCAGCTTTCGCAGCACATTGAGTCCCCACCTGTACTGCGGATCAGAAAGCGAATGATACGCCGATGAATTCCACTCCCGCGTCATAGGTTTTTAAATCGCTGTTTTTCGAATCGTTGACGTCAAATGGCTGCCATCGCCTGATCGAGGTCGGCAAGGATGTCTTCGATATCTTCAATGCCTACTGAAATACGCACCATGCCGTCGGTGAGGCCGATATTCCGGCGTCCTTCTTCTCCGAGAGCCGCGTGGGTCATGGTGGCCGGATGAGAGATCAGGGTTTCAACCCCCCCTAATGATTCTCCCAATGTGCACACCCGCACTTTGCGCAGCATCTTCTGGGCATTGTCAAAAGACCCAGTCTCCCAGGTGATCAGCGCTCCAAAGCCTTTCTGCTGCCTCTTCGCGAGTTCATGCTGAGGATGGTCAGGAAGCCCCGGATACATCACCTTCTTTACTTTGGGGTGCTTGCTCAGATATTCCGCGACGGCGCGGCCATTGCTTTCGTGCTGCACCATGCGCACGGCCAGGGTTTTCACTCCGCGCAACACAAGCCAGCATTCGAAAGGCGACAGAATGCCCCCCGAAGCTTTTTGCATGAACGCCAGCTTTTCGGCGTGCTCAGGTTTGGTCGCCACGACCACTCCGCCTAACCCGTCACTATGACCATTCAGGAACTTTGTAGTGGAATGCAAGACCATGTCTGCGCCGTGCGAGAGCGGCAACTGCATGTAGGGCGAAAGAAACGTATTGTCCACTACAACTTCTGCGCCGCCTTCGTGAGCGATGGCGGAGACTGCTCTCAGGTCAGTCAGGAACATAAGCGGATTGGTGGGCGTCTCGACCCAGATCAGCCTGGTATTGCGGCGCATGGCGTTCTTCACGGCAGCCACGTCGGAGGTATTCACATAAGTGAATTCAACGCCATAATTCGCTACCACCTGGTTGAAGAAACGCGGCACGCCTCCATAGAGGTTGTGCCCGCACACCAGATGGTCGCCCTGCTTGAGAAAACACTGTGTGATGGCCGTAACCGCCGCCATGCCGCTGGCATAGACGTGCGCGGAACTTCCACCTTCCAGGGCTGCCAGATTCTTTTCCAGACGGTCACGGGTTGGATTGGAGACGCGCGCGTACTCGTATCCCTTGTTCTTGCCGATTTCTTCCTGCATGTAAGTAGAGGTCGCATAAATCGGCACGCCGACCGCCCCGGTCAAAGGATCGGGCTCCTGTCCTACGTGAATTGCTTTGGTCGCAAAACCTGGTTCTGTTTTCTTGGTCATGAATTTTCCTGCATCTCTTCCCTGCATCTTCCCGCGTTCCTGTTCCGCGGTTTAGGAAGGTCCGCCTTCAAAAATATTCTTAGACATATAGCGCTCGGCCAGATCGGGAATCACGGTGACTACGCGCTTGTCCTTGCCCAATTTTTTCGCCACTTGGATGGCCGCATAAACATTGGCCCCGGCGCTCGATCCACCCAGAATGCCTTCTTTGCGGGCCAGATCAGCTACGGTTTGGAATGCGTCTTTATCACTGACCATAATGATTTCGTCGGCCACGCTGGCGTCGAATGTTGCGGGAATGAAGCTGGCTCCTATTCCTTCCACTTTGTGTGGTCCGGGCGGGCCACCCTGAAGCACGGAGCCCTGGGTTTCAACCGCCACGCAATGCACCTGCGGCAGCCGCTCTTTCATGAAACGCGAGACTCCGGTGAAAGTGCCTCCCGTACCAATGCCGATCACCACGGCATCAATTCTGCCGCTCATCTGGTCAAAAATTTCCTGGGCTGTGGTGTCGTGGTGGAAATCAGGGTTAGCAGGATTTTCAAACTGCAATGCGGTGAATGCTCCGGGAATTGCGGCCGCCAGTTCTTTGGCTTTGCGGATCGCGCCTCTCATGCCCTCAGCGTCAGGTGTGCGGGTAACCTCGGCGCCGAGGGCCCGCATGATCTTGATCTTTTCCTCAGAGAATCGCTCCGGAACACAAACAATCACCCGATAGCCCTTGTTCACGCCGATAAGCGCCAGTCCGATTCCGGTGTTGCCGGCAGTGGCCTCAACGATGGTGCCGCCGGGCTTCAACCGGCCTTCGGCTTCCGCGCGCTGTATCATGCCGATAGCCGCGCGGTCTTTCACGCTGCCTCCGGGATTCAGATATTCGAGCTTGGCGTAGACATCGCCTGCTCCATTGGGAACAAGACGCCGCAGGTGAAGCATAGGCGTTTGTCCAACTAATTCAGTGATGTTCTCTGCAATAAGCGGGCGTGGCATAGCAAACTTTTAAGGGTAACACGGACGAGGAACAGCGGGTGCAGCTCTTGATGATCTGCGGGCAAAAGGTTTGTATTCTCAGAAGCGGTTAGAATGACTCTTCATGTTTCGGGCAACAAGCCAGGTGCCAACAACTAGCTACTGAATACTGCTCATGGACATCCTCTCATCCACTCCTCCGGCTGCTGACGCGCGCCTTCCCTATGGTCGTGATCCCAATCAATTTGTGGACGTGCGTATACCTGCGGACAAAGGGCCGCACCCGGTTGTCTTTTTCATTCACGGCGGCTACTGGCGGGCGAAATACGACCTCACCTACGCCGGACATCTTTGCGAGGCGCTGAAAAAAGCGGGCATTGCCACATGGAACATTGAATACCGCCGCCTGGGCAACGAAGGAGGGGGATGGCCGGGCACATTCGAAGATGTGCGCAGCGCCTTTCATTTCCTGCATAATTCGAGCCATGAACAGGCTTTTCGATTGAACCTGAAAAGGCTATGTGTCGCCGGGCACTCTGCCGGAGGCCAGCTTGCTCTTTGCCTGGCAGCTTTTGAGAAGAACGCAAAGCACGTGCTTTCACTGGCCGGGCGTGGTGGACCTGCGGCGCGGCTGGGAACTGCACTTGAGTAACGACGCCGTTGCTCAATTCCTGGGTGGCTCACCCACCGACGTACCGGAACACTATCGAGAAGCCTCACCGGCGGAGCGAGCAATTCCAAAAGCTACGCAAAAGCTGGTGCACGGCACGGCCGATGACGCAGTGCCCTATGAAATCAGCAAAGGGTATGCGGATGCCAAGAAGAAGTCCGGGGAAAAGGTGGAGTTGATTACACTCGAGAAGACCGGCCACTTTGAGATTGTTGACCCTCAATCAGCCGTCTGGCCCAAAATGCAGGCTGTCTTTACCGCCCTCACGCGCTAAAGCTTTCGAGGTTCTGCATTTCAGATCACCGATTACTGATTACGATATATCCAACTCCTCACTTCGTAAGTCCCAACGCGCGCGAATCAAATGTCAACGACTCCTCCATGTGCTGCGCCACAAATTCTGCGCTGTGGGTTCCAGGATAAATGTGCGCGATATGGGTAATATGCCGCTCGGTGAGTAGCTTATCCAGTTGTCGTGTGCCGGCGTCGAAGCCGAAATCGTCCTGGTCTCCGCAATCAAAATAAATTTTCAGGTTGCGCAGGTTTGCCGTCCTGGCAAACACGAAGGGCGAATTGGCTTTCCAATAAGCTTCATCCACAGGACGTCCAAACGCCGTACCCAGGTAGCGGTTAAGTCCAACTTCATTCGACCCTTTCGGTAGCTTCTCCAGCAGCGCCGGCATGTGAGCGGAGACCGAGACGAACATTTGCGGATACTTGAAAGCCGTCCGCAAAGCGCCGTAGCCTCCCATGGACACTCCGGAGATGGCGCGCCCATTGCGCGTGGTCATCAGGTGAAAATGCTTTTCCATCTGAGGAATGAAATCATGCACAAAGAAATCTTCGTACCTGACCCGGTGGTCTTTGGAATTGATGTAGAAGCTATTGTCCGCCTGGGGCGTGATTACAACGAATTCACCGATGCGCTTTTGCTCCTGCGCGTCTTCGATAATGTTCCATGCGCCGCTGCTAACCAGAAAAGTCTGGTCCTGGTTGAGTCCGTGCAGAAAATAAAGCGCTGGAAATTTCTTTGCAGGCTGAGAATCAAAGCTGGGAGGCAGCAGTGCACAATAACTGACTGGATGCGGCACAAACCGGCTCTTGACCGATCCGCATTCCACCCGTCCGGCAGCCAAGGCAGGAATGTTGAAAAAAACAAGACAGAACAGAACCAGACAAATCTTCAGGCCTCTAAGCACCTGTTTTTTCGTTCCGTTTGCCTGGACCAGCGTTGATTCGCGCCAAAATTGTTTTGCTTTTCTCAGTGTCTCCGCGCCTCCGTGGTGATTGCCATTATTCGTGCCTGAGAGCTTTTACGGGATCGAGCCGTGCCGCCCGGGCCGCCGGATACAAACCCGCCAGCAGGCTTACCACGATGGAAAAGCCCAGCGCTGCGGCCACCAGCCACCACGGCACATACCAGAAATTCTCTGGCTTGATGGCCTGTCGCTGGAGGTAGATGTTGGTGCCCAGGTTGATGACGCGTCCAATGGTCCAGCCCAGCGCAACCCCCAGCGCGCCGCCCAGCAGGCCCATAGATCCGGCCTCAAAGAAAAAAATGTTTTGTACGTCGCTGTCGCTGGCGCCAATGGCCTTCATGATGCCGATCTCACGCCGCCGTTCCAGAATCGCCATGACCAGCGTATTCACAATGCCCAGTGATGCCACCGCCAGCGCCAGGCTGCCGAATATCCCCAGAAACAGATCGAGGAAGGTAAAGAAGCGAGTAATGCCCTGCGAAGCGTCGAGAATGGAGAATGTTGCGTAGCCCTGTTTCTTGATGGCGTCTTCCACTTCCAATACCTTGCTGCTCCTGGCAACGCGCACAATCAAGGCCACGTAACTCTTGCCTTGAGCCGGACGCATCAGATTGCGCAGGTCAGCAGGTTGAATCATATTGAGCGATTCGGCGAAGTCCATGGGCAGCAGCACGCGGGCGCGATTGCCGCGTCCGGCGCCATAAGGCTCAGCATTGACGATGCCTACGATTTTTATCTTCTGCTCTTTGCGCACTACGCTGAAGTTTCCTGCCTGGGCCGTAGCTGGGTCTGCTTCAGCCGGCGGTCTGCCCGCTATTGGCCTGGCGTTCGGCATAGCGCAGCACCATCTGCTTATTCAGTAGCTGGCCGGCTTGCTCGCTGGTCAGCTTCTGGTCTGATTGTGCGACATTCGTAGGTAGATCAAGAAGGTCGCGGGCAAAGTCGCTCAGTATGATCGCTTCCGGTGCATTACCAGAAGAAAAGAAGCTTCCTTGTAATTCGTCGAACACATCGCTCTTGCGCCCAGACATAGGCAGTCCGGCGACCACGGCGAAATGGGTTTCTTCCTGCTTGCCGGGAGCAGTAAAGCGAAGTTCGCTCACCGCCCTCACGTCCGGATACACTTCGGCGACATCGGGAAGCTGCTGAAAATTCCTGCGTGCCGTGTCGTCGAGGATTTTGATTTCGCCCGACTTTTCCGGAGTGCGCGCCTGCCGCTCGCCGCGAAAATCCTGCCGTGAGGTAACGATGACGGAATCGAACAAGCCAGATCTTCCCAATTGTCTGGAAACCAGCCGCTGCAGGCCCACTCCCAGAGACAGCATGGCTACCAGCGAGGCCACGCCAACACCGATGCCCAGAGTCGTAAGTGAATTGCGCAGGACGGCTTCGCGCAGGTTGCGTCCGGCAAGCTCCACCAGATCGTAAGCCTTCATTGCACACTCCCGGGCACGTTGGCATCTTCGCCCAACAACCTGCCATCTCCCAAAAAGAGCAGCCGGTTGGCGTAGCGCTCGGCCAGTGCGCGCTCGTGAGTGACCATGATGATGGTCATATTCAGGGTCTGGTTCAATTCGCGGATCAGGTTCATGATCTCCGTGCCAGTCTTGCTGTCGAGATTGCCCGTAGGTTCGTCAGCCAGCAGGATCTTCGGACGATTGACAAGGGCGCGGGCCAGCGCCGCCCGCTGCTGTTCCCCGCCAGACATCTCACTGGGACGATGGGCAAACCTTCCACTCAGCCCCACGCGCCGCAAAGCTTCGTTGACCCGATTACTTCTTTCACTGCGATCTACCTCGGCAAAGCGCATTGGCAGTTCTACGTTTTCACTCAGAGTCATGGTGGGAACCAGGTTGAATGACTGGAACACCATGCCTACCGTGTGTCGCCGGTATTCTGCAAGCTGCGCAGACTTCATTTCTGCGAGAGCCTGCCCGTCAACTGTAATGGCGCCTGAGCTTGGCCGGTCGAGTCCGGCGATGAGATTCATCAATGTTGATTTGCCGGAGCCGGAAGTGCCCAGCAGCGCTGCGAAATCACCTTTGTTGATGGAAAGCGAGACCCCGTCCACAGCGCGAATTACAGAATCCCCAAGCGTGTAGTGGCGAACCAGAGATTCTGTTCGGACTGCTTCAGTAGAATTTGGACCCAATATGTTCTCCGGGAACTGATTGTTTCTACATTGATTCTACCGAAGTGAAGCCTCAGGAACGGAGGGCCGCTAATTTAGAGCCGGAAGAACTTCCCATTCCGACACCATGCAGCCGTCGTCAAGTATGCGGGCCTGGTATCGAATCAGGATCTTTTCGCCATTGCTTTTCTTCAATATGTAAGGGCCTGACTGGTCTCCCTCGCGGATGTAGCTCTTGAACATCTCAACGACTTTGTTGCTCGGCGCTTCACTGATTTCTTCCACCCTCATGCCGATGAGGTCTTCGCGCGGATAATCGAGCAATTGGCATACACCGTCAGAAACGTGAATCAGACGCCGCTCCGCATCGGCATAAGCCACCAGATCGCTCTTGAGTTCCGGATGCCGGTGACCGCGCATGATCAGCTCACCCACGTTCTTGAGCAGCAGGTTCGGACTTTCAAGGCTGGCCAGGCGCACATCAACATCATTACGAAGCGCCGCATCGAACGAGAGTACCGGCAGCGCCCTGGGCAGGCTCTTGGCGGCACGCGCTATATGAGCCACGTCACTCGCGGGAATGGATTCGCACAAGACCACCAACTCGAAGTCCTCCCTTTTGAGCTGATCAGATGCTTCGGATGCTGTGTGACTGGTAACCACCCGGTAACCAGCCCGTTCCAGAATCCACAGTCTGGTCTCAAACAGAGGGGAAGATTTGCCAATTAACAGAATAGCTTTCTTCGGTGGGGATGTAGCCTTCATGCAGGAAAGTACCTTGCTCAAAGTATAATCGAGCCTCTTTGCCGGGAGATAACTGCTGTCACCTTAACCCATGAGCCCTGCTACTCACTTTCTGGCCGGATGGCTGCTCGCCAACACCGCTTCACTCAGCCGACGAGAGCGGGCAATGGTAGTAGGCGCGGCAGTAGCGCCGGATATCGATGGCCTGGGAATTATTCCAGAACTGCTGACCCGCAACTCTGCTCATCCGTTGCATGTGGTTTTCGGAATATCACCACACGCTGCATACTCTCGCTTTTGCGCTGCTGGTAACGTGCGTGGGTTTCATGGCTGCGAAGCAGCGTTGGAAGACTGCCCTGCTGGTCTTCGTAAGCTTTCATTTGCATTTGCTTTGTGACCTGTTGGGCGCTCGCGGCCCAGATGGATACCAGTGGCCGATACCCTACCTGCTGCCTTTCTCCAAGTCTTTGCAGTTAACGTGGAAGGGCCAATGGGCGCTGAATGGATGGCAGAACCTGGTGATCACGGCGGTAATGCTCTATGCTGACTCTCTGGCTGGCATGGAAGCATGGCAGATCGCCGCTGGAGTTCATCTCGCAAAAAGCTGACAAAGCGCTGGTTGACACGCTGCGAAGTCGCTTCCCCAAAGCCAGTCGCAAAGCGGCAGCTTCGTAGAGTTCGTTTTGGGTGATTGCATAGAAGTGTGGGAATAGTTTTAGTCAGGCAGAGCAGAACGCAGGCAATCTTCCGGATCAGGTTCTCCGAACCGACTTCCCGATATATAGATTCTTCAAGCGCTGGCGACCAACTTGCGTTCTTCCACAGGGAACCCCATCTTGAGCCATTCATCCAAACCGCCGGCCAGTGGACGCACACGCGTGAATCCCAGCTTCTTCATTTCCAGCGCCACCCGGGCGCTTGTGGCTTCGCTCGGTCAAGTGCAGTAAAGCACCACGTCCTTTTCCGCGGGAATCTGGTGATATTGCTTGACCAGCTCTTCAGGGTAAATGTGAAGCGCGCCGGAGATGGCACGTGGATCGTGAAGCACGTCCAATGGATGGCGCAGGTCGATTACTACAAGGTCATTGCTGCCCAGCTTGTCCCGCAACTCCTGGGGAGCAATGCGAACTGCCCGCAACGATCTGATGAACATCTGCCGGCTTACGAATTTCCACAGTATGTTTCCAACGACGAGCAACGCAATCGCAACGGGAAGGTAGCCAAGCAAAATCTGCGCCAGAGTAGGCCGATGGATGCCGCTGGCCGCAGCATATCCCACCAGTGCCAGGCAGAGCGACCAGAGCACGCTGCCTAGCGTCTCCCACAGCAGAAACTCACGGAACCGCACATTGGCCATTCCCATCATCGGAGGCGCGAGATGGCTGATTCCGGGCACGAACTTGGAATAGATGAGCGTAAGCCCCGCGTGGCGGGCTGTGTACGCCTGGGTCCGGCGGACGCAGGAATCGCGCTCCAAAGATAACTTGCAGACCAGCCGCAAGATGGCCAGCCCGTTGGTTCGTCCCAGCCAGTACCAGCCCAAATCCACAGCCACAGCCGGTATGGCAACAGACAGGATGATCAAAGCAAGGTTCATCCAGCCAGCCGCGGCCATCGCCCCAGCCGCAACCAGAAACGGCGTAACCAGCAGTGGCAGCCCTAGCCGCTCCAGCAAAGCAACCACGATCAGCGCCAGATATCCGTGGCCGGACAAATCCTGCAACGTGAAATGCATAAAAGATTATTGCACGGCTGAATTGGCCGCATAAGATCACGCCCGGATAAGTCCGGGATGCGCGAAAAAAATGGATCGGCTGCATATCGGACTACGAATTAAGTTTTTGCAACATCACTGCAAAAAATTGCTCTTGCGACAAAAGGCATTCGCAAAACGGTGACGTTCTAGATCAGTAGATTGCCCAGCACGAAAAATTTCACACAGCATTGCCCTGGAGAGAAGCATATGACAACGAAACCGTGGACTTTTATGGTCTATCTGGCAGCAGACAACAATCTCATCAACTTTGGCATTGATTCGCTTCGGCAAATGAAAGCAGTCGCCGGATCGTCTATCAATGTTGTGGCTGAATTCGATACTGGCCCCTTGCGACCTACGAAACGCTATCTATTCGACGGCGGCACCAGGTTTGGATCGCTTGAGCAGAACCTGATCAGCGAATTCGGTCCCGTCAGCTCAGCCGATCCCGACAACCTGACTGAGTTCATTACCTGGACAGCAAAACACTATCCGGCAGAACACTATTTCCTTGTGATCTGGGGCCACGGCGCAGGTGTAGACGATGATTTTCCCCACGCTTCCGATCGCACCTTTGTGGGCCGGCATCGCCGGCTGACTCTGACCAAGGGTATGCTCGACGTGCCGATGAAGGGAATGCTTGATGTGCCTCCCAAAGGCGTCTTAGAGGTTCCGCCAAAAGGTCTACTGGATGTAGTGCCGGCGGAACTTAGCGATAAATTGGGCCTTGTGTTCAATGCTTTAAAAATGAGGGTTCTGCAACCTCTGCATCAAGCGGTCGCTGACGTCTTGACCGGAGGCGTGGAGCACGCGCTTGCAGAAACGGTTTTGACCGCTTTGCGCACAGCGAATTCCGATTATCATTCGGGGAATGGCCACAAACAGCATGCGACCGCCCTTCCACCAGCAGAGCACGAAAAGTTGGTCCAGTTCAGGGAAAAACTGGTTACAACTCTACGCGGACGAGTAATCAACTCTTTGAAGTTCGGCCCGCTTGCAAGCTGCCAGCAACAGCTACTGAATGCGCTTGTTGCCGGCATCAAGAAAGCCTTGCAAACCGAGGTGATCTACGATCTGCAAAGCAAGGCGCTGACCAGTCTGAGCGCCGGAGAAGACCTTTCGGCAGAAAAAGCGTCGCAGCTTCTGGAGAAAGGAATCTTGCGTATCCTGGAAGACGGCGTGCTCGATGCGCTGGAGCGAGAATTTCTGGCCTCGTCGCACAATCGTGTTCGCACAACCAAATCTTTGGCGTTTGACAACCATCCTCAAAGTTACCTCACGAACAAGGGACTGAAAGAAGCTCTATTGAAAGCCACGCACCACATGGGGCGGAAGATTGACATTGTGGGAATGGACGCCTGCAACATGGGCATGGTGGAGATTGGATACCAGATCAGAGAATCTGCCGATTTCCTGATTGCGTCGCAGGATGACATTCCCAATGCCAGTTGGCGTTATGATCAACTGCTGGCGCAACTTACAAGCAATTCACACCTGCTGCCACGCGACCTTGCCCGGCTCACAACCACTACTTACGTCACCGCTTACCGTGACTACATCGAGCAGCCGGTCACGCTCTCTGCCATGGACCTGACAATGTGCGATGCTGTCCGACCGCTGATTCAATCTTTGGCCCGGATGTTAGGGGAGGCCATTGATGATCTCACGAAGTCCGCAGGTATTGATCAGGCCCGCCGGCATGTCAGAAGCTTTGGCCAGAACCAGTTCGTAGACCTGGTGCATCTGTGCGAGATCCTGACTGGAGTTTCCGGTAACCAGCAACTGGTGCAGGCGGCCAGCGCTTTCAAGGCGGCTTTCGCTTCCTTCCTTGTCTCGAATTCTTCCGCCGGAGAGTCAAACTGCAATGGCGCCTCGATCTATTTTCCGCCTAATGATGCCTCTCAGTTTGAACATCAGACACGAATGCAACGGCAGTATAATCACCTCGACTTCTCTGAGGACACACAATGGGGGAACTTCCTGGCCAGCCTTTTGCAGCGGCAAAAGGAGGAGCACAATGCGCTGCTGGCATTTCAAAGTGCTGCGGCAACTACGGAAGAGATGCTGGTCTAGGACGAAAAACAACCGCGCCATTTCACTTTTTATTGCTTCTTCTTGCCTGCCTGATGGGGAGCTTTCCCGCAATTTGCGCCGAAGCTCCCATCAGCGCTTTACCCAGCGCTCGACATTCGCTTCCCGCTAACGCTCGTCCGCACGACGTGGGTTCGCCAGAGTATGCCCGGCAACTTCAATCCTCAGCGATGGAACTGGTAAAGAAGGCTACTCGTGCTGATCTAAGCCATGCGTTGCGCAATCTCAACAGCAGCTCGAAGATATTTGTATCAAATCAACTCTATGCCGAAACCGCGAAGAACTACATCTATATCGGCGAGATTTATTTTCAATGGAGTAAATACCAGCGCAGCATCCATGCCTATCGCAAGGCCCTTAGAATCAATCCGAGTTCGAATCATGAGGTTAGCTGTTCTGCGTACAGCCATCTTGTCACCCTCTATGTTAATCAGGGCGATTTTAAAACTGCGATAAGCTATGCAGAGAAGGCGTTTGCAGCAGCCAAACTCTCGGGCAGCCCGCATGCGAATGCGGAAGCCATGGAAGCATCTGGCGAGGCCCAACTCTCTTCCAATGCTTCCGACAAGACCCTCGCCATTCTTTCTGCTGCCGCTGAGGCTTTTCATGATACCGCCGACCAGAGACGGCGAAGCTCGCGCTCTCCTGAATAGTGGATACATTCTGTTGCGATCGGGCCGGATTTCTCAGGCACTGGAAAGCCAATCGAAGGCGATCGAGTTATCGAGCGCGGTCAACGATATATACACCAAGGGAAAAGCAGATGGGGCCCTGGGCCTGATATTTGCATACAGCGGCGAACCGGCGAAATCGCTGAACCATTACGAGGAAGCCCAATTGATCTTTCAAAAGATTGGCGACCGCGATAGCCAAGCCGCCACTCTGAACGGTATGGGCTTCCTGCAACGGACTATGGGCGAGTATGAGGAATCAGCCAACCTTTACCGTCGCGCCGGAGCCATCTTTGCAGCGCTGCACGACTCGACAGGACAAATTGGGGCAATGGAAGGGGAAGCCAAGGCAGAATGGGCTTTGCATCATCGTCTCTCTGCCAGAAATCTTTTTGCCAGCAGATTGCGGCTGGCCAGGCAAAATGGAGACATCCGCGTGCGGGCCTCTGCGCTTTTAGACTTGGCAGACACCTATGGACCCGGCCAGCCGGGCGCTGAGTCTCTCTACCGGAAGTCTCTGGAAGTCTGCCGTTCGGCGCAATACACCGTCGGTCAAGTGAACGCCCTTATCAGCCTGGCCCATCTGTATTCGGCGACCGGGCGAAATGAAGAGGCCGTCGGCCTGCTCCACCAGGTACTTCAACTTGATCCTGACGCTGCCGGACCAGCAAATTTGGCAAGGACACACTATGAGCTTGCCGTTGCCTACGAACACCAGTCGCAGCTCGAAATGGCCAGAGATGAAAGCGAAAGTGCAACCCGAATCATCGAAGATCTCAGAACCAAGCCTACGGATCTTGATACTCGCGCATCCTACTTCGCTTCTGTTCACCTCTATTATCAGTTTCATATTGAGGTATTGATGGAGTTGGAGCAGCAGCATCCCCATCAAGGGTTCTCTCGCCAAGCCTTTGAAGCAGCAGAGCGAAGCAAGGTGCGTTCTCTGCTGGATATGCTTCATGCAGGAGAATGCTCGGATTCCGCAGAGTCTGAGACCAGGAGTGTTTCCGGCGAAAAAAGTTCTTCCAATATTCGGGAACACTCGATAGATAATTGTTCTCTGCCCGCGACCGATGCTTTGACCATGGTTCAAATTCAGAATGAGTTGGATTCTGATTCCGTGTTATTGGAATATGAACTAGGCCGGACCGCAGCTATCTCTGGGCACTCGATAAGACCGGCTTTTCCGCACATGTTTTGCCGGGTGAGGCCGATATATCTTCACTCGTCGGCCGGTTCCGTACAGCCCTTGTTGCCCGCCAGGCGTCATTCGCCAACTATGCAAAAGTCAGCGAGGCAGATGCCATTTACCGCAAAATCTCACCAGAGCTGTCGCAGATGCTGCTTGCCCCAGTGTGGGCACATCTGCAGGGCAAGAAGCGGATCATTATTGTTCCAGATGGATCTCTGCGGTATGTTGCGTTCGCGGCTTTACCGAGCCTTTCTGTAAGTGCTGGCCATGAATTCTTAGTCGGCCAGTTCGAATTTGTAAGTCTCCCTTCCGCCGGCATTCTTGAGGCTATACGAAATGCGCCCGCCCGGCATTCCGCGCCGACTGCTCTGGCCGCCGTCTTCGCCGATCCGGTATTCAGCAGTGATGATTTCCGCGTCACTGGCAGGCACGCGAAAGTAAAAAATTCTTCTACGTTATCTTTAGCCCTACAGAGACGCCGGTTTTGGACGCAGCATTCCGCGTTTGGCAGCTTCACGAACGGAAGCAGAGATGATTCAGCACACGTTTGGGCGGGAATCGGTATTTACGGCTCTGGATTTTGCGGCTACCCGTCAGGCTGTGCTTGCCTCGGACCTGGGACGCTACCACTATCTCCATTTCGCCACTCACGGCCTTCTGGACACAAAACACCCTGCGCTTTCAGGACTCATCTTTTCTCTTGTAACTCCAAATGGCGAAGCTCAAGACGGGTATTTACGTCTAAATGACATCTATAACATGAAATTGGCCGCAGACCTGGTGGTGCTCAGCTCCTGCAAGTCGGCATTGGGTAAAGATCTGGAATCAGAGGGCATTCTGGGCCTGCCCCAGGCCTTTCTTCATGCCGGCGCCAAACGGGTAATATCCACCCTTTGGAATGTGGATGACAGCGCCACGGCCGAGTTGATGAAGCATTTCTACCAGCGCCTGCACGACGGCGAAACACCGGCTTCTGCCCTGCGCGGAGCACAATCGGACCTGGCCAGAATTCCTTCCTGGAGCCATCCTTTTTACTGGGCGGCCTTTGTGCTTGCAAGGCGAATACAGATAACTGGTGACAACTTGCCGCCATCTGTAATATTTTGGGGTCTCTACCCCCAATCTGCTTGCAGAAGCTTTTCAATTGCCCATGAAAGCCGAGTTAATGCTTAATAGGGAGGCGCTCGATCGACTGCTGCTATTGCTATATCCTGATTGCGATCAGGCTGGCGCGCGGTATGTCAAAATCCACCAAAGGCTGATCAAATTCTTCGAATGCCGGCGGTGCAGGTTTCCCGACGAACTGGCGGACAAAACCTTGGATCGGGTGATGCAGGTATTGGAGTCGCAGACGGTTCGATGCCGGGACGATGCGGGGCCCTTCATCTTCGGAGTAGCGAAAAAGATCTATCGCGAGTCTCTGCGGGAAAAAACGACATTCCCGCGAGAGGCCCTGTCGCAGCCCTCCAACTGGACAGAACAGGAGTTCCAATGTCTCGATTCCTGCCTCGGCCAATTATCCGCAGAGGCCCGCAGCCTGGTTTCTCGTTACTATGAGTTGGATGGGCACGAAAAGATTGTCAACCGGCGATCGCTGGCGGAGGAATTCGGTCTGGATATGAATACGCTGCGGATCAGGGTACACAGAATCAGAGAAATCTGCGTGCTTGTCATTCGAAGTGCATGAAAAAGAAGGATTTGATCCAAATTCGATAGCCAATGAATACTCCCGACAAAATTGCCGTCCGTGAGTATCTGTTGGGAAATCTGCCTGAAGAGCAGTCCAACGCCATAGAGGAAAAGCTATTCTCCGACGAAAGTTTCCTGGCGACTAATCGAGCAGGTTGAAGACGAAATCATAGACGAATACCTGGAAGACAGCCTTTCTACCGCCGACAAGCAGGCTGTGGAAGATCATTTCCTGCAATCCGCCGACCGCCAGGGACAAATTGCAATTTGCCCGTCTGCTGCGCTCCCGTATTCAAACGGAAAAAAAAACAAAGCGTCGGCTTTTGATCGTGGCTGGCGTGTCATTAGGCCGGTTTATTTCTATGGCATGAGTGCGGCGGCGGTTGCTCTTCTGGCAATCTGCGTCGGATTGCTCATGAATAACCTGCGGCTTCAGCGAAAGCTCGATTCTGAAATCGCCAGGGAACAAACAATGCAGGCGTCCCTTAGCCAGCAGTTGCGCGAAGCGCAATTACAGAATGCGGAACTTAAAAAGACATCGCCAACGAGCGGGAATGTCTCAGATCAGCAGGCCGGGCCAACCTATCTAGCTCTCAACTTAAATCCTATTCAGCCCCGCGGCATAGAAAGCGCTATCCGACTCAAGCTCAATGCCGGAACAAGAGGGCTTGAAGTCCATCTCCCGCTGGTGGATGCGCCGTTCCCTTCTTATAAGGCCGTTCTGCGACGGCCAGCGGTAAAGAACTGGTATCCGTGGCAGAAGATCAAGCCATCCCGGGCCCGGTGAACTCTCTTTTCGAATCACCTATCCCCAGCTACAGGCCGGCAATTATGCCCTGGCGCTGACTGGCTACGACCCATCCGGCCAGCCGATCGCGGCAAGCTCGAAGACGTATTACTTCAAGCTCGAAAAATAATTCGCCGGACTTCCCTTCCCGACCAACTTCACCTCTCATCGAAATCCCACTTCATCTCCGCTCACCGATTCCAATTCAGGAAATTTTTCCGAAAACTTTGAAATGTTTTCCAAAAAAACGCACCTCCCTATGAAGCTCGCAATTTTGACGTCCGGGGGAGGTCGTCGAGCATGCCGCTTACAACAACGCGCATTCGTGTGTCTGGACAAAGCCAGGTAGCCAGCATTGATTCGCAAGCCCGCATCAGGAAGGGCCACATCGAGGAGCTTTCCGCTCTGGAACTGGTCCATTCCTGTCTGCATTCAGGCGCAGATGCAGCCTGGACCGAGTTTGTCCGCAGGTTCCAGCCACTGATCGCCGGCACAATCATCAAAGCCGTCCGCCGCTGGACTATGCCCAATCCCGCACTGGTGGAAGACCTGGTGCAAGATACCTACGTGAAGCTGTGCGCCGACGACTTCAAGCCGCTGCGCCAGTTCCGCTTCCGCCATGAGAATGCCCTGATAGGCTTTTTGCGGGTAGTGGCCGAAAACGTAGTCCAGGACCACTTCCGAGGCTCCTGGTGCCGAAAACGTGGCAACGGCAAGGCAGACGAAGTCTTCGACCAGTCATTCCTGAGCGACGGCGAGAGCTTCGCCCGAAAAGTAGAAAGGGAAATCCTGCTGGAGCAGATCTACCGCTGCTTAGAGGGCCAGCTATCCAACGACGATTCTGGCCGAAATACAACGATCTTCCGGCTCTACTACCGCCAAGGTCTTACTGCCGATGCTATTTCACGGTTGAAGGGCTTGAGCTCTGAGCATCAAGGGCGTGGAAAGCACATTGCTGCGGTTGACCCGGATCATAAAGGTGAAACTCGGGAGCAGTAATAGGTTGCTCAAACATCCCAACTGACAATATCCAATTAGACGGCATAGCGCTAATTTTACCTTTGTCACGATCAACGCTGTCTTACTTTGAGGAAGGTAGAATAAAACATTCATAGCGATAAAGGCCTTTGCAGCATGCTGATTTTCGCAGATGCTGCTTACTGAGCAAATTGTTTGAAGAAATCTAAAAATTGTGGGGAAGTTCGATAAAAAATATTTGTATCATGTTGTGATTCGTCTCTTAAAAGACCATTGGCAAGAAGTTCAAATTTACGTGAATCAGAGCTTCCTCCATCCTCTCTGGTTATAAAACCGAACGCAATGTGTCCGACCGTATTCGAAATGGGGCATGCTGGATTCGGTTCAGGATTTTCACTATCAATCAAGTCAAGAAGCTGATTCTTCCGGAGTTCATCTAATGGTGGTGGAGTAAAACCTGCTTGTGGGATAACAATAGTAATATCCTTACGATCAATCGTCTTATATTGGTCTCCAAAGGTATTAGAATAACGCAGTCGAAAATTTTCGCTTTTTCTCGTAGTGTCATTTTGAAGCACTTTGCCTGTCTCTAACTGCGAGTTATCGATTTCCCGAAACTTAGAGCCCTTTTCCAAATACAGCCCGTTTCGATCACAAAATATATCACCTGTGGGTGCGCTTAGTTTTTTTGACCTACTCGCGTCAATTACCTGTTTCATCAGTTTCAACCCACGATCATGTTCATCTTGAGCACCCACGGAACAACCTAACAGCGTGAGAGCAGAAAGACTCTTATCTCTCAGACGTTGAACTTGGTTTCTCCAGTCCGATTCATTTTCCGATGAAATGATGCCGGAAGGTATTCTACCTGGTTCAACAGTATCAATTCTTCCAGACGCTCCGTGGCCAACAATCATTGCAGTCCCGCCGCTACTAAGACAGTTATATAAATTTGTCATAGCCATAGGCGTCGATTTGTGCGGTACTGCGCCGCGAAATACTCGCGAGGAGCATTGTAAAGCGTTACAGCCATTATCATCACCACTAGGATCCTCAATTGTGATACAGTCTGCAGAAATAGTTATCGGCGGCCCTAGTTCATTATTAGCAGTGATAGATTTCGATCTTTTTGAATTTTCATGGTGTGCTCTCCCACTTTTTCTCATCTCTCTTATCGTCACAAGGGCACCCCCAATGACCACCAATCCCGCAAATCCAATAACTATAAGTTTTCTCTTCATTTTAAGCCTCGTTCTACGGAAGCAATATAAGACTCATGCAGGAGCCAGATATGGATGAATTCCAAGCATCGGCGACTTCGGGTGTCCAGCGGTACCACTACAATCATTCCCTTCAATTTGAACCAGCGCATCTTCATCTCGCCTTGAAATACCAGATCCCGCCGGATCAGTAACCTCAGCTAAAACATTCTGATCCAAGTCTTTATTAAAGGTAAGCGACTCTAAACCGAAATATAAACGCTTTAGAGCTTCTATCGCTTCTGTCGAATGGATATCTTTGGGGCATATTTCAGGTTCAGCAAACAAATGATATTTGATTTCAATATTAATACCCATATTGTTTGTAGCTAAATGATATCGGAGCATAGTTACTAGCGGTACTTGCGGAAGGTTGGGGCTTTCAAGCTTACAGCATCAGAAAATAAAGGCATCGCAGGATTGACAGGAGTGACCGCTCGTAATGGAATAAGTTCATCTGGCATCGACAAATTTATAGTACAGTGTGGATGTTCTTGCCTGATTGCGCTTTATAGTGTCTGATTTCTGGGCGACCACGTTTCTGGAATAGCGTAAATGACGGTGGGTTTCTCGCGCAATCACATCCAGGGATCGTGAAGTCATATGTTGTATCCTTATCAAGCCAGTAAAACTGCTCCGGAGTTGTTGAGCGATTGGCCGCCAGATAAACATGCGGAGTACTGCCTTCGACATGAGGAGGCAACAACTGGATTCCAGTTACGCTAAAGTCTATCGCAAACATTCCATGTAACAAAATATCTACAGTTATTTGCGAATTGTATTTATCCACCGGAGCTACTTTCGTAGTGCACTTATCTGAGTGCATATCCATCAGCCTCGCAAACGGAGCACCTGCCAGCAACTGACATACTTTTCTTCGATCCATGTCAATCATTCAATCACCTTTCATCTTTAACAGCTCTTACCACTTAAATTATTGTCTATCGACCATTTAACTCAACCTAATCATGGCTGACCAAATTGGCTAAATGCGGCCCAATAATATGGATGCGAATATATAGGGTTCTTACGCAATTGCAATTGTGCCATTTTCAAGGCATTTGATGTTCCATATCCTGACAGTCTATAAGAATAGAAGGTTTTCATTAGCTCTGCAGTCGCTTCAGAATCTACTTCCCACCCACTCGCAATAACATGCATCGCGCCTTTGTAAATAATAATATCAATTATGTCAGGATTCATTCTTTTGCTATAGTTCTCAATATTTGTCGAACATGACGAAATGACAACCAACTTTAAGTGTCGCCAATGAAAATGGTCGATTTCATGCGTATCCCATATCCTATATCCACTGCGACTGCTTGCGTCCGCGGAAACCAGCAAGCCTGTCCTCTTTCCCACACCAATACTGTGACCAACGAAATGGAATACTGTAGATGTCTTTATTGCACTTTGAATGTTTATAGAAGTAGCTTTTACTCCTTTTAAAATAACTGTCCGCACAAATTGCGCTGCAACATTAGTGACTTCTTTCTCTGCTCCAGGCAATGGTGGTAAATCAAAACCATCAGATACTGAGTCCGGAGGATTCACAATCAAAGCCACTTCTTGTCTTGAGAATGGCCGATCTACTTTGAAAAAAGCCAGCCCATAAGAGATTGTAAGTACATATCGCTCTCCGATATAATGGTCAGCTGGATCTAAAAGGGCGTCTATCGGAAGTCGGTTCAGAATTCCATCAGGCTCAATAACCAGCGATCCATTGTTTTCTAATAGGCTGGTGATCGGGCCAAAAACAACCCTATAAAGCCATGAACTTTCTTTTCTTAATTGCTCTATTGTAGATCCGGGGCTGCCGCAAAGAGAGACAAACTCGGTAACATGTCGCCGTAACTGGTCTTCCGAAGCGGCGACATGCACTACCTGAAGCTTATGTTCATTGAATATCCAAATGATTAATTCAGTTGGTAACTGCGCATAGGAAACAAATGTAGTGTTTGTGTATAGATGAGGTATCTTGTATATATCAATACACGTAAATAGCCGGCCGTGATGTAAAGTGCACTTTCTTCGTTGTCGGCCTAAAGGGATTGCTCGAAACCACTCCCAAAACGCTAGCCCACCATGCAAGTCATCACCGCTATTCATGTAGCTTTGTAGAAACTGCCGATATACGAACGCCGTTTCATTTTTCCACGCTAGACGCGCAGATGCCGTGGGCAGAGATTGCAACCCACGTTCAGCAATTTGTACGGCTTCAAATGAAGTCCGCATAGCATTGTCAAATCTCTTATTCGCTATATAGAGAGACGCTAGAACTCTATAAAAGTCAAGTTCAATAATATAGTTTGAAACATCTTGCAGCTCCCTGTGTGCTTTGTTCAACGTTGCAATTACATGATTAGCTTGGTCACTTCCATGTTGCAATTGATCCAGAAATATCTGGCTATATAGCGAATACACATGATTGACTCGTGTTTGCGGGAGAGATCTAAACAAGTTTTTAGCCCGAATGAATTCACTTTGTGCAGAGTCATAATTACTAACCATAATACTATCTGACGCCAATCGGTATCTCGATAGCGCCTCTGCAGCTGTATTTGCAGTCATAGCGATTTGGTGAATCCCTTCATTGCCTGCCGCTACAGCCAAATACCACTGGCCCTCTGACTCAGCAATGTATTCGATATTGTCGTAAAATGAGTATCCTCTAACTGGCGAGTACGAACCCTTCCAGAATATGTTGAGTCCTTGCAGATCGTGCATCCATGCGCTATCAGGCTTGCCCATCGAAAGTTCTATGTCTGCCGCAATAGCCAATGCACGTAACTTCAAGTCATTGAACCCATATCTTTCAGCTTCCACTAAAGCTGCACTAGCGAATCTTTCTGACATCGCGAAATTACTGAGTTTACCCCAGCAACTGGCCTCTTCCATCAGAACCTGAGTTTTGATCCATGAGAAATTTGTACTTGAAAGACGAGTTTCGGTTTGTTCTGCCAGATTCAAGCAGCGTCTGCCGTCTTGGCTACGCTGCAAAGCGTGGATTCGCTCAAATTGTGCTCGTAATTGGCCGGCTCGATTGCCTGCTAGCCCGAAGTTCCTTTCTGCATTCTTTGCACTCACTTCAGCTGTTGTCGGATCTCCCTGCGAATTAGCTTTGATCGCTTGCTGAAGATCGTGTACTGCGGCAGCGAGAGGGGCTGATCTCGGCGTCTGCAACATCTCTTTTAACCACGTATCATGGTGTCGCTCGTCGAGTACCTCAGCGATGATGTGCAAAGAAGCAGGATTGACTCTGCTTTCAGGGCTTTTAAGCGATACCTTTAACGGGAACACTTCGCCCAACCATTCACTTGTTACAATCTCGAAAACTTGTTCGATTTTCGTGTCGATGATGTCCACTGTTTGCTCTCTGTCCAAAGCCATGTTCTTCGCAATGGATGCGGAGTCCAACAGCAATTCGGCAACATGTTCATTAAATGTATCGAGCTTCTTTTCTGCGTCTTTGAGCCGTTGACGTGCTTCATCAGCCCATTTGCTGCTTGAATCAATCGTCAGGTACCTCCTCCAATCTGTCACTGCCTCTTCGTAGCAGTGTACCTTCGCATATGCAATAGCGCGATTGAAAAGAGCGATTTTGGAATTAGGGTTCTTCTGAAGCACTGCACTTAGCAACTGAATTGCATTGCCATAAGAAGCTTCACGGGAATCAGGATCTGCATCGGCATATTCAAAATATGCGGTAGCTAAATCAATCAGAACCTCATCTGAATTACTATCTTTCTCTTTAGCAGATTCTAGCGAGTGGATTGCGGCGCTGTATCTTCCATCCAGAATCTCTACTTCCCCTTTCAATTGCAACCAATGTGCATCATCCGGTTGTACCTTGAGCCGTCGACCGATGATCGCTTCTGAATCCAATAGTGCAGATGGACGCGAGAAGTGAGACCTCTCTATCCCCCTTTCAACATGAAGGGCCGCATAGTCCGCATCATCAATCCTAAGCTCGATCGTCCTCTGCTCAGTGTATGCCTGAGCCAATAGCGCTCTGGCATTTTGTTCATCATTTGTCCGAAAATATAAGATACGGACTCCAATCAAGATACAAATAATGATGGCAGCAGCAGACGTGACCCAGAAAAAATGGTTCTGGATCCACTCCGACCTGTTTTTAATGGCTAGAATGCGTGGCCTGCTCTTTGCTTGTATCGTTTGCAGCTCAATAACTTCCGTAGGTAATTTTGTAACATCAACAACACCACCTAGTTTAATTTGTTCTTCCTGAGTTGTCGGTGAAGTTAAATCATGATGAATTTCGCGCAATACCGGTCCGCAATAATCACATTGAGCAGCATGGTCCAGATATTTGTTGTTTTCCGCTGGCGTCAGGAGTCCGCCAGCCACTTGCAGCCAGATATCCAGCGGTGGGCAGTCTGGCTGCTTGTGGGCTCTGCCCGGATTCCGCAGTATTTCCATGGTGCTGCCCATGTCCCGGTAAGCACTGACGGTCTGGCGACAATCCTCACACACACCGACGTGTTCACGAGCTTCGCTGAGCCCGCTCCGCAATTCATCTGAAAGATCTCCCTCTCCTGCCAGCAATTCGATCTCGTCAGCATTCAAATGCTGATCTGGAAATCTCATCTCTGCTCCTATTTAGAACGAGTTTGACCCCGATTTACCTTTTTCAGGGTCTTCATCGTCTTTCTTCTCCTCATCACGCTTCTTTTTCCGGAGCCGTTCCTGAATCTGCTTCTTCAGGCGATGCAAGACGCTTTCCACACCTTTCACGCCCAAACCGTTCCTCAACAAGTTGGCGATTTCTTCCGCCGTTAACCCATGCCGGTGATAAAACCAAAATATCTGCCTGTCACGCTCTCCTTCAGGACCGGTTATTTCCACAAGGATTTTCTTTAGTTTGTCTATCAGCAGCTTTCTTTCCAGCATCTTGGCAGCATCTTGCGGAGCTGGCCGGTCCTGCAGATACACGTCTCCATCTTCAGTAACCTGCGCTCCGCCGCTAATCCTATTCACGTGCCGGAAGTGATCGTGTACTAGATTGATCGTTATTGTTTTCAGATAGCCGAATATAGCGTCATCACCATGAGGCTTGAAATCTCCGAGCACCTTCTCTCGATTGGCGAAGATCTTCATCCGTACTTCCTGGACGAGGTCTTCGACGAAGCTTCTTGAGCATGGTTGGTACCTGTTTGCGGTTCGAATCACGCTGAGATTAATGACATTATTGAATCGCAAGAAGAATTGTTCCCAGGCGTTTGGGTCTTGCTTGAGACACGCCTGAACTAACTCCGAGTGGGTCAGCTCGTTATAGTTCATTCGGTTCTGAGAAATGAGTAGGGGAAGAATTCTACATAAATTTTAAAAAACTGCACTCTTTTTTACTTAAAGTGTTAAGAATCAATGTGAGTGCCTGCTTTAGAAGCAAGGTTGAATAACTTCCTGCACGGATATCTGCGACGGATGTGTTTACATTTTCTTTACAAGGCCGGACAGGCAAATGGTTTCGGCTGGTGCTTGACGCAGATCAACCGGCCCTTTGCTATGTTGGGAACAAGTGCTATATCCTCAGTGATTTCGGAGGATACATCGTGCCCTTCTTACGTTTCGTCGTGCGATTCACCGCTGTTCTTCTACTGGCAAGCCAGCCTGCCATCAGTCAGTCGAATCAAGAACAAGCTGGGCGATCGCAAGCCGCTCAATCGCAATTTCCCTCTTCCCTCTTCCAATCCCTCCACTGGCGCAGCATCGGCCCTTTCCGCGGGCGGACGGACGAAGGCTGCGGCCGGTGTGCCGAGCCAGCCGAATGTCTTTTATTTCGGCATGGTGAATGGCGGGGTTTGGAAGACAGACGACTATGGCCGCACCTGGACTCCTATCTTTGATGACCAGCCTACCGCTTCAATCGGGGCTGTGGCGGTTTCGCTGTCTGATCCGAATACTGTCTATGTGGGCAGCGGCGAGGGGCTGCATCGGCCGGACTTGTCGGTTGGCGATGGCGTCTATAAATCTACCGATGCCGGCAAGACCTGGACTCATCTGGGGCTGCGCGACGGGCAGCAGATTCCGCAGATTGCTGTTGATCCTCACGACCCTAACAAACTGCTCGTGGCGGTTGCCGGACATCCCTACGGACCCAATCCCGAGCGCGGCATCTTCCGATCTACCGATGGCGGGCAGACGTTCACCAAAGTCCTCTACAAAGACGAGAATACCGGCGGCGCGGACGTGGCAGATTGATCCTACCAACGCGCAATATCGCCTATGCTACGCTGTGGGAGGCCCGCGAAGGGCCTTGGGAGAATGGAGCCTGGAACGGAACGAATGGCGGCATCTTCAAGTCTACCGATGGCGGCACGACCTGGCAGCCGCTGACCACCGGCCTGCCGCAGGGAATTGTGCAGGCCAATATCAGCATTTGCGCCAGCAATCCCAACCGGCTGTACTCATCGGTGGCCACCAAGACTGCCGTGGCGATCTACCGCTCCGACGATGCCGGCGAGAGCTGGACTCAGGCCACCACCGATCCTCGCCCCGCAGGACGCATCGGCGGCGGCGACCTCTCTGTCCCCCGGGTTGATCCTAAGAACCCCGATATCGTTTACGTGACCAGCACCGTCACCTGGAAGTCCACCGATGGCGGCAAGACCTGGACCGGCTTTCGCGGCGCTCCGGGCGGCGACGACTACCAGAACATCTGGATCAATCCCAACAATCCCAACATCATCCTGCTGGTCAGCGATCAGGGGGCGATCGTCACCGTCAACGGTGGCCAGAGCTGGGCTTCCTGGTACAACCAGCCCACCGCGCAGATGTACCACGTGACCGCCGACAATGCCTTTCCCTATCGCCTGTGCAGCGGACAGCAGGAGAGCGGCTCGGCCTGCGTCTCCAGCCGCGGCAACGACGGCGAGATCACCATCCGCGAATGGCATCCGGTGGCGGCCGAAGAGTATGGCTATGTGGTCGCCCGACCCGCTGGATCCCGACATCGTCTATGGCGGCAAGCTCACCCGTTACGACCGGCGCACCGGACAGGCGCAGAACATCATGCCCAAGCCGTTCCGCAGCCAGGATTTCCGCGTGCTGCGAACCGAGCCTGTCGTCTTCTCGCCGCTAGATCCGCACATTCTGTACTTTGCGACCAACACTTTATGGAAGACCACGCGACGGCGGACGAAGCTGGCAGCAGATCAGTCCTGACCTCACGCGCAAGACCTTGGAGGTTCCGGCGACCGTCGGCAAGTACAGCACCGAGGCCACGGCCCAGCCAACGCAGCGCGGCGTGATCTACGCCGTCGCTCCCTCCCCGCTGGATATCAACCGCATCTGGGCGGGCACCGACGATGGCCTGATCCGGCTGACCACCGATGGCGGCAAGAACTGGACTGACGTCACTCCCTCGACTATGCAGCCCTTCCAGAAGGTCTCGGTCATCGAGGCCAGCCACTTTGACGCGCAGACCGCCTATGCCGCCATCAACACCCTGCGGCTGGACGATCTGCATCCGCACATCCTTCGCACCCGCGACTCGGGCAAGACCTGGACGGAGATCGTCACCGGCATTCCCGACGGACGACGACGTCAATGCCGTCCGCGAAGATCCTAAGCGGAAAGGATTGCTGTTCGCCGGCTACCGAGCGCGCGGTCTACGTCTCGTTCGACGATGGCGACCACTGGCAGTCGCTGCGGCTGAACATGCCGGCCACTTCGGTACGCGATCTGATCGTCAAGAATGACGACCTCGCGGTCGGCACCCATGGCCGGGGCTTCTGGATTCTCGACGACATCACTCCCCTGCGCCAGCTCACGCCGCAGGTGACTTCTGCGCCGGCGTTCCTGTTCAAGCCGGAAGCTGGCCTACCGGGTGCGCTGGGACATGAATACCGATACGCCGCTGCCGCCCGACTGTCCCTGCCGGTGAAAATCCGCCGGACGGCGCGATCATCAACTACTACCTGCAATCGGCAGCGTCAGGGCCGGTCACACTTGAGATTCGCGACAGCGCCGGCAAAACCGTGCGGCGCTATTCCAGCGCTGATCCTGTGGAAACGCCTGATCCCGATGCTGGCGATTCCCGCCTACTGGGTGCGTCCGCAGCAAAGGCTTTCTGCCGCGCAGGGCATGCACCGCTTCCTGTGGGACATGCATTATCCGCCGGTTCCGGGCATCAAGCCGGAATACCCGATTGCCGCGGTACCCCACAATACCGCGCCGCAGGCAACTTCGCCCTGGGCCATGCCGGGACAATATACGATCGTGCTGACGGCCAATGGCAAGTCTTACAGCCAGCCGCTCACCGTACAAATGGACCCACGCGTTAAGACCCCGACCGCCGGTCTGGCACAACAGTTGAAGTTGTCGCAGCAGCTCTACAACCACATGCTTACCGTTGTGCCCGCAGCCAACCAGCTTGCAGCGGTGCGCAAGCAGCTTGCTGATTTGCAGAAGCAGGCCAAAGGAGACGTGCTGGTTGCGGTAAATACTCTCGACCAGAAGCTGCAAACTCTTGCCGGTGCACAGGCGCGCAGGCCCGGCCCTGGAAATGAGCCTCCTTCGCTGGGAGGAATGCGCACCCGTTTACTCACCCTCTTCGGAGTGCTTCAGGAAGTGGACGACACGCCCACCGCTCAGGCCACCAGTGCCGTGGCCGAACTCGAACAGGCTTTACCGCCGGTCATGCAGCAATGGCAAACGGTAAAGAGCCAGGACGTTCCTGCACTGAATGCGCAGCTTAAGAGCGCCAATTTGCCGGAGATCAAGCTGGATGCCAACGGCGTGGAACTCGATAGGAGATAAGCAATCAGGAGTAGAGACCTGAAGAATTGCCAAAAATGCCATGATTGCCAAAATTGCCATAATTGAACATCTTTGTCACAGTTGAATCCTACTCTAACTTACCTATCCTGATGCCTGAAAATAGCGAAGATTCCCTCTCCATTGCTGTCCCTGCCAAGCCTGTGCTCGATCAGCAGACGCAGGCTTTTCTTGCCTTCCTCAAGAACCTCAACCGGCCTGCGCTGCACACGCTGCCGGTAGAAGAGGCGCGGCAGCAGTTCCTGAAAGGGCAGGCGCGCGTACCGCTGCCGAATCCCGCGGCTGACGTCGAAAGCCTCACCATTCCGGCAGGCCCGAAGGGCAGCATTCCAATTCACATTATTCGTCCGGTGGGAAGCAAGGAAGTGCTGCCGGTGGTGATGTACTTTCACGGCGGTGGATGGGTGCTGGGCAATTTCGAAAGCCATGAGCGGAAGGCGCGCGAGCTGTGCGTGGGCACCGGCGCCGCTGTCATTTTCGTTGACTATACGCTGTCTCCTGAAGCGCGGTATCCGGTGGCCAATGAAGAAGCCTATGCAGCCACCAAATGGATCGCCGAACATGGCCGCGAGCGCAATCTCGATCCCGAGCGAATTGCGGTCGCAGGTGAGAGCGCCGGGGGCAATATGGCGATCGTGGTCACCATGCTGGCCAAAGAGCGCGGTGGCCCAAAGATTGCCGCTCAGGCATTGTTCTATCCGGCAACCGGAGGCAGTCCTGACACGTCTTCACGCAAGCAGTTCTGCTCCGGATATTTCTTCACCGAAGAAGAGGCGCAATGGTTCTGGCAGCATTACAGCAATGGCGAACCGATTCACCATGAAGTGCACGGCGCTCCATTGCGGGCCAGCATCGATCAACTCAAAGACCTACCTCCGGCGCTGGTCATAACTGCGGAATGTGACGTGCTGCGTGATGAAGGCGAGGCCTACGCCAGCAAATTATTGGCGGCAGGAGTGCCCGTTATCGGCACCCGCTATCTCGGGACCATTCACGGTTTTACTGTGGCCAATGCATTGGCTACCTCAGCGGCAGCCCGCGCCGCAGTAGCCCAGGCATGCGCGATGTTGCGCGAAAACCTCAAGATCGAGCAGGCGACCGCACGCTGATCGGGGGACGCAGCATTCACATGCTACGCGTGAAGAGCTGGGCTCTCCCGTATTTTTACGATCTTTCCAATCTCCCGCCTTGGGCTACGTTGTTACGCGCCTCTGGCGCTACGATCTGGCGAGAACTGAAAAAGCGGAGATATATTGTTGTCTCCGCTGTTTAAGCTACACACTTACTTTTTTGAACTCCCTACATGCTCTTCAGCAATTGCAGCCAGCGTTGCCAGGCCTCGGTGCGAGCTTTTTTGTTCGCCGGATTCGTATCGCTGGGATCTTCGCCGGCCCGCATGAATCCGTGGCCTGCGCCCTCGTAGGTAACCGGGTCGTACTTCTTGCCTGCCTTCTTCATGGCTTCCTGGGTAGCGGGAATGGTCGAATCAATGCGGTTGTCATTGCCGCCATAGAAGCCATAAACAGGAGCCGTAATGCTGGTGAGGTTCTCCGGAGGCGGCCCGTAGAACACAAAGGCTGCACTCAGATCTTTGCGGTTGGTGGCAAAGCGGAACGACTGTCCGCCGCCCCAGCAGAATCCGGCCACCGCAATTTTGCCGTTGGAAGATGGAAGTTTTTTCACATAGTCGGCAGCGGCATTGAGGTCGGCGGTTACAGTGTCGGCATTCAGTCCAGCCACAGCTTTGCGGGCATCGTCAACACTGGGGAAGGCGCTGCTGCCGCCTCCATTGGGGCCGTCGCCGGAAAGCAGATCAGGGGCAATAGCAATGTAGCCCTGCGCCGCTAGCTGGTCGGCAACGCTGCGAGCCCAATCGGTAAGCCCAAAAATTTCGTGGATCACGACCACGGCAGGCGCTTTTCCTTTTGTCTCCGGATAGACAATGAAAGCCTGCACCGTGCGGTTGTCATGCTTCAACTGGACCCATTCCCCATGACGGGGAGACTTGTCCAGCGCTTGCTTGGCCCAATCCTGGCCAAACGCAGGAACCAGCGAGAACAATAGAAGAGTTGCGAATACCGTAGTTCGTCTCATGGGCAGAAAGTTTACTCTCCGCAGCAATTGCGCACAATTGCTGCCCCAATCTTTCACAAACTATTCTGACGAGTAGAATGGTTCTGGCGTGCCAGTCCAGGTTCAGAACGTCCCCATTCACCTTGTAGACGAAGGCTCCGGCGCACCTACGCTGTTCCTGCATGGCAATCCGGATTCGTCAATACTTTGGCGCGGCCTGATCGCAGAAATGAAATACGGCTTTCGCTGCCTGGCTCCCGATCTGCCCGGGTTTGGGCATTCTGCCATTCCCGCAGGGTTCGATTATTCACTCGTAGGTATGGCCCGATTCGTAGACGATCTGGTGAATGCAGCCAAGGTGAATGAACCGCTCAACCTGGTGGCGCATGACTTCGGCGGGCCTTACGGATTGGCATGGGCCGTCACTCATCCTCAGCGTGTAAGACGCATGGCCATTATCAACACCGTGTTTTTCTCTGACTACCGATGGCACTATTGGGCCAAGATATGGCGCACACCTGTGCTTGGGGAACTGAGCATGGCGACTATGACCTGGGCTGCATTTCACGCATCACTGCGCAGAGGCTCACCGGTACTGAGTGAAGAGCACATCAGGGAAACTTATTCGCTGCTCACTCCAAAGACAAAGAAAATGATTTTGCAATTGTACCGGGCCACGAGTCCGGCAAATTTCAAAGGCTGGGAGGATAAATTGCTCCGGCTCACCAGCAAAGTGCCGACCTGTGTGCTGTGGGGAGATCGAGATCCCTATATCAATCCTTCTTACGCCGAGCGCTTCGGAGCGAAAAAGGTTATTCATTTTCCGCAGAACGGGCATTGGCTCCCGGCTGAAGCGCCCAAAGAAGTCGCGGGAAAATTGGTGGAATGTTTTAGGTGAAGAAGAACCAGGAATTACCACGGAGACACTGAGGCGCTGAGAAAAGCGGGAATTGTCTGGAGATCTTAGGCCAGATTCCGGTCCACATCCTTCGATTGGGCTTGTCCTATTCCCATTCAATGGTTCCGGGCGGTTTCGACGTTATGTCGTACACCACGCGGTTAATGCCACGAACTTCATTCACGATACGATTGGATATCTTTTTCAGCACTTCGTAGGGCAGCGGCACCCAGTCAGCGGTCATGCCGTCTTCAGAATGCACGGCGCGGATTGCGCAGGTATAGGCATACGTCCGCTGGTCGCCCATTACACCGACCGACATTACAGGCAGCAGCACGGCAAACGATTGCCATATCTGCGCGTAAAGTCCAGCGGCTTTAATTTCGTTCACTACGATATCGTCCGCCTCTTGCAGCAGCGCGATGCGCTCGGGTGTGACTTCGCCAAGAATGCGCACAGCCAACCCCGGCCCAGGGAACGGCTGGCGCTGAAGAATCTCTTCAGGCATGCCGAGTTCACGTCCGATCCGGCGGACCTCGTCTTTAAAAAGATCTTTCAACGGTTCAATGAGCTTGAGCTTCATCTTCTCCGGAAGGCCGCCTACATTGTGGTGGCTTTTAATTGTCTGCGAAGGGCCGCGCACACTGCGCGACTCGATTACGTCGGGATACAAAGTGCCCTGCACCAGCCAGTCCACTTTGCCGATCAGACGCTCCACGCGATGAGCTTCCTGATCGAAGACTTCGATAAATTCGTTGCCAATGATCTTGCGCTTCTTCTCAGGATCTGAAACCCCGGCCAGTTTGCCCAGGAATGCTTGAGTAGCATCCACGGCAATCAGGTTTAAACCCAGCTTGTCACGCATGCTCAACTGCACTTTGTCGAATTCATTTTTGCGCAGCACGCCGTTGTTCACGAAGACACAAGTAAGCCGATCACCCAAAGCACGGTCTACCAGAGTGGCGGCCACGGCGGAGTCCACGCCGCCGGAAAGAGCGCAGATGGCGCGGCCCTGTTCCCCGACAATTTCTTTTACCTGGCGAATGGTCTCGTCAATAAAATGCTGCGGGGTCCAATCGCCGCGAGCGCCACAGATGTCATAGACAAAATTGCGCAGCAGGTCCACGCCATGCCGGGTGTGATGAACTTCAGGGTGGAACTGCACGGCCCAGATGCGCCTTGATTCATCTTCAATCGCGGCCACGGCGTTGCTGGTGCGGCCCTGGATCGAGAATCCCTGCGGAAAAGATTGGGCTTCGTCACCGTGAGACATCCACACATTGAATGATTTCGGCAGTCCCCTGAAAAGCCGCGACTCGCCGGAGACATTCACCTCGGCATGGCCATACTCACGGCGCGGCGCGGGACTCACCTTTCCACCCAGTTTATGGGTGATGAACTGCAATCCGTAACAGACGCCCAGTACGGGCAGCCCCATGGAAAGCACGCGCTCGTCAGCGGGCGGCGCGTCTTCGTCGTAAACCGAACACGGCCCGCCGCTCAGAATAATGCCCGCAGGCCGGTACGCTTTGATTTCATCGAGAGATGCCGTGCAGGGCAGGACGGCGGAAAAGACTTTCAATTCGCGGATGCGGCGCGCAATCAACTGCGTATACTGCGAGCCGAAATCAAGAATGACGATGGATTGTTCTTCCACGAATGATTTTCGCTGATTGTGAACCCAGGTGTAAAGAGAGAAGTGCAGGCGAGACAGAACGATGAGAAGTTGCCAAAATTGCCATGATTGCCAAAATTGCAAAATTGAAAAACAAATGCTCGGTTATCATGACCGCCATGTATCGTCTGCCCTTGTTTCTATGGCTCTGCTGTACTCTTGCGCTGGCGGCAGAGCAAACGCCGGTCAACGTGCCTGATGCTGCGAAAGATTTCGCGGCTTCCGCTGTCCATAACTGGCGCAACCAGCCACCTACCTTCACGTTGACCGCCGCCGTTCCCGGCGCGCGCGCAGGTAGAGTGTGGGTGAGAAAAACGCATGAAGGCCTGGTGATTGCGGGAGAGGTGGACGGGGCCCCACCCGAGTTTCCCTCCACCGCAGATGCACTCATTTCGAAAGACCATGTGGAAATATGGCTGGCGCAGCAGCCGAGCCCTGAGTTGCCGGTCATGGGCTGGGGAAACCAGTTTGGCGAAATTCAATTACCGCAAGGAAGAAATTCGTGTGCCGAAGGAGGAAAAGAGTCCAATGTAGGCGACGTGAATCTTTGCCAGGAGTGGGCCAAAGTGCAAAACGCATACCGGATCCAGCTCAAACGGCTTTTTGCCCGTCAATGGCAACTGTCTCCGCAAGTGACAGTGGAGACGTTCGCCACCGCCGCCTACCGGGCCATCGGTGATGAATCGAGGGCCGGACGACGCACGACCAATGTGGCCGAATTACTAAAGCCGTCAGGAGTTCCTGCGCTCAAAGCACAGCCAAACCCGAGTGGAGGCTATGATTTCGAAACTCTGATTTCCTGGGACCTGTTTCCTCCCAGCAGCCAGGTTTCACTGCAAGACCTGTATTTGCTGGTGGAAGTTTTCAACGCAGCGCCGCCGGGCAAAAAGAGCGGGCCTTATTCCTCCACAGCTCCGGGACGCGGCTACGCAAACTTCGCCTCCTTCAACCGCATTCATTTTGAACAACCCCGGCAATTCACGATTACGCCCTGCGAATATCCGGCAGTGGGCGCAAACTTTTTTGACGAACCTGCAAAGGGATATTTTCTGCCCAGCAGCGAAGGCGTGATCAATAGAACGTTTGTTCTTCAAAATCACTTTGAAGGCTATGCCTATAATGCCACTGGCTTCTCTCCGGAAATTGTGCCCACCTCATTTTTCTGGAAGAAACTGGCAGAGAACAAATACATTTGCGGGCCGCTGGCCAGGATTTCCGCGTCAGGCAAAGCAGCCGACCTTGTGGAAAAAACCAGTGAAGGCCCCCGGCAGATCACCATCACCAAAGATAGCTTCGATGTGCTGGCGTTGCCGGACAGTTCCCTGTTGCTGCGTGATGGGCCGCGTGTCACATATTCTAAGTTCGGTTCAGGCCAATGCGGCGCCTGCCCAGGGACTGAACTCAACATTTACTCCATAGATCAACGGATAAACGAGCAGCACATGAATGACCAGCACACTGAATGCTATACGCGCTTTTTCGGCAGGTGGGGTGATCGGAGGGGAGCTTGATGATATGGACATCCAGCTCTCCAAGGATTGGAGCCGGATTGAGGTTTACCGGCACAAGGCTGAAACAGCCGAGAATACCTGGGAAGACGAGTTCTACTGCCGCAAAGACACTACTTACGAAAAATGTGGAACGGCAAAAAAGAGACCTCCGCAGCCACGCACGCTGAATCTCAACCAGAATTGAATTGTGAAAAGATCCGCCAATTTTCTTTTTGGCACTGTTGTTCCGCAATTGGAACAGCTATAAACCTTTTTCTGACTCCCGCAGCTTTCTTCTTATAATCGTTGCAAGGAGCATGTTGAATGAAAACCAAAGTTCCAACCAAGCTGACGCTCAATCAGGAGACTCTGAGAAACCTTACAGTAAACGAGTTACGGCGTGTGGAAGGCGGGTTCTTCACACAAATACCCGTTTGCAAGACCGGTCCTACGTGTCCGGAGTGCGCATCACCAGTGATGAAATAAGACTGACATCCCACAATTCGCTTACCGTTAAGACCATCAAAGAAAGGACTGCAATGAAAAAACTGATGCTCAATCAGGAGACTCTGAGAAATCTCACAGTAAACGAGTTACGGCGTGTAGAAGGCGGATTCTTCACACAAATACCCGTTTGCAAAACCGGACCTAGTTGTCCCGAGTGCCCATCACCGCCGGTGCCAATGAAATAACACCGTTGTCCACAATTCACTTACCGCCACATCCATCAAAGAAAGGACCGCAATGAAAAAACTGGTACTCAATCAGGAAACTCTCAGAAATCTCACAGCTGACGAGTTACGGCGTGTGGAAGGTGGATTCTTCACACAGATACCGGTTTGCAAGACCGGACATACCTGTCCAGAGTGCGCGCCGCCGGCGACGAAATAACGGTGCCATCCATAATTCAGTGACTGCCAGACCATCAAAAGAAGGATTGTAATGAAAAAACTGATACTCAATCAGGAAACTCTCAGAAACCTTACTGTCGGCGAATTGCAGAAGGTTGTTGGCGGTTCCGCAGCGCCTCACAGCGCCTGTACCTGTCCGACGACTACACAGCCATTGAGTTGCATCGAGTGCAATCCACCTCAAAACTAACGGCCACAACCAGGCGCGCCAGCTACGGAGGAGAATCAAAGTGGAAAATAAACTCAGAAAACTGGTTTTGAACCAGGAGACTCATGCAACGTTTCCCGTAATGAACTGGAAAGTGTAAAAGGCGGCTTCAACACGGCCAGTGGATGCCCCAGCGGCGGCCCGGTGCCAAGTTGCCCAGAATGCAATCCGCCAGACACCTATACCTGCCCTTAGCCAACGTGGCAGGAGTACGACGAGATTCGCCCGCACTCCTGCCGCTTCAATCGGCCAACAAAAAATCAGTTTGATCTGTGTCATCAGTGGTCGGTATTCTCTCGCTGCCTGCTGCGTTCAAGCCACATTTGCTACACTGCCAGTCGTGCCGCGGCTCATCGTAAATGCTGACGATTTCGGACTCACCTCGGGAGTTAACCGGGGGATTTACGAAGCCAATAGGAACGGCGTGGTCACCTCGGCCACACTCATGGCGAATTCGCGGGCGTTTGATGAAGCAGTCCAACTGGCAGGCATGCAACGCGGGTTGGGCATCGGCTGTCATGTGGTACTGATTGATGGTGAACCCCTTACCCGCGGGCTGCAATCTCTCACCAACGGCAGTGGAAGATTTCGCACCAGCCTTAAAGACTTCGCCGTTGCAGCCATTCAAAAACGGATTTCGGCAGATGAGATACAGCGCGAAGCGGAAGCCCAGATCCGCAAGATACAGGCGGCCGGAATTGCGCTCACCCACGTTGACACTCACAAACATACGCACATGTTCCCACAGGTGCTGCGCCCGCTGTTGCGGGCTGCGAAAACCTGCGGCATTCGGGCAGTAAGAAATCCATTTGAGCCACTCAGCGCCTGCCCAGCGGGGATGATTGTGACTACACCTTCCCTGTGGTCGCGGACTGTGGCCGTGGCTATGCTTCAGGCGTTCTCCAGATACTTTCAGCGGGTCATCAAAGAAGAAGGAATGAGCAGCACTCGCGGAACATTAGGCGTAAGCGCCACCGGCAGCTTGAACCAGAGATTGCTCACGGGTATTCTGCGCGGACTGCCTGAGGGCGATTGGGAGCTTGTCTGCCATCCCGGATACCTGGATGCCGATCTCGAAGCCGCCGGCACGCGCCTGCTGGCCTCCCGCAAGACCGAACTTGAGGCGCTTACGTCTCTGAAACCATACAACTACTGGCGCAACGCGGAATCGAGCTGATCTCTTACGCGGGCATCCAACAATTGTGAATCGCAACGCTTTCTTCTTCCATCGAAAGAAGTCCAACAGACTGCCAGCAACGGCCACGAGGTGAACCGGATTGAAAATTGGAATCACTTGCTATCCCACCTACGGGGGTAGTGGCGTGGTAGGCACAGAGCTGGGGATTGAGCTTGCGGCGCGCGGCCATGAAGTGCATTTCATCGCGTACCAGCAACCGATCCGGTTGAACAGGGATTATCCGCGTATCTCGTTTCATGAGGTTACGGTCTCGCAATATCCGCTGTTCGAATATCCGCCTTACGATTTAGCGTTGGCTACGCGCATGGCTGAAGTGGCGGAAATTTATGCGCTCGACATTCTGCACGTCCATTATGCAATTCCTCATTCGGTAAGCGCGCTGCTCGCCCGCCAGATGCTGGCGGCGACCGCCAAGCCTCGCACGCTGCCGTTCGTGACCACCCTTCATGGAACCGACATTACCATTGTGGGCGCCGATCATTCGTATCTTCCTATCACGCGCTACGCCATCGAGCAGAGTGACGGCGTGACCGCCATTTCCAATTCCCTGAAGCAGCGCACGGTCCAGGAATTTGAAATCCGCAAGCATATTGAGGTCATTTACAACTTCGTCAACTGCGATATATACAAGCGCGATCCGGCGGCCGCCAGCCACCGCCATCGCTATGCCGCGGACAATGAACGCATTGTTGTCCATGTTTCCAATTTCCGGCCAGTCAAACGGCTTCAGGACGTAGTTGAAGTCTTCGACCGGGTACAGAAGCAGATACCCTCGCGGCTGCTGCTCATGGGTGATGGGCCCGAACGATCGCGCACCGAGTGGCTGGTGAACAAAAAAGGACTGCGCGACAAAGTGGACTTTCTGGGCAAGGTAGACCGTGTGGAAGAAAAACTTTCCATCGCCGACCTGATGCTCATGCCCAGCGAAATGGAATCCTTTGGTCTTTCCGCGCTGGAAGCCATGGCCTGTGAGGTGCCTGCGGTTGCCACCACCGTAGGCGGAGTGCCGGAAGTAATCGAACATGGCCGCAGCGGATTTCTTGCCGAGGTTGGCGATGTAGAGACCATGGCCCGCTGTGCCATCGAGATTCTTTCCGACGAGAAGCGGCTGCGGGAAATGGGCAAGACCGCCCGCTGGGAAGCGCAGTCGCGCTTCTGCTCTTCGAAAATCATTCCGGAGTACGAGGAGTTCTATAAACGGGTGCTGGACCGCAAAGTATAGATCGACGAGGGATGGCCTTCGGTTTCGCTCTCCTGCTGCAAAACAGGCAATTCCAGCATTACCAGTGTTCCCTGTCCGTCGCGGCTCTGCACAGTCATTTTGCCGTCATCTCCGAACAGCACATGCAGGCGCTCGGCAACGTTGATCATGCCAATGCCCCGCCCTGAGCCCATGCTATGGGCAGCCACGGCAGGCGGCGCGCTCATGCCTACGCCGTCATCTTCCACCTGGATGAGCAGCTTGCCATCCTGGATACGGCTGCGGACGGTGATACTGCCGCCATCCACTTTCGGCGACAGGCCATGCTTGATGCTGTTCTCGACCAGCGGTTGCAGCAGCATGCTGGGAATCACAATGTCGAGCGTTTGCGGATCGAGATGCTTGTAAACCCGCAGCTTCTGCCGGCCAAAGCGGACGACTTCGATATCGAGGTAATCATCAATGAATTCAAGTTCTTCGCGAAGCTGCACGAATTCATCATGCTTGCCCAACAGCCGGCGCAGAATTTTGGAAAGCTTCACAATCAGCTCTCGCGCACGATCAGGATCAAAACGCACCAGCGACGAAATTGAATTCAGAGTGTTGAACAGGAAGTGAGGATTGATCTGGCTTTGCAGCGCGTCAAGCCGGGCCTGAAGCAGCAGTTTATCCTGCTCTTCCAGCTTCATCTCAATGCGGGCATTGTTCCATATCTTGATAGGGATGGATATGACCGCTACCTCGGTGGCAAATAACGCCATCATGGCCACGGGCGAAGTGCTGTAAAGCGCGAAGATCCATTTCGGCAGTGCGTACTTGAGTTCGAGCCGGGCGGCCTGCAAAGCAATCACGATAAGAAAAAAAGCAGTCTGCCAGTCAATGCGCGGATGCCTCAGATTCCGCCGCACCCAGCGATAGACGCTCATATCGAAGAACGGGAGAGAAAGTCCACACTTCCTCTTCGTTACGGCAGAAGTGTCGCAATGATCCGGCCAGCGCTCCTACGCCCACATTCACCGGCAAAGTGAGATACTCACCGTAAAACAGCGCCGGAAAGGCGAGCATGACGCCGCCCAGGGTACCGGCAAGGCGTCCGCCAATGACTCCGATAAGGATAGAAGCTTCAAAACCCAGATCAGCGGCGAGAAAACTATGTACGCTACAGCGAATATAAACGCCCAGCGCAAATGGAAAGCAGGTAAACAGCACCAGCAAAAACGTCTCGCGCAGGGAACGGTTATGGTTGAACAACAGCTTCTTGAATTCACGCGAACGCCCCAGAGCGCTGGCCACGGCAGTGACCACGCCCATCTTGATAAGCAGCGTAATGAGCAGAAGCTGGGAATCCATTGAAGCTCTAGTGTATCGCGTACAACTCAGGAAATCAGGCTGGATTGATGCTGCAATCTTCTTTCAGTGGCCAGGGCATGATTTTTCACAATGATAAAATGCGTTATGGCAAGAGAAGTGATCCTTTGCTGCCGCTTTCTAGCGTTTTACCTGATTTTCGTTTGCGCTATTCCCAGTCCTTCGCAAACACAGCAACCATCACAAACTCAGTCGCAGGCCAGCCAACCACAACCTACTCAGCCCGAAGTCGTAACCCGAAAACCTTCCGCGGTCCAGGAGCATCCTGCCAAACCAGTCAAGAAGAATGATCGCATCTTTGGTGTAATTCCCAATTACCGCACAGTAGAAGACGAAGCGAAAGAGCCAACCAAACTTACTGGGCGAGAGAAATTCAAGCTGGGACTTGAGGACTCGTTTGATTATTACGCCTACCCTTCGGCGGCGATCTTCGCCGGCATTGCCATGCTGCAAAAACAAACACCTTCTTTTGGACAGGGCGCGGCAGGGTTCGGAAGATACTATGCCACCGCTTTTGCTGACGAGACCATTGCCAACATGCTGGCGGAATCGGTTTTTCCGACGGTGCTGCATCAGGATCCCCGTTATTTTCCACTCGCAAAAGGAGGAGTCTGGAAGCGCACCAGATACTCCATCAGCCGCGAGTGGCTCACCCGCAACGACTCGGGAAAAACAGCATTCAATTTTTCAGAGCTTGGAGGGAATGCCGCAGCCGTGGCCATTTCCAACCTTTATTACCCTTCCGAAAACCGCACCTTCTCCAACAACGCGCAGAAATATGGGCAACAAATCGGACTGGACGCCTTTTTCAATATTTTGAAAGAATTCTGGCCCGACATTCACCACAAGATGTTTGGCAACTGACCTCGGGAGAATCCACCACGGAGGCACGGAGACAGCGTAAGCGAGCTACGACCGGAAGTCTCACCACTGATCACATTGAATGACAGATAAACACTGATTTCAGGAAACCTACGAAATCGTGGATGAGATAAGTAGACACTTTACAAGGACAGGTGTCCACGAAACCGCTTCAATCTGCGGCCTGTGCAGTACGAAAGCGGCTTGCCGAAAAAGGGACGAGATCTATCTCCGGCGTCTTACCGTTAAGCAGATCTGCCATGACACTGGCGGTGGCCGGCGCCAGCAGAATGCCATTGCGGAAATGTCCGGAGGCAATCAATACATTGCGGGTATCGGTCTGGCCCAAGATCGGCAGATCATCGGGCGTGCCGGGACGAAGCCCGGCCCAGCTTTTTATCAATGCAGCCGAAGCCAGTTCAGGGACATATTTGGACGCATCACGATGAAGCTGCTCGATGGTGGCGGGATTCACTACTTTGTCATAGCCTACGTCTTCCACCGTGGCGCCAACCAGAATCTGCCCTGAACTGCGTGGCACCAGATAGACTTCAGGCGCGCGCAGCACACGGCTCAAGACAGCCTGTGAAGGTTGCAGATACAGCATCTGTCCTTTTCGCGGCCGCACCGGCATGCCCGCCCACGCGCCCTGGCAATTCACTGCGTTCTGGGCCAGGAACCTGCCGCTGTCGGTCACTATCTCTACACCATCTACACCTTTGCTCAATGCATGAAAGTTCGTGACCTTGGTGTGAGCATGAATGGTAATGCCTCGCCGCGTGCACGCGGCAACCATGGCCCGCATCAGCAGATGAGGATCAACGCTGTTTTCCTGCGCAATCAAGAATGAAACATGACTGCCTGCATTGAGCGCAGGTTCCAATTCCTCAAGTTCATTCCTGCTCAGCGGCTGGTGATCTGGCGGCGCTTGCGAAGATTCCAGCAGCACAATGGTTCCCTGTCGGAAATCGGTCTTCATCTGCGAGAGGTGTTCAATTTTTTTTATGAATTCCGGATAGAGCTTTGCACTCTTTTCGGCAAATGGCCGCAGCGGTGCAGGCGTTTCAGGATCAGACGGAGCAAGCATGCCTGCGGCCGCAGACGAAGCTTCGGCGCCGGGTTCGCCCCGCTCCAGCACTGTCACGGCTGCGCCACGCTCCTGTAATTCCAGAGCCAGCGAAAGCCCAATGATCCCAGCGCCAGAAATGATTACGTCAGGGTGCACAGGGATATTTTAGCGTTGCTTGCATCCTGGGCACAGGAAGGTATGCCGTATGATCTGCTGCTTTTCGGCTGCGGGGCGATTCACAACGAATCCGGTTATGAATTGAAGGAAAGCTCCATTCTGCGAGTTATCGCCAGGGCCCCGCTTTGCCGTCAATCAATCTTGGATCGCCGAACAATGACCGCAGCAGAGTGAGCAATTGCTGCGGCTCATGGCTATTGAGAAGATGATCAGCTTCTTTGCAGTCGAAACGGTCAACAGGCGCAATCACAATGACGTGCGCCTTTGTCGGGAACGCCTTGATATCGACGACCGCTTTTTGGCAATCAAGCCCCGACAAAGAGGCATGAAGAACGATTGCATCCACGTTGCTGAACTTTTCCAGTAACGCTTTCGCTTCGCCCCCGGAGTGGGCTGTAATTACGTTGAACTTTGCGGTTTCCAGCACCAGCTTGCGGGCTGAAATACCTTCGGGCGGCTCGGGTTCGGCCACAAGAACAGTTGGTCTTACCATAATTCCTTAGATGTGTTTCGGGTGACATCGTTGCACAACTGCCTTGCAACTCGGCTAAAACCTCACCCCCGGGGACATTGAGCGAACAGGTAAACTTTCTTCGGGATACGGATCGAATGAGACGCGCGGGATGATTCAGGCGATCTCAGACTTGTGTTCTGCTTATCGGTGACTATACCGCATCTTAATAAAAGTCCCTGCCAGAAGTTCCTGCAATCGCGCCGCCATTGCATTCCGCAGCATTCCTCTAACAGTAGGAGAATGCAGCAGCATGGCAGCGGCGAGTGTTACAATTTTTGGTTTATCCGAAAGGATTTTTATGTCCCAGGTACTTGCCCCTTCTTCGCCCGCGCCCCAGCCGCTGGTGGCGCTTTCCGACGATGAACTTCTATTTCGTGACAACGTGCGCCAGTTCGCAGATGAGACGATTCGTCCTAAGGTAAAGGAGATGGACGAAAAAGGCGTCTTTGATTCTGCTGTGATCCAGCAGTTTTTTCAGCTCGGGCTTATGGGCATAGAGATACCCGAACAGTATGGCGGCGCCGGCGGCACTTTCTTCGAATCCATTCTGGCAGTTGAAGAAGTCTCAAGCGTGGACCCTTCGGCTGGTGTGATCGTAGACGTGCAGAACACGCTGGTAAACAACGCGTTAATGCGCTGGACCACGGAAGAGCAGAAGAAACGCTACCTGCCAAGAATGGCGAGCGACACAGTAGGGGCCTATGCGCTGAGCGAAGCCGGTTCAGGCTCAGACGCTTTCGCGCTGCAGACCAGGGCCGAACTCAAGGGCAACGAATACATTTTGAATGGCCGTAAGCTGTGGATTACCAATGCCAAAGAAGCAGGGATTTTCATTCTGCTGGCCACGGTCGACCCTTCCGCCGGATACAAAGGCATTACCGCCTTTATTGTCGAAAAGAACTTCAGCGGCTTCAGCGTAGGCAAGAAGGAAGACAAGCTAGGGATCCGCGCGTCCAGCACGTGCGAACTGATACTCGAAGATTGCCGCGTGCCTAAAGACAACGTTCTAGGGCAGGTAGGCAAGGGATACAAAATCGCTATCGAAACTTTGAATGAAGGGCGCATTGGGATTGGAGCGCAAATGGTCGGTCTGGCCCGCGGCGCCTGGGAGCATGCATTCAAATATGCGCAGGAGCGCAAGGCGTTCGGAAAAAGCATTTCTGAGTTTCAGGGCATTCAATTTCAATTGGCGCAGATGGCCACGGAAATCGAAGCGGCGCGGATGCTGGTCTATAACGCGGCCCGCATGAAAGATGCGGGAATGAATTTCGTCAAAGAAGCGGCCATGACCAAGCTGTTTACTTCCCAGGTTGCCGAAAGGGTGGCGTCGCTCGCAGTTGAGATTTATGGCGGCTACGGCTTTACCAAAGACTATCCGGTGGAGAAATACTACCGGGACGCCAAAATCGGCAAAATTTATGAGGGAACCTCAAATATGCAGCTCCAGACCATTGCCAAACTACTACTTTCTGGCGGAAAGTAAGATTTCTCTAATGCTATGGAGGCATGAACGAGCGAATCTCTCAAATCCATGAATTTCACTCACTTATAGAACTTGATCGAGCTCCCGGCTGACGATTCGGATTGTTTAAGCTTTTAAGCTGGTTTAGACTTAGAGCAACTTTTGCGACCCTTCCCCCTGGCGCACTTCAGCTCAGGAGTTACCCGTGGGACTTGAGTCCCAGAGAGAACTACAAGATCTGGTCGTTGTGCATAAGTTCTATGTGTCTGTACTGGAAAGACATCTAGGACACAGCGTCCCTGCGCCAGCAGAAGTCAGCAACGCGCATAATAGCCCCGAAGATCCCGAAGCGGCTATTACGGTCCTGAAACTCTGGCTTGACCTGCTGGATATGGCGATCACGCCACCGATGGTGCGCGACGCTCTCAGGCACACTGAAAGTCTTGAGATTGCACATTCGCTGGTGCGATATTTCGTCATCAAGTCATCATCGCGTGCTGCTGACCGTGATAAGACTGACTGTGTCATAACCCATCTTTTTCGCAATCCTGCTCTGGATGCGCCGCAGACCTGGCCGCGTCCGGAAACACAAGCCAATTATTATCTGCTTTCCCAGGCGGCAGTGGCCTTCGAAGCTGAGGTGCGCCGGGCGCTGGCTGACGTGTCACTGGATCCGATACCGCCTGAGCATGCTCACCTGCTTCGGGAATTCGAATATTTTCATCAGGAACTGGAAGAATTCCGGCATTTCGACAAGGTCACGGACTCCGCAATCGTACAGCGGGTGCGGGAACTGAAGCATTCATTAGGCAAGTCGTTCTATCATCCCAATGCCCTGGCGATTGTAGCGGTGTGGAATGATGTGTTCGGACGCAGGTTCGACGATCTGTTCCACGACGCCACCAAACAGATCAAGACGTTTGCGGAGCATGTGCAGCGCGAAGGCGCCAGCATCCTGAGTCGGGTGGAAGGCGATATCACCGTCAAGCATTTGACCGAGATCCAATCGCAGCAAATTCTGATTGAGGATTACCAGAACGCCCAGGACCAGTTCCGAAAAGTCTCCAGTTATAAAAAAGCGGTAGACAGCAAGCGGATTGCGCGACCTGTGTATGCTCCCATTCCGCCTCTAGCCCCACCGGCGCCACCCCGCCCGGTGTCACCGCTGCCTGCGATTCCACCTGTGGGCTTCTCGCTGCAAACGCAAGCGGAAGCGCTTGTATCAACCTCGCCACCGAGGCCTTCTCCGGCTAGCGTGCAACAAGAGGTGCTGGCTGTGTCTCCGTCGGCAGCGGTGCAAAACGCAGTTCATGAAGGAAAGCTGCACAGCGCGCGCGAGATGATCAAGCACCATGTGCGCACAGCAAGCCCGAAGATCAGCCATATCGTGCCGGTGAAGAACAGCAAGATACTGCTGAGTCCCGTGGAGGTAGAAGCTTTTCGCGTGGACTTCAGCGGAGAAAAAAGCTTTCGCGCGGACTATGCCAATGTGATGATGGGGCTGGTTTCCTGCCTGGCGCGCATGATCGTTGAGGTGGATGAGTTCAACCAGAAATCCAGCTCAGCGTATCTCTGGAAGCCTCATGCCGATGCTCTGGTCCATCTTTTAAGCATTCGCGACCGCATGAGCATGGAAGCCGAACAGTTGAAAACGGTGGCCCGCAACCGCGGCCTGCAAGATAAAGCTGTGGCTATCGATGCTTCGCTCGAGAAGCTCAAGAGCTATGCGCAAACCGTTACTGCTACGTTGCAGGCTGTGAATCAGAGTTATACCGGGTAGACCGGCCCCCCGCAGAAACCACTCAGCACCATTAAGATTCTTGCAGCCAACGCAAGTTCAGTCGTCCCCTTCCGGGGACTCTGTTTTGTCACTTCAGCTTTCCCGCCGTTGAAACGGCGGGCTAACTTCACACGTCCCGCAGAGCGGGACTGGAATAATTTTGGCGCATCCAGCCACGTATTAGCTCAGAGACATCATGGGTGCCTGAGTTTCTGGTTTATGCAACTCTCCCAGTTTCAGGGGTGGTTCGGGCTGATACTCGTCTCGTCAACCCAGCGTAAAAGGCGATTGCGATTGCCTGAATAAGAACTGCTGCGCGCCGCTCTGGTATGCTTTTCTGTTTGTTTTCTTCTCCCATGGAGGCATGAATCATGCGTAATAAAGTGGCCACTTTTGCATGCTTATTATTGGCTGTAGCTGCCTGCGCCCAGCAGCCACAGCAGAGCCATTTTGACGGCAAATCGTGGTGGGACTATGTGAAGGTATTGGCTGACGATAACATGGAAGGCCGCGAGACCGGCAGCGCGGGCCTGAAACGCGCTGAAGCTTATGTGGTAGAGCAGTTGAAGAAAGACGGCCTGCAGCCGGCCGGGAGCAACGGGTTCTACCAGCCGGTAAAGTTCGAATCGCGCGAACTTGATGAAAAGAACTCCAGCCTGGCGCTGGTAAAAGACGGCAAGAGCGAACCGCTCATGCTGGGCGAAGACGCCATCTTCAGCACCAGAATTGATTTGGCCCCATCTGTAGAGGCTCCGCTGGTCTTTGTGGGATACGGCATGAGCGTGCCGGAAAAGAACTATAACGACCTAGCCGGTCTGGACTTGAAGGGCAAGGTAGCCGTCATCATGGCCGGTTCGCCAGCAGAAATCCCTGGAGCACTGTCTTCGCACTACCAATCAGCGGCGGAACGCTGGAAAACCTTTCAGAAAGCCGGGGCAGTGGGCTTTATCACCATTCTGAACCCTGCCTCCATGGACATTCCGTGGTCGCGTATCGCGGTGAATCGCCTGCATCCGAGCATGAGTCTTGCAGGGCAGGAATTTGACGAAACAGCCGGAGAAAAACTGAGCGCGGCTTTCAACCCAGCCAAGGCAGACAAGCTGTTTGAAGGCTCAGGCCACAGCTTCAATGAGATTCTGGAACTGGCCAAAGACCGCAAACAACTGCCACGCTTTCCGCTGGCAGTCTCGGTAAAGGCCAGGACGAAACTGATCAAGAAGAATCTGGAATCGGCCAACATCATTGCGCGTCTGCCCGGGCAGGACCCAACGCTCAAAAACCAATATGTGGTTCTCTCAGCGCACATTGATCATATCGGCATCGGCGAACCGATCAACGGGGACAAGATCTACAACGGGGCCATGGACAATGCATCAGGAAGCGCGGTGTTGCTGGACGTGGCCGCATCACTCAAGAAATCACCGGAAAAGAACAAACGGTCGCTGCTGTTTGTGTTTGTGACCGGAGAGGAAAAGGGGCTGCTGGGCTCAAAATATTTCACCGCGCATCCCACGGTGAAAGCCGATTCCATGATCGCGAACATCAACATTGATATGTTCCTGCCCATTGTGCCGCTCAAGGTACTTACCGTATATGGCCTGGACGAATCTGATCTTGGAGATATGGCCCGAACGGTGGCCGAATCCATGAATGTGAAAGTGCAGCCCGACCCGGAACCCCAGCGCAACTCGTTCATCCGCAGCGACCAGTACAACTTTATCCGCCACGGGATTCCGGCACTGGCCATGGGCGTTGGATTCGAAAAGGGTAGTCCTGAACAGCAGGTATTCAAAGACTGGCTCACGCAGCGTTACCACGCCCCTGCTGACGATCTGAACCAGCATGTGGACCTGGAAGCGGCTGGAAAGTACGAGGAGATCATCCGCAGCCTCATGGTGCGGGTGGCAGACCAGGAGCAGCGTCCACAATGGAAAGCTGACAGCTTCTTCCGCCGCTATGGCCAGGCGAGCGGCAGCCAGTAGCGTCGGCAGCCATCAGCATTCAGCCCACGAGGCATTCCGGCTACAGAAAACACTCTTGTGGGCATGGTTGGTGCGTGTGTGCAGCTTTTCCAGATTCAGTGTTAAGCGTGTGAGAACCCGTGGGTTACATGGATCATAGGGCGAGCTTACGCCGCCCCGGTGCGGGGCTCTCATTCTTTTGATAACTTTTCCCAGGGCTTACGCCGCTTGGCTAACATATGCTGCCCCGTCTCGGGGCGGTCCTATCCAGTTACGGAAGCGTCATAGATAGCCCTGAAGGCCGTCCCTGCACTTGAGCGTGAATTACAGCCGCCGCAACAGAGATACTACTGAGTTGAGGTTGTTGAAGTGCTGGTGGATCAATAGGTAACTCCCACGACATTGACCGCCGCTGCCGGGACTGCCGAAGTTCTTGATCGCCTGTAGCAAGTCTATCCGGCCGTGTCCCATCTGCGAGACAGGAACAGATTTGGTCAAAGGGTTTACCAGATTGCTGAAGCCACAAGCGCTATTCTGAAAGTTGTGCTGTAAGATCAGCGCAACGGATCCTGCCAGCAGAGGCGCACTGAATGAAGTACCCGAGCCGGCGGCGTAGTGTCCGCCAGGATAGGCCGTAATCACGCCTTCGCCGGGCGCAGCAAACATTACGTCCGCCGAGCCGAAGTTGGAAAACACGCTCTTCACGTCAGTCGAAGTGGTAGATCCGGTACCTATTACATTGTTCAAGGCCGCCGGGAACACCGAGGTTTGGCTTGCATCATTACCTGCGGATGCCACCAGGGCAATCCCTTTGCTTTGAGCATAGCGGACGGCATCTGCGAGCGCCGGAGATGACTGGCTGATCTCGAAGCTCATGCTGATGACATTGGCGCCGTTTTCAGCAGCGAAATAGATGGCACGCACAATGTTGTAAGTGTCAGACGTGCCATCGGCATGAAATGCCTTCAGAGGCATAATTCTGGCGCCTGGGGCCACAAGGTGAATCGCGCCGGCGGTCATGGTTCCATGCCCAAAAGCACTCAGTCCAGGACTATCCACCAGGCCGGTCGTGGACTGAGCCAATACAGCAGCGGCAAAGCCGTTTACCCGTACCACGTATAGACCATCCACGAGGCCGGTCGTGGATTGGTTAATGACCGCAGCATTATTGGGATCAAGATCGGCCATCTCAGAAGCAGAACCCGCCAGCTCTCGCGTGAAATCGAATCCGGGGACCAACACGCTTGAGAACACCGGATGCGACGGATCGATTCCAGTATCAATCACGGCGACAGTAAGGCCGGCTCCTGAAAGTCCGCTCTGGGCTTGTGCGTCGTTTGAGTGAATCAGCGAGGTTGCCGTCTGGGTGGTATAAAAAGCGGGAACCTGAGTTCCAAAGAAGTTTACGAGCTGCGCATTCTTCGATGTGTCCACCAGACCTGTTGTTGATTGCGTCAGGGTCGCTCCGGCAAGCTCCGATACACCGACGGGCTGTACCTGCTCTACTCCGAACACCTGGCTGTCTGTGCTCAAGGATGACTGGACCGAGCTGGCGCTACTGCCTGCGGGTGCACTGACAAGGTAAACTCCACGCCCTGCGGAATAGCTGCTCCAGGCAGTCGCAACAAAAGTTAGCCCGTGACGGCCACAGACATCCTGGGCCGTCGAAGGAGATGTAGTCGTTAGAAGAAACTGGGACTGTTGCGCGTTAGCGGAGAGAGCGAACAACAACAGAACACCGATCAATCCCAAAAAATTGCGTAACCGCATAAATGCCCCCACAACTTTACATAAGCTTTACAGTTCAAGCCGGTACCAATTGTAGCCGAGAAACTTTAGCAAACTAGACAAAATTAGGATTTTTTAATGTTTTCTGGTACTAGCTTAGGTACGTGTACCTTAGGATTAAAGAAGAGTTAATGTTTAGCCGCTCTGTGGAGCTATGCCAATTATTCTGGGGATCATTTTTGGCGATTCTTTGGCCAGAGCGAGTACCGCCCCGCCGGGGCTCTCTCGTTTTTCTTACTTGTCCAGACCTTCCGGTCTGGGCTAGATTGCGCCCGCCCTGCCGGGCTGTTTTGTTCAGCAGGAATCATTCTCGATTCCCTCGAGGATGTGTTTATACCGATTTTGAAATAGTGGTCCCTCTGCCTGCTGCTGTCAATCTCTGATGGAGGGTAGATCCATGGGAATCATTTCTTGGGTAACTACGAGACAAGGAATCAGCTCTCCGCGCTGTGGGAGAAAAAGATTATTGATGCGACTCTTTGGCCAGAGCGCGTGCCGCCCCGCCGGGGCTTTTCGCGTTTTTCTTTAACTTACCCAGACCTTCCGGTCTGGGCTAGATTGCGCCCGCCCTGCCGGGCTCTGTTCTTCGACAGAAGTCATTCTCGATCGCTCGAAGGATGTGTTTATACCAATTTCGAAATGTTGTTACCGAGTACAAAAAAGCAGCCCAGACGGTTAGTCTGGGCTGCTTTTGGAGCTTCGATTATGCGTAGATTAACTTAACAACATCTGCTCAGTCATCATTATCGGTTGCAGCTGTAGGATAGACAACCCCGCTACATTTACTACTACCGCTGCCAGAGTTACTGAAATTGTTAACTACCTGAACCAGATCAATGCGGCCATGCCCCATCTGCGGCACCTGTACGGCCCTGGACAGCGGGTTCACGATGTGACTGAAGCCGCAAATGTTGTTCTGGAAGTTATGCTGAAGGATCAGAGCAACCGCTCCGGTGACCAAAGGCGCGCTGAATGAAGTACCCCAACCCGCTGCGTAGTGTCCGCCCGGATAAGAGGTGATGATGCCCTCGCCGGGCGCAGCGAACAACACGTCTGGGGAACCGAAATTGGAGAATGTGCTTCTGACGTCTGAATTACTGGTAGAGCCCACGCCAATCACGTTACTGCTGGCAGCCGGGAACACCTGGGTCTGAAAACCATCATTTCCGGCAGATGCAACCAGCGCAATTCCCTTACTCTGCGCGTAGCGAATGGCAGCGTCGAGCGCCGGTGACGACTGAGGAATCTCGAAGCTCATGCTGATGATATTGACGCCATTTTCAGCAGCGAAGTAAATGGCACGGACAATGTTGTATGTGTCAGAAGTGCCATCCGCATGAAATGCCTTCAAAGGCATGATACGGGCAGCGGGCGCTACAACATGAATCACACCAGCAGTCATGGTTCCATGACCGAAAGCGCTGAGCGACGTGTTGTCAACCAACCCAGTGGTGGACTGGGCCAGGACAGCCATGGCGAATCCGCTTACCTTTACCAGATGCAGACCATCTACGAGACCAGTGGTGGATTGAGCAATGACCGCTGCATTGTCAGGATCCAAATCTGGCAATTCAGATGCAGAACCCGCGATGTCTCGCGTGAAATCGAATCCAGGCACTAACACACTTGCAAACACCGGATGCGACGGATCAATTCCGGTATCAATGACGGCCACAGTCAATCCGGCGCCGGAAAGTCCGCTGACACTACGCGCACGGTTAGAACGAATGAGAAGAGTTGCAGGCTGAAAATTGTATAGAGTAGGAACCAGAGAACCAAAGAAATTGATCAGTTGAGTATTCGAACTGGTATCTACCAAGCCAGTCGTTGACTGAGCCAGACTAGCTCCGGCAAGTTCCGGTACAACTACAGACTGAACTTGTTCTACCGCAAAAACTGAACTATCTGTGCTCAACGCCGACTGAACGGAACTGGCGGAGGTACCGTCTGGCGCGCTGACAAGGTAGACTCCGCGACCATCGGCATAGCTACTCCAAGCGGTGGCAACGAAGTTCAGGCCGTGACGACTGCAAATGTCCTGAGCAGTATCAGGGGAAGCACTGGTGAGAAGGAATTGAGACTGTTGCGCGTGAACCGAAACAGCCAGCAGCAGAATGCCAATTGAAGCTAAAAGATTGCGTACCCGCATTACTGACCTTCCTCTTCTACTATGTCTTTCCAATGACTTAGCCAAACGGCAGCGATTGTATCGAAGAAGAGCCGGAAGTAGAAGTCAATTAAAAAAAATTAATATTGATCGCGTTCATTGAGAACAACCTCAAGCTGCTGTCCTTTGATATCCATAGGAACGCGCAAACACATATCCGGCTGCGGAGTGTACTCGAGTTGGAATTCTCCATATGAGTTACTCAATGACCGGCTTAACTCGCGTTGACCTGATAACAAAATGACGGGGCAGTGGGCCATTAACTCTTCGGGAGTAACCCGATTCGCGATTTGGCCAACCAGCACCATGCTCGAGGATCCCTTTTCGTGCTCGAACCGTAAATCCACTGAATAATCCCCCGCCTGGTAAAGCACATGGCGATTGATCTGGTGCCCCATGCGCACTCCCGCGGGTTGCGGATCATTCAGACTGTCGTACATCAGATTCCCAAGTACTCTCTTCAACAGCGAAGCTTGCGGCTGTTTGTTCAAGGCAAAGAAAGCTTTGACTGACCGCTCCACGTGCTCGGGTACAGAGTAGGCTTGCTCTCCTGTGCAAATCTGTGCGAACTTCGACAGTTGGTCGGCTATTTTCTTGCACTTCTGGCAGCCAGACCCAAGGTGAGCCTGCATCTCGTCCTGTTGCGTGGGCGAGACTTGCTTCCTGACGTAATCAACCCAATCAGGAATATCGAAATGGCGAATAGCTTTAAACATGGGACTTTTTAATTTGTAGAGAGGATACAGCTTCCGGGTCTGTATCCTCTCTGGTAGCAGTCGACGGATGAGCCTGCTGTTGTAGTAGAGTCACCCTAACCCCGAAAAATATACTTCTACCCTGAAATTAAGAAATTTTTCCGACCAGCGCAAATGCCGCCCAATAATAGGGATGCGGCCGGCGCTCTCTCAGACTCAGCACCGCTTTTCGTAAAGCATTGGCTTTATTGGGCAAATCGTTATAAAAGCGATAGAAATCACGCATGAACTCGGCCGTGCTTTGGTCATGAACTTCCCACAGGCTGACCATCAGCGTCTGGGCTCCCGCATACAAAAGCCCACGCACTAAACCGATCAATTCATCGCCGCCTATCACTACATTCATGCCGGTGCCGCATCCACTTAAAGTCACGAGTTCAGCGTCGAGGCGCAACTGATACAAATCAAATAGGCTTAGAAGCGAATCTCCGAGACGAAGCGATGAGAACATAGGGTTATCCTGCCGAAAATAACCATGGGTCGCTATATGAATGAAGCGGCTCTGCGGACCATAATCGCGTAATTTTTGCTCAGTTGCCTGTTCACCGACAAAAAGATGAGCATTCCCGAGAGCAGAAGCCACAAATTCAGCCTCTTCCAGGATATGCGGCGCCCTCTGGTCTGGTACAGCAAGAACCAGCGATTCGCCGCTGGTTTTTGAGGGCTTTTGCTGGCACAAAGCAAACACGCTGCCACTGGGCGCGTAAGAAATGGAATAGTCATCAATCAGGGCGCGATGGCCATCACTGAGCGCGTGAAACGGCAGGTAGTGCAGAAACGCGTGCGGAACGATGATCAGATGCGGAGTCTCCAGGTGTTTGCGTATGGGCGCGATCAGCAGCGAATATAAATTCTCGAGATGGGAGGTGGTGGCCTGAAACAGTATTTTTTCGAAAGGACGGATATGTTCTTCGCCAAGACGAAATTTGGCCAATTGCAACTGCAACAAGCGGAGTTCCTCCCGCACCTGGCGAACCTCAGCAACGGGTAAAATCCGGGCGCTGCCAGCCGTAATCAGGCAGACATAGAGCCAATCCCTGGCCGCATAAAACTCCAGCAACATAGTGTCCGGAGGCAATTTCGATTGCAGATCGGCCACGGACACGGTTTCCGCATTCTGCAAACCGGCAAATTCCTGGTCCAGCCCTTGAACGCTGGAAAACGACTTCATGACCGAATCCTCAAGCTCCCTGCCCTGTTGCCGCAGGCGCTGGATTCGCGGCCCAGAACGCTCGCCAGGATTCAGTTCTTCCAGTTCGATCTGGTGATAAACCCAATTCAATTTCTGGCGCAACTCGCGTAATTGCCCCATGGCCGCGGAATGCTCTGGGGTGCGCGACTGCAATGAAGGTGTGCGGAATGCAATGAGATCGGCCAGACTTCTGGATTTTGCCTGCTCTATATACTCAAAAGCCTTATGGCTGCGTTTTGCTCCTTTCTCTATAGAGAGAGAGGTCACCACCAGTCCCTCATAGATGGCCTGTTTGTTTTTGAGAAAGGCAATTTTCAGCTCTTCCCGTCCGAGATTGCTGCGCAGGTCCTCCAGTTTGCGGTACGCCTGCTCATATGCCTGGCGCGCCAGTTCGATATTCTGGCTGGCTTCTTCGACCTGGCCCAGCATGAAATAGGCCTGATAAGTAGTCGGCGATTCTACATTCAGAAGGCGGGCCAGCGCGGAACTGCAAAATCCGCGGGCCGGATCGGTGCCTGAATACCGTAGCTCGATGGCGGCCAGCAGCAATTCGCAGATCGCGGCTTTGGCGGGTAAAGGCGAGTTGGCGAAGTAATCCAGAGCCGAAGCGGCCAGTTCGTAGGCGGAATCGTCGGATTCAACCTCGTATAAAACCAGAGCTTTATATAAATGAATGAGCGCGGGCCAGAGCTGATTCTGCTCGGCCATGAACATAGTCCGCGCCTCATCAAAAAGCGCCAAGGCTCGTTCGGTATGTCCCTGCTGGCTCAGAGCGATGGCCGAGAAAGTGGCGGCTTTTGCGGCTTCGTAGCGCAACCCAAGCTCTTTGAAGCCTTCAAAAGCGGCGTGGGCCATCTGCTCACCACTCTCAGTCAGATTAAGCTCAAGATAAATTTCGGACTGGTCGAGGTCGCACAATGCCTGATGATATTTATCGTTAAACTTGCGGCATGATTCGCGTGTTTTGTCGTATAGCTCAATGGCACGCAGGTACTCCCCGCGAAGGTAGTAGAGATACGCAATGTTGTAATCGGCCTCTACCACTGGAAGAGGCAGTCCCTGCTCGATGCTCTTGGTGCGGCCTAGTTGATAGGCACGCTCGGCGCGCTCAAAGTCGTTCAAGCTGATGTAGCAGACTGCGACGTTGCGCATGAGCAAAGTGATGTCCAGCTCTGCCCCTTGCTCTTCGAGTTGATGCGCAGACCGTTCATAAAGCTCAACAGCTTCCTGAAAACGGTCCTGACGATAGAGGATGTTGGCAATATTCGCATCCAACCGGCCCAGGCGAATCACGTCATTATGTTTTGTAAGAATGACCCGTGCGGCTTCGCCTAACTGGAAGGCGCGCTCATACTGCCCGGTGTAGCTCAAAGATTGGGTCAACGCGCTGGAAATCGCGGCCATATCCAAGTCGCGTCCCAGAGTCCGGTACGATTCAATCGCCTGCTCGTAGAAACGAATGGCTTCCGCGTGCCGGCCGCTGAAATGATGCACGTGTCCCAGAGCGCGCTCGCTGAGGGCCACGGCATAGCGATCGTTGAGTTCGGCAGCTATGGATGCACAAGCCAACGCCAGCCTTTCGCCGCGGACCAGATCTACGCGCAGCAGCGCCATGACTGCTTTGTACAGTCTCTCGACGGTGTCCAGCGACTTAGGAACTTTTTCAAGATAGGTACGCCGCCCGGCGTCAGGCTGAATCAGCGACAGCTCTTCTATCCACGATTCGAGTTCTACGATCGTCGGTGGTGTTGACATCAGAAGCCAAGTTCCGAAAGGATCTTTTGCAGGCGATTGAGACAACGGCCGCGAATAAAACCGATTGATCCGGTGGCTAAACCCAAACGTTTTGCCAGCTCGTTATAAGGCAGCGGCGGCTGCTCGAAAAAAAGCATGCGCACCAGCTCTGCGCAGCGGGGCGGCAGAAGCTGAATCGCGTCCCTGACCATCTGTTCCTGCTCTACTTCCTGGAGCATCTCAGCCGGAGCAACGGCAATTTCTTCCGCAACTTCCTGCTCCATGGCATCCAACTCAACATCTCCTTTGTGCTGACGGTGCAGGTGATAACACTTGTGGGTGGCGACAGTGATGAGCCAGGAGCGCAAGGACTCGATTTTGCGCAGCTTCTGAAGATTGGTGAAGAGGTCTACGCACACGCTCTGGAAAACATCCTGAGAATCCTGCGGGCTCAATCCCTGCTTTACGGGGATGGAATAAATCAGACGCTTGTAGCGGTCAATCAACCGGTTCCAGGCGTTTTCGTCTCCACTGAGGCATTGCTGCACCAGCAACTGATCGTCATTGGCGATCGTTGCAGGTGTGCTCAAGGACAAATCTTGGGCTTTGTTTTCCATTATTTGTGGCCGGACGAGCGCCAGAAAAGTTCCTCTGCATTCCACAGCGTGTAATGTTCCAGAACAGCCGGCAGGAAGTTGCCCAAGCCCTCCCGCGCTCCCACCAGCACATCGGGACTGGCAAGACAGATCATCGGAAGCTGTTCAGCCAGTATCTGCTGCACGCGATCATACATTTTCTTGCGCTCGTGATAATCGCGGGTAACCAGTTGTTTTTCCATAAGCTGGTCTATCTCAGCTTCCCAGGGTGTGGCCGGTTTTTTCTGGCCCAGATTCCACAAATGAGAGTCGCCGTTGGACATAAGAACATTCAACGAGGAATTAGGATCTGCGTCTCCGCCTCCAAAACCCAGCAAGGCTGCCTCATAGTCATGCGACTGCTGCAATCTGTCAACCATGGCGCGAAAATCCATAGGCACAACAGAGACCTTCATGCCAATTTGTTTCAGATCGTCTTGCACAAGCGTGGCCATCTGATTGCGTGCCGCGTTACTGGAACTCACCATCAGCGTGAATTCCACCGGCTGGCCGCTGGAATCCACCAGGGACCCGTCTGACTTCCAGGAAAACCCCGCAGACTGCAAGTATTGTTTAGACAATGGAATGGACTGTTTGGGAACAGGTATTTTTTCATTCACCCACAGCTTGGTTCCCGCCGTCACATGGGTCATCAGAGGCATGCCCCGGCCACGATAGACGAGACGAACAATCGAATCACGGTCCAGAGCGGAAGAGACCGCGCGCCTGAAACGAACATCATTGAACCATTTCTGCTTGGCGGCGATGACGGGATTCTTGCCAGGGACGTCGGCATTCTGGTTGAACAGCACAAAATTGTATTCCAGGCTGGGTCCTGCATCGGCCAGCTTGTAATGCCCGGCTTTTTCATCCTTCAGCAGCGCAACAAAGTTTTCACCGTTCAATCCATTGATAACCTGCGTATCACCGGCTTTAAAGCGCACCACTTCGGCTTCGCTGTTGGGCACTGCCAAAAATGTAAGCTCATCGAGGTAAGGAAGCTGCTGTCCCTTGCTGTCCACTTTCCAATAATAAGGGTTGCGTTCCAGAATGATGCGATCGCCCGCAATGAATTTCTTTAAACGGAACGGCCCTAACCCGGCAATCAATTCAGGAGGAGTATTCACGGTCCATGATTCCGCGATTTTGCCCTGGGCGTAGGCGGTTTTCAGCAAGTGCTGAGGCAGCATAGCAACGCTGTCGAAGAACCGGTCACCCACGGAATAAGAGGTAGGAAAGGTAAATCGCACCGTATAAGGGCCCAGTTTTTCGACTGCGACGGGCGATCCCGAAACAATCAGCAGGTCTCGCTGCGCTGAATGCAGCTTTTCATCGAGATAAACTTTGAAAGAGAACACCACATCATCGGCGTCAAATGGAGCGCCATCAGAAAAGAGGATGCCGTGGCGAAGCTGCAAGGTAAATTGCTTGCCGTCTGGAGAAGCAGTCCAGGATTTGGCCAGGGCCGGCTCTGTTTTTTGGGTGTACCGGTTGATATGGATCAGATCGGCCATCATGCGGCGGATCACGTCACGGGAAAACAGATCCGTGGCGGTAACCGGATTCAGAGTTTTTGGTTCACTGCGAAGACCGATGACTAGCCGCCCGCCTCGTATGCCGGGTTCAGCGGTGGTATGAACAAAATCCTGGGAATCTGGTTTCTGCGCCAGAGCTGCTATGGAACACAGCACAATGGCAAGGCAGCAGATGGTTCTTCTTAAACGCGGCACAGCGGCTTTCTCCCCGTCGATGAAACTCATTAGGTTTCGAGCTTTAAATAGTTATGAAGATTATCTACTAAAAGGTGATAAGCCAGAAAGAAAGGAATCGGGGCCACCCCCGGAAGTAACATCCACCAGTAAGAAACCAGCACCTGATATTGTTGAGCGGCGGTAAGCATATTTCCCCAGCTCGGTGTCGGCTCTCCTATTCCCAGCCCAAGAAAAGAGAGCAGCACTTCGGCGAGAACGAATTGAGGGACCAGGAGTGCCACCTGGGTAAGCGCAACCCCCATGGTGGAGGGAACTATATGCCGCCGCCAAAGATAAAACCGAGATGCGCCAAAGCCTCGAGCAGCCGTGACATAGTTTTGTTCCTTTATGCTGAGGACTACGCCGCGCACCAGCCGCGCAGGCCGTGCCCAACCCACCACACCCACCAGAGTAACGATCATGAGAAAAGTAGCAGACGGATCCATTTGCAGCGGGAGGAATGCACGGATAGCAACCATCAAATAGGCCCAGGGCACGACAATGAAAATTTCAGCTACACGCATGATCACGTCATCTGCCGCATGCCCATAAAAACCGGCAATGCCACCCAGCGCAACCCCCAGCAATACCGCGAAAAGCGCAGCCACAAAGCCTGACGCCAGTGACAGGCGGCCGCCATAAAGAAGACGCGAGAATTGGTCGCGTCCAAAACCATCTGACCCGAGCAGGTAAATACGTGCCGGCCCCTTCACCTGAAAAAGATGAAAATGGGACTGCAACCCCAGCAGAGAGTAGGAGTCACCGCTGCTGAAGAAGGTTACGGGAAACGAAGCTGCGCGGTCCTCGTGGTATTCAGTGGGATCGTCGACTGCGGGAACGCTCTCGTAGATAAAAGGGCGGAAATGGAACTTGCCTGCGGCGTCTATAAAATGCACCCGGCTTGGCGGCGCAAAAGTATGAAGCCGGTCCTGTGTGTCGTAACTATAAGGCGCAACAAAGCCGGCGAAGATTACCAGCAGGTGCAGACCGGCAAGCACCCAGAGCCAGAAAAAAATTCGCCGCCGCGCTTTCATGGCTGCATCCGAATTCGAGGATCAAGGCCATAGAGCAGAAAATCTGCCAAAAGATTCCCGAACACCATAAAGAGCATGGAGAACATGACTGAACCGATCACCACGAACAGATCACGCCCCTGAATGGCTTCCAGCACCAGTGGGCCTAGCCCTGGCCAGCTTAGGACTACTTCCACCAGCAACGACATGCTGAGCAATCCGGCGACGGTTAGTCCAAATAAAGAAATCAGGGGGTTCGCCGCTGCGGGTAGTGCATAGAAATAAAGGAGCTTCCAACCGGGCAGGCCGTTACCTTCAGCGGCTTTCATATATGACGATTCAAGCACCTGAACGACACTGGCGCGCACATGCCGCAAAATCGTCGGTAACGACGCCAGAACTAGCGCCGTGACCGGCAGCACCATATGCCAGACAAGATCCTTGAATGCGGCCCATCTTCCCATTTCTTCAGCCCCGGAACTCGCACCCATACCTCCGACTGGAAAAATGCCCGTGTGGAGGGCAAACAGCATGACCAGAAGGGCGATCAGCAAATCGGGCAATGCCAGCAGAGTAGAAGTGCCAACCGAAAAGATCCGGTCCATCCAGCCTCTTCGGCGTGAGGCGGCGTACACTCCCACCGGAATAGCGATCAGCCAAGAAAGCAGCAACGACGGAACAGCCAGCAACAACGTATTGCGGGCGCGCGGCGCCAGCAGCGAAGAGACCGGCACATTGTAGGCAAACGAATATCCGAGATCACCTCTGGCCACCGATCGCAGCCATTTCCAGTAACGCACAGGCAGAGGACGGTCGAGGCCGTATTGAGCACGCATGGCGGCAATGGTTTGCGCCGATATATTGGAGTCGGCGGCGGCCGCAGTCACAAAGTCTCCAGGTGCCGCCTTCGATAGAACGAACAGTAAAACCGAAGCCCCGAGCAGCATCAGCACCATGTTCCCGAGCCTACGCAGCAAGTAATGGATCACGACGCCGCCTCGACGGCTTCAGAGTGCAGCTTGTAAACGGCGTCTACCAGGGCCAGCGTTTCAGGCTGGGTGCTGCCGCCCAGTTGTTCTCGCTCGACTACTTCTACGATGGAGCCTTCATGCATGACAAGAATTGTTTCGGCAAAAAGCGACACGAAATTCAGGTCGTGCGAAATATACAGATAAGCAAGGCCGTGCTTTTTCTGGAGCGTCAGCAACAGCCGCACCATTCTCGATTGCAGAGGAGCATCAAGGCCGGAGAGAGATTCATCCAGAACCAGCAACCTCGGCTCTAGCGCCAGCGCGCGGGCCAGGGCCAACCGCTGGCGTTGGCCTCCACTGAATTCCCGCACCATCCGGCCAGCGGAATCAGGGTCGAGTTCAACTTCACTCATCAATTCCCTCACCCGCTGTCGCCTTTCCGCCGCAGTTCGCCAGTGCGCAATCTCCAGCGGCTCGGCGATCAACTGGTAGGCCGTAAAGCGCGGATTGCAGGCAGTAGTGGCGTCTTGAAAGACCAGTTGCACCTGCTGGCGCAGGCTTTCCGGCGATCCCTTGACAGATTTGCCGTCCAGCAGCATGTCACCAGAATTCGGTTCTTCCAGACCTGCAAGACAGCGGGCCAGCGTTGATTTTCCGGACCCTGAGCGGCCCACAAGCGCCAAAATCTTATTTCTCGGGATGGCGATATCTGTGCCAGAGAGCGCATCCACTTCCGCGCCTTTCGACAATATTCGCCGTTGTATAAACCGTTTTCGCAACTGCCGCGCCTCAAGCAGAGGAGCACGGTGTCCGTTGGCACTCGCTCTTAAGGTTGATTTCACCACGGTTGCAGGAGCAACAAGTTCTTCAACCAAAGGATCAGGATCATTCCTTAGCTGCTCAATAGATCCGGTGGCAATCACCTGCCCATGATGCATTACGGCCACGCGGTCGGCTATGGAAGAAAGCACACCGCCATCATGAGTAATAAAGATAATGGTCAGGCCCATTTGTTGCTTGAGTTGCTGGAGCAGGACCAGCACCTCGGCCTGGGTCACGGTATCCAGAGAACTCAAGGGCTCATCTGCGATCAGTAATTTGGGCCGACAGATCAGTGCCTGGGCGATGGCGATGCGCTGTCGCTGGCCGCCGCTCAACTCGTGAGGGTATGATCCGGCAATCCTGTGTGGTTCGTCGAAGCCCACCTGGCGCAGAAAGGCATGAACTTCCGCAATGGCTTCTTTCTTCGTGATCTTCTTGTGTGCTCTCAGCACGTCAGCAATTTGCCGCCCCACAGGCAGCACCGGATTGAGCGCCAGGGCAGGTTCCTGAAAGATGAGGGCGATCTCTGCGCCGCGTATCTTCTTTAGATCGCGGCTGCTGGCGCGCAGCAAATCCTTATTTTTGAAGCGGATGTCACCGGAAATGGTTTGGGCGTTCTCCGGCAATAGACGCAGCAGGGCCAGCGCCAGTGAGCTTTTGCCTGAGCCGGATTGGCCCAGAATCCCTAACGTTTCGCCTGGACACACTTCTAGTGTGAGGTTGCGGAGCGCATGTACGACTTCCTCATTCGCTGCAACATAGTCCACGCCCAGCCCGGAAACTTGTAGCAATGGCAACATTCAGCAGGTTTTTCGAATTGAATGTATATCTTGGAGGAGAGTCTTAGAGAATGCAAATGTTATGTGATTCGACCCTCGTCTTTTTTGTTTTGTTTTGAAGGCTTCTAATTGAGCAAAGTTAAAAAAAAATAGCCTTTCCTTATATTTTTAGCAGAAGCCAGGACTCTATATCAATGACTCATGGCTGAACTCCCCTAAATTTGAAGGGTGTGGGACGAAAACCACACCCGTTTTTGACTCGCGCTGCTGGAACCCAGCTTCAATCCCGCTTCGACATACCTGATCAGCTTATGCAGTAATTGCCCTACTTCATTGCAGTTACTGGATGTGATCTTCCCCTCTTGACCAAGCCCTCCATCGTTGCAGCATTCCGCGTTTGATATCGGGCCGCCCTTTGGTGCTATGTCTTTAGTTCCAAAGGTACATAGTTACTTTTGGCCGTGAAGCCTCTTGTCTTAAGTCGTCAGCAAAATTCCTCTTAAGAATTACGCCTGCTTAGTTCTCCGACTCAGGTCTTTCTCGTAATCCGAATCTGCCTCTCGAAAGCTACAGTCACACCCACGCCACTTCAACCCTGGAGGCAGATATGCGGTATCGGAGCTTTATAGCGGGCGCGATTCTCTTTTTGTTTGTGGCGACTTTTGCGTTGACCGGCTGCGGCGGTGGCAATTCTACGGCACAAACGCCTTTGACGACAGCGGTAACCCCATCAGGAACACCCAACCAGCCTCCGCCGACGCCACCTCCACCTCCACCTCCATCCACTCCGACAGGCGCAGGCTTAACGGTGATGAATAACGTTGAAGACACGCCAAACTGGTTGACCTGCGGCGCGTGCGGAAATGCGGGCGGCACTGGAGCCATCCCGGTCAGCGCCGTAACTCCAGGCATGGCGACGCCCAGCGAAGACGGCCGGTCTACTGAGTTCTCGATAGCTGCCAGCGTGCCGTTCTCAAATACATACTGGTTCCAGAAACATACGGCCCTGCACACACAGTTCGATGTGCTCACCTATGAGTTTGATCTGTTCGTTCCCACTGCATCAGCCACTGCGCCGCAGGCCATAGAGTTTGAATGCCAGCAGACGCTGGGAGGCTGGGTCTACAACTTCAGTTGGCAGGCCGACTACGGGGCCAAACAGTGGCGCATCTTTAATTACACAACCAAGCATTGGGAGCAGGCCGGCATCGCGCTCACTCCGTTTACGCCCGGCGCGTGGCACCATGTGCTGGCTGAATACCACAGTGACTCGGCCACTCACACTTTATTTCATGACGCTCTGACCGTAGATGGTGTCCGTTTCCCGGTGAACATTACCCACGTGGCGTTCTTCAGCGGCGACACTAACGATCAGTTCACGAACGCGTTCCAACTGGACAGCAACACGCATCCTGACGCATACAGCGTCTACGTTGACCAGATGAAGATTACGTACAAATAAATCCAAGGCTCTTCAACGGACACCGCAAGGGCCAGCATAGCTGATGTAAAATTCCCTGCCGTGAACACCATGATGGATTTCCAGCTCACGCTGGGCCCCGTGCTGGAGCGGGCTGGAAAGATTTTCGGCAATGTGGAAATCGCTTCGCGGCTGCCTGACCGCTCCTTCCACCGCTACACCTACGCCGATTTTCGAGAGCGAGCGATGCGCCTGGCCGAATGCCTCACCGCCGCAGGGCTCCGCCGAGGCGACCGCGTTGCTACGCTGATGTGGAACCATTCGGTCCATTTTGAGAGCTACTTCGGCATTCCCATCGCCGGTGGAGTCTCGCATCCGCTGAACCTGCGCCTGCACCCCAATGAGATCGCCTACATCGTGAACCATGCTCAGGACCGTTTTTTGATCGTGGACGACGTTCTGCTGCCCATTCTGGAACGGTTCAAAGCACAAACCCATTTCGAAAGAATTTTTGTCGTACGCCACTGCCACACTACCTTGCCGGCCGGCTACGAAGATTACGAAGAATGGATCGCGCAAGCCACCGGCAAATTCGACCTTCCGCAGCTCAGCGAACAGGATGGCGCATCGTTGTGCTTTACCTCCGGGACCACCGGAAATCCCAAGGGCGTTCTCTACTCGCATCGCTCAGTAGTCCTGCATGCACTGGCTTCCACTATGGCCGACAGCGTTGCGGTTTCACAGCACGATACGGTGCTCACAGGCTCTTCGATGTTTCACGCGACTGCATGGGGGCTGCCGTATACAGCAACGATGGTGGGAGCACGTTTGATCTTTCCCGGACAGTATCTTGATGCCGAAAGCATTCTGAACCTGATCGAAGAAGAGCACGTGACGGTAGCCGGGGCCGTGCCCACGATCTGGCTTCCTGTGGTTGAGTTGCTTGAGACACAGAAAGGACGCTGGCCGCGCGGCCACGAAGTGAGAGTCATGTGCGGAGGCACGGCGCCTCCGGAATCGCTGATGCGCGCGCTCGACCGGCACAAAATCCATCTGATTCATGCCTGGGGCATGACCGAGACTTCTCCGGCTGCGACTTTCGCTCGTCTGAAACCATGCATGGAAAGCTGGCCTGAAGACCAGAAATATGCGGTGCGCGCCAAACAAGGCTGGCCTCTTCCCTTCGTTGAGCTACGCATCATGACCAGCGAAGGTGAAGCTCCACGCGATGGCGAAACCATGGGCGAGTTGGAAGTACGCGGGCCGTGGGTGGCAGGCTCCTACTACAACGCGCCGGAAACAAAAGATCGCTGGACGCCTGACGGCTGGTTCCGCACCGGCGATGTAGCAGTAATGGACGCCGATGGATGTATCAAGCTGGTGGACCGCACCAAAGACCTCATCAAGTCGGGCGGTGAATGGATCAGCTCGGTGGATCTGGAATCCGCGCTCATGAGCCATCCGGCGGTGCGCGAAGCGGGAGTGATTGCGGTTGCTCATCCGAAATGGCAGGAGCGGCCTCTGGCCGTGGTGGCTCTCAAAGATGGAGCACACGCTTCACCTGAAGACCTTCGCGCCTTCCTCTGCCAACGTTTTGCCAAATGGCAATTGCCTGATGATTTTGTTTTTGTGAAAGAGCTGCCCCATACCTCAATAGGCAAGCTCTCAAAGATGGAGCTGCGCCAGCGATACAGCGGCTGGCAATGGAAGAACGAATAGAGTTTTTTCAAAGTTGGTTCACGCCAGTGGCTCGCATCGGCTTTGTTACAAATTCTGTGCAAACCCTCTGGAAAACGTGGGATTAATCCACGAAAAGCTCGTTGACGCCTGCACGTCTATCACCGACAATCCAGACACATCATGTTTTTTTATCTCGCGGGTTCTATTGAGTACTCTCCTGACCTCGGCAAAGGCTGGCGTGCTGAAATCACACCGCTGCTCACGTCGCTCGGGCATGAAGTTTATGATCCCGCCCTGGATGAGATGAAAAACCTGACTGAAGTTGAAGCGCAGGAATTTCGCTCATGGAAGAGCAGCGACCTTTCCCGATTTCAGCAGACAGTCCGCAAGATCATTGCTTACGATCTCGACCTGATCGAACAGCAATGCGATGCCGTTATCTGTTACTGGGACCGCTACGCAGGGCGCGGCGCCGGCACGCAGGGTGAATTGACTTTCGCGCACCGGCTGGGCATTCCTGTTTATCTGATTTGCGATGTGCCGGTCGAGGAAATGAGTGGCTGGCTGCTGGGATGCGCTTCAGAGGTTTTTACCAGCCTCGAAGATTTTCGGAAATTTATGGGCAGCCGCTTCGCACGCGAAGTGGCTATCGGTACTCATAACTGATAATTACACTGAGTTGCTGCACCTGATACTGGGAGAAGCTGTCACATGAATGCAATGCGGGGAAATTTAGGCTGGATCGAAGTTATCTGCGGTCCTATGTTCAGCGGCAAGAGCGAAGAGTTGATTCGTCGCCTGCGCCGTACGGAAATTGCCCGCCAGCGCGTGCAGATCTTCAAGCCCCAAATTGACCGCCGCTACTCGGTAGACCAGATCGTCTCGCATAATGACACGCGCATCCGCTCAGAGTGCGTGACCACCGCTGCCGAAGTGCAGACCAAACTTGACTTGCGCACCGAAGTGATTGGCATCGATGAAGCCCAGTTCCTGGGCGAAGCCATTATTGATCTGGTGGTCAGGCTGGCCGATATGGGCAAACGCATCATCATCGCCGGGCTAGACACCGATTATCTTGGACGCCCATTTCATCCCATGCCGGAACTGCTGGCCGTGGCCGACGAGATCACCAAGACGCTGGCCATCTGCATGCAATGCGGCAATCCGGCCAAGCATACCCAACGCCTCATCGCCAATGAAGATCTGATTGTCGTGGGCGCCGAAGGAATGTATGAAGCCCGCTGCCGCCGCTGCTTCGAACCAAACCTGGCTTCGCAGGCCATGCCAAAAACGGAGTTGGCGACGGCTGCTTCGTCGTAATTTGTTTTCTCAATCCCGAGCACAGCGAGGGATCCCTATCGTCTGAGTGAATTCAAAGCGAGCGACGTACATCTTTTGCCACGAATCACTCGAACCAACTCATTTCTTCATTCGCGCAGACTCGCGTCATTCGCGGCAAGAGGTTTTGACGAAGCGTAGGGTTCCCTCACCTCATTCGGGACATGACGAATAAGCCAGCTTCCCTGAAAAGCGGTACAATTTCTTTCTTGTAGAATTACCAACCGAGTCAACCTGTATTACCCAAGCTGCTTGCAGGAGTTCCTTATGCCACAGAAAATCAACGTCACCGTAAATGGTGTCGCGCACCAGAGCGAAGTCGAGCCGCGCATGCTTCTGGTGCATTACCTCAGAGACGTACTGAACCTTACCGGCACACACGTAGGCTGCGAAACATCACTGTGCGGCGCGTGCACCGTGATGGTGGATGGGCAGGCAGTGAAATCGTGCACGCTCTTTGCGGTGCAGGCCGATGGCTCCAAAGTGAAAACCATCGAAGGACTGGCCGCCGAAGGCAAGCTGCATCCTGTGCAGGAAGGTTTCTGGGAACACCACGGTTTGCAATGCGGCTATTGCACACCCGGCATGATCATGACTGCGGCACAGATTCTGGAGAGAAATCCTGATCCGAGCGATGAAGAAATCCGGCACGGACTTGAGGGGAATCTCTGCCGCTGCACCGGCTACCAGAATATTGTCCAGGCAGTGCAATGCGCTGCCAAAAAGATGAAATCCAAAAAGGCTGTTGCCCGGTAATTCATACCCGCAACGCATATCAGCGTTGTTGCGAGTTCGCGAGAGGCACTTATGGCAGAAAATTATGTTGGCAAGAGCGTCAAGCGGACAGAAGATCCGCGGCTCATACAGGGGTTGGCCCATTACGTTGATGACATCAAACTTCCTGACACGCTGCATGCCGTTTTTCTTCGCTCCATTCATGCTCATGCGCGCATCAAGAGCGTGGACACCAGCGCCGCATCCAAAGTGCCGGGCGTGGTGGCCGTCTATACAGGAAAAGATGTTTCCCAGAAAATCGGCCCGGTACCCTGCGCCGGCGCTCTGCCTGACCTGAAAACGCCTGACCATCGCGTGCTGGCCACGAACAAAGTCTATTTCGTTGGTCATCCGATCGCCGTTGTCGTGGCCGAGAACCGTTACGCCGCCAAAGATGCTGCCGACCTGATCGAAGTAGATTACGAAGAACTTCCGGCGGTGCTCGACGAAGAAAAGGCCGCGCAGGGTGGCCCGGTGATCCACGACCAGTTTGGCACCAACGTCTCTTACAAGCTCACAGCCGGTGAAGGCGATATTGATGCCGCCTTGAAATCTGCTGACAAGGTAATTAAGCAGCGCATCATCAACCAGCGGCTTGCTCCCATTGCCATGGAGCCTCGCGGCGTGCTGGCCCGTTATTATCCCGGTGAACAGGAACTTACTCTTTGGACGTCTACCCAGATTCCCCATCTTGCGCGCACGCAGGTGGCCATCATGCTGGGGATGCCGGAAAACAAACTGCGGCTGATTGCCCCGGAAGTGGGCGGCGGCTTCGGATCAAAGTTGAATGTCTATGCCGAAGAAGCGCTGATGGGCTGGCTTTCCATGCAGACCGGACGCCCGGTGAAGTGGATCGAATCACGCCGCGAAAATCTACAGGCGACGATTCATGGCCGCGGCCAAACCGGCTACATCGAAATTGGGTGCAAGCATGACGGCACCGTGACCGGCCTGCGTTATAACGTCTATGCCGACCTTGGTTCGTATTTTCAGCTTTTGACTCCAGCGATTCCTACCCTGACCGGACTCATGCTTTCCGGCTGCTATAAGATTCCCGCCATCCAGATCAACGTAACAGGGGTCTTCACCAACAAGGTGGCTACTGACGCCTACCGTGGCGCAGGACGCCCCGAAGCAACTTACGTAGTCGAGCGCGCGCTCGACCTGGTTGCGGCGGAATTGGGCAAAGATCCGGTGGAAGTGCGGCGCAAGAACTTCCCTGCTCCTGAAGAGTTCCCGTTCAAGACCGCTACCGGACTCTTCTATGACAGCGGCAACTATGAAGGCGCGCTTAAAAAAGCGCTCGATATTGCCGGCTACTCCAAGCTGCGCGACGAACAGGCTAAGGCACGCAAAGAAGGCCGCATCATGGGCATTGGCGTTTCCACCTACGTGGAGATTTGCGCTCTTGGCCCATCGCAAGCCATGCCGGCCGGGGGATGGGAAAGCGCGACTGTAAGGGTCGAGCCAACCGGCAAAGTTACGGTGCTTACCGGATCATCACCCCACGGCCAGGGACAGGAAACATCGTTTGCCCAGATTGCCGCCGATCATCTCGGGGTGAACATCAACGATGTCACCGTGATTCACGGTGACACTTCGATTGTCCAATATGGCATTGGAACTTTTGGCAGCCGCGCTACGGCGGTGGGAGGCACTGCGGTTTACTACGCTCTGCAAAAGCTGAAAGAAAAGGCGCACAAGATTGCGGCCCACATGCTGCAAGCCGATGCCGGGCAGGTGCACTTCAAAGAAGGGCGTTACACGCGGGCGGCAAAAGCTGCGGCAGCCAGCGTGCCGGAACCCGATCTGCCCGTTGGACAGGCTCCCGCCGCTGCCCTGCCTGAACCCCATACTGACGGCAAGCACCTGACCATGCAGGATATCGCTCTTGAAGCGCATCTGGCCAAGAACCTGCCGCCGGATACAGAGCCTGGACTTTCCGCCACGTACTTCTTCGAGCCGAAGAATTTCACTTTCCCGTTTGGCACCCACATCGCAGTGATCGAAATTGATCGCGAAACCGGCGACATCCACTTCCAGCGCTACGTTGCCGTAGATGACTGCGGCAAGGTCATCAACCCCATGCTGGTGGAAGGCCAGTTGCATGGCGGCATTGTGCAGTCGCTTGGCCAGGCATTGTTTGAAGAAGTTGTCTATGACGACCAAGGCCAGCTTGTGAGCGGCACCCTCATGGACTACGCCATTCCTCGCGCCATCAACATACCGCACATGGAACTGGATCGCACCGAAACACCTACGGATGTGAATCCGATGGGCGTAAAAGGCGTTGGTGAAGCCGGAACCATCGGCGCCACCCCGGCCATTGTGGCTGCTGTGGTGGATGCGCTCTCGCCTTACGGTGTCCGCCATATTGATATGCCCATTAAGCCGGAAGCGGTGTGGCGCATTATCAACAAGAATCAGAAGACCGGAGCTGCATAACACGCTGTTCGGAGGAAGATTATGATTCCCGCGCAATTTGAATACGTCTCCGCCAAGAGTCTGGATGATGCGGTCTCATTGCTGGCCAGGCATAAAGATGATGCCAAGCTGCTGGCCGGAGGCCACAGCCTGATTCCGGCGATGAAGCTACGCCTGATGCAGCCGCAGGTCTTGATTGACATCAGCAAAATCAAAGACCTGTCTTATATTCGCGAAGAAGGCGGCCAGGTGCGTATCGGCTCCATGACTACGCATTACCAGATTGAATCGTCTGAGCTGCTGCGCAAAGTTTGTCCGCTGCTCAACGAGACAGCCAGCCACCTGGGTGATATCCAGGTGCGCAACCGGGGCACGATTGGCGGAAGCCTCGCTCATGCCGATCCGGCAGCCGATTGGCCGGCAGCCATAATCGCCCTCGATGCGGAGATCATAGCCCATGGCGCGAAAGGCGAGCGGGTGATCAAAGCCGACAAGTTTTTTGTAGACCTGCTCACCACCGATCTTCAACCCGGAGAAGTGCTGAAAGAGATTCGTTTCACTCCTTCCAAGGGGCACTTTGGACAGTGCTATATGAAACTGCGCCATCCTGCTTCTGGATTCGCCGTCGTAGGCGTGGCCGTAACCCTGACTACCGAAGGATCGAAATGTCAGTCGGCAGGCGTGGGCATTACCGGTGTCTCCGCGAAAGCCTATCGCGCATCCGGCGTAGAAGGTGCGCTGAAAGGTTCAGCGCTGGACGCGAAAGCCTTGAGCGCCGCTGCAGCCCATGCCAGCGACGGTATTGAGGCCAACGCCGATCTCTTCGCCACTGCCGAATACCGCAAACATCTAGCCGAGGTTTACACGCGGCGGGCATTGGAGACGGCTGCTTCCAGAGCAAAATGAAATTGGGTAAATGGGTAATCTGGTAAGTGGGTAATTGTATTGCCTGCTGTGATTTCCAATTACCATTTACTAAATTACTCAATTATCAAATTCTTCATGAAATTAGAGGGCAAACACGTCATCCACGCTCCCCGTGAGCGCGTCTTTGCGGCGCTCAACGATCCTGCGGTCTTGCAGAAATGCATTCCCGGCTGCGAGAGCCTCGAAAAGACCGGGGAGAACCAGTACACGGCCAAACTGTCCGCTGGCGTGGGTTCTATCAAAAGCAAATTCACAGCCACCGTCACCATCAGCGACGTAGTGGCTCCCAGCCACTACAAGCTCACCGTAGATGGTAAAGGCCAGCCCGGCTTCGCCAAAGGCTCAGGCGACCTGGAACTGGTGGACCAAGATGGCGGAACTGAGATTCAGTACGCTGGCGAAGTCAATGTAGGCGGTATGCTGGCCAGCGTAGGACAACGCATGATCCAGGCCACCGGCAACATGCTGGCCGGTAAATTCTTCAAGGCGCTGGAAGAGGAAACGCAGACCGAACAAAAAACTGAAGAGCCTGCGTAAGAGTGCCTTACGCTACAGCGCGACATTCATTATTGTAGAAATGCCTTACCGCCCCAGCGTTGCCGCTTCCGCAACTGCGACCAGTACTCGCTTTTCTCGGTTTATCAACTTTTCGCGCAGCTTCAAGAATGGGCGTTCAACGGAAAGATACAGCACAATGCCCACCAACAAAATTGTCGGCACGTAAATCGCGAATCCAGCCGCAGCATTCATCTGCACGAAGCTCCTGAAAAGCTCATGGTCCATGTGCATCACTTCTTTGTGGGTGAGATAGATGCTGTAGGCCAGGGTCGCCATGGTGGTTGCGCCGGGCACACGGTACTTCGCCAGAATACTGTTGCCGCTGAGAGCGGACGCAACCGTCAGTCCGAAACCAAGGGCCAGCATTGGGAACTCGATCACGCTGGCCGCAAAGGATGTCATGTCCTGAAACAGCCACACGGCAGCGACCAGGATCGTTACTCCTGCGGCCAGCAATAGATTGCCTTTGGCGGTAAAGCGTTTCCACCAATCCTGCCTGAAGATGCTGACCGCAGCTATTGCTACACCGACCATCAGGCCATCGAGACGCATATAGCTTGGATAGTAGATCAGCTTCCAGTAGAGGATGGTAAATCGCTGGTCATCGTCGAGATTCGGTTGCAGGTAGTGGGTCCAGATCCAATACCTGAGTGCGATGCCCAGCAACAACACCGAAACGGCAAAAGCACAGGCTCTACCAACAGAACGCCGTCGCATCAGCAGGAAGACAATCAGCGGCAGCACCAGGTAAAAATGCTCCTCCACACACAGCGACCACGCGTGGGAAAATGCCCGTGTAACCGAGAGGTCTAACCCGAAATTCTGGGTAAAGGTGAGAAACCGCCACCACGGAGAGATGTTTGGCTGCTCGCGAAAGAATGGCCACACAAAATATAAAACCACAACCACCAGATAGGCGGGTAAAACACGCAGAGCGCGGCGCAGGTAAAACTGGCTGGCGGAAGGACGCTCATGTTGCAGGTAAGGCCGAAGCAACTGCGAACCAATCAGGTATCCGCTGAGAACGAAAAACAGGTCAACGCCGATCCAACCGGAATACTTCACATGCAGGAACCATTCCGGAAACAGGGCACGCGGCATGTGCTGCATGATTACGAGAACAATGGCCACTGCGCGCAGCAGATCAAGACCGGGATAGCGGCTGCTGCCCCGCACTACAGGACGGAAGATTGACATAGATTGTATGAAGCCGCCGGAGTTTTGTGATTCTACCCGGAAATGCGGCTTACGCCATGAGCTATTTCCCGTATTTCGCTTACTTTCTGGGGCGAGATCGGTTGCCCATCTTTGAAGACTGTCCGCAGCAGATCAGCCGGGTCTTCCCTGTCTCTGCTCAGAGGGACCGTCGTCCATTTCCCGTTTTTGCGGTGCAGCGCCAGCCGGCCTCGCTTCGACATCTTGTCGTGCCCTTCCACTGGATCTTTGAATACTTCGCGGTCTTCGCCGTTGATGGTGATAGCTGAAGTCTTGAAGGCGAACTTCTGGGTATCGCGGTTCAATTGCTGGAGCAGCGCGCCTCCCATGCCAAAGGTAATATTGTCGGCAGACCAGCCTGCGCGCGACATCGCCGTGAGCGTGTCCTGAATCGTCCAATAGTTCACGCCGTCGCCCTGAATGACCCGCACTTTGGAATTCAGCACCCGAAAGCCCTTGGGGTTGATCTCGTATCCGAACTTCGCGCCCAGGATGTCCATGACTTTCAGCACAGTCTCTTTTGGGTTCCCTGAGTCCGGACGCACCACCAGCACGCCGTTGCGCTGCAATACCTGCTCGCGCAGCATTTCGCCCCAGAGTTTTTCGCATGCTTCATAAACGTTATAGGAATCGCTTACGACCGCGACCGGTCCATTTGGAAACTGGGCCAGCATGTTGGCATAGGCCTTCACTTCGTTTTCACGGCCCCAGGCTGTGATGGTGGAATGCTCCGCCGCAGGAATACTGAAACCTTCCATGGCCTCGGACTGGTAGTAATGCTGAAGCAGACGTATGCCCGCTACCGTGTCGGTCCCTTTGAAGTTGATCAGGTGGGCCGCTGCGCCGATACCTGCCGTCTCTTCGCTGGACACGCCGCGATAACCGAAGTCGTGAAGTTTGAAATCAATCAGCGCAGGATCGCCGGAGCGCTCCAGGGCCGCCAAAAAGACTTTGCGGATTTCATGGGAGAGCGTGGCTACCGTGGTCGGATACCACACCTTGAGAAGCAAAGTTTCGAGGTAGTTGGTGAGCCAGTAACACTGTGCATCGGTATTTTCGATCGTCATCAGCACATTGTGTGTGTCTACCTGCATGCCCTCAGGCACAGCCTTGATGATGACCGGAAGACATCCGCCATGGTTCTGAACAATGTGCATCCAGCCCTCAGTGTTGAACACACCTGGGCCGATATGCGCGTCTACAAACTGGCGAGCTTCTTCCACATCCCTGGCATTGACCACCTCGCCGCTCAGGTATTCGAGCAGGTAATACTGAAGGCCGAAAAACATGGTCTGGGCGAACATGCCTCCGCGCGATTCCAAATAGCTGTAAACAAACTGCGTGCCCGGCGGATACTGCTTCCAGTGCGTAAACTTATAGCTGTCGGTTTGCAACACCAGATTGCGAGGGAGCTTCTGCATGTATGTTTTTTATCCCAGCACAGCGAGGGAACCCTATTTTGAAAATGAATCAGGGCACCCAAAATTCAATTGCGTACAGCAGATACTTATCAGCGAACGGTATATGAAATTTATTCTTTTATTGCTTTCACTACTACTTGAAAAATTTTTCTTGCCATTAAGTCATTCTCAGCATCACGTTTTGATCGGCTCCACTCCTTGTTAAACCACATCAACTTATATTTGTGCCTCCAATTGGTGACGATATCAACAGTTTTTCCTCTTGTCCGTGTGGCACAGATAATTACTTTACATTCTGCTTTCATAAAAAGCTCAAGGCTCGCTTCCAATCTGCTATTTGGATCGCCTTGACTTTCAATCCCAATTTTCTTTCTATCTGTCTTGATGATCACTCTTATGTCTCTGCGAAAAATTCCTGCGCTCATTTGAGCATTTCTGTATTTGAGCTTTAGTAACTCATATACTTTTTCGATCGTAGTGCTTTTACCGACGTTTGCAACACCTCTTAGGGCTATCAATATTTTGGCCATAAACCGCTCCTCTGCTATCAACTACGTCTTTTTCTGGCCCGTAATGACACAACGATAATCATTCGCGGCAATTCGCGTGATTCGCGGCTAAATGTTTTTCGTTGGGTTATACAGGTCACGCGCCCTGAGTTCATCAATGATGATAGGGCTTCCTCGCTTTGCTCGGGACGCGAGAAAAAGATTATCCCAGCACCATGCAGCGGTGCTCCAGCCATTCGGAGAACTGCGGAGAGCCTGCGGATGATACGTTATTGAACTTGATGCCGGCGCGGCCTTCAGGATCAACCCACATGACCTCGCCAGCCCCTTTGACGAGTGGCCCTGAAGGCAATTCGAAGACGAATCCTACGGGCGATCCCAGCTCGAACACCCGAAATGAACGGATAGACATGCCGGTTTCGCTCATATTAGAAGTGAGGGCACGGTGTTCCACTCCGTCATAAGTGATGGAGACCGGGACAACCAGCTTATGGCGAAAGTATTTTTTGCGCTCTTCCACCAGGGTCGGCGCAGCGGTCGAAAGCAGCCTGACCACCGCAACCTGCGATACCGGTTTTTCCGCCACAAAGTTTGCCCCGGCAGCCCATGCCATTTCCACCTCTTCCGGCGTGCCTGCACAGGCAAAGATGAGTGCGTTGCGGTTGGAATTGCTTTTTCTTACTTCGTGGATAAACTCGCACGCGCCCCGCATCTTCATGTCCACGATGATTCCATCTATTTTGCGGTTCCCCACAAACTGCGATGCCGTAGTCAAGCTGGGAGTGGAATCGGAACGGCTGCCAAGCTCGTGGCAGGCACGCACCAATACCTTGAGAGTGGGGTAGTCATCGCTGACGGCCAGCAACTCAAGGCTATTCAGCAAAGCGGATGAAACAGTCATCGGGAAAGCCTGGTTTTTATCAGAAAGTTCTGTACGAAATTTACTCTTCGCGAACCGCACCCGCAAGCTTATTCGGATTCTAGTTCCGGTTTCAGGACAAACTCCGACTCTGCGAGCCTGAGTCCTTGAAGTAACCAGGCTTGGGGCGGATATAACAGCTAATTGCTTAAGGCCCTGCCACCCGTCGCTCCGGGTTTTGCCTGATTCATTGTCGGGGAAGAAATTGAAGTGCCTGACATCTCCGTATGGATAAGCTGCATGGTTTCATGGCAGACCTGATGCAGTCTGTCGCAGTATTGTGTCAGCCATTGGTCAAAGAAGGTCTTGCGATTGCCGTCGGACATGTCTACACCCTCTGCTCGTCTGAGATGACCCAATTCACAAAAGGGTAAATACCTGCTCCCGCATAAAACGTTAAGAATGTTTATGAAGAGTAACGGTTGCGTTAACCTTTAGACAAATTACCAAGTGCCATGTACCAAAACGGGTCAGAGCCGAATACTAGAGGATTGTCTCTGCTGTCCGGCACCTTGGGAATTGAACCCTTTTTATGAACGACGACCCCGTCCCGTCAACTACTTGCCGCTTACAAATCACTTACAAATATTCACCGCCGGTTATTGACTCTTTACCAGAATCGTTCTGCTTCCGGGTTTGAGCTTATAGCAGGTCGAGAAACAGAAACTCTGATCTGCGGGAGCTGATCATGAAATACATTAAAAACAAATGGTTTGTTATCGCCATTCTGCTGGTGGCTTTGGGGCTGCTCACGGCATTTAAGTTCGAAACCCACAAGGCCCCGCAATACACCACTGAAAAGGTACAGCAGGGCAATATTCAAAACGTGGTGCAGGCCACGGGAGCGATTACTGCTGTCACTACCGTGCAGGTGGGATCGCAGGTTTCAGGGACCATCCAGAGCCTGGGCGCCGACTTCAATTCCCATGTAACCAAAGGGCAGATCATCGCCAAGATGGACCCTTCCCTGTTCCAGGGCGCTTTGCTACAGGCTAAGGCCGACTTGGCGGACGCTCAGGCCAACTTGACTGCCGCCAAAGCCAACCTGGAGAAGGCCCAGGCGACCGAGGTGCAAACCCATCTGGATTTCACCCGCAACGACACGCTGGCCAAAGAGGGAGTCGTCCCGGCCCAGCAACTCGACACCGCCCGTGCTGCCTGGCAGACGGCTGCCGCATCGGTGTCCGCGGCCAAAGCTGCCGTGACTCAGGCTGCCGCCCAGGCACAGCAGAAGGCGGCCGCGGTTACCGTGGCGCAGACCAATCTTGACCACACCATCATCCGGTCTCCGATTGACGGCACGGTTGTGGCCCGCAGTGTTGACATCGGCCAGACGGTTGCAGCTTCTTTGCAGGCGCCAACCCTGTTCACCATTGCCCAGGACCTGACCAAGATGCAGGTCTATGTAAGCACCGATGAAAGTGACGTGGGAGCGATCCGTTCCGGACAGACGGTCAACTTCAAGGTTGACGCGTTTCCCAACGAAAACTTCAACGGGCACGTATCGCAAGTGCGGCTGAATGCCACCACCGTGCAGAACGTTGTTACCTATACCACCGTGGTGGACTTCGATAACCCGCAGATGAAATTGTTTCCCGGCATGACGGCTTATGTAAGCGTGCCGGTAGCCAGCGCAGAAGACGTAATCAAGGTGCCGAATGGCGCATTGCGGTTCACGCCCCAACTGACTGCCCAGCAGGCACAGCAGTTCGGCGTGGTAACGGGCGGCAAAGGCAAGGGCGGGCAGCAACACAAAGACCCAACTCTGGCCACCGTCTGGAAGCTGGACGCCAGCAAGACCTTGCAGCCAGTGCAGGTGAAACTCGGAATCACCGATCACACCTTTACTCAGGTCGCAGCAGGTGCTCAAAGGCTCACTGAATTCCGGTGACCAGGTTGTGACTGGATCAGCAACCACCACCCAGAAGGCCGGCACGACGGGCGCTCCCGGAGTGGGTGGCGCTCCCCGGGGCATGGGAATCGGCCGTTAACGGAATGACTGGGAAATATTAAGGAGGAATTATGGCAAGCCTGACTCTAGTCCGGAACAATGCAGCAATCCTTGCCGGCGCTGCGCAAAGTGCGGTGGCCGTTCCGCCGGAAGTGCCGGTAATCCAGGTGGAAGATGTTCACAAGTTTTACAGCCTGGGTGAAACCAAGGTCCATGCGTTGCGCGGGGTTGATCTAACAATTGAACCCGGCGAGTTCGTGGCCATCATGGGATCGAGCGGCAGCGGCAAGTCAACGTTTATGAACATGCTTGGCTGTCTCGACAAACCCAGCGGCGGCAGATACCTGCTGGAAGGCACGGATGTGGCGCAGCTCGACAAGAAACAATTGGCGCAGATTCGCAACCGCAAGCTGGGCTTTGTGTTTCAGGGTTTCAACCTGCTCTCGCGCACTACTGCGCTGGAGAACGTTGAATTACCCACGCTGTATGCGCACATGGACAAAGCTGCGCGTACCGCGCGTGCCCGCGAAGTGCTGGAGATGGTCGGTCTGGGCGAACGCACCGGCCACTTTCCATCGCAGCTTTCTGGCGGACAGCAGCAGCGCGTGGCCATCGCTCGCGGGCTGGTGAACCGGCCGTCCATTCTGCTGGCCGATGAGCCCACCGGGAACCTGGACAGCCGCACGTCGGTCGAGATCATGCAGATCTTTCAAGACCTGAATGATCGCGGATTGACGATTGTCCTGGTCACTCACGAGCCTGATATTGCGCAATACGCCAAGCGCATCGTGGTTTTCCGCGATGGCAAGATTCGGCGCGATGAACCTGTAGAGAACCGTCCCCGCGCCTCAGAAGCGCTGAAGACGCTTCCCAAGGTAGATGAGGACTAACGATGCAGCCGCCATCGAAGATGGCGGAATTCCAGATGGAGGACAAGGATTCCGCTGGAAGATTCGAATAAATGAGAGGCGCAGCCAAAAAAATGCAAAAGGGCTGAATGCTAATTGCTAATTGCTAATTGCTTTTCACAGGGAGCTTTTTATGGAACTTCATAGCTATTTTACGAATCGCGATACGGGCATTAACCCGCAACAAGATGCGCTCACTGCTTACCATGCTGGGCATCATCATCGGCGTAGGCGCAGTCATTGCCACGGTAGGCGTGGGCCAGGGCGCGCAGCAGCAAGTGCAAGACCAGATTGCCGCTATGGGCACCAACATCATTTACATCAGCTCCGGCAGCGTAAACCGCGGCGGACTGCGGCTGGGCGGCGGCGCCACGAAAACGCTGGTCACTGACGATATGCAGGCCATCCTGCGCGAAGTGCCCACCATTTCTGCGGCCGCTCCGGGCGCCGGGGCCACTGCGCAGCTTGTCTTTGACAATCAGAACTGGAGCACCCGCGTCACCGGAACCGAGCCTCAGTACTTCCAGATCCGAGACTGGTCTTTTACGGCCGGCTTCAGCTTTACGCCCGATGACGTGACCCGCGCGGCCAACGTAACGGTGCTGGGCTCCACGGTAAAGCAGAACCTGTTCGGCGGCTCTGACCCCATTGGCCAGACCGTGCGCATCGGCAATCTTCCTTTTGAGGTGGTAGGCGTGCTCACGGCCAAAGGACAATCCGGCGTGGGCCAGGACCAGGACGACGCTGTCTACGTTCCGATCACCACGCTGCAAAAAAAGATCACCGGGCAAGACTGGCTGCAGTACATCATGGCCTCTGCTACGTCGCAGCCGGCCAGCTATACGGCGCAAGACCAGATTACCGCTCTGCTGCGCGACCGGCATCGCATTCGCGCCGGACAGGACGATGACTTCAGCGTGCGCAACCTGGCTGACGTGGCCGCGCTCGCCGATCAATCTTCACGCATCATGACCCTGCTGCTGGCCTCCATTGCCGGAGTTTCGCTGATCGTAGGCGGCATCGGCATCATGAACATCATGCTGGTGTCAGTGACCGAGCGCACCCGGGAAATCGGCATCCGTATCGCCATTGGCGCGACCGAATCCGACGTGCTGCGCCAGTTCCTCAGCGAATCCGTGGTGCTGAGCGTGGCCGGAGGAGTGGTGGGCATTTTGTTTGGCGTGGTGTCTTCAATCACCATCACCAAGGTGCTCGGCTGGCACATTCTTATCTCGTCTATCGCGGTAGTAGCGGCGGTCGTTTTCTCGATGGCGGTGGGTGTGTTCTTCGGCTTCTATCCCGCGCGCAAAGCGGCGCGGCTCGATCCCATTGAAGCTTTGCGGTTTGAATAAGCCGCAATCAAAGAGGCCGCAGACGATAGCTCCCCGTCTGCGGCTTCTTCATAACCAATCGCCGCTATCTTCTGTATTGACACGGTCAACATCCATGATGAATAATTATACATTCAATTGCATAATTATTCGTTATGAGCAAACTCGCACGGCAGCAGACCATTGTCGAACTCGCGCATGAAGGCCCATTGCCTAACCAGCAGGAGCTTTGCAAATTGCTGGCTCGGCGCGGCTTTGAAGTCACACAGGCAACGCTTTCGCGGGACCTCAATGAACTGCGGCTGGTGAAAACGACAGAAGGCTATGTGTTGCCCAATGGCGACTCTGGGGTAGAGCCTCTGCCCGCGGTCTCGCGGGTGGTGCGGGAATTTGTGCGCGATATACGCAAGGCCCAGAATCTGCTGGTCATCAAAACCATTCCCGGCAGCGCGCAGCCTGTGGCCGTAGCCATTGACGCTGAAGCCTGGGACGAAGTTGTAGGAACCGTCGCCGGTGATGACACCCTGCTGATCATTACTGCCAACAATCGCAGCGCCCGGCAGTTGCAGAACCGGTTGGAGGCCATGCGCGCCTGATGCCCGCTTCCATCCAACCCGCAATCATCGGCGCTACCGGCTATGCCGGGTTTGAACTGGCACGCCTGCTTCTGCGCCATCCGCAGGTGAAAAAGCCTGTCCTGTTTGCCCGCGATTCTGAGAAGAGCGGAACTGCGCAGCTTGATGAGATGTACCCGCATATCAGCGGCAACGGCGGATATCCGCTCGAAACGTTTACCTGGGAATCTCTGCATAAAAAAGGCATAAACGTCGTATTCCTGGCTACGCCGCATGAATTCTCTCGGGCATGGGTCCCGGACGCGATCGCCAAAGGCATACAGGTTGTGGATTTAAGCGGAGCGTGGCGGATTGCCACCCCTGCCTATCGCTCCATTTACAAATTTGAAGACGCAGACGCGGCGCTGGCTGACCAGCTTACAAACTCCGCCGTCTACGGAATCCCTGAGTTGCACCGCAGCAGATTGAAAGACGCAGCCCTGGTGGCCAATGCCGGATGCTATGCGACTTCGATAATTCTGGCGCTGGCTCCGCTGGTGCGCAGCGGGGTTCTGGATCTTTCGTTCGGCGCTATTTGCGACTCGAAATCAGGCGTATCCGGCGCGGGCAAACAACCCACGCAGAAAACACATTTTGTTGAAGTGGCAGAAAACTTGTCAGCCTATTCGGTTTTTGAGCACCGCCACACCGGCGAAATTCTCGAGCAGCTTGGGCTCACGCCGGAGCAACTGGTGTTTACGCCGCATCTGCTGCCGATACCGCGCGGTATTCTTTCCACCATTTACGTCCGTCTGCAAAAAAGCGCGGCTGCTGGTGACATAGAAAACTGCCTGCGTGAATTTTATGCAGGTTCAGCGTGGGTGCGTATCTTCCCGCAAGGCAAGCTGCCGCAGATTCAATATTCGTTGCATACCAATTACTGCGACATCGGTTTTTCTCTGGCGTCCGATGGCAAGCGCCTGGTGCTGGTCTCGTGTCTCGACAACCTGATGAAAGGCGCGGCGGGACAGGCGATACAAAACATGAATTTGATGTTCGGATGGAGCGAAGAGGAGGGGCTGAAATGAGAATCGTTGTAAAGCTTGGAGGCGCCACTCTTGACGACTCCGCCCTGCTGCACCGGGCCGCGCTGTCAATACGCCAGTTGGCTGAGCAGCATCAGGTGGCCGTGGTACACGGCGGTGGTACAGCGCTCACCCGTATGCTGACGAAGATGGGCAAGACCAGTGAATTCGTGAATGGCCTGCGCGTTACCGATGCCGAGACACGCGACTTCGCGGTGATGGTGCTGGCCGGACAAATGAATAAGAAGTTGGTCGCCGTTCTCGGCTCCATTGGGCAGCCTGCCATGGGACTGTGCGGGGGCGACGGACAGGCATTTCGCGCGCGCAAGAAAACCAGCAACGGTCACGATCTTGGTTATGTCGGCGAAATTTCCGCAGTGGATCCCATGTGGATCAACACCATCTGGAGCCAGCACTCGGTGCCGGTGATTTCCAGCGTGGCTCTGGGCGGCGATGGGCAGTACTACAACGTAAATGCCGACCAGATGGCCGCGGCATGCGCGGTGGCCTGCGAGGCCCATGCTCTGATTTTTCTTACCGATGTTGCCGGAGTGAAAGATGCTGACGGCCTGGTGATCCGCTGGCTGAATCTGAACCTGGCTTCCGAGTTGACGCAGAAATCAGTGATCTGCGGCGGCATGCTGCCCAAGCTGGAAGCCTGCCGGCAGGCGCTTCTGAAAGGCGTGAATCGTGTCCGTATTCTGCCGGCTGCTGAAGTCGACTCATTGCCGCAGTTTTACTTTTCAAGGATTGAATCAGGCACGGAGGTGCTGAGAGCGTGAATCTGGAGCAGGTAAGCAAACTCGAATCCCAGCGGCTGCTCTCGACCTACGAGCGCTATCCGGTGATGCTGCGCAAAGGCCGCGGCGTCTATGTTTATGACGATAAGGGAAAACGGTATCTCGACTTTCTGAGCGGCATTGGCGTGAACGCGCTGGGTTATGCGCATCCGGCCCTGACCAAAACCATTGCCAGACAGGCGGGCCTGCTCGTTCATACTTCGAACCTTTTCTACCACGAATATCAGGGCAAGCTGGCGGCGGTGCTCGCCAGCATTTCCGGCCTTGACCGCGCTTTCTTCACCAACAGTGGCACAGAAGCCTGGGAAGGCGCGCTCAAAGTAGCGCGCGCTTACTCGCGCGGAAATTGCTCCAATGGCAATGAACCCAAGTGGCGCATTCTGGCGCTGGAGCATGCTTTTCATGGGCGCACCTTCGGCTCGCTGGCCACCACGCATAAAGAAAAGTATCGCGCGCCTTTCGCGCCGGTGCTTCCGGGCGTCGCAGTTTGTGAAGTTCAACAACGTGGCAGACCTGGAGCGCAACTTCGATAACACAGTCTGCGCGATTGGTTTTGAATTCCTGCAAGGCGAGGGCGGCATTCGTCCGGTAAGCAAAGAATTCGCCCAGGCCGCACAGCGGCTTGCGCAAAAGCATGGCGCCCTGCTGATTGCTGACGAAATCCAGAGCGGCATTGGCCGCACCGGACGCTGGTTTGCCTACCAGCATTACGGCATACAGCCTGATCTGGTCACGGTGGCCAAGCCGATTGCAGGCGGACTTCCGCTGGGCGCGCTGCTGGTGAGCGAAAAAGTTTCGAAGTGCATCACTCCCGGCATGCATGGAACAACGTTCGGCGGCGGGCCTCTCGCGTGCGCGGTGGCCCTGCAACTGCTGAACATCATGGAGAAGAAAAAACTTCTGAAGCATGTTCAAACCACCGGAAGCTACCTGATGCAGCAACTGCAAAAGTTGCAGCGGACGCATGAGAGTATTCGCGAGGTCCGGGGCCTGGGGCTGATGGTGGGCATGGAGATGACCTCCGCTGAAGCCGCAAAAGATGTTGTGAAGCAGATGCTGGAACGCGGTGTGATTCTGAACCGCACAGATGAGACGGTGGTGCGTTTCCTGCCGCCTTATTTGATCACCAAATCCCATGTTGACGCCGCCATTCGCCAGCTCAGCCCAGTGCTGGCGAAGCTACAGCCAGCCGGCGCGGCAGAACGGAAAACAAAATGATGGGGATACGGACCTATGACTATGCTCCAATCGGAGCGCCAATCGAGCAGCCATTCGTAAGCCGCGATCTGCTCTCGGTGCAGGACTTCTCGCCGGAAGAGATCAAATCTCTTTTCGAACTAGCCAACATTATTAAAAACCGCCCTGCGGATTTTCGCGGCGCCCTGGCCGGCAAGCAGCTTGTGCTGTTCTTTGAAAAAGCTTCTCTGCGCACTCGCCTGACCTTTGAGTCGGGAATGGCCAGCCTGGGGGGAACAACGTTTTTTGTTGATCAGACCCATGCGCGCCTCTATGCCCGCGAACCGCTGCGCGACATTGCCCGCAATGTGGAGCGCTGGGTGGATGCCGTTGTGCTGCGGACCTTCGAGCACGAAACAGTGGTCGAACTGGCGCAGCACTCCTGTATTCCTGTCATCAATGCTCTGAGCGATCTTGAACATCCATGCCAGGCGTTTGCCGACTTCTTTACTTTGCAGGAAAAATTCGGCGATCTGAAAAATGTGCGTCTGGCCTACGTAGGTGATGGCAACAACGTTGCGCACTCACTCATGCTGGCGGCTGCCAGCATGGGCAGCACAATTTCCATCGCAACGCCCAAAGGTTATGCGCCCAATCCGCAGATAACAGCCGCCACACTCGAAATCGCGGCGCAGACCGGCGCCAAACTGGAGTTGACCGAAGATCCGTATGAAGCCGTGAGCGGCGCGGATGCCGTTTACACCGATGTGTGGGCCAGCATGGGACAGGAACAGGAGGCCGAGGAACGCGCCCGTATCTTCGCTCCTTATCAGGTAAACGAGATGCTGCTTTCGCAGGCCGCACATCATGCGCTGTTCATGCACTGTCTGCCGGCACATCGGGAGCAGGAAGTGGCAGCAGCGGTGATTGATTCACGCAAGTCGGTGGTCTTCGATCAGGCCGAAAACCGGATGCACATTCAAAAAGCGATTTTACTTTTGTTATTGGGCAGCGGCATCCGCCGTGCACCGTTGAGGAGCAATCATGCGTGAGAAAGTAGTTCTGGCATATTCAGGAGGCCTCGACACCTCCATCATTATTCCCTGGCTCAAAGAGAACTACGACTGCGACGTGATTGCCATGATCGCCGACGTGGGTCAGGGCGACGATGTGGATGAAGTCGCCGAGAAGGCCCATAAGACCGGCGCGTCGAAAGTCACCGTGGTTGATCTACGGCAGGAGTTTCTCACCGACTATGTCTTCCCTGCTCTGTCGGCCGGGGCCGTATATGAACACAAATATCTGCTGGGCACGGCGCTGGCGCGTCCTGTAATTGCCAAGCATCAGGTTGAAGTTGCGCTGAACGAAGGTGCTACGGCAGTGGCCCACGGTTGCACCGGCAAAGGCAACGACCAGGTGCGCTTTGAACACGCATTTCAGGCGCTGGGGCCGGAGTTGAAGGTGATTGCGCCGTGGCGTGAATGGGACTTGAAATCGCGCGAAGACTGCCTCGACTATGCCGATGCGCGCGGCATCTCTGTGACCGCGAGCCGCGAAAAGATCCACAGCCGCGACCGCAATATCTGGCACCTGAGCCACGAAGGCGGCGAACTGGAAGACCCAGGCAACGCGCCGCTTGATTCCACCTGGCAGCTTACGCGGTCTCCGCAGGAAGCGCCTGATCGCGAAGAAACAGTCAGAATAGGATTTGCAGCAGGGACACCGGTCTCAGTCGACGGACAAAAGTTAGATCCGGTGTCCCTGCTGGAACTGGTAAACGAGATTGGCGGACGCAATGCAGTGGGCCGCATTGATCTGGTGGAAAATCGGTTTGTCGGCATCAAGTCGCGCGGTTGCTACGAAACCCCCGGCGGCACGCTGTTGCTGACCGCCCACCGCGAACTGGAAGCACTGTGCCTGGACCGCGACCTGATGCACTTCAAACAGCAGATCGCCCTGAAGTATGCGGAACTGGTTTACTACGGGCTGTGGTTCACTCCGTTGCGCGAAGCCTTGGACGCCTTTGTGCAGGCTACGCAAAAAGATGTGACCGGCGAAGTTACCCTCAACCTCTATAAAGGCAACGTGTCCGCGGCCAGCCGCCATTCGGACTTTTCCTTGTATCGCACCGACCTGTCTTCATTCACCATGGGCGAGAGCTACGACCAGAAAGATGCCGCCGGATTTATCCGCATCCTGGGTCTGCCTGCCCGGTCGCGGGCCCGCATTCGCCAGGAGGTCACGAAGTGAAGATGTGGTCCGGACGTTTCCGTGAGCCACTCGATCCGCATTTCGAGCAGTGGCAGCGCTCGTTTCCTTTCGACCAAAGGCTGTTGCTGTACGAACTCGCGGCCAGCAGCGCCCATGCGAAAACGCTGTGCGCCGCCGGTGTGCTCTCAGCGGAAGAACGCGACGTCATTCTGGCGGGGCTGAAGCAGATCGAGAAGAAAGGCGAAGAGGATTTCACATTCTTCGACGATCCGGAAGCCGAAGATGTACACCACTTTGTCGAGAAGCAACTGGTCAGCCTGATCGGCGAGAGCGGCAAGAAACTACATAGCGGGCGCAGCCGCAACGAACAGATTGCCACCGACCTGCGGTTGTTTGTGCGCGACGCCCTCGACCAGTTGTATTCGAACCTCGAAGACCTGCTGGAAAGCCTGTTGGACAAGGCCGAAGAAAGCAATCTGGCGGTGATGCCGGCCTACACGCATCTGCAACGGGCTGAACCGGTGCTGGTGGCGCACTGGCTCATGGCTTACTACCAGATGTTCTGGCGTGATCTGGAACGGCTGAATGACTGCCGCAGGCGGGTGAACGAGTGTCCGCTGGGTTCGGGCGCAGTGGCCGGAGCAGCGCTTCGATTGGACCGCCAACTCGCCAGCCGGCAACTCGGATTCACGCAGCCCACAGCCAACAGCATGGATTCCACCAGCGACCGCGATTTCGCTCTGGAATTCGTGAACGCACTGTCAGTACTGGGCATTCATCTAAGCCGCTGGGCCGAAGAGTTCATTCTGTTTGCCACCCAGGAATATGGATTCATCCATCTGCCGGAGGCATACTCCACCGGCAGCAGCGCCATGCCGCAGAAGCAAAATCCTGATGCGCTGGAGTTGATTCGCGGCAAAGCAGGTCGCATTCTCGGCAATCAGGTGGCTCTTCTCACCACCGTCAAAGGCCTGCCAATGGCCTACAACAAAGACATGCAGGAAACGCAGGAGCCGTTATTCGAAGCGGCATCCACCGCGAGATATTGCGTTGAGATTGCTCATGGATTCATGCGCAGGGTCAGTTTCAATCGCGAGACCATGCGTAAAGCCTGCGAGAGCGGCTTCATGAATGCCATGGCCGCGGCCACTTACCTTTCGCGCAAAGGTGTTCCCTTTCGCCAGGCCCACGAAGCGGTGGCCGGAGCGGTACAGAAATGCATGGAAAAAGGCTGCGAACTGCAGGGTTTGGCGATCGAAGAACTGCAACAGTTCAGTCCTGCATTTGCTCAAGATATCTACGAGCAGTTGACGATAGAGGCGGTGCTTGCCTGCCATGATGTGCCCGGAGGCACCGCTCCAAGGCACGTTCAACAGGCCATACAGCAGGCGCACCGGCAACTCGCCCTTTTGCGGGAAGGTCATGGTACACACACGTAACGCCACTTTGCCTGACGTGCGGCACATCCACGGCATTATCCAGCCGTACTCTGCCGATGGAACGCTGCTGCCGCGCGCGGTTCCCGAATTGTGCGAGAACATCCGTGACTTTGTCGTGGCCGAAGAGGATGGCGCGATCCTCGGCTGTGGAGCGCTTCATCTGTATGGAATGCATCTGGCCGAGATACGCTCCATCGCCGTACAGACTGGCGCAAAGAAACGTGGCGCGGGGCGATTGCTAGTCGAAGCATTGCTTGTGGAAGCTGAGCGCCATAATGTGACTTGCGTCTGCCTGTTTACCCGCATTCCAGATTTTTTTTCCCAAATGGGATTTCGCACCGCCACACGCGAAGAACTGCCCGACAAGATTTACAAAGACTGCGTCCACTGTCCGAATCTTTACGCCTGTGATGAAATCGCCATGGTGCGCGGGAAGATTCCCGATATTACTGAGTATCGCGATGTTCTGATCAGGCCCATCCCGCTGGTGAGGCTCTCGACTTGATCCATCTGCCCAAAGGATTTCTCTTTTCAGCCTGCACAGCCGGAATCAAAGCCAGCGGCAAACCCGATCTGGCTCTTGCGCTTGCACCCGATGGCGCTTCAGCAGCCGCCATGTTCACTAGAAATCAGGTGGTAGCTGCTCCCGTGGTGGTGGGCCGCGAGCACCTGCGATCTTCCAGCGGACACATCAAGGCCCTCATCGTGAACGCCGGCAATGCCAACTGCGCCACCGGAGCGCATGGATTGAAAGCGGCGAAAACCGTTTGTCGCGAAGTGGCGGCGGAGGTGGGAGCTAAACCAAGCCAGATCTTCCCTTCGTCGACCGGTATCATCGGAGTTCCGCTGCCGGTCGAGAAAATTACCGCCGTCCTGCCCGGACTGGTCACGGTCGTCAGCGCGGATGCGCTGATCGCTTTTGCGTCCGCCATCGTCACGACCGACACGCGGGCCAAAATTGCTTCGGAAAACTTCACTTATAAGAAAAAGCAAGCCGGCATTGTGGGCGTGGCCAAGGGCGCAGGCATGATCCATCCCAACATGGCCACGATGCTGGTGTACCTGTTCACTGACATAGATGCCTCGCCTCGCGAGCTGCAAAAATATCTGAAGGCAGCCGTGGAGCAGAGCTTCAACAATATATCCATTGACGGCGATACATCTACCAATGACACGGTACTGCTGCTGGCCAGCGGCAAGAGCGAAGTTCCTCTCAAATCGGTAAGCAAGGACTTCGAAAAAGCGTTGCTGAGCGTCTGCCATTCGCTGGCAGGACAGATTGTGGCTGATGGCGAAGGGGTGAAGCATGTTGTGCGCTTGAAGATCGAGCAGGCACGTTCTACAGGAGAGGCACGCCAGATTGCGCGAAGCATCGCCAACTCTCCACTGGTCAAAACAGCATGGGCCGGGGCCGACCCGAATTGGGGACGCCTGCTGGCAGCCATCGGCTACTCAGGAGTAAAGATCAAGCCGGAAAAAATCAATATTTATCTGGGCCCGCAGCAAATCTGCAAAAACGGCGCAGCGGCAAAGTTCGATCAAAAAACTGCTCACGACTATATGTCTCAAGCAACGTATGAGATTCGTTTCACCCTGGGATTGGGCAAGACTTCTCTTGAATTTGTCTCGTGTGATCTGACTGCTGAATATGTGCGGATCAATGCGGATTACAGCACGTAGAGTAGCTATTAGCTTCTAGCCCGTTAGCCTCTAGCTTGCTGCTTATCTGCGCTTACAGCTTTGAATGTGCTGCGCGTCATCTTTTTCCATTCTGCCGTTCTAGCATTTTCCCCATTCCCGCATTTCTCCGTGCCTCAGTGTCTCCGTGGTTTCTTCGAAGTAAAGCAATGTCGCGTAATGCCGCTCTGCATTGCGACCCGCACATGATAAAAATGAGCTGTTGGCATTGATTCGCGCTCATTCGTGGTAATCCGCGGCAAAGGTTTTGAATTGTGAACTCTCTTGCTGACATCCCGCAGCTTTATCTGAAGTTCGCGCGGGATATTGCTTTTGTTCACCGGCGCGGCTATCGCACCGTGCGCTGGACGTACGGCAAGACCGCGAAGATGGCCTTTCAGTTTGCCCGGGAACTTGAGCGCCGCGCCATCGGCAAAGGCGACAGAGTAGTCCTCTGGGGAGAGAACTCGCCGGAATGGGTGGCTGCCTTCATGGGATGCATGCTGCGCGGCGTGGTAGCTGTTCCCATGGACAGGATCGCGGCGCCCGATTTCATGCAGCGGGTTGCAGACGACGTCGAAACCAAGCTGGTGGTGTGCTCGACGGCGCTCACTCATCATGCAGGCAAATGGCCACGGCTGGAACTTGAATCTCTTGCCGGAACCCTCTCCGAGGTTTCCGCCATTCCGTATGCAGCCGAGACGCTCACGCGCGCCGATACCGCGGAAATCGTATTCACGTCCGGCACTACGGCCGAACCGCGCGGCGTGGTGCTTACCCACGGCAATCTGCTCGCCAGCCTTGGTCCAATCGAGAATGAAATTCCCAAATACCTCAAATATGAGCGAATCTTTCATCCGCTTCGATTTCTCGACCTGCTTCCTTTGAGTCACGTATTCGGACAGTATCTCGGCATGTTCATTCCACCGCTCATTGGAGGCGCGGTAATCTTTCAGGACAGCTTCAATCCCCGCGAGATCATCGCGGCCATCAAACGTGAGCGGGTCTCGGTGCTGGTGGCTGTCCCCCGGGTCATGGAGTCGCTGAAACAGAAGATCGAGCACGAGTTCCCGAGAGAGCTGAACAGGCATTTCGCTGCCGCCATGAATGACCGTTTCCCGTTGCGCTGGCTGCGCTTCTGGAAAATTCATCGCCGTTTTGGACTCAAATTCTGGGCCGTGATTTCTGGAGGCGCCGCACTCGATGCCAATACAGAAGAGTTCTGGCGCAGGCTGGGCATCGGGGTCATTCAAGGTTACGGCTTAACGGAAACCAGTTCCATGATCAGCCTGAATCATCCCTTCAGGGTCGGGCATCATTCCATTGGCAAGGTCCTGCCCGGACGCGAAATCAAACTAGATCCCGCGACCGGAGAGATTCTGGTGCGCGGCGACAACGTCGCCCGGCAATACTGGCAACGCAGAGAACTGAGACCGGTGAGCGGCGAAGAGGGCTGGTTTCGCACCGGCGATCTGGGTACGCTCGATGCCGAAGGCAATCTTTATTTCAAAGGCCGCAACAAGAATGTGATTGTTACCGCCGCGGGCCTGAACATTTATCCCGAAGACCTGGAGCAGGCTTTGCGGCAACAACCGGAAGTGCGCGATTGCGTGGTCTTTGGTACGACGCGCGGCGGCAATGCGGAAGCCACGGCTGTGCTGCTGTTAGAGAATAGCGCGTCGGCGGATTCAGTCGTGGCCCGGGCGAATGCTTCATTGGCTGACTTCCAGAAAATCCGGCGATGGTTTGTCTGGCCGGATGAAGACTTTCCTCGCACCTCGACACAGAAACCGAAATTAGGTGCAATTCAGGAAGCCGTGGAAATCGAGCTTGGCAACAAGGTGTCGAACGCTAGCGCTCCCGGCACCCTGCAACAGGTCATTCAGGGTGTGACCGGTTGCGAAGCACAGATGACCCCGGACACCCGTCTGGACGATGATTTGAACCTTAGTTCCCTGGACCGCGTGGAACTCATGAGCAAGATGGAAGACCGTTACCAGATTGATCTGAGCGATCGCGAATTTTCGCAGATCTCAACCGTCAGGGATTTGGAGAAGCTGGTCAGGAAGTCCTCACAAGAAGTCAGGACTTTCAACTATCCCTATCCACGCTGGGCGCAGAGTTGGCCGATTACCTCGATTCGTCTGCTCGCTTATTACATATTCATCTGGCCGGCCACTATGATCATGGCGCAGCCCAAAGTAATAGGCCGTGAACATTTGAAGAATTTCCGCGGCCCGGCCCTCATCATCTCCAATCATGTGACACAGACCGATATCGGTTTCATTCTCGCCAGCCTACCCGCGCGGCTGCGGCATCGTCTGGCCACAGCCATGCAGGGCGAGATGCTGCGCAGTATGAGGCATCCACCAGGCGAATGGAATTTCCTGCGCCGCTGGTATGAGCAACTTCAGTACCTACTGGTGGTTGCCCTGTTCAATGTTTTCTCGTTGCCGCAGAAGAGCGGCTATCGTGAAAGTTTCGACTACGCAGGCGAACTTGCCGATCACGGCTGGAACGTGCTGATCTTTCCCGAAGGCAAACGCACTCAAACCGGCGGACTGAGCGACTTTCGCAAAGGCATTGGGCTGCTGGCCACGCGTTTGAATTTGCCTGTGATTCCCATACACATCCACGGCTTGTTCGCACTCAAGCAGCAGAAGAGGCATTTCTCAAAACCAGGAACGGTCCAGGTGCATATCGGCGAGCCGGTCAGGTTTGAAGCAACTGCTGATCCGGAAGAGATTGCGCACGAACTGCAACGGATTGTCGAGGGACTTTAAAGTTACGCTGCGTTCAGAAGGACCAAAAAAATCTTGTTTCAGATTCCCTCTGCGAGCTCTGCGCACTCTGCGGTGAAATCCTTTTATTCATCCCGCAGTGTCCGCATGGGATCTACACGGGTTGCGCGATACGCCGGGACGATGGTGGCCAGCAAGGCGATGCCGGCGAGCAGCACCGAGACTGCTGCGTAGGTTGCCGGATCAGTCGTTTTCACGCCGAAGACCAGCTTTGCCAGCACACGGCCCAGAGCCAGCGCTCCGGCAATACCTATGGCCAGGCCGATCAGCGCAGGCTTCATGCCTTCCAGAATGATGAGACGCAGCACGTCTCTGATTTGCGCGCCCAACGCCATGCGAATACCAATCTCGCGTACCCTGCGCCGCACTGCATAAGAAAGCACGCTATAGATGCCCATAGCCGCAAGCAGCAGGGCAAGACCGGCAAATGTTGCCAGCAGCAGCATATTGAAACGCTGCGGTGAGACAGACTCTGCCAGGAATTGGTCCATGGTCATAACATGCAGCACTGCCTGTTCTGCATTCACCTGATGGATCACATTGATGACATTCGTCGCCACGCTGTCGGACGCCGTGGTGGTGCGTACCACCATGTCAAGTCCAAAGGACCGCCAGTCCTGCTGGGCAGGTAGAGCGAGTTGAGCGAGCGGAGTGTAAATGGTTGAGTTCATCGTGGTCTGATCGAGACCGTCGAGCTTTACATCACCGACGATGCCGATGACTTCCCGCACTTGGCCCGGAACGAAGGAAAGCGTCAGCCGCTTCCCTACAGCATCCTCGCCCGGCCAGAAGTGCTTCGCCATGGCCTCGCTGATCAGAATGACTCCCGGATGGCCGGCAGCATCCGATTCATTAAAGTCGCGCCCGCGCAGCAGCGGTATGTGCATGGCCCGCAAATATCCCGTGGTGATGATGCGCACGTCTACTTCGGGTTGTTCCGAGAGAGCGACGGCCGGCCGGCCTTCAATGGCGATAGGCTGGTGAGAACCGCCATTCAGCGGCAGATCGTCTACAGCAGCCGCAGTTTCAACACCTGGCAGAGCGCGGATGTGGGCCAGCACCTGGTTCCAGAAATCAATTTCCTGGGCTGCGTTCTTGTACCTGTTGCGCGGAATGGGCAGAGACAGCGTGAGTAACTTGTTCGAATCAAAACCCGGACTGGTGCTGCGCAGGTTATAAAGGCTGCGGATCATGAGTCCGGCGCCGGCCAGCAGCATGAGCGAAAGAGCAACCTCACACACCACCAGTACTGAGCGGGTGCGGTTGCCTCCGGAATCACCGGCGCGCATTCCCTGTTTCAAAGTTTCATTTACATTGGCATTGCTCAGCCGCCACGCAGGAACAATCCCGGCCACGATCCCGGTCAAAAGCGAAATCGCCAGAGTGAAACCAAGTACCCGCGTATCAAGCGATATATCGGCGGCACGCGGCAGTTGCTGGGCCACAAAACGCACGATCAAAGTTATGCCGAACCTGGCCAGCAGCAGGCCTGCTGCTCCGCCACCCAGCGCCAGCAACACCGTTTCAAACAATAGCTGTTTCAACAACCGCGCGCGGCTGGCGCCCAGAGCGTTCCTGATCGCCATTTCACGAGAACGCGACAGCGCCCTGGCCAGCAGCAGGTTGGCGACATTGGCGCATGCGATCAACAATACAAAAGCTACAGCGCCGAACAGTACGAGAAGCGCCCACCTCACATCGCCGACAATGTCTTCGCGCAGCGGCACCACAACCGCGCCCCAATCTTTGTCATCTTCAGGATATTGCTGCGCCAGCCGCTCGGAGATGGTGCTCATCTGTGTTTGCGCCTGCTTCAGGTCAACTCCGGGCTTAAGCCGGGCAATGACGATAGAGTGGTGTTCCCCGCGCACAGCGCGTTCTTTCGCGGTCCAAGCGAGGGGCGTCCAGAGTTTTTCTTCTCGAAGTGGATATTGGAAAGTCGGGCCCATGACTCCCACCACGGTGTACGGCATGTCATTCAAAGTAATCTGCCGGCCAACTATGGTTGGGTCTCCTGCAAAGCGGCTCTGCCAGAAGGAATAGGTCAGCACGACCACCTGGTTGTGTCCGAGTTGGTCTTCGTCGGGAAGAAAAGTTCGTCCAAGAATTGGCCGGACGCCGAGCACCGGAAAGAAGCTGGATGAAACGGTTGCAGCCAGGACAAATTCAGGTTTATCGCCGCCCGTCAGATTCATGCTCTGACCGCTGTAGATGGCCATGTCCTCGAAGACATTGTTCTGCTGCCGCCAGTCGATATAGTTGGCGGTGGACACCGAAAATCTGTCAATGCCGGGAAAGCTTTTGGCCGGCGGCACATGCCACACGTCAACGATTCGATCAGGATCCTGAAAAGGCAGGGGCCGAAGCAGCACTGCGTTCACCACGCTGAAAATCGCCGTATTCGCGCCAATGCCGAGTCCGAGCACCAGCACTGCCACAATGGTGAATGACGGGTTCTTGCGTAAGACGCGCAGGCCGTACTTGAGATCCTGGAACAAAGTTGCCATCTGAATTGCTCTCCTTGCAGGCGAGAAGCCCGGCAGTCACACATACAGTTGCTTAGGCATGGAAGCACTTCTCCTGCCAAAGCTGCTCTCGCGCTATATGTATGAAATGGAATGAGCAAACGGCGTTTGCAATGGAGTGCCAGGGATGCAGGTGTTCGAATTCGCCCACTAGCGTTCAGTAACGCACAGAGGACAATTAGAGCCGTTCCAAGTTGATGTCCCGGTTTTGGTGGAAGAGTGGATCTCAGGGCAATCTCATAAAAATCCTCACGACACAAGTATCAGCCCGAACTATTCCTGGAAGTTCCGAGGTGGTTGCATGAACCAGAAACTCCGAGTGGCTCAAGGGAAAAGTTGCGGAATGATGCAAAATTGCTCCAGTCCCGCTCCGCGGGACGTGTGAAGCTAGCCCGCCGTTTCAACGGCGGGAAAGTGGAGCAACAGACAGAGTCCCCGCAAGGGGACGGCTAAAATTACGTTGCTGGAAGAAATTCTTGTCATCTTGAATTCGCGTCTTCCTAACCAACAATGGACGGAGTTTCTGGAGAGGGCACGAGTTTATTCGTACTATAAAGGAGCATAAGCATTGGGCTTCAGAGGGTGTGTAAGAACTTGGAGTTTGCGGTGGCTTGACGACACAAGTATCAGGGCACGAGTTTACTCGTGCCGCAAAGGCGCATAAACATTGGCTTTAGCCGCTGCGTACCTTCGACATCATGGTAATGCCGTTATGGAATCGAGTTCTCACACACGCTCTTCAGCCCCTGCACACTCTGGACCCGCACGATACTGTGACCACGAAAATCATTTTTGACGTGTGTTCAGCTTTTCGAGTACGCGCTTTAGCTCTTCCAGCTTCTGGCCGGCTTCGCCAAGTTTACCGTCCGCGGTGAGGCGCTGATAGTCGGCAAGATCTTTGGCAGCTTCCGAAATAAGCCCATTAATGTCGGCAGCAGGTTGATTGGATACGGCGGATGCCGGCCGTCGCGCCGGTTCATTGCCCGTTGCCGCGGCATTGGGCGCCGGTGTATTTGCGGCGGGTGAATTCAACGACGATACCGCTCCACCAAAAAGTGCGGCTAGGGCCGACTCATACGTTGGTCCGTAGGCAAGCCGGTCTTGCAGTGCAAGCACCACCAGACGGAGTTCCGGCATGGGGCTGCGCTCGGCTTGCAGGTAAATCGGCTCCGCATATAGCAGCGCCCGGCCTATGGGAATGACAAGTAGCGCCCCACGCCTCACATGCGAGCCTTGCTGGTTCCATAAACTCAACTGTCCGGAAAGCTGGGCGTTCTGATCAATTCGCGCTTCGATTTGCAACGGTCCGTCCACCAGCCGGGTCTTGGGAAAGTTGTAGACCACTGAAGTGCCGTACTGCGGGCCATCGCTGCGCCCCGCGATCCAGCCAATCAGATTGTTCCGGTTGGCCGGAGTAAACGGCAGGATCTCCACGAACTCCACGCCTTCTTCACCCGGCAGTTTCATCAGAACGAAATTCGGCTGCATCGGCTGTGCTGCCTGCTCGCCTGACTGGTTCAGGCCGACTTCGGTAGCCACCGTCCACAGATCTTCGCGGTTGTAGAACACTTCAGGATCTGTCATGTGATAGAGGCCAAACACCTCCGACTGAAGTTTGAGCGACATTTCGGGATAGCGCACGTGCTTGCGCAAGTCAGCGGGCATCATAACCGCATCTTTGAACAGGCTGGGGAAGATGCGGCGATAGGCAGCGATGATTGGATCGTCCTTATCGAACACATAAAAGGTTGTAGTGCCGTCATAGGCATTGATGACTACCTTGACGCTGTTGCGGATGTAGTTGATGGGATTGCCGTCAAGATGGTAATGGGTGGAATACGGATAACTGTCCGAGACGGTGAATGCATCCATGATCCACGAGAGCCGGCCATCGTCGCCGAGCACAATATACGGATCGGGATCGTAGGTGAGGAATGGCGCAAGCGTCGTGACGCGGTCGCGGAGATTACGCCGCATAAGCAGGCGGCTGTCGCTCGTCACGTCATCACTGAAAGGCAGTTTGGCAATGTCGCCGCGGTCGAGCGCGATCATCAGGCGCCGCAGAAAGCCGCCCAGCACGATGCCGCCATTGCCCTGATAGGACGTAAGATTGTTGGTCTCTCCTTGCGGATAGTTGAATTCCTTCTGGCGCGTTTTGACGTAGACATCAGTATCGGTCAACTGGCCGAAATAAATTTCCGGGCGGGTCACGTTCATGCTGCGCACCGTGCTCTGGACGGGCATGTTGCTCAGAATCAGCGTAGGCAGTCCTTCCAGCGTGAATCCGTTGACCGGGTTCATGGTGATGCCGTAACCGTGGGTGTAGATCAGCTTCTCATTAATCCAGTTGCGGCTGCTGACCGGCAGCTTGTCAACGTTGAGTTCGCGCGCAGCCAGCATCACCTCGCGCGTCGTGCCGTCAATTGCATAGCGATCAATGTCAATGTCAGGGAAATCGTAGTAGGTGCGGATTTCCTGAATCTGTCGCAGCGTGTCCTGAAGCGCGCGCCAGTCCCACAGGCGGATGTTCTGAAGCGTCGCCTGATTGTTCGCCGGGTCCGCGGCTTCCACGGTGGTCTCGGCGGGAAACTCATGCTGCTCAACCCGGCTTAGCCCGTAAGCCTGCCGCGTGAACTCGATATTGTGAAAGATATAAGGCTGCTCGCGGACCAGTTCATTGGGTTTCACGATGAAGCTGCTCACGTACCAGGCGACTATTTGAACAGTGAAATAACAGAATACGGCGGGAAGAATCGCGACGATCAGCCACCGTCCGCGAGGTGACCTGAAGGACCTGACAGCAGCAATCAGCGCGCCGACAACCAGAGCCGCGCAGACGATGAGCATTCCTGTGAGCACGACATGGGCATCGGTATAAGTGACGCCGCCGAAAATCGTGTGGTCCTCGAATAAGCGCCCAAACCTTCCGAAATAGATGCTGATGGCAACAGTAAGCAGCAGGAATGAAAACGAAATGAAAACTCCGCGCCATGGAGACGGGCCGTAGGTGAGCCCTCCGCCCAGCGCTCGAGTGCCGCCGGTAATGAGGAGAAAGAAAACGGCCAATACACAGGTGATGACGGCCAGCGTGAGCAACCAGCCGGAGATGAGCTGCCATGCGGGCAGGGTGAACAAAAAGAAATTGAGTGGCTTGCCAAAAATCGGGTCTACGATGCTGCCGGTGGCGGCGGGTGCATACCAGAAGAGCGCGAGCGTGGGCCACTCCACCATCATGCTGGCGCCGGTCGCAACAGCAATGGCGAGCGATATGCCAAAGGCGATGAGGCGCAGCACAGGCTCAACCGGCAGCTTGATGGGTTGCTCCCCGATAAAAATCGTATGATCAACGGGCAGATTGGGGAGATAGGCGCGCTTCAGGGCCAGGTACGATCCGTACAGGACGAGAAACGTGGCCGCGGCGAAAGCCAGGAAGATGCCCCATTGAAGACCCAGAGTCTTGCGAAACACGTCTCCATAGCCAAGCGATCCGAACCAGAGCACGTCCACGTAAAAAGACAACACAGTCCGCGCGCCGAAGATGATTGCAAGAATAACGAGAATCAGAAGAAGGCGGCGACGTCGGCGCGGCGGCGGATTAACCGGACGAGGCGTGCGTGGCCAATGAATAGTTTCGCGCATTGCTCTCCCGTTCTTACCAGCATCCATGATCAGAGTTGCAGGACAAGCCATTGTACAGGGCTTGGGGGAGATGACTCACAATTGCGTGTTCGATGCTCCGGGCCTTTACGTTGGATTTGGTAGACACATGCACCCGCGCAATCAAGGACATGCTCACGCCCTACACAGATGTGCTACGTGTCACAATGCTTCAACATGCAGACAAACTGCCCGATACCCGAAAGGGCGGTCTCGGCAAGCCAGCACGCTGCCATTGGTACCGGAGGCACGCAAGTAAGAATGAGGGTGACTTTTTTCACGGCTCGAATTGATTGTTTTACTCACTTTGGAGGTAGCCTTCGCTCATTTACAAGAATCCTTCACTGACAATGATGGAATTCTTCATCCTCTCTTCAACAAACTGAACCGTTATCTCAGCATCGATTCTTCTGGATAGATCACGGATATTTTGAGTTCCAAACAAAGTACGAAGCGGGATTTTGACACCCAGTTCCACGCCAAGCTGGTTGGCGAGCTTCACGAAAAGCAGTGAATGCCCTCCGAAATCGAATAGGCTGGTTGTAGCGCCCACTTGATGGCGGTCAACACCCAATAATCTCGCCCATAATTCCGCTACCTTAAGCTCAGTCGGCGTTTGCGGAGCTACGTACTCACGATGTGTTCTCAAGCGGCCTTGCATCGCCGACAACACTTTTTTATCTATTTTCCCGTTGGAAGTAAGAGGCATCTGGTCTAACACCATGATTTCGGGAACCATGTATTCCGGCAAGCAGGTACGCAGCCAACGATTCAAATCCTCTTTCCATACATCTTTCGGTAAATCCTGGGGTCCTGCATTGCGCACCCGCTCAACAAACCCAATCAGGTGTTTATCTGAAGCATTGTCTCCAACCGCCAGCACAACGGCTGTTTTAACACCTTCCGCGAGTTCAAGTTGCCTTTGGATCTCTCCCAGTTCGATACGAAAACCCCGAATCTTTACTTGACCATCGGCGCGGCTAAGATATTCCAGAACTCCATCCATCCTGTAGCGAACAAGGTCGCCGGTCTTGTAGAGACGATCGCCAGGATTTGAAGAAAACGGATTCGGAACAAATTTCTCTGCCGTGAGATCGGGGCTGTTTAAATATCCGCGAGCCAACCCCCTGCCTGAAATATGTAGCTCTCCTGTGGATCCTCTCGGTAAAACTTTGCCGCTTTTAGAAAGAACATAGAGACGTGTGCCGGCGATGGCGTTGCCAATGTTGGGCGGTTCATTGATCACCTCTTGAAAAGAAGCGTATGTTGAATATGTGGTGTCTTCAGAAGGTCCGTATAAATTAAATACCTTTTCGCATTTTTTCGCCGACAGCAAATCATTAACAACGTGCATCGGCAATGGCTCTCCAGCGAGATTAATGACCCGTACATCAGGCGGAATGGCGTTTTGTTCCATTAACACCTTCAAAGCGGAGGGAACAGTATTAATCAGAGATACATCGTAATTGTCGTCGAGAAGATCGAGGGCATTTTTTACGATCACACAGCGTCCCCCTACGCTGAGGGGAGCGAACATTTCAAAAACCGAAAGATCGAAACTCAAAGATGTACTAACCAGTACTTTGTCCAACTCTTCTGGGGTGTAGACCGTCTTTGCCCAGTTCAAAAGGGCTACAGTACTTCCATGGCAAACCTGTACTCCCTTTGGCTTACCTGTCGAACCCGACGTATGAATCACATAGGCCAGGTTTGAAGATGAGAGGCCCTGGATTACAGGATCGGGCTGTTCTTGCCCGGCATCCACGCACGTCTTGTCTATCAACGCTACCTGAGCGGTCGACTCTGAGAAAAAACTCGCCAGCTTACGCTGGGTCAGAACAAATTGGATTCCGCCATCTTCCAGAATCATCTGAATACGCCGGAACGGATGCGCCTGATCCAAAGGAACGTAAGCACCGCCGGCCTTTAAAATACCAAGTACGCCAACCAAAACGTCCATAGTGCGTGCCATGTAAATTCCCACAAGGCACTCGGGCTTAACACCAAGAGCGATCAGATGACGAGCAACGCGATTCGCTTTCTCATTCAGTTCAGCGTAAGTAAGATGCGCATCGCCACACACCGCAGCAATTCCGTGAGGAGTCTGCTTTACCTGCTTTTCGAATAAAGTCTGAATACATTGTTCCAGTCCATCTTGCAATGGACCGCCAGTATTGCCCTGCAGCAACCACGCAACTTCATCGTCTGGAAGAATTTCCAAATCGTCCACACAAACGTCAACAGCAGCACCGAGTTTCCGCGTGAGAGATGAAAATCTAGCTGCCAATAGTGATATGTCTGTGTCGCTGAAATAAGCGAGATTATAGTCCAGGTGCAGCTGAACATCACCCGAGTCACCATCTTCACAGAGCGTAACCATCAGGGGTGTTGATTCATGATTGTGTCCCAAATAGACCAAGGCGACACTCTCGCCTGCAAAAGACAAGTCTGAGCCAAGTTTCAGGTAGTTAAAAGCGAGGTCGTACAGTGACCGATGCTCATCGGATTGAGTGCAATCACGAATGATGTGTCCAAGAGGATAACGTTGATGGCGAAAAGTGGTTTTCTGAATTGCACCGATTCTCTGGATCAGTTCACCGACTGTGCAATTTACATCGCTCATATCAACACAGAGAGGGCTGATGCTTGTGAATACCCCAAGCATTTGCTTTTGCCGATGATCGCGTCGGTTGTGAAATGGCAACCCGAACACCAACCGCTCGCGTTCCAAGCTTTTGCTGAAATAAATGGCCAGCATGGCCAGGAAATAATGCGATGCTCCAGCGCCCACGTGACCTGCCAGAAATTTATATTCATTGAAGTTAGCGCGGGAGAACTCAATGGTCTTGCGTCGGCTGGGTACATTCAACTTATCAGTGAACAACGCCAGATAGGCCGGCGTAAACAGCGCTGGCGAGACATCTCTCAGGTGTTCAGCCCAAAATTCTTTGTCTTTGGAATATTTAGCGCTTGCAACGTATTTTTCATCCTCCAAAGCTGCCTGCTGCCAATTACCACCTCTTATTAAGAGGCTTGAAGGTGTGGATTCCTCTGAAGGAAAGCCATAAAGCCGCGACAACAACTCCGCCCATTTAGTAAATCCCCACCCGTCCATGATGATGTGGTGTGCCAGTCCAACATATCTGTAATGATCGTCTGCAATCTTCAGGAGATATACACGGAACAATTCTGCATCAGTAATCTCACCCAAAGCCGTTTCAAAGAGCATTCTCTGCCAGCAATCAGCCGCTTTGACCGGGAAGTGTTCACTCGAAAAATCGTGAATAGGCAAGGAAGCTGTTCGAACGGAGGATATATATTGGAAGACTCCGCTATCCGTAACCGAAATGCGCACCCCAAAAGTATCGTTTTCTTCCACGAGTTTTCGGTGCGCATTCGCGAGCCGGACAGTGTCGATTGCACCAAATTCAACGTAACCGCCGACGTTGTATAAGGGACTGCCATGATGTCGAAGCTGATCAAAATAAATATCTCTTTGTGTCAGTGTCAACGGAAAGAGACTATTTGTAACCAGTGAACCCATTGTTCCTCATCGTCATCTGCTGCGTGAAATTCCAGCCATTGCGGCACGAGTTTCATCTTGCCCTTCAGCTTCGACATCATCATGCCAGAGACTTGCGTTGAAAACGGCCACTAGCATTTCAGTTTCCAGGACTCTTCAATTCTCGTGGTTATCCCTTTATGAATTCGGACACGCCATGCCAACCAGCACTTTTCGTGGGCCGGTATAAGACTCCCTACCGTGAGTGAAGAGCATATTATCCAGCAGCAGCAGATCGTTCCTCTGCCAGGAAAACTTAATTTTGGTCTGCTCATAGGCAGAACGAATCAAATCCAGCACATCCGGTTCAATTGGAGATCCATCGCCGTAATAGGAATTGCGCGGCAGGTTCTGTTCGCCAAGAGAAGTAAGGAGCGTTTCTGCGATCTCTTTACCCAGGCTGGAAGCGTGAAAAAGATGCGCCTGGTTGAACCATAACTTTTCTCCTGTTCTGGGATGCACCGCGGTCGCGGGATTGACCTGGCTTGTTCTGAGACTATTATTTTCAAGCCATTCATATTTCAACTCATTTGCATCGCAGTACGCCTCAACCTCTGATTTATCTTCCGTCTGGAAAACCACTGACCAAGGCAGATCAAGGGTTGAATAATTACGAACATACAGCACGCCCTTCTCTTCGAACTTGTCGCGCACTGATTTGGGCAGCATATTGTAGATAACCCGGCTGTCGCCTATGGGGGTCTCGCCACCCGTTTCGGAGGGCAGTATGCACATGAATCCGATTCTATTCGGCCAATGCCGCGAATAGGCGTTTTCATTGTGTTGTGGAATCACTTCAGCGGCAGGGTATTCGGTGGCAGTATAGATATTGCCGCGCAACTCGGTGCGTGGCGTCGAGCGGTAAACGTATTCCAGCAACTCAGACCCGAACAGCGTGGAAAGTATCTTGCCGAATTGCGTAGTACCCGGGACTTTCAGACCGCGAATCAGCACAGCGCCGTTCGCTTCGATAAGATCCCGGATGTCCTGCTGATATTCTTCAGCCCAGTTGACAGCGTTTAACCCGTTTTTCTCAACGTCAAGCAGCAGGGGCAGCCCATTGATTGGCTTCAAGTCTTTCATCGTTATTTTTTGCCGGCTTAAAGATGTAGCATTCATAGTTACCTCCAAGACTGAAATGTTTGCGTTAACATTTGTGACCATCGTGCTGGATGGACATGACTGAATTGATTGATCCGCAGCATCCCAATTCTGGCTGGTTATGCTGACGCTGGTGTTTTACCCGATTCCCGCCTGCAGCCGTCGATCTTCGGGTGATTCAAGAATTTCACTGGCATGCCTCCGAATTAATGAGTCAATCGTCTTGGCCAAATCCAGCACGTGCGGGCGATCATAGATCATGGAAGAATGCCCGCCACTCTGTTCCGTAACTGAAACTTTCGTTGCCAGGGAGCCCCACCCAAGCGTCCAATCCGTTTCTTGATTTTCTGCCGCTCGAATCAGGTGAATCTCTTGATTAACAGGTGAGGGCACATAAGCGTGCCAAGCCTTATTACTCGCCAATCTCGCTATATATCTCTCCTTGAGTTCCTGCATTCCGAAACTGGCAGGAAGATGATTTTGTTCATGTCCGAGGCGAAGAACGGTTGCAAAAAGATCATCCAGTGACATTTTATGGAGGGTATCTTGGTTCACTCCCAGTTCCGCAGCCACGTCTTCCAAAGGCGATCTCTCGTTGTCGAGCGGCATGCTGCGGGATGAACGATTGTCACTAAGACTCGGGCAGTAGGAGTCCAACATTAACAACAAATCCACCTTTTCCTGCGCGGCCTTAAGTTGCTGGACCATCTCATAGGCGACAGCCCCACCCATGGACCATCCACCGATCAGGTAAGAACCTTGGGGCTGCACGCGCTGAATAGCCTTAATGTATTTTCCGGCCATTGCTTCAATAGTCTCTGGAAAATCTATACCATCGGCCTGCAAACCAAACACTGGCCCAGGATAATCCAGGTGGCCAACGAGTTCACTGTAACAATGAGCGTAACCGCTGACTGGATGAACCAGGAATAATGGTTTAACTGAATTGCTTCTCTTCGATTTAAGTTCCAGCAAATTGGATCGGCGGGAAATGCTCTTGCCCCGCAAATGTTGATGCGTATCAATATATTCGGATATGTCGTGAACAGAACGCATCGCGAAAATGTCGTGGAGTTCCAGAATGTTTCCAAAGTATTTGTTGGCTTTGGAAAGCAAGTGAATTGCTAGAATTGAATTTCCTCCGAGATCAAAAAAGTCCGATTTGGCACTGATCGCCTCAGCATCCATGCTCAACACTTCTGCCCAGATTCTGGTCATTCCGACCTCTGTCGGGGTGACTGGAGCAACGTACTCCTCTGCAGCGGCGGCACTGTTAGGTGCAGGCAGAGCGGATCGGTTCACCTTACCGTTGTGTGTAAGCGGCAAGGCTTCCAACATAACAAACGCTGATGGCACCATGTATTCCGGCAATCGCGATTGCAGGCTGCTGCGCAGACTGGCTGTGAACGTGCCGTTATCCAGTCCCTCGCGGTCATTTTCTCCTGCCTCCTTCGGCATCAGGTAAGCCACCAGCCGCTGCTGCCCAGGCACATCTTCCCGCATTATGACTACCGCCTGTTCCACTCCCTCCTGCTCCAGCAACGCTGCTTCTATTTCTCCTAACTCGATCCGTAATCCTCGGATCTTTACCTGCGTGTCGTTGCGGCCCAGGTACTCGATCGCTCCATCACTCAACCATCGCGCCAGGTCTCCGGTCCTGTACATCCGCGCTTTTCTCTTGCCGCTAAACCGATCTTCTACAAAGCGCTCCTCCGTCAGCTCCGGCCGGTTCCAATATCCTCTCGCCACTCCGGCTCCCCCGATATACAACTCTCCACTCACTCCCTGCGGCACCGGTTGCAGATAACTGTCCAGCAGATAAATCTGGGTGTTGGCGATCGGACGTCCAATCGGCACTATCCCTTCATGCACTCCCTGCCGGCACTGCCATGCCGTCACATCAATCGCTGCCTCGGTCGGCCCATACAGATTGTGCAACTCCACTCCCGGCAAACTGGCTTCAAACCGAACCTGCGTTGCATAGGGCAGCGCTTCCCCGCTGCACAGCACACGCCTCAACCCCTTGCACCTCTCGCTCACTCCATGCTCCAAAAACACCTGCAACATCGAAGGAACAAAATGCACCATGGTGATCTGTTCCCGCTCCATCACCTCCGCCAGATACTGCGGGGCCAGGTGCCCGCCCGGCCGCGCCATCACTAACTGCGCTCCTGACAACAGCGGCAGCAGGAATTCCCATACCGACACATCAAAGCTGTAGGGCGTCTTTTGCAGGATTCGATCTTCGCTGCTCAAGCCATAAGCATCACGCGCCCACAGCAAGCGATTGACTACGCCAGAGTGGGCATTCATCACTCCTTTGGGCTTGCCAGTGGATCCCGAGGTGTAGATCACATAGGCCAGATGCTCCGGCGTGAGTCCCGCTTCTTCCCGTCCCAGGTTCTCCGCGCTGTACTTCTCCAGTTCCTCACCATCTGTATCCAGCCGCAACCGCGGCGCCTGCATCGACGGCAGTCGATCCTCTATCGATTGCTGCGTGAGCACCACCGCCGGTGCGCTGTCCCCGATCATGTACTCCAGACGCTCCTGCGGATATCCAGGGTCCAGCGGCACATACGCTCCTCCCGCTTTCAGGATTCCCAGGATCCCCACCACCATCTCCACCGACCTCTCCACGCACAAGCCCACCAGCGTGTCCGCCCTGACTCCCTGCTTCCTTAAATAGTGTCCCAGCTGGTTGGCCCGCCGGTTCAGCTCCCTATAGCTAACCTGCCGCCCTTCATACACCACCGCCACTGCTTCCGGCGTCTTCTCCACCTGCGCTTCAATTAACTCGTGCAGGCACACATCCTGCGGGTACTCCGCTTGCGTGTCATTCAGCTCATACAACAGTTGCTGGCGCTCCTCTGCACTCAGCAGTGTCTGCTCATAGTGTGGCTTATCAAGCCCGTCCAGCATCTGCTCAAACGCGGCCACATAATAGCGGCCCATGCTTGCCATGAGCTTTTCGTTGAATACCTGGGTGTTGTACACAAGTGCCATGAACATTGTGTCGTCGATACCTCGCGACACATCCACCAGCAAATCGAAGCTGGTTTTTTCGAAGACGCTGCTTCCAAGTGCTTCCAGGCTTTGCTGCGTATTCGTATCCTTGGTCAAGTCGTTATAGACATGAAAATGCGTATAGTTGAAAAGCACTTCTGAGAATATTTTGCCAACATCCTGTTGGATGTGTGCTAGAGGATAGCTTCTGTACTCCATGCTTGCCGCACTCATATCTGCGACGGCCTGAATCAAGCTACGCCAGCTGCGTTTCTTTAGTTCCAATCCTAGTGGTAGGGAATTAAGAAACATTCCGAGGCCTTGAGCTGCTCCTGCGATTTCCGGGCGCCCGTTGTGAGTGACACAGCTAACCGCTCGTGTCTCACCACTCATCGTTGATAGGACCTTAAAGTGAGCTGCCAAAAGTATTGACTGCACTGGCACTCCCAGACGCTTAGCTAAATCTAGCAACTGAGCAGCCAAAGACCGGAAGGACATGACTCCAATGCGCCCCTGAGATGGCTCAGCGGTGCTACGCTTTAACCTCGGCAGCTGCTCTGAGGGAGCTTCCTCCAGCATGGTCGCAAAGTGCGCCTTCGCCGCTGCGTTATTCACCACCCGCTGCTCCTGTGCTACAAACTCCCGGTACGTCCAGTCCACCTCCACCGGACCCATCTCCTCTCCTCTCAGCAGCCGCTCGTAGCGGTTGTACAGCTCGGTCGTCAGCGCCGCCCGGCTCCACCCATCCAGCACCGCATGATGGAAGCTCAGCACAAACTCAAAGCTCTTCTCCGTCCTCCGGAAAATATGCACTTGAAACAGCGGCCCTCTTTCCCAATCAAATACATATCTCTTGTGCCTTTCCGTCCATTCCCGCAGATACCTCTCCTGCTCCTCTGCCGTTTGCCCCCGCAGGTCTTCTACTTCCAGCGGCAGCTCGATTGCCCGATGCACATGCTGCAGCGGCCGGGCTCCGTCCAGACGGAATCCGGTGCGCAGGATCGGATGCTCCTCAATACAGGCCCCCAGCGCCTGCTTGAAGCATTCAGCATCCCATCCGCACTTCACGTGCTCCGCCATGATGTCGTGATAAATCCCGCTGAACTGCTCCAGCTGCGTGTGGAACACCATCCCCGCCTGCAGCGCCGACATCGGATACGCATCCTCGTATCCCTCTCCCACCATCACCCGCTCTGCTTCCGTCAATAATCCAAATGGCTCCAGACGGGACCACTCCTCTGTATCCTTTCCCACTTGCGCTACTGCGGCCAGTTGATCAATGGTCTGATTCTGGAAGATGTCCTTGATGCTCAGGGTAATGCCCCGGCTCTTGAGCATCGACACCACGCGAATGGACAGGATCGAATCGCCTCCCAGGCTGAAGAAGTTATCTTCAACTCCTACCTGCTCCCGCTTGAGCACCTCCTGCCATATCTCGCACAGCGCCTGCTCCACTGCATTGCGCGGAGCCACATACATCGTCTCCTGCCCTGCTCCTCCTTCCAGCGCAGGCAATGCCTTCCGGTCCACCTTCCCATTGGCAGTCAGCGGCAGCTTCTCCAGCAGCACATACTGCCCCGGCACCATGTACTCCGGCAGCCGCGCACTCAGCCCTTCCCGGTATCCATGGATCAACCCCGCCTTGTTGATTCCCTCTCTTCCTTCTTTCTCCTCGCTTTCTTCTTTCTCCTCGTACCCCTTCAGCACTACATAGGCCACCAGCCGCTTCTCCCCGTCTCCTCCCTCCTGCTCCCTCGCCACTACCACCGCCTGCTCCACTCCCTCCTGCTCCTTCAGCACCGCTTCTATCTCTCCCAACTCGATCCGGTACCCTCGGATCTTCACCTGCTCATCTCTCCTCCCCACAAACTGCAATTCCCCGCTCGGCAGCCACCTCACCAGGTCTCCCGTCCGGTACAGCCTCCTTCCCCTCTTCTCCTTCTCCTCCTCTTCCTCTTCTTCCTTCCCCTTCCCCCTGAACGGATTCGCGAGGAACCGCTCCCGCGTCATCTCCTCCTGATTCACATACCCTCGCGCTACTCCCGCTCCTCCTATGTACAGCTCTCCTACACTGTTCTGCGGCTGCAGCTGTCTTCCCTCTCCCAGCACATACAGCTGCGTGTTCCCGATCGGCCTCCCTATCGGCGCTGCTACCAGCTCTTCCAACTCCTTCAGCTTCCCTATCTCTTCTTCTCCTCCTCCGTCTCCCCCCAGCATCCACACACTGCATCCCACTACCGTCTCGGTCGGCCCGTACTCGTTCACGAAACTCGCGTTCGGCAGCAGCTCCTGTTTCCATCTCCTCAGCCGCTGTGCTCCCAGCTGTTCTCCTCCTATTACGATCCGGTGCCGCCCTCTCCCCTGCTCCCTCTTCCTCTCCACATACTCCAGCGCTTCCAGATGTGCCGGCGTTATCTTGAACAGCCACCCTCCCTCCTGTTTTCCTCCTTCTCTTTCTTCTTTTCTTCCTTCTTCCTCTTCCTCTTCTCCTCCTCCAAACAGCCGCTCCGCCAACTGGCTCAGCAGGCTCTCATCGTCCCCCAACAGCTCCACTCGCTTGCCCATCACCAACGGCGGCAGCAACGTCGTCACCGTCGCATCAAAGCTCAGCGGCGTGCTCACCACCGATCCTTCCATCCCTTCATCCAGGTACATCGCACACGCATGCCCTACATAGTTCGACAACCCTCCATGCTCCACCATCACTCCCTTCGGCCTCCCCGTCGATCCCGACGTGTACAGGATGTAGGCCAGTTTCTCCTCTCCTCTCCTCCTTTTGTTCCTCCTCTCCTCCTTCCTGCTCTTTCTCTTGCCGCTGCTGTTGCTGTTCCTGTTGCTCCCCTCGCTCATCTCCTCCAGCCACCCCTCTTCTTCCCCGGCTCCGTCCATCATCACTACATCCACTCCTCCCAGCGGCAGGCTGCCCATCGTTTCACTCTCCGCCAGCACCCACTCAATCCCCGCATCCTCCACCATGTACTTCACCCGCTCCACCGGCAGCCCCGGCTCCAGCGGCACATACGCTCCTCCCGCCTTCAATATCCCCAGCACTCCTATCATCATCTCCAGCGATCTGTTCACATAGATCCCCACTCGCGACTCTTCCCCTACTCCCGCTTCCTCCAGATACCTCGCCAGCCTCTCCGCCTTCTCATTCAGCTCCCCATAGCTCAGACTCTTCTCCCCGCACACCACCGCCACCGCCTTCGGTGTCTTTTCCGCCTGCTCCTCAAACTGTTCCTCCACTCTCTCCCGCCGGTACTCCCTCTCCGTTGCATTCCACTCCACCACCTGCTGCACTTCCTGCTTGCTTAGCAGAGTCTGGAGATGATGTGGCTTGTCCAATCCTTCCAGCATCTGCTCATACGCGCGAACGTAGTATTGCGTTACGCGTTCCATAAATTGGTGGTCATACAAGTCAACGTTGTAGAACAACATCATCCGCAACATGTCGTCCAACCCGCGGCCTACGTTGATGTGAAAATCAAAATTGGTTTGTTCAAAACCGGAAGAACCCAGCACCTCGAGCCGCTGCTCGCTGTCGCTGCTCATCTCCCGGTACACGTGAAAATGGGTGTAGTTGAATGTGATTTCTCCAAACTCCTTCCCTACATCCTGCTGTATCCGCGCCAGCGGGTAGCCTCGGTACTCCATGCTCTCCCTCCCCCTCCTGGCCGTCTCCTCTATCAGCTCTCTCCAGCTTCCCGCCTTCACCTCCACCGCAATCGGCAATGAGTTCAGATACAATCCCAGACTCCGTTCCGCTCTCGCCGTTTCCGGCCGCCCGTTGTGCGTCACACAGCTCACCGCCCACCTCTGCCCGCTTACCGTCGACAATACTTTGAAGTGCACTGCCAGCAACACCGACTGCACCGGCACTCCCAGCTGGCGGGCTACCCCTATCAGCCGTTCCGAAAATCGCGTGAACGCTCCTACGTTCAGCGCATCATGCATCCGCCCCTGACCACTCCGCTCACTGCTCCATGCACGCCCTCGCGGCAGCTGTTCCCCCGGCGCTTCCTCCAGCATGGCCGCAAAATGCTCTTTCGCCGCTTCGTTATTCAGTACCTGCTGCTCCTGCGCGATGAAGTCCCGGTACGTCCAGTCCACCTCCACCGGACCCATCTCCTGGCCCCTCAGCAGCCGCTCGTACCGGTTGTACAGCTCCGTCGTCAGCGCCGCCCGGCTCCACCCATCCAGCATCGCGTGATGGAAGCTCAGCACAAACTCAAAGCTCTCCTCCGTCCTCCGGAATATATGTATATGGAACAGCGGCCCCTTCTCCCAATCAAATACATGCCTCTTGCGCTGCTCCGTCCATTGCGCCACCTTTCGCTCCTGCTCCTCCACCGGCTCTCCCCGCAGGTCTTCCACTCCCAGCGGCAGCTCAATCGCCTTATGCACATGCTGCAGCGGACGCTCTCCATCCAGACGGAATCCCGTGCGCAGGATCGGATGCTCCTCAATACAGGCCCCCAGCGCCCGCTCGAAGTATTCTCGATTCCACCGGCACTTCACATGCTCCGTCACTATGTCGTGATAGATCCCGCTGAACTGCTCCAGCTGCGTGTGAAACACCATCCCCGTCTGCAGCGCCGACAACGGATACGCATCCTCATATCCCTCTTCCTCCGCCACCATCCGCTCTGCTTCTGTCAGTAATGCAAACCGCTCCAGTTGTCGCTCCGGTTCAACACCTCTCCCTCCCCCCTGCGCCTGCACCGCCAGCTGCTCGATGGTCTGATATTCAAAGATGTCCCTGATGCTGAGCCCCACCCCACGCTCCTTCAGCATCGCCACCACTCGGATCGACAGGATTGAATCTCCTCCCAGGCTGAAGAAGTTGTCCTCCACTCCCACCCGCTCCCGCTTCAGCACCTCCTCCCATACCTCGCACAGCGCCCGCTCCACTTCATTGCGTGGCGCCACATACATCACCCTCTCCTCATCTCCCCTCTCCGGCTCCGGCAACGCCTTCCGGTCCACCTTCCCATTACCCGTCAGCGGCAGCTTCTCCAAAAGCACATACCTGGCCGGCACCATGTACTCCGGCAGCCGCGCACCCAGCTCCTCCCGGTACCGGCTGATCAGCTCCGCCTTCTCTGCTTTCTTTGTTTCCTCTGTTTTCTCCTCATACCCGCTCGGCACCACATACGCCACCAGCCTCTTCTCTCCCCCTTCTCCTCCCTCCTGTTCCCTCGCCATCACCACCGCTCCGCTCACCCCAGCCAATCCCACCAGCTGCTGCTCTATCTCTCCCAACTCGATCCGGAACCCTCGGATCTTCACCTGCTCATCCATCCGCCCCAGGTATTCCAGCTCCCCTCCCCCTACATACCTGGCCACATCCCCGGTCCTGTACAATCGCTCTCCCTTTACATACCGGCTCTCAACAAAACGCTCCGCCGTCAGCTCCTCTCTCCTCAGATACCCTCGTGCTACCCCGCTCCCTCCCACATACATCTCTCCCACTGTTCCCGCCGGCACCAAGCCCTGATTTCCATCCAGCAGGTACACCTTCAAGTCCTTCAGCGGCCTCCCTATCACGCTCCCTTTCTGCTCCTCTATGTCCTCCCGCCGGATTCGCCGGTACGTCACATGCACCGTCGTCTCCGTGATCCCATACATGTTCACCAGCTCCGGCTTCTCATCTCCATGCCTCTTCACCCACCCTCTCAACTCGCTCAGCTTCAGCGCCTCTCCTCCAAACACCACCACTCTTAACCGCAGCTCCTCCCTCTCCCTTTCATCTACCTCCGCCAGCTGCGTAAATGCTGTGGGCGTCTGGTTCAACACCGTCACTCCCTCACTCCTCAGCAGCTGGTAAAAATCCTCCGGCGAGCGCGCCATCCACTGCGGCACTACCACCAGCTTCCCTCCATACCCCAGCGCTCCCCACAACTCCCATACCGAAAAATCAAACGCATAGGAATGAAACAGCGTCCACACATCCTCTGCCCCAAACCCGAATTCCTCCTCCGTTACCGCCATCAGCCTCTGTACCTGCTGGTGCTCCACCATCACCCCTTTGGGTTTACCCGTCGATCCCGAGGTGTAGATCACATACGCCAGATGCTTCGGCGTCACTCCCGCTTCCTCCCGCCCCAGGTTCTCCGTGCTGTACTTCTTCAGCTCCTCACTATCTCCATCCAGCCGCAACCTCGCCACCCCCGTCCTTCCCAGCCGTTCCTCCACCCCTTCCTGCGTTACCACCACCGCCGGTCCGCTGTCCTCGATCATGTACTCCAGCCGTTCCTGCGGATATCCCGGATCCAGCGGCACATACGCTCCTCCCGCCTTCAGTATCCCCAGGATCCCCACCACCATCTCCACCGACCTCTCCACGCACAACCCCACCAGCGTGTCCCCTCTCACTCCCTGCTTGCTTCTTAAATAATGTCCCAGCTGGTTGGCTCGCCGGTTCAACTCTTCATAGCTAACCTGCCGCCCTTCATACACCACCGCCACCGCCTTCGGCCTCCTCTCCACCTGCTCCTCAAACAGTTCATGCAAACACCGCTCTCGCCGGTAATCCGCTCCTGTCTCATTCCACCCCGCCAGCAGCTGCTCTACTTCCTCCTCGCTCAGCAGCGTCTGCTCCTGATGCTCTCTGTCCAGCCCTTCCAGCATCTGCTCACACGCCCTCACGTAGTACCACCCCATCCGCTCCATCAGCTCCCGCTCAAATACCTGCGCGTTGTACACCAGCGTCAGGAACATCCTGTCTTCCACTCCGCGCGATACATCCACCAGCAAATCGAAGTTGGTCTGCTCAAAGACCGTACTCCCCAAGGCTTCCAGTTTTTGTCCGCGGGCTTCCGAAACCAGCTCGTCGTAAATATGAAAATGGGTGTAGTTGAACAGCACTTCAGAGAAGCTCCAGCTCAGGTCCTGCTGGATTTTCGGCAGCGGGTAGCCTCGGTACTCCATGCTCACCGCATTCATCGCCGCAACCTTCTCGATCACAGCCCGCCAGCTGCCTTTGCTTAACTCCACACATTGCGGCAGCGAGTTCAGATACAACCCCAGGCTGCGTTCGGCTCCGGCGGTTTCCGGCCGCCCGTTGTGCGTCACACAGCTCACCGCCCACCTCTGCCCGCTTACCGTCGACAATACTTTGAAGTGGGCCGCCATCAGTACCGACTGCACCGGCACCCCCAGTTCCCGCGACAGTTCCACCAGCCGCGCCGATAACCCCGAAAACGCCTCCACTCGGCTGCGCTCCTGCAACGGCTCAGCGGAACCAGGCTTTAACCTCGGCAGCTGCTCTGAGGGAGCTTCCTCCAGCATGGCCGCAAAGTGCGCCTTCGCCGCTGCGTTATTCACCACCCGCTGCTCCTGTGCTACAAACTCCCGGTACGTCCAGTCCACCTCCACCGGACCCATCTCCTCTCCTCTCAGCAGCCGCTCGTAGCGGTTGTACAGCTCGGTCGTCAGCGCCGCCCGGCTCCACCCATCCAGCACCGCATGATGGAAGCTCAGCACAAACTCAAAGCTCTTCTCCGTCCTCCGGAAAATATGCACTTGAAACAGCGGCCCTCTTTCCCAATCAAATACATATCTCTTGTGCCTTTCCGTCCATTCCCGCAGATACCTCTCCTGCTCCTCTGCCGTTTGCCCCCGCAGGTCTTGCACTTCCAGCGGCAGCTCGATTGCCCGATGCACATGCTGCAGCGGCCGGGCTCCGTCCAGACGGAATCCGGTGCGCAGGATCGGATGCTCCTCAATACAGGCCCCCAGCGCCCGCTCGAAGTATTCTCGATTCCACCGGCACTTCACATGCTCCGTCACTATGTCGTGATAGATCCCGCTGAACTGCTCCAGCTGCGTGTGGAACACCATCCCCGCCTGCAGCGCCGACATCGGATACGCATCCTCGTATCCCTCTCCCACCATCACCCGCTCTGCTTCCGTCAATAATCCAAACGGGAGACTGGCTTTCAATATCGCGACAACTTGTTCTTTGTATTTTTTTATTGCCTCAATCAACGGATCATTCAGTTGGTTCTTGTCGCCGCGAATGCGAAGTCCACCGTCATTAGTAAGTGCAAGCTTGACTCCTTTTTTCTCCAACACGTCAAGCAGATCGTTCACTGAGCTCATAGAAATGCCTTGTAGCTTTTGCATAAAATTGATATCGCCCTTACTGCTTATTGGATCTAGTGGGGTCCTCAAAAACTCTACCCGTTCGAATCGCAATTCATGACAATCCATCCAGAATTTCAAGGAAAGTTGCGCGAATCGAAATGCAGATATGAGGAATAACGGCCCTCTTTTTTGGTTTTGAACATGTGGTGCTTGCGTACACCAAATGCGGCGAAACTTTCTCGACAAGACATCTGTAGAGCCGTTTTGCCGGAAACCGTATTGACTGAAAGCCGGGATTTTCTTCAATAGCACTACATATATACATGCCTTCAGATTCGGCTTCTCCATATAAGGGTAGAAGGAAAGGTGGAATATACATCGCAGATGATCCTCATTTAAAAATTATAGGTACACTTGCTTAATGCCTTCTTAGCACTTATATGATCGAACGCAAAAATGGCGATGTGGATGTAGTTAACCGTAACCGGAGATCATTCACTGTCGCGAAGTCAAGAGAGACACCAAGAGACTCCAGAACACGTCCCATTGGAGCACCACTACCTACAGCTTCTACGATCCTGCGCAATTCCGGTTTGGCAGGCAAGCCAGGATATGGCAAGGGAGACTTAATCTGGCTGAACTTGTTTTCTTCGGTAAGAACATAAGAACGGCGAGCCACGGAATTTTGCCGGAAACGAGTTTCAAGAAAAGAGTCGCATATCTGTTGCTCGCTCTTTCTTTCCGAGAGCCCATATTTGCGTAAATAAAACCAGAGCATGGGTGAATTTTCACACAAAAAAAGATTTGCAATCTGCCATCGGCGGGAATCAGGAAGTTGATCGTACATAGCCTGAATGTCTTTTTGAGAGAAGCATAAATTCCATACGACATTTCCGCTTCCTTTATCGAGTGAATTGGGGGCAGGCAGGATAAATTCGAGACCACACCTGACGGCCATTTCTTCCAGAACTTCCACTGTATAACTGTATTCCACGGGTTGCATGAGAGAGTCAGCAACCACCATATCCGGCGATTGCTTAAAACTCCCTGCAAATCGCCGCATCAACCCTTCTCCGCCTGGAAAATCATCTATCAGCGAACGCGTCAGGGTTAATTCTTTCTGGTAGTCAAAAACTGATTCGGTACCTGCGAGGAGTCGAACACCCTTTTGGAAGGCGGAGGTTAAAATCCGATGATAACGGTTGTATACCATCAGTTCCAACACACCTGCCGGCTTGAGCGCTTTCGTTAATTTCTTGAGAGTAGCTTCGGGATTAGCATTGTGATGAATAACACCGGTACAGATTATGTAATCGAATTGTTCAGTATAGTCAGCCTGATTAATACTCTCGCTGCGAAGCTCCAAATTAGTACAACCAAGTTCCCGTCCAGTCGAAGCGCACATTTCCAGAGAAGAAGTGGAAACATCGGAGCCACGGACAACAGCGTCAGGGAAATTCAATGCCGCGATGACAGCTTGGTTGGTTCCGCAACCCGCTATCCAAATATGCGGATTGGCGGGTATCACCTGGTGCGTCCAGTCTCCAAGGTTCTGGTTAAGCATGATGCGGGCAAAATCCGGATCTGCAGTACAGTCGATCGACTTTGCCCGCCAAGGATAGGGGAATTTAGTGTAGAAGCCGCCGTTTATTCGATCGACTTCTTGCGATGTAGCCGACAGAGACAAATTGTCATCAATGCTATCTATAGTATTCATGAAGTTTCATTCCCTTAGTTCGCATTCAAACTATCAATTCGATCTCTGAATATCTCGCATGTTTATTTAGTTCACATTCATTTCATTGGCTGACTCACAGAATGGTTTCGACAACATTTTCATCCAGTTCATCGCCATCGCTGATTATCATTTGTTTAATTTGTCGCGTGGTAGTAAAGGTTTCCTGTTCATTGCGTTGTTTATTTGCCTGAACAGCGAGTTGTGCGATGGTCTGATGTTGGAAGATATCCTTGATGCTCAGGGTAATGCCGCGGCTCTTCAGCATCGACACCACGCGAATGGACAGGATCGAATCGCCTCCCAGGCTGAAGAAGTTGTCTTCAACTCCTATCTGCTCCCGGTTGAGCACCTCCTGCCATATCTCGCACAACGCCTGCTCCACTGCATTGCGCGGAGCCACATACATCGCCTCCTGCCCTGCTCCTCCTTCCGGCGCCGGCAATGCCTTCCGGTCCACCTTCCCATTGGCAGTCAGCGGCAGCTTCTCCAAAAGCACATACTGCCCCGGCACCATGTACTCCGGCAGCCGCGCACTCAGCCCTTCCCGGTATCCATGGATCAATCCCGCCTTGTTGGTTCCTTCTCTTTCTTCTTTCCCCTCGCTTCCTTCTTTCTCCTCGTATCCCTTCGGCACTACATAGGCCACCAGCCGCTTCTCCCCTTGCTCCTCCCTCCTGCTCCCTCGCCACTACCACCGCCTGCTCCACTCCCTCCTGCTCCTTCAGCACCGCTTCTATCTCTCCCAACTCGATCCGGTACCCTCGAATCTTCACCTGCTCATCTCTCCTCCCCACAAACTGCAACTCCCCATTCGGCAGCCACCTCACCAGGTCTCCCGTCCGGTACAGCCGCCTTCCCCTCTTCTCCTCCTTCTCCTCTTCCTCTTCTTCCTTCCCCTTCCCCCTGAACGGGTTCGCAATGAACCTCTCCCGCGTCATCTCCTCCTGATTCACATACCCTCGCGCTACTCCCGCTCCTCCTATGTACAGCTCTCCTACACTGTTCTGCGGCTGCAGCTGTCTTCCCTCTCCCAGCACATACAGCTGCGTGTTCCCGATCGGCCTTCCTATCGGCGCTGCTACCAGCTCTTCCAACTCCTTCAGCTTCCCTATCTCTTCTTCTCCTCCTCCTTCTCCCCCCAGCATCCACACACTGCAGCCCACTACCGTCTCGGTCGGCCCATACTCGTTCACGAAACTCGCCTTCGGCAGCAGCTCCTGTTTCCATCTCCTCAGCCGCTGCGCTCCCAGCTGTTCTCCTCCTATCACGATCCGGTGCCGCCCTCTCCCCTGCTCCCTCTTCCTCTCCACATACTCCAGCGCTTCCAGATGTGCCGGCGTTATCTTGAACAGCCACCCTCCTTCCTGTTTTCCTCCGCTCTTTTCTCTTCTCTTCTTTTCTCCTCTTTCTTGTTTCCCTTCCTCGTTTCTTCCTCCTCCTCTTTCTTCCTCTTCTCCTCCTCCGAACAGCCGCTCCGCCAACTGGCTCAGCAGGCTCTCATCGTCCGCCAACAACTCCACTCGCTTGCCCATCACCAACGGCGGCAGCAACGTCGTCACCGTCGCATCAAAGCTCAGCGGCGTGCTCACCACCGATCCTTCCATCTCCTCATCCAGGTACATCGCACATGCATGCCCTATATAGTTCGACAGCCCTCCATGCTCCACCATCACTCCCTTCGGCCTCCCCGTCGATCCCGACGTGTACAGGATGTAGGCCAGTTTCTCTTCTCCTCTCCTCCTCTCTGTTCCTCCTCTCCTCCTTCCTGCTCTTTCTCTTGCCGCTGCTGCTGCTGTTGCTGCTGTTGCTGTTCCTGTTGCTCCCCTCGCTCATCTCCTCCAGCCAACCCTCATCTTCCCCGGCTCCGTCCATCATCACTACATCCACTCCTCCCAGCGGCAGGCTTCCCATCGTCCCACTCTCCGCCAGCACCCACTCAATCCCCGCATCCTCCACCATGTACTTCACCCGCTCCACCGGCAGCCCCGGTTCCAGCGGCACATACGCTCCTCCCGCCTTCAGCACCCCCAGCACTCCTATCATCATCTCCAGCGATCTGTTCACATAGATCCCCACTCGCGACTCTTCCCCTACTCCTGCTTCCTCCAGATACCTCGCCAGCCTCTCCGCCTTCTCATTCAGCTCCCCATAGCTCAGACTCTTCTCCCCGCACACCATCGCCACTGCCTCCGGTGTCTTTTCCGCCTGCTCTTCAAACTGCTCCTCCACTCTCTCCCGCCGGTACTCCTTGTCCGTTGCATTCCACTCCACTACCTGCTGCTCTTCCTCTTTCCGCAGTAGCCTGATCTCCTCTGTCCTCCTGCATCCCGGCAGCTGCTCTAACACATACATCAGCTGCCCCAGCATCCGCTTCACCGCTTCCTCGCTCCACAGATGGCCAAAGTAGTTGCACGACACGTACACCGTCTCTGCCTGCACCACCCCCAGCGCGATCGGATAGGTATCCTGTATGTCAGTCCCCATCTCCTCGATCTCTACTACCACCCTCCCCTTTTCCTCCTCCCTCTCCATCGCCGAATCCAGTGGGTAGTTCTCAAACACCAGCAGACTCTCAAACAAACCCATTCCCCGGCTCAGCCCACTCTGCTTCTGGATCTCCGTCAATGGTAGATACCCATACTCCTGGCTTCTCTGAAACGTCGATTGGATTTTTTCGATCAACTCTCCCAACTCTGTCTCTCCCTCAAAGTTCACCACCACCGGGATGGTGTTGATGAACAATCCCACCATCCTTTCTATCTCCTCTACCTCCGCTGAACGTCCCGAGATCACCGCTCCAAACACCACCTGACGGTCTCCGCTGTAGCGCTGCAACAACACTCCCCACGCCAGCTGCACCAGCGTATTGATCGTGGTCTGGTGCTTCTTCGCCAACTCCTTCAGCTGCCCCGTTTCCTCTACCCCCAAACTCGCTGTCTGCTTCCCATGCACCGGCTCCTGCTCACCTCTTGCCTGCTTGTCATACGGCAGCCTCGTCACCGTCTCTACTTCCGCCAGATACTCCCGCCAGTACTTCCTCGCTTCCTCACGGTCTTTGCCCAGCAGCCATTCCATGTAGCGCTCATACTCCGGCGCTGCCGGCATATCCAATCCCCGCCTCTGCTCCAGCGCCTGATACGCCTGCATCACATCCCGGTACACCAGCGGCGCGCTCCATCCATCCAGCAGGCTATGGTGCTGGCTCCACAACATCCGGTACCGCTGCTCTCCCAGCCGAAACACGCTTACCCTCATCAACGGCGCCTGGTCCAGCTCAAACCCTCGCGCCTTGTCCGCCCGCCGATATTGCTCGAACCTCTCTTCCTGCTCCGCTTCTTCCTCCCCACTCCAATCTTCCTCATGCCATCCCAGCTGCCCCTCCCGCAATACCAGCTGATGCTGTTCCTCTCCCTCTCCCACAAAAATCGTCCGGAATATCGCATGCCGCTCTACCACCTCTTCCCATGCCTGCCTCAGCACCGCCAAATCCAAATCCCCCACCAGCGTCGGATACAGCTGCGTTATGTAGGCTTCCCGATCCAGCAAACCATGGAATAGCATCCCTTTCTGCATGGCCGTCGCCGGATACAATCGCTCAATCCGGTATGCCCGCTGCCACCGGTCCAGAGTCCCCTGATCCACTTTCGCCAGAGGAAAATCACTCGGCGTATAATCCCCTTCCCCCACTTCCAGACAATGCCGGATCACTCCCTCCAAACCCTCTTCGATTTTCCTTGCTAACTCCTTCATCTGTTCTTCCCTGTACTGCTCCACGCTGTAGTCCAGCTGGAAACGCAGCATCCCTCCCGCCACCATTCCATTCAGCCCCAATCCATGGCTCCGCCTGCGTTGCCCATCAATCGCATCCCCTGTCCCTTCTCCCGCCATTGCAAACGCCGATTCTGTCCTTACCATCTGGTCCAGCTGGCCCAGGTAGTTAAACAGCAGCGCCGGTGGATTTTCCTCCTCTCCGGCTTTCAATACCTCATCCTCCGCCACATACCTCAGCACCCCATATCCGATTCCGTGATGCGGCACTTTACGGTACTGCTCCTTCACTCCCTGGATGATCTCCCTCATCCCCTCCCCGTCGCTCTCCAGCACCACCGGATAGGTGGTCGTAAACCAGCCCACCGTCTCGGTTGTATCCAACTCCGCAAACAGCTCCTCTCTCCCATGCCCCTCCAGCGTTATCCGCACCCGCCTCGCCCCTGACCACTTCCTCAATCCCCAGTACACTCCCGCCAGCAACAACTCGTTGATCCCCGTGCGGTACACCGCCGGACACTGCTTCAGCAAGGCCGCGGTCTCTTCCACACTCAACTTCACTCCTGCGCTGCGGCTGCTTCCATAGCTCGCCGCTGCCGTGGACAACGGTTTCACCAGCCAACTCCGGGCTTGTTTACTCCCTCCCGCCCGCCAGTACTCCCGCTCCCTTTCCAGCTCCGTCGTCCCCGCATACCTGGCCAGCGCCTCTCCCCATTGCTGGTAAGACGAACTTTTGGCTCCCAGTTCCACTCTCTGGCCCGCCATCATCTGCCCGTAGCCCTGCTCCAGATCGCCCAGCATCACCCGCCATGACACTCCATCCACCACCAGGTGATGCACCACCAAAAACAAACGCCCTTGTTTCTCTCCTTCCAGATACACCGCCCGCAGCAACGGCCCTGCTCCGATATCCAGACTCCGCTGGTAATATCCACACCGCTCGCTGATGAATCCCGCCTGCCTCGACTCCTGCTCCGGCAGCCGTTCCAGCACACAGCTCTCCCTCACCATCTCCGCCGTCATCGGCGCATGCATCGCTCTCCACACTCCATCCACACAGGAAAAACGCAGCCGCAACGCGTCATGACGCCGGTACAGCGCCTCCACCAGCTCTTCCAGCATCGCGTAACTGAAGCCCACCGGCGTGATCAGCAAAACCGACTGGTTGTAATGCTGGTAAGACAACGCATCATGAGCAAAAAACTCCCGCTGGATGGGCAGCAGCGACAGCTCCCCTTCCACCGCTTCCTGCGGCCGCTCCTGCCGCACTGCCCGCTCCACCTGCAGCGCCAGTTCCGCAATGGTCGGATTCTCAAACATCTGCCGCATGGTCAGGCTCATGCCCGCACGGTTCGCACGCGACACCATCTGGATGGACAGGATCGAATCGCCTCCCAGGCTGAAGAAGTTGTCTTCCACTCCCACCTGCTCCCGCTTCAGCACCTCCTGCCATATCTCGCACAGCGCCTGCTCCACTGCATTGCGCGGAGCCACATACATCGCCTCCTGCCCCGCTCCTCCTTCCGGCGCAGGCAATGCCTTCCGGTCCACCTTCCCGTTGGTAGTCAGCGGCAGCTTCTCCAAAAGCACATACTGCCCCGGCACCATGTACTCCGGCAGCCGCGCACTCAGCCCTTCCCGGTATCCATGGATCAATCCCGCCTTGTTGATTCCTTCTCTTTCTCTCTTTCTCCTTCTTTCCCCTCGCTTCTTTCTTTCTGTTTCTCCTCGTATCCCTTCGGCACTACATAGGCCACCAGCCGCTTCTCCCCTTCTCCTCCCTCCTGCTCCCTCGCCACTACTACCGCCTGCTCCACTCCCTCCTGCTCCTTCAGCACCGCTTCTATCTCTCCCAACTCGATCCGGTACCCTCGAATCTTCACCTGCTCATCTCTCCGCCCCACAAACTGCAACTCCCCATTCGGCAGCCACCTCACCAGGTCTCCCGTCCGGTACAGCCTCCTTCCCCTCTTCTCCTCCTTCTCCTCTTCCTCTTCTTCCTCTTCTTCCTTCCCCTTCCCCCTGAACGGGTTCGCAATGAACCTCTCCCGCGTCATCTCCTCCTGATTCACATACCCTCGCGCTACTCCCGCTCCTCCTATGTACAGCTCTCCTACACTGTTCTGCGGCTGCAGCTGTCTTCCCTCTCCCAGCACATACAGCTGCGTGTTCCCGATCGGCCTCCCTATCGGCGCTGCTACCAGCTCTTCCAACTCCTTCAGCTTCCCTATCTCTTCTTCTCCTCCTCCTTCTCCCCCCAGCATCCACACACTGCAGCCCACTACCGTCTCGGTCGGCCCATACTCGTTCACGAAACTCGCGTTCGGCAGCAGCTCCTGTTTCCATCTCCTCAGCCGCTGCGCTCCCAGCTGTTCTCCTCCTATCACGATCCGGTGCCGCCCTCTCCCCTGCTCCCTCTTCCTCTCCACATACTCCAGCGCCTCCAGATGTGCCGGCGTTATCTTGAACAGCCACCCTCCCTCCTGTTTTCCTCCTTCTCTTTCTTCTTTTCTTTCTTCCCTTCTTCCTCCTTCCTTCCTCTTCTCCTCCCCCAAACAGCCGCTCCGCCAACTGGCTCAGCAGGCTCTCATCGTCCGCCAACAGCTCCACTCGCTTGCCCATCACCAACGGCGGCAGCAGCGTCGTCACCGTCGCATCAAAGCTCAGCGGCGTGCTCACCACCGATCCTTCCATCTCCTCATCCAGGTACATCGCACACGCATGCCCTATATAGTTCGACAGCCCTCCATGCTCCACCATTACTCCCTTCGGCCTCCCCGTCGATCCCGACGTGTACAGGATGTAGGCCAGTTTCTCTTCTCCTCTCCTCCTCCTGTTCCTCCTCTCCTCCTCCTGCTCTTGCTCTTGCTGTTGCTGCTGCTGCTGCTGTTGTCCTGTTGCTCCCCCCGCTCATCTCCTCCAGCCACCCCTCTTCTTCCCCTGCTCCGTCCATCATCACTACATCCACTCCTCCCAGCGGCAGGCTTCCCATCGTCCCACTCTCCGCCAGCACCCACTCAATCCCCGCATCCTCCACCATGTACTTCACCCGCTCCACCGGCAGCCCCGGTTCCAGCGGCACATACGCTCCTCCCGCCTTCAGCACCCCCAGCACTCCTATCATCATCTCCAGCGATCTGTTCACATAGATCCCCACTCGCGACTCTTCCCCTACTCCTGCTTCCTCCAGATACCTCGCCAGCCTCTCCGCCTTCTCATTCAGCTCCCCATAGCTCAGACTCTTCTCCCCACACACCACCGCCACTGCCTCCGGTGTCTTTTCCGCCTGCTCCTCAAACTGCTCCTCCACTCTCTCCCCCCGGTACTCCTTCTCCGTTGCATTCCACTCCACCACCTGCTGCACTTCCTGCTCGCTTAACAGGGTCTGGAGATGATGTGGCTTGTCCAACCCTTCCAGCATCTGCTCATAAGCACGAACGTAGTATTGCGTCATCCGCTCTATCAACTCGCCGTCGATAATTTCCGCGTTATAGGTCAACACCATGTGCAGAGCGTCTTCATTTAAATCGCGAGCAATGTCTATGTGAAAATCAAAATTGATTTGTTCGAAGCTTGAGGAACCCAGCACCTCCAAATAATGATCACCACTGCTGGTCATATCTGAGTAAACGTGGAAATGTGTATAGTTGAACGTGACTTCACTAAACTCAAGGCCCACATCCTGCTGAATTTTAGAGAGTGGATAACCGCGATAGTCTATAGTTGCGTTACCAACCTTGGCTATCTTCCCAATCAATTCTCGCCAGGTCCCCGGTTCGATTTTCACAGCAATAGGAAGAGAGTTCAGGTAAAGGCCTAAACTGCGTTCGGCTCCGGCAGTTTCTGGACGCCCGTTGTGCGTTACACAACTCACTGCTTTCTGATATCCGCTCACAGTAGACAATACTTTGAAATGACCGGCCAGCAATACTGATTGCAGCGGCACGCCTAAAGATTTAGCCAACTCAATTAATCGCCGTGACAATGCCCGGAAAGGCTTAACCACTGTCCGTTCGTGCCAGTGCTTAGTCCGTGATTTCACTCGGGGCAGCTGCTCTGAGGGAGCTTCCTCCAGAATGGCCGCAAAGTGCGCCTTCGCCGCTGCGTTGTTCACCACCCGCTGCTCCTGTGCTACAAACTCCCGGTACGTCCAGTCCACCTCCACCGGACCCAACTCCTCTCCTCTCAGCAGCCGCTCGTAGCGGTTGTACAGCTCGGTCGTCAGCGCCGCCCGGCTCCACCCATCCAGCACCGCATGATGGAAGCTCAGCACAAACTCAAAGCTCTCCTCCGTCCTCCGGAAAATATGCACTTGAAACAGCGGCCCTCTTTCCCAATCAAATACATATCTCTTGTGCCTTTCCGTCCATTCCCGCAGATATCTCTCCTGCTCCTCTGCCGTTTGCCCCCGCAGGTCTTGCACTTCCAGCGGCAGCTCGATTGCCCGATGCACATGCTGCAGCGGCCGGGCTCCGTCCAGACGGAATCCGGTGCGCAGGATCGGATGCTCCTCAATACAGGCCCCCAGCGCCCGCTTGAAGCATTCAGCATCCCATCCGCACTTCACGTGCTCCGCCATGATGTCGTGATAAATCCCGCTGAACTGCTCCAGCTGCGTGTGGAACACCATCCCCGTCTGCAGCGCCGACATCGGATACGCATCCTCGTATCCCTCTCCCACCATCACCCGCTCTGCTTCCGTCAATAATCCAAATGGCTCCAGACGGGACCACTCCTCTGTATCCTTTCCCACTTGCGCTACTGCGGCCAGTTGATCAATGGTCTGATTCTGGAAGATGTCCTTGATGCTCAGGGTAATGCCCCGGCTCTTGAGCATCGACACCACGCGAATGGACAGGATCGAATCCCCTCCCAGGCTGAAGAAGTTGTCTTCAACTCCTACCTGCTCCCGCTTCAGCACCTCCTGCCATATCTCGCACAGCGCGTGCTCCACTGCATTGCGCGGAGCCACATACATCGTCTCCTGCCCTGCTCCTCCTTCCGGCGCAGGCAATGCCTTCCGGTCCACCTTCCCATTGGCAGTCAGCGGCAGCTTCTCCAAAAGCACATACTGACCCGGCACCATGTACTCCGGCAGCCGCGCACTCAGCCCTTCCCGGTATCCATGAATCAACCCCGCCTTGTTGATTCCTTCTCTTTCTTCTTTTCCCTCTCCTCCTTCTTTCCCCTCGCTTCTTTGTTTCTGTTTCTCCTCGTATCCCTTCGGCACTACATAGGCCACCAGCCGCTTCTCCCCGTCTCCTCCCTCCTGCTCCCTCGCCACTACTACCGCCTGCTCCACTCCCTCCTGCTCCTTCAGCACCGCTTCTATCTCTCCCAACTCGATCCGGTACCCTCGGATCTTCACCTGCTCATCTCTCCTCCCCACAAACTGCAACTCCCCATTCGGCAACCACCTCACCAGGTCTCCCGTCCGGTACAGCCTCCTTCCCCTCTTCTCCTCCTTCTCCTCTTCCTCTTCTTCCTTCCCCTTCCCCCTGAACGGGTTCGCAATGAACCTCTCCCGCGTCATCTCCTCCTGATTCACATACCCTCGCGCTACTCCCGCTCCTCCTATGTACAGCTCTCCTACACTGTTCTGCGGCTGCAGCTGTCTTCCCTCTCCCAGCACATACAGCTGCGTGTTCCCGATCGGCCTCCCTATCGGCGCTGCTACTAGCTCTTCCAACTCCTTCAGCTTCCCTATCTCTTCTTCTCCTCCTCCTTCTCCCCCCAGCATCCACACACTGCATCCCACTACCGTCTCGGTCGGCCCATACTCGTTCACGAAACTTGCCTTCGGCAGCAGCTCCTGTTTCCATCTCCTCAGCCGCTGCGCTCCCAGCTGTTCTCCTCCTATCACGATCCGGTGCCGCCCTCTCCCCTGCTCCCTCTTCCTCTCCACATACTCCAGCGCTTCCAGATGCGCCGGCGTTATCTTGAACAGCCACCCTCCCTCCTGTTTTCCTCCTCTCTTTTCTCTTCTCTTCTTTTCTCCTCTTTCTTGTTTCCCTTCCTCTTTTCTTCCTCCTCCTCTTTCCTCCTCTTCCTCTTCCTCTCCTCCTCCGAACAGCCGCTCCGCCAACTGGCTCAGCAGGCTCTCATCGTCCCCCAACAGCTCCACTCGCTTGCCCATCACCAACGGCGGCAGCAGCGTCGTCACCGTCGCATCAAAGCTCAGCGGCGTGCTCACCACCGATCCTTCCATCTCCTCATCCAGGTACATCGCACACGCATGCCCTATATAGTTCGACAGCCCTCCATGCTCCACCATCACTCCCTTCGGCCTCCCCGTCGATCCCGACGTGTACAGGATGTAGGCCAGTTTCTCTTCTCCTCTCCTCCTCCTGTTCCTCCTCTCCTCCTTCCTGCTCTTTCTCTCTTTGCTGCTGCTGTTGTGTTCCTGTTGCTCCCCTCGCTCATCTCCTCCAGCCACCCCTCTTCTTCCCCTGCTCCGTCCATCATCACTACATCCACTCCTCCCAGCGGCAGGCTTCCCATCGTCCCACTCTCCGCCAGCACCCACTCAATCCCCGCATCCTCCACCATGTACTTCACCCGCTCCACCGGCAGCCCCGGCTCCAGCGGCACATACGCTCCTCCCGCCTTCAGCACCCCCAGCACTCCTATCATCATCTCCAGCGATCTGTTCACATAGATCCCCACTCGCGACTCTTCCCCTACTCCTGCTTCCTCCAGATACCTCGCCAGCCTCTCCGCCTTCTCATTCAGCTCCCCATAGCTCAGACTCTTCTCCCCGCACACCACCGCCACTGCCTCCGGTGTCTTTTCCGCCTGTTCCTCAAACTGCTCCTCCACTCTCTCCCCCCGGTACTCCACCTTCTCTCCCGCTCCCAATTCCAGCACCCTTTCTTCCTGCTCCTCATCCAGCAGCCGGTATTCGTAGATGCTCCTCTCCTCCTCCTCCTTCACCATCTCCCGCAGTAGCCTCACATAGCTCCCCGCCATCCTCTCTATCGTCTTCTCCTCAAACAAGTCCCTCCTGTACATCCACTGCGCCGTCATCCCTCCTGCCCTCTCCGTCACCACCACTTCCAAATCCACTTTCGCCAGCACCTTCCCGTGCACTACAGGTTCCACCTCCAACCCCGGCAGCCTCAACACCTCTCCCTGGTTGTTGTTCAGACTGAACACAATCTGGAAGATCGGATCGTGCCGTACATCCCTCTCCGGATTCAGCCTCTCCACCAACATCTCAAACGGCACCTGCTGATGCCCATACGCATCCAGAATCATCTGCTTCTGTTCCCTCAATACCTCCCTTATCCTTATCCCTGCTCCCTTCTCCCCTCCTGCTCCCCCCGCTCTCTCCCACCGGCTCCTTAACGCCAGATTGTTTACAAAAAATCCCACCAGCGGCTCTACTTCCTCATGCACCCGCCCCGCAATCGGCGTCCCTATCACCACATCACTCTCATGACTGTAGCGGCTTACCAGCACCGCAAACGCCGTCTCCACCACCATGAACAACGTCACATTCTCCCGCTGGCTCAGCCTCTTCAATCCCTCCCTCACCTCTTCCTCTATCCACTCCCAGTGCACCCCTCCCTCATAGCCCTGCTTCCCTGGCCTCTCCTTGTCCAGCGGCAATCCATGCACCCCAGGCGCTCCCTCCAACTGCCTCCTCCAGTACTCCACCTCCTTCTCCAGCACCTCCTCCGTCAACCATCCCCTCTGCCACTCCGCATAATCCCCATACTGGATTCTCAACTCCGGCAGCGGGTCTGCTTGCCCTTCCACATACGCCCCGTACAGCACACTCAACTCCCTTACCAGTACTCCAATCGACCATCCGTCCGACGCGATGTGATGTTGCGTGAACAGCACCGCATGCTCCTGCTCCCCTAACCGGACCAGCGTCACCCGCAGCATCATGTCCCGGCCCAGATCAAATCTCCTGCTTACCTCTTCCTGCGCCAGCCTCTTCAAGCTCTCTTCCCGCTTCTCTCCCTCCAAACCCCTCAGATCTATCCGCCTTATCTTCACCCCTTGCGCCTCATGCACCACCTGCCGCGGCCATTCCTCTCCCCCTTCATACGTCGTCCGCAGTACCTCATGCCTCTCCACCAACCGGTCCAGCGCCTTCTGCAGCGCCTCCTCTTTCAACTCCCCTTTCAATCGCAACGCCACCGGCAGGTTGTACTGGCTGCTCCCTCCTTCAATCTGATCCAGCACCCACAGCCTCTGCTGCGCATACGACAGCCTCAACCCCTCTCCTCTTGCTGCTTCTCCCCCCTCCCCTCGCTCTCTCCTGCTGATTCCTCCCAGCCATCCTCCCCTGCCTCCCTCTACTCTCCCTACCCGCTGCGTGAAGCCCGCCAGCGTCGGCTCTGCAAATAACTCCCGCAACTCCACTTCCGCTCCCAGCACCCTTCTCACTCGCGTCATCACCTGCATCGCCAGCAGCGAGTTTCCTCCCATCTCGAAAAAGTTCCCCCTCCGTCCGATTCTCCCCGTTTCTGTCTTCAGCACCTCTCCCCAGATCTCCGCCATCGCTATCTCCCCCGCCCTCACCGGCGCCTCATACTCCTCCCCTTCCCCTGTCCTCTCCGCCTCCGGCAGCCCCTTGCGATCTACCTTCCCGCTCCTCTGTATCGGCAATGATTCCATCACGACAAAAGCCGCAGGAACCATGTGTTCGGGAAGCCGGTCTTTCAAATACTGTCGCAATTCACTCACTCGAGTTCCGCCCCCGGGTACTGCCACATATGCCACCAGTCTTTTTTGGTTGAGCACATCCTCTTTGACTAGAACTACCGCTTTATCTACCCCCGGACAGCTGCTGAGTACAGATTCCACTTCTCCGAGTTCGACTCGAAAGCCACGGATCTTTACTTGATGATCCAGTCGTCCTAAAAACTCGAGATTCCCATCGGGCAACAAGCGTGCGCGATCACCCGTTCTGTAAAAGCGTGCACCTGCTATTCCCGCATACGGATCTGGCAAAAACTTTTCCGCTGTCAGATCTGGGCGTCCCCAATAACAGCGCGCTACACCAATACCTCCGACGTACAGTTCTCCTGAGGCACCCAATGGAACCGGTTGCCCGTTTTCAGCCAGGACATACATGGTGAGGTTTTCGATTGGTCTTCCGATTGGCAAACTGCCGCTCCGCGGCGATCCATTTTCGACCTGGTAGATGCTGCAACCTACAACAGTCTCCGTGGGGCCGTATTCATTCACCAATTCGACTTCCGGTGCCTGTTCCCGCCATACGAGAGTGGATTCCGCTGAGAGGTTATCTCCGCCAATTACCATGACCCTCGTGCTCTTTATCTTTTCTAATCTGCCCAAGTGCGAATTCAGAAGTACAAGGTGAACCGGAGTTAATTTGAGGAGTCCCCATTCCGGCTCGGTCTCCAGCAGTTTGACCAATCCTTCGACACCGTGTGATTCCTCTGCTAACGCGATCTGCTGACCTGCAAACAGCGGCAAAAGATTTGTGAGCGTTAAGTCCACGGCAATTGACGAATGCACGGCTGCTCCATTACCTTCCGCAGCCCTATAACGCGTCACTCCCCATCGAATGTAGTTCACGATTCCATAGTGAGGTATACCTACGCCCTTGGGTCGTCCGGTTGACCCTGACGTGTAGTAAATGTAAGCAAGGTTGCTGGAATCCACTCCGCTTTTCGGCCGACTTACAGGCGCCTGCGCAATTTCTTTCCATTGGCTGTCCAGACACACCCACGCAGGAATATTTGTCCGAGTTCTAGCAGCTTCTATGTCCGGTTTTCTTAGTAAATGCGCCTGAGTTAAAATAACTTCGACTTGTGCATCATTCAGCATGAATGCCACACGGTCCGGTGGATAGCTTGGATCGAGCGGCACATAAGCGCCTCCGGCTTTCAGAATTCCCAACAAACCGATGATCATTTCCAGACTGCGTTCAGTACAAATGCCTACTCGCACCTCCGGTCCGACACCTCGATCTTTCAGATATTGCCCAAGTTGATTTGCCCTATGTTCCAATTGCTCGTAGGTCAGGAAGTGGTCTTGAAACTTCACTGCTATGTTATGCGGCGTCTTTGACACCTGGACTTCGAACAACTGGTGCATGCAAGTGTCTTTATCGTGCAGGACCGCGGTCCTGTTCCACTCCACGAGTACCTGATGCTGTTCTTCTCCGGACAACAACGATTGTTGATCATGTGGCGCGTCCAATGTTTCAAGCATTCGCTCAAATGCGCTTGCATAATAGTTGCCCAAACGCACCATCAAACCGTCATCCAACACATGCGAGTCATACATCAGCACCAGAGACATGGTGTCATCCTGCAACTGCCGAGAGGCGGAAACGACTAAATCGAAATTGGTTTGTTCAAATCCGATACTGCTTAAAGCTTCCAGTTTTTGGCCGAGCTGAGCACTCTTACTAAGTTCGTTGTAAATATGAAAGTGGGTGTAGTTAAACAATACTTCCGAGAATGTCCAACCAAGATCCTGCTGGATTTTAGACAGCGGATAGCCTCTGTACTCCATACTTACAGTCCCGATTCGCGCAGTCCGCTCAATCAATTGACGCCAAGTTCCAGGTGTTACTTCCAAAGTGACAGGTAACGAGTTAAGAAACAAACCTAAACTCGTCTCTGTGTTGTTGCCTTCGGGACGGCCGTTGTGAGTGACGCAGCTTACCGCACGGGTCTGACCGCTCACCGTGGACAATACCTTGAAATGAGAAGCCATAAGTACCGACTGAACTGGCACTCCGAGATGTTTTGCCAATTGAACCAGCCGGCCTGACAAAGCATGGAAGCGTTCAACAACAAAGCGGCCTGGATATCTCTCAGTCCCATTGGGCTTTAACCTCGGCAGCTGCTCTGAGGGAGCTTCCTCCAGCATGGCCGCAAAGTGCGCCTTCGCCGCTGCGTTGTTCACCACCCGCTGCTCCTGCGCTACAAACTCCCGGTACGTCCAGTCCACCTCCACCGGACCCATCTCCTCCCCTCTCAGCAGCCGCTCGTACCGGTTGTACAGCTCCGTCGTCAGCGCCGCCCGGCTCCATCCATCCAGCACCGCATGATGGAAGCTCAGCACAAACTCAAAGCTCTCCTCTGTCCTCCGGAAGATATGCACTTGAAACAGCGGCCCTCTTTCCCAATCAAATACATACCGCTTGTGCCTCTCCGTCCATTCCCGCAGATATCTCTCCTGCTCCTCTGCCGTTTGCCCCCGCAGGTCTTGCACTTCCAGCGGCAGCTCGATCGCCTTATGCACATGCTGCAGCGGACGGGCTCCGTCCAGACGGAATCCCGTTCGCAGGATCGGATGCTCCTCAATGCAGGCCCCCAGCGCACGCTCGAAGCATTCTCGATTCCACCGGCACTTCACGTGCTCCGCCATGATGTCGTGATAGATCCCGCTGAACTGCTCCAGCTGCGTGTGAAACACCATCCCTGCCTGCAGCGCCGACATCGGATACGCATCCTCGTATCCCTCTCCCACCATCACCCGCTCTGCTTCCGTCAATAATCCAAACGGCTCCAGGCGGGACCACTCCTCCGTATCCTTTCCCACTTGCGCTACTGCGGCCAGTTGATCAATGGTCTGATTCTGGAAGATGTCCTTGATGCTCAGGGTAATGCCCCGGCTCTTGAGCATCGACACCACGCGAATGGACAGGATCGAGTCGCCTCCCAGGCTGAAGAAGTTATCTTCAACTCCTACCTGCTCCCGCTTGAGCACCTCCTGCCATATCTCGCACAGCGCCTGCTCCACTGCATTGCGTGGCGCTACATACACCGCCTCCTGCCCTGCTCCTCCTTCCGGCGCAGGCAATGCCTTCCGGTCCACCTTCCCATTGGCAGTCAGCGGCAGTTTCTCCAGCAGCACATACTGCCCCGGCACCATGTACTCCGGCAGCCGCGCACTCAGCCCTTCCCGGTATCCATGAATCAACCCCGCCTTGTTGATTCCTTCTCTTTCTTCTTTTCCCTCTCCTTCTCCCCTCGCTTCTTGTTTCTGTTTCTCCTCGTACCCCTTCAGCACTACATAGGCCACCAGCCGCTTCTCCCCTTCTCCTCCCTCCTGCTCCCTCGCCACTACCACCGCCTGCTCCACTCCCTCCTGCTCCTTCAGCACCGCTTCTATCTCTCCCAACTCGATCCGGTACCCTCGGATCTTCACCTGCTCATCTCTCCTCCCCACAAACTGCAACTCCCCGCTCGGCAGCCACCTCACCAGGTCTCCCGTCCGGTACAGCCGCCTTCCCCTCTTCTCCTCCTTCTCTTCTTCCTTCTCCTTTCCCTTCCCCCGGAACGGATTCGCGATGAACCTCTCCCGCGTGATCTCCTCCTGATTCACATACCCTCGCGCTACTCCCGCTCCTCCTATGTACAGCTCTCCTACACTGTTCTGCGGCTGCAGCTGTCTTCCCTCTCCCAGCACATACAGCTGCGTGTTCCCGATCGGCCTCCCTATCGGCGCTGCCACCAGCTCTTCCAACTCCTTCAGCTTCCCTATCTCTTCTTCTCCTCCTCCTTCTCCCCCCAGCATCCACACACTGCAGCCCACTACCGTCTCGGTCGGCCCATACTCGTTCACGAAACTCGCGTTCGGCAGCAGCTCCTGTTTCCATCTCCTCAGCCGCTGTGCTCCCAGCTGTTCTCCTCCTATCACGATCCGGTGCCGCCCTCTCCCCTGCTCCCTCTTCCTCTCCACATACTCCAGCGCCTCCAGATGCGCCGGCGTTATCTTGAACAGCCACCCTCCTTCCTGTTTTCCTCCTTCTCTTTTTTTCTTCTTCCTCTTCCTCTTCTCCTCCCCCAAACAGCCGCTCCGCCAACTGGCTCAGCAGGCTCTCATCGTCCCCCAACAGCTCCACTCGCTTGCCCATCACCAACGGCGGCAGCAGCGTCGTCACCGTCGCATCAAAGCTCAGCGGCGTGCTCACCACCGATCCTTCCATCCCTTCATCCAGGTACATCGCACACGCATGCCCTATATAGTTCGACAGCCCTCCATGCTCCACCATCACTCCCTTCGGCCTCCCCGTCGATCCCGACGTGTACAGGATGTAGGCCAGTTTCTCTTCTCCTCTCCTCCTCCTGTTCCTCCTCTCTTCTCCTTCCGGCTCTTTCTCTTGCTGTTGCTGCTGCTGCTGTCTTCTGTTCCTGTTGCTCCTCCTTTCGCTCATCTCCTCCAGCCAGCCCTCTTCTTCCCCGGCTCCGTCCATCATCACTACATCCACTCCTCCCAGCGGCAGGCTGCCCATCGTTTCACTCTCCGCCAGCACCCACTCAATCCCCGCATCCTCCACCATGTACTTCACCCGCTCCACCGGCAGCCCCGGCTCCAGCGGCACATACGCTCCTCCTGCCTTCAGGACCCCCAGCACTCCTATCATCATCTCCAGCGATCTGTTCACATAGATCCCCACTCGCGACTCTTCCCCTACTCCCGCTTCCTCCAGATACCTCGCCAGCCTCTCCGCCTTCTCATTCAGTTCCCCATAACTCAGACTCTTCTCCCCACACACCACCGCCACCGCCTTCGGTGTCTTTTCCGCCTGCTCCTCAAACTGCTCCTCCACTCTCTCTCGCCGGTACTCCTTCTCCGTCGCATTCCACTCCACCACCTGCTGCACTTCCTGCTCGCCTAGCAGAGTCTGGAGATGATGTGGCTTGTCCAACCCTTCCAGCATCTGCTCATAAGCGCGAACGTAGTATTGCGTCAGCCGCCCAATGAAATCCTCATTCCAAATCTGGTCGTTGTACACCAGAACCAACCGGAGCGAATCATCGTCCACACTGCGTGAAACATTTACGACAAGATTGAAATTAGTCTGCTCGAAACCGGAGGAATTCAGCACTTCCAGTTTGTTTTCGGTGGTGCTTGTCATCTCCCGATAAACATGAAAATGTGTGTAGTTGAAGCTCACCTCGCCGAAAACGGTACCCACATCCTGTTGAATTTTAGAGAGTGGATAACTGCGGTACTCCATACTCCTGGTACTCACATCTGACACGTCGCGAATAAGTCCTCGCCAGGTGCATGGCTTCATGTCGAGACCGATAGGCAAAGAGTTAAGAAACAAACCCAAACTTTGCTCTGCTGCTGCTGTTTCCGGACGGCCATTGTGAGTCACGCAACTCACGGCTTTTATGCGGCCACTCACAGTAGAAAGCACTTTGTAGTGGGCCGCCAGCAACACTGACTGCACGGGGACGCCCAGATGTTTCGCCAGTCCCACCAATCGCGCAGATAATTTATGGAAAGACTCTACGACTACCCGCCTCTGGGAACGTCCAGCGCTGCCGGATTTGAATTGAGGCAGTTGCTCAGTCGGCACATCTTCGAGCATTGTGGCGAAATATTCCCTTGCCGCAGAACTACTCAGCAACTGCTGTTCACGAGCAATGAAGTTTCGATAAGTCCAATCCACTTTCACCGCATCTAGAGTGTGTCCTGACAGCAATCGTTCGTACCGGTTGTAGAGAATGGTTGTGAATGCCGCACGGCTCCATCCATCCAATATTGCGTGATGGAAGCTCAGCACAAACTCGAAACTTTCTTCAGTACGACGGAATACATGAATGTGGAACAGCGGGCCTGTTTCCCAATGGAAGACATAAGGCTTGTGTGCATCCATCCATCGCTGAAGGAATTTATCCTGGTCCGCAGCAGTGAAGTTGCGCAGATCCTCTACTTGCAGCGGCAACTCGATGGACGCATGTACATGCTGCAGTGGACGCTCTCCATCCAGTCGAAAGCCTGTACGCAGAATAGGATGCTCATGAATGCACGCTGCCAATGCCTGCTCGAAACAAGCACGGTCCCACCGACATTTCACATGCTCGGCCACAATATCGTGGTATATTCCGCTGAAGTGCTCCAATTGCGTATGAAACACCATCCCAGCTTGTAACGTTGACATTGGATACGCATCTTCGTACTGGTCGCCGAAATTTAACCGCTCGCCATCGGTTAATAGCGCGAAAGGTTTCAGTTCAGTCGTTTCGGCCGTATTCAAGCTGATCTGAGCTTGTGTCGCTAACTGTCCAATCGTCTGGTATTTAAAAATGTCCTTTACATCGACTACGATGCCCCGGCTCTTGAGCATCGACACCACGCGAATGGACAGGATCGAATCGCCTCCCAGGCTGAAGAAGTTATCTTCAACTCCCACCTGCTCCCGCTTGAGCACCTCCTGCCATATCTCGCACAGCGCCTGCTCCACTGCATTGCGCGGAGCTACATACATCGCCTCCTGCCCTGCTCCTCCCTCCGGCGCCGGCAATGCCTTCCGGTCCACCTTCCCATTGGCAGTCAGCGGCAGCTTCTCCAAAAGCACATACTGCCCCGGCACCATGTACTCCGGCAGCCGCGCACTCAGCCCTTCCCGGTATCCATGGATCAACCCCGCCTTGTTGATTCCCTCTCTTCCTTCTTTCTCCTCGCTTCTTTGTTTCTGTTTCTCCGCGTATCCCTTCGGCACTACATAGGCCACCAGCCGCTTCTCCCCTTCTCCTCCCTCCTGCTCCCTCGCCACTACCACCGCCTGCTCCACTCCCTCCTGCTCCTTCAGCACCGCTTCTATCTCTCCCAACTCGATCCGGTACCCTCGGATCTTCACCTGCTCATCTCTCCTCCCCACAAACTGCAATTCCCCGTTCGGCAGCCACCTCACCAGGTCTCCCGTCCGGTACAGCCTCCTTCCCCTCTTCTCCTTCTTCTTCTCTTCCTCTTCTTCCTTCCCCTTCCCCCTGAACGGGTTCGCAATGAACCTCTCCCGCGTCATCTCCTCCTGATTCACATACCCTCGCGCTACTCCCGCTCCTCCTATGTACAGCTCTCCTACACTGTTCTGCGGCTGCAGCTGTCTTCCCTCTCCCAGCACATACAGCTGCGTGTTCCCGATCGGCCTCCCTATCGGCGCTGCTATTAGCTCTTCCAACTCCTTCAGCTTCCCTATCTCTTCTTCTCCTCCTCCTTCTCCCCCCAGCATCCACACACTGCATCCCACTACCGTCTCGGTCGGCCCATACTCGTTCACGAAACTTGCCTTCGGCAGCAGCTCCTGTTTCCATCTCCTCAGCCGCTGCGCTCCCAGCTGTTCTCCTCCTATTACGATCCGGTGCCGCCCTCTCCCCTGCTCCCTCTTCCTCTCCACATACTCCAGCGCTTCCAGATGTGCCGGCGTTATCTTGAACAGCCACCCTCCTTCCTGTTTTCCTCCTCTCTTTTCTCTTCTCTTCTTTTCTCCTCTTTCTTGTTTCCCTTCCTCGTTTCTTCCTCCTCCTCTTTCTTCCTCTTCGTCTTCCTCTTCTCCTCCCCCAAACAGCCGCTCCGCCAACTGGCTCAGCAGGCTCTCATCGTCCCCCAACAGCTCCACTCGCTTGCCCATCACCAACGGCGGCAGCAGCGTCGTCACCGTCGCATCAAAGCTCAGCGGCGTGCTCACCACCGATCCTTCCATCCCTTCATCCAGGTACATCGCACACGCATGCCCTACATAGTTCGACAACCCTCCATGCTCCACCATCACTCCCTTCGGCCTCCCCGTCGATCCCGACGTGTACAGGATGTAGGCCAGTTTCTCCTCTCCTCTCCTCCTTTTGTTCCTCCTCTCCTCCTTCCTGCTCTTTCTCTTGCCGCTGCTGTTGCTGTTCCTGTTGCTCCCCTCGCTCATCTCCTCCAGCCACCCCTCTTCTTCCCCGGCTCCGTCCATCATCACTACATCCACTCCTCCCAGCGGCAGGCTGCCCATCGTTTCACTCTCCGCCAGCACCCACTCAATCCCCGCATCCTCCACCATGTACTTCACCCGCTCCACCGGCAGCCCCGGCTCCAGCGGCACATACGCTCCTCCCGCCTTCAATATCCCCAGCACTCCTATCATCATCTCCAGCGATCTGTTCACATAGATCCCCACTCGCGACTCTTCCCCTACTCCCGCTTCCTCCAGATACCTCGCCAGCCTCTCCGCCTTCTCATTCAGCTCCCCATAGCTCAGACTCTTCTCCCCGCACACCACCGCCACCGCCTCCGGTGTCTTTTCCGCCTGCTCCTCAAACTGTTCCTCCACTCTCTCCCGCCGGTACTCCACCCGCGTGTCATTCAGGTCATACAGCAGGTATTGTTGTTCCCGTTGATTCAGCAACGGCAGCGCTTCTATCTTTTCCTCTTCATTGCTTGCAATCCCGCACAGAAGATTCAGGTAGTGCTGCGCCATCCTGGCAATCGTGTCCGCCTCAAACAAATCCCGGTTGTAGGCAAAGCTCAACTTCAACCCTTCACCCTGCTCCAACACGTCCAGCGTCAGGTCGAATTTGGCAGGCGCCCGCTCACCTGCGAGTGGAGTCAATCTCAAACCCGACAGCTCTATTGTTTTCACCTCGTTGGTGTTCATGCTGAACATGATCTGAAACAGCGCCCCATGGCTGGTGCTTCGCCTAGGCTTCAGCCTCTCCACCAGATACTCAAACGGCACATCCTGATTGCCCTGCGCATCCAGATTCACGCTCTTGACCTGCTTCAGATATTCCCGGAACGTTCGCCCTCCCGCGCAGTCGGTCCGCAACACCAGCGTGTTCACGAAGAACCCCACCAGCGGCTCGAGTTCCTTCTGCGGCCGGTTCCCTACTGAAATACCAATTACAATGTCAGAGCTGTTTCCGTAGCGCGAAAGCAGCAACGCAAAAGCCCCTTGCAGCACCATGTACAAGGTCGCCTGACTTCTACCCGCCACTTGCTTCAGCCCTTCCAGCGTCTCTCGCTCTACCTCTACCCTGTGTACCCTGCCATCAAAGGTCTGCACTGCCGGACGCGGCCGGTCCAGCGGCAGCCCGTGTACCTCCGGCAAATCCGCCAGCTGCTTCTCCCAATACGACAGCTGTCTCTCCAGCACCTCCCCTTTCAGCCACCCACGCTGCCACTGCGCATAATCGGCATACTGGATTCCCAGCGGCTCCAGCGGATCCTCCCCACCCTTCGCAAACGCTTCATACAACCGCCCGAACTCCTCCACCAGGATCCCCATCGACCATCCGTCGCTGGCTATATGGTGCATGTTGAACTGCAGCACTCCTTCCTCCTCGGTAAGACGGAGGAAACTTGCTCGCAGCATCAGATCAGCACTCAGATCAAACGGCTTGCCGGCATCCCTATCCAGCGCCTCCTGTACCGCCTGCTCCTGCTGTTCCCGGCTTAACCTGCTCAGATCGATTCGCGTTAAACGAAACTCAAACGATGTCTGAATGTGCTGCTCCGGGCCTTCTTCTCCGTTGAGGAATACCGTGCGCAAAGGCTCATGCCGCTCGATAATGCGGGCCAGGGCTCGCTCCGCCACATCTTCACTGAACTTTCCCTGAATGCGCATCGCGCCCGGCATGTTGTACTGCACACTGCTCCCGCCCAGCTGGTCGATAAACCACAACCGCTGTTGCGCGTAGGACAGCGGCAGCCTGCCATTGTCTCGAGGCAACGCTACGATCCGGGGACGTGACAATAACCGCTCTTCCTTCAGCCAATTAACGATTAAGCTCTTCTTTTCCGCCAGCTCTTTCAGCAATGCTTGATCAAGTTTGTCGGAACGGCCGACAACTTTGAGATTGTCCTGAGCGTCCAGCTTGAGCTTGATCCCGTTGTTTTTTAATTTCTCGAAAAAATTGACCAGACTCATATTGTGATTTCCATTTCGTCAGTGCCAAGTTCATATTCCGAACCGACAGAAAGCTCGTTCTTCAATCCAGCTTCGAATATTTTCTGAGCCAGCAGATTCAGTTGTGGGTGTCTCATGACATCCCCGATTGACAGTTCCACAGCGAACTTGTTTCTAATCTCGCCTACCAGCTTCGCTAGCATCAGCGAATGACCGCCCGAGTCAAATAGATTTGCAGTAACGCCGATGAACGATTGATCGATCTTCAGCACATCAGCCCAGATTTGAGCCAGAACGATTTCAGTTTCAGTTGTGGGAGGCACATAATCATTGGAGAGAAAGGAATTGTTAGGTGCAGGCAGAGCGGATCGGTTCACCTTACCGTTGTGTGTAAGCGGCAAAGCTTCCAACATAACAAACGCGGATGGCACCATGTATTCCGGCAATCGCGATTGCAGGCTACTGCGCAGACTGGCTGTGAACGTGCCGTTATCCAGTCCCTCGCGATCATTTTCTCCTGCCTTCTTCAGCATCAGGTAAGCCACCAGCCGCTGCTGCCCAGGCAGATCTTCCCGCATTATGACTGCCGCCTGTTCCACTCCCTCCTGCTCCAGCAACGCTGCTTCTATCTCTCCTAATTCGATCCGCAATCCTCGGATCTTTACCTGCGTGTCATTGCGGCCCAGGTACTCGATCGCTCCATCACTCAACCATCGCGCCAGGTCTCCGGTCCTGTACATCCGTGCTTTTCTCTTGCCGCTAAACCGATCTTCTACAAAGCGCTCCTCCGTCAGCTCCGGCCGGTTCCAATATCCCCTCGCCACTCCGGCTCCCCCGATATACAACTCTCCACTCACTCCCTGCGGCACCGGTTGCAGATAACTGTCCAGCAGATAAATCTGAGTGTTGGCTATCGGACGTCCAATCGGCACTATTCCTTCATGCACTCCCTGCCGGCACTGCCATGCCGTCACATCAATCGCTGCCTCGGTCGGCCCATACAGGTTGTGCAACTCCACTCCCGGCAAACTGGCTTCAAACCGAACCTGCGTTGCGTAGGGCAGCGCTTCCCCGCTGCACAGCACACGCCTCAACCCCTTGCACCTCTCGCTCACTCCATGCTCCAAAAACACCTGCAACATCGAAGGAACAAAATGCACCATGGTGATCTGTTCCCGCTCCATCACCTCCGCCAGATACTGCGGGTCCAAGTGCCCGCCCGGCCGCGCCATCACTAACTGCGCTCCTGACAACAGCGGCAGCAGGAATTCCCATACCGACACATCAAAGCTGTAGGGCGTCTTTTGCAGGATTCGGTCTTCGCTGCTCAATCCATAAGCATCACGCGCCCACAGCAAGCGATTGACCACGCCAGAGTGGGCGTTCATCACTCCTTTGGGCTTGCCGGTGGATCCCGAGGTGTAGATCACATAGGCCAGATGCTCCGGCGTGAGTCCCGCTTCTTCCCGTCCCAGGTTCTCCGCGCTGTACTTCTCCAGTTCCTCACCATCGGTATCCAGCCGCAACCGCGGCGACTGCATTGGCGGCAGCCGATCCTCTACCGATTGCTGCGTGAGCACCACCGCCGGTGCGCTGTCCCCGATCATGTACTCCAGACGCTCCTGCGGATATCCAGGGTCCAGCGGCACATACGCTCCTCCCGCTTTCAGGATTCCCAGGATCCCCACCACCATCTCCACCGACCTCTCCACGCACAACCCCACCAGCGTGTCCGCCCTGACTCCCTGCTCCCTTAAATAGTGTCCCAGCTGGTTGGCCCGCCGGTTCAGCTCCCTATAGCTAACCTGCCGCCCTTCATACACCACCGCCACTGCTTCCGGCGTCTTCTCCACCTGCGCTTCAATCAACTCGTGCAGGCACACATCCTGCGGGTACTCCGCTTGCGTGTCATTCAGCTCATACAGCAGTTGCTGGCGTTCGCCTTCGCTCAGCAGCGGCAGCGCTTCTATTTTTTCCTCTTCCTTGCCTGCATTGCCTACAATCCCACCCACAAGATTCAGGTAGTGCTGTGCCATCCTGGCAATCGTTTCCGCCTCAAACAAATCCCGGTTGTAGGCAAAGCTCAACTTCAACCTTTCACCCTGCTCCAACACTTCCAGCGTCAGATCGAATTTCACTGCCGCCCGCTCCCTCACCAGCGGCGACAGTCTCAATCCCGGCAGCTCTACTGCTTTCACCTCGTTGGTGTTCATGCTGAACATGATCTGGAACAGCGCCCCATGGCTGGTGCTTCGCCTCGGCTTCAGCCTCTCCACCAGATACTCAAACGGCACATCCTGATTGCCCTGCGCATCCAGATTCACGCTCTTGACCTGCTCCAGATATTCCCGGAACCTTCGCCCTCCCGCACAGTCGGTCCGCAACACCAGCGTGTTCACGAAGAACCCTACCAGCGGCTCGAGCTCTTTCTGTGACCGGTTCGCTACAGGTGTGCCCATTACAATGTCAGAGCTGTTTCCGTAGCGCGAAAGCAGCAACGCAAAGGCCCCTTGCAGCACCATGTACAAGGTCGCCTGACTTCTCCCCGCCACTTGCTTCAGCCCTTCCAGCGTCTCTCGCTCTACCTCTACCCTGTGCACCCTGCCATCAAAGGTCTGCACTGCCGGACGCGGCCGGTCCAGCGGCAGCCCGTGTACCTCCGGCAAATCCGCCAGCTGCTTCTCCCAATACGACAGCTGTCTCTCCAGCACCTCCCCTTTCAGCCACCCACGCTGCCACTGCGCATAATCGGCATACTGGATTCCCAGCGGCTCCAGCGGATCCTCCCCACCCTCCGCAAACGCTTCATACAACCGCCCGAACTCCTCCACCAGGATCCCCATCGACCATCCGTCGCTGGCTATATGGTGCATGTTGAACTGCAGCACTCCTTCCTCCTCGGTAAGACGGAGGAAACTTGCTCGCAGCATCAGATCAGCACTCAGATCAAACGCCTTGCCGGCATCCCTATCCAGCGCCTCCTGTACCGCCTGCTCCTGCTCTTCCCGGCTCAATCTGCTCAGATCGATTCGCGTTAAACGAAACTCAAAGGACGTCTGAATGTGCTGCTCCGGGCCTTCTTCTCCGTTGAGGAATACCGTGCGCAAAGGCTCATGCCGCTCGATAATGCGGGCCAGGGCCCGCTCCGCCACGTCTTCACTGAACTTTCCCTGAATGCGCATCGCGCCCGGCATGTTGTACTGCACACTGCTCCCGCCCAGCTGGTCGATAAACCACAACCGCTGTTGCGCATAGGACAATGGCAGCCCAGTCGGTCTACGATCAATCTGTTCAATCCTCGGCCTAACAGTATGCTCAAGCAAACGCGCATCTCTGACCTTCCGGGACAAACTTGCGGCTGTGGGAAATTCGAAAAGCACTCGCAACGGCAGATCTACTGCAAAACTTTTCTGGATCCTGCTTACAACCTGTATACCTAGAAGCGAGTGTCCACCCATTTCGAAGAAGTTCCAGTCAACTCCTACCTGCGGCAGCTTCAAAACTTCTGCAAAAACCGCGCTTACTAATTCCTCAACTGAATCTCGCGGAGCTATGAATGGAATCGAATCTTCTGCAATCGAAAAACCTGGGACCGGCAAAGATTGCCGGTCCACCTTGCCATTTGGTGTCAGAGGCAAAGCCGGCAACGCAACGAAGGAGGCAGGAACCATGTAGTCGGGCAACTTCTCAGCTACCCAGATCATGAGCGCACGCTGCCAGTCCGATTGTTCACCATTCAGCACTACGTATCCGGCCAAGCGCTTGCTGTTTAAGTTTCCCCAGCAATGGACGGCGGCGGCATCAACCAGGGGATGTGTCTTCAATACCGCTTCTATTTCTCCGAGCTCCACCCGGAATCCGCGGATCTTGATTTGCGTATCGGCCCGGCCCAGAGTCTCAACAGCCCCATCCGGGAGATATCGCCCTAAATCTCCGGTTCGGTAAAGACGGTCTTCTGCCTTCGCGGTGAACCAATTCCTAACGAATCTCTCATCGGATAACTTTGCATCCCCCAGGTATCCCCGAGCTAAATGAGGACTGCGGAAGTAGATTTCACCTAGCTCGCTAATGCCACATAACTGCGTTGCTTGATTCAGGATAAGGAGTTGGACGTCTTTGAATCCGAAACCGAGCGGTAATATTTCTTCCTGGCCAGGACGCATTCCCGAGCCAATATGGTCAGGCATAGGCACGCGGAAAAAGCTCAATGCCTGCTGCGTCTCAGTAGCTCCATAGAGATTTACAAAAGTGGCATTCGGCGCTACTTCACGAAATATAGAAACCTCTCGCCAAGTCATCGCATCGCCGACGAAGAAGACCCGTCGCAACTCTAACGCACGTCTCGTAACGGCATCACTCATTGCAATCATTTGAGCAACGGCGGGAGTCAAATTCATTACGGTAATGTTGTTATCTATAGCCCATTCGATTGCTCTTCCTGGTGATCTCCATTTTTCCGGGTCAGGAAAAACTACTGCCGCGCCGATCATCAACGCCAGAAAGATATCTCGATGTAACGGATCATGCGACAGTGCGGAAAAAACGCTGAAGCGGTCTGACTCTTTCAGATCAAACATTTCCGCAAGCCAAGGAGCGAAGTGGCTCAATGGACCATGTCTGCCTAACACGGCTTTCGGTTTTCCTGTTGATCCTGAAGTGAATGCGACGTATGCAAGACTGTCGGCATTGATGCTGATCGATGGAGCTACGGACCCGTAGTCATTGAAAGCATTATCAAAATCTGCAGCACTGCTCATGGGCAATACAACTATTTGGCAGGCCGAGTCACTGGACCACTCAATAATTTCCGGAGGAAGGTCGCCAGCCGACTCCATATGCAACAACGCTCTAGGCTGTGCAATCTCCAAATAATTAATCAGGCGTGCGACAGGATATGCGGGGTCCAAAATTTCGAAAGCTGCCCCAGTTTTCATGATCGCAAGCAGGGCCATTACGAGTGGTGCGCTTCTATGAGCATAAACAGCAACTACTGCGCCGGGCTCGATGGCAGCACGCAATAGCCGATTGGCTAACTGGTTGCTCAAAAGGTCCAGCTGTCGATAGCTCCAATAAGCGAAGGAATCCATCACAGCCAGCCGGTGCGGACTGTGCTCCGCCCGAAGATGGACTAACTCATGGACAGCTCCCTCCCACTTAGAATCGAGAGCAGCGCAAGGATTCGGCAACACCGCCTGAGAAATCCCCGATACTATAGAAAACCGATCTATAATTTCTTCAGGATGCCTGACAACCTGTTCCAGCACATATTGGAATTGCCTTAGCATTTCCGAGATTCGCTCACAGGCAAATAATTCAGCGTTGTAGACCAGAGAAAAATCAATTTTTTGATGATCTGATGAGATGTAGAGAGTGAGATCAAACTTGGAACTCGTTTCCGGAAGATCCACAATCTCTGCTGTAAGCCCCGGCAGATGGACAGCCAAGGGTTCAGGCAACTCAAGCATGTTTACAAAAATCTGGAACAGAGGCGTGTGACTCAGTGCACGCCGTGGATTGATTTCTTCGAGTACTTTTTCAAAAGGTGTGTCTCCATGAGAATACGCATCGAGTGCGGTTTCTCCCACCTTATGCAGCAATTGAAGAAAAGATGCGTTCTCAGGAATTTCCGTTCGCAACACTAATGTGTTCAAGAAGCAGCCAATGAGAAGTTCCAATTCCGGCCGGCTTCTACCGGCAACAGGTATCCCAACGGATATGTCGTAACTCCCGGTGTACCGGTGCAACAACAATTTAAACCCAGCCAGAATGACTGTGTGTAAGGTTGTTTGCTCCCGCTTACTGAATTGAATCAAGGCTGCAGCGAGAGGCTCCGGAAGCCGCAGGCGTTCCCGCGCTCCTACATGTCGCTGCACTCGTGGCCGAGCAAAATCTCTGGGCAGATCCAGAACCGGCAATCCCTCGAGTTTGCTTTTCCAATAGGACAACGCCACCTGAAGCCGTTCTTTCGTGAGTCGATTTTGTTGCCACAGACTGTAGTCTGCATAGTGGATCGAGAGATTTGGAAGTACAGGAGTAAGCCCACCTACATAGGACCTATATAGCTCCATCATCTCTCGGATAAGCACCATCAATGACCATCCGTCCGAGATGATGTGATGAATCGTCAAAACCAGAATTTGATCCTCAACACTGCTCTTTACCACTACAACGCGCAGTAGGGGGCCTTTTGAGAGATCGAATGGTTGCGTGACGAGCTGCTTTAATTCATTGCCGAACTGTGCATCACCGGAAATGCTGCCAGGGGAGGAGCAGCCTTCAACAACCTCCACATTGATCTCGCCAATGGGTGAAACGATCTGCATCACCCGTCCGTCCACTATTTGAAATGTGGTACGTAACAATTCCTGACGTCGAACAACCTCTTTCAGGCATAAGCGTAATGCGTTTACATTCAGAGATCCTTTGAGGCGCAGAGCTCCAGCAATATGGTAAGCGGGATCCCCTGGCGATATTTGGTCCAGAAACCATAAGCGTTCCTGAGCAAATGAAGCAGGGAAGATGAAGCCTTTGTCAATTGACGAGGCCATGCGAAAGTCCGCGCGAGAAACCGGGACCAGGTCGTTGTCGCTGACATCCAAAGGTGGCGCAGGGATGTATTGTGCTATCGCCTCGATAGTGGGCTGTTCAAACAATTGCCGTACCGAGAATTCGACCTTAAAAATTTCCCGGATTCGGGAAATCAACTGAATAGCTAAAAGGGAATGCCCACCCACATCAAAAAAATTGTCTTTGATTCCAGGCCGCTCTAATTTGAGGACTTCTGACCAGACCGCCGCAACGGCTACCTCGGCCGGAGTGCGTGGCGCAATATGTTCTCTCGCTCTGCCTTGTGGAACAGGCAACACTTTGCGGTTCAATTTGCCATTTGGCGTTAGCGGAAGTCGCTCCAGTTGCATCCACAGGTCTGGCACCATATATCCAGGCAATTTTTGCCTCAATGCTGCCTGCCATCGCGTGTGCAACTCAGCAACCTGTTCTTCATTGTCCGCAGGATTTTCCGCTACCACATACGCCACCAGACGTTTATCGCCACTTTCCCCATACACCACGATCGCCGCATCGCGTACACCAGCCTGCTCCCGCAGCGCTGCTTCAATTTCTCTCAGTTCAATCCGGAATCCTCTTATCTTTACCTGATGATCCGCACGACCAACAAACTCCAAATTGCCGTCAGCACTGTAACGCACCAGATCACCACTGCGATAAAGACGCGCGCCAGGCACATTAGTTAGAGCATGGGGAACAAACTTTTCAGCAGTTTCTTCAGGCTTACCCACGTATCCACGGGCCAGTCCAGTGCCACCTATAAACAACTCGCCAACAACACCCACAGGCAAAGGTTGCATCTGGTGATTCAGAACATACACTTGAGTCCCGGAAATCGGGCGCCCAATGGGCACAGATGAGGAGCCGGCAGCAATTTGACGAGTCGTATAGCAGCAAGTAAATGTTGTATTTTCTGTCGGGCCGTACCCGTTGATGAACGTAGCTCCGCTCGAGGCCGCCAGGAATTTCTGCGCATGCGTCCTGGAAACTACGTCTCCGCCAGCCAGCAATTCTCGTACGCCAGCTAACGCGTCCAGCTTATGGTCCACCATCAGGTGAAATAAACCGGAAGTCAGCCAAAGAGTAGTAACACCGCAGTCTTGAATCACTGAGGCCAATTCTTCCAGGGTCGGATGCTCTCCTGGAACCACAGTCAGATGCGCGCCGTTGAGTAGGGCCCCCCATATTTCAAAAGTGGAAGCATCAAACGCCAAGGGAGCGAAATGGAGAACTACTGCTGCAGGCTGGAGTTCTGCGTAGCTGGCGTGGTGTACGAGCCTGATGACAGCACGATGTGTGATTGCCACCCCTTTGGGAGATCCTGTAGACCCAGAAGTGAAACTTATGTACGCCAAGTTATCTGGCGAAAGCTGATTCTCGGGAGCAACAGCACTCTGACTGCTGATCTCCTGGTTTTCCTCATCAAGATGCAGCAGTGCGGACCGGAAACGCTCTCCCATCAAATCTGTATATTGAGACGTGGTTATGATTAGAGCCACTTTGGCATCTGTGGCCAACAGTTCCAAACGTTCTCTCGGTAAGGAAGGATCTAACGGTACATAAACTCCACCCGCTTTGAGCACGCCCAGTAAAGCAACAATGGTTTCAGACGAGCGTTCCATCAATATCCCTACGGTTACCTCTGGAGCTACGCCACGGCCGCGCAAATAATTAGCAAGTTGGCTCGATCTCCAGTCCAATTGCTGATAGCTCATTCGAAAATCGCCGCAGGTAAGAGCAGTGGCGGTCGGAAAACGTTCGGCAGTCCTTATGAATAGCTGCGTGATGCAAATATCCGGAGCTGTTTCCGAGCCAGCGTGGTTCCACGAAATCAGAATCTGTTCGCGCTCAGACTGCGACAGAAGCGAAATTTGGTAGACCGGACAACATGGGTCGTTGATCATGCCTTGCAATCCAGCTTCGAAATGCATCAGCATACGCTCGACGGTATTTGGCTCAAAGATGTCTGCGTTGTAATCAAGTTCCGCAGTCAGAGTCTCATCGTTCTGTTCGATGACCAGGGTTAAATCGAATCTTGCGGTCTGAGTTTTTGGCGTTCTTACTGTGAGTTCAAGGCCGGGTAAATGGAGCCGATTGGATGGCGTATTTTGCAGGCTCAAGACCACCTGAAAAAGAGGATTACGCCCGAGATCGCGTTCTGGATCCAATTCTTCGACCAGTTTTTCAAACGGCACTTCCTGGTAAGCAAAACCCGCCAGACATACCTGGCGAACCCGGTTCAGCAAATTCTCCGTGCTTAATTCGGGATCAACCGGCACACGCAGCACCAGCATATTCACGAAAAATCCAATCAACCCTTCAATCTCGCGCCGAGTGCGGTTTGCTACTGGAGTACCTACCACAATGTCGTCCTGACCGCTGTATCGCTGAAGCAGGACTTGATAGCCTGCGAGCAGTGTCATAAACAGAGTCACATCATGATCACGGCTCAGCCGTTTCAATCCGCAGGCTAACTGCATCGAGAACTGCTCCCTGTGTTTTCCGGCGCGATAACTTGGAGCAATTGGACGATCCTGATCCAATGGCAGATCCAATGTCGGAGCGCCCTCCAATTGTGTCCGCCAGTATTTCAATTGCTGTTCCAGGATTTCTCCGCGCATCCAAGCCTGTTGCCACGCTGCATAATCGGCGTATTGCACCGGCAGTTCAGGTAATTGACCGTTCTCGCCCTTGATATTCCATTCATAGAGCTTCGACAGTTCCTCGACCAGCACACCCAGCGACCATCCGTCACTCACGATGTGGTGCATCGTTAACAGCAGGACATGCTCTGTTCTTGACAGATTCAGCAAAGTGGCCCGGAACAAATAATCATGTTTCAAGTCGAACGGCCTGTTGGCATCTTCTTCAGCAAGTTCTTCGACTTTGTGCTGCTGCTCTGGTCCGAATCCCGTCAGGTCGGTTTCGATGAGATCCCAATCGTTGCCTGACGTCACAATCTGTATAGGCTGGTCGTCAACCTTTTCAATCCGACTGCGCAGGGTTTTGTGCCGCGAAACAATACCCTTCAGGCTGTCACGCAACGCCTGCGTGTCCAGGGTCCCCCTCAGAACCACCGCGGTAGAAATGTTGTAGAAGGAATTGTTGGGGGCTAGTTGGTCCAGAAACCACAGCCGACGTTGCGCATAAGAGAGCACCTGCCGCTCGGAGCCAGAAGAAGGCTTGAGTTCCGGTAAAGCAGGGCTCTGTTGGCCGCCTCGCAGTTCTTGCTCAATGACGCGCCCCAAGCCTGCGATGGTTCGCCCTTCTTCAAATATGCGTTTCAGCGGTAATTCGAACCCAAAGCTCTCTCGTACACGCGACATCATGCGCGTCAACAGCAGCGAGTGTCCTCCTAATTCGAAAAAACTGTCGTGTATGCCGATTTTGTTGTGCCCGAGTACAGACTGCCAGATTCCAAGCAAAAGCTCCTCCACAGCAGTTCGGGCTTTGCTGTCTTCTGGGCCAGCTTGCTCACGGACTTTTTCAACAGGTAAAGCTTTTCGATTTATCTTGCCATTGGCTGTCAGCGGAAGCCGATCGAGTACCACCCATGCGACTGGCACCATGAAATCCGGCAGCTTTTTTCTCAAGTGTTCCTGCAGTTCAACTACACCAACCTGCTGCTGGTCGCGCCATACAATGTAGCCAACCAGCTTTTTCTCAGGCCCTTCTCCACGGGCAATCACTACAGCTTGCTCAACGCTCCGGTGTTCCAGCAGGACTGACTCGATCTCTCCCAGTTCAATGCGGAAACCACGTAATTTAACCTGCTGGTCCAGTCGCCCAAAAAATTCCAGGCTGCCATCTTCGGTCCATCGCACCTGATCGCCGGTGCGATATAGCCTCTCTCCTCCGGTAGCACTGAATGGATTCGGCAAAAAACGCACAGCTGTCATATCAGGACGATTGAAGTATCCACGGGCGAGTCCTTCGCCGCACAACCACAATTCGCCCTTCGCACCGACAGGTACTGGCATCATTACTTCATCAAGCACATATGCTTGCGTATTAGAAATTGGTCTTCCTATTGCTACGCCGCCTTTGTCCCCTTTTCTCAGTTCCACGAACGTCGAATAAGTAGTGTCTTCCGAGGGACCATATAAGTTAAAAACACGCTGCACTGTGCCTGACTCGTAAATCTGCTCCACTAAGTTCCGCTGCAGCGCTTCTCCTGCCAGATTGATTGCACGTACTGAGGGCGGCACCACTTTCATGCGGATCAGTTCTGCCATCGCGGAAGGCACCGTGTTGACAAGAGTTATTTTCCCCTGGTGCATCCATTGCGATAGTGCGAGCGCATTGTCTGCCAACACAACCTTTCCGCCCCAACTCAACGGAACGAAAATTTCAAATACGGAAAGATCAAAGCAAATGGACGTGGAGGCCAGAACTCCGGCGAGTTCTTCAGCGCTGAATACTTCGTTCGCCCAATGCATCAGCATGCTTGCCCCCTGATGCACAATGGCCACCCCTTTAGGTCTTCCAGTGGAACCCGATGTGTAGATCACATACGCTAAATTCTGAGCATCAACCATTAAGTTCAGATTGGCTCCGCTCTCATGCTCAATGACAGCCCAGCGGTCATTCAGACAAACGGTCTCTCCATGGTTTGATACCAGTCCGATAAACTTGCGCTCGGTGAGCAGAACCGCCAATTGCGCATCTTCTGCCATGAACTGCAGCCGCTCTTGCGAGTACGTGGGATCGAAAGGTACGTACGCTCCTCCAGATTTCATGACTCCTAAAAGTCCGATTATCATCTCGAGGCTACGTTCCAGGCAGACTCCCACCCGTTTTTCTGGCTCTACACCAAGCTTTTTCAGGTAGCGCGCCAGCTGGTTTGCCCTGTGATTCAGCTCTCTGTAGGTCAATCTCTGCCGGTCGTGTTCGATGGCGACTGCATCTGGACTCCGCTCAGCCTGCTCCTCAAACAATTCGTGCATGCACGCAAACCGGTATTGCGCTGCTGTGCCGTTCCACTCCAGTAAGATCTGCGATCTTTCAGATTCGCTGAGCAATGAAAGATCGCTTATGCGGGCACGAATATTGGCAGAGACTTCGCTCAAAACAATTTCGAAATGACTGAGCATCCGGCGCATGCATGATTCAGCAAAAAGGCGAGTACGATATGTCAGACGGCCTTGGAGACCGATCCCTTCGTGCACCGCGAGCAGGAGATCGAATTTCGATACTTCAGAAGGAACATGAATGGGCGACAGCTGCAGACCTGGCAGGGCTGTCTCAGCTTGCAGCGGACCTTCAAATGCCAGCATTGCCTGAAACAGCGGGGTTCGGTTGAGTTCTCGTTCAGGTTGCAGCTCTTCCACAAGCTTCTCGAACGGCACGTCCTGATGCTGGTAAGCATTAAGAGTCATTGTGCGCACGCGGTTCAGCAGATCCGCAAAACTCATCGATCCATTCAACTCCGTGCGCAACACGAGCGTGTTCACAAAACAACCAATCAGATCTTCTGTTTCTCTCCAGCGCCGCCCAGCTACAGGAGATCCTATTGCGATATCGTTCTGGCCGCTGTAACGCGACAGCAGTAGCTGGAAGCCGGCGACGAGCAGCATGAACAGCGTCACATCCTGCTTCCTGGCTATTTCGTAAAGTCGTGTACTTAATTGCTCGGGTAGAGCCCAGTCCAGTGTGGCTCCGGCATTGTTTTCCATATCTGGACCGGAATGATCCAGTGGCAGTTCAAGCGGCTCGCTTTGAGCCAACTGCTGTCGCCAGTACCGGATCTGATATTCAAGTATTTCGCCTTTTAGCCAATCGCGCTGCCAAACTGCATAGTCCCCGTACTGTATTTGTAACTCCGGTAACGGGAACTCGCGCCCGGCGGCGAAGGCTGCATACAGCATGGAGAATTCACGCATCATGATGTTGGTTGACCAACCATCGCCAACAATATGGTGCATGGTTACCAGCAATGCATGATCCGTATCGCCCAGCTTGATCAGCTTCATCCGCAACAGGGGACCACGGGATAAGTCAAAACGCTGTATTGCTTCTATGCGAATCCGCCGCCGCAATTCCTCCTGCAGGACCAAGTCTTCCAGTGCAGTTATGTCATCCATTGGAATCTGGACCGCCACTGCATCCTCGACGATTTGCCAAGCGTCTCCCCCTTCCACCGCAAATCTGGTCCGGAGAGCTTCGTGCCGTCTGACCATTTCGGAAAATGCCCGCTCCAGTAGATCTACACGCAATTCCCCCTGCAGCCGTAAAGCCATAGGCATGTTGTATGTGGAAAGACCAGATTCCATCTGATCGATAAACCAGATGCGCTGCTGTGCGAACGATAACGGCAACCGTCCGCCACCATTTCTGCGTCGCAGAGGTGGCAATGACATACCTGAAGTGGACGCGCTTTGTTGTTGCTGGATGATTTCGGCCAGCCCTGCAACTGTGGGTGCGTCGAATAATGCTCGAAGCGGTAGTTCCAGCGAAAAGGCACGGCGCACCCTGGCAATCAATTGTGTCGCTGACAAAGAATGGCCGCCTAAGCCGAAAAAGTCGTCATGCAGTCCTACTCGCTTCCGATTCAAGACCTCACACCAGATGCCGGCTAAAATCTCTTCTACCTGTGTTTTGAGTACCGCATCACTATCCGGGTCTTCTTTGCTCACGTCCAGCGGTGGCAACCGTTTACGGTCAAACTTTCCATTGGCTGTCAAAGGCATGGAACTCATGATGACGATTGCTCCGGGCACCATGTAATCTGGCAACCGCTCCTTCAATCTGTTCCTCAACTGCACCTTATCCAGTTCTGCTCCCTCTATTGCAACAACGTAGCCAACCAGCCGCTTATCTCCCACACCATCTTCCGGTTGCGCTATGACTGCCGCCTGTTCCACTCCCTCCTGCTCCAGCAACGCTGCTTCTATCTCTCCTAACTCGATCCGTAATCCTCGGATCTTTACCTGCGTGTCGTTGCGGCCCAGGTACTCGATCGCTCCATCACTCAACCATCGCGCCAGGTCTCCAGTCCTGTACATCCGCGCTTTTCTCTTGCCGCTAAACCGATCTTCTACAAAACGCTCCTCCGTCAGCTCCGGCCGGTTCCAATATCCCCTCGCCACTCCGGCTCCCCCGATATACAACTCTCCACTCACTCCCTGCGGCACCGGTTGCAGATAACTGTCCAGCAGATAAATCTGAGTGTTGGCTATCGGACGTCCAATCGGCACTATCCCTTCATGCACCCCCTGCCGGCACTGCCAGTAACTCACATGAACGGCTGCCTCGGTCGGCCCATACAGGTTGTGCAACTCCACTCCCGGCAAACTGGCTTCAAACCGAACCTGCGTTGCGTAGGGCAGCGCTTCCCCGCTGCACAGCACACGCCTCAACCCCTTGCACCTCTCGCTCACTCCATGCTCCAAAAACACCTGCAACATCGAAGGAACAAAATGCACCATGGTGATCTGTTCCCGCTCCATCACCTCCGCCAGATACTGCGGGTCCAGGTGCCCGCCCGGCCGCGCCATCACTAACTGCGCTCCTGACAACAGCGGCAGCAGGAATTCCCATACCGACACATCAAAGCTGTAGGGCGTCTTTTGCAGGATTCGATCTTCGCTGCTCAATCCATAAGCACCACGCGCCCACAGCAAACCATTGACCACGCCAGAGTGGGCATTCATCACTCCTTTGGGCTTGCCGGTGGATCCCGAGGTGTAGATCACATAGGCCAGATGCTCCGGCGTGAGTCCCGCTTCTTCCCGTCCCAGGTTCTCCGCGCTGTACTTCTCCAGTTCCTCACCATCGGTATCCAGCCGCAACCGCGGCGACTGCATTGGCGGCAGCCGATCCTCTACTGATTGCTGCGTGAGCACCACCGCCGGTGCGCTGTCCCCGATCATGTACTCCAGACGCTCCTGCGGGTATCCAGGGTCCAGCGGCACATACGCTCCTCCCGCTTTCAGGATTCCCAGGATCCCCACCACCATCTCCACCGACCTCTCCACGCACAACCCCACCAGCGTGTCCGCCCTGACTCCCTGCTTCCTTAAATAGTGTCCCAGCTGGTTGGCCCGCCGGTTCAGCTCCCTATAGCTAACCTGCCGCCCTTCATACACCACCGCCACTGCTTCCGGCGTCTTCTCCACCTGCGCTTCAATCAACTCGTGCAGGCACACATCCCGCGGGTAATCCGCTTGCGTGTCATTCAGCTCATACAGCAGTTGCTGGCGTTCGCCTTCGCTCAGCAGCGGCAGCGCTTCTATTTTTTCCTCTTCCTTGCCTGCATTGCCTACAATCCCACCCACAAGATTCAGGTAGTGCTGTGCCATCCTGGCAATCGTTTCCGCCTCAAACAAATCCCGGTTGTAGGCAAAGCTCAACTTCACCCCCGCACCCTGCTCCAACACTTCCAGCGTCAGATCGAATTTCACTGCCGCCCGCTCCCTCACCAGCGGTGACAGTCTCAATCCCGGCAGCTCTACTGCTTTCACCTCGTTGGTGTTCATGCTGAACATGATCTGGAACAGCGCCCCATGGCTGGTGCTTCGCCTCGGCTTCAGCCTCTCCACCAGATACTCAAACGGCACATCCTGATTGCCCTGCGCATCCAGATTCACGCTCTTGACCTGCTCCAGATATTCCCGGAACCTTCGCCCTCCCGCACAGTCGGTCCGCAACACCAGCGTGTTCACGAAGAACCCCACCAGCGGCTCGAGTTCCTTCTGTGACCGGTTGGCTACAGGTGTGCCCATTACAATGTCAGAGCTGTTTCCGTAGCGCGAAAGCAGCAACGCAAAGGCCCCTTGCAGCACCATGTACAAGGTCGCCTGACTTCTCCCCGCCACTTGCTTCAGCCCTTCCAGCGTCTCTCGCTCTACCTCTACCCTGTGCACCCTGCCATCAAAGGTCTGCACTGCCGGACGCGGCCGGTCCAGCGGCAGCCCGTGTACCTCCGGCAAATCCGCCAGTTGCTTCTCCCAATACGACAGCTGCCTCTCCAGCACCTCCCCTTTCAGCCACCCACGCTGCCACTGCGCATAATCGGCATACTGGATTCCCAGCGGCTCCAGCGGATCCTCCCCACCCTCCGCAAACGCTTCATACAACCGCCCGAACTCCTCCACCAGGATCCCCATCGACCATCCGTCGCTGGCTATATGGTGCATGTTGAACTGCAGCACTCCTTCCTCCTCGGTAAGACGGAGGAAACTTGCTCGCAGCATCAGATCAGCACTCAGATCAAACGCCTTGCCGGCATCCCTATCCAGCGCCTCCTGTACCGCCTGCTCCTGCTCTTCCCGGCTCAATCTGCTCAGATCGATTCGCGTTAAACGAAACTCAAAGGACGTCTGAATGTGCTGCTCCGGGCCTTCTTCTCCGTTGAGGAATACCGTGCGCAAAGGCTCATGCCGCTCGATAATGCGGGCCAGGGCTCGCTCCGCCACGTCTTCACTGAACTTTCCCTGAATGCGCATCGCACCCGGCATGTTGTACTGCACACTGCTCCCGCCCAGCTGGTCGATAAACCACAACCGCTGTTGCGCGTAGGACAGCGGCAGCATGCCATTGTCTCGAGTTGAAGCGACGATCGCCGGACGAATTGGGCGAGCACTACTGCGCTCGATGGCAGTCGCTAATGAGGAAAGTTGTGCTGCCTCAAAAACATCGCGAATCTGCAATTCGATATTCCACTCAAACCGGACTCGCGCTACTAACCGTATAGACAACAGCGAGTGCCCGCCAAGTGCAAAGAAATTTGCAGTAGAACTGATGGACTTTGGATCAAGCTTTAAAAGATCGGCCCAAATTTGAGCCAGCGCTCTCTCGGTTCTCGAAGCGGGAGCGAACATACTCGCTGAACAGGCATGCATCACCCGGTTCAGGCAGTGCCTGGCGGTTGACCTTTCCACTACTTGTCAGAGGTAATTCTTCGATTGTTATAAACGACAACGGAACCATGTATTCCGGCAGACGCTTTCGAAGACAGTCAGCCAGTACACTGCTTTTCAATTCCATACTGCGGTTCTTGCAACCCAGGTAAGCCACCAACCGCTTCTGCCCAGGCACATCTTCCCGCATTATGACTGCCGCCTGTTCCACTCCCTCCTGCTCCAGCAACGCTGCTTCTATCTCTCCTAATTCGATCCGTAATCCTCGGATCTTTACCTGCGTGTCGTTGCGGCCCAGGTACTCGATCGCTCCATCACTCAACCATCGCGCCAGGTCTCCAGTCCTGTACATCCGCGCTTTTCTCTTGCCGCTAAACCGATCTTCTACAAAACGCTCCTCCGTCAGCTCCGGCCGGTTCCAATATCCCCTCGCCACTCCGGCTCCCCCGATATACAACTCTCCACTCACTCCCTGCGGCACCGGTTGCAGATAACTGTCCAGCAGATAAATCTGAGTGTTGGCTATCGGACGTCCAATCGGCACTATCCCTTCATGCACCCCCTGCCGGCACTGCCAGTAACTCACATGAACGGCTGCCTCGGTCGGCCCATACAGGTTGTGCAACTCCACTCCCGGCAAACTGGCTTCAAACCGAACCTGCGTTGCGTAGGGCAGCGCTTCCCCGCTGCACAGCACACGCCTCAACCCCTTGCACCTCTCGCTCACTCCATGCTCCAAAAACACCTGCAACATCGAAGGAACAAAATGCACCATGGTGATCTGTTCCCGCTCCATCACCTCCGCCAGATACTGCGGGTCCAGGTGTCCGCCCGGCCGCGCCATCACTAACTGCGCTCCTGACAACAGCGGCAGCAGGAATTCCCATACCGACACATCAAAGCTGTAGGGCGTCTTTTGCAGGATTCGATCTTCGCTGCTCAATCCATAAGCACCACGCGCCCACAGCAAACCATTGACCACGCCAGAGTGGGCATTCATCACTCCTTTGGGCTTGCCGGTGGATCCCGAGGTGTAGATCACATAGGCCAGATGCTCCGGCGTGAGTCCCGCTTCTTCCCGTCCCAGGTTCTCCGCGCTGTACTTCTCCAGTTCCTCACCATCGGTATCCAGCCGCAACCGCGGCGACTGCATTGGCGGCAGCCGATCCTCTACTGATTGCTGCGTGAGCACCACCGCCGGTGCGCTGTCCCCGATCATGTACTCCAGACGCTCCTGCGGGTATCCAGGGTCCAGCGGCACATACGCTCCTCCCGCTTTCAGGATTCCCAGGATCCCCACCACCATCTCCACCGACCTCTCCACGCACAACCCCACCAGCGTGTCCGCCCTGACTCCCTGCTTCCTTAAATAGTGTCCCAGCTGGTTGGCCCGCCGGTTCAGCTCCCTATAGCTAACCTGCCGCCCTTCATACACCACCGCCACTGCTTCCGGCGTCTTCTCCACCTGCGCTTCAATCAACTCGTGCAGGCACACATCCCGCGGGTAATCCGCTTGCGTGTCATTCAGCTCATACAGCAGTTGCTGGCGTTCGCCTTCGCTCAGCAGCGGCAGCGCTTCTATTTTTTCCTCTTCCTTGCCTGCATTGCCTACAATCCCACCCACAAGATTCAGGTAGTGCTGTGCCATCCTGGCAATCGTTTCCGCCTCAAACAAATCCCGGTTGTAGGCAAAGCTCAACTTCACCCCCGCACCCTGCTCCAACACTTCCAGCGTCAGATCGAATTTCACTGCCGCCCGCTCCCTCACCAGCGGTGACAGTCTCAATCCCGGCAGCTCTACTGCTTTCACCTCGTTGGTGTTCATGCTGAACATGATCTGGAACAGCGCCCCATGGCTGGTGCTTCGCCTCGGCTTCAGCCTCTCCACCAGATACTCAAACGGCACATCCTGATTGCCCTGCGCATCCAGATTCACGCTCTTGACCTGCTCCAGATATTCCCGGAACCTTCGCCCTCCCGCACAGTCGGTCCGCAACACCAGCGTGTTCACGAAGAACCCCACCAGCGGCTCGAGTTCCTTCTGTGACCGGTTGGCTACAGGTGTGCCCATTACAATGTCAGAGCTGTTTCCGTAGCGCGAAAGCAGCAACGCAAAGGCCCCTTGCAGCACCATGTACAAGGTCGCCTGGCTTCTCCCCGCCACTTGCTTCAGCCCTTCCAGCGTCTCTCGCTCTACCTCTACCCTGTGCACCCTGCCATCAAAGGTCTGCACTGCCGGACGCGGCCGGTCCAGCGGCAGCCCGTGTACCTCCGGCAAATCCGCCAGTTGCTTCTCCCAATACGACAGCTGCCTCTCCAGCACCTTCCCTTTCAGCCACCCACGCTGCCACTGCGCATAATCGGCATACTGGATTCCCAGCGGCTCCAGCGGATCCTCCCCACCCTCCGCAAACGCTTCATACAACCGCCCGAACTCCTCCACCAGGATCCCCATCGACCATCCGTCGCTGGCTATATGGTGCATGTTGAACTGCAGCACTCCTTCCTCCTCGGTAAGACGGAGGAAACTTGCTCGCAGCATCAGATCAGCACTCAGATCAAACGCCTTGCCGGCATCCCTATCCAGCGCCTCCTGTACCGCCTGCTCCTGCTCTTCCCGGCTCAATCTGCTCAGATCGATTCGCGTTAAACGAAACTCAAAGGACGTCTGAATGTGCTGCTCCGGGCCTTCTTCTCCGTTGAGGAATACCGTGCGCAAAGGCTCATGCCGCTCGATAATGCGGGCCAGGGCCCGCTCCGCCACGTCTTCACTGAACTTTCCCTGAATGCACATCGCACCCGGCATGTTGTACTGCACACTGCTCCCGCCCAGCTGGTCGATAAACCACAACCGCTGTTGCGCGTAGGACAATGCCGCCGATTGAATTGGTCTTTCTAAGGCATGAATGACTGGACTGCTGGGAGAGCTTTCTTCAAGCGATCTCTGCTTCAAGAACGCGATCAGGGCTTCTTTGTGATCAACGATTTCACTCTTTAAAGCCTCTGGAAAGTTGTCCACCGAGAGCTTGAACTGTAATTTGCCCTCTCCATATGATAAAAAAACCCCTGCCGCTGCCGCCCTTTTCAGGAGTTCGGGAATGGTAAAAATTTCCCGTTGCATCTCTTAATTCCTTATTCGGTCCTTGAGATTTTATTTGGGTTATTATCAAAAATTGCTTGCATCTTCTTGAGATTACGGTCCTTAAAGCCACGTGGGTATTGCTTGTTGTCTAGGGTTTTACCGGCTGGGGCCATTAAAGTTTCTTCTCTGATGGAAAGTGCAATTTTGGAACTGGCGTTGTGCGACATTAATTCATGGCCTTTCCTTTGTAAAGATGTACCGGTCCAATAATTTGTTCTCTGTTCCAAAATGGGAAAAAAGTTCAAATCGGAACGATAATTTCACTTAGACAAGAGTTAGAGCGGGTTTATTATTGACTTGAGTCGATGGTGAAATACAATGCGTTTGCTGGTCTGAACCATGAAGACTGGCGAGTACTCGCTTCGATGCAGTCTTATTTGAAACAGAGAGACATGCAAGTCTAAGACATCGAACGAGTTGCTATCATTGCACATTCGCTAAACCCAACACATCTTAAGATATACACGTGAGATATGATGACAATCCGTGTTCTTGAAAAAACGCAATTGGGCTATTGATATCAACAGAAAAAATTCTTACATTTGGACTGCTATGCAAGGCAGGGAGACTACCATCCGTTCTATCAGTGTAGGGACTGAGAAGGTTCAAGGAAGGCGAATAGCTCAATGAAAATGATTGGGTTTTTTTTCAAGCATTCACGGAACACTGTGATCCTGAGCATAATCGCAGGAATCTTCAGTGGCGCCTGCAACGCTGCTTTGTTGGCCGTGATTAATGCAGTGATCAAAAGAAACGGGCACTCGTCTGCGCTCTTGTGGGGTTTTGTGGGTCTCTGCGCGCTGCTGCCACTGACGCGTTTTACGTCTGAATTCCTTCTGACACAACTTGGGCAGGGGGCAACCTACAACTTGCGCATGCAGTTATGCGATCAAATCCTTGCGGCTCCCCTGCGACATCTGGAACAGGTCGGGGTAGCTCGCCTGCTTGCAGCGCTCACTGATGATGTACCGGCGATTACAGGCGCTATCCTGATTATTCCATTACTCTGCGTCAATGCGGCTCTGGTGGTTGGCTGCCTTGTTTACATGGGCATTCTGTCTCTTACGCTCCTGGCCATTGTGCTTGGATTTATGGTGGTAGGAATTGCCAGTTACCAGATTCCGATCATAAAAGTACAAAAGATCTTCGAGCGCGCACGGAAAGATGCGAATGCCTTGCAGCAGCATTTTCGCGCTCTGACCCACGGAACAAAGGAACTTAAGATCCACAGTCGCCGTCGTGAAGCCTTCATCAGTGATGAATTGAGAGTCACCGCAGAGTCCATGAGGCGGTACAACATTGCGGGCCAAAACCTGTATTCTGCCGCTGCGAGTTGGGGACAGACCCTGGTGTTTGTAGTAATAGGCTTGATTCTCTTTTTGCTGCCCACCCTACGCAATCTGAATAGCACTATGATGATTGCTTACGCCATCTCGCTCCTTTACTTGATGACACCATTGCAGATCATTCTGAACACGTTGCCGCAGTTAAGCCGTGCAAATGTGGCACTCAGAAATGCGGAGCAGCTTGGCTTTACACTTGCCAGCCAGGAATCCGAAAACGCCGACGAAGCCGCTCTTCCTACAAGTACGTGGAAAATCCTGGAATTGAAATCCATTACCCACACCTATCATCGTGAAGGTGAAAGTGATGATTTTGTTCTAGGACCTATTGACTTGACATTCAAGCCAGGAGAACTGGTATTTATCACTGGAGGAAACGGCAGCGGCAAAACCACCTTGGTAAAACTACTGACCGGGCTTTATATGCCGGAGCAGGGTCATATCTCCCTTGATGGAGTACCTGTCGGAAATGCGAGAAAAGAATTTTATCGACAGTATTTTTCAGCAGTCTTTTCCGATTTTTATCTGTTTGAGCAAATGCTGGGACTCATTAATCCAGAGCTTGACAATCAAGCACGGGAGTACCTATCCCAGCTGAAACTTTCGCACAAGGTACAAATAACGAATGGGAAGCTTTCGACAATCGAACTCTCCCAGGGGCAGCGAAAAAGACTGGCTTTGCTAACGGCCTACCTCGAAGACCGTCCAATTTACATCTTCGATGAATGGGCTGCGGACCAGGATCCGCAATTTAAAGCTGTGTTTTATATGCAGTTGCTTCCTGAGCTCAAGAGAAGAGGCAAGACAGTGTTTGTGATCAGCCATGACGATCGGTATTATCATGTGGCCGATCGCATCATCAAATTAGATGATGGACAAGTCGTTAGCGACGTCAGAAACGCGATAGAGCCTGCAGCGATGGAGACTGCATGACATGGAAGGCGGTTTGGGCCTTGCGTTAACGGTTGTCGCCAAAACTGAATCGTAATGGAGAAAGGCAAGTCAATGTGATGGCTGGCTTTGGTTGTTCGGAAGAGTCAGATTATTCGAGCGATCCCATACGAGCTTGATTTAGCCCAGCGAATGCGTCGTTTAGAGGATTAACTATGTATGTAAATTCTGCCCCCTCGCAGCCCACTCTGGATGAGCAGGTGCGCTCGAACGCGTGGGAAAACATAGGTAAAACCTTGCTTACAGATCTGCGGTATGCGCTGCGTCAGTTGCGCAGCAATCCGGGATTTGCAGTCATCAGCATTCTTACACTGGCGTTGGGAATAGGAGCCAGTACCGCCATCTTCAGTGCGGTGAACCCAATCTTATTTGAACCGCTTCCGTACCCGCATGCTGACCGGCTTTCAACGATCTGGGAGATGCGTAACGATGGCGGGCGAAACAATGGCACCTTCGGGTCCTATCGGGGCATGGTGGAACGGAGCCATTCTTTCGAATCGCTCGCTGTATTGAAACTATGGCAGCCGACCATAACCGGCACGGCACAGCCAGAACGTCTTGACGGACAGCGCGTGAGTGCCAGCTACTTCCATGTGTTGAGAGTGTCGCCTCTGTTGGGGCGGAATTTCCAGGATTCTGATGATCAACTGAATGGTCCGAAGGTCGTCATTCTCAGTGATGCTTTGTGGCGGCGTCGCTTTGGCGCCGATAATGCAATTATCGGAAAACAGATCAAACTCGACGATGATAATTATTCTGTCATCGGCGTAATGCCAGGCACGTTCGAGAATGTTTTGTCCCCCAAGGCTGAGATTTGGGCGCCTCTTCAATATGACGCATCTCTGCCTGCAGACGGCCGTGAATGGGGCCACCATTTGCGTACCATTGGACGTCTCGTACCTGGCATTACCAGAGAGCAAGCCAGCCGTGAACTCGACGTGATCCTGCACGGTTTGATGCAAACGTATCCCCAGGTACATGGTTTCCCCAGTCGGTTTTCCGTCAACTCGATGCAGGATGACGTCACAAGCGCGGTCCGCCCCGCATTGCTCGCCACTCTCGGTGCAGTGATACTTGTGCTTCTGATGGCTTGCGTTAACGTGATGAACCTGCTGCTGGCCCGCGGTTCTCAGCGACGTGGTGAATTCGCAATGCGTGCCGCTCTCGGTGCGCGACGTAGTCGCATGCTAAGGCAACTGCTCACAGAAAGCTTGTTGCTCGCGGCTCTCGGCGGCGCGCTCGGCATGGTAGTTGCTGAATTTGGTATACAGGCATTCCTGGCGCTTAGCCCTTCAGGTCTGCCGAGGGTAAATGCAATTCGTTTCAACGGAATCGTATTCGCGTTTGGACTTGGTGTTTCTACGGTCATCGGACTTTTGGTGGGATTAATTCCGGCATTGTATGGGTCACGTAGCGACCTGCATCAGGAAATGCAGCAAAGCTCTCAGCGCACCGCTGGCGGTCACCAGTTCACGCGTCGTACCCTGGTGGTAGCAGAATTTGCGCTAGCTCTTGTGCTGCTGGTAAGTGCCGGGCTGCTGCTGCGTAGCCTGCAGCATCTATTTGCAATAGATCCAGGCTTTGATGCCTCACATCTGGTCACGATGCAGGTGCAAACCTCCGCACACCGATTCGATAAAGATGCCACCCATCGTTTTTTTGATAAGGCGCTTGAAGCGGTACGGCAGGTTCCTGGCGTTTCAAGTGCAGCTCTTACCAGCCAACTGCCGTTGAGCGGCGATCTGGATGAGTATGGTGTCCAGTTCGAACCGCGTCCGAACGGGAAAGTCGAGGGTGGTAACAGCGCTTTTCGATATGCGGTAACTCCCGGATATTTTGAAACGGTTAAAATTCCTCTTCGTCGGGGCAGATTCCTTGACACGCAAGATGTCGCCAATGCGCCACTTGCAGTCGTTCTCAGTGAATCATTGGCAAAGCGTGAGTTCCCCGATGAGGACCCCATTGGCAAGCATCTCCATATAGGTCCAACGGATGGACCGTGGTACACCGTAGTAGGGGTTGTCGGCGATGTAAAGCAGGCATCGCTGGCGGCAAACCAAACCGAGGCAGTTTATGTCACAACAGCACAATGGCGTTTCGTGGACAACGCTTTGTCAGTCGTAATCCGAGCCTCCGGCGATCCCACCGCGATTGTTCCCGCGGTTCGCAATGCAATATGGTCAGTAGATAAAGACCAGCCGATCATACGCGTTGCCGCAATGGAAAGTCTTGTGGCAGCATCCGCAGCCGAGAGGCGATTTGCCTTGATTCTGTTTGAGGCGTTCGGGTTAATGGCATTAATCCTGGCAGCTACGGGAATTTATGGTGTACTGTCAGGAAGCGTCAACGAGCGAATACGTGAAATTGGCGTACGCTCCGCTTTAGGCGCCTCACGCAGCAACATCCTCGCTTTGGTGGTACGACAGGGAATGGCTCTGACCGGAATTGGGGTCATTCTAGGTCTGGCTGGATCTGTAGTTGCGAGCCAAGCCATTCTGACGCTTTTGTTCGATGTGTCCCGACTTGATCCAGTGACTTATCTTGGAGTTGTCGCTTTGCTTGTAGGCGTCTCAGTAGTCGCCTGCTGGATGCCTGCATGGCGCGCGGCGGGAGTAGATCCATCAATAACATTAAGATCGGAGTAGTTCTATGCCACTATATTCACGTTTCAAACGAACGCACTGCGCAGAAACGGATCGAAGCGTAACTGTAAATTACGCCAAAGCCGGCTGGAAGACGCTAGCAGTAGTGACGATTGCGGTCAGCACACTTCCGTGTTTCGCTGCTCCAAAATTTCAACTCGCAATGATCAAATCTGGCCCGCGCGTCCTTCGGACCGCTCTACCCGGATCTATGGCGTGCTTTCTGGGGGAGGAAAAACCAACGGACAGCGTTGCAGACAAGTTGCAACTCCTCTCCGAGCGGCTCAATCTGAATCAGACCCAGCAAATTAAGATCAAAAGAATACTCGAGCGCCAGTATGCTCAGACGCAAAATATCACTAACGACTCGGCCATGTCGCAGGAGGACAAGTTGAACAAAGTGCAGAACGTGAATGAAATAACTAACACAAATGTTCGTAACTTATTAAATGACGATCAAAAAGATCAATACGACAAGATGAGTCCTGATATGCGGGCGCGTATCGGCAAGGGACAAGGGAATGGACAGGGACAAGGATCCAATGGCGATGATCCGCTGAATTTGCGGGAACACAAAGGAGTAGGGCACGGAAGAGGCCAAGGAGCGACTATTGATGAACAAGTGGATTTTCTTTCTGCGAAGCTGCCTCTAACTCAGGAGCAACGCGTTCAGGTCAGGTCAATATTTGCGAAGCAATATGAGCAGATACAGGCGATCTATAAAGACGACACTCTTTCCCGCGAGGAAAAAGACAAAAAAGCACATGACATTGGTGAATCCAGTGTTTCTAAAGTGCGCAGCCTCCTGAACGATGACCAGAAGAAAAGTTTCGATCAGATGCCAGAAGACATGTTTCAGATCATAGCTAAAGGAAATCGACGCGGGAGCGAATAAAATACCAGGACCAATCGCATGTGGTAATCGCCTTCCTCGCTTGGAAGGTGATTACCACAATAGGCTCATCTCTCTACTCTTTCGTTCACCGGCGAGGGGTCTGATCCACTGCTACAAACCGAAATTCGCTCATATACCGTCTGTTCTCCACGTCTTTGAGCCACGCTTGATTGTGAGACGGGAGCATTTCAGATATATCTACACTGGAATCCGGCAAGGCCGCATCAAGAGTCCGACGAATCATCTTAGCGAAGACGTCTACTAAGATCGGACTTCCGAAGTCCAAATACGTGGGCTTCCTTTCAACCGGCACTTTGAAGAAAACACACCTTGGAATACCTTCGGCCTGGGCCCAACTCCTCGCTTGGAGGAATCGTTCGGACGAGTCGGAGCATTGTGCAAATTGCAATTCCGACGGGGAAAAACGCCAGGATTCTCGCTTGATGACTAAGCGATCAATGGAAATCCTTGGGGAATGCCGGCGAGGCGCCATGATCCTGAAACAATCTATCGCCAAAACACTCAACAACCCGCCTACCAGATCGATTACGTTCATACGGAATCTCCCATCACGGGTTTTCGCGATCAACTCTCCCTGATGCTTCTCGAGTACCAACGAGGATACTGGAAGAGCTTTGGAACGATCCATCACAAATGAGTCCGCGACATATTCAAGTCGAAAATTGGATTTTGGAATCAGTGACTGCACGGTTCGGCTTCCTGTGTCCTCACCCTTAGGTCCTACTGGAACTACGTTCGATATGCCCAGGTCGTGTTCAACGGCATCAACAAGTTCTTTCGGTGAAGTATGTTGGTTGGCAAATAAAGAGGCCTGTAATGTATTAGCGCTGACGTGCACCTCGCCCATAACGAAGAGGTAGTCTCCCTTTCGAATTGCTTCTTCGCTTGCAGCCGCGATCATGATGTCTGGAGAATGATAACGTGCGCCTGTCCATCCTGGCTCGCTCGGCGGGAATTCTTGTAAAATTCGGGAACGCAATTCATCACACGTATACACGACTGGCTCTCGGCCTTCGCCGAGTTGCAGAATGCGTTCCCATTTGCTGCGAAATTCTTCCTGTAGCGGCGACATGAGCACGGGAGACTTATCAAAAAGGAATTCTGCCGCTTTTCCCCAGCATAAGGTTGCGTCTACTATTGGATTCCCGGTTGCCCGGACGATTTCCGAATAAACTTGAAGGAATTTGCTCTTATAAACTTCTGCTACTCGTGAAGTAAACCAACGGCCTGTAGCCAATAACAAAGACAGCGGATCAACGAGATCTTTGAGCCACTCCTCGCATATCAACACTTCCACGTCGCGGCGACAATCTTCGTAGACCAGCGTTCTACCAGCGTATACTTTGCCCTGGTTGCGGGTGGCCGGAAGGCCTGTCAGCCGTGTGAACACCTGCTCAAGATTCTGAAATGCTAGATTCAGTTTGTCCGGATTTCCAGCCGACTCTTCGACGTATGCCCTGGCCGAATCGAACTCATCAAGACAATCGAGCGACCGCTTACGGATGTTCACCTCATCAATTCGTTCCAGCGCTTGCCGCAGAACATGCTCGGGGTGAGGGCCCAATGGAATATTGAATTTCCAATAGACAAAACCTTTGGTAACCATTTCACGCAGGCCATCATAAACTTCAGCCGCACCTTGAAATTTAAGCAATGGTAGACGCTGAAGCTTGCCCGCGATATGCTTCGCAGAGTCCCGGCCATTGCATGCTTGCAGCAATGCCGCCTGTTTCGCCGTTAACCGTAGACCACCGAATAAAGGATGGTACAGCACCGTACCTTCCACCCGGACATATGGCACCAGAAAAGGAGCAATCCATGGCTGCAGGTTATATTTACGTGCGATTGCAGCAGCTAGTGCTTCGATGGCCCACGATTCCCAATATGTCTTACGAAAAGCTACTAACTGAGTACCGTGCCGGGCGATTAAGTGCCCAATCTCTGGAACAATCCGTGCCCACCCCACAGGGCCAAAAAAACCAATTGTGTCATTCTTCGTGCAATAGCGTTGCCAATAGCTGGCGACCAATTCCTCGTGCTGTTTTTGCGCAGAGTCTCGCGTTCCGGGCTTCTCATGATTGCGCAGTAAAGAATCCAATGCTGTTTTAACAGCTGCCCGATTTTGCCATGTGAGTGCCTCCCGAAATTCAGGTAAATTAGCAATCTCACGAATGGCTTGAGAGGTGTCTTCCCGAGCTTTCTTAAACATCTCGTGGAAGGTGGCACGCGAAGTCTCTACCCGCCTTATAGACGCTCTGAATTCTTGGATGACCTCAAATGGTATGCATTCCGCAAGAGAGGACGGCACCTTTCCTGCCTTGATCTTGCTTACCGCCTCGAGCAACGGCTTCCGCTTCCTTTTGTCATCCCACAGGCCATTGGACCGAAGTTCATCCAAAGCTGAGTGTATCTGCTGAAGCAATCTTCTTTGGGAAAATTCCATTGTGCGAATGGCATCATTGACCTGATCAGCAGCGGAAATGGCATCCTGCGACGCAGTGAGTTTGAAAATGGCCTCGGCTGGAAAACCAGCGCTGCGCAGACACACCCAGCGCCATAACGGCCATTCGTTTCCGGAAACGGTAACTAAATGTGGAGCTTGATCGATCGCGGGAGTTGGCATCATTGTCTCGATTGATAATTGTTGAATCGGGGTCTTAAGCGCCCCAGTATTTGATTTTGGAGTGTCGCACCAGCTTCAATCAGGTCGTTACTGGTTCACTAGATCTGGGCAGCCAACTCCGCACTGCAACGAGGTAATCCACATCCAGCCACTGACAATCATTGGTACCTGTGTTAAACGTCAATTCAGAGACAATTCTGCAATTCACAATCGAGTCTCTGATCTGACAGAATATCGTCGCTCAGTTACGAAAGCAACTGCCGCGCTGCCTGAAGACTTTTTGCTGAGCGCCTTGTCACGATCAAAATTCCTGGATTTTGTCGAGATTAAAAGTGGGGCAGAATCCACTCTGCCATTTCAGCCACCACTACTGCTGTAGCATGCACGATTTCCGCTGCTCGTGCGTAATCCAGGGTTTCGAATGTGTCGGTCGGACGGTGATAATTAGGATTGCGAAAGTTGGCTGTATCTGTGATGAGAATTGCCGGGATGCCAGCCTGCCAGAACGAGAGATGGTCGCTTCTCTGCAATTGGGAAGAGATAGGCAGTCTCTGAAATACTCGACCGATGACAGCTACATCCAAGATGTCGCGAAGCAGGATAGCGGTCTCTGATCCGGCTGTGTAATCTAAAGCCGCTCCAAAAGTCCTGGCTATATTTAAAGCGGATCGGCGATAAAGAACCGCGGTCCAGTCTCCTCGGAAATCTCGTTTCCTGATCTTTGCCAACTGACGCGGATAAACGAATGCCGCGCCCTTGGGAATCTTTTGGCTGTTCGGTACGCTGGAACTATATGACATAGTCTCGTATACGATTGCTCCCCGCACCTTTTGGGCCGATCCGAGCTGCCGGACGAATTCACGGGAGCCAATCAGGTTCAACTCCTCCATATCGAACATGACGAGAAGAATCGTATGTCGGAAGGTATAAGGCTGCAGCAATCGGGCTAATTCCAACAATGCTGCAACTGAGGCTGTATTATCGTCAGCTCCCGGGGAATTGTCGGTCGTGTCGTGATGAGCGCCAACGATGATCAGATCAGTGGACTCACAGCCTGGCTTTGAGGCAATAATATTCGCGCCAATCAATCCCGATTTTCTGCGAAAGAGCAATTTATCCGTCGCCCACCCAGCGGCTGCAAAACTCTCAATGATGATTTCATCTGCCTGGTTCATCGATTCTGCGTAGTGCACCCGGTTTCTCGGTGCGGGTAAACGTTCCACATCCGCTCGAATGCGGCCAGTATCCATAAACTGCTTATTACGGTCGGCAAAGATTTTGGCAGTTCCATTGAGGGGCTTAAGAAATGGGGGCACTGTTCCGAACATGAGATGGCTATTATCGCTGATTATGAAAATATATCGAAATAGTCGAAGCGGCATTCCATATCAAGTGAATTACACTGTGAGGAAATGTCTCTCTCTATAATCAGATCACGAGGGAAAGGCCTGGAGCGGCCGGTCCCTTGCGGAGGAGAACAGATGGAGTGAGTAACTTTGAGGTTTGAGCAACCAGAATCATGTAGCTTCGCAGCTGGTGAGCCCTCCTGGTGTTGTTCAACCGGTTCCACACCATGGCCCAGGCGACCTCATTCCGAGTTCAAATTTCCGTGATAACAAGCCCCTCTGCCGGACGCAGAGAGACCTTCCCGTCGATCAACTCTTTCTCACGATCTAAGAATGTTGAAACCACGATCTGTCCTTTTCCAAAAGCGGTCTCTTGCGTGTCATGGCCAAGATTGAGAAGGACCGCAAAATGCTGTATCCCATCCGTGCGGCAGTAATGAAGAAGAGGCCCTTCCGCGAATATGTTTTCAACCCGGCCCGAGATCAATGCTTCATTCTGCCGTCGCAGACGAATCAGTCTGCGATAAAGATTGAGGATAGAGTCTGGTTGACGGGAAAGACTCGCCACATTGATCTTGTCGTGATCTCCCAACGCCAACCACGGTCGAGCTTCAGTAAATCCACCTTGGGGCGAGTTGTCCCATGGCATTGGCGAGCGTTCAGGATCGCGGCCCAGACCTAAGCCTGGCTCATTCTTTTCCGCGGGATCTTGCACCTCCGTCGATGGGACAGGCACGTTCACCATACCGAGTTCCTCGCCATAGTAGATCGTGGGCGTGCCACGCAAAGTGAGTAGCAGCATTGCCGCGACCCGCGCCTGGTCCGGACCTATTCTGCTGGCGATACGCGCTTGATCATGATTACCCAACACCCAATTCGGCCACGCACCCGCCGGCAACGCTGCTTCATACTCTCGAATGATTTGTGCGATTGTTTCCGCGTTCCACGCGCACAAAATGAGTTGGAAGTTGAAAGGGAGATGCGCGCCGCGCAGATCCTTTCCATAGTAGGTTACGAGCTGTTTTGCTGCTAAATAAATCTCGCCGATAAAAACGCGTTCCGGGTATTCGTCTATTACGCGCCGCATTGCTGCAACCAATTCGTGAATTTCAGGTCTGTCAGCGTTATAAACCGACAACCATCGATTCACTGACGGACCATTGCCCTGATACCCAGGATTGGGCGGGTTATCGCGAAATTGGCCATCCTTAATTAATAGCCACAATACATCCACCCGGAATCCATCCACCCCGCGATCGAGCCAAAACCGCAATACATTCAACATTGCTTCCCGCAATTGCGGGTTACGCCAATTCACGTCTGGCTGCTGCTTCAGAAAAGAGTGATAATAAAATTGCTTTGTGGCCGTATCCCATTCCCAGGCTGAACCGCCGAAGTTGCTCAGCCAATTATTCGGCGGGCCACCATCGGCAGCGGCATCCCGCCACAGATACCAATCGCGTTTCGGATTGTCGCGCGAGGAACGGCTCTCAAGAAACCACGGGTGTTGATCTGAAGTATGGTTGGGTACGAAATCAAGGATCAGCTTGAGTCCACGCTCGTGAATACCGTTGAGCAACCGGTCAAAATCTGCGAGCGTGCCAAAGATTGGATCGATGCCGCAGTAATCGGCAACGTCATAGCCAAAATCTGCCATGGGAGATGGATAGATCGGTGCGATCCACAGGGCGTCTACCCCGAGTTCGACCAGATAATCGAGACGCGAAAGAATGCCGTCCAAGTCTCCAATGCCGTCATTATCCGAATCCTGAAATGATCGCGGATAAATTTCAAAGATAATGCCGCGCTGCCACCATTCCGTTGCCTGCATCTTATGATTGGCACCTATTTTTCTTGCTTGCCGAAAATTCCTGACGAAAGCAAACCAACTGAATGATCAATGATCTTTGGTATAAGAATGCGATCATCTATTGCCTGTCCGTCTCTACATACATGGATGCAAATGGTGACGGGGTGGGCGACTTTCGCGGTCTCATGAATCGCCTGGATTACCTGCAAGGTCTGGGCGTGACCGCAATCTGGCTGATGCCATTTCAACCGTCCCCACTGAGGGATGACGGCTACGATGTGGCGGATTACTACAGTGTGGATTCCCGCTATGGCTCATTGGGAGATTTTGTGGAGTTCACGCATGGCTGCAAGCAAAGAGGAATCCGGGTGCTTATTGATCTGGTTGTCAATCACACCTCCGATAAGCACGCCTGGTTTCAAGAGGCCCGTTCTGACCCGGAATCGAAGTATCGTGATTGGTATGTTTGGTCGAAATCGAAGCCCAAACATGCCAATGATGGAGTTGTTTTTCCGGGTGTTCAGAAGTCCACCTGGACTTATGATAAGCAAGCCAGAGCTTGGTACTTCCATCGCTTTTATGACTTTGAGCCGGACTTGAATACATCGAACCCGGAAGTGCAGGCGGAAATTCTGAAAATTATGGGTTTCTGGATTCAACTGGGAGTATCCGGGTTTCGCATGGATGCCGTCCCATTCGTGATTGCGGAAAAAGGACCGAATGTAAAAATTCCAGCAGAGCAATATGACATGCTGCGAACTTTCCGGGAGTTTCTTTCGTGGCGCCAAGGCGACGCCATTATTCTTGCTGAAGCCAACGTGCTGCCGAAAACAGATATGAATTATTTCGGCGAGGCCGGGGAGCGCTTGCAGATGATGTTCAATTTCGCAGTCAACCAACGCATGTTCTATGCGCTGGCAACTGGCGATAGCCGTCCGTTGAGGAAGGTCCTTAAAGAGACACAAATATCTGAAGCCACGGCACAGTGGGGCCAGTTTCTGCGCAATCATGACGAACTGGATCTGGGACGATTGACTGACGAACAGCGCCAGGCAGTGTTTGCGGCCTTTGGTCCTGACAAAGATATGCAGCTTTACGATCGCGGTATTCGCCGCCGGCTTGCTCCGATGTTGCAGGGTGATCGCCGCCGGTTGGAACTGGCTTATAGCTTGATGATGTCACTGCCGGGAACACCAGTGCTGCGCTACGGCGATGAAATCGGCATGGGCGACAATCTTCGCCTGCCTGAGCGGAACGGTGCACGCACACCGATGCAGTGGTCCACAGAGCCGCAAGGCGGATTTACCAAGAGCGACAAACCTATTCTGCCGGTGATCAGTGGAGGGGCATATGGTTTTGAGCACGTCAATGTGGCGCAGCAGAGGCGTGATCCTGGCTCTCTGATGAACTGGATGGAACGCATGATCCGTATGCGCAAGGAAGCGCCCGAAATTGGCTGGGGTGAGTTCACGATCCTCCCAATTCGAATTTCTGAGGTGCTGGCAATTCGGTACGACTGGAGAAACAATTCAGTTGTGGTAGTCCACAACCTTAGCGCGGTCCCGCGCGAGATCTCTCTGGAAATTGGCGTAGACGATGAGGGATGCCTGGTCAACCTGCTCTCGGCTGCGAACAGTCAGGCCGATGCAGAAGGCAAGCATAGTCTTATGCTGGAACCTTATGGATACCGCTGGTTTCGCGTTGGAGGTCTGGATTACATTCTGAAACGAAGTTCAATCTAGCGCAGAGGACAGTTGCTGGCCTTGAAGTTTTAGTCGTCCTGCAATCCCCAATCATAATTGGGGATTGCCCAGCGACTGGACAACTTTTCACCGCAAAGCACTCAAGTACGCAAAGGGGACAGAGTCGATTTCTTTCTTTGCGTCCTTTGCAGTGAGAAACACCATGCTTGCATCGCTACAAGGCTGCAGTTATGCTGCAAGGTTTAACCGCTGGAGCCTTCATGCGCCTTTCTCTCATTTTTTTAATATTTTTTCGCTGCGGCATCTCCTTTGCTCAGCCGCAAGCGGCTGCTCCCATTAAAGATTTCATCCGCGTGCAAGTACCGGTGATCGCGCTGGAACATGTACGTTTGATTGACGGCACGGGTGCTCCTGCGCAAGCCGACCAGACCATCGTCATCACCGGCGGAAAGATTACCGCCATGGGCAAAACGGGAGCGGTGACGATTCCTGCTGATGCCAATCACATGGATCTCAGCGGATACACGGCACTTCCCGGGCTGGTCGGCATGCACGACCATCTCTTTTATCCCGCCGGGGGCGGCGCAGGCGGAGAGCTCTATCACACCATGGTGTTCAGCTTTCCCCGGCTTTATCTTGCGGGAGGCGTGACCACTATCCGCACCACCGGAGCGGTGGAACCTTATACCAATCTTGAGATTAAGAATGCTATCAATGCAGGAAAAATGATTGGGCCGAAGATGAACGTTACCGGCCCTTATCTTGAAGGGGAAGGGCTGCCGCTGATTCAGGAGCATAAACTTACGGGGCCTGACGACGCGCGGAGGACTGTGGACTACTGGGCAGCGGAGGGAGCGGGCTCGTTCAAGGCTTATAACTATCTAACCCGTGCCGAACTGAAGGCTGCGATTGATGCTGCCCATGCTCATGGGCTCACACTTACTGGACATCTTTGTTCCATCGGCTTCACCGAAGCAGCCGAGCTGGGGATTGACGGCCTTGAGCACGGCCTACTTGTAGATACTGAGTTTGTGCCAGATAAAAAGCCTGATGTCTGCCCCAACCCAAGCTATGCCACCGCAGCGGATATGGAAGTCGGTAGCGAGCCGATCCAGAACATGATCAAAGTGCTGGTGGCGCATCATGTGGCGGTCACTTCGACCTTGCCGGTCATCGAAGACCTAATCTTGGCAGGGCCTGAGCCATCAAGAAGGGTCTTGGAGGCGATGAGCGAGCAGGCACGGAACACCTACCTGAAAGAGCGCGAGACCACCGCCACGAGAGCGAAGGCCATCGGCTCAAAATTCGCTGCGACCATGCGCCGATGGACGACGATGTTCCACAAGGAGATGGAATTTGAACGGTCATTCGTAAAAGCCGGCGGGCTGTTACTGGCAGGCATTGATCCAATTGCCGGCGTAATACCTGGATTCGGCGACCAGCGCGAGATCGAGTTGCTGGTACAGGCAGGCTTCACCCCGCTGGAAGCAATCAAAATCGCCAGCCTGAATGGAGCGCAGTTTCTAAAAGAAGATTCCCGGATTGGCTCATTGACGACCGGTAAACAGGCGGACATTATGATCGTGAAGGGCGATCCTTCCACTCATATTCAGGACATTGAGAATGTAGAACTGGTCTTTAAAGATGGGGTCGGATACGATTCCCAAAAATTGATCGATTCTGTTAAGGGTGAAGTAGGATCCAGATAACTGTTATTAAGACAGCATCGGGTTATCGCGTAATAAAGGGTTTCCCTTCTCTCATCGCAGAAACAAAGGGATGGAAATGGTGGAGCTAGTCGGGATCGAACCGACGACCTCATCGTTGCGAACGATGCGCTCTCCCAGCTGAGCTATAGCCCCACGGGTCGGGAAGGAACAACTCATTTATTTTAGCAGCGCTGGCCGTTGGCGTACATGCTTGTTGATGGGTGTCAGCTCTCAGTCAAAGCAAAACTGAAGCCGACGACCCAGCAATCGCAACTGGCGAACCGAAACCAGATTCAAACGCAAACCGACTATTCGATTCGCGATCATTCGCGTGATTCGCGGCTTGTTTTATTCCGTTGCAGCCAGGTCCACCGTAGCTGCATACAGGAACTCCACAAACTTGCCAAAACCCGCGATCTCTACCCGCTCATCATTGCCATGAATGCGTTTCTGGTCGTCGGGGCTGGCTGGGGCTCCGATGCCGTAGGCCTGCACGCCTTTGGCGCGAAGCTGGGCGGAGTCCGTCGCCCCTACCTGCATGATGGGAATGGTCTGCACGCCGGGAAAGACTTTCTGCTGCGCATGTTCCAGCGCATGAAAGCCATCGGTCTGCAATCCTGAAGGCGGAGTCGCCGGACGCGCATTCTGGGTCTCCGCATCCACGATCTGCACCTGCGGATCGTTAATTAGCTTGGTGAGCTGCGCTTTCAGGGCTGTCATATCTTCGTCCGGCAAAGCCCGCACGTCCAAGCGTGCCTCGGCGTCCGCGGGAATCACATTGGAGCGGAAGCCGCCATTGATGATGGTTGGCACCAGCGAGGTGCGCAGCATGGAGTAATACGCCGGTTCGGTCGCGTGCAGCTTCTGCTGGGCCGCGGGATCTTCTATGTGCGAATAGATTTGTGCCTTTTCTGCCGGACTGATTTTACCCAACTGTTGGAAGAACCGCCGCGTGGTCTCGTTCAGGCGCATGGGCGCTTCCCATGTCCCGACTTTAGCCACGGCTGCTGCCAGATGAGTGATAGCGTTGTCCATGCGGGGCGCAGAGCCGTGTCCGCTGCTGCCATGTGATTTGAGAATCAGTCCACGCGGCACTTTCTCAGTGGTGGAAACGCCAATGTAGAGTACTTTGCCATTATTTTCCGGCGCGCCGCCGCCTTCATTCAGCGCGAACTCGCATTCGATCGTGTCCCAATGATTGGCCACCATGTAGTCAATGCCAAACTGGGTAGTTCCCTCTTCACCCGCCTCGGCCAGCAGGATCACATCACGATCGAGCGGAACTTTCATCCGATGCAGCATGAGAAAGACTTCCAGATTGGCGGCGTCCATGGCTTTGTCGTCGTGCGAGCCACGGCCATAGATGTAGCCGTCTTTCACCACAGCAGCAAAAGGATCAACGGTCCATTTATCGCGTTCAACGCCGACAACGTCAATGTGTCCCATGAGTAGCAGAGGCTTCTTGCTGCCGTTGCCTTTGATGCGGGCGACCAGATTGCCGCGTCCGGGAGCCGATTCGTAAATCTGTGATTCGATGCCTTCAGCAGCCAGCACGCTCTTGATGTACTCGGCGGCCCTGGTTTCATTGCCCGGAGGATTGCTGGTATTGATCTTCACCAGCTCAGAAAGAAACTTCAGCGCTTCATCATGGGCGCCATTGAAGTCAGGCTGCTGGGCAGACATGACCGCAGTGAGAAGCAGTGAGGCAAAAACAGCTCGCACGATGGTTCGGAACATAGCGTGCAAGCTTAGAGCCTAAGAGCGGTTTGGCGCAAGATAGGCCTGCCGCCTCAGAACTGAAATCCCGCCGGCAGCGTATTGGCCAGTCTTCTGGCGCCAACACGCTTTGATTCGGCAACAAAACGTATGCCGTCTCTCAGCAAAATGGAAAGAGAATTCGCAGTTCTTCCAGCACCGCAAATTCATTCGTCCCGCAGGGCTTCCAGGGGGTCAAGCCTGGCGGCGCGTTGCGCCGGCAATAAACTGGCGGCTACGGCCACCAACGCCAGAGACGCGGCGGCCATCACCAGCGTCAGCGGATCGCTCGGTTTCAGGCCAAACAACAGACTTCCCGCGGCCCTGGCAGTAATGACTGACAATATCAGCCCAATTCCCAAACCGATGCACAGCAATACTGTGGCTTCACGAAGAACAAGCGTGAGCACTCTCAGGCGGTTTGCCCCCAGCGCCATGCGAATTCCAATCTCATTTTTGCGGCGTACTACCATGTATGAGATCACGCCGTACAGGCCGATAGTCGCGAGCACCCCGGCCAGCAGGCCAAAAAATCCTGAAAGGGTGGCCATGAGCCGTTCGCGCACCAGCGTATCGCGGACCTGCGTCTTCATCTCATAAAACATTGTAGAAATCAGAGGATGGGTTTGCGTCAGGGTACGATCAACAGTAGAAATCAGCTCTCCCATATCCATTGTGGAACGTATCGTAATGGCAACATCAGTGTCGGGGTCTTCGTCCTGCGCCAGAGCAACGTAGGCAATCGGGCTAAGATCTTCTCGCAGATCAAGATACTTGGTGTCTTTGACCACGCCAACGATTTCATACATAGGCTCGGGTTTGCCCGGCGCTACCTCAAAGCGAAACGTCTTGCCTAACGGATCAGTCCCTTCCAGCAGCTTATGCACAAATGATTCGTTTACTACCGCTACCCATGGTGTGTTTCGGGTATCCGATTTGCTGATGTCGCGGCCCTTGAGCAGCGGAGTGCCCAGCGTCTGGAAAAATCCGGGACTCACGCGATTAAAATTGACGACGACACGTTGTTCCTGGCCCGAAGCATTGGTGTGTACATTCTCGTTCCACCCGTTGCCGCTCAGCGGGATTATGTTCGATTCGGCGGCCAGTTCCACCCCCGGCAATGCCTTGATGCGCTCCAGCATAGCCTGCTGGAACGCAATTCGGTTGGCCTTGGGAATATTCGTGTTACCGGCGCTGACGTAGGTCACCAGCAGCCCATCCTGCTGAAAACCGGCATCGAGATGAACAAGATTCTGGAAGGTACGCACGAACAGCAAAGCTCCCACCAGCAGAGTAAGAGAGAGGGCGACTTGCGCCACCACCAGAACGCGGCGCACGCTGAACCGCTCTCGCGCAGACACCACCCCCCGACCGCCGCTCTTGAGCGCGGCGCCCGGGGATATAGATGTGGCGCGCCATGCCGGCATGAGCCCAAAAAACAGGCAGGTAAGAACCGCGATCAGCAGAGTAAAGCCGAGCACGCGCCAGTCAAGATTCAGATTAAGCAGCACATTGCTGTACTGGGTATGAAAAAACGAAACCAATCCCCGGCTTAACACTTGCGCCAGCGCAATCCCCGCGCCAGCGCCAATACCCGCCAGCAACAGGCTCTCCATCATCAATTGCTGCATCAGCCTTTGCCGTGATGCCCCGAGGGCAAGACGCACGGCTAATTCCCGCTCTCTGGCGCTGGCCCTGGCAAACATCAGGTTGGCCAGATTGGCGCACGCAATCAGTAGCACGGTGCCAGCGATGGCCAGCAACAACCAGAGCGGCTGCTCATACTGGCTTCGCAGGCTGGATATGCCGTTGGCGGCCGGCACCGCTCCCAACTTCCACTTGAGGTATTTTTTTACTAAATCCGGCTGATAGCTTGGTGGCACCGTCGCTTGAAATATTCCCGGCGAGATTGATTCCAACTGCGCGCTGGCCTGGGTCACTGTAGCGCCGGGTTTCAGGCGTCCCATTACTCCCAACCACCATCCGTCCAGCCGCGAAAAGACCGAATTTTCACCGGCGAACAATGGCTCTGAGCAGAGTGGAACGGCAACATCATACGAACGCCCAACTTCTAGTCCAAAAAATGCCGGCGGCGTAACTCCGACAATTTCAACCGGATGTCCTTCGAGTTTCAGGGTGCTGCCAACTGCGTCCGCCCGGCCTCCCAGTTCCCGCTGCCAGAATGAGTAGCTGATCACCGCCGGCGGTGAACCGCAGCCGTGCCGGTCGTCAGCTTCTGCCAGAGTTCGCCCAAGCAAGGGCGCGACACCCAGCACCTGAAAAAATTTGCCGCTTACATACATGCCGCGCGCCATGCGGATCTGACCTCCGGTAGTCAGGTTGAAAGTAGTATCACCGTAGGCGAAAAGTCCGGAGAAAGCCGGCTGCTCGTGATCGCGGATCTGCTCCCAAATGGCATTGGTGAATACCAGGCGGCGTCCGCGTGACTCGCCTGTGCGGCCTTTCGCATTAGGTGTGCCAATGTCTACCAGTTCACTTGGTTTGGCTACCGGCAAGGTACGCAACCGGACAGCATCGAGCAATTGAAAGATGCCGGTGTTTGCGCCAATGCCCAATGCCAATGACACAATAGCCACCAAGGAAAATGCTACGTTGTGACGCAATGCCCGGGCCGCATAACGCAAATCGCGGGAAAAGTTTGACAGCAGATGAAAGTATCCTTGGCCGGCTACCGCTGGATCTTCCGCGCGGATCTGATCTTCTACTTGCCTGAGCCCCTTCTCCAGCAATTCACCATCCGCCAATTCTGCGCTCACCGCGCGTCGGGCCTGTTGCTCAGGGACGCCCCGCGCCAGCATATCCTGATAGCGCTGTTCCATGTGTTGTCCAACTTCTTCGACGATTGCAGCCTCTCGCGTAGGTTCAAGACCCAATTTGGCGAGATGTTCACGCACTTCATCCTTGAATTCAGGCATTTTCAATCCCCGTAATCTGGTTAATGGCGGCAACAAAAGCCTGCCAGGTACTGCGCTGGGCGCGCAGCACCTTCCTGCCTTTCGGCGTCAACCGGTAAAAGCGCCTGCGACGCTGCCCCGCTTTGTCCACCCAGCGGCCCTGTATCCAGCCTCTCTTTTCCAGGCGGTAAAGCAGCGGATAAAGCGAAGCAACATTGAAGCGCAATGCTCCCTCGGAGCGGGCTTCGATCAGTTTGCTGATTTCGTAGCCATGGCGCGCCCGCGCTTCTACAAGCGAAAGAATCAACAGCTCAGCACTACCCTTCTTCAATTCGCGGTCAAGCATTGGTGAAGACATATGTTGTATACACACATATTGATGTAAGACATATGTTTCCGTCAAATATCAGACTTAGGGTGAGCAGGATTGGTTAGGGGGCAGGAGAAAATAAATGATAGTTGAAGCGGGATTTAATAAATACCAGGACACGACTTCACAGCTTTAAAGAAAACGAGAGCACAATTACCCTTTTAGCTGTTTTCTGGGTTTCTTCCATGCGCAATCCAAGCGGGCAAGGAACTGCGCCGTTTCGAATGGACTATAAGCTCCTGGTTATTTCGTCGAGCACTTGCTCGATGCGCTTCCAATCTGTGGTCCCCGGGGGCAGGCCGCCCTGGGCCATGCCGGCCGTGCCGCCTCCGCGACCGCCAAGTTTGGCGGTCGCTTCTTTCATGAGCTGCCCCATATTAGACTTCAGGCCGGCGCTTTGGGCGAACACCAGGGCAGGCTGTCCTGCGCCGCTGGCCAGCAGCGCGACTGCTTCGGGCTTTGCCGTAATCTTCTGGGCCAGCAGCTTGATGAATGGCAGATCGCGGTCCTCAAGAACACGCACGATAATCCGCGGAGAACCGCTGGATTCCGTTACCAATTGCTGCGCGTGAAGCTCGGCCAGTTCCTCCAGCAACTTCTGCCCTGATTTCTCTGCCACTTTTGCTTCCTGGAGCGATTTGCGCACCTGCTGCGGCAGTTCGAGTATATGTGTGGAGAGCAATCCTGCCGCTTCCGTCAGCGTCGTGTAATCCTGCCGGGCCGTGGCGACCGCCCGCATTCCGCAGACAAACTCTACCCGCAAACCCTGCTTCACGTTTTCGGTTTTGCGTATGAGAATGGCGCCAATCTGTCCGGTTGAACGAACGTGGGTGCCGCCGCAGGCAGTCAGATCGAAATCGCTGATGTCAATCAGCCGCAACTCTCCAGTTTGCTTAGGCGGCAGTTTGCGCAGGTTAAGCTGGCGAGCTTCTTCCAGTGATACGAAGCGGATCTGCACCGCGCGGTCTTCGGTCACGACCTGATTGGCCACTTCTTCCGCCTGAACGATCTGCGCCGGCGCAAGTGACTTCACAGCAAGATCAATGGTGCAGCTTTCCGCGCCCATGTGGAAGCTGACTGTCTGCGCGTCAAAGAGGCTTACAAAAGCTGCTGATAGCACATGCTGGCCGGAGTGCTGCTGCATGTGATCGCGGCGGCGGGCAACATCAATGAAACCGCGCACCGCGCTGCCTTGCTGCAATGGCTCCGAAGTGAAATGCAGGACCCGTCCATGATCGTCTTCGGCTACCTCGGTGACGGCCAGTTCTTGTTGCTCCGTATTCAGCCGTCCGGTGTCATAGACCTGTCCGCCGCTGGTCGGATAGAAAGCGGTCTGGTCCAGGATTACTGCGTGACGGCCATTGTGTTCCAGCGATTCGAGCACGCGGGCGTCAAAGTTGTACAGAAAGGAGTCGTGGTAGTAGAGGCGCGTAGTCATGTTATTTGAATTCCCGAGCACAGCGAGGGAACGCTACGATCTTCAAAGATTTTCCTGAGCGAAGCGAGCCGGTACTCGGAAGAAGTTTTATCAAGATTGCAGGGTTCCCTCTGCTTCGCTCGGGATTTCCAGAAGAAAAGCTAATACGGTTGAATGATCCCACCGATATTCCTTGACGCTGGCAGCGCACTCTGCGCCTTTTCAGGTTTCAGGAATTTTTCTACGACGTCAATATATTTCAATCCCGAACCGGTATTGAACAACACTACCTTATCGCTGGCCTTCAGGAAGTTTTGTTCCAGCAGAAGCTTGTAGGCGGCCAAAGTGGCTGCGCCCTCGGGAGCGGCAAACACGCCGTCTTTGCTGGCCCATTCTTTCATGGCTTCGAACATCTGATCATCGGTCACGGCAATGGCTGTGCCGCCACTCTGCTTCAGGATATCGAGAATAATATAGTCCGCATAAGGCTTCGGCACGCGCAGCCCGGCCGCCATAGTTTGCGCATTCTGCCATACCTCTGCCACAGGCTTATGCTCGTCCCAGGCTTTGGTCACAGGGGCGCAGCCCGAGGCTTGCACTGTGACCATCTTCGGGCGCTTCGATCCGATCCACCCTAACTGCTCCATCTCATCAAAGCCCTTCCACATCCCGATGAGGCCCACGCCGCCGCCGGTGGGATAGAAGATCGCATCGGGCAACTGCCAGTCGAGTTGTTCGGCCACTTCGTAGCCCATGGTCTTCTTGCCTTCCACGCGGAACGGTTCCTTGAGCGAAGAAATATCAAACCAGCCTTCGGCCTGCTTGCGCTCGTTCACCATTTTCGCGCAATCGGAAATCAGTCCATCAACCAGCGTGACTTTTGCGCCGTACATTTTGCATTCGATGTAATTCGCGGCCGGCACATCTTTCGGCATAAAAATGTGAGCTTCAATGCCAGCCGCAGCACAGTAGGCAGCGAGGGCGCTCGCCGCATTACCGGCGGAAGGTACTACCAGCTTCTTCTGTCCGTAGTGATACGCCATGGTCACAGCGGCACATAGTCCGCGCGCTTTGAAGGATCCGGTGGGATTCAGCCCTTCATCCTTAATAAAGACGTTAGGATTCTCGCGGCTGGGTAGCATCGGCGTGAATCCTTCGCCCAGAGTAATCGGCTTATCGCCGGGTAAAACTTCGTGATAGCGCCACATGTTGGCAGGACGACCGCGCAACGAATCGCGGGTGAATTTACCTTTCAACGCGGCAAGGTCGTAGCGGACATAAAGAGATCCGCCATCTTTTGGACAGATAGTCTGCGGCTGCTCGCCACTGATTTGAGCGCCGCATTTTGAACACTCCAGGTAGGAGATTTTGGCCATATAGAAAGTGTAAATGAGCGAGTTCGGGAATTGCCATGATTGCCATGAATGCCAAAATTGCCATAATTGAACCGCTCCACGATCTTGCGGCCATACAGAGTTTTGAACTCAATTCTTAGTTTGCGGAACGCGGCAGGAGGGATTGTCTAATCTTATTTCTGAGCAATCCTTCATCCGTCCAACCTCATTCACAGCTTTGATCTGCATCGGGCGTGTCAGGACGGTGTTTCCTCATCTTCCGTTTCCAATTGTGGCAATTTTGGCATTCATGGCAATTTTGCTGAAATTCCCTCTTGACAAATGATGCTAATGTATTAGCATGTGCTAGTGGGTTAGCAGAGAGATATGACTGACGAAAAACATCTTCAACTGGGCCGCCGCGAGCGGCAGATCATGGATATTATCTACCGCAAAGGCAAAGCATCAGTAGCAGAGGTGCTTGCGGAACTTCCCGACCCGCCCAGCTATTCAGCCGTGCGCGGCATGCTTGCTTTGCTGAAGCAAAAAGGCTACGTCCGCCATGAGCAGCAGGGTCTCAAATATGTATACGCACCGGCGGATGATACCGGCCAGGTTCGCACCTCAGCACTCAAGCACATGGTCAAAACATTTTTCGGCGGCTCAGCGGAGCAAGCCGTCGCGGCATTACTGGAAATTTCAGACGCCAGGCTTTCCGCGAAAGACAAGCAATTTCTTTCCCAACTGGTGAAAAAAGCCGAGCAGGAGGGCAGATAGCCATGACTACCGGAATGTTTCTCAACATTATCATCAGAACCACCGTGCTGCTGGGACTTTTCTGGATCGCAAGCCTGCTGTTGAAGCAACGCTCGGCCGCCACGCGATACCTGCTGCGCAGCTTCGCACTCGCTGCCACACTGCTGATGCCTGCTTTGTCTTACTTTGTGCCTGCATGGCACATCCCCGGCATTCCCCAGATCACCGGCGTGAACTCTTTCAGTGATTCAAAGGTCACATCTGCTCCTGTCCAGCCAGTCGTTTCTTCGCCGGCCGCGTCTTCAACCCCGGTGGAACCACAATCAAAACGCACGATAGCGCAAAGGATGGTTGCCAAACCAGCAGCAGGACATATCGCGACATCCACCAGCACTCACGAACAACAGAATCTTTCACCCACAGCACCATCAATGCAAGTCGAGCCACTGCCGCAACCAACAGCAAACTCCGCCCATGCCTTTCCTCTTGCTTCACGGAACTATAGGAAAAAGTGGCCATTGCTCGCAGCACTTATATGGCTGGCCGGCAGCTTGTGGCTGCTCACGCGTTTTGCAATGGGTCGCATGCGCCTCACCAACATTATTGGCAAAGCAACACCTGTGAAAGACGCGCTATGGCTGGCACAAATCGAAGACATTGCCAGCGAAATGGGCATACGCAGCCAGCCTGCATTGTTGCAAAGCAACGAGATAGATGTTCCATTGACCACGGGCGTGCTCCATGCCCAAGTGATCTTGTCTCCTGACTATGGTGAGTGGCTGCCGCTGCGGCGCACCGCCATTCTCAGGCACGAACTGGCACACATTAAACGGTGGGATTCTCTTACACTGCTGCTGGCACAAATAACATGTGCAATCTACTGGTTCAATCCACTGGTGTGGTTCACAGCCTGGGCGATGCGCGCCGAACGCGAGCGGGCCTGTGATGATTACGTGCTGGCCGCGGGCACCAAGGCCTCTGAGTATGCGCACGAATTGCTCGAAATCGCGACTTCTCTGCAACACACGGAATTGACAGCAGCCCTGGCCATGGCACGGCGTTCGCAACTCGAAGGCCGGGTGCTTGCCGTGCTGAATCCAGCCATGCGCCGTAATTCGGTATCGCGGAGGCTGATACTCGGCGTGGCTGCGCTCACGATTGGCTTAGTGCTTCCGCTTGCCGCCATCCAGTCCGCTGCTCCATCCCCACAGAATTCAAACGGGAAAACAGCGACAGCCGGCTCGTCTGCACAGCCTGCGCCGCCGGCGACACCCGGCGCCTCATCGTCCAGCGAACCCCAAGGACTCCATGACGCTCCTCACGCTCCAGATACTCCGGCTATTCCGCCACAGCCCGAAGCAGAGGCTCCGGAAGCTATTCCCAGCTCTGGTGCACCGGCGGCAGTAGCGCCTGAAGCGCCTCCTGCTCCGGGCCTGCCAGCCACGCCGATGATGGCGCCTGCACCTCCCGCTCCGGTTGCCGCGCAGGAAGGCTCTGCCTCACATCCGAATTTTGACGGATGCATTGCCAACCACACGCACCAGAACATGAACATAGAAGACAACAGCGGCAAGAAAAGCTGGATCGGCCTCTGGTCTGGTGATGATTGCAGCGTTGACCTGAAAGCGGAAGGTGATATCCGTTTCAATGCCGATGCTTCTGACCTGGAGAGCATCTCGTCCGGCGGATTTTTTGAAGTGAGCGAACGCCGCGGGTCGGAGCTGAGGCAAATGCGGGTTACTCCTTCCTCTGAAAGTCTGCAATATGTTTATAAGCTGAATGGAACGCAGAAGCCGGTTGACGCCGCCACCAAAACCTGGTTTGCGCACTTTCTGCTCACGCTGGAACGCTACACCGGATTTTCCGCCGATAGCCGCGTCCCCCAAATGCTGAAGCAAGGTGGTCCTGGGGCAGTGCTCGACGAGATCAACAACCTGCAAAGCGATTACGTTCGCGGCATCTACTTCCGCAAACTGCTCGATCAGCCGAACCTGCCGGGGCCAATCATCATGAGAATCATTACTCAGGCCGGGCAGCAGATTACGTCGGATTATGAAATGGCGCGGGTATTGATGGAAGTTTCCGAAAAATACCAACTGGCGGACGAGGCCTCGCGCACCGCTTTCCTGAATGCTGCAAATCACCTGAAAAGTGATTATGAACACTCCCGCGTGCTGCTGGCTTTGTTAAAGCGGCCCAACATCTCACGGGAAAACGTGAAGATGGCGCTGGATTCGGCTGCCACCATCAAATCGGACTACGAGAAATCGCGCATCCTGGTCACCCTCGCTGAATTCAAGCGCTTTGACGACAATGATGTCGCTGCTTACCTCAAACTCGTACCGGAGATCCATAGCGACTATGAAAAATCGCGCAGCATCATTGCGCTGATGAACAGCCACGGATTGAATGGCGCCTCCACCAGCAAGATTCTGGATGCTGCCGCTGCCATTGGCTCCGATTACGAAAAGTCACGCATTCTGACCTCGCTGGCAGAGATGAGTACCTTTACTGAAAGCCAAATAGACAGCTACCTGAAACTGGTGGACGCGATCCATAGCGATTACGAGAAGTCGCGCAGCCTGATTACCCTTTTAGAGCGTAACAAGCTCAGCAACACTTCCGCGGCCCGCGTGCTGGACGCTGTAACGCATATACAATCCGACAACGAGAAATCACGGGTACTGCTGACGCTTGCTCAAAAGTACCCGATGGAAGGCGCTTTGCGCGAAAAATATATCAGCACCGCTAACACCATCAGCGGTGATTTCGAGCGCAAACGGGCGCTGGCAGCAGTGCAGAAAACAGCGTCAATCTGAGAATCACAGATCAGCAGGAAAAGGCCGGACGTCAGTCCGCCCCTTTCTGCAAGACCAATTTACTTACTGACTTCGTTGGCCGGAGGCACGCCTTCAGGAAAGAGCTTCTTCAGGAACTCTTGATCCTCGAGCATGGGCTTAAACGGCGTAAAATCCACTTCTTCACGCCACTGTCTATTGAAATCTTTGCTCATGCTTTTGGCTTTGGAAAATTCCTCGAGCGATGCCGTTTTATCACCAGACGCATAATCTATGAAAGCCAGTTGAAGGTGGCTGTTGGCGCTGTCCGGACGATACTGGGCCGCCTTCTGCGCTGCTAATTTCGCCTTAGGCAGATCGTTGGCCGTAAGCGCCTTATACATCTGATCGCCATAGTTATAGGCGAGGTTAAGATTCAGAAGCCTCCGCAATTCCGTAAACGGATCTGGATTGTCATCCACATTGATGTAAATATAGCGATCGTTGTTAATGTTCCGTCCGCCAAGCTTACGAACTACCAGCATTGAAGCTGACTGTCGTCCGCGCGAATCGCCCCCGGCAGCATCACCGGCCTTGAGCGCTGCATAGAGTTTCTCGGCCAGTTCTCCCTGCGTAGACTCGAAAGCTTTGCCCATGGCTTCCGGCACCTGCGGTCCGGTCAGGATATTTCCCTGCGCCGACCAGGTCTTTCCCTGCCGGTCTCCAGCCCAGTTGGGCGCTTTCGGTCCTGTATAGGCTGCAACATTTCCCTTTGCATCCACAATCGCCACCTGTCGCCCATCTTTGCCTTCGAACTTATCGTCTTCCAGCAACTTCTTGAGCACCTGCTGAGCTGTGAGCCCCTGCCGAAGCAGATCAATGGCCTGCTGTCCGTAGCCGACGTTCACATTGGCCTGAGTGGCGACTGCGCCGACTCCTGCCATGGCCCACGGTACCACCGAACCTACAGAAAAATAGCGTGAAGCCACAGCCACACCCAGATCTCCCGTTTGCGGATTAATAGCGACGATGGAGAAAGTAGAAACCGTGGGAAGCGAAGGGGCGGCCGCACAATTGGCAGCAATCAAAAAGACCAGGAAAGCTAAAGAGAGTTTTCGCATCAAGATTTTCCTTAAGATGGAACGCAACAGGAATCGTAACAGAGTGGACGTAGCTCAAAAAGCTCACGCTCGCCAACTGATAACCCTCAACCGAATGTGGAACTCCCGAGCGGGCTCGGTAGAACTCAGTATCTGTCCACGGGATGGCTTTGCGGAGCCTATTAAAGCTTATTTGAATAACAAAGTTGTTATTAAGGATAAGACGTTATCCATTAATAAGGATTGTGATCTCTATGATTCAGCATCCCGGGAAAGAATGGACGCGGGTGCGGCTGTTTCCGCTTCTGCCCTGAGTACAAAGCTGACCGATCCCAGCACTACGATCATGGCGATGATCATGGTGAGCGAGATGGATTCGTGCTTCAAGAGAGACCCTTCCAGCACAGCAACAATCGGCACAATCAGATTGATGGTTGCAATCTCGTAAGGCTGAATGTGTTTGAGCAGCCAGTAATAAACTGCGAACGCCGCCGCAGATCCGATCAGTGCTAGAAAAACCAGGCAGAAGATGGCCGTATTCGACCAGTCGCTCTGCTGATGAGATTCCAGCGCCCATGTGGCCCAGAACAGCCCCACGGAGCCGATCAGCAGTTGCAGTCCGGTGGAGACGACCGCATCTATGTCGTTGACGCGGACTTTGGCATACACCAAAGACCACGCGCTTAATCCCACGGCCAGCAGTATCGCCAGACCGCCAAGCAGCGCCTTCTGATAGGCCGGCAGTCCGGAGTAGAAGAGCACCAGCAGTCCGCCAAATGCGATTACCATTCCGAAGACCGCCTGGCGCGGGATTTTGCGCCGCAGCATCATGGGAGTAAAGAGAGACACCAACAGAGGCGTAGAGGAGAACAGGATGGCCGTCATGGAAGAGCTGACGTACTGTTCAGCCCAGAACACCAGTCCGTAAGGAATGCACATCATGGTAAAGCTGAGCACCACGATGGCGTTCCAGTGCCGCTCTTCTTTGGGCCATTTGGATTTACGAAATCCGGCCCAGACAAACAACACGAATGCCGCCAACAGAAAGCGAAGGGCGGCCGCACGAAATGGCGGAACGTTCTCGACCAGCACCCGAATAGCCAGCCACGTGCTGCCCCAGACCAGGCAGAGGAAATAGTAGGCAAGACGTTGCACAGCCGGCATGGCATTCAGTGTAACGCAGGTGCCTCCAGCATTATGCCAACACACGGCAACCCACAAAAAACTGCGGTTGTGAAAAAATTTGAAACAAGTTTAGGGATTGTTCATCTGTTCCCGTCTTTCTTAATAAGCAGACGATGAGCAAGACCGGGAGTGTGCCGGATAACACGCTCCTGGCTTACTGCGACGACCTGAACACAATTACGTTTGTCGACGAGGAGCAAGTGAGTCGAATGAGCGTGGTGATGGGTGCTGCATGCTCCATTGCCTCGCCGGACCAGCGATGGGCGGCAGCCGTCAAAAGTGTCTGAACTGCTGCCCACATTCGACTTTTGCGAATGCCAGGTGAAGCGGATTTGTCTCTGAAGCGGGATGGGGGAGGAGCAGGTCCGCAACTTGGCTCTGGATCAACCAGATAGCACGTTGTAAATGAAAAAGCCGCAGGCAATGCCTGCGGCTTTTTGTTTGGATGACTATCAGTCTCTGCGAGGTCCGCGATCTCCACGACCGCCACGACCACCGCCGCCTCCACCACCTCGGCGCGGGCGCCCACCACGACCACCATGAGGGCGGCCTCCGCCACCGCGCGGACGGTCAGCACCGCGATCGCGCTGTTCGCCACCGGCGCTCACGGTCTCACGGTTTGCTTCCTCGCGATTAAAGTTAGGCTCTTCATCGTTGTCGTCGAAATCGCCGCCGCCTTCGAAGGTGACTGTCTCTTCGCCTGACGCAGGCTGCTGTCCTGCACTGGGCAGCGCTTCGCCGCTACTATCGCCATTGGGTTGTGGATTCGCAGCTGCCATCTTGGCCCGCTGCTCCCTCAGAATTGCCTTGCGAGAAAGCTTGATGCGGTTGCCTTCGATGCCCAGCACCTTCACCAGCACCTGGTCGCCTTCTTTAAGTTCGTCTTTCACTTCTTTCACGCGGTGCTCGGCAATCTCGCTGATGTGCAGCAGACCGTCAGTACCGGGAATGATCTCAACGAATGCGCCGAATTCCGCAAGCCGCACGACCTTGCCCAGATACGTCTTGCCTACCTCAGGCACAGCCGTAAGATCGTTGATCATCTGGATGGCCTTGCTGGCCGAGGCGCCGTCACTGGATGCAACATTCACCCGGCCGGTATCGTCTACATCAATCTTCACTCCAGTCTGCTCGATGATGCCGCGGATTGTCTTTCCTCCGGGGCCGATCAGGTCGCGAATCTTATCCACTGGAATCTGCAAGGTGTAGATACGCGGAGCAAATTCTGAAATGTTTTCGCGATGCCCGGTAATCGCCTCTTCCATCTTGTCGAGAATGAACAAGCGGCCCCGGCGGGCCTGCTCCAGCGCTTCGCGCATGATCTGCGAAGTTATGCCGGAAACTTTAATGTCCATCTGAAGCGCGGTGATTCCCTTGCGGGTGCCAGCCACTTTAAAGTCCATGTCACCGTAATGGTCTTCCGCTCCGGCAATATCCGTGAGGATGGCGTAAGAATCTTCTTCCTTTACCAACCCCATGGCTACGCCGGCTACGGCCGCTTCCAGCGGAACACCGGCATCCATGAGCGAAAGCGAAGCTCCGCACACGCTGGCCATGGAAGAAGATCCATTCGATTCCAGAATGTCGGAGACAACGCGAATGGCATAGGGCCATTTGTCTTCCGAGGGCAGCACCGCGGAAATGGCGCGCTCAGCCAGTGCGCCGTGGCCGACTTCTCGGCGGCCCACACCGGTCATGCGTCCAACTTCACCAACGGAAAAGGGCGGGAAGTTGTAGTGCAGCATGAAGCGCTTCTTGTTCTCGCCTTCGAAGTTTTCCATACGCTGCTTATCGTCTGGCGTGCCCAGCGTGGTTGTTACCAGGGCCTGAGTTTCACCACGGGTAAAGATCGCTGAACCGTGAGTGCGGGGCAGCACGCCGGTTTCGATCCAGATGGACCGGATCTCATCGAACGCGCGCGCGTCAGGACGGCGCTTTTGTGCTGTTACCTGCTCGCGGAATATGCGCTCGCGCAGCACTTCAAAGTAATGGGAAAGCTTGGTTGCGGCTTCCGCATCATCTTCCGGCAAATCCGCTTTCAGCTTGTCTTTGATTTTCTTGACCAGTTCATAGCTCTCAAGCTTGGGGTGCTTTTTGGTATCGAGAGCATCAGAAAGGTCGGCACCCACTTTGTTCTTGAGCTTTTTAAAGTAGCTTTCGTCAAATTCAGGCGGGGTAACCTCGCGCTTCTTTTTGCCGGCCCGTTTTGCCAGGTCAACAATGGAAGCGCAGATCTTCTTGATTTCGCCGTGAGCAAACTCGATGGCCTCGACCACCTTTTCTTCAGCAATCTCTTTGGCTCCGGACTCGATCATCACGATGCCTTCCGAGGTGCCGACCACCATGATGTTAAGCTGGCTCTCACGCATTTCCGTATAGGTGGGATTCACCACAAACTGTTCATTCACATAGCCCACGCGGACAGCGCCCACAGGACCCATAAAAGGAATGTCGGAAACGGTCAGGGCGCAGGATGCGGCGTTGATGGCCAGCACATCAGGATCGTTTTCATTGTCGGCGGAAAGCACCAGGGCAATGACCTGGGTCTCATTGCGGAAGCCTTCGGCAAACAGGGGGCGAATCGGACGGTCAATCATGCGGCTGGTAAGAACTTCGCGCTCGCTGGGCCGTCCTTCGCGTTTGATGAAGCCGCCGGGAATGCGTCCGGCAGCGTAGGTATATTCGCGGTAATCAACCGTCAGGGGGAAGAAGTCTATGCCTTCGCGCGGATCGGGAGATGCGCAGGCGGTGCCCAGAACAACGTTATCGCCCAGGCGGACGATGGTAGAACCATGGGCTTGTTTTGCTAAATGTCCGGTTTCTAATTGGAGAGTTTTGCCGCCTGCAAGCTCAACGGTGGCAGTCTGTTTCATGCAATCCTCTTTCCTAGGAGGAGCCAGCGAATTTGTTCGTTCAGCGAGAGTTATAAGTACGAAAGACGGTCAGAGAGACACGTCTCCTACCGTCTGGAAACTTCGGTTAACCAACCGAGATGGCCGTGAAACTTACTTGCGGATGCCAAGCTTCTGGATAACGCTCTTATAGCGTTCAGTATCGTACTCTTTTAAATAGTCCAGCAAACGGCGACGCTTGCTGACCATCATGAGCAGACCGCGCCGGGAAGCGTGGTCTTTTTTATGGGTCTTGAAGTGATCCGTCAACTCGCCGATCCGTTCGCTCAGAATGGCAATCTGTACTTCCGGGCTGCCCGTATCTGCATCATGCGTGCGGAAGCGGTGAATTACGTCGGCTTTTTGATCTCTCGCTAACACTGAAACTGGTGTGCTCCTAATCTAAGCTCTTGTCCTCTAGTGACTTAAACAGGTTACCACGCAGAGTTGTGACTGTAAAGACGGGGCGCAAGAGACTGACAGGCCGCATTAAAGTGCTTTCTCTGGCGGATTTCGGAGCACTCGCGCAATGCTCCAAGCAGATCCCCGATTGACGTATGGAAATTTCCTTCAAAACATCCGAGTCGAGCGGTTCGTCTTGATCGGTCCTGCGATCTACGCGGTTAAAATCCACCGCGATATAGACTCTCCACGAGCGACAGAGACGGCCACCCGCCTCCTCGCCAATCTAGCTCCGATACGACGTCCTTCTGCGCTCCCCGTTGAATCGGCGTAGTAGTTTGTATCTCGAGACTTCAAGTATTTCATGACCTCTGCTCTGCAAAAAATCGCTACGCCGGACCAATATCTTCCGGCGTAGCGATCTTAAAGTAACGCTTCAACAAGCACATCTGCTCCGTTACGGCGTGGAAACAGAGAACGAGTCGTATTTCACGTTGCCATCGTAGTTGACAATTCCCGGAGGCCCGGAGGTGATGCGGCTGGACGATGCATCGTCGAACGAGATTACCTTGGTTCCGTTCAACCATGCTTCCAGGTGGACTGAGGTGCTGCCGCTCACAACGAGTTTCAGGGTGTAAGAAACGTTGGCCTGGATCGTAGTAGCAAAGCTGGCAAGCTGGGTCCAGGCATATCCGTTCCTGCGATACAGATTGACAGCACCCGCGGTCGAGATCTGGGCCGAGTACAGGTCGCTGGTAAAGTCGGCGGCGTTGCTTCCCCGGGCAACGACGCCGGAATCCTGCGAGCCCGCCGGAACTGTGAGGTTAGCTGTAACCGTGTAGTCATTGGTGTTCAACGCGGGCACCACTGCTGCCCAGTTGCCTGTGCCTCCCGCAGTCATAGCGCCGGACACTGCATTAGCTCCGTCGGTGGTGTAAGCGCCGTCCCATAATTGCCAGTTCGCTCCTAATCCGGTGGTGCGGTTGAAGTCATCGGAGAAAAGCGTGGGCGGTGGAGGCGGCGGCCCGGAGGCGGGCAGCACTGAGAATGAATCGTACAACACGCTGGTGTTGTAGTTCACGATCCCAGGAGGGCCGGAGGTGATGCGGCTGGTTGATGAATCGTCGAACGAGATCACCTTGGCACCGTTGAACCAGACTTCCAGATGGACCGGATTGCTGCCGCTCACCAGCAGTTTCAAACTGTATGAAGTATTGGCCTGAATGGTGGTGGCAAATGTTCCCAACTGGGTCCAGTTGAAGGCGTTTCTACGGAACAGGTTGACAGCGCCCGCAGTCGAAATCTGCGCCGAGTACAGGTCGCTGGTAAAGTCCGCCGCGTTGCTTGACCGCGCTACTACGCCGGAATCCGGCGCGCCGGCGGGGACTGCAAGACTCGCGACCACCGAATAGTCATTGGTGTTCATGGCTGGCACGACTGACGCCCAGTTGCCTGAACCAGAGGGAGTCATCGTACCGGAAACCCCGTTAGCGCCGTCAGTTGTATAAGCGCCAGCCCACACTTTCCAGTTGGCTCCCAGGCCGGTGGTACGGTTGAAATCATCAGTGAACAGCGCGGCAGACCCGGCTGACACGATGTTGAAGTTGTCCCAAAGCACTTGCGATACTGCGCCGGCAAATGCGTGCACACCGCCGAAGTTGCCGGTTGTAAGAGCGGTATCGGTCACGCTTACGGCGGGGCTGCTTTCATTGTTGAAGTAAAGATTCAACGTGCTGCCCTGCACCAAAAAGCGAAGCCGGTAAAAAGTATTGAAGGCAATAGCCCGGCTGGCTGAGCCGAGCATGGTCGCTGTGCCTGCAACTTCCTTGAAGATGGCAACGCTTCCCTGCCCGCCGTCGAGATAGGCATAGTACATGTTGCTGGCATCGTTGAAACGCGCCAGCAGTCCGCAGTTGTTGCCGGCAGCGGCGACCTGGCAATCCACTGAGATGTCCTGATCGGTCCCGACATTAGAAAGGTAATCCGCAGCCTTGCTCCCGGTTGAACTGGCACGCGCCTGGTTATTGAAGATTTCAATCGTACCTGCTGCCGTATTCCAGTTCGAGCCCAGCGTGGCTGCATTGGCGCGATCGAAGCAATCGGTGAAATTGCACTGGCTGGTGCTGTTGTTGAACACCGCGCCCACAGTCGAGTTGGCTGTAGGTGTGAAGGTACATGTAGTGGTACTGCTCACACATGCGCCGGTGAAACCGCCGAAGGTAGATCCTGCAGCGGGGGTGGCGGTCAGTGTTACCGATGTGCCACTCGAAAAGCTCGCGGAACAGGTGGATCCGCAGTTTATACCGGCAGGGCTGGAAGCAACTGTGCCGCTGCCGGTGCCGGATGGAGCGACCGTCACCGTGTTCGTTGTTCCGCCGGTACCTGTGCTGCCGGTAATGCAATTTTCCAATTGCTGCCGCGCTGCATCCATGCGGCTGGCGAAACCGGCAGGATCAGGTGTGTTCGGGTAGTTGTTGGCCTTATGCATTTCGGCAGGGGCGGCAAACATGCTGTGGGCAATGGCTAGAGCATTGGCTGGAGTGGTAGCCGCGGCGCATTGCTGGAGATACTCGTAATCCTGAAGTCCGGCGCGCAGCATCTTCAGGCGATAGCTTGCGATCGGGATATGGCTGGTGCCGCCGATCTGCGAAGGTATACCAGGATAGACCAGGGTTCCGTCACCATCAGAGGTTGTGCCGGGGTTCCAAAGGCCATTTGGACCCCAGGCTGCATCAATCTGATTGGTGGTATCGAAGAACAACATGCCAGGCACCGAATAGATGTAATGCATCCAAGGCTCAGCCCGGCTTTGCACGCCGGTCGCGTCGAGCACCAGGCTCGGCCAGTTGTTCTGCGCGGTGTCAGCCGTTGTGCCTCCGCAACCATCCTGGTCGCAGCTCTGATACATCCAGACCTGGTGGCCGGCGGTCTGAAGGAAGGTGTTGTAATCGGCCCGGTGATTGCCTGTACTCGGGCTTTCCATGGCGTCGAGCACCGGATCAATAATCGAAAGCGGAGAGCCCGCGCCGCAACTCTGATATTGACTGATGCTGGCCGTAGCCATCACCGGAAAACTGGGATCCACTGCGTTTGCCCAATTGGACTGATCGTTGATCTGCATCGCATCAGTCCAGGGAGCGCAGGAGGATGTGGTTCCATTGGGCTCATCGGGAAGAGCATAGAGATAGGTGCGGGTAAACCAGTTGAAGGTCCGCGCGCCAAAACTGCCGCTGGGGTCTTTGGTCAGGTTGATCCATTGCTGCAGCTTGCTGGTAAAAGTCGCCTGGTCTTCACAACCACCCGGCTTGTTGACGTTGGGTTCATTACATGAATGAAGCCACGGATATTTGATGGAAGTCATCTGGGCACCGGCCAGCCGTTGGTTACCGTCGGTGCCGTTGATGATGGAAGCATAGTCGCTGTTGTAGGCCGCAATAGAAGATGTTGTCGGCGCATGGTTGGCATCATCGGGAAGCGCGATAGAAATGCGATGATCGAGAAAGAAACGCCCGTAAAGGCGGGCCCACTTGTGGAACTCCGACACGCTGGGACAAAAGTTGCCGGTCGAATCCACGTCGCCATGGGAGCGGCATACTGAATCCACAGAAAAGCCAAAAGCAACGGTCAGCTGGCTGGTGGTACGCAGAGTGAAATTGAGCACCTGCAGTCCGACATTCATGGTTCCGATCTGCGTGCCGTTGTTGCGCACGGTGATCACTCCCGAATAGTGGCCGACCGTCTGGCTTGGCAGAACATGAACCTCGACCCAGACGATAAGGTTGTCATTGGCAGCAACTGAGGTCGGAAATGCATTGCGCGTCTCACCTGTGGAAGTGCCTTCAGTCCATGTGCCGGCATTGTTGAACATGGCTGCGCCGTCCTCTTGTGCCGGAATGAGCGCGTCTGGAATGCGCGACCCGGAACCCGGAGCATAATAGGCGCCTTCGGCATTGGAAGCCTGGTTTACCACGGTATAAGCCTCGCGGTAGTACCTGACCTCCGATGCAGGGATGGTGGTCGTTCCCCCATCAAGGGTAAGCGTGAGCGGATCGAGCGTGACGGAGCTTAGCGCGGATGGACTCGATACCACCAATTGAAACGCCTGAAATTCGTTGTGCGCCGCATGCATTTCGAAGCTGCTCACAACAGAAGGCCGGTCCGAAGGCCTCAGTTTGAGCGATGACGTTACAGCGGTGACGGTTTGCCCCCACGACGTGGCCGGAGCACACAACGCCAACACCATGAAAATGGCTGTCAATAAAACGTGCCTTGAATTATGGCTGTTCCCTGCCGGTATCCTGCTGAGAAGCGCACATGCGTGCGTTGTCTCACTTCGCGCACACGTGTGCGCCGATTTGCATGGCAAAATCATGTCTCTACCCTCGTCTTTTCAGTTTCTTGCCGGGGAATGAAGGGCCCGTGGTGCGGGATGCACCGATGAAACTGCCTCCGAAATTGAACGGCAGATCATCTCGCGATAGTCAGCATTTACTGATGTGGCGAGCAAGTTCGGTCCTCTTGACCAAGAACTGATATGAACAATTCTGACGCTCACACTTGCAGCAGAGATGTCGGGAGCGTCAGATGAATCGAGGGCTGCTGTTCCAAAACAGGAATTCATGCTGCATACATGCCGCATATAGATGATGGTGAATTCTATATTGCGGTCCATCACCTTTGCCGGCGGTTGAAACTTGACTCAGGAGAAATTCCATTTCAATGAGGACGCACACGAAGGTAAAAGATAGATACAAAGATAGAAGATATACGGCGCTGTATTCAGCCGCGAAGGAAGCCTAAAGCAGGGATTCAGAAGCAAATCGTACAGGACACTCAGTGGCTATCTGGCAACTGTATATCGAGTATTGCTCAGCGCCTGCATTGCAGAGGCGATCTGAATTTGCAGGCTGCAATAAATGGCATCCGCGTTTAAGGTTCGACGCATCACTTTATTACAGGCACTGAAAAGGAGAACAGAATGCGCTTTCTACTTGGCTTAATGATCGGTTATGGGGTGGGATTGCTATTGGCGCCAGCCTCAGGAGAAGAGACACGGGCACGTATTGCAGAAAACCTCGATGAGAATGCGCGAGACAAAGCCCGGCAGATTGGAGCCCGCGCCGGCGAAATGGCTTATGAAGAGTTGAAGAAGACCGTCTAAATGCCTGAATGAATGTCTTCTACTCGAATCTTATGACATGAAGGCCAACAAAGCGTTCCCGCCAGTTGAGGAGAGAAGGATTGTATGAATGCAGGGAATTGCAAAGACACTATCAGGACTGACTCGGTAGAACCTGAAAACAGGCGTGACCCGGAAGACCGTCCGGTTCGGAATGAAGCCGAGGTAAGAGAGAAGATGCTCGACAAGACTCTGGCAGATACATTTCCTACCAGCGATCCACCATCGAGTATTCCTGATCCATCCAGCGATGATGCGGAAGCGGCTTGAAGACTGGTGTTATGGCGGGACGTTGCCGCGTCCCGTCCAAACTCCATTTAATTAATCAGTGGCGAGTACCAGTCATGTGACCGCCGGTGAATCCACCGTGACCAAAGCCCCCATGAAACGCTGGAGCGGCGTGCACAACAGGTGCACTGCGAAACGCAGGAGCATGCCCAACCTGTGGTGAACGTGTATAAGCATTCACCCCCGGACGCACTCCGGTGACATAAGCCGGTCCGCGTACCCATCCATAGGGCACGCGCGTGTAGCCGTAACGCCACGGGGCACGGTAGACGACCAGCGGCGAATAAAATCCCCATCCGAACGGGCTATAGAGGACCCCATTGCCTGGGATGAAGGTGTAACTTCCGAAACCGGGCGCCCAGTACCATCCTGGACCAAACCAGCCTGGACCGAAATAACCATTCGACAGGTAAACCTGCGCGGTTGAGGCATTTGCTTCCGCGAGGTATGAAGACCGCAAGCTGCTCCACTGATACAGGTCGCTCTGCTTGTATTCCCCTTTGTCGAAACTGTGCGTCTTCGGTTTCTCACCGGTATTCAAGGTGAGCTCATGCCCGCCTTTTACTTCCACCGTGCGATCGCCTTCCTGCACGTCTGCCTTTCCATCGAACACCAAAACCTGTTGCTTGCCTGCGTCAAATTCGTAAAGGCCTTTCTTGACCAACCGGCTTTGAACACCATCTTCGCTGACCCGAAGGTTATTTTGATCGTGAATTTCGGCCACTTCCACCATGGCCCGGCCTTGATCGAGTTGAACCTCAGTGTTGGTGATGCTGGGCGAAACCATTTTCACCGCGCTGTTCTCATCAACTCTCAGAAAAACTCCGGGGGTAAGCAGAATCTCCGCCTTGCCTTTTCCGGTTTCCAGTGTCTCGCCTGGCTGCAATGTGGTTGAGCCTACAGAATTTCCATTCAGAGTGTTGCCGGCGATGCTGGCCTGACCTTCCACGTAATTGAGAGCTCCGGGCAGCGCAGAGTGGGCGTCCGGCGATGCGGCATATGCGGGCGCACACAGTATCACTGCCAGGAACATACTTATTAATGTTGTGATCCTTGACAGCTTCATGTGAATTAACTCCTTAGTTAATTAGATAGAAACAGGATTAAAAGGATTCGACGAGAGCACACGGCAGCAGAGAGACTTTCGCAAAGAAATGTTAAGCGTTGCAGCAGAAGCGGTTTAGGATCACCATGGCTGTCGCTTACAATCATGCTCTGCCATGAACATAACGCTGCGTCCCTTTTCGGGTGAGTATCAGGATTTCCTGTTCCATCTATACGCAAGTACCCGGCTGCATGAAATTGCCTCGCTGGGATGGAGTCCGGCCCAGCAGGAAGTGTTCCTGCGCATGCAATTCAACGCCCAGCAGCGCTGGTATGAAGCAGCGTTTACAGGGGCCGAGCACCAGCTTATTTTTCTGGAACCTGAAGGACTGCCAGTCGGACGAATGCTGGTCACCCGCGATCAGAACAAGAACCATCTAGTGGATATCGCATTGCTCAGTGAGCATCGCGGCAAAGGTATTGGAAGCCAGCTATTGCAGGAGTTGATTGCAGAAAGCCGACGGAAAGGCGTTCCGTTGACGTTACAGGTGTTTAAGACGAATCCGGCGGCACGGCTTTATGAGCGACTGGGATTTACGAAGAGCGGTGAAGATCAGATGTACTACCAGATGGTGTGTGAGTGAAGCGGTGCAACCGCCGACATTTTTCAGGCTAATCGAGAATAGGGTGTAGCCCGTTGCCTCACTTACACCAGGGCTAAAGCCGATATTTTTTCCTAACTTTACGCGGCCCTGAAGGGCCGCTCTTGCACCAGATGCGCACACAGAATGGCTGTAAAGAGCATGGGTGAGAGCTCGACTTTCGTGGTAACAGCACCATCCGGTCAAGAGTGTGCAGGGGCTGAAGCCCAGTATTTATGCACCTTTACGGCACGAGTGAACTCGTGCCCGATACTTGTCTTGTTAGCCCATACAGAATCAGTTCTCACACGCTCCAAAGCCCCGCATTTTCTCAACCTCACGGGTCTTGAAAAGCCGCTCTTTACAGAAACTCTGTACGTACCATTGGAGAATTCCATAGATGCAAACAGCCTCAGTGGTCACGGCAACTGGTCTGTGATTCTCTTTGCGATTGACTTCATGGCGTCGCGAGAGGCGCGGTATTCGATTACCTGTGAGTCCAGCGTGAAATGCGAGCGGCCCTTACGCACGATTACCGCCGCCACGCCCACCATTCCCTTCTGGCTGTCGCCGGTGAAGTACGCTTCGTCGCCCAAGCCGGTCAAGACACGCAGATTTTTAAAATCGGGCTCAAGATGGCGGACTTGTTTCAGACGCGCCCAATCCTTGTTTTCCTCATCCGCGGTTTTGCGCTGGTTGACCGTAAGGCTTAAATGGGCCGGACCGATGGCATTCGGTTTGGGAGTGACCTCAACATACTCGCACACATTGGAATTGTGGGTGATTGGAGAAAGCTTCATGGGAGCGCCCTCGATAGTCTGCGCATCGGCAGCACTCAAGAACGTGCAGGCCTTCACCTGGTCATCTTTTGCGTCCGAGGCTGGAGCGGAACTGTTTGCATTACTGGGCGTCAGGGTTACACCACCCGAGCCCGATGAGGGTTGCGGGGCGCTATTGCATCCTGCGCTCATCAATACCAGCAATAACGCCGCTCGATTCAATGAAAGGTTCATCAGTGATTCTCCCAGTCAGAATTTTTGAAGCCAAAGCTATGCTGCCCGTGTTTGTGCGCTGCAAACCTTTTATTCACTTGCCGAACGGCATTTTACTGTTTGTGTCTGCTTGTGGAAAGTGCGGTTTGGCGAAGAATGATTCACACCAGCGAAATGATCATGGGCGTGCGGCTTTTACTGAATTTCTCCCAAGTTCCTCATATTTGATTTCAACTTCGGCAGCGCCCATAAAATTCATGAGGCCATGGGCTTCCTGTTCGATACTTGAACGAACCGCCTTTGTTAGTTTCTGAAAAGCTTCGATAGTAAGCAGAAGCTTTTTGCCTTTGCGCTGGTACGCCCAGACACCGGCCACGCTGCCATTGAGCAGCACTACGGGCGATAGCCAGCCTTGATTGCGGTACACGCGCTTGTACAGTTGCGGAGGCACCAGATGATCTTTATCAACATGGGCCAGCATGTACGAATCAAAGTGCGGCAGCAATCGCACAACTGGCGCATCAAACCGGCCAGCACACACTTCCTCCAGATCGTCCCGAAGCACCCATGCGGCGTTGCCCTCGATAGATACTTCGATCAATCCGCCTTTGAGCAAGTCCCATGTTACGTGTGCTTCACTGATCGTTATGCCCGACCATTTGCAGCAATCGTGCAGCGTTGCCGGCCCGTAAGCACGCAGGCACCAGCGAAACAGTTCCATCTTCGCCTGCTGCTCGTCTACGACGTTGCAACGATTGAGCCATTGGTCTACACGAACCAGGGTGGACTCGCGTCCGCGCTCAGGACCGTAACAAATCAGCCCTGCAACAATCGCAGGACGAAAAGCATTCCAGGAGAGTTCCATCCACGGGATGCAATTTCCGGTGGACTTTGGGATATACGGCTTTCCAAAGTTCCGACAGGGTAAGCGGGCCACTGCGAAGCGCGTCCATCACTGCTGAATTCAAGCTTTCTACTTCGCGGGCGCCCACGCCAATGCGCGCCATCACATTCATGAGCGTTCGGGTGCGGCTGGTTTTCAATGCGGCTATATAGATGGAAAAATCAGCAGAGGGCAGCAGGTGCAGCGTGGTGCGCATGGCAAGGGTTTTCACCAGGGACCGCTCGACATTCAGGGCCGCAGCAATATCTGTCCGGCGCAACTGCGGGTTTCTGGCCCACAGCGCGATTTCGGCAGACGGCTTAAGCTGGGACTGAACGCCCGCTATTGCTGAGGCGATGGCCGCAGGTGGGCCAGAAGTCCGAGGAAAAAGGCGATGGCGGGCCAGCCGGAATGCCAGGACCTGGGCCCATTTGAGGCGACATTCCGGCGCCGATGCCGCAGATCGAAATGCCATTGCGCCTCAGGAGCGGTCGATGCCGAAGCGTCCTGCTCCGCGACAGGCAATATACAGGGCCACAAAGCAATAGATCACCGCCAGTTCGCCGCCATTTTTAATAGGGAAGAATCCGTGAGGAAAGTGAACCATGAAATACGCAACCGCCATCTCGCCGCTGGCCAGAAAGCCGGCAATGTGGGTGAGAAAGCCAATCAACATCAACAGTCCGGTCACGAGTTCAATGATTCCGCCGACCCACGCCAATGACATCACGGGTGCAGTATGTCCCTGGATGCCGCCAAGCATGCCCAACACCTTCTGCAAGCCGTGACACATGAACAGAAAGCCAAAAATTACGCGCAACACGAAATACGCATTGGGTTCGAACCTGGAAAGAAACTTCATGAGCAGATTCCTTTCTCAACCATACATCGAGTGTATGCTTCACCGGTGACCGGTCAGGTCAATATAAACGCTGGCCCAGTCAGCCTCAATACAAATCAGGCTGCCCTCATTAGTTATGCACTGCATGTTTATCCATGACATTCACTTATGCGCTTCTGCCGCCAACTGGAGTTCCAGCGAACGCGTGTTATACCCGCCGGGCAGCAACTGAGTATTTCGCTGGTAATAGGTTACGATTCGCGGCAGATAGTCCGATAATGCGGTATATCTCACGCCGAATTCGTGCTTGCTGCGGCTGTTGTCCAGTTCTGACATCCAGGGGTCACTCAAGGGCGAGCATGAGGGCAGCAATTTTCTTTGTTCCAGAATGGCGCGTGGAACCTGGAGCAAGCGCAGGGGAACATTCAATATCTGGGCGACCACGGCGAGAAAATCCTCAAGAGAAACAGTTTCGTCCTGCGAAAGATTGAAGGCCCTTCCCTTGCCTGCCCCTGATGCCACGAGGGCGGCGATGGCAGCAGCCACATCTTCCGCGTCCACATGACGCAAGGGCAACCCGGGTCCATCGGGGACCAGAATCGGGCCGCCATCCTGAAGGCGGCGGACATAGCCCAGGATTCTTTCATAATGGTCGCGCTCTCCATGGATCATGGGCGCGCGCAACGAAGTCACCGGAAAGCGATGCTCATGCCACGCAGAAAATAGATGATCTTCGGCCTCGCGCTTATCGAATCCGTAAAGCCAGTTGCGGTAGTCGGATTCATGCTCCTGGGGAGGCGCAGGCATGACTTCCCCATCGTAGTCTTCTTCCCGAAAAGGCCGCTTCAATCCTTTGCGGATGAGGTACACCTGCCCGGTGCTGATAAAGATGTAGTGCCCGGTCCGCTGTCGCAGCACCTGCGCTGTAATCTGCGCTTCAGCGCCGGTATAGAGAGTGGTGTCAATCACGGCATCGAAGCTGCGTGCTCCCAGCGCCCGCTCCAGATCTTTTTTATCGCGGCGGTCTCCGTAAAGGCGATCTATGCCGCGGGCAGCTCACTCCGGGTAATGCCGCGATTGAAGAGGGTGATGGAGTGGCCATGCTGCTGAAGCTTTTCAATGATCGAAATGCCGAGGTTACGCGTGCCACCAATGATGAGGACTTGAATAATGCCACTCCATGGCAATTGAGATTGCGGAGTTGATTATAGATGGGTGGTCGCAAGCCTTGTTACGGGGCGTGGAAGCGGCAGCAGTCCGCCTAATTTGTATGGACCGGCGGCGCAGCACTGTAAAGCTGAATGGCGTCGCCTACGGTGTTCCAGTAGAAACGTTCCGATGGGCCCGCATAGACCTCGCTAAAGTGGGCAAGCAGGGCACGCGCCTGTTCCGCTTCGAGCATGATCATTCTTCCCATAAGAATCTTTACATCTTTGGCGGAGATAGTATTGCCGGCCTGGGGTTTCTGGCCGAAAAATTGAGCGGCCGCGGCCCAGAACTGGTCCTGAGGCGGACGGGAGCGGAAGGCGCTCAATACAAAGCGCAGCACGAAAAGGCATCCTCTATCATCCATCGAATTCAAGCGCCATTGCCCCAGCCATATCATGAAAGCACTGGGCGAAACTGAGGTCAAATCGGTCAACAATTGGTTCGACATTGGCATCCCGGAATTGCAGGTATTTAGGTACTTAGTAGATAGTGAGACGTGGGGTTGAATCGTTACAGGGAAAATTCTGAAAAGCTCACCACGGAGATGCGGAGGCACGGAGAACAGCGAAAGAGGTGGGGCGCAGAACGCGTATCGCAATACAAAAACATGTCCAGACTTGCGAAAATTCTTTTTTTCGCGGCCTTAAGTCTCGTTTTTTAATTTAGATCACTATTCGCTGGGCAGCAGACACTCTGCTGTTGTAGAGTCTTGTTCCTATCCCCAAAAACTTACTTCAGAGGCCTGAGAAACTATGAAAGTTATTTGTCCCGGGTTGAAATTGCTTGTTGCCGGATTCCTGCTTCTTCTCTCCAACGCCGCGTTCGCCGCCAGTGCCACAGTGGATTGCAGCGGCGCTACTGCCGGCGCATTTACCACGATCACAGCGGCGCTGGCTTCACTTCCAGCGACAGGACCGAACTCCATCACGGTGACTGGAACCTGCCATGAAAACGTGGTGATGTTCGGGCGCACGGACCTGAGCATCTTTGGCAATCCTTCCGCTACTGTCGTGCCAGGCAATGCCAATGGACACCTGCTGGCCATCTCCGGGTCGCAGCGCGTCGGCATCCAGAACATCACATTTGATGGCGGCCATGGCGTAATTGTGAATGATAATTCCCGCGTCGACTTCACCAACGTCATCATCCAGAACAGCCAGGGCCTCGGCCTCACCAGCATTGATTCGCTCGTGCATATCGCCGACAGTACCGTCAAAAGCAGCGTGCGCTCGGGAATCAGTATCAGCGGCGGCACCTTCTATGTAGACAGCGCCGATACCGGCACAACGATTACCGCGAATGGACGCGATGGCATCAGCATAAACACCGGCCACCTAATTCTGAACGGCGGTGATGAGGTAACGCCGGAAACAGAAAATGTGATCAGCAACAATACCGGCACCGGGGTGGCAGTGGCAAACAGTGCCGAAGCAGATATCAACGGCGATAACCGCATCACCGGCAACCAGGGAGCGTTCGGCCTGGAGGTCATCCACACCAGCACCGTTCTTATGTCGGATGGCGCCATATCCACAAATGCCGGAATCGGGGTTCACTGCGGCGAGACCAGCCATTGCGAATGGTCGGGCATTACGAAAATTGACAGCAACGGGAAAGGTGGAATTGAGATCACCGACCACTCTGATGCCTATATTGATGGTGGAATCGAGATCTCGGGCAACACCGGAGTGGGAGTTGTAGTTGACCTGAGTTCGCTTTTCAACAGCCTCGGGGGAAATACCATTACCAACAACACTGATGACGGCATCGTGCTCAACACGCTCTCTGTGCTGAAATTCGCTGCCGCCGACACCATTACCGGCAACGGTAAACTCGCGCTGGAGTGCAACAATGGATCGCTGGTCGTAGGCGACATAAGCACCTACAAGCCGAGAAAATGCGGCCCGGCCTTTCAGGCGCAGCCCATTAACTGATCCGCTTCAATTCTGGGGATAAAAGGGCCGCCATGCGGCCCTTTTATTGTGGAATGAATTGTCAGGCGTGGCGGCCGCGCAGCAGGCGCACTGGCAAAAAGATGATGGCGCGCACCAGTTCCAAAGCTCCACCCACGGCAATGCCCATCAGCCGGAAGGGCAGCAGAAACAGCCACACCAGCGGATAAAGAAACAGAGCCAGCAGCGCCACAGGCCAGCACAACACCAGAAGAATGCACCACAATAAGAAGCTGAACATTTTTGCTCCCTGATCGCTCTCGATTAATGATACGGAAAGATGGGGAGAAAGGTTCCGTCAGCTGTTCTGCACCGAAATCGGTGTAGCCCATTGCCGCATTTACATCAGCGTTAAAGAGGGTGTGTGAGAATTCAATTCCGTAGTCACAGCGCCATGCAATTTAGAGTGGGCAGGGGCTGAAGACCAATGTTTACGCGCCTTTACGGTACGAGTAAACTCGGGTCCTGATACTTGTCTCGTTGACCCATACAAATTCAGTTCTCACACACGCTCTGAAGCCCAACATCTTTAAGGCATTCATAAGGCATTTTCGGCACCACTGGAAAGTCCTGCCTTGTTACATGTCTCGTTAGCCCGCACAAAATCATTTCTCGCACACGCTCGCGGACACCGCCTCACTCGACTTTGACCGCGGCATCCGTGACTCGGCCATCTCGGAAAAGGCGATTTGATTCGTATACATTTCCGGCGTTGCCTTTGCCTTGCAGAAGAATCGGATCCACGTTCCCCTTCCCGGAACCCACAATAAAGTTGTTTTCGGCCACGTGGGCGTGAGTCACGTTGCCTCGCAGCAGAATTCCCAGAGCGGAGTTGGGCTTCATCACAAAAGTATTGTTTTCGATTTTGAAATTTGCGTAGCTGTCCACGCCCCCCACTACGATTCCGTAGTTTCTGGGATGGATGACCTGGTTGAACTGAATCAATGTCCCATCGTTAGCCAGACTGTCTACGTTAAAGCCGTATTCGGTATTGATGGCAAAATTATCGTGGAATGAAGCGTCGCCCATGATCCAACCTCCGTATCCGATCTGGTAGTCCTTCACTACGTTGTTGCGTATCTCGGCAACGCCATTGGCGACGGCAATAGCTGTGCATTTGCCGCCTCCCCAGCCGTGCATGGTCACGTATTCCACCAGGTTGTCGCGGGTTCGCACCGCCGGATTCACCGAGACAATCCAGACGGGAAAACCTTCAATCACCTCGCCCGCCGAATTCATTACGCGAACGCGGCGGACGGTGTTGCCGCCTTCGTCGGAGCGCAAGTGAATGCCGGTGAGGTTGATACGCAGGATCTTTTTGCGCGCAGCCTTTGGCTTCAGCTCTGGAAAATTGTCATCAATCGTGAGATCGGAAATCTCAATGCCGGAGGCATGATCATCATGAGTGCTGAACACTACACCCGCGGCTGTGCCCAGTGGATAGCCGTAAGGATTCGCCTGGTAGTCACTCAGTTGCAGAGTAGTGCGGTCCATGCCCGCCCCATGCACCTTCCAGTTCTTATTCAGGGTGAAGCCACGCGCCGTAGTATGCGGAATGTTGATTACGAAATCGGCATCGCCTTCGGTCAGAAACTTTCCCGGCCCAATGCAGACGATCAGGTTGTGCTGACCAGCTTCAGAGCGGGAGCGCAGCAAAGCGTCGAATTTCTGCGCAGTGCTGCCGTCGAACGGATCTTCTGCTGTGCCGGCGCCCGGCACGCCATCCGCGCGCTGGGCAATAAAGATGCGCGTGTAATCTTTCAAGCGGACATCCGGCCGGCAATCGCCAGAGAGTTCCGGTGCTCCAACACCTTTGCGTCCCTGGGCGTGTCCCCGGCGCAGCCAGTGCCATAACGCCTGCTGATAATCGCTGCTTCCGTAGGCGGCAGCCACATCGGGATACATGGAGATGTAGTCTTTCACACTGAACTCGGCGCTTCCCTGCCTCCCTTGTGGCAGTCCCTGCGCTAAGAAGTGCTCGGCGGCCGCAAGATATCCGTGCGGGCCGGCAGAGGCACGCACATCAGCATTGGCGGCCAGATAGTATTTGGCGTCGAATTCCAGGCTGCCCCGGCGGCCTTCGAGGGGCAAGCCTCGGGCAAGAAAATGCTCCAGCGCGGCTTCATACCCGTTGGCCCCGAATCTCGCGCGCAGGTCAGCATTGTTTTGCAAATAGTATTGAGCATCGAAAATAACGCTGGCTCGGCGGCCTTGTTTGGGCAGCCCAACTTGTGACCAATGGCTGCCGGCAGCCTTGTCGCCATCGGGCCCGAAGGCATTCAGTAAATCAGGATAGATATTGATGTAATCGGCAGGCCGAAAAACCAGAGAGTTCGTGATTGGGGATGGCTGGTTTTCTGCGGAACTCATGATTCCCAGAGCCACGAATGCCAACAGAAAAGAGAGCCGTCGAGCTGTATGCATCATCTGGCTAGCAGGAAACGATCCAGACCGGGATAGCGGAATAGCTTTCGTATGTGACAGGCAGGCAATTCCAGACGCGCAAGAGCGCGTCTGGAATACAAGCGACATACCGTTTTCATTGAACCTGAACTAACGCCGATCGTGATCGCGGTCGTGGTCACGATCATGATCGCGGTGACGGTCGTTATCGCGATGAGAATTGCGCCACTCCCAGTATTGGGCCTTGTCTCTGTCATTCAGCCTATTGAAATCGCGGTGCTTCCTTTTGTTTTCTTTTTCCCAGCGGCGATAATAGGGCGTTTCGGCATTGCTCCACTCATGGCGCTGCTCAGCCCGTGCGTTGTTGTCGCGATCATGGTCGCGATCCTGAGGCGTAGCCCAGGCGCCCAAAGGTGCAGCCATTACCGCCATTAAGCACAATGAAGCCAAAGTGCGATATATACGCATGTTTTGCTTCCTCCTGCCCTGTTTAGATGCTCAGGAAGAAAAGGTACAGGGTGAGTGTCTGCCGCTCCATGCCTATGCAAACAAGGAATCCTGTAAATCCTATGCAAACTTTTGATGATGACTAGGATTGATGAAGAGTCCTAACGGGCGACCGCTATGCCCGTGGGCGCGTGAAAGAGCCATAGCAATCCGCCCAGCGCAGTGAGCACCGCGATGAAGTAAGCGGTCACCAGCGGACTGGATTCCGATGGCAGATCTTTGGAAAATAGCCGCCACAACACAGCCAGGGCAACACCGATAAACACCAGATCACCTGTCGCTGCCCACAACCCGATAGAGATTGGGATGAGCAGCGCGCGTTCTGAACGGGCCATGGCGAGAATCGCTGTGCGCCCGTCGAGTACCCACACAGGAATCAGATTGAGAGCATTGAGCCATGCTCCGGTGTGGGCCAGCGCCGCCCAGACGCGATCATGAGTCGTCCAGGCAAGCACCCCGCACAGAGCAGAGCTAAGCAGCCCCGCGAGCGGCCCGGCAAGACTCACTTCGGCGCGCGTAACCAGAGATACGCCCATCGCATTCCAGCGCACGTAAGCGCCAAAACCGGGCAGGAATACGGGCATTTCGGCGGGAAGTCCGCGGCGCTTCACATCAATGAAGTGTCCCATCTCGTGAATCAGAATCAGCAGAGCAAAGCCGATGCCGAATTTTGCGCCCCAGGCCGCCCAGTAGATTCCGATAAAGGCGGCAAAGCTCAACAGGAATTTCAGCTTAAACAAGATCGCCAGGAGCGTTTTTCCCTTGGCAAGCAGTACGGCCAGCGGACCAAAAGGCGCAAGCCGTTTGGCCCATTTGCTGGTTGTGCCAGGCACGTTTTCCAGTTCCTGCACATGCTTGATGATCCATGCAGCCTGACTCGATTCCCGGGGCATCAACTGCACGGCCATCAGCCAGCATTGGCGCGCAGCCTGCAACTCTCCTCGGGCTTCGAGTTCAGTGGCCTGCGCAACCAATTGCGACGCCTGCTGCGACTGCACCTCAGCAGCGGAATAGGGATGCGACGGATCGGGACCGAAATTAGCGGTGGACATCTGTTGACATTATGGCAGAAGAAGGGGAAGAAACTTAGCCGCGAATTGGCAGGAATGTACGCGAACCAGAAAATCTTATATTTGGATTGTTCCCAGCGCCCCCGCGCTGGGCTACGTTGTTCCACCCACTTCGCGGGTTCATAGTTGCGCCCGACAATCACTGAATACCTCATTGCTGCCGTAGTCGAAAGGCGGGTGCATCTTCGAATTCATTCGCGTTTATTCGCGTTATTCGCGGCTGATTTGTTTCCTTGCGTTCCTAAATACTGATTGAACCAGTCCGTGACCCGCACGATCAGATCGCGCTGGTGGTCGGGATTTACGAAGCCGTGGCCTTCGTGGTCATACACAACCAGTTCTGTCTCGACACCCAGAGTCTTAAGCGCATGCCAGAATTCGTACGACTGCGGCGGCGGACACTCGCCGTCGCTGTCACCCACCAGCACCAGCGTTGGCGTCTTTGCGTCTTTGATGAAAGTAATAGGTGAGCTGCGGGCATAGATTTTCGGATCGTCATAGACTGACGCGCCGAAGAACGGAATCATCCACTGGTCTATCTGGTTCTCGCCGTAATAGCTCTGGAAGTTGGCCAGTCCTGCTCCGGCCACGGCGGCGGCGAAGCGGCGGGTCTGGGTGACGCCCCACATGGTCATGTATCCGCCATAACTCCATCCGGTGAGGCCGAGGCGGTGCTCGTCAACGGGCGCTTCTTTGATCACTTCATCCACGCCAGCCATGATGTCTTTGAAATCGCCATAGCCGAAATCTTTCACGTTGGCCCGCGTGAAATCTTCGCCCTGTCCGTAGCTGCCGCGCGGATTGGGAAAGAACATAAAGTATCCGGATGCCGGCAGCCCCATGCTGAAACTGCGCGCCGTTGGCCAATTCGCACGCGCCATGGCACTCGGGCCTCCATGCACCTGCACTACCAGCGGATATTTCTTCCCCGGATCAAAATTAAGCGGGTACAGCAGCCATCCCTGGAGGGTGAACTGGTCATTCTTCCAGTGAATACTCTTCGACTGGCCCCATGCAGGCTTGAGTCCCGCATTGGCCGAGGTAAGCTGCTGTTCGTGCCCAATGGACCCGGCCCACACTTCCGGCGGACGGCTGTATGATTCGCGGACCATGGCCGCAGCTTTGCCATCAGAAGAAACTGTCGCGGAAATATGGTCATCTGTGCGCAGCAACGTTTGTATTTTGCCGCCGGCGGGGTTCACTGACGCAATGCCTGCGCCGCCATCCACCAGTTCGCCAAAAATGATCTCGTTGTTTGCGGACCAGGTGAGCCAACTTGCCGAAGCTTTCATCCCCGGCGTCACATTGCGGGCTTCGCCGCCTTCCGCTGGAAGCACAAAGATGTCGCCTCCGGTCGAGCCTTCATCACTCATGAGCCCGCCAATCCATGCGATAGTCTTGCCGTCACGCGACCATGCCGGGTTGGCAATTTGCAGCGGCGGCTTGTAGATGGACTTCATCTCGCCTCCCGCGGCATCGAGAATATAAATCTGCGCAATGTACCAGTTGTTATCGCCGTTGCCGTGGGCCGCCGTGGTGACAAAACGTTTGCTGTCGGGCGACCAGCCGTATTCATATACGTACATATCGGCTGGAGAAAGCTGGCGCAGCGGACCACCCGCTGCATCTACTACCGCCAGCCGCTGCTCGGTCACTGCTTCTTTGATGACGCCAGTCTGGTGCGTTTCCGCTACCAGAGGACCGGCAGCGCGGGCGGCGTTCTCGATGAAAAGCACTGCAATGGTGCGTCCGTCCGGCGACCAGCCGGGATGGGAAAGGAAGCCTTTAGCGCTGGTCAACCTGGTTGCGCGGCCTCCCGAAGCATCTGTTACATACAACTGGCGGTCGCCTGATTTTTCGCCGTCGGAAAGAAATGCAAGGCGTTTGCTGTCCGGCGACCAGGCCACCGAGTTTTCGTCGTAAGAGCCGCCAGCCTCGCCGGCAGTGATGCGCCTCGGAGCGGCATTGGGCTTCAACTCCGACACGTAAATCGCCGATGCGCCGGTGGGAACACCGTTGGCGTCCACCAGCTTTTGCACCCACGCCACCTCTTGTCCGTTGGGCGAGACCACCGCCTCTTCGAATGACTTGACGGAGAACAAGGTGTGAATTACATCATTGAGCGAATCGTCTGCTTTCTGCTGCGCGAGCAAGCAAAGATGGAACACAAACAGAAACGCGATACACAGACCTGCCTTGCATTTGACCATTGATCTCTCCCGGCTTTAGCGGCTCCAGAGGATTTTAAATGAAGTGGAAGGAGCAAGAAGAATTGCCATGATTGCCAAAAGTGCCAAAATTGAAAGGCGACTCCAGATGTGCGCCTTTCCCTGCTTTGAGACCTACTATAGAAATCGTGTCGCCCCGCTGCCTGCATTATTCATCTCGTCGTCTTCACCACCGTTCGGGTCGACGAGACACTTGGATAACCAGTACTCCAGTCCGGCAGGACGACCGAAAGTAGCCCGGTCACGGAGCTTCTCAGATGTGCATCTGTTGCGCATATGAGAAGCGGAGTGCCGGGTAAGGAACGAAAAGAAACACTTCCTTGCGCCGCGGCTTGCGCGCAGCTCCTGCTGTTGGAGCGGAGCGCACTAAGAACAATCTGTCGATGTCCTTACAACGATTACTGCATTCCGACACTAAATGAACACTGCCTTGTCTCTCTTTTTGCTCTTTGGCCGTGAATAATGCAGGCGCTAGGGCTCTCCATGGTTTTCTTGAACGATAGTCCCAAGGCTTCCGCCTTTGGGCTACGTAGTGGCGCGCGCCCCTGGCGCTCAAGACTCGTGGCTCGAAGTCCTCTTTGTTTCATGAGTATCTCCGGGTTTCATGAGTATCTCCGGCGCAAGAACAGGCAGCAAAACTGCGAACAGCAATGGTCAGATATCTACGCCTGACACATCGCCCTGATAACATCCAGGGCATGAAGGCAGTCTTCGCGGCTTACGTCCATGTGGGTGACGAAGCGCATCTGCTCAGGGTTAATGCCGTTGGCCAGCACATTTTTTGCTCCCAGCTTGCGGCTGAATTCGGCTGTGTTCATGCCTGTCCGGCTGATATCGAAGACGAGAATATTGGTGACTACTTTCGCCGGATCAATTTGGATTCCGGGAACCTGCGCCAGTCCTTCAGCCAGCAGTTTGGCGTTGGCATGATCTTCGCCAAGGCGCGCCGGCATCTTCTCCAGAGCAATCAGTCCCGCAGCGGCAAGCACGCCGGCCTGGCGCATGCCTCCGCCCAGCGCCTTGCGATAGATCCGCGCTTTCTCGATGAACGCCTTGCTGCCCAGAAGTATAGATCCCACCGGAGCAGCCAGGCCCTTGGAAAGACAAAACATGACTGAATCGAATTTCTTTGTGATCTCGGCCACCGATTTGTTTTGGGCCACAGCGGCATTGAAGATGCGGGCGCCATCGAGATGAACCGGCAGTCCGGCCTCATGGGCACGGTCGCAAATCTCCTCCGCCAGACCCGTCGGATAGATGGTGCCCCCAGCCATGTTGTGCGTATTTTCGAGCGATACAAGGCCGGTCTGCGAGCGATGGTAAAGGCCGGGAGCAATACGTTTTTTGATCTCGGCCCAGGTGAGAGTGCCGTCTTCACTGTAGATGGGCCGCGCCACGCATCCGGAGAACGCCGCCATCATCGCCATTTCATAATTGAAAATGTGGCCGCGCTCTTCGCAAATAATTTCCTGGCCGTGATGGGTATGAATCTTGATGGCGATCTGGTTGCCCATCGTGCCGGTGGGAACAAAGATGGCAGCTTCGCGCCCGAAAATCTGGGCAGAGCGTTCTTCGAGCCGATTGATGGTTGGATCTTCGCCGTAAACGTCGTCTCCCACTTCGGCTTCCGCCATGGCCCGCCGCATCTCTGGCGTTGGTTTCGTTACCGTGTCGCTGCGCAGATCGATGGCGGCGCGGGCAGCGGCTTTCCGGTTGGTTTCCGGGCTGAATGCTTGAGAATTTTCGAGTTTTGTTTCCATGATTTAAAGTGAGGGATCAGGCTATTACCACAGAGCTGTCATGCTCCAGAATAAATCTTTCAAAGACTTCATTGGAGACCATGCGTCCGCGGTCAGTCAACCGCAGCATATCTCCGTCGAGGGTTAGCACTGCACCAGCAAGCAATTCTTCAATGGCTGCCTTATGTTTTTCCAAGTCGCACCCAAACGTCTCTCTCGTTGAATCGAGGCTCAGGCCGCGATTGAGGCGAAGCCCGAGAAAGAAATTTTCTTCGAGCGCCTGGCTTCTGCTGACTGGAAAAGCTTCGATGCCGGAGGAGACGAAGAAATCGTCGTATTCGTCGGTGGTAGCCATGCGTACACTTTCCGCTGTGCCGTTCCCAGGCAGCATGGAATGAGCATCGAGTCCGAACCCGAGATAAGGCTGGCGCGTCCAGTATTTCAAGTTGTGCCGCGATTCAAAACCTTCGCGGGCGAAATTGGATATCTCATACTGCGCGATATCGCCCTGCGCCAGGCGTTCGCGCGCGGTCTCGTACATAGTCGCGATAATGTCCGCGTCGGGAACTGATTGTGCGTGGTATTTCGTGCCTCCAGCCAACAGTTCGAATCCCAGACGCGAGTCAAGATCCACATCGAGCATGTAGACGCTCACGTGAGGAACGCCGGTAGCAATCGCATGGTCGAGCGATTCATTCCAACTCCACAGAGTTTGGTGAGGCAGACCGGCGATGAGGTCTACGTTGATGTTGCTGATGCCATGCGCACGAAGGTCTGCGATATCAGCGAACACCCTGGCCCGGGTATGCAGGCGGCCCACGGAAGCTGCTTCTTTGTCTATAAACGACTGCACGCCCAGACTCACGCGGTTCACACCGCATTGCGCGAAGGATTCCAAAACAGGCTGGGTCAAAGTGCCGGGAGCACATTCCACAGTAATTTCGGCATCAGGAGCAATCTGGAATTCGCTGCCAAGGGCTTGGAACAGGCGCTGCAGTTGCTCCCGGGGCAGCAGGCTGGGCGTGCCTCCACCCAGGTAGATGGAATCCACCTGGTCAGGAACTACGGCCCCGTGTTCCGCGGCTAAATTGCGGCAGTTGCAAATATCCGCACATATCCGGTCTACATAACGAGTCATTTGTCCGGCAGAAAATACGCCTGAGGCGAAATTGCAGTACGTGCACTTCGACCGGCAAAAAGGCACCGAAATGTAGATTCCCAACGGCATACTGTAGTTTCATTATAGATGCGGAAACAGCCAGATCCTCAGCGCTTGGTGCCTGGCCGGAAAGAAGCGGGCGGTTCACAAGGAGGTAAAACATTCCGCCGCTTGCCGTGGTTTTTCCGTAACATCCATGCGTTCTGTAGAATACCTCTTAGCTCGATCATCGCTTAACAAGTCGTAAGGTTTGAAGAATCAATTTAGAATTCAACCTATGCTCAGACGCGCGGTCATTACCGGCTTTGGTGTAGTCAGCCCCAATGGAATCGGGAAGGCGGCGTTTTGCCGCGCAATTCTGGATGGCAAAAGCGGCGTGAAACGGATCACCCGCTTCGATACCGCGCAGCTGCCGGTAAAGATCGCCGGCGAAATTCAGGACTTTAACGAGCTTGACTGGATGGACCCCATGGACCGCAAGCACGTTTCACGTGTGGTTCCATTGGCCATAGCGGCTGCCGCGGAAGCGCTTGAAGACGCCGGCATTGATACGCAAAAGCTTTCTTTGAATGAGCAACGCGATATCGGTGTAGTGCTGGGGAGCGGCGGCGGCGCCCAGGACTTTTCCGAACATCAATACGATCTTTACTACACCGGCAAGATCAAACAGGTAAGCCTGTTCAGTGTTCCCAGCGGCACCATGGGCACGCTCTCGAGCGAGATCAGCATGCGTTTTGGATTGCGCGGCATGAGCCACGTAGTGACCACCGGCTGCACTTCCTCTACCGATGCATTCGGCCACGCATTGCGGGAAATCCAGCTTGGAATGCAACCCATGATGCTGGTGGGAGGCGCAGACGCGCCATTAGCGTTCGGCATCATGAAGGGCTTTACGCTGATGAAGATCATGACTGCATCGTGGAACGACGAGCCGGAGCGTGGGTCGCGTCCGTTTAATGCAGACCGCGATGGGTTCGTAGTGGCCGAAGGCGCCTGGATGCTGATGGTAGAAGACTACGAACATGCGCGCGCGCGCGGCGCAAAAATTTATGCTGAGATTGCCGGATACGGTTCCACCTGTGAGGCCTTCCATCGCGTGCGCCTGGCCGAATGCGGCGAAGAACCGGCCCGGGCCATACAGCTTGCCATGCGGGAAGCGCGCATCTCCGCAGATGACGTTCATTATGTGAACCTGCATGGCACTGCCACACAACTCAATGACCGCATCGAGACCCGCGCTATGAAACTGGCATTGGGAGACCGCGCCTATCAGGTCCCCATGTCGGCTTTGAAATCACAGATCGGACATCCACAGGGCGCCTGCGGCGCGGCCGGGGTGGTGGCAACTCTTATTGCCATGGAGCACGGCCAGATTCCACCTACCATCAATCTGGAAAAACCCGATCCGGAATGCGATCTTGATTACGTTCCCAGGAGCGGCCGCAGCATGGCCATTGAACATGCGGTATGCAATTGCATTGCTTTTGGATCGAAGAATTCTGCGCTGGTTTTGAGAAAGATGAATTAGGAATAGAACAACGTTTGATGTGCTGCCAAGTGAACCAATTGATTGAGGCGCACTGGGTTTCAGCATAAAATCAGGGGTATGCAAAAGCGAATCATCACCGCTTCGCCTGATGTTCTAGGTGGAACTCCAGTTTTTGCGGAAACCCGAGTACCCGTGCAAACCTTTCTCGAATATCTCAAGGCTGGTGAATCAATCGACAGTTTCCTGGAAGGCTTTCCTTCCGTTACGCGCGAGCAAGTTCTCGCCTTCCTTGATGAAGCCGGTCAGCAGATTTCAGTCATAGCTGTTTAATCAAACATGCGAATCCTGCTCGACGAGGATCTAAGACGACAAATCTGAAAAAAAATAAGGCCGCACATCCAGTGCGGCCTTCTATGCCGGCATACTTTGTTATTTCGTTTTGGTTCCCGTTCCGTCCATGATGGTGGTCCATGTAGTGCCGTCTGTGGAGGTCTCGTATTTAAAGGTCAAAGCAGTTGGGGAAACCTGCTTCATGGAAAACCGTCCTTTGAACGAATGGCCGCCCATGTTTACGTCACTGGTAAATGCCCAGGTGTCATTTTCGAATGTTCCTTTGGAATGGTCCGCCTGGCCCATGCTGTCATAGCCGTCGTACGTGTAGACCTTCTCCTGAGGGTCGTAGCCCATCAGGGCAATCCCTGTTGTTTTGCCCATCACCGATGTTCCGCTGGTGTGGGACACCACGAAGAAGCCGCCCTCCATCCATTCATTCTGTTCTGTTTCAGTGAACTTGCCGCCCGGCCCGAAAGAGCTGGACTTCATATCGCCTTCCAGTTTCCAGTTGCCCACAAAATAACCCAGCCGCTTGACCTCAGGTCCGGGTTTGGGGGCTGATGCGGGAGCTTGTGCAATCGCCCAGAGCTGCAGGAATAAAACAGCGGCGACACCGGCCACTGCGATGCGTTTCATTGGAAATTTCCTCCTGTTTACGAACTGTACCCAAGGGCCTAAGCAAAAGATTTCGAGGATATTAGCCCCGGCAAGGCCCACCGTCAACCAAAACATCTGCGACCGCAGGCCATTCTCAAACATCTCTGTATGAGTTAGTTCCTGCGAATCGAAACGGATGCAGCCGGCAACGCGAGTCACTCCGCAATTTCTATACAATATCTATCTGAGGACATTTCAACGGGATGCAGGAAGAAGAGGTACTAGGTAAAGCGTACGATGGCCGGCTGATGAGGCGGCTGATCGGCTACTTGCGACCTTACCAATGGCAGGTAATCGTCGCCCTGGTATCCATTGTGCTCAAATCGGGGGCGGACATCGTTGGCCCGTACCTCACCAAAATCGCCATTGATAAATATCTTTCCGCAGCGCCCGAGCGGCAGCACAGCTTTCTGGATTCGTGGCTCAGTTCCCGCCCGTTAACCGGAATCGGCCAGATCGCCCTCATTTATCTGGGCGCGCTGATAGCGTCATTCGTTCTCGAATATACCCAGACGTACCTGATGCAGTGGATCGGGCTCAAGGTCATGTTTGACCTGCGCAGCCAGATATTTCGCCACTTGCAGCGCATGCATGTCGGTTTCTTCGACAAGAACCCGGTCGGACGTCTCGTGACCCGCGTGACCAGCGATGTTGACGCGCTGAACGAAATGTTCACCACCGGCGTGGTCGCCATTTTTGAAGATGTATTTGTGCTCACCGGAATCATCGTGATCATGCTGAGCATGAAGTGGTGGCTGGCGCTGATCACCTTTGCCGTGCTGCCCCTGATCTTCTGGGCCACCATGGTGTTTCGCAAGTCGGTGCGTGATTCCTACCGCCGCATCCGCACCGCCATTGCACGAATCAACGCCTACCTGCAAGAGCATGTAAGCGGCGTGGTGGTTCTGCAGTTATTCAATCGAGAAAAGCGCGCCTACCAGCAGTTTGAAAAAATCAACGGTCAGCACATGGACGCCTACAAAGACGCCATCTTCGCCTATGCGATCTACTATCCCGTAGTCGAAGTGCTCTCGACGATCGCGATTGCGGCGGTGTTCTGGTTTGGCGGCTTACAGGTCATGGCCCGCACTGTCGAACTGGGCGTGCTGGTGGCGTTCATGCAGTATGCACAACGGTTTTTCAGGCCTATTCAGGATCTGAGCGATAAATACAACATCCTGCAATCGGCCATGGCTTCCAGCGAGCGCATCTTCAAACTGCTCGACGCTCCGGCAGAGATCGTTTCACCGGCGCAACCGGTCAAGGCCACAGGCCGGGGCAGCATCGAGTTCGATCATGTGTGGTTCGCGTACCGGCAGCTTGAGACCGAATCGGCGAACGGCAACCATCCGGCGCCAGGCAATGGCACGCAATCCGCAGCGCAGGGAAATGGCGACCAGCCGCTTTATGACTGGATCTTGCAGGATGTCTCTTTCACCATCAATCCGGGCGAGACTGTCGCGATTGTGGGACATACGGGCGCGGGCAAAACCACCATCATCTCGCTGCTGCTACGGTTTTATGACATCCAGAAGGGCGCTATCCGCATTGACGGCATGGATATTCGCAGCCTCGACATTCCCGATCTGCGCCGCCGTTTCGGCGTAGTGCTTCAGGACCCGTTTTTGTTCAGCGGCACGGTCGAAAATAATATTCGGCTGGGCTCCGATTGGATTACCGATGAACAGGTGGAAGCGGCAGCCGAAAGCGTGAACGTGGCCGACTTTATCCGCCAGCTTCCTGAGGGGTTCAAAGAGCCGGTGCTGGAACGCGGCAGCACGCTGAGCACGGGACAGAAGCAGCTTATCTCGTTTGCGCGCGCCCTCGCCCATAATCCCAGCATTCTGGTGCTCGATGAAGCCACTTCGAGTGTTGATACTGAAACCGAATTGCGTGTGCGCGAAGCGCTTACCCACATGGTGGAAGGGCGCACCTCGGTGATCATTGCCCACCGGCTTTCTACCATCCAGCGAGCCGACAAGATTATCGTGATGCACAAAGGCCATGTGCGCGAGATCGGCAGCCATCAGGAGTTGCTGGCACACCGCGGGATATACTGGAGGCTCTATCAACTCCAGTACAAGGACCAGGAGCTTGGCGTTACCCAAGTCAGCGCCGACGATTAATTCTGTTCTGCTCTCCGCCGGTGAGGCTTCCGGCGACAATTACGGCGCACAACTCATTCAATCTCTGAGCCAGCTTTCCTCAAACGCCACCTTCTTCGGCCTGGGCGGCGAAAAGATGCGGGCCGCCGGATGCGAATTGCTGGTGAACGCCAGTGAGGTTGCGGTAGTTGGCCTGGCTGAAGTCGCTACCCATCTGCGCGCCATCTATGGAAGGTTCCGCTACATTGTGGGCGAGGCGAAGAGACGCCGCCCGGATGCCGCCGTTCTGATTGACTTTCCTGACTTTAACTTGCGACTGGCGCGGCAACTTCATAAGCTTGGCATTCCGGTCTTCTATTTTGTGAGCCCGCAGGTATGGGCATGGCGTTCCGGCCGCGTAAAAGAGATACAGAAGTACGTCAGCAAAATGATCGTGATCTTCCCTTTCGAGCAGGAGTTCTACCGCAAACACGGAGTAGAAGTCAGCTATGTGGGACATCCGCTGGCTTATGTTCCCGAGCCTCGAATCTCCCGCGAAGAATTCGCCTCGCGTTATTCACTGGATGCAGCCAAGCCATGGATTGCGCTTCTACCCGGCAGCCGCCGCAAAGAAGTACGCATGAACCTGCCGGCCATGCTTCAGGCTGCTGCCACGCTGGGCAACGAATACGAATATGTGCTGCCCCTGGCTTCTACTTTGAATCGAGACTGGCTGCTGGCTGAAATCAGTTCTGCGGCCGTGCCAATCAGGATCACGGAGAATGCGCGGGCCACCATGACCCATTCACGGGCAGCAATAGTGGCCAGCGGCACGGCTACAGTCGAAGCCGCGCTGAGCGGAACTCCCTTTGTGGTGGTGTACCGGCTGTCGCCGCTTACCTGGCTGCTGGGACGCAGGCTGGTGAAGCTCGACACGTTCGCCATGCCCAACCTGATCGCAGGACGGCATATCGTAACCGAGCTCATTCAGCATGACTTTACGCCCGAAAACATTGTGCGGGAACTGCGGGCACTGCTGGCGGAAGGCCCAAAGCGGCAGCAGATCATTACCGACCTGCGTCAGGTAAAGAGCCTGCTTCGGGACCATGAACACGAGCAGGAGCCTGTAAGCCGCGCGGCCCTGGAGATCGCGAATGCCCTGGGCAGAAATGCCTGAAACTGGTGCAAACGCATCTTTTCTGAAAGAATTTACATCTAAAGATTATTACCAGCAGCTCTGGAGAGTTTTTCATGCATATTGCACGACCGCCCCTGCGACGTGCTCCCCTGTACCTCGGTCTTTTTCTTTCTTTAGTTGTTTCCGCGCTGGGAGCTGAACGGTCCCGGGTCAAAGCAGAAGATTATGTAATTGATGCGGAAATCATTCCGCACTCGCACCATCTTACCGCTCGCGCAAAGGTCAGGTTTGTAGCCCTCGACGAGACCAACTTCGCTACCTTCGAACTGAACAATGGATTGCGCGTAACCCGCGTTACTGAGGCCAATGGACGCGCTCTCTCGGCTGAGCGCATCAGCCAGGACAACGCCATTCGCGTATCGTTCCCCAATGGACTGGCCAGGGGAGCTACGAGCACGCTTACATTTGATTACGAAGGTACGCTGGCCACGGCTGATGACAGTCCGGTGGAAGGCCTGAAGCTGGCCTACATCGGTGACGACACAACCTATCTGCTGTATCCCGGACGATGGTTTCCGGTGACCAACTACGGTATTGATCGCTTCACGGCTACCATCAATGTGACTGCGCCTTTGGGAGTGACCGTTATCGGCAGCGGCCCATCACTCACCGGTCCGCGTAATGTAAATGGAAAAGTAGTTTCGTCTTTCAGTTGGCAGAAAGCCAGCTTTCCCGGCAGCATTATTGCCGGTCCATTTCAGCAAACCACCAGCACCGGCGGCAACGTTAAGGCTTACACGCTGGCCAATAAAAAATCCTACGCTGCGGTCTATGCCGACACCGCAACAAAAGAACTCGAATATTTCACCAGCGTTTACGGCCCATCATCACCCAACCTCAATGTAGTCGAACTACCTGATGACACGGTACCCGCATGGTGGGCGCCTGAAATCGCCGCGATGGCCGGGCGCAACCTTCCCGAAAAACCCAACTACCGCCTGCTCGCCGATACCATTGCCCACCAGTGGTGGGGAGTCTCGATAAGCCCAAAAAGCAAAGACGACTGGTGGCTGGTGGATGGTGGCGCCCGCGATGCGGAAATGAGCTACGTGCGTTCGGCTGCAGGACAGCAGGCGTTTGAAGATTCCACCAAAGATATGTCAGTAGGCGCGCTGGCTTACGATACAGTGCCGCTTTCCAGCATTGCCAAGCTGGATACTTTTTCGCCTGAATTCCAGGCGCTGGTTACTGACAAGGGCGGCATGATCTTTCACATGCTGCGCTGGGTAATCGGCGACGCAGCTTTCGATAAAACCATTAAGGAATTCATGGCTGAATTTGGCGGCAAGGCCGCCAGCGTGGCCGACCTGCAAGCTGTTGCCGAAAAGAATTACGGAGAGAAGCTGACCGCCTTCTTCTCGCAATGGGTGGACGGCACCGGCGCTCCTGAATTCAAAATGAAATACACGGTCTTCCGTGTGAAAAAAGGTTTTCGTATCGTCGGGCAGATCACCCAAGACCTCGACCTCTTCCGCATGCCGCTGGAGCTGAAAGTTGACACCGACGGCCAGAGCGAGATGAAGCGCATTGAGGTGGTTGGAACATCTTCGCCGTTTTCCGTGGAGACTTTCGGCAAGCCCCGGCGGCTGGTGCTCGATCCGAACAACTGGGTGATGAAGAACTCCCCTGATCTGAAGGTGCGGATTGCTATCCGGCGCGGTCAGGAACTTACTGCTCAGGGCAATCTGACCGAAGCTTTGTCCGAATTCAACAAGGCACTGGAAGTCAACAAGAACAGCTCCCTGGCCCACTACCGTATCGCCGAGGTCTTCTGGCTCCAGCGCAACTACCAGTCTTCAGCCAATGAATACCGTGAAGCCCTGAGCGGCGACAATGATCCGCGCTGGACAGAAGTCTGGAGCCACATCGGTTTAGGCAAGATCTTCGACACGACCGGCCAGCGCGAGCGGGCCGTGAATGAGTATCGCCAGGCCTTGCAAACCAACGACAACACCCAGGGCGCTATGGATGAGGCACGCAAGTATCTCGGAGCGCCCTTCCAGAGGGAGCGCAAGCAGAATGGGGATTGAAGCAGCTACTAGCTTCTAGCTGCTGGCTTCTAGCTTTGTGTTGTTAGCTTTGCGTCGTGTCGCATGCATCAGATGCAGCAGGTGAATTGAGAATCAGCGTGCAATTGAATAACTGCGTTTACAGCAGTTCCGTAGAAGCTGTCATTGAATGCATCTTCTTGCAGTCAAGTTTGCTAGGAGTGCCGGAGGCACGTGCGCCAGTAGCCCGGCATGTAGCGGCAGCGGAATGCCGGGTACGTTCAGGACAACCAAAGTCCCGGAGGGACGACCGACCTTTTACGGTACAACCGTTGTGGAACCACTATTGAGGCATTTGCATAAGTGCAGCCTATGCGGAATCTTCGAGCCGCACGGGGCGCGTCTCAGAACGGTGCCGAGCACCGTCTCTACAATATGCCGCATGGTGTTCCCTTGAGTTTGTGGTTGCGCATACAGAAAGACGTAGCATGCTACGTCTCTACCAATGATTTGTGTGCTGCCATATCCACGGTCCGACTCTTCCCGATCACAGACACAGATCAACCGATCACGAGATCACCAGATTCTTCCCGATTCTTCCTCATTCGTATCGCAGCGCTTCAATGGGATCGAGGCGTGAGGCCTTGAAGGCCGGCAGCATGCCACTAACAATGCCAACTACCACCAGAATGGCTGTGGAGATCAGCAGGTTGACGGGAGAGATGATCAGGCGGATATCACCGGCTTCGGCATTTTTGGCTACTGCGCTATAGAGCGTGAGCGAACCGGCGGCCCACGAGATTCCGTAGGCAAGAACAATGCCCAGCATTCCGCCTAGAAAAGTTATGGCCAGGGCTTCGGCGAGAAACTGAAACAGAATATCTTTACGGCGCGCCCCCAGCGCTTTCTCAATGCCAATTTCGCGGGTGCGTTGCGTGACCGATACCAGCATGATGTTCATCAGCCCTACGCCGCCAATGCCCAGCGTGAGCGTGCCGATGAAAGCCAGAAGAACCTGAAGTCCCAGAGTGATGATCTCAAAGGTATTCACCTGCTTCATGGCATTGAAGACGAAGATGGCGCGGCGATCGGTGGGATTGAAGCCGTGGAAGCTGGCCATCACGCTGCGGATATTATCTTCGATCTTTTCGTACTCCATGCCTTCATAGTCCACCCAGATGCCGTCAAGATATTGCGTATCTTTCAGGTCGCTCATGGTGACAAACGGAATGTAGACGATGCGATTGATGTTGTCGTTGTCTTCCTGCATCTTTGAGGCAAGCACGCCAATCACCTCAAAGCTCATGCCGTTAATGCGAATCTTCTGGCCTATGGCGTATTCCCCGGAGAAAAGCTTCTGCTTGGCTTCAGAGCCAATCACCGCCACATGGGCCCGCTCAAGTTCGTCCTGCGGGTTATAAAAGCGCCCGCTCTCGATTTTCAGCGCGCGAATGGATTGTCCCTGGGAGTTGAAGCCGCTCACCGGCATCTGGAAGCTGCGGTTTTCCCGCTGCACATTGCCCTGCAACGAAGCTTCAGGAGAAATATGGCGAACCAGCGGCGCCAGGTTCGAAATATGCTCCACATCATCGAGGGTGAAGCGAATTTCGGTGCCTGCTTTCGAGCCTCCGGCCTGCAACGAGGTGCGTCCCGGAAACACCCCCATGATCTGCATGCCGAAATTGGAAAAGATATTGCGGACGGCGCGCCCAAAACCGGCGCCGTAGGCCAGCAGCAGCACTACGGTAGCGATGCCCCAGGCCATACCCAGCATGGTCAGCGCAGTGCGGCGGCGGTTGTGCTGCATGGCCTGAAATGATTGTCCCAGCAGGTCGCGGACCATAGAGTTACTCTTTCCTCAGTGCTTCTACAGGCGTGAGCATGGCGGCACGGCGCGCTGGATAAAGTCCGGCAACGATTCCAGCGAAAGAAAGCGCCAGCACGGCCAGCGCAGCCGATGCCGGCACCAGTCGCGGCGGATCGAATCCGGGCGGCGCAGGCAGCATTCCTAATGCAGCCATGAAGGCCGCAGCCACAGCTATGCCAATGCCTCCGCTGAACAGGGTGAGAAATGCTCCTTCAAAAAAGAACTGCATGAGGATGCTGCGATTGGTCGCGCCCAGCGCCTTCATCAACCCGATCTCGCGGGTACGCTCGGTCACCGATACCAGCATGATGTTGATAATGCCGATTGCGCCCAGTCCCAGAGTCACCAGCCCTACGCTGCCCAGGAACATGTCCATGGCGGTAAAGATTTTGCCGATAGTCTCCTGGCTTTGCACGGTGTCCCACTGCTCAAACGCCTCTTTGTTATGGACATCGAAGCCATGGTTCCGCGCGATGATGCGGTGTATCTCTTCCACCGCCGCTGTATGCTGGTCGCGGCTCACCGGTTTGCAATTGATGAAAGTGATGTCTTCCGCGCTGTCTACATCTTTATCTTTCATTGGGAAAAACAGCTTCATGGTCTGGTAAGGAACATAGACGCGGAAGTTGGTGGAGTTGTTCTCATCGCGGCCCACGCTGGCCAGCACTCCAATTACGTCGAAACGAACGCCATTGAGCAGGATGGTGCTGCCGATGGAGGGGCGCCCGGGAAAGAGGTTGCGCATCATCTGGTATCCCAGCACCGCCACATTACGGCGTTCGCTATCGTCTGAATCGTTGAGCCAGCGGCCCTCGCCCATGGGCAGCCAGCGGATCTTGTCGAAGTTGGCGCTCACCCCAATCACCTGGCCGTTGCTGGTGGCAAAGTCACTGAGCGCGCGAATGTCATTCCTCATGAGTACCGGCGAAACCTCGCTGACCAGCTTGGCTTCTTTGCGGATGTCTTCCGCATCGCGGCTGGTGAGGTAATAGGGCTTCATGCCCTGGTGTTGTCCTTCGACGGCAGGTACGCGCCCCGGCCAGATAAACATGATGTCCTGGCCCAGGGTTTCCAGTTGGCGCTTGTTGCCGGAGCGGAAGCCTTCGCCCAGGCCAACCAGCAGCAGCAATGAACCTACCCCCCAGGCAATGCCGAACATGGTGAGGAAGGAGCGCAGTTTGTGCGCCCACAGGGTGCGCAGCATCTGCCCGAAAATATCCAGGACCATTCGCATAAATGTGATGAATAGGAATACGTAATTCAGGGGTGGCAGGTTCCACGAAATTAGACTGCCGGCAGAGGGAAAGGTTAACGGGATTGGGTAATCTGGTAATTTCGCGGATAGGCCGGCCGTGTGATTGACCTTGGAATTCGTCCTTGCGCACAGTGACGTAGCCCATTACGTCTCAGCCGGAGATTTATGGATTAAGCACGACGGATTACTGATTTATGTTAATTGCGATCTTCTCTTTTGCTCTTTCTACCAGGCCTTTTTGTAAAGTGGCCCATTGGTCGTGGGCTTTGCCCCCGTCTTGCAGGTCAGCAGCCGAATAGCCGGTGGACGACAAGTCTTCGCCGTAAATAATCATCGGTAATTATCCCTTGACAACAAGTAGAACAAATGGCAAAATGTTTCTGTCATGAATCGGAGACAGACGCATTCCGGCCCACCTGCGGTACACAATTAGAGCAGTTCAACACTGAATTTCCGACTGATGATGTCTGCCTTGAGCGCATCAAAGAGCAGCGCTATGGCCGAATGGCGTTACCCATCTGCGAGAAGTGCGGAACTGACCGCAAGCATCATCGGGTGAGTGGTCGCACTGCTTACGCTTGCGACTATTGCGGCAATCACATTTACCCGCTGGCAGGAACAATCTTTGAGAAGACCACAACGTCGTTGCGACTCTGGTTCTATGCCATGTACCTGATGGGTTCCACTCGTTGCGGCATCTCCGCAAAACAGATTCAGCGCGAAACTGGCGTCACATACAAAACGGCATGGCGCATGTTTAAGCAGATTCGCACTCTGATGTCCGAAGGATGTGCAACTGGAGGGTTCCTCAGTTGAAATGGATGAAACCTATGTTGGCGGTCGCAATCGCAGAGGTTCCAAGCGTGGTCGTCCTACCGCTGGTGCATCTCACAAAACCTGCGTTGTTGGCGTTGTAGAGCGCAACACTGAAGAGCGCAAAGGGCGTGTACTGTGCATGACTTCTGAGAGTGCGAGTCAAGCGAACCTGCGGAAGATTGCAGCAGAGAAAATTCTGCCTGAGTCTACCGTGTTCACTGATGATTGGACTGGCTACAACGGTTTGGCTGAGGTTGGCAATTACACGCATAAGCGCATCAATCACGCTGAAAAAATTTACGTGGTAACGGATGGCGTTCACAGCATTCACACGAACACGATTGAGGGTTTCTGGTCTCTTGTGAAAAGGGGAATCGGGGGCGTTTATCACGCCGTTTCCAAAAAATATTTGCAGAGCTACTTGAATGAATATTCGTTCCGGTACAACCGGAGAGACAAGGGGAATCTACTCTTTAACGAGATTTTGAATCGGGTTTCTGAGAAGGCTTGCTAGAGGGCGACTGAATCGCCCTCTGAACTAGGTTTAGGAAATCTGAGCGTGTGAACTCCCGAGATTCAGCCTCAGACTTTTTACTGGTGTTATTGATTGGCTTTGACATATAACATCTCGTTCTGATGTTTGCAGCATCAGGAGAGATTGCTCCTACCTAATCATAGCAGACGGTAGGAATAATACAATGCCAGAGCAGCGCAGACTCACGTTTAAAATCCCGGAAGTGAAGCCCGACCAGATAGCCGCTAGTCGGCTTGCTGAGTATGTGAAAGACCTCTCTGCGCTTTTCGGCGATGAAGGTGTCCATCTTGTCGAAATCAAAGACCAAAGCACTGACCTTGCATTCCTGATTGACTTCGATGCAGAACTGAATGTCAGGCAACGTCTCAGCGTTGTGGGAACACCTGATGCCCCGGATGACGTTTACAAGCCGTTTCAAAATATTGATGCGCGGCTTAGGCGTGACGAATGGTCTGCTCTGATTCTTGACGACCATAATTCCAATGTTATTGAGTTTCCCGGTGTGCGCGCTGAGTCGGTCGTCGTTTACCCGCCTATCGTGCAACCTGCAACTCTTGAAGGAATCCCCATTCGCGTGGGCGGAAAAGAAGAGATGGTTCCTGTACATCTTCAAGATGGGGAACAATTTCATTATTGCACCGCAAAGCGTGACATAGCTGCTGGCATTGGAGAACACCTGTTTAAGACATTTGTGCGCGTCAATGGTGAGGCACGATGGAAGCGCACACTTGAAGGCGAATGGGTGCGATACAGGTTTGTCATAAACGGATTTGAACCCCTTGAAGATGAACCGTTGGCATCCGTCGTAGATCGTCTGCGTAGTGTTTCTGGAAGCAATTGGGGCAATGTTAAAGACGCTGTAGAAGAATTACGCAATCTGCGCAATGGTGAGTCGTAATGGTCGTGTTTGACACAAATTACTTGCTGCATGTCCTCTCTGATTCGGTTCCTGGTTCGGGGCCTGATGACAAAAAATGGGTGGACAAGCTGGTATTGAAACTCCAGCAAGCAAATGAGCGCATAGTCGTTCCTACTCCGGTGCTTGGAGAAGTGCTGGTATATGCTGGTGCGGCAACGCCTAAGTATCTCGACATTCTCCATAAGGCAACGCGATTCAGAATCGTTCCGTTTGACGAAATCGCCGCTGTTAAATCGGCTGATACTTTAGCTGCTGACATTTCAACGATTGGTAAACGTGGCGGAGCTACAGGAGATTGGGGAGTCATAAAGGTTGATAGGCAGATTGTCGCCATTGCAATGACCGAGCAAGTGAAAACCATCTACAGCAACGACCCGCGAGTCAAGATTTTGGGAGAGAGGGGCGGGATGGTGGTCATCAACTTTAACGAATTGCCTACGCATATCCATCCAGCGCCCCTGCTTGACCCAAACACTCCACCATTCGCGGCATCTGGTGAATAGAAAAGCCCACCCATTCAGCAGGTGGGCCGAATGTGAAACGTACAGCAGTTATGTTTTGAGGTTCCTACTGCGGACAGCACGGTAATTTTTGACAATTTTCTCTTCTCCGTTTGTCCAATCAGCCAGAACGGGAAAAACAGCAACACGTGGTTCGACTGTGAAAGTGAGCGCGGTCTTATCCTGAAAACTGACTGTGATTCCGAAATATTCGGAATCGGAAGAGACCTCAATTCCACTAAGGGTTTTGCCTTTGACTTCGGGAAATTCGAAACGCTGCCGTAGACTGGTATCAGCCATTGCATCTCCTTGTGCGGTGCTTTGGTTAGGGCTGCGTCACTGTGCAACCAGTGATGCAGCCTGCTTACCTCAATAGCAGAGCAGCAAACGAGAGCGCAAGAATAAAAAGCGAAAATCAGCGGGGATTTCACAGATTTTTTGAGGTTATAGCTGTACTTGTGCTGATGGGATACTTACCTAATCATCAATTCTTTGCGCTTCTGCTCATTGAGCAAATGCACCAGGCGGACGTACATCATTCCCGCGGGCATCTTGTACCGCTTAGCGCGGACCAGCGCTTCGATGTGCTCACGATCAGAACCGGCTCTCATCTCTTCGGTGTTGGAGCGGGGCCATGTATCTACATAAAAGTCCATGCCGCCGATCGTGGTATGAATTGGCGAATCATATTGATATCTCATGTCCGGCTTCGTCGGAAGATAGCCTTCAAATTGCACCCAATAGAGCCTCTGGACGGTCTTCTGGCTGTCTGCCTCGACAAAGGCGTGCAATTCGCAATCGGCGACGCCATAGAGTTCCCAACGGTCAGCGCCAACATACCGTGCCGGCGCGGGCAGATGAATTTGTGCTCTGGGATCATTCTGGGAAATGATCACATTATTTTTTACCTGCCGTTCGAAACGCCCGGCTTCGGCGAAAACGCAAACAGCAAGCAGGAAAACGATGATGGTTCGTTTAAGCATGATTTCAGATTGCCTAGGTGTTCAAACAGAATACGCATAACAGGCAAGAAAGGTTACAAGAAACTGCGAATTTGGATGGGAGAGTTGCAGAATTGGCAATTGGAGTGAGTTGGCAATTGTGTGATTTGAGAACCTGATTGGACGTCCTGATCCGGTGACCCGATATCCCGATTGTTCAGATCACCCGATCTTCAGATCACCCGATTCTTCCAGGACTACCACGCGCTTCCCCATCCTGCGCCCCACTTCAGAGCAGGCGGCTATCGTTTCTTCGTCTGTCTCGGGGGTGCGCATGATTTCGAGCAGTTCCATGCCGTGTACGGGATGCACAAAGCGCATGCCCAGACACTTGCGCTGTCGGTAGGTTACAGAAGCGATCTCACCAATGCTCAAGGCGGTGGTATTGGAGGCCAGCATGGTATCCGGCCGGCAAACCTTATCGAGCAAGATAAAAATCTCGAGCTTCGATTCCAGTTCTTCGGGTACGCACTCAATGACCAGATCGGCTGCGCGGGCCGCCTCTTCCACGGTTGAGGCGTACTCTAACCGCGCCAGGGCAGCCTCGGCCTCGGCTTGTTCGACCAGACCGCGTTCGGCGGACTGATCGAGGTGCGCCCGAATTTCAGTTTCAGCGCGGCGCAGGCTGGCCGGCAGAATGTCCTCGAGTATGGTCCGATAACCGCCCAGAGCGGCCACATGGGCAATGCCCCGCCCCACCATGCCGGCCCCAATGACGGCAATCGTCCGGACCACTGCCACTCACTTGCTCTTTTCCAGGCTCTCTAAGATGGCGAGAAAGTTGGGGTCAGACTTCTTCATGTAATCCGCCAGCCGTTTGCGCTCTTCATCGGTCATGGTTGTAACGCCAACCTGCACCCGGCGCAGGGTGGCGGCAATATCGTCAACATAATTCATCATGCGAATGAGTTCACCAGTAGCTACCATGCGTTGCTCTTGCTCCTATTCCAAACTTTTATTGTTAATGGTCTGCGCGAATTAGTAAAGCTCCGGGGCCGATTTCAGACGCGCTTCATGGGCGGCAATTGGTGCATCTAAGCAATGGAGAGTTTCTGCCCGACAACGCCCGCATGCGATCGAACCCAGCCATACTCACTACCGAAACCAGCGGCATCTCTGAATGCCTCGACCGGCTTGCGTCACAGAAGCGGACTGGCCGTCCGCTTTCAACCTACAGGCTTCAATTCAACGCCGGTTTCCGCTTTGAAGATGCGCGGCGGCTGGTGGGATATCTGCATGCCTTGGGCGTCTCCCATGTTTATGCTTCTCCCATTCTGAAGGCGCGCACCAACAGCCCCCACGGATATGACATTACCGACCACAATTCCCTGAACCCGGAAATCGGCAGCTACGAAGAATTTCAGGATTACGTGAGGGAGCTGAAGCACTACGGCATGGGCCAGATTCTGGATTTCGTGCCCAACCACATGGGTGTGGGGTTGGGATTGAATCCCTGGTGGTCAGACGTGCTGGCCAACGGACGCGCCTCAGAATTTGCCGAGTTCTTTGATATTGACTGGAATCCGTTAAAGCCGGAACTGCACAACAAATTACTGTTGCCTATTCTCGGCGACCAGTACGGCGCTGAACTGGAAGCCGGACACATTCAGATGGTTTTGGACGAAAACGGTTTTCATATTCAGTATTACGACAACAGGCTGCCGGTTGATCCGCAGACTATTCCGGTAATTTTCGATCCGCTGAACGGCGAGATTCAGCACCAGGAATTGCGCAACGTGCTCTCCGGATTGCGGAACCTGCCCTCCCACAGCGCCAGCGAAGGAGAACTGGTAAGGCAGCGGCGTCGGGCCATTGGGCCCTTGACCGAGACGCTGAACAGGCTCATACAGCAGGTTCCAGAGGTACGCTCTCTGGCCGAAAAGGCAGTGGCGCTCTGCAACGGGCGGCCCGGAGAGCCGCGCAGCTTTGATACGCTGCACCGCCTGCTCGAAGGCCAGGTTTACCGGCTGGCGCACTGGCGGGTGTCCGGCGAGGAGATCAATTATCGCCGCTTCTTCGATGTGAATGACCTGGTCGGCCTGCGCATGGAAAATCCTCATGTCTTTGCCGCCACGCACCAGCTTTTGCGCAAGCTGTTGGCCGAAGATGCCGTACAGGGTTTGCGCATAGATCACAGCGACGGCCTCCTGAATCCCAAGCAGTACATGGTGCGCCTGCAAATGCTGTTTGCGGCCAGCCAGTGCTCAGGCCCCGTTCCCAAGCCGCCGCTGGCTGAAAACGGCATTGAAATTGATATACAGAACGTCTTCGGAGAGCACGACTGGATGAACCGCCACGCGCCTCTATATACCGTGGTGGAAAAAATATTGGAGCCAGGAGAAGACCTGCCCACTGAATGGCCGGTTGACGGCACGTCGGGCTACGACTTCACCACGCTGGTGAATGGAGTGTTCATCGACCGCCGCAATCAAAAGGCATTCACCAATCTGTACCAGCGCTTTACCGGCAGCGCGCCTGACGTGGACGCCCTGATCTACAACAGCAAGAAGCTGATCATGCACGCTTCCCTGGCCAGCGAGGTCAACGTACTGGCCAATATGCTGGATGAGATTTCCACCACCGACCGCTACGCCCGCGACTTCACTCGCAAGGCGCTTGCGTGACGTGATTCGCGAGACCATCGCCTGCTTCCCTGTCTACCGTACTTATATTGACGAGCGCGGGCAGATGACCGAGCGCGACCGCGCCCACATCAATGACGCTATTGTGCGGGCCAAGCGCCGCAATCCTGATAAAGCGCCCGCCAGCTTTGATTTCTTACGCGACATCCTGCTGCTGAAGCACCGTGACAACCAGGACCAGGCGGAACTCTATCGCAAGAAGCTTTACTTTGCTTTGAAGTTCCAGCAGTTGACCGGGCCGGTCATGGCCAAAGGAATGGAAGATACGGCCTGCTATGTGTACAGCCGGTTTATTTCAGTCAATGAAGTCGGCGGCTCACCCAAACAGTTCGGCATTCCCGTTGACGAATTTCATGACGGCAATCTCAAGCGTGCCGAGCAGTGGCCTTTTTCCATGCTGGCCACATCCACGCATGACACCAAGCGCAGCGAAGACGTGCGCGCCCGGCTGAATGTGCTCTCAGAGATGCCCAAGCAATGGGGTGCGCAGGTTTTCAAATGGCGCAAAATGAACCGCACCCGCAAGCGGCAACTGGGTGACGGCCGCAATGTGCCTGACTTGAATGAAGAATTTTTCCTGTACCAGACGCTGGTAGGCTCATGGCCGTTCGATCTGAGTTCCGAGGAAGCACGCAAGAAGTATATTTCCCGAATTCAGCAATACATGACCAAGGCGGTACACGAAGCCAAGGTCAACCTGAGCTGGATCAATGACGATCCGGTGTACGTGGAAGCGCTTGCAACTCTTTATTGAAAAGATACTCACGCCGGGAACACGCGGCCGCGCCAACACCTTTCTCGATCAGATAGAAGCCTTTGTGCCGCAGGTAGCCTTTTTTGGCGCCATCAACTCGCTGGCGCAGCGGCTGCTCATGATTACCGCGCCCGGCAATCCTGATATTTACCAGGGCACCGAATTATGGGACCTGAGCCTGGTTGATCCGGATAACCGCATGCCGGTGAACTATGAAGTGCGGCAGAGGCTTTTGGATGAACTCGACCGCCGCGCTGAAACCGGTGACCTGCAACGGCTGTGCGCGGAATTGCTCACCCACTACACTGACGGACGGATCAAACTCTGGACCACCATGCAGGCGCTGCGTTTCCGCCGCGAGCACCGTGAGATGTTTCAGGTAGGCCGCTACACGCCTTTGCACGTGAATGGCGCCAAACGCGATCACCTGATAGCTTTTGCCCGCGAGCATCAGAACCAGGTGGCGATTGTGGCTGTGCCCCGGCTCAGCTATCAACTCGCTCAAGGCAGCATGAGTGCGCCGCTGGGAGACTTGTGGCAGGACACCGAATTGCCCGTGCCTTCGCGCACCACCGAGTATCTTGAAAATATTTTTACCGGAGAAAAGATCAGGGTCACCGCCAACCGCACCCTGCTATGCCGCGAACTCTTCAGAAGTTTCCCGGTTGCTCTGCTGGCTAGCCGCTAAGGCTGCGGGAACACGGTCACTCACGACTGTGAGCATAGCCAGTTTTTCCGCTACTGCGGCAGTCAACATTCCCGGCTCATAGCGCCACGCCCAGTTTCCATCAGAGAGTGAAGGTGTGTTCATGCGCGTCTCACTATCGAGACCCAATACGTCTTGCAAGGGCACCACTGCCAGCTTCGCCACCGAGGCATAAGCCGTGCGAATGAACGCCCAATGAATTCCATCTTCAGCCGGACCCACATAAGCGCCGGCATACTGTTTTTCTTCGGGCGTCGCACAGGATTTCCACCAACCCACGGTCGTATCGTTGTCATGGGTGCCGGTATACACCACGCAATTCGGCTCGAATTTATGAGGCAGGTAGATGTGCGCGCCAGGATCGCCGAAGCCAAACTGCAATACCTTCATGCCGGGTATGCCCAGGCGCTCCCGCAAGGCATGGACTTCAGGGGTAATCAGGCCCAGATCCTCGGCGATGAACGGCAGGTCGCCCAGGCGGTCGCGTAACGCCCGAAAAAGATCATCCTTGGGCCCCGGCACCCATTTGCCTTTCACAGCGGTGGGTTCGGCAGCGGGAATCTCCCAATAACTTTCAAAGCCCCGGAAGTGATCGAGCCTTACGATATCGCAACACTTCAAGGCCCATGACATGCGTTTGCTCCACCAGTCGTAACTGTCACTCCGGCTTACGTCCCAGCGGTAGAGCGGATTGCCCCAGCGTTGTCCGGTGGCGCTGAAGGCGTCTGGCGGCACGCCGGCCACACAGGTGGGCTGAAGGTCGGCATCGAGATGGAACAAGCCGGGATTCCGCCACACGTCTGCGCTGTCATAGTTTACGAAGATGGCCACGTCGCCGATGATCTGGATGCCGCGCTGCTTGCAGTATTTCCGCAACGCCCGCCATTGCTCGAAGAAGGCAAACTGAATCACCCGTTCTATTTCAAGCTGGCGCTGGTACTCAATCCCGAACTGGTGCAGTCCCTGCTGTTCACGCCGGGCCAGTTGTTTCGGCCATGCGCTCCACGGCTCCCCGTTGTGAACTTCGCGCATTACATTGAACAGGACAAAGTCTTCCAGCCACCAGGCATTCTCACGCTTAAAGACTTCGAAGTTGCGGCGCACTCCATTCTCCCCTTCCAGAAAACTCTGGGCGGCAGCGCGCAGCAGCGGTAGTTTGGTGGCTTTGACTTCCTCAAAATCGGTGAGCCCGTGGAAACGGGATGAATTCCTGAGACGCTCTTTCTCGATCCAGCCACGTTCGGCGAGGCGTTCGAGACTGACAAGCAGCGGATTGCCCGCAAATGCCGAGATGGCGGAATACGGAGAATTGCCCAGCCCTGGCGGCGAAAGCGGCAGTATCTGCCACAGGCTCTGTTTGGCCTGAGCCAGAAAGTCCACAAAGGCATAGGCCTCAGGGCCGAAATCGCCAATGCCTCCGCGCGACGGCAGAGATGTAGGGTGCAACAAAATTCCCGCAGAGCGCTCGAATGACATAGCTGGACTATTTCACTTTTGTTTCAACACACTTCGTGTGACAGGGACGGGCTGTAGAATCGCGGAACCTGATGCATTGCTACTTGTACTTGTCCCGGCGGATTCCAAACAGCCATAGCTTAGATGCAGCTTTTCAGACTTGGTTTTAACGCATCGTTTCCAATCATTCTCAAGCCGCGTCTGGGCAGGAAGAGTCAGGCTGGAGAATGTTTAAGGGGCCAGACAGAAGGGTGGACTTTCTGTCTGGCCCTGGTCTAACAAAAGAAATGCTGTCGCAAGCGCTGGGTCTACCCTCGCATTTTGGTCAGGCTGGCGACGACGTCTTTATTCTCTTTGAGCTTGCCTTCTTTTTTCAACCGGGCATCGAGGTTTTGCATGAACAGTTGCATGGCTTCCTGACGCTTTTTGCCAATCAGATCTTCCCTTACGCTGTCTTTGTTCTTGGCAAACTCATCGCCCAGGGCTGGTTCCTGACGCTCGAGTATTTGTAAAACTGCGCCCGAACGGCCCAGATTCAAAGGCCCGCTGATCTGGCCTTGCTGCAAGCCAAAAGCTGCGCTGGCCGGGCCGCTCATGGAACCGATATCCGGCACTTGCGAACTGTGGGTCACCAGATCGCTAGTCTTCAGGGTCGCTCCCAGTTCTTTAGCCGCCTTCTTCAAATCATGTTCGGTATGCGCACGGTCAGCCAGTTCCTGGGTCTTCTGTGAGAGAAGCCCGTTTGCGCGCTCGGACTTGAAGTCATTCATTACGCGCTCTTTGATCTCGTCAAAAGACGGGGTGCGCGGAGGAATGATCTTTTCCACCTGGAAAATCACATACCCCTGCCCAGCGCGGGCGGCCGTAGGCCCGTCTTTTTCGTTGACGGAAAAGATTGAGTTCATTAGCTCGGGCGAGGCGCCTATGCCCGGCAATGAATCGGTGCGGCTGACCGGATTGCTGTCCACGACCTGCGCATTGTATTTGGCTGCGGCTTTTTCCATACTCTGAGTGCGAGCTTCGGTTTGCGCGGAGGTGGCAGCCTGGTTGAGCGCTGAAGCAATGTTCTGCTGCTTCAGGAAAGGCTCGATCTTGTCCTTCACCTCGGCAAGACTCTGGGCATGTGCGGCTTCTTTGTCTTCGGTCTGGATAATGTGGAAGCCGAAGCTGCTCTGCACCGGATCGCTGATCTGCCCCTTGTTCAGGCCGAAGGCCGCTTTCTCGAATTCGGCAACCGTCTGTCCTTTGACGATCCAGCCCATTTCGCCTCCGGCCTTGGCGCTGCCCGGATCGCCGGAATATTTCTTGGCCAGTTCCGCAAAATCGGCGCCGTTCTTGAGCTGTTTCAGAATGTCTTCGGCTTTTTTGCGTGCCTCGTCAATAGTTTTCTGGTCAGGCTTGCTGCCATCGGGCTTCTGGGGGGTAGCGATGAGAATATGCCGCACCTTCACCCGGTCAGGCACGCGGAATTCGTCCTGATGGTCTCTGAAATACTTTTCCAGATCGGCTTCGTGTAACGGTGGCTGCATTCTGCACCTGCTGGTCGCCAATCACGAAATATTTGATCTGGCGTTTTTCCGGAATGGCATTCTGGTAGCGGGCCTTGTTGGTATCAAAGAACGAACGGAGCTCGGTATCAGTGGGCTTGATCTGCTTCTGTACGTCTTCCAGGCTGATGACCGCGTATTCGAACTTCACCTTCTCATTCTGCTCTTTGTAAGACTTTTCAATATCGTTGGGGGCCACATCAACGCCGGCGACCACCGCGCCCATGACCTTCCTCGCCAACAATTGCAGCTTCATGTCCCGCTCAAATACATCCGGGGTCAGTCCATTTTGTTGCAACAACTTCTCGTAACTTTCTTTGCCGATCCATTGTCCCTTGGGAAAGAAGGTTTCCGCGTAAGGACCGTCATGCAACTCGTCCCTGACCTCATCGTCGGAGACGCGCAAACCCATCTGCTCGCCCTGGTAGCGAAGTTCGGCTTCCTGCTCCAATTGCTGGATGGCCTGCTGGCGCACGTAAGGGAGAAAAGCCTCAGGGAAACGCTGCCGTTGCTGCATGGCCGCAGTCTGGCGGTTTACGTCATCGGTGCTGATCTGCTGACCGCCGATGCTGGCGACCGTGCCGTTGCGGGAAAGGTTCTCGTCGCTCATAAAACCGGGAATGAGGTACATGACCATGCCGATGCACAGAATGCCGAGCATGCCGGCCAACAAATATTTTGCGGACTTGTTGCCGCTCTGTAAAAACCTGATCATTGTGTGGAAAGCTCCAGAAATTCCTTAAAAAGGGGACTGCCTTAATTATATAAAAAGAGAGCAGTTCCTGCTTTAGGCGGCATCAGGTTTTCGTCGAGCCCTGACTACGCTGTGCTCAGAACATCTCCTCGACACGTCATTACGCTCCGGCAGCCGGGTTGCGCGGCTGCCGGAGACGCAATTACTTTTCTCGTTCAGAGAAGGTAATGACCCAGCCATCCGGATCGCGCATGGCAAATTCCCGCGTGCCATAGAACTTTTTCTCCAGCGGCATAACGATTTCGGCGCCATGTTTTTCCACTGCGGCCAATAGTTCCTCGACGCCTTCTACTTCAAGAAACAGAGTCAGCGTACCCCCAAGAGGTTTACCGGCAAACGATCGGTATTCTTCCACCGCTGCCTGCTGCTGGTTGAAGAAGATTTCCACCTCGCCGAAGTTAACTGAACCGAAGACGTAGGGCGGCTGCTCAGGCACAGTCATTCCCGGCTGAAAGCCTAGAACATCACGATAAAACGCGATGCTGGCCTCAACGTCACGAACAACAAGGTTGGGTGTAAGTTTCTTGTACTGCATGTTCTCTCCTTTGGAAGAGGCGAACCGGTTCGCGCGGATAGCGGGAGCCAAGCACACCTCGAATGATGTGCTCGCATCTCCTCCATCCACGAACCCTGCGAGGAGGAACGTAGGTAAGGTCCCTGATTCACAGCCAAAGCAGGACCCGCGAGGTACAGGCTCAATTTACCATCGGGATTTCACTCGCGCAACTTGGCTCACAGTAGCCCACTACCGCCAATTGCTAGTTGCTATCTAAGTGCTTGTAAGCCTTTCCGAATACAATCACCTGGATGGGTTTCTCAGATTTCCATGGCAATTCTGAAACTGTGCGTCGGCTGCGGGAGATGCTGGCCCGTGACCGCTTTCCTCATGCCGTGATTCTGGCGGGACCGGAAGGCGCAGGCAAATATACGCTGGCCCTTATGCTGGCCCAGACCATGAACTGCCTCGACCTGCGCCAGACCGATGGACTGCCGGAATATTGCGGCGTATGCAGCAACTGCCAGCGTATTGGCCAGGCAAATGAACTGGAAACCCGGTGCGCGGAAGCGGTGGAAGCACGGGAAGGACTAAGGGAGACCGACAAGCGCGAAACTCGCATTTTGGTCCAGACGCATCCTGATGTGCTGGTCATTCCACCCGACCCGCCGCAGATGATGATCAAGGTAGACCAGGTGCGGCATGTGATCGAGACCATTCATTACCGCCCTGCTGAAGCGCGGCGGCGCGTCTTCATCTTCACCGATTCTTCCTTCATCAAAGAAGCCGCCAATGCGCTGCTGAAAATCCTGGAAGAACCGCCCGAGTTTGCCACCATTTTTCTGCTGGCCAGAAATCCCGGAGACCTGCTGCCCACCATCCGTTCGCGCTGCGTAGTCTTTGCCCTGGGCGCTCTCTCAACGCGTGAAGTGGAAGAACACCTGGCGAGAGTCCGGCCGCAATGGAATCCGCGCCAGCGGCAACTGGTGGCCAAACTGAGCGGAGGCGCAATTGGCCGGGCACAATCGCTCAACCTCGAGGAGTACATGGAATCGCGCAAAAGCGCGCTCACGCTGCTGAATTCGGCGGCCCGCGACGACCATTCCGACCTGTTCCGCACTACCGAAACCTATCGCGCGGGCGGAGAAGGTAAAGAAAAGACTGACCAGCTTCTGGGGGCCGTCTACTCCCTGTTGCGCGACCTTTTGGCCATGCATTCGGGGGCCACCGACCTGGTCCGCAATATTGACATTGCCGGAGAACTGAAGTCACTGGCCGGAAGCGTGGACTTCCAATGGATTACGCAGGCTACGCAGCAACTCGGCCAGGTGCAGAGCGGAATGAGAAGGAATGTGCTGCGCTCGTTGTCGCTGGATGCGTTTTCACTGGCTCTTGAGAAGTAACCAACGTAAGGACAGTAAACAAATCTTAACGTTAGTACAAGCTGGAGCACGCGCGGGCACAGCCGTTCATCCTATGCCTCGGAGAATTCCTGCATATTCGAAAATCTAAAGTAACAAACGCTTTCGGGAAATAGTACAAGGCCACGGAAGTGTTTGAATCCACAGCTATGCTGTGATACGGTTACTACAACCTGCAAACAGAATTGCCGGCGTGCCTGGGTTCAGCCTACCAGCTTCCCTCCATGGTGTTTTTTGCGCCACGGTGTACCATGCCCGCTGAGTATTGGAGTAAATAAGCAAATGAAGGACGGTATGGAGTCAACAGCAGCCCGCCAGGCCCCCGATCCCACACAGGAAGAGTTCATCAATAGGAAGCTGATCCGGCCTTCGCTTAGCGGGCCTTCGCCGCGCACTGAACCGGTATCCGAACGCCGCGAGCGCCTTGAGCGCACCGACCGCGTGCCCGCGATGAAGAGAATGTCGCCACCCGACCAGACCCACGCGGAAAATTTCTATTACCAGAAGCAGATGCAGAGCAAGACTCCGGTGGTCATCGTGATGAAAGACGGCGAGCAGGTGCATGGCACCATCGAATGGTACGATCGTAACTGCATCAAGGTGAACCGCAACGGTTCCACCAATTTGCTGATCTATAAGCCTGCTATCCGCTACATCTTCAAGGCCGGAGAAAACACCAACAGCGCCGGCAACCGTCGCGAGTAGATCCGCTCTCAGGATCTACCGCAGATCAAAGCGAACAGATCCATCCGCATGTGTCTGCATTGGCCGTCCGATTACACTTATATAGGTTCGGCTCCTTGAACATCTACCAAAACCATTGGTAGAGACGTAGCATGCTACGTCTACTGCGTGCACAACAACGAACTTATGGCCGCGCCATGCCGTTTCCTGTAGAGACGGTGCTCGGCACCGCTCTGAGACGCTCCCCTGCGCGGCTCACAGCTTTTTTCTTGGGGTACATCAATTCTGGTCGCACTCAAGACACAAGAGCCAATGCTAGAAGCTAGCGGCTAGTAGCGCGCTATTTACAATTTCGGCAACACAATCCCCGTCTGCTTCTGATACTTACCTTTTTTATCCTTGTAGCTCACTTCGCAGGCCTCGTCCGACTGGAAGAACAGGATCTGGCACAACCCTTCATTGGAATAGACTTTCGCGGGTAGCGGAGTAGTGTTGGAAATTTCCAGAGTGACAAAGCCTTCCCACTCCGGCTCAAAAGGAGTTACGTTCACGATGATGCCGCAGCGCGCATAGGTAGATTTGCCTACGCAGATGGTGAGCACGTCCCGCGGAATCTTGAAGTATTCGACCGAACGGGCCAGCGCAAAAGAGTTAGGTGGAATCAGCACCGACTCTCCCTGCACGGTAACCAGTGAGCGTTCGTCGAATCGTTTAGGATCTACAACTGCGGAATTGACATTGGTAAAGATCCTGAATTCATCTGCTACGCGCAAATCATAGCCGTAGGAAGAGACTCCGTAAGAGATCACTCCTTCACGCACCTGGCGGTCGTTAAAGGGGTTGATCATGTCATATTCCTGCGCCATGCGGCGTATCCAGCGGTCGCTTTTGATTGCCATTATTTGTCCGGGTCCCAGGCCGGGGCCGGCCTGCTTTCTGTTGGTATTTTTTTATGACGGCGAAGGCCCATCTTATAAGCAGATTGTTCCATTGACAATATGCGTAGAAGTCCCATATTATCTGCAAGTTACGCTTCTTCCGCACAATTGAGGAGCCTGCTTGTGATCAAGCTCGATATTATCAACGAAGTAGTGACCAAGACCGGCATCACCAAAACCAAAGCTGAACTGGCTGTGGAAACCGTGTTTGAAAGCATGAAACAGGCGCTGGCCAAGGGCGAGCGCATTGAACTGCGCGGATTTGGTGTCTTCAATGTGCGGCCGCGCAAGACGGGCATCGGGCGCAATCCGCGCACCGGAGCAGAGGTGAACATACCTCCCGGCAAGGCTGTGCGGTTCAAGCCGGGCAAGGAGTTGCAGTCCATAGACTGATCTGGACCGGCAGTTTCATGCCAGAGAACCCCCTGTCTCCGATGGAGTACCAGATCTTTGATCCTGAGCGACAGGAAGTCAGGGTCATCGTCATCCCGCCGCCTAAACGCCGTTACTGGCTCCATGCGCTGCTCTTTCTTCTTACCGTATTGAGCACCTTGTGCATCGGCGCTCGCATGCAATACAACTTCGAACACAATCTGGGTCTAATGCCGCCCGATCAGGGACTTTTCTTCCCTTGGACCTGGACTCTTTCCGACTGGCACAGGCTGCTTCTGGGCTTGCCGTTCTCGGCCTGCGTGCTTGGCATTCTCACCGCGCATGAGTTCGGACATTACGTGCTGTGCGTGAAGCGAAAGGTATTCGCCACCCTGCCATTCTTTATTCCTGCACCCACTCTCATTGGGACACTGGGAGCGTTTATCCGCATCAAGTCGCCCATTCGCAGCCGCGCCGATCTTTTTGATATTGGCATTGCCGGCCCTATCGCTGGATTCATAGTGGCCGTGCCTGTGCTGTTCCTGGGATTGATCGCATCGCGGCCCATTACGGCCACTACCGGCGACTCTGAGGTGGTAGTAGGACTGCCGTTGATCTTCAATGTGGTCCACTGGACGCTGGCTGCGTTTGGAAGCCATGCCTCTGTAGCGCAGATCAGTCTGGAGCAGATCAACCTACATCCTGCGGCGGTCGCCGCCTGGGTGGGAATGTTTGCAACCTCGCTGAATCTGATGCCCGGCGGACAGCTTGATGGCGGCCATATCATCTTCGGCGTGAACCCGCGGCTGCATCGTCCGGTAACGTTCATTACCATTGCGTTATTGTTGCCACTGGCCTGGTTTTTCTCGGCCATGTGGCTGATGTGGGCAGTGGTGTTGCGGCTCACGATTGGACATCCGCCGGTGCCGCAATGGCCGGGGCTGAATGCCAAACGCAAGCTGCTGGCGGTGTTTGCGCTGGTAATGATGCTGCTTACATTTTCTTATGCGCCGCTGGTAGGTACAGGGATTCGCGACATGGTCGTGGAATTTCGCTCGGGGAAATAATTTCGAATCGATGACCACGGACGGATCACCACGGAGACACTGAGGCACGGAGAAATTCTCAAGGCTTGATTGGGCAGACTCAAAGTCTCTGGCTATCTTCGTTGCGCGGTCTCTCTTAACCCTCGCGCATATTGTCGAATTTGGGTTTCCATTTCCCAATGACCCGATTTCCCGATGACCCTATTTTCAGATCACCCGATCTCCCGATCACCCGATCTCGACAGTCTCCGTGCCTTCGTCTCTCCGTGGTGGAATTTTGAACTACATCAACGACAAAGCATCCACATCCACAATCACATTCGTCCTTGGAATTTTATTGCTCTCGGTAAAGGCCAGCATCTTTTTAAGCGCTACGTTGAGTTTCTCGCGGCCTGCCCCTTTCACAATAAAGTGATACCGGTAATCGCGCTTCAAGCGCATGATGGGCGCGACCGATGGGCCGAGCACGCGCACGCCGTCGTTCACCGTGGATTCAAACCACTTGCCTAGCTGTCCTGTCCATTTCAATGCCTGATCGAGTTTGTCGCTGCGCACCAGCACATTGGCGAGCGCGCTGAATGGTGGATAGTGCATCCAGCGCCGGTAACGGACTTCTTTCTCGTAGAAGCTCAGAAAATCATGTTGCTGCGCAAGCTGCACTGCGTAGTGGTCAGGATGAAATGTTTGCAGAATGACTTTGCCGGGAGTCTCGCCGCGCCCTGCCCGTCCGGCAACCTGAGTCAGCAGTTGGAAAGGTGCGCTCGGCCGCGCGGAAGTCAGGAAAGCTGAGCGCGAAATCCGCTCCAACCACCCCTACGAGAGTGACGCCATGCACGTCATGCCCTTTGGCGATCATCTGCGTTCCCACCAGCAGGTTGATCTCACCGGCATGGAACTGGTTGAGCACGCGCTCAAAGTCGTGGCGGCTGCGGACAGTATCGCGATCGAGGCGTCCGATGCGCGCCTGCGGGAATGCGGTGTGCAAACGCTCCTCTACTTTTTCCGATCCGGCGCCCAGAAAAAAAATGTGCTCGCTGTTGCAGGCCGGGCAGAGCTTGGGGACACTCTGCTTGTATCCGCAGTAGTGGCATTCCATGCGAAAGCCGGACTTATGAAAGGTCATGGAGATGGAGCAGTTCTTGCACTGCAAGGTTTCGCCGCAGGAACGGCACAGCACCACGGAAGAGTAGCCGCGCCGGTTCAGCAGAATCATGGCCTGCTCGCCGCGATCGAGGCGCTCGCTCACCTCCTGTACCAGTTGATTGGAAAAGATGCGGTCTTCGCCGGAATTCTGGAATTCAAATCGCATGTCCACCACTTCCACCTCAGGCAGCGGACGCCGCTCGACCCGCCCGGTCAACTGAAGCAGCCTGTACTTGCCCGTCTTGGCGTTGTGATACGACTCGATGGAGGGCGTGGCTGAAGCCAGCACCACAGCGGCATGGGCGAGTTTGCCGCGCATCACGGCGACATCGCGGCCATGATAACGGGGCGTCTCTTCCTGCTTGTAGGAGTGGTCGTGTTCTTCATCCACTACGATCAGCGCCAGGTTCGGGACCGGCGCAAACACCGCAGACCGCGTGCCCACGACAATGCGGGCCTCGCCGCGGCGAATGCGGTGCCACTGCTCTGCCCTTTCATCGCCGGTAAGCGCCGAGTGCAGAATGGCCACCTCGTCTCCGAATACCTGATGCAGGTTGGCGGCGGCCGCCGGGGTAAGACCTATTTCAGGCACCAGTAGAATGGCGGCGCGTCCCGATTCGAGCACCGCCTGCATGGCAGCCAGATACACCGCAGTCTTGCCTGATCCGGTCACACCGTGCAACAACGAGACTGAGAATTCTTTGGCTGCCACCGATTTCAGAATGGCCTCCAGCGCTACGCTCTGCTCCGGGTTGAAGATGAAGTCCAGATGCGAAGGGCCGCGCTTCTTCATGCTGGTCACATGGAAATCGGCGGCCTCTTCCACCAGTTCCACGATCTCGCGCTTGACCAGCGTGTGCAGCGTAGTGCGAGGCACGTCCAGATCGCGTAGTTCATCTACGTTCATCCGTCCGCCTGCCTGCTCCAGCGCCGCAATAATCTTCCGCTGGTTATCGTTGAGCTTGCCGGTTGCTGCCTTGAGCACGGCAATCTGAATCGTGCGCCGGGCATCGCGGGTAGAGGAAGCATCTTTGCGGGCAATCCACTTCTTGCGTACCAGGTTGTCGAGCGTCTGGCGGCTGGCGCCGGTGGCCGAGCGGATAGTGCCTTCCAACGCTTCGTCTGACATGCTCAGGTAGTCGAGAACCGCATACTCGAGCATCTGCGCGTCAATTTCCTGCCGCGAGCGCCGCGAAGAACCTGTGGTGGCCGAAGCATGCAGAGTTTCATGTCCGGTGTCGGTAATCCAGTAGAGTTTGGCTTTCTTGATCTCAGCAGCCAGCGGCAGCATGGTGCGCAAGACTTCGCCGATAGGGGCAAGATAATAGCGAGCGATCCAATCGCCCAATTCCATGAGCGATGGGTCCAGCACCGGCTCGGTGTCGAGCACCTGGAGCAGGTCTTTGATTTTGATTTCCGGCTGACGCTCATGAATGGCCATGACCACGCCGGAAAAGCGCTCATTGCGGAATGGCACCAGCACCCGCCCGCCTACCACCGGCATCTGCGCCGGAATCCGGTAGGTGAATGCCATGTCCAGCGGGACTGGCAGAGCGACATCACAGAACTGCGGTGAGTTGTTGATGTCTCTCATACATTCCGAGCGCAGCGAGGAATCCCTACCAGATTTGTGCTCCGATGATTGTAAATTGACTGATTTGATTAATACGGTGCACACTCTGATTCAAACCCTCTCTGCGGCCTCTGTGCACTCTACGGTAAAACACTTTACCGTTTCGCCAGAGATTGAATGAGCGCGCTCGCCGTTTCATCACAGGCTTTGAACGTTTGATCTCCGCTATCTGCCTGATTGGTCATCACCAGAACAGCAAAGTCTCTGGCAGGGGCCATCCATACCACAGCATAATTTTGGGTGTTGCTGCCCGCATGATTCAGGGCGCGCCCGCCGGCCCACTTACGTTCGGTGATGATCCAGCCAAAACCATAGTTGCCGCCCATCGGCGCAGTGTGTAGATACTTGAACGTTTCCGGCTTGAGAATTCCCTGCTCTCCCGTTTCACCCTTCAAGTGCGCCTGTATAAATTTGGCCCAGTCGCCGATGGAACAATGAATTGTACCGGCCGGAGCAATTACAGGAGGATTATCAGAACGCGGCCCCGGTTCGATAGCCTGGTGTTTTCCGGCAATCGCCGTGTGCTGCCAGGGCTGGTCTATTTTGCCTGGAGTGCCCATGGCGCCAAACCCGCAAGTCGCCATTCCCAAAGGCTCAAAGATACGTTTCCGCATCAGGTTTTCATAAGAGTCGTTGGCAATCTTTTCAGCAATAGCGCCGGCTACGGCATAGCTGCGGTTGGAGTAGAGATATTCCTTGCCAGGTTCGTTGACCGGAGCTTCAGCCAAGACCATGGCGATATACGCACGCCGCTGTTCGCGGGGCGATCCTGGCAACTCATACATATCAGAAAAAGTTTTGCCTCTGGGCCAACTCTCGCTGCTGAATCCGGCGCGGTGGGCCAGCAACTGCTCCACGGTCACTTTGCGATATGCCGGATTCATTCTGCCGGCCAGTTCGGGAAATATCTGCTCCAAAGTTTCCGTCCATGAAAGTTTGCCGCCTTCCACCAAAAGCGCGAGCAATGTGGCAGTCATTGCTTTCGTGTTGGAGCCCAGATGAAACTCATCATTAACGGTCACGGGCATCTTAGTTCCATACTTGCGCACGCCTACGGCGCCAACGGCAGATACTCCGCGGCTGGTGACAATAGCTCCGGCAAGGGCCGGCAGATCATGCTTTTGCCGGATTGGCTCCAGCAGCGGACCCAGGTCTTCTGCGGTGCTTTGGAATGTGAATGTTGCCAGCAACACAACGGCAAGCGTGAGAAGAGTCATGGAAGGATATTATGCTGAAGTATTCCGGGCGAAGCGACAAAGAACATTCCGAGCACAGCGACAAAGAATATTCCGAGCGCAGCGAGGAATCCCTATCGCAACGAAAATCATAAGGGCTACCGTGACCCTTTGCTATGGCAAAGATTCCAGAACCGAACGATACCGATCCGTCATCTCCCTGAATTTATATAAGTGCGTAGAGATCCCTCACTCAAAGACGGGTTCGGGATGTAATAAAAAATTCCTATTTCTCCACGACTTTTTCTGGCGGGTTCAGGCCCAGGTACTTCATCACCATCTGAAGATCTTTCCATGTTTCTTTCTTTTGCCGTGGGTCGCGCAACAGATAGGCCGGATGGTAGGTGGCGGCGAGCTTGGTTCCTTTAAAGTCATACCAGCGGCCGCGCATGTTGCCCATGGATTCGTTGATCCCCAACAGGTTTTTCGCAGCGACTGCCCCCAACGCCACAATGACCTTAGGCTTAATGACTTCGATCTGCCGCATCAGGAATGGCGAACATGTGTCGCATTCGTCTTTTTCCGGTGTGCGGTTCCCCGGCGGACGGCACTTCACCACGTTGGCAATATAGACGTCTTCGCGCTTGATGCCCATGGCGCTGATCATGTTGTTGAGTAGCTGCCCGGCACGGCCAACAAAGGGTTCGCCTTGCAGGTCTTCGTCGGCCCCCGGGCCTTCGCCGACGAACATGATGTCCGCATTCAGATTGCCTACGCCAAAGACAAGCTTGTTGCGCCCGCTGTGCAGGCGGCAGCGGGTGCAGTCGCCAATATCTTCACGAATGATGCGCAGCGCGGCGCTCTTATCGCCATTCGCCGCAATCGTGGGGACCACGGGAAGAACAGTTGCGGACGCGACTGGAGCAACCACCGGTTTTGCGCTTTTGGGCATTTCTAATTGCATTCCTTCGGGAATTTGCTGGCGGTAGAAGTCATAGATACCCATCTCGCGGTAATAATTCACGCGGGCAAGAAGCTGTTTTTTTGTTTCTACATCCATGAGTGGTGGGTTCATTGTAATACTCTTTAGTTGTTTGCTTCGTTGCTTCGTTTGCCTGCTTGCTTGTCTTATGTCCCGAGCGTCAGCGAGGGAACCCTATCGCCTTGTTGCTCATCAGGGCTGCCCGCTGACTTTGCTGAACTTTGGGTAGCGAACATCTGCGCGTCCTGGAGAGCGTCGCAGAAAAAAAGCGTTACAGGGGGAATGCTATTTACTTTCACAGAACCGCCCCGAGACGGGGCGGTATATGTTAGCCCATCGGCATAAGCCCTGGGGGAAATCGGAAAAGGAATGGGAGCCCCGCACCGGGGCGGCATAAAGTTCGTAATAAGGAAAATGTTCCTTGCAAAAGCAATGTCACAGTGATGGCATGATGACTATTTCATAGATGATCCGGACAACACCCAATGCCTCGAACACATACGCCAAAGTAAGTGACATTCGCCGTAAGCCCTTACGATCTTCGTTCCGATAGGGATCCCTCGCTTCGCTCGGGATGTTTAACAAGCAATCCCACCACAGCATCCAGAACCCGATGCGCCACTTCCCATTTGCTCATCTCCGGTACGTGAATGGATTCTGCGCGGGTAAGAATGGTCACTGCGTTACGTTCGGAATCGAAACCGATTCCCGCCTGGGACACATCATTCAGCACAATGGCATCGAGCGATTTGCTTTCGAGTTTCTTGCGCGCATTTTCCAACGTGTTCTGGGTCTCGGCCGCGAAGCCGACGATGATGCGCCGGCCTTTCTGCGTTGCAATTTCCTTGAGAATGTCGGGCGTTGGCTCCAGTGCCAGATTCAGCGCTCCGTTGCGTTTGATCTTCTGTTCGGCAACTGCGCGTACGGTAAAGTCGGCTACGGCTGCGGCTTTGATCACCACCGTGGCCTGCTCGAAGTGCTGCATCACCGCTTCACGCATCTGCTGCGCGGTCTGCACCGGCACGAACTCGGCTGCGGAGGGCGGCTTGAGCGCCGTCGGCCCGCTCACCAAAATTAATTTTGCGCCGCGCCGTAAAGCAGCCTCGGCCAGCGCGTATCCCATTTTGCCGCTGGAGCGGTTGCCAATATAGCGCACCGGGTCAATCGGCTCGCGCGTTGGCCCGGCAGTAATCAAAACAGTCTCTCCGGCCAGGTCTTGCCCTGCGCCGAGCGCCTTCATGACCGTGGTGACAATCGCTTCATTCGAAGCCAGACGTCCGGCGCCCACCATGCCGCAGGCCAGGTATCCGCTATCCGGCGAGACCACCTGCACTCCGCGGGACTTCAGTTTCTCGAGATTGGCCTGCGTTGCCGGGTTCTCCCACATGTTCACATTCATGGCGGGAGCAACCACCACCGGAGCGGTAGTCGCCAGAAACAGCGTGGAAAGAAAATCATTGGCTAGCCCGTTGGCGAACCTGGCCAGCACGTCGGCGGTAGCCGGCGCTACGACCAGCGCGTCAATCGCCTGGGCCACGGCAATGTGCTCAACCGCAGATTCGATGTTGGGCTCCTGCGCGCCTTCACCAAACAGATCGGTAATCACCTTTTCGCCGCTGAGCGCGGCAAACGTCAAAGGACGGATAAACTCCTGCGCAGCGCGGGTCATGATGACCTGCACGCGCACGCCGCGGTCCTGGAGCAGACGCACCAGTTCGGCAGCCTTATAGGCCGCGATGCCGCCGGAGACACCCAGAGCTATCCTCATAGGAAGATTGTAATCCTGCTCTGGCTGCCAAACTACATTTTTAGCGGCAAGTATCCAGTTGGAAATGAGTTACTGCTCGGCGGAAAGCTTTTCCTGGATCGCCTTAATGGTGTACTGCACCTTTCCGGCAGCGATCTCTTCCCGGGCAATGCGGCACGGCTTCCGCGCATTGGTGCTGACCAGCGGAGGGGCTCCGCCGCTAAGTTGGCGCGCGCGGCGCGCGGCCACCAGTACGTAACGGTAGTTGCTATCGAAACCGTCTATCAGCTTCATGTATCTTACCTCGGTTGTATCTCTAGATTGCATTGGGGAAAGAAACCTCGAATGAAGCCAGAATACTCCGAATCTTCTCTTCCATATTCGGCTTCAGGCTTTTCTCTGCCGCCTCTAGGTAACCTCTTTCCTCATCGGAGAGGGATTTCCCTGAACGTTTGCTGCGCTCGGCCATCACTATGGCCTGCAGCCGGTCTACTGATTGTTCCAGGCGGTCGTTGATGAGAATATAGTCGTAATTCGGATAGTTCTCAATCTCTTTTCTTGCGCGGTCCAGGCGCCGGCGAATTACCTCTTCAGAATGCACGTTTTCGCTGAGGCTGCGCTTCCTGAGCCTCGATTCCAGCTCTTTGCGGCTGGGAGGCAGCACAAAGATGCTTACCGCCTCCGGCATTTTGGCTTTTACCTGCCGCTCGCCCTGGATATCTATGTCGAGCAGAAGGTCATGCCCGGCCTCCGCCGCCTGGTCGAGCACCGAGCGGGCCGTGCCGTAGTAGTTGCCGAACACGTCGGCATGTTCCAGAAATTCGTTTTTGGCAATCATAGATTCGAATTCCTGACGGCCGATGAAATAGTATTCGCGGCCATTCTGTTCGCTGCCGCGCGGCTGGCGGGTCGTGTAGGAAATCGAAAACTCCAGGTTGGGGACGAACTTGCGCAGCTCGTTCACCAGCGTGGACTTTCCTGAACCCGATGGCGCAGAGATGATGTAAAGGATGCCGCTCATTCGATGTTCTGCACCTGCTCGCGGCATTTCTCAATCTCCGACTTCATCAGCAGGCCCAGTTCGGTAATGCGCAGCCCTTCACCGGCCACGCCCGAAGTTTTTGAGAGCAAGGTGTTGGCCTCGCGGTTGAATTCCTGAAGCAAAAAGTCCAGCTTCTTGCCCACTTCGCCGCCCTGGTCGAGCAGTGTGCGGAAATGCTGGATGTGGGTTTCCAGGCGCACAATTTCTTCCTGAATGTCGCTGCGTTCGGCCAGGATCGCGGCCTCTTGCAGTATGCGGTCTTCTTCGGCATTGCCGATCAATTCCGCCATCCGCGAGCGGACTTTCTCAAGATACGCCCGGCTCACGGCTGAGCGTAATTTGGAAACTTCGCGGGTCGCCTCTTCCAGCGATTGCAGTCGCTTGCGCATCTCCGCGGCCATGCCCCGGCCTTCTTCCTCGCGCATCACGTTGAGCTTGCTGAGCGCCTTATCGAGACTTTCAAGCACCGCGGCATCGAAGTTGTTGTTGCTTGGGGTAGCTGCGCCCAGCGCGCCCGGCATCCTGAGAATCACGTTGAGATCAGGCTCACTCGATGTGCCGAACTCTTTGGCCGCTTTCCGAAATGCTGCCACGTAGCCGCCAACCAGATCGCGATTCAACTCGAATCCATCGTTGTCGCGGCGGTCAATGATGAGCGTGAGTTCGACATGGCCGCGCGCCAGCCTCTCTTTCAAGATGCGGCGAATCTTGATTTCCAGTTCTTCGGTTTCCGGCGGCATGCGAAGCTGAGGATCGAGAAAGCGGTGGTTGACTGACTTCAAAGACAAGGTGAAAGAGTTCCCCTCAGATGCCTGAGACTTCACCTGGGCGAACCCGGTCATAGAACGTATAGACATGGGATTGGTTGAGTGTACCTTAGTGCTGTTCCCCGCTGAAGCTGGTATTTTTGATGGGCACTGGAATGTTACTGACGTACTTTGGCCTGAATCCACCGAAACCACACACCTGCATCCATCAAAACGACTCTTCTAGCCACAAAAATCACTGGTAGAGATGTAGCATGCTACATCTCCTGCGTGCGCAACCCACAAACTCAGGGCTTACCAGACAGCTTGCGGTGGAGACGCCCGCGCGGCTCACAGGTTTTACGTGGAAACCCTCAAAGCTTTTGCCGCGAATCTCTGCTGAATGACAAACCGGAGGAAAACGCGCTATTCAGCCATTGCGAATTTCTCCCTGTCCGGTTCCACCCACATGGTTTTGGCCTCGGCGGAATTCAGGCGCTCTCTGGAATAAAAGTTATAGATCAGGCCGCTTTCCCCAAGCGCTGAATGTACGCGCCCAACTGAATCGCTGAGACATTTGCTGCGGTTGATGAATTTCTGTGCCTGCAACATCCAGAAGCGGGTCATGGTCTCGTGATACAACACGATTCCATGATGGGCTGTAAATTTCAGCAGCGTGGCGCGCATTCGGTCCAGGGCAGTTTCGAAATCGGATCCATAGAGGTAAAAGACAGCCGCCGTCAGATGATCGCGGTGGTGAAATTCAGCAGCGGCAAGCTGGCACTGCTCCAGCTTGTAAATAAAGCTTAAAATCTCAGCGTCAGTCATTGAATGTTCCTGATCTATTTCTTTATGTATTGCATTCACAGTCCCTCCCCACACCATTGAGGAGAGTGGGCTTTTAGAATGCCTTGAGAACTTCAGTGTTCAACAGTTTTGTAACAGGCATGACGTTAGCCGTGCCGAAAGACGTTATAAATATTGGACTTCAGAGGGTGTGGGCGAACTTAGCATTTGCAGTGGGTTAACGACACAAGTATCAGGGCACGAGTTTACTCGTGCCGTAAAACGCATAAACATTGGGCTTCAGCCCCTGCACCCGGTTATCCCCATCGTGCCGTGTCCACGGAAATCGAGTTCTCACACACGCTCTTCAAGCCCACGTTGAATAAAAAACTCTGTGCTGCAAAAGCTGAATGGCTGCACCAATTCTGAATCGCTATAGGCCATCCAAAACAAATCTCATACGCTCAATGCATCGGGAATGTTATAAGCCAAGAGCCAAAAGCTAAAAGCCAAGAGCCTTCCCCCCAAAAACAAAACCGCCGGACCACAGGTCCGGCGGTTTTCTGGCAATTCCAGTGTACTACGAAAGTCCCGGCAGGGTCTTGGCTACGTCGCTGCAAATCACCACCACCGCAAACAGAATCAGGAAAACGAAAGCCGCCTGGTACACGCGCTCTTTGATTTCCTGTTTGATGTCCCGGCGCATCAGGCCCTCGATCAGGAGCATAAGCATGAGCCCGCCATCGAGAATCGGTATCGGGAACAGATTGAAAATAGCCAGATTCAGGCTGATTACGGCCATCACTTCGAACAAAGGCGTCCAGCCTTTCTGCATGGCTGCCTGGCCGGAAATTTTAGCGATGCCTATGGGCCCTGAAGCCTGGCGAATGGACACCTTGGCCTCAATCAGTTTGCCCACCAATTGAAAGATCATGACCGACCCGGTCTTGCATTCCTCGTAAGAGCGGGCTGCGGCTTCCCGGAAAGGAAGCTTGTTCACCACCGCGGCGGTTACGCCAATGCGATAGCGCTTCTGTGGATCGTCACTGCTGTCCCGAAGTTCGGGTTTCAACTTCAGATTGAATTCTTTGCCCTGCCGCATCACGCGAAGATCTACAGGCTCGCCTTTGGTCTGCTGCAACACCTGAAACAAATCTTCAGTTGTCTGTATCTTCACCGAATTTACAGACAGCAGAATGTCGCCCGGCTTCAGTCCTGCCTGATCTGCCGGAAATCCTGGCTCTACCGTGCCGATTACTTCCGGATAATTCCATCCTGCGCTGCCCACGCGATCAGGCCCGGTTGCCTCAGGCATCACCTTGGTATCTATGGTCTGGTCGCCGCGTTTCAACGTCACATTCATGGCCTCTTTAGGATTGAAGCCGGTGGTAAGCATTACCTGCTCCCATGTGGGATTCTGAATGTCGTTGATTTTCACAATGGTGTCGCCAGCCTGGACGCCGGCCTTCGCAGCCGGGGAATTCGGCGTGACCGAGAGCACGTAAGCCGGCTGCTCCATTACCGCCGCATATTCATGATGGAGCATGTAGACGAAGGTAAGTACGACCAGCGCAAAAATGATGTTCATGGCTGGTCCGGCTATGGCGATGAGAAAACGCTGCCAGCGCGGATGGCTGGTGAATTCTCCGGGATCGCCCGTGCGGGTCTCCAGCGGATTTTCCCCTGCCATCTTTACATAGCCGCCAAGAGGAAGCAGGCTCAGACGGTAATCAGTATCACCGCGCCGAAAACCGAAAAGCCGTTTTCCAAACCCCAGACTGAAAGTTTCAACCCGGACACCACACAACTTGGCCACGGCATAGTGTCCGAATTCGTGAACGAAAACCAGTACGCCCAGCACGAGGGCCACTGACGCCAGATAAATTAAAAATTGCATATAAAGGGCTAGTGTATTGTACCTTCTCTCGAGCCTGCCTGCTAGCGGGTTAATTGATGAGAGAGCCTGTTTCGAGCCAATTTCCGCGCCTGGGCATCTACGAACAGCACTTCCTCTATAGATTCAGGATGTCGGTCTTCAGTTTCATCAATCGTCTGAGATATCACTCGTGAAATGTCGGTAAAACCTATCTCTCCCTGAAGAAAGGCAGCCACCGCCACCTCGTCGGCGGCGTTCAGGGCCACCGTCTTGGCGCCTCCCGCCTCCGCCGCCTCATAAGCTAGCCGTAGGCAGGGAAACTTCTTGAAATCAGGCGGCACGAAATCCAACCTCTTAAGATCCAGCACGTTGAAGCGCAGGTCTGAAGTGATGCGTTCAGGATACGTAAGCGCATATAGAATTGGCAGCCGCATGTCGGTGACCGAAAGCTGCGCCAGAATGCTGCCATCGTTGAACTCGACCATGGAATGAATGGTGGACTGCGGATGCACGATCACGCTCACCTGGTTCGGCGGCAGGGCAAACAGCCGGCAGGCTTCAATGACCTCGAATCCTTTGTTCATCAGGGTAGCGGAATCAATGGTGATACGCTGGCCCATCTTCCAGGTAGGGTGGTTCAATGCCTGCGCCACGGTGATTCCCTCGAAGTCGGCCTCGGGTGTGTTCAGAAAAGGACCGCCGCTGGCCGTAAGCCACACGCGCTCTACTTCATGCATGCGTCCACCACGCATGCACTGGTGTACAGCATTGTGCTCGCTGTCAATCGGCAGCAGCGGTTTACCCTGGCGTCGCGCTTCCGCCGTAATCAGTTCCCCGGCGGCTACCAGGCATTCCTTGTTCGCCAGTCCTATTTCTTTCCCGGCGCGCACGGCTTCGTAAGTAGCTTTCAGCCCGGCAACGCCCACGATAGCGCTGACTACGAAATCCACCTCAGGGTGTGTTGCCACCCGCACTGATCCAGCTTCGCCGTGGACGACTTCGATGTCTCCCAGACCTTCTGCGGAAAGCTGCCTGCGGGCCGAATCGGCATCCTGCTCGGCAGCCAGTGAGAGCACTTTCGGCTTCCAGCGCCGCGCCTGTTCCAGAGCTGATGAAACATTGCTTCCCGCAGCCATGGTGAGCAGTTGAAAACGCTCAGGATTGGACTCGATTACGCTGAGAGTGCTGCGTCCGATCGAACCGGTGGAACCCAGAATGGCGATGCGCTTCATGGCGTGTGGTAGTAGACCAGATGTGGGTAGAAGTTCGCATAGTACCACACGGTGGGAATGGCGAAAAAAAGCGCGTCAATGCGGTCGAGAACGCCGCCGTGGCCGGGCAGTAATGATCCTGAATCTTTGATTTGCGCGCCACGTTTTAAGGCCGACTCGAAGAGATCGCCGAACTGTGCGGCAATATTCGTTATGATCCCCAGAAACATTGCATACATTGAGAATGCCTGATGCATACCGGGATTCAACAATCTTGACGTGGCAGGGGAAGCAATCGCGGTAGAGTAGCCGGCGAAAAGTCTGGCGATCTGCGGCTCGAAGGCAAATACAAGCATCGCCACCACCACGCTTCCTGCCAGCGAAGCGATGGCTCCTTCCCATGTCTTCTTGGGGCTCACCACCGGAGCCAGCTTGTGGCGTCCGAAGTTTTTACCGACGTAATAAGCCGCAATGTCGCCCGCCCACACTGAAAACAAAATAAAAATGATCAGCACGCTCTGAGCCAGCGACCGGCGCATGGAAACCAGCATGGCCAAAGGGGCGCCGATATACAGCACGCTGAAAGCCGACGCCGTAGAAGCTGCCACGGCGCTGCGCAGCTCACGCCGAAATACTGCTGGAATGCCGAAAATCAACGGCAGCAGCAACAAAATCCCGATATGGAATTGCAGGAAAAAGTTGTTGCTGATTGCTATGTAAACCCCGGCGATCAGAAAAATCGAGATCGCATAGCTGATCCAGGTAAAAGGTTCGACGCCGTAGCCTTTGATGATCCCGAGATATTCATACAGCGCAAGAATGGCAATGGCCAGAACCAGCAGGGCAAATAGCCACAGTGGCGCGCGAAACACCGCCAGCAGCACCACCGGAATGAGCACCAGCGCGGTCAGGATGCGTTTCATTCGGCGTGCGGTGTGCTCCCGTTGGAGATCAGCCCACCGTAGCGCCGCTCACGGCTCTGGAATTCAGCAATCGCTTCCAGCAGGTGGATGCCCCCGAAATCAGGCCACAGGGTTTTGGTCACATAGATTTCCGCGTAAGCCGCCTGCCACAGAAGAAAGTTGCTCAGGCGCAGCTCTCCGCTGGTGCGAATCACCAGGTCCAGTTCTGGCAGCTTGTGTGTATAAAGGTGGCGGGCCAGGGTTTCTTCGTCAATCTTGAGATGATCGAGCCCGCCATTGTTGGCCGCCGCATGCACCATCGAACGTACTGCATCCACGATCTCGGAACGCGAACCGTAGTTCAGCGCCAGAGTCATAATCATGCCCGTATTGCGCGAAGTCTGCTCACGCGCCCAGGCCATGCGTTCCTGCACTTCTTCCGGCAGCAACTGGTACCGCCCAATGAATTCCAGCCGGATATTGTTGCGCTGCATCAAGGGAAGCTCGTTCTTCAAATAGGTTTGCAGCAGCTTCATCAGGAACTTGATCTCTACCGGTGGACGTCTCTGAAAATTTTCCGCGGAGAAAGCATACAGAGTCAGCGCCGGCAGGTGGATGCGGGCCGCGGTTTCCACCACGTTGCGCACTGCTTCTACGCCTCGGCGGTGACCGGCCACCCGTGGCAGATGGCGGCGTTTGGCCCAGCGGCCATTGCCGTCCATGATGATCGCGATATGTCTCGGGAGCTGGCTGGGATTCAGTTGGCTGAACAGTTCAGCTTCTTTTCGGTCCAGCCCTGCAGGAACACTAACGCGCAAACTAGCCTCGCTACTTATAGATACAACGATACGACCCCACAGAAGAAATTCCCGATGAAGAGCAGAGTATGGGAGCGCTCTGTTTAACGATAATACTAGAACTCACTTCCCAATACCGCAACATGGCATTTTGCCCGCTCCAACTCCAGGGGCTTCTACGCCTGCTCAATCCTTCCTTTATACATGACGCAAACCGGCCGCCGTGATGAACACTGGTTATGTGCTGGTGGGTTCCAGTCCGGCAGGACGACCGAAAGTAGCCCGGTCACGGAGCTTCTCAGATGCGCGGCTGTTGCGCATCTGAGAAGCGGAGTGCCGGGTAAGGAGCGAAAAGAAACACTTCCTTAGCGCCGCAGGCTCGCGCGCAGCTCCTGCTTTTGGAGCGGAGCGCACTAGAACAATTTCTCGATGCCTTGCAACGGTGGCTGCATTCCTAAGACGTAATCAACACTGCTTTATATCTCTTTTTGCTCATTGGTCGTGCATAATGCAGGCGTAGAGGAATGCATAGTCCGTATCCCGGAGGGATGGAATTATTGAGCCCAGCACGTGAGTGCTGGGAAAGCAGAAGATACGAGTCGAGTCCCGCCAGGGACGGCACAAGTTTTTGTTGGTGTATTTACCAAACATTCATTGCTGTCTTCGTCTTTACGCCCGCCACCCTCAGCGCAGCGCCCGCCGTTGGACGCGGAGTCGGAGAACATAACACTCATTCACAAGAAGGTCTTACGCGCTCTGTCCCGCCTCGTGTTGATTCAGAATGCTTTTCAACGTGCGAATCAGATCATCCGGCGGCTTGGATCCCGCCACAGAATGAACATTGTCGAGTTCGGGTTTGCTCGAGTAAATCTCAAGAATGGGTACTTTGACTGCGCGGCGATCATGAATCAATGTGGCGATGGCCTTTTTGGTCCGGGGTTCGATCGCGTCTCCGATCAGAACCAGATTGAATCGTCCGTCGGCGCAGGCTGCTTCAACCTGCCGGAAGTCTGTAGCTGAAACCACCTGGAAGCCGTGATCTTCCAGCAGCAACCGCGTCGCTTCCGCCATTGCCTGTGTGGCCCTGATAGAGAGAATTGTGTCAGGCATATCGTTCTTTTACGCGCAACAGGATGCAATGTTACGCTTAATTCGCGAACATTATATCTGGTTACGTTAGATTTTTTTCATTACGCGTGAGCTGCTGCAAATTGCTAAAGGATTTTTTTAGGCAACAGATATGTAAAACCTAAAAAAATTTCCCATCGGGTGCTGGTCGAGGTGAGCCCCCGATTGAATCCTCCGTCAAACACCAGGTTTGGCCGCGCTGTATAAGTGGGGGCGAGCAGCAGGCCGGCAGCATTGCCGCGCAGAAACGGCTGCGAGAAATGCCAGAGTTCCCCCGACATTCCGAATTTGTGCGCGAGATCATGAGAGACCGAGAGCGTCTGCCCGAATTGCGCGCGGTGGACGCTCTCTTCAATCTGTTCGTTCAACATGGCGTTGATATCTATATGAAATTTAAAAGTCTCAAAACTAAGTAGCAGCAGGGCTGACTGCCGGTTTGATCCAATATCAAGATCGGGAGCGCTGCCGCCATAAACCCGTCTCAGGTAGCTCGCAGAAATTGTGGCTCCTCCCTCCCGGTGAAAGAGCACCGCCTGAACGCCTGCAGAGACGTCTCCTGCATCGCGTGTAGTCTGTAAGCCAGTATCAGTCGTTGCGAAAGGCTGCATTTGCAGGATAAACTCCAGTCGCTTTACTGGCGAGAACTTCATCACTTCGTTGAAGCTGAGTTGGTTCGCGACTCCTTCTGAGTGTTCAGCACCCAGCACTCCGGTTTCGAATTGCAAGTATCCAACGGGCGTGAGGGTTGCCGGTGTCGACACCGTAGGACGTCCGGGATTAGCTTCTTCTACCTGTGCCCACAATCCAAAGGCAGCGAAATGTATAAGGACGACAAGAACCACCTTGCGCATATTAGTCATCAGAGTTTAGTCGAAAACGATGGACACAATTTGAAGTAAATTTACTACCGAGTCGCTAAGGCCCATAGAAAAATCAAGATCAAAAGTTGATTCCGAAGAGACTCCAGGATTCTGGTCGAAATGCTCTCAACCCTCCTCGTCTTTTCACGTAACTGTTCCTGGACCCATTCTTCTGCCGCTTATCAACCAAACACCTCAGCTTTTATTCCACTTCAATGGAATTTCTCAAACCACGGCGATCCCCTTCTGCGATCTTTGCGAACTCTTGCGGTAAAGCCTTTGCGTGTCTCTGTGGTTAGCCCCTGCTAAAATTCCCCTATGCTCTCCGGCTCTGAAATTCGTGAGAAATTTCTGCGTTTCTTTGAAAGCAAAGGACACCGCCGTGTCCACTCGTCCTCTCTGGTCCCGACCAATGATCCTACCCTGCTCTTTACCAATGCAGGCATGAACCAGTTTAAAGATGTGTTTCTGGGACTCGAAAAGCGCGATTACAACCGCGCCGCCACTTCCCAGAAATGTGTGCGCGCCGGAGGCAAGCACAACGATCTCGAAAATGTAGGCTTCACCAAGCGCCACCATACCTTTTTCGAAATGCTCGGCAACTTCAGCTTTGGCGACTACTTCAAACGCGAAGCCATCGCTTACGCCTGGGAACTGGTCACTTCAAAAGAGTGGTACGGCATCTCCAAAGACAAACTCTACTGCACCATCTTCAAAGGCGAACAGGGCATTCCCCGCGACGACGAAGCCGAAAAGTTCTGGCTGGAAGTAGGAGTTCCTAAAGACCGCATTTTCGAACTGGGCATGAAAGACAATTTCTGGTCCATGGCTGATACCGGCCCGTGCGGTCCCTGCAGTGAAATCCATTACGATATGGGCGCAGCCGCCTCAGAACAAGGACACACCGATTGCAAGTTCCCATGCGAGTGCGGACGCTATGTCGAATTCTGGAACCTGGTTTTCATGCAGTTCGATCGCGACTCTACGGGAACCTATAACCCGCTTCCCAAACCTTCGGTAGACACCGGCATGGGTCTGGAGCGGGTTACCTCAATTTTGCAGGGTGTGGATTCCAATTACGACACCGACATCTTTACTCCTCTCATCGAGGCCGCCGCCAGGCTGACTGGAGTTGATTTAAAGAAAGAAATGGCGGCAGAAAAAGGAACACGTTCCGCCGCATCCCTTCGCGTGATCGCCGACCACGCTCGCGCCACTACTTTTCTTATCTCTGACGGCGTGCTGCCCGCCAACGAAGGCCGGGGCTATGTGCTGCGCAAAATCCTGCGGCGTGGCATCCGCCATGGACGTCTGCTGGGCGCAACCAAGCCATTCATGTTTGAGATGGTCTTTGCCGTGCGCGACCTGATGAAAGTCGCCTACCCGGAACTGGTTGATTCAGCCGAGCGCGTGGCCAAAGTCGTTCATCGAAGAAGAACGGCGATTTGCCAACACGCTCGATCTTGGCTTGAAACGGCTCGACGAAGAGCTTGTGGCCCTCTCCTCTGCGCCAAATGCTGTTTATCCCGGCGACAAGGCATTCAAGCTCTACGACACCTTCGGCCTGCCATTCGATTTCATCATGGATGCCTGCCGGGATGCCGGCATCAGCCTTGACGTGGAAGGCTTTGAACGCGCCATGCAGGAACAGCGTGAACGCGCCCGCGCGTCATGGAAAGGCGGCGCCAAACAGGCAGCCTCGCCGGTGTTCCGCGATTTGGATAAAACAATCTTTGAAGGCTACCGTCAGACCGAATCCGACGGCTGCGAAATTCTGGCCATCGTAAAAGATGGACAAGGCGTTCAGGCGCTCAATGTCGGCGAGCAGGGCGAAGTAGTTCTCGATCACACGCCCTTCTATGCCGATTCCGGCGGACAGGTCGGAGATATCGGCATCTTCTATAACGACGAGCACAATGCCATCGTCGCCGAAGTCAACGGATGCTACATGCCGGTGCAGGGTGTTCGCGCTCACAAAGTTGTCGTCAAACAACCTCTGCATGTAGGCATGAAGGTGGACGCCGTGGTTCACGCCGACGTGCGCCAGGCCACCATGCGCAACCATACCGGCACCCATCTTCTTCATGCCGGGCTGCGCGAAGTCCTGGGCAAACACGTAAAGCAGGCAGGATCGCTGGTAGATCCCGGCCATCTGCGCTTTGACTTCTCGCACTTCACGGGCGTAGCCGACGAAGAACTTCAGGACATTGAAGACCTGATCAACAACCAGGTCCTGCGTAATACCAGGGTCGAGACCATCGAAGATGTGCCCATTGATGTCGCTGTGAACGACTACAAAGCGATGGCGCTATTCGGCGAGAAATATGGTGAGCGGGTGCGCGTAGTCAAGATCGGTGACTTCTCCACTGAACTCTGCGGCGGCATCCACACCACTGCCACGGGGGAGATCGGGCTGATCAAGATCATGAGCGAGGGTAGCGTTTCCTCCGGCGTGCGCCGCGTGGAGGCCGTGACCGGGCAGGGTTCGCTCAAGCATTTCCGCCTCGATCATCAACTCGAAAGCGTAGTCTCCACACTGGTGCCCCGCGCCCAGCAGTCAGGCTCGCCCGCCGAGGCCCTGCGCCTCGAACTTGAAAAGAAAGACAGTGAAATTAAAAAGCTGCAAAAAGAGCTGGAGCAGTTGCGCATGAAGTCCGCAGCCTCTTCCGTCGCCTCAGTGGACGAACGTGTGCGCGAAGTCCAGGGCGTGAAAGTCCTCTCCCAACGTGTGGACAACCTGGACCGCGGCCAGATGCGCACGCTGGTAGACAACCTGCGCAACAAACTAGGCTCTGGAATCGTGGTGCTGGGCTCCGCGGACGATGGAAAAGTTTCCCTGATCGTAGGCGTGACCAAAGATCTCACAGGCCGTGTGCAGGCCGGCAAAGTTATCAAGCCAGTGGCCGAGAAAGTAGGCGGCTCCGGCGGCGGCCGCCCCGACATGGCCGAAGCCGGCGGCAAAGACCCCGCACAACTCGATGCCGCGCTCGGTGATGTTTATGCGGTGGTCGAAGGTTTGTTGAAATAATTGAGCAGTATGTTACAAGTTGCCGATACGTGTACAAGCATATCGGAACTCAAGCCTGACACATCGGATGGGTCTTCGGAACACCAGCAGATAATTATGAATTGATTGTTTCTCGGCGATGCCTGTTTTCAATTGCGAAGATACTGCGATGTGAAATGCTCCAGCCCGAAGGGCGTATGAAAATAGCCCGCCGTTTCAACGGCGGGAAAATTAAGTAACAACAGAGTCCCCGGCAGGGGACGACTGATGCTTTTGTCCAGGCCATGTTTCTGCAAAATCATCTGGAACTCGGCATTGAAATCCCTTTTAGCGTGATGTTGCTCCTGTTTATTAATGTAAGCCACTGTACTCTTGATCTAGGAGATCCCAAAGGTGTTTGGATCTCAAACGCTTCAGCCCGAAAGGGCGAATGAAACTAGCCCGCCGTTTCAACGGCGGGAAAGATTAAGGACCAACAGAGTCCCCGGCAGGGGACGGCTGATGCTTTTCGTCAAGGCCATGTTTCTGCAAGATCATCTGGAACTCGGCATTGAATTCTCTTTCGCGTGATGTTGTTCCTGTTTATTGATGTAAGCCACCATACTCTTGGTCTGGGAGATCCCAAAGGTGTTTGGATCTGAAACGCTCGAGCCCGAAGGGCGAATGAAGCTAGCCCGCCGTTTCAACGGCGGGAGAGATCAAAGATCAACAGAGTCCCCGGTAGGGGACGACTGATGCTTTAGAATGCCGTACCATGTCGCATACTTACAGCAGCCTGCTGGTGCATTGCATCTTTTCAACCAAAGATAGAAAACCCATTATTCCAGAAGATATGCACAGCAAACTTTGGGCCTACATTGGTGGTGTTGCGCGCACTAACAAATTTCGGGCTTTGGCGGTGGGCGGAACTCGGACCATACTCATGTATTGCTTTGGCTTCCGGCAGCAATTTCTGTCGCAAAGGCTGTTCAGCTAATCAAATGCGGTTCTTCGAAGTGGCTCAATGACCACTTGCCTCGCAGAACGTTTGCTTGGCAGGACTCTTATGGGGCATTTACGATAGGCATTTCGCAGATTAAGAGCACGATCATCTACATCAATAATCAGGAACAACATCATTCAAAGAAGAATTTCGACGTAGAATTCCAAATGATCTTGCAGAAACACGGACTTAGCGAAAAGCATCAGCCGTCCCCTGCCGGGGACTCTGCTGATCTTTAACCTCTCCCGCCGTTGAAACGGCGGGCTAAATTCATCCGCCCTTCGGGCTGCTCTGTTCCAGAAACACACATTACGAAAAAAACTCTTGCGTGTTCCCTTTGCAACCAGCCCTTCTACTCTCCTCAGGCCGCCCGTGTGAGCGCCAGGGCTTCTGCCCGCTGGGTCGGATGAGGAATCGCCAGCGCCACTTCCCGAGCCAACGTTAAGTCATTCATAGAAATGAACGACCGGCAGATGCGCAGCAGCAGCCGTGAACCATCCTGGCTCTGGTGAGCGGTAGACACAGCACGCCGCCAGGTTTCGCGGGCGCGATCCGGCAAGTCCAGATCGAGATAGATCTGGGCCATATCGTCGAGCAGCCAGCCTTGCTCCGGTTCTTCAGGCGCAACCTGCTCAAACAGCACCGACGCCTCCGACAGGTGTTCCAGGGCCAGAGACTTGTTGCCGTGAACCTTAAGCGCCCGGGCCAGCAACGTGAGAGCGAAAATGCGATCGAAGACCACGGTAATCTGCTGCGAAATCTGCCGTGCTCGTTCAAAGTGTTTCAGTTCCAGGTAAACAGCCACAATCTGGCTCAAGATATCTGACTTGGAATCGCCATCAGTCTCCTGGTTCGCTGCTTCTTCGGCCCGCTTCAGGTACGCAAGAGCGGCGGACGGAGCTTCTGCGGCGCGCTTGCTTGCCATTTTCGTCAGCAGCACCACCTGCGCATGACGCGAAAGCTGCGGCGCAAGTGCCTCTGCCGCCTGGAATTCCCATACGTCAACCAGGTAGCCGGCCAGCAATTCCCGGGCGCGCAGCCTGGCCCATTCGTCGGCAATGGATTCCGCGACGCGTTCCGCCAGTTTACGTACCGAGGGCCGTGACAGCTTTGGCCCCAGAGATTCCAGAAGCTGCAGCTTCTCTGCATCCTGCAATTCCATGAGTTCTCCCTGACTATTTGTAAACCTGATCCTTTAGCGATCCTGCTCTTTTATATCAAAGATGCTTCAGTGGAAATAACTCTAGAATTAGGTTCCGGCAGAACTAAGATGAATTTGTTTTCTTCGATCCCCATCCTAAGTCTCTGCTCGTTGTCCGCCATGCTGCCCGGCAAATCGCTGAGTGCCCGCGAATTTCTCGGCCCAGTTGATGCGTGCCGTCATCTGCATCACCACGAATAACGTGGCTATTGAGCCGATAGTGAGAGCCAGCCCGGTAAAGCCTTTGAAGAAAAAGGCATAAGAAAACAGCACCAGGTAAACAAACTGGCTCAACCCTGCTTCTCGCCATGCAAACTGGCTTCCGATCACCAGGCGCAAATAGCTGATCACCAGGGCCAGTGAAACCACCGACGCCGCCAGAAACGCTAGATGAATGGACACATGGTCTACCAGATAAGCCATGAGCAGGTGGAAGGCGAAGAACGCAGCGGCGAGAAAGAAGTAGTTCATGGGATGTAGTTCAACGCCGCGAATCGTTGTGATAATGAACACCAGGAAAAAGAAGAAGAACAACGAGACCGGAGCAAAGTAGCTGATTCTTCCTGCCATAGGGCCGGGCTGAAGCTTTTCCGGCATCGTCATGCCGATCTGAAAGCCGGAGAGCAGGTTCTTATAGTCCCAATCCAGTTCCCATCCATTGCCACCTTCGATCTTTGTCGTGGGTGAAAGCGTATTGTTGGGGAAATCAATGTCTTTGAAATTGGTGGTCATCTTCAGGTGGAAGTCACGTATCTGGGCGATCTGCTCGCTGAACGCATAGCGCCAGGAATCCAGCCCTTGTGACGCGTATCCCACGTGCAGAGTAACCACTTCGCCTGCGTCGATTGGAACAATGGCCTCGGCTGCATTGGCACTGTTGCTGAATTCCACCGGCTTGCCGTTCACGACAAACCCAACATCGTCATACATGGCCTGTTCCGCCGGAAATGGAAATCTGATCTTCAACTTTCCAGGTTCTTCTGAAGAATTGCGGAACACATAGTCTGCTGCGAACCGTACCCGGTAGGTGCTGTACCATAACAACCCTTTCGACCGGTGCTCCAGTTGCAGGTCTACATTCGCATGAGTGGCCTGAAGCGGCGCCGCAGTTTGGTATTCCCGTTCGACGGGCTTCCTGATGGTTCGACCATGCTCCTCCACATCTTCTTGCTCCAGTCTGGTCTGCATCAGGACCGCGGCCGGCGGCGCCTGGGCTTGAGGCGTACCCCAGGTTGACGACACTCGAGACTTCAACGATTCGTCCTGTCCGTAGGTGCGCTGGAAAATGGTTTCGCCCAGAATCATCCAGGCGACGGTGGTAAACAGGAAAATGACACTGATGGCGACAATCCGCTTGGTCGTGGACATAGGGGGTTCGAGATTACCGCCGGAAAGAGAAGGATACAATCCTTCTATTCTGAAAGACGCACACAGAAGGCCAATCATTAACACAAACACACTTTTTTCAACCCGCTTCGATTCGCACTAAGTCATGGCTAAGATTTCGCTCCGGATATGGCTGATTGCCATTCATTGACTGCTATTTGCTGCGTTTTCACAGGTTATCCCCCTAGATACACCCGGTTTTCACCGATTGCTCAGGGGGCTGAACGGGCATATAATCCGTCTACTCTGGTAGTTCTCAAGTCCGATCAGGTTGTTGGGGTAAAGGTGTTAGGCCTTCGGTGAGTAGCGCTTGCCGGGGAAACGTAGTATTTACATCGTTTAACGTCATGAAAAGACACCTACTTACCTTACTGTTCTGGGCTTCGGTTATGGTCATCAGCCGAACAAGCGTTGCCCAAAGCATCGTGGCCGTCCATGACGAAAACGGACGCACGGTGTGGGTCAACAATTACGAAGCGCCCAAACTCGCGCCTCCTTCTTCTCTCTCGCAGCCTGCTGCTCCTTCTTATTCACATCTGGCTTACTGGAGCCGCAAGGAGAACCGCTGGGTCCCGGTACTGCCGCCTTCTGCCTCCGATATGCGCGCTGCGGAAAAAGCGATCCGCGAGATCAGGAGCTTTGTGGCCGCCGCGCCCCGTTTGCAACACAGCAAAGTCGTTTCCGAGCCGGTTTCACCGGATAATGCCGGTCTGATGCGCGGACGCCAGATCAGTTCAGAGGCCGTTGACAGCGCCATTGAAGCCGCGGCCTCCCGCCACGGGGTTGACGCCAACCTTGTGCGCGCCGTGATTCAGGTGGAATCGAATTTCAATCCGCATGCGGTCTCTAACAAAGGCGCTATGGGACTCATGCAGCTTATGCCGCGCACCGCCCGGTCTATGAACGTGACCAACGCCTTCGATCCCAATGAAAACGTGGATGCCGGCGTGCGCCATCTGAAGTCGTTGCTGGAAAACTATAATGGCAACCTGGAGCTTTCACTGGCGGCATACAACGCAGGCAGCAAGGCCGTGGACAAGAGCGGGGGAGTTCCCCGGTTCCGGGAAACTCAGGACTATGTAAAAAAGATAACCGGCCTGTACCTGGGTACATCGCCGTTTGCTGCCAGACTTTCGCAGATTCATGCATCGCGCGATTCGGACGGGCATCTCGTGTATTCCAACGAGTAACATTCTCCCGGTCCGGGTTTACAGGTGCATGGCGTTTAGGTTTTAGGGTTCGATCAAGTTTTTATTTTAAGTAATTTAATGACACCTGGAACTCGACTCCTCCTCCGGACCGTGGCCCTGGCTTCTCTGGCCTTCGTAATGCTTGCGCCTGCGCACGCCCGCACTGTGCGCGAAAAGAAACTGGCCGCCCGCTCCCAGTTTGATATTGCTGAGCGCATGCATGAGGCGCTGAATGGCCGGCCCGAATCGCAACGCGAACGCCGCGATTACCAGAAAGTAATGGACGCCTACCGCAAGGTCTACTACACCGCCCCCAACTCCAATAAGGCCGACGCCAGCGTGCTGGCGGTCGCCGCGTTGCTGGACGAACAGGGCCGCGTGCTCAACGATCCCAAAAGTTTCAAAGACGCCATTGGCCAGTTGGAATTTCTGCGTCGCGAGTATCCCGGCAGCAAATTGCGCGGCGAAGCGTTGTTCACCATCGCCCAGATCTATCGCGACGATCTCGACGACCAGGTGCAGGCCCGCGCCACCTTCGAAGAGTTTCTGAAACGCTACCCGCACAGCGCCATGGCCGACCAGGCCCATGCCGCCCTCGACGATATGGATGCCGAGGCCAAAGAAGCGCAGGACATCAGAGAGGGCAAACAGGAAAAAGGCGCAAAGCTGAAGAGCGCCAAATCCGACAACGGGCATTCCAAAGATTCGAGGAATAAAGATAAAGACAGTTACGATCAGGCCGCGCAGGAGACGCCGGCGCAGGAAACAAAAGACGCAAAGAATGACCATCATCGGGTGCCGCTGCTCACCAATATCCGCCACTGGTCAACGCCTGACTATACCCGCGTAGCCATTGATCTCGAACAGGAAGTGAAGTACGAAGCCGGACGCGTCCCGCATCCTGACCGCATTTTCTTCGACCTGCATGGCGCCAAGCTGGCTTCAGGACTGGTCGGCAAATCGTTTGATGTGGACGATGGCTTCCTTCATAAGATTCGCGTTGCTCAGTACAAGCGCGACCTCGCCCGCGTAGTGCTCGACGTGGATGATGTCGCCGAATATTCCGCCTTCCTGCTGCCCAATCCGTACCGGCTTATCATTGATATTCATGGCAAGCATCCGGCCACCAAAGTAGCCGCCAACACCACTGCTGCCTCGGCGGCCAATCACAAAGCAGTCGTGCAGCCTGAAGCGCCGTCAGAAGCTAAAGCGCCTGATATGCAGGCCAGCATCGGTCCGCCGGAACCTCCTAAAGCAGAACCGGCAGCCACTGAAGACAAATCGGTAGCCACAGACCCCGCCACAGAGATCAGCAAAGCGGACGTGCCTAAGATCGAAGAGAAAGACAAGACCACCACTAAGCCGACGAGCGCGCCAACCTTCGAAGCTGTGGCCCCCAAAGATCCGCCCAAAGAGCAGTTGCGTACCACGAAAAAGAAATCGCCGCAGAATGTGGCGCACGTCGCCGCGCCTACTGCGTCCGGCGAGCGTTCGCTGATTCGCGCACTGGGGCTGAAGATCGGCAAGATCGTAATTGATGCCGGCCACGGCGGACACGATACCGGCACCATTGGCCCCAACGGGCTATTGGAAAAAGACCTGGTGCTTGAAGTAGCGTTGAAGCTGGGCAAACTTCTCGAAGACCGGTTGGGCGCCGAAGTGGTTTATACGCGCGACGACGATACCTTCATTCCGCTCGAGACCCGCACCGCAGTTGCCAACAAAGAACAGGCCGACCTGTTTATCTCCATTCACGCGAACTCCAGCGATGATGCGTCGGCACGCGGCGTAGAGACTTATTACCTGAACTTCACCTCTTCGGCCGATGCGCTGGAAGTTGCCGCCCGCGAGAATGCCGTTTCAGAAAAGTCTATTCACGAGCTTCAGGACCTGGTGAAGAAGATTGCCTTGAAAGAAAAGATTGAGGAGTCCCGCGAATTCGCCGCTGACGTTCAGAAATCTCTCTATACATCGCTTTCCAGCAAAAGCCCCGGACTGCGCGATCGCGGCGTAAAGAAAGCGCCGTTCATCGTGCTCATCGGCGCGAATATGCCGTCAATCCTTGCGGAGATTTCTTTTGTCAGCAATCCCGGCGACGAGAAAAAACTCAAGACCAGCGAATATCGCCAGCGCATCGCCGAGTCGCTCTACAAAGGAATCTCAAAATACGTAAGCGGCCTAAGCGGAGTAAAGGTAGCGCAGAAATAGCTGCTCTCGTTAGCTACTAGCCGCTAGCTTTTACCTTTGGCTATTGCCGTTAGCTTTGCCTTGGCTATTAGCCTTGGCTTGGCTTATGGCATTTCAGTAATGACTATATTGAGATCAGATAAATCTTAATTCATGTCATTCTGAGCAAGCCCGACCGACGTAGGAGGGAATGCGCAGTCGAAGAATCCGAGGATGTCTGCTCAACCAGATTGCGTCCAGGCATTCTCACCAAACTCTTCGCGGAACAAGATTTGCTCATGGCAGTTACATAAAGCGTGTGAAGAACATCTTTTGAACAGCACACCAAGGTAAACTGTTCCTGGTTTTTAGCTTTGGCTTTGATTTGGGCTTTTTGATTTCGGGTGGAAGAGCGGCCCTTCAGGGCCGCGTCAAGTTGGAAAAAAATTGGGCTTTAGCCCTGGTGTTCAATGAAAGTGGGACGTTCAGGCTGCGTGAGGTCGATGAACAATTTTAGAGGGTGTGTGAGAACTTCATCTCGCAACAGCTTTGTATCAGGGCATGACTTCAGTCGTGCCGAAAAGGCGCATAAACACTGGGCTTTAGCCCCTGCACACCTTCCACCTCACGGTAATGTCTCCATCGAAATTGGGTTCTCTGCGAAACATGGAACCATTAACAACACCGTTGATTGCCTCGACAAGAGAGCCCGGCAGGGCGGACGCAATCTAGCCCACCTCGGAAGAGGTGGGAAAATGTATGTAAGGATTCAAGCCCCGGAGGGGCGACACTGGTTCAAGGGCCATTCACAATAAAACCCATGCCCTACAAAGATCAACTGCTCACACTGGCCCGCGAAGCGCAAAACAACGCCTACGCTCCCTACTCTAAATTCCGTGTGGGCGCTGCAATCCTGCTCGAAAACGGAGAGATCTTTACCGGATGCAACGTAGAGAACGCCTCCTACGGCCTGACCAACTGCGCGGAACGCTCCGCCATTTTTGCCGCCGTATCAAAACTGGGCGGAGCCAATGTGCGCGTGCGTGCGGTGGCCGTAGTGAACGACCACGATGCCGCCTGCTCTCCCTGCGGCGCCTGCCGCCAGGTAATCGCCGAATTCGGCCCCGAAGCCACCATCTGGTACCAGGGACGCAACGGCATCCAGGAAAACACCATGGCCAATCTGCTGCCTGATTGCTTCAGCCTCTAGCTTCTTTTTTTAATCTCCCGAGCGAAGCGAGGGAACCCTACCACCACGACGAACCTCAAGGAACAACACGTTCTTACCACTGATCTACGCTGAAACAATTCGCGCAATTCGCGGCCAAGCCTTTGCTTTTGCTTTTGACTTCCTACGAAACGCCCACACCCATGGTGCTCAAAATCTCATCCACAGTCACAATCGCGCGATCAATCTCTTCCATAGTGTTATAGAAATGCGGCGAAAACCGCACACCTGCCTTAGGACGAAAATCCACCAGCACATCGCGCCGCAACAACTCCTGGCATACATCTTTGGAATTGGGCATATCAATCGCCACGGTACCGCCGCGCCGCTCCGGATCACGCGGAGCATTCACCTTCCAGCCGCGCTGGTCGGCCAGTTCGATCAGCCGCGCCGTCATCTTCTTCGACTTCTCGCGGATGCGGTCCACGCCAATCTCATTGATGATCTTCAACCCCGGACGCGCCGCATACAGCGCCGGAACATTGGCTGTCCCCTGCATGAACCGGTAAGGAGGCTGGGCATAGCGCGTCTCGCCAATTTCAAAACCAAAGGGGTTCTCATGCGCGAACCATCCTGTAATTTTCGGTTCCAGCTTCTCGCCCAGATCAGGCCTCACATACAGATATGCCGTGCCCGCTCCGCCGCACAGCCACTTGAGCACGCCTCCGGTGCAGAAATCCACGTTGAGCGCCTGCACGTCCACAGGCACCGTGCCCAGTGATTGAAATGTGTCGAGCACCACATGCGCGCCCACACGGTGCGCCTTCTCGATGATGGCTTTGGCGTCCTTGATGAAGGCGCTGCGAAAGACCACGTGCGAAATCGGAACAAGCAGCGTCTCCTCGTCAATCGCATCGAGTATCCGTTCCGTGGGAACATGAATGCCATCATCGGTCTTCACCATGTGCACGCGCGCGCCCCGCGACTGCTGCGCTTCCCAGAAGTACATGATGGAAGGAAAATTCATGTCGCTGTAAACGACTTTGTTGCGGCGTCCGCCGAAATCGAAACAGCTGGCCACCACCGCCTGGCAGTTGGTTACGTTCTGGTGTACGCTCACCGATCCGGCGGGCGCGTTCATGATCGAGCCAATCTCGTCGCCTACTTCGCGCGAAAGCATCCACCAGTTCTCTTCCCAGGCGCGCACTCCACGGCTGGCCCAGGTATCGCAATACGAATTCATGGAGTCATACACGCCGCGCGGCATCGCGCCCAGCGAGTTGCTGATCATGTAAGTGGAAGTCTTGAGTATGGGAAATTCGTCGCGGTAGCGCAGCAGATCGTCAGCCATGCCAACAATTCTGCCTGAATTCCTTCAACTTTGCACGGACGCGGAAAAACCGCAAGCGGCAACATCCGCTCTGGCTGGTGCAATTTCCTGCTTACTGCTGCGCGCTATGAATGCTATATTCCCATCTCATCCAATGCCTAAAACTTCACTGGTCTCAGGCCGCAAGCTCACGGTAATTCCCCTGGTAGCCGCCACTTATTTCATGGTCTCCGGTGGCCCTTATGGAATTGAAGAACTGGTGCAGGACACCGGCTACCTCACCGCCCTCGATCATCATTGTTCTTACTCCGCTGATCTGGAGCCTGCCTACCAGCATGATGGTCGGCGAACTGGCGGCTGCTATCCCCTCCGAAGGCGGCTTCTATATCTGGGTGCGGCGCGCTCTGGGGCCGTTCTGGGGATTTCAGGAATCGTGGCTCTCCCTGGCTTCCAGCGTCTTTGACATGGCTTCCTATCCTGCGCTGTTCGTGCTGTCGCTGGGCAAGATCTGGGCGCCGGCCACCCAGGGCCACACCGGACAAATCATCTCTACCTGCATCATCGCCGCCTGCATCGCCTGGAACCTGTTTGGAGCGCGCGCCGTCGGTGACGGCTCCACCTTGATGGGCGTCGTCATGCTTGCTCCCTTTGTGGTGATTACCGTCATGGCGCTCTTGCGCCACGGCGCACTGAGAGCAACTCCACCTGCCGCGACAACGGCCCATGGTGACCGCGACATTCTCGGCGGCATCATCGTCGCCATGTGGAACTACATGGGATGGGACAACGCCTCTACCGTCGCCGAAGAAGTCGAAGACCCGCAGCGAACCTACCCGCGCGTCATGATGATCGCGCTTGCCGCCATCGTAATCTCTTACATCATTCCGGTGGCTGCGGTGTGGAACAGCGGCCTGCCGTCTGGTGCATGGTCAACCGGCAGCTTCTCCAGCATTGGCGCGCTGGTGGCCGGGCCCTGGCTGGGACTTGCTGTTGTCATCGGAGCGATGATTTCCATCTTCGGCATCCTCAATTCGCTCACCATGTCGTATTCGCGTCTTCCTCTGGCCATGGCCGAAGACGGATACCTTCCGCAAGTCTTCACCCGCAAGTTGAGGAATGGCGCTCCCTGGGCTTCTCTGCTGCTCTGCGGCCTCGCATGGATTTGCGCCCTGGGCCTGAGCTTCGACCGCCTGCTGATGCTCGACATTCTTCTGTATGGCGCCAGCCTGATTCTCGAATTCGTTGCATTGGCGGTGTTGCGCGTCCGTGAACCGGATATGGCGCGGCCCTTCCGCGTTCCCGGAGGAACCGCAGGCGCTGTGCTCTGCGGCATAGGACCCACAGCGCTGCTGGCCGTAGCGCTCATCAAGAACCACGACGAGCAAATCGGCAAAGTAAGTGCGCTCACCGTCGGCCTGGCCCTGATGGCCCTGGGTGTACTGGCCTACTTCGCAGCAGAGTGGCGAAGGAAGAAAGTGCTGGCAGTCGGAGCTTGAGCTTTTGGCTTTTAGCTCTTGGCTTTTGGCTTTGGCTTTTAGCTTGGCTCTCGGCTTTTAGCCTTGGACTTTGGCTTTCTTAGACAGAACAATCCATACAGCAACAAGCCCCTGTCATGTTGAGCGGAGGCCGACCGACGAAGGAGGAAGGCCGCAGTCGAAACATCCACGAGATCTGTCCCTCTCCCAACCTGCCCCAAGGTGTTCTCCCAACGCACCCTAAGAGCGTGTGCCGACAACACATGTAACAGGGCATGACTTTCAGTCGTGCCGAAAAGGCTTATAAATACTGGGCTTTAGCCCCTGCACACTCTTAACTGCATCGTGCTGTGACCCACGGAATTGAGCTCACACCCCAACCGCCTTCTTCCTCGATCTTCGCACCAGTAGATACCCCACCGTGAGCACCAATAAATACGGCCCTGCCGCCTCCACGGTTGTTCGCGATTGCGGAACCCACGCCGTCGAAACCACAGCCACCACAATGGCAATGAAGCCGGCAATGGAACCGGCGCTGCCCAGCGGAGACCGCAACGTCATGGCGGCGAGTTGTTCCTGGGAAAGCGTCCGGCGAAAGCGGACGTGGGCAGCCAGCGAGATCAGCCAGGCCAGCATGCCTCCTACCAACGACGCATTAATAATGTAGAGATACGCATTCGGAGTGCGAAGCTGCAACAGGATCGCCCCCACAATCCCCAGCATAGAGGTAAGCAGCGCCAGCATGGGCACGCCATGCGCATTCAGGTTTCCCAGCTTTTTCGGCGCATAGCCATAACGGGCCAGCGAAAACAACATGCGTGAAGCCACATACAAAGTTGCATTGGCCCCGGAGAGCGCTGCCGACAGCACCACCAGGTTCATGATGAATCCGGCGGCTGGAATGCCCGCCACCTGAAACACAGTCACGAACGGACTCTGGGCTACGCCCGCATGGCGCCAGGGCATCACCCCCACCAGCACCGCCATCGCGCCTAAATAGACAACACCCAGCATGGCGAAAGCGATGCGGGTCGCCCGCGAAGTCTCTGCGCTCGATCGCGCCTCACCCGACGATATGGCCACCATCTCAATGCCTAAAAAGCTATACAGTCCGAACGAAGCGGCCAGCATGGCTGATCCCCAGCCGTTTGGGGCAAATCCGCCGTTGATGGCATATTGCGGCTGTACCCGCTTTCCCAGCAGCAACGCCGCCCCAATCACGATGAACAAAAAGATCGCCAGCACTTTAATAAAGGCAAGCCAATATTCCAGAGTCCCGTAATCGCCTACCGGAAAGAAGTTAATCGCCAGCAGCAGCAATCCGAACACCACCATCCACAAGACCACCGGAGTGTGCGGAAACCAGATCGTCATATAGGTTCCGGCTGCCACCAGCTCTGAGCCAACGGCGATCACTACCGAAAACCAGTATCCGGTGCGGGCCACAAACCCTGCCCAGTCGTTCAGGTACATTTCCGCATACACACCAAACGATCCTGCCGCCGGATGCACGCTGGAAAGCTCCCCCATTGCCATGGCCACCGTCCAGGCGATCAGCGCGCTGATCATGTACGAGATCACCACCGCCGGTCCCGCTACCTGAATGGCGGCCCCGGAGCCCAGCAGCAGTCCGGTGCCGATCGAGCCGCCCACGGCCACCATGGCAATCTGGCCGGCGGTAAGCTGGCGTTTGAGCCCTTGTTCGGGGTCATGCGGGTTCAGTTCAGGCATGGGAAAGTCATAGAAGAGTACCAGATTGGTCGAACTTCCGGTTCCCGGCAGCAGAGTACAAAATCGTCACTAAAGTGCGCGGGGAGCTTCACTTCCGTGGTTGAGCCTTGGGCCGATTCAGCTTAGAATACCTGTACTTCACCCTCAAGGTGGCCCTGGTGTGACCCCCTCTCCAGTTGCTGCCCGGAAAAACTGGTTCATGCCCGACATTTCCAAGCGTCTGGACAAGGCGGAAAAATATCTCCAGAAAGGCAAGCCCGAAGCGGCCCTTGAGGAGTATCTCGGCATTCTCGAAGAAGACCCGAGAAACGATCAGGTGCGCCACACCGCTGCCGACCTGTGCATTGCCACCGGACGCAGCAAGGAAGCTGGCCCCCTGCTGAGCTACCTCTTCGACGAGCAGATCAGGGCGGGCGACGGCGCGGGCGTTGTCACCTATAAGAAGCTATCCAAGATCACCCCGCCCAACCCGATGCAAACCTTTCATTACGCGCAACTTGTCGTAAAGAAAGACAAGAAGGAAGCGCTCGACGCCTATGAAAGCGCGCTGCTCGGGTTTGAGAAGCTCCGCCAGGACAAGCAATCGCTGGCTGCGGCCAGCGCCATTGTCGAATTGTCGCCTACCGCTTCGCATCTTCAGCGCGCCGCCGAAAAGGCAGCCTATCTGAACCAGGGAGAGCTGGCGGCCAAATATTTTGTCCGGCTGGGACTGCTCGAAGACCAGCGCACGCCCGGTTCCGGGTTCGAATGGTTCGGCAAGGCATACAATCACGATCCCATCAATCTGGAAGCTATCCTTCTTTATGCGCGCGGCCTGTTCTCGCGCAATGCCGTGGACGAGTGTATTGCCGTTCTCGACCGGGCCATCGCCAATCTTGAGAGCACTACCGAGATGCGCGAGCTGTATGCTCATGCGCTCATGGCCGCCAAGCGTCCGGCAGACGCTGAGCCCTATGCCTGGGAGCTTTTTGAAAACGCTCCGCAGCAGGCCGACGAGATCGCCTCGCTCATCGGGGTTTATCTTGACGTAGCCGATGCCCGTGGCGCGCTGGCCCTGGCCCGCAAGCTTGAGCAGCATGAGGCCAAGATGGGTAAGCGCCGCGAGTTCATCTCGCTCATGGCCGATATAGCAGAACGGCGCGGCCCTACCATTGATTTCCTCGAGTATCTGGTTGAGCTGTTCAATTCCGGTAACCGCGAAAACGAATATTGCCGCACCTTGCTCAAGCTTTTTCCTCTGTACTACGCCGCCGGACAGTTCAGCCGCGCGGCTGAAGCGCTGGACCGCGCCGCTGAAGTTGACCAGTATGAGCCCGGCAACAGCAAGCGTCTGGAGATGCTGCGCGGCAAGATTGACGCCCGGCAGTTCAACGCCATTGCCAATCGCATGCAGACCGTCTCCTCCATGGATACTCCGGTCGAAGAAAGCGCGCAGGAATCAGAACCTACAGTGCTCGAAGATTTCATTCTTCAGGCGGAAATCTATCTTCAATATGGCATGCGCTCCAAAGCCCTGGAGCGCCTGGAACGTATCAGCAAGCTCTTCCCCAATCAGGAAGACACGAATGACAAGCTGCGCCAGCTTTACGGCGCGGCAGGCTTCTCTCCCAGATATGAAGGTTCCGCGGCCATGGCCAAAGCCGCAGCCGGAGCGCCCGCGGCGGGCGCGAAAGTTCCCGCCAATGGAAATCCTGCGGGAACATCGGCCCATGTACACGATGAAAACGCAGTAGATAACTTCGCCCGCGTCACCGAGATTACCCGCAGCATCTACCGCCAGGCCAGCGTCAAGAGTGTTCTGTTTACCGCAGTCAATGAGATTGGGCGGCACTTCAATGCCAGCCGTTGCGTCGCCGGACTCTGCACTCCGGGCAAGCCGCCCTCAGCAGCGCTGGAATATTGTGCGCCCGGCGTGAAGCAGTCAGACGTAATGGCCATTGTGAAGCTGATCGGCATTACGCAGCAGTTGGCCGCCGACGGCCCAGTGAACCTGCCCAATGCACTGACTGCCACAGAGTTGCAACCCGCGCGCGACCACGTGCAGACGCTCAACATAGAATCGCTGCTGGCTGTTCCGCTGTTCGATGCAGGCGAGCAGGCCGGCATACTGATTCTGGAGCAGACCACTCCCCGGCAGTGGCGGCAGACCGACATCGTAGTGCTCAAAACCATTGCCGAACAGATGGTGCTGGCCGTGAGCAATGCGCGCCTGCGCACACTCATGAAAACACTTGCCGTCACCGACGAAAAGTCAGGACTGCTGAAACGCTCTTCCTATCTCGACGTGCTGCTCTCTGAAGTTCGCCGCTCCGTGCAGCAGCAGACGCCGTTGACTCTCATGCTGCTGCATTTCGGCAAGGCCTCGGCGCTGGCCAAAGAAATTGGCGAATCCGCGGTAGAAAGCATGATGCAGCAGATTGGGCAAAGTATCTGTTCTCACGTCCGCCAGAATGACGTGGCGGTGCGCTACGATTTCACCACCATCGCTCTGCTGCTTTCCGATACCAACGAAAAGAATGCCTTCCTGGTCGTGGACAAGATGCGCAAGATTATCGGCTCCAGCAAAGTCCCCGGCACCGACCGTACAGCCATCATCACCGTCGGCATCGCGGAGGCCGTGCTCCAGGCGCAATTCGACGCCGTGGACATTGTGACCGAAGTGATCAACCGCGTAGAAAACGCTCTCGAAGTAGCCAAATCAGAAGGCGGCAACAAAGCCCATTCCCTGGCCGCAAATCTGCAAGTGGCGTGAAGCGATATTTGGTACTTGGTACTTAGCTTTTGGTACCTAGCTTTTGGTACCTAGCTTTTGGTACTTAGCTTTTTGGCTCTTGGCTCTTGGCTCCTGGTTCCTGGTTCCTGGTTCCTGGTTCCTGGTTTAGTGTGATCGTAGATCCGGCAAAGCTGTTTTCATTTGGCAACAATCATCGGTAGAGACGTAGCATTGCTACGTCTCCTGCATGCGCAACCAACACACTAAAAGATCACCCATATCGCAGGACGTAGAGACGGTGCTCAGCACGTCTCTGAGACGCGCTCCGCGCGGCTCACAGGTTTTCGTAGACCGGGCCAGGCTGATTGTCATTCTTCCAAATCACGGCTGACTGCTAATTGCTTCTTGCTATTTGCTTCTTCTACTTAGTTATTTCTTAGTCCCACCGGTACAACAAATGAGCGGCACAAGGTATCATAAGAGGGCGTTGAATAATCCCTCCGTACCTACCCGGTGGTCTATTGGCGCTTTTTAAGGCTTTTCTATTACAACAGTGAGGTTGCATTTTGAGGTACTCTGCTTATACGCGAATGCGCTGAGCAGTCTGCCCTCTGCCAGCTAGCCATTCCATATTGGACTTGAGGAAACCAGGAGTTCCCCATCGTATGGCCAAGTTGCGCTGCATCCTAGGAGACCGGAGAATGAATACACGCGAAATGCTGGACAAAGTAGCATCACAAAACTATCAACTATCCATCGAGAACGCGCAGCTTAAGCAGGAACTAGCAAGCCTGCAGGCGGCTCTGGTGGATTGCGGCCAGAACCTTACGGCCCAGAGCCGCAAGGCTTTGCAGAGCTCTACACGGCAAGTGCTGGAAGCTCTGTGCGTTTCCCCGCTCATGCAACAAGCCAAAGCCGCGGCCAATGCGTAGATAAGCGAAAGCTATTTGCTGGCGGTCATCGCAGGATGGCTCTTGCGAAACGGAATCACCACCACCGCCTGCTCCAACACCGGTTCGTTGAAGGCTGCCAGATTACGCGCCACCTGCTCCGCACTTTCCTTCTGGCCGGCCTTTTCATAAGCCACAACCAAATGCTGCATAGCCATGGGATCGCGGTCGGCATCTTCGAGTAAACCGATCGCGTCCTGGTAGCGGCCCTGGGCCACGGCCACCGCGCCCGCTGCCGAAGCATATTGCTGCTTCACGGCTGCGTCGCTGCTCGCATTGCTCAAAGCTTCCAGGCGCTTTATGCTGGCCGATGCCGCCTTCATGTCCCCATCGCTCACGGCACGCTCCACACGCGCCCTGAGAATGGCAGCCGTTTCCTGATCGAGCACTGACTTCGGCACCGCATGTTTTTCGTGAGTAACAGCCTCAGCTCGGTCCAGCAGTTCTTTGGCGCGGGCGCTCTGGGGCTGGTATAAAGCCATCTGGCGATAGCTGTCTGCCTCCAGATTTCCCATTTCATTCTCATGGCACTGTTTAGCCAGCGCGGTAAAAGCCTGGTCAGCCTCATCGAATTTGCTTTCGCGCACGTAAGTGGCTGCCGATTGCAACATCCACACCGTTTTCTCAACTTTTTCACGGGCCTTATCAATGGCTACGGCATACTCTTCCCGTGCTTTGGCTTCATCACCCATCAGCGCGTAAGTATCGCCAATGCCAAGCTGCGATTCGATGAAGCCGTGATCAATCTTAAGCGATTCATGGTAATGCTGAAGAGCATCGTCGTAGCGCCCGGCCATGCGCGAGATTTCCGCGAATGAGTCCTGCGGATTCGCTTCGTCCGGCAGCAGCTCAGTGTATTTCTTCATGGCCACAAAGGCCTTGTCGAACTGGCGTGTGCGCGCATAGCAGTAAGCCGCGCTGTTCCATGCGTCGGCAAACTGCGGATCAATCTCGATTGCCTTTTCATACATGGCAATGGCGCGTCCCCATTCCTGCTGGGCGGTAAGCCAGTTGCCGCTGAGCCAGTACACCTGCTTGTCCTGCGGAAACTGCATGCGCACTTCGTTCATGGCCTGAATAGCCGGAATCCACTGGCCTTTACTGGAATTGCTCAGCCAGTCAATGATGAGCTGTTCCTCTCGTCCCACAGAAGCTCTGGTTGCCAGCGCCTTGTCGCGTTCCGCTACCTGCTCCGCCGGATCCATGGAGAAGTTGGAAAGAAAGATGTGGGCCAGCGCAAAATTAGGATCTCTCTTCACCGCCATGCGCCAGTCTGCAAGCCCTTGCTGAAGGTGCAGCCTCTGGAATTTCCACAAGCCATCTAAAAAGTAGCTGCGCGCCTGCGGCGATTTCGTGGTGATCTGGATTCCTACGCTGGCATTCTTCGCTTCATAGGTGAACCCAGGGACGCTGAGCACCACCAGCGAAACAACGCCAAGCAGCACTCCCGCACATGTCTTTTTTATCGCTTCCAGGTTTATCGCTTCCAGGTTCATGCCGTCCGCCATTCTTATGGTTTCTAGTTCTTCCACTGAACGTGTGTGAGAACTGAAAATTTGCACGTGCTCACGAGACACGTAACAGGGCACGACTTCCAGTCGTGCCGAAAAGCATACAAAATACTGGGCTTCAGCCCCTGCACACTCTTAAATCACGAAAATCGAGTTCTCACGTGGGCTCTTCAGCCCTGTTGCATCCAGAAAAATGCGTTAATTGCCTCTGAGAAAATATCCCTGCTCCAAAGGCAGCTTTCCGTCTACCTTGAGCACGTTGATTCCGCTGGTGATCGAGTAGACGTCAACCAGGCCGATTGCGCCGGGTGTACTCGCCACAGCCTTGAGCAAGTCCTCTTCGGACCCAACGATCATCACCGCCGCTTTGTGCGCCGCCAGAAAGCTCTTAAATTCTTCGATCTGCATTTTGTAGATCTTCTGGATGGCAGTCTGTGTCTCAAGCGCGGAGATGTCCCGCAGCACCAGGACCACGTTCTTGCCGTCGGGCCACTTGCGGCTATCGAGTTTCAGGATTTTTGTGAGTTCCGCCACTGTCATCCCTGAGGACGAATTGGTCTTGTCCACGACCACAGCCAATTGTTTGGCTTGGGCGGCAATTCCAGAAGTCAGGGCAAACAACAGCAGGAAACAGCTATACCGGGCAAAACACTTCATAACGTTGCAAGCAAGTTAAGCGCAAGCAGAACCGCTCACAAGTTACCAAGGTACTAGAGGTAGCCAAGGGATAACGAATCGGGTGATCTGTTGATCGGTGCATCTGGTCATCGGTATATCGGTGCATCGGAACCCTTACCACTGATTGCACAGATTGGACGGTGAAGAATCGGGTGATCTGTTGATCAGGTGATCCGGTGATCGGAACAACATCACCACTGATGACACAGATTGAACTGATTTTCACTGATACAAACGAATGAAAGGTAAGAGTGATCCTTTCCGGGTGGATGCAATGCATTCCGAGAATCCAACCGTTTTGCCAAGTACCAAATACTAAATACCAAGTACCAAGCCCTCATCAGCGTTCATCAGCGCAATCAGCGGTAAGAAGGTTTTCGGGTTTTCTCGCAAGCAGCAAGAATTCCGCGGCTGACGAAAATGCAAAGCTGAGTGCTGAGTGCTAATTGCTATTTGCTATTTGCTATTTGCTTCTTCTTAAAATTCTCCAGCGTCGTAAACGTCCGCGTGTCCATACGGTCCAGGTAAAGCGTTCCCTTCAGATGATCAATTTCATGTTGCAGGATGCGCGCATACCATCCGCGGGCTTCGATCACTTTGGGCTCCCCTTCTTCGTCGAGGCATTCCACCCGCACTGCTCGTGCGCGAGGGACGTTCGCCATGAAGCCGCTCACGCTCAAACAGCCTTCGAAAAATACAAGATCCGGTTCGCCGATCAGAGTAAGTCTGGGGTTCACGATCACATGAAACGGAACCGGCTTCCTCTCCCGTTCGCGCAGCACTTCGGGCGGGACATCTTTATGGTATTCCTCACGGTCTTCAATCACCGCCAGCTGCAGCGCATAGCCAACCTGCGGAGCGGCCAGGCCGACACCGGGAGCATCGCGCATGGTGTCTTTCATCGCCTGAATCAACTCGCGGACTTCCCTGCCGGCAAGCTCTTCTAAAGAGAGCGGCCGCGCAGCCTCGCGCAACACCGGATCGCCAGCCTGGACAATTTTGAGGAGCATAAGAAAGCAGTTAGCAATTGGCAAACAGCAATCAGCAAAATAGAAGAACATCTTACCGCTGATCACGCTGATGAACGCTGATCGAGCAGCAGCAAATCCTTGGTACTTAGTAATTCGTATTTGGTACTTGGCAACCCACAAAGCCGTCGCCACTTCCACACACTCAACGATGAACCAATTACCTGTTATCCGGCTTTATCAGTGAAAATCAGTTGAATCTGTGCAATCAGTGGTGAGGTTCTTCAGATCACCCGATCACCGGATCAAAGATCACCCGATTCTTCCCTTCACCAGATTTTGCACACCTTTTCCGGCGGGTTCACCATGGGCTGGCCGGCTTTGCATGAGAATGCCTGCTGGAATTCCGGCATGTTGACCACCACGCCATTGATGCGGTACTTCGAGGGCGAATGCGGATCGGTCATGGCCCGTACCCGCAGATCTTCCGGACGGTCATTGGAACAATCCCACTGCGCAAAGCCGATAAAGAAACGCTGCTCCGGAGTCAGGCCTTCGATGTTTTCCAGCTTCTTGTCTTTGTTGGCGTCTTTCCAGGCGATATAAGCCAGAATCTCGCCGCCCAGATCGGCCACATCTTCGCCCAGGGTCAGCTTGCTGTTGATGTGGACGTCTTCCACCACCACATAACCCGCGTACTGGTCCTGCACGCACTTGGTGCGCTCGTCGAATTTCTTGCGATCATCGGCCGTCCACCAGTTTTTCAAATTGCCGTGCGCGTCGAACTGGCTGCCTTCATCGTCAAAGCCATGCGTCAACTCGTGGCCAATCGTGCCGCCGGTATCGCCATAGTTGGGCGCATCGTCTGACTTGGCGTCATACAAAGGCGGCTGCAACACTCCGGCAGGAAAGTTGATGTCATTCTTCTGCGGATTGTAATAAGCATTCACCGTAGGCGGAGTCATGCCCCACTCAGTGCGGTCTACGGGCTTGCCGACTTTGTTGATCTGGCGGCGGCGCTCAAATTCGGTGGAATGGCGCACATCGCCGACAAAATCATTGGATGAAATAGCAACCGTGCTGTAATCACGCCATTTTTCAGGATAGCCAATCTTGTTGCGGATGCCGTGCAGCTTGGCCAGCGCCTGCTGCTTGGTCTCATCACTCATCCAGTCAAGCTGATGGATGCGCAGTGCCATCGCGTCTTCAATGCGGCGTACCATATCCAGGGTGCTGGCCTTGAGTTCGGGCGAGAAAACTTTCTTCACGTACACCTGGCCCAGTGCTTCGCCCAGGCTGCGGTCGGTGTATTGCACGCAACGTCGCCAGCGCGGCTGCATCTCTTTGGCCCCGCGCAGGTATTTGCGGTAGAAATCAAAATCTTCCTGCACAAACGGAGAAGAGAGATACTGCGCCGAGCTATCGGCCACATGAAAGCGCAGGTAGTTCTTCCAGTTGTCCACCGGTTCGTCGGTAAGCGCTTTGTTCAGCGCTTTAAAAAATTCCGGCGCCGCAACGTTCAGGATCTCGAATTTGGGGTACTGGGCATCGCGGTAGTAGGCCTGCCAGTTGAAGTCCGGCGCAAGCTGAGTGAGATCGGCCACCTTCATCTTGTGCTTCAGCTTGTAAGGATCGCGGCGGTCTACCCGCGTGAGTGACGCTGTGGCCAGCGCGGTTTCAATGCGCATAATGGTGTCGGCATTCTTTTTGGCTGTATCTGCGTTGTCGCCCAGCAGCTCAAAAACTTTCTGCACATGCTGGAGATAGCGATCCCGAATCTCTTTCGACTTGGCATCATCTTTGGTGTAGTAGTCGCGGTCTGGCAGGCCCAGACCGCCCTGATCGAGTTCCGCAATCTGCTGCTCGGCGTTGTCCGGGTCCTGAGTAGAGCCGGATCCGAAGATAATGGAGCGGCCGTAATCGAGTTGCAGGTGGGCAATCAGCGGCGCCAGGTCTTTGCTCGTCTTGATCTGCGCAATCGCATCCAGTTCCGGCTTCAGCGCCGTGGCGCCCCGGGCCTCGATGGCCTTTTCGTCCATGCAAGCGGCATAGAAGTCGCCAATCTTCTGGGTATTGGCGTCGCGCTTGCTCTTGGTGGAACCGGCTTCTTCTAATATCCCGCGCAGAAAATTCAGGTTGTCCTGATAAAGCTTGGCATAGACGCTCCAGGAAACCTGGTCGGGCGGAATCGGATTCGCCTTCTGCCATCCTCCGCAGGAGTACTGGTAAAAGTCCACGCAGGGATCAATGGACTTGTCCATGTCTTTCACGTCGAGGCTGGGCGAGTAGGGCAGCACCGGCTCCGAACCTTGGTCTTTCTGTGTATCGGATTGCGTAGTCGGCGCGGCGTGGACCTTGGCGGCTTTACCGGGCTTCGCGGATGCAGACGATGATTGTGCAGAAAGGTTCACGACGAGCAACAGAAGCGTGAGGAACAGGCAGGCGAATAAAGTTTTTTTCATAAGCATGGTTTGGACGAAAGCATCAGAAAAAAGTCACACAATCCTAAATCGCCCGCCGGGTTTTTACCAATCTTTGGAAGAATCGGTGCATCCGTACATCGGTGTATCGGGGCATCTGAATGACAAAGCCAAAAGCTAACAGCCCAAATACCAAATACTGAATACCTATTACCACGTTGTATTTCAATCCAAAATGCACAAGGGCTGAGTGCTGAATGCTGCTGATCCCCAATCAGCGTTTATCAGCGAAATCAGCGGTGAGAATCTCTTCGCTTTGGCTAATTGCCAATTGCTATTTGCTAATTGCTTTCTCCTCGTACCGACCGCGTCTGCCAGTGATATCGCAATGACAGGATGCGCAGGACAAAGCCGCACAACGTGCCCACCAGCGTGGAAGCTGAGCGGTTGAGATGGAGCGCATCGCAGGCCAGAAATGCGGCTGAGCCGAAGGCCGCGGCTATGGCGTAAAACTCGCCACGCTCGAAGATCTTCGGCGTGCGTCCGCTCAGCACATCGCGAATGGAGCCGCCCCCCACGGCCGTCACGCCGCCCAGCAGCAGCGCGGGCAGCAGTCCCAGATGCGCATTGAGGGCGCGGGTACTGCCGGCGACGGCAAAGAGTCCCAGGGCCGCCGCATCCACCACCACAATGACACGGCCTGCGCCGCTGCTCAGGTGCGAAGATTCAAGCCGGGAGCTGAAGCTCTGCGAAGTAAACATCTGTGAGCTGACGGCCAACCCCAACAGACCTCCGGCAAGTGCCGTGAGCAGGTAGCGCGCGTCGGTGAAAGCCAATGGAGGCCCCTGCTGAAGAATAATGTCGCGCGTGATGCCGCCGCCCAGCGCCGATGCCAGCGCCAGTCCGAGGACGCCCACCAGATCGTAGCGGTAACGCGTCTCGCGCACCGCGGCCAGCGCTCCTCCCAGAGCGCCGACACCAACGCCGAGGAAATCAATGAGAGAAAACAGCTTGTCAATGGGTGGCAGCACGTGGAAATCATTGTAGAAGCAAATGGCAATTAGCAAATAGCAATTAGCAGTCAGCACTCAGCACTCAGCACTCAGCATCAGCACTCAGCATTCAGCCCTGTGCATCTTCGATCATATTTGTATCTGGTAATTGGTACTTAGTATTTGGTACTTGGCAAAGCATAAGCCACAAGCCGTAAGCGACAGCATCGATGCTGCCTCGCTCCCAGCGCACAATTACCTTTATGCGGTTTATCAGTGAAAATCAGTCTAATCTGTGCAATCAGTGGTGAGGGTTTCCGATGCACCGATATACCGATGACCCGATGCACCGATTCTTCCAAGGTTACTATTTGCCACCCCGTCCCTTGCCATTGGCCTCTCAGGTACATAGGTCTGGCCCGTGCGGCCCCTGATTTTGGACACGGACATGGGTAATCTTCAATCGTGCTGCGACAAAGCCCATACTTCCCGGCATGGCTCACTTTCCCCAACTCACAAAAACACGCGCGCTCCGGGTGCGGGTTCCGAGTAATGAATCCGTAAAGTTCAATCTCGGGGACAAACAGATTTCAGCCACTTTGCAAAAGCTTTCCATGACCGGCGGGCTGGCGGAATTTCCCGTCCAGGTCGGTGAGGTCGCCCTTGCAGAAGTAGTCCTGACCACGATTTCCGGCCCTATCAAGGCGCTGGTGGAGTTTCTGCAAGCGCCGGTGAAAGGTTCGGCCTCGCGTCCATTCCGCTTCATTGCCCTGGACGAAGGCGACTACCAGCGGCTGGCCATGACCCTGCAATCCATGCGCCGCCAGGGCCTCGCCGAATAACCTCTGCTTTGAAAGGGCACGGCTTCAGCCGTGCCGTTTTGCAATCAAACAATCCGGCTTCAGCCGCTGAGGTGAATCGCCCGAAAGACCTGACCGTACATGGATACGGCTTCTCACACACCCGCTACACCGGTGCGGAAACTGTTTTGTTTTGAAAGGGCACGGCTTCACGCCGTGCCGTTTTGCAATCAAATAAATCCGGCTTCAGCCGCTGAGGTGAATCGCCCGTAAGACCTGACCGTACATGGATACAACTTCTCACACACCCGCTACACCGGTACGAAAACTGTTTTGTTTTGAAAGGGCACAACTTCACGCCGTGCGCCGTTTTGCAATCAAATAAATCCGGCTTCAGCCGCTGAGGCAAATCCAGAGCTGCTCTACGCCCAGGAACATCCACTCCTGTGTTCCTGCTCAATTCCCTTGCTGAAGAATTCGTGAGTGGCTGCCCTCCCGCCCTCAAAAGACGGCATCTTAACCCTGAGCAACACTCGTCGGCCAAGAATCGAAGGAGATCATAGACACATGAAGACACTCAGGGCTGCAGCTTTCCTAGGCACACTTCTACTCGCGTTAGGCGCGTTCGCCGTGCAGTATCCATCAGGACAATCGAATCCAGGGCAGAGTGGATCAAGCCAGGCCACCGCTCCCTCTACCGCTTCCCCATCTTCCTCCGGCCAGGGCATGGGGTCGCAGACCACTTCACCATCGCAGACCAGTTCACCATCGCAGAGCGCTTCGCCCGCGCAGAGCAGCACTTCCTCGCAGAGCACGCAAAGCACGCCTTCAGGAAGCAGCAGCAGCGCACAGTCGCAGAGTGGCAGCAGCAGCGCGCAATCACAAAGCGGCGATAGCCATGCGCAGGGCGCCGGAATGCCGTCCATTGACGAGCAGGTCAGCATGCTGACCAGCCAGTTGTCGCTCACGCCCGATCAGCAGGCCAAAGCCAAGACCATTTTGCAGGACCAGCACACCCAGGCCATGACCGTCGTGAATGACAATGCCATGTCGCGGGACGACAAGATGCAGAAGATCCACACCATCCGCACCTCGACGATTTCGAACATGCGCAACATGCTGAATGACGACCAGAAGACCAAGTTCGACCAGATGGTCCAGGCCCAGAGCGACCGCATGCGGCAGCAACAGCAGGGCAACAGCAGCAACACCACCCCCAACACCCCGCCAAAATAAATTCAGGCAATCTCTAAGCAAGAGGGCGTCCCAAATTGGGACGCCTTTTGTTTTTCCCGCTGCGGAACGCGGACAAAACAGATGAAAATGGCCTTTGCTGTTGGCTTTTTTGGTTTTGCCTTCTGGTTTTTGGCCTTGCTGGTTTTGCCGTCTGTTTTTGGCCTTGCTGAATGCTGAGTGCTGACGGCTGACTGCTCTCTTAAATCAGCGTTCATCAGCGAAAATCAGCGGTAAGAGTTTTTCTTTCGCTTTTGTTTTGTTTTTGTTTTTAGCTTTTATTTGTTGTTCGCTTTGGCTGAATGCTGAGTGCAATGCTGAAGGCTAATTGCTATTTGCTGATTGCTATTTGCTCTTCCAGCGCCAGAGGCGCGGCACAAGGTAGCCCAGTCCGGAAGGGCTGGGAAAATATCAGAAAAAGAAGTAGAGCACCGGAGGTGCGGCACAAGAATCTGACACGGGGCAAAATGCAATCAGTTCCCAACCTGCGTTGTAATGAACGCCCCCATCAGCGCAATCAGCGAAAATCAGCGGTAAGAAATTCTTTGCTTTTGCTTTTTGCTATTGCTTTTGCTTTTGCTTTTGCTTTTGCTTTTGGCTTTTATTTGTTGTTTGCTTTGGCTGAATGCTGAGTGCTGAAGGCTAATTGCTATTTGCTTTTTGCTATTTGCTCTTCCAGCGCCAGAGGCGCGGCACAAGGTAGCCCAGTCCGGAAGGGCTGGGAAATATCAGAAAAAGACGTAGAGCACCGGAGGTGCGGCACAAGAATCTGACACGGGGCAAAATGCAATCAGTTCCCAACCTGCGTTGCAATAAACGCCCCCATCAGCGCAATCAGCGAAAATCAGCGGTAAGAAGTTCTTTGGTTTTGCTTTTGGCTTTTATTTGTTGTTCGCTTTGGCTGAATGCTGAATGCTGAGTGCTGAATGCTGAGTGCTGAAGGCTAATTGCTATTTGCCAATTGCTAATTGCTTTTTTAGCACCAGCAGTTCCATTTCGGAACTAACATTCCTGGCTCATAATGTACTGACAAAACTACGCTTACTTTTAGATAGCAGGGAAACCGCCTATACACCGGCCCGCATTTCACGTATTCTCAACCTGCGCACCGCAAACAGTACTTACACTAGTTTTCTATATTCAAACTAGTTTCTACAAACTAGTTTTTATTTCGATGTGTTCTATTTCTCGAACAAATAAATATGAGCTACAAAGCATTCAAAGCTCTTAAGCCGGAGAATGCCATTTAGTAACAATCCGTACCGTTCTCTTTTTCGAAAAACCCCAAAGTTAATACGGCCATGTTTCTTCCTTTTCTACGGTGCGATCATGATGAATGCTCGCGAGCTAAAAAAGACGCGAACTTTACCGGTGCACGATCCCGGTATCGGTTAGAACGCAAAAGGAGAAAAAGCATGAATAATTCACATGGTGTTGAACTAGTTGCGCGGTGGCGTAACGGTGAAGGACACGGTAACCCCGCAGGTCCGCTATTTGCTGAGTTCGCACAAGCAGATATTGTTAACGCAACTGCGACCGCCAGGAGCACGAGGTATTCTGTTTGCTACCGGCTCAGACACGATACAGTGCTGCTAAATTGACCACTGCATCGCGCTATTTCGATAGGTCTCTGGGTTGTCTGGTCGCACCCGCTGTGGACGAACTGGCAGCCCAGCTTTCTTCCATTACAGGATTGAGCGCCAGCAGAATGCCATGTTATTACCAATGCAACGCGGGAATCCCTTTACGCAGTTCTGCACACCAAACTCAGCCGGTTGCTCGTTCTTGAGCTCAACGCCGCGCGGGAAACCGGTAAATTAAACGGCGAGAGTTCGGAACAGCGTTGGCAGCAATACCTTGACCTCTCGGCACAGCAGTCATTCTGGGATGACTTGGCCGGCCATTACCCCTCGTTATGGCGAGTCAGTGCGATCGCGCGCAATCGGTGCATGGCAGCGTTGCGCTTCGCGCAGCGTTGGACGGCGGACCGGCGCCGGTTGAAAGATCTGTGCACCGGTGCGCCGGACGAGCTGAACGAACTTCGATTCGGGGCCGGTGACAGCCATTGCAGCGGCGAAACTGTGGCAATAGTCAGCGGTGCGGGCTGGCGTGTTGTTTACAAACCGCGTTCATTGGCAATTGACAGTGCGCTCCGCGCCTACATCGCCGGGCTTGCCGAAGATCACGGGAACCCGCTGAGCATCCGCGTCCCTGAGATTGTGGATTGTGGCGATTACGGATGGGCAGAATTTGTGGCCCACCGCTTCGCGGCAGGAAACGAGGAACTACTTAGCTTTTATCGCGGCATTGGCCACTTGCTGGCATTAATGCGGTTGCTCGGCGGCAGCGATCTGCATGCTGAAAACGTGATTGCTCAGGGCGGGAGTCCCGTGGTGGTCGACTGTGAAACCCTGTTCACGCCCAAAATTCCCCCGTCGCCGTCTGGTTATGGAGACGCGATTGATCGTGCCGTAGCACTGATAACGCGAACCGTGCTGAATATAGGTTTGCTGCCAGATCGCGGAGTAAGTCTTGGGTTTCGCGGTGTTGACAATTCCGCTGTGGGCATGCTCCCTGGGCAGCAGCCAGTGCAAAGGCAACTGGGAATTCTTGGTGCGGGTACTGACAAAGCATATGTTGGTCCCATTCTCGTGGAAGCACCAATGTCACAGAATCATCCCAGCCCAGAGCCGGCGCTGGCGGAATACTGGCCGGAAGTATTGCGCGGGTTTGACCAATTAACGGCCACGCTGCAGCGCCTGGATGCCGCCGGCAGCTTGTGGCCGCGGATGCAGGCGTTCGAGGGTTGCCGTGTTCGCGTGGTGCTGCGTGCAACGGAAGTCTACGCTGAGCTCGGTCGCATGCTATGGCATCCTGTATCACTGCATAACCCCGAACCTGCGCAGCAGCAGGCCTTCCAATTGTTGGAGAAAATGGCCGCTAATGCCTCCATGGCGCCGAGCGATCCGGCGGTCATCCATGCCGAGATCGCTGAATTGCTGAAGGGAGATATTCCATACTTTTCCTGTCTGGCGAGCGAAGGCCAGTTGCACGGACCGGGTGGTACAACCTGGCTTCCGCCCCGCAATTTGGTTGAAGCTGCCCTCTCGGACTGGCGCAGTGCAGATTTCGCTCTTGAGCGAAAAGCCATCCAGGCGTCGCTGATGAGCGCTTACAGCAATGACGCATGGGCATCTCACGGAACATCCATCATGCGGGCACAGGGACGCGGCGGCGATCTGGAAGGCCGCCGCCGTCGGCAAGCCGCGCAAATTATCCAATCCATCATGACAAATGCAATTCATGGCGATGACGGCAGTGTCACCTGGATTGCACCGGTGCTTACGGCAACGGGCTGGGCAATGCAGCCCCTGGAGCAAGACCTCTACAACGGGATCTCCGGGCTTACGTTGTTATTTGGCGCTTATCTGCACGAAACAGCAGCCGGACGCGCCGATCCCATCAATGAACTTGACAAACTATTTGCGGCGGCGCTGCATACGTTGCACTTAAGCGAGGCCCGGCGGGAGCGGTTGAGCGGTGAAGGGGTAAAGCTCAGGCCCGATCCACCCGGCGGGTATCTTGGACTTGGCTCGCAGATCTGGACCTATGTGCTGCTGGCGCATTGGGGGTTCGATAGCGGCGATACTTTGCAGCGTGCACGCAAACTGGCGGACCAGATTCCTGAAGCAGCCGCGCTGGACGATGTCCACGATCTGCTTTCCGGCAGCGCGGGTGCAATTGTTCCATTGTTGGCTTTGGCAGCCAAGACAGGAGATGAAAGTTACGTCCGCATGGCTTCGCAACTTGGTGATCTGTTGCACCAGCGCGCTGAACATCAGAACGGGCAGGCTTGCTGGCCCTGTAGCCTCTCGCGGGAAGGAATGGGCGGCTTTGCACATGGCGTAACCGGTATCGGCTGGGCCCTGGCCCATCTCGCACGCGCAACTGGGAACGCGCGCCACGAGCAACTGGCACAAGCGGCGTTCGCCTTCGAAGATGCTCTCTTTGACGCGCAAGAGCAGAACTGGCGTGACTTGCGCATGCTCGAAGGCGTAAAGACCTCGGCAGCGTGGTGCCACGGCTCCGTCGGAATAGGCCTCGCGCATCTAAACCTGGATCCCGCGTTGGATCACCCGGCGACACGGGAAATCGTGCGTCGGGCCGCCGCCGCAACCTGGCGGCTGGGTATGGGCTGGAACCATTGCGCGTGTCATGGCGATCTTGGCGCTTGGGAATTGCTGAATCTCGCAATCGCTGCCGGAGAGGGCCCGAAAGAGCTAAACGACTTGAACCTGCTCGACCTGATCCTGACCAGTCTGGAGCAGGATGGATCATCCTGTGGCATGGGCCGGGATGCCTTCACGCCCGGCTTGCTGCCTGCAGTCGGAGGGGTGGCTTACCAACTGCTGCGAAGTCATCCCCAGAATGATCTGCCTTCGATCCTGACGCCTACTCTCTAAACGCCAGCGCCGCGCTCGCATAGCGCATGGATGCTAATGGCCTCAGACAACGCTGATACAAGAAATCTTTGGCCTGTGTTTGTCTTTGGTTGCTGCCTTGGGTTTGGCCTTTGTGTTTGGCCTTTATGTTTGGCCTTTGTGTTTGGCCTGTGGCTTTCGCCGTTAGTTTTGGCTTTTGGTTTGGCCTTTGTGTTTGGCCTGTGGCTTTCGCCGTTAGTTTTGGCTTTTGGTTTGGTCTTTACTGAATACTCAGTGCTACGGGCTGACTGCTCTCCCCATCAGCGTTCATCAGCGAAATCAGCGGTAAGAATTTCTTCGCCTTTGCTTTTGCCTTTGCTTTTGCTTTTGCTTTTGCTAGCGCCGTAGGCACGACACCTATACACCTTTCATCAACTCTCGAAATCGTCACTTCAATCCAGCGGCCAGAGTTTCCAGCATGGACAAACAAGCATTGCGTTTGCCGTTCTCCATCTCCGAGAGATGCCCGCGATCAATGCCGAATTCGTGCGCCATCTCCACTTGGTGATCCTTTTTTCTCGCGCAGGGTGCGTACTCTCTGCCGAAACGTTCTCTTATGTTTCCGCTTGACACGGTCTGATTGTCGTCTGTAGGATGCATCCGACCTATCGGAACCTTCCGACAGGCCGACAGGAAACGACGTGTCCAACCCTTACGAATCCCTCCACGTCATCAAAGACGCTACAGCTCAGATTGTGGAACACATTAAAAATTTGGCATTGGATGGTCTGCTTGAAGAAGAACTGTCACAGATTCACAAACTCACTGCCGAAGAACTTGGAGCTGCTGTGTGTCACTCCGCAATGTTGAGCTTGGTAAGACGCGAACAGCAGATAGCCGCAACAAAGCAGCAGGAACGGCTCACACTGACAAAGAAGTTAGCTGATTCCTGATGGTGATGATGCTAAGAACTTCTCAAAATCTCGGCATTGTAGTTCTCACGTTACTAATTTTTACTCCTGACTTCGCCGGAGCACAATGACGGTCTCAGAAGTACTGCCGGAGCTTCCTCGCCGCACTCTGCGCTCGTTCGGGATGGCGTCACTGTATTCGCAAATCAAGGAGTAATTTCCCACCTCGTTAGTTGCAATATGCCGGACAACTCGCGGCAAATTCTCTTTACGCGTTCGGCTCCAAGTATCGCCGACGATCAAGACACAGTGTTGTCCAGGCTTAAGAATGCTCTTCCACATTGTGAAGCATTTTCGCATCAGCTTCAGGAACGCTTCTTCTCGAGGGGAAATCACTTGATCTAGAGAGCGCCAATCCTTAATGCCTAAGAACCATAGTCTTAACCGGTTGTCTCTGGCATAATCCAAGAGTCGCATGTACGGAGGACTTGTTATGATCGCGTCTACCGGCTCGGGCGGTACAAGTCGTGCGGCATTCTCGAAGTAGCAGCTTCGAGAGATATCGAAGTCCAGCATCGGGACTCTTCGAAATGCACGCCGAACTTTGGCTTCTAGTCGATCGCTTAAGGAGCGATATTCGTAGAGTTGTGGAAATTCCGAGCGTGGAAATTTCTTTAATCTCAAATAAGGGACGGTGTGGCTGCTTGGAAAAGAAAGGAAACCAGGACGTTGGTGGTGGAGAATACCTAGTAGCGAAGCCAACAAGAACCACCGACGCTGCGTTTCTTGAGCAGTGATGTCCAAGCAATGGCTTCCCGTAATGTTTCGGAATGGAAAAACCGTCGCACCCAGGGGAACGGATTCCTCAGATCACAGACTTCTGAAACTCGGTTGTCGCGGGGCGAATCGCTTCTATATCGTCTACGGCATCTTCCAAACATCGATAGGGAAATAACTTGGCCCTTGTTAAAAGGATTCCATACGGGCTTAGATCATTGGCGATCACTCGACGGCCACTAGCCCAAGCTTCCAACGCTACGGTACCACATCCAGCAAACGGATCATATACGACGTCTCCCTTATCGGTGAATTGAGAAATTAGAGACGATGCAATAGAAGACTTGACTTTCCCAATATAAGGTGAGAGTTGATGAAGCGTGCTCTCGTTCTTTCCGGCGCTCGCACTCCAGTTTGTGATGATATTAGTTTGAGTGGAGCTCGCATCTCGAATGATAGCTGAGGTAGACATTTAATTACGGCAATCCGCGTCCTCCATCAGATTTTGTCGATCTAATGCGGGCGTCAGCGAAAGCCGTTTGTGCTCATATTTTTCAAACAGTAATATCTTCATGAATTCAGTCTGCATGTCTACATTGCTCGCCAAGGAAGGTGGAGGTCAGATGTTGATAGTTTTCGTAAATTTGCCATTGATTTTGATATTACGAGCGCTTATCGTCTTATCTTTCGCCATTGGTTCCCATCCATCTTCAAAGCCATTTGCGGAACCTAGCACCGGACATATAGTGGCTTGTTGCTTCAATTTGGAAGCATCCAACTGGTTGCAGGAAATCGTTGATTTTACCACTTATTCTACATCTGAGATCTACTATAAGCTATTTGTTTACAATAATTTAGCGATTCTCCGGGGGATTCACCTCCCATGGAATGGGTAGACCTAGCTTTCGTAACTTGTTTTCTCATTTCGTCGCGTTCTCGATTTCGGCAAAGGATACGCTGGGCGCTATAGCGCAGCAGTCCGCTGTTTGTTGCCGTTGCTAGAGCTTTCTCCGGCGAACCGGCGATCAGTGCTTTAATTACCTCAAATTCGATTCGCGACAGCGAAGATGCGTCGCGTCTGTAATCGAGGAATGCACCCCAAGCGGCAGGAACCCATCGAGCAACAATATAGTTTGCAATGACTTCCGCATATGACCGAATTTCTTGTTGGGCATGAGGATCCAGTCGCAGCTGTAAAAAATGAAATAAATTATGAAGATTAATTTTCCAATAGGCTTCAGTATAAGTTGAAAGTGGAAGATCTTTTCTGGCTTGCTCTCTCGCCACGCCGATAGCAAGGCGTTCCTCATATTGCTTTCGCATAGTACGTTGCAATTGTTCTTCTTGGTTAGACAAGCGCTGGCCCACATTCGCCGACAGAAATTCCCCGCTTCCCTGCTTGTTTACCTTCGATTGGGTCCGCCATTCTCGAGGTGAGGTCCTCTGAGCAGCGTCAACCGCAACAGAGTAGCGCGTCGAGTATTCGTTTACACTAGCTGTCCGATGACGAATCCATTGGCGCCAGACATCCATCGGAGCGCGAACGTGTAATTTGATCTCGCACATTTCAAAAGGGGTAGTGTGCGAGTGCCGCAATAGATAGCGAATGAGAGCGCGATCTTCTTGGATTCTTTTTGTTCCTGCTCCATAAGAAACGCGGGCGGCTTGAACGATAGCAGTATCATCCCCCATGTAGTCAATTAGGCGAATGAATCCATCATCGAGTACCGGGAAGCGGACCCCAAGAATTTCATCAAGCATTGCAGCATTCGGGCGTGATATGCGTTCACTGTCGATCGCATTCGCATGTTCGACTGGGATCGATGGAGAGTCCTTCCTCTGATGTGGCCGAATCCTTTTCATAAAATTCACTTAGATGGTGGAAAGTTGCAGAAACTCACGCCGCTCCTCTTCCGAGATGGCATCAAGGATGTTGGTAAGACGACCAAACTCGACGATCCAATGTTGCGAAATACCGGAGCTGTACTCTGGCAAGAAGCCTTCGGGGGACGGATATTCGATGTGAATGTCCGGATGCAGTGCTTTTACAAAAAAACAGCCCACGGCTTGCAACTTGCTTCCCGCGGGAGCCAGGATGATGCGGTGAGTCGCGGACAGTTGCCAGTAAAGGCGCAATAGCATTGACACAGTCTCTCGATAATCTAAAGTAGAAACAGTTCGCTCGGGCAACTGAGGGGATTCCTGATTAGTCCGGATCACCGGGTTATCGTCTTCCCACTCGCGTCTAACCTGATCATGGATCCAGGCAGTGGCCTCCTCACGCCAGCTATGAACTGGCGGTCTACCGTTGATTAAAAATAATCGAGTCGGGAATACAGTGTTCAAGAGGGCTTGCGTCAAGACATCATTGAATGACATAAATGACAATGCAGCTGTAGGTTGTCCTTGCATTGCGACACTCGCAAGAGAACTTGCACGCACCACACCATGGATTGCGGTAAATATCTGTATAGAAGGTCGATGAAGCTCGCCATTCTTTTTAGCTACTTCGAACTCCTTTTGGGTTGGACCGTACTTTTGAGCCTCTGTATACAAGATAATTACGTTCGAATTCAACTCAAGACATACCTGGAGAATCAAAATAATCGCCAATTTCGACATTGTTGAAATATCGATAATAACGCGGGATTTGCAACGCGAAAGTAAGAAACTCCTTAAAACATCTTCGAAATCATTTGGATCAAAGCGATCATAGATAATTACGTCTGAACTGATTCCGAGCTGTGCGAATTTCTGTTGAACCTCACGAATTCGGTTCTTTGAATTTTTGGGGCGGTAATCCAGGAGCAGTGCAGATGTATTGGCGACAGAGGAGATCAGGTCGAAAATGGCCATCGTTCGATCTTCAAAGCCCGGCGCATGTATCACAACGTCGCCGGAAATCAGATCAAGGTTATCGCATTTGATGACACAAGGCAGCTGCTGAAAAATCGGATCGTCGACTTCTTTGTAGTTCATGATCCTGGCTCCGATTCATTTAAAATTTTGCTCTTCTTCGCAGCGGCGGCAGAATTTATCGTAGACTGATCTTCTTCAAGGTCATTGTAGGCCGGATCGATTTCAGCCTCAATTTCTGCATCTACAAATAACAATGTTCTCTGGTCACCGTGTGTACGCCTGTTCGCGAATGTGGATTTGAAAACATCGGGTTCGAGTAGAAGCTGGATGAAATCGTTACATGTCAGCGGTACGCTGTCCCGCTTCGATAAAGCTAAGGTGCAGTAGGGCAATAATAGCCGCCGCAAATAAAGACGAGGGACAAACGCACCTCTGATGCTCTTGCCCCGACTGTCTCGCATGAAAAGACCATACCTGATAAGATCCCGGTATATCTCCAGAGCAAGCCCATCAATGCGGAATTCATCAATTATTTCAATACGAAATGCCATCCTCGGCACTTCACGCGAACGGTTGTTCTCGCGCAATGTGTACATTGGACCGAGTAGCAGCTTCGTTGCTGCAGCAGCAAAAGCTTCAACTATCACTTTCAAATGATCTCCATATTGACCCACAAGAGAAAAGGCGGGGCGCTGCTGCTTAACACGTTGCAATTCTTCGCGAACTTTAGCTGGATTCGTTGGTTCATTGCGGGTATGAGAATTAAGCCACTCCCCACCGCGGTTTCGAAACACACGATCCTGAAGAGTAGGATCCACCGGTGTATAAATTTGAGGTGAAGGACTCGTCTGTCGCTGGGCCTCATGAGCTTGATCTATAACGTCACTTATGAATTGAATCATCGTGCGTGTGTCTCCGGACCATAGTGCTGAAAAAACATCTTCTCCGAAATAACGCACACGGCCACGAGACCTGCCCCTACGTTGGGAGTTGGCAGCGACGATCGGCTGTTCATCCATGGGTTGTTGTTGGACTGAAAGACGCAATCGGCGTGCAAATTCAGTCTTAGATAGATCCAGTTTTCCGAGTAACGCGTTCAGATTTGCTTTGCCGGTTGGCAAGCGCGCGTCAATTTGCAATCGGCGGGAGAATACGTCCGTTAAAAAACTTAGCCGTTCATGGTCAGGTAGGAATAAAGACTCTTCACCCATATCCACAAGTTGATAATCATCGCCGTCTTGGAGTTGTTTGCCGCTCGAGTCCTCCGGAACGAAGGTACTCCATGCTTCGGTCGCAACCTTGGCGAGAAAATCAGGGGAGCGCTGCAAGAAAAGCCGATTCAAAACTCGCTGCATACTCTCAGAAACACGTGGAGTTGAAAAATCATCGACAAAAATCAGCATCGATCGAGTTCCCATCCACGGGCAGCATGCACGCGCCTGTTGCACAAACCTAGGAAGCCAGCGGTGTTGTGATAATTCAGAATATCCGGGGAAGAGTCCCTCAGGTCTAGAACTGGGGAAAGCCCATTTCAATTGTTCCACCACTGCCCGATATCGTTCTAACCGGTCCTCTCCGACAAGGAGCGTGTTGAAGGTGCGTGGTACCAACCATTGCTGCGCGAGGGACAAGAGAGCATCCGGTGCAGGCTCAGTGAAACGCCCCGATCGTGCGGATTGGACACTTAGTAATTCGCCCAAAACACATAGATTGGCATAACAAATCAAACGTGCTTCATCTTCTTGGTTTGGTGATTGTGGGAATCTTGCAAAAGCATCGGCGAAATCATTTGCGTTCACATATAAAGCAACAAATCGATCCTGTCCTGGGAGTTCCGGTACCTGACCACATTCAACTATTAAACGTTCGCTGAGGCGGCGAAAAAGCATTGTCTTACCGCATCCACGCGGGCCAGTTACCACGGTCGGAATATCAAGGGCCAATATCTTGGATCGAGCTGGAACAGTAGGAACGAACAAACGCTTCCACCAATCCCAACGATCACCAATCATTTCGCTAACCTGGAACTGGCCGACAGTTGAAAGTTCCTGAAACGGCCTGCCCTGGCTTGGGCTGACTGTCTGTTGCTGAAGTGGGGTCTGTGCTCCGGATTGGGCGACTCTCTTGATCTCGCGAATTACCTCCAACAGTTCTAGAGGATTGCTCCGCTCTGTGTCGGATTTTTCATTCAACAGCTTTCCAAAATCACGCTGTAAGGCTTGCAGTATCTGTCGATGGGTAGCCGTCGCAATCGAATAGTCCACGCGCGGAATAACGGCATTGATGATCTGGGCTAATCCTTGGTAATCGCTCTTAGGCTGCTTTGTCCCTCCGGTGGCGCCGTAGCCAAAATCTGATACGTAGACCGGAGCTCTAGGCTGTAATGAATCGTCAAGAGTGGTTCGAGATTCATCGCCAATCAGGATATTTCCAGCGTGAAGATCCCCATGCCTAATGACCCCTGCTGATTCGCATGCGTGTAGCACATGTAAGATACGCTCAACCACGGCGAGTAGAAAACTAGTAGGAACCGTCCGCGTTCGGGCAAGATATTGGTTTAGATTCTCACCTGGCGAAATGTAATCCCACACGGTGTATTGACAAAGCCGTGTTTTTCCATCGTAAGTTATCTGTTCTGGCCCTAGTTCATGAAAATGCACCACCCCAGGAACCAGTTCTAAGCTCATGACTTTTCTTAGTTCTGTCTCCCAGCCTGTCTTAAGTGAACCAAATGTCAGTTTGACTGCACGGTAAATTGGGTTTGGCAAATCTCGCATTCTGGCCTTGTAAACGTAACCGATGTGACCAGCGCCGATGAAATCAGTCAGTTCGAACTTACCCACATTTTTGCCAGCAAGCCCTCTGCACCATTTGTCCTGCTCGGTAGCAGCCATTGGAGATATCAATCCTTCTGCTATTATCAATTTTTGAAGCGAACTGCACGTTGTTCTGCTGCGCTCATGGAGTCATGCGCTACTTCGGTTACCCGGTAGGAACTCGATGATGCCTAAAAACTGCTAAATTCTACAGGAACTTGCATTAGGGGTCATTGGCGAATTTGTCTGGAGCAATATTCACTTCATCTCCATCCTAATCGCTAGCTGCATGAATCTTCCCACTTGTCAATACTTTGGTGTCACTACGCCGCCACTACGCCGCCGTAGTGACACCACAATGGCGGCGTAGTGACACCACTTTGCACCGCTGTAGCTTTTTTTGTCCTACTCTACCCCTGTTATGACGACTGAAAACGAAACCACCGACACCGCGCCGGAGCCCGTTCAGCCTCCGCTTGCGCCTGCACCCAAAGTACTCGCTGAGCTTTTGGACTTTCTGGCCAGCTATATCTCCTGCCCGGATTACCAGTACATCGTGCTCGCTCTCTGGATCGTGCACACCTGGTGCGCCCGCGCCGCCATGTTTACGCCCTACCTCAACATACAGGCCCCCGGCTCCCAGCGTGGCAAGACTCGCTGCCTGCAAGTGCTTCAGATGCTGTGTCCGCCTGGCACATGGCTCGCCACCGCTCCCTCGCCCAGTATGCTTCGCCGCCGGATGCTCTCCATGAAACCGGCCTCCACCCCTGGCTCTGCTCCCGTTCAGGATCTGCCACCGGTGCTGTTGCTCGACGACCGTGAAGCCACCCTCGGCCTCTCCAACAGCAATTACAGGCTCAATTCCACCGTCTCCCTGCTGAAGACTGGTACCAGCGCCGCTGCGCGCGTTACTGCGCCTCTGCGCTCCGGCCCTGTGCATGAGTTCTCTGTCTACTGTCCCAAGGCCCTGGCCGGCAACTCTCCCCTGCCCAACGCCCTTCAGGAGCGTTCCATTCCCATCATGCTCAAGTGTCTCGATAAGGACGAGCCGCCCTTGAAACACTTCGATCCCGACTCCGCCCGCAGCCAGGCTGCTCCGCTGGTCGAGTGGCTGCGCCGCTGGTCGGAAGAAAACCTTCAATCGCTGCGCATGGCTTACGTCCGCCCCACCAACGTCCCGCAGCAACTCAACAAGCGCAGAGTGGACTATATATTGCCTCTCATTCACATTTGTGACCAGATCAATGGCCACTGGCTCACTACTGGCAAGAATGCGCTTACTCATATCTTCTATGAAAGCTATCGCGAGAATATTCCCGCCGATATTGCTGGAGACCCGCGCCAGTTGATGCAGGATATCGCCATGGCTTTCAAAGAATTATGTCCCACCAAAAAGAATGAGTTGGTTGGAGCAGCCTATCTCACATCCCGCGATCTGGCTGCTTATCTTCAGAAACTGGAAGGCCGTCCCTGGTATCGCTGGGGCAAGTCGCCCGTCCACCGGCTCGCCGTGATGCTCCGTCCTTTGGGAATCACCACCACCGACAAGCGCCTGAGCCCCACGTCTGTGGTCAACGTCTACAACGAGGAAGAATTCTTCCAGGTCTGGGAGCGCTTCCAGTGAAGCGCTCCCGTTTGTTACAGACACATTCCATCCGTCATCGTTTGAAAGGGCATGGCTTCCAGCCGTGCCGTTCTGGTTTCAAACAAACTGAGCTTCAGGACATGTGTGGCAGCCCAGCCTTTACCAACGATTTGTATCAGGGCATGAGTTCACTCGTGCCGAAAAGGCGTATAACAATTGGACTTCAGTCCCCGAGGCAGTTCGTTGCGACCGTCGTTGCGCGACTGTTGCGAGCCGAAAATGCACTTTTCTCCGCGATTGACGCGGCTTGTAGCGAGTTGCGAGCATTTTGCAGAAAAACACAACGAGCCAGATTGCAATGGCCATGCTTTGAAAGGGCATGGCTTCCAGCCGTGCCGTTCGGCTTCAAACGAACAGCGCCAGCCGTCAAGGCTGGAAAGATTTGTATCAGGGCATGAGTTTACTCGTGCCGAAAAGACGCATAAGAACTGGGCTTCAGCCCCTGAGCACCTTGGACCCGACGATCATGTCGCCACCGTCTTCAGCCCCGAAGCAGTTTGTTGCGACCTCGTTGCGCGACTGTTGCGAGCCGAAAATGCACTTTTCGCCGCGATTGACGCGGCTTGTAGCGAGTTGCGAGCATTTTGCGGAAAAACACAACGAGCCAGATTGCAGCCACCAGGGTTTGAAAGGGCATGGCTTCCAGCCGTGCCGTTGGGTTTCAACCAGATTGGGCTTCAGCCCAGCCGTCAAGGCTGGAAAGATTTGTATCAGGGCATGAGTTTACTCGTGCCGAAAAGGTGCACAAACAACTGGGCTTCAGCCCCCTGCGCACCCTTGGGGCAGGCGATCATGTCTCCATCCTCTTCAGCCCTGAGGCAGTTTGTTGCGACCTCGTTGCGCATCCTGCTCCGGCAATCAATTCGGACATGGATACGGCAGGGAGTCGGTTGCTGGGGTGCCTGGAATGACTGTGGGCGGCATGCCGGGAATGACTGTGGGTGGATCGCCCGGTATGACTGTGTCCGAGGTGCCCGGGATTACGGTATCCGGGGTGCCGGGACTGCCTGTTGTCCAGCAGGTGTGCGTTCTCTTCTGAGGCTTCGGAATGTCTGGCGGCGTATTGGCGCTCTTGACGGAATACTGCTGCACGGCTGCGTTCACCCGGTCTGTATCCAACGCCAACGGCCCCGCAAGAATCATTTCCACCGGCGTTCCCGCCTCCATGCGGATGTCCCGATGGTTGGCGAACACCAGTCCTCCCACGACCAGCGCCACCGCAGTCACAACGCCTCCCACGAGCAGGACGGTCGCTGCCTTTCTGCCGGGCAAAGGCGGAAGAGGCGGCAACGGTGGAGGAGCAGGTCCGCCTACCGCCGCCAGTACAGGCACAGGACTGCCGGCAGGAAGACCGGGCGGGGTGATCTGCGCGGTCTCAGGCAAGACATCCAGCAAGCCCGGAATGGTGGCCACGTAGCCTGTAGCAAAGACCAGTTTGGCAGATCGTATCTGGAAGGTCATTACTTCCCGCGTTTTATCAATGTTCGTGATCTTCTCCATCTGGCCTTCAACATAGGCGCCCGGCGGAATCACCATCTGGTCGGCCACCGTGATCGGGACCACCACCTGCATATGGACGTCGTCACCGGGCTTGCTATGTTTGAGTGAGAGCGAACGCACCAGCGCCAATGGAAACTTGGTTCCGGGCGGGACTGTAACTACGCCACCACGAGCCTGTGTTTTTGTTTGTGGCTGTGGTTCGCTGGATGGGGCTGGGGCTGCGGACTGTGGGTGCTCCGGCGCATCCGGTATTGGCTGCGTTTGCGACATCAGCGGTTCGATGTGGACCTGCGGATCGTCGTAGTTATAGTTTTGGGCGAGAGTGGGTAGAGCGGCAAGAACCAGGGTTGTCAGCAAAAAATGCCTGGCGGTTTTTGGAATATTCAGGTTTGCAATGCGCACATCGTCTCCCTTCAGAAACGCTGATGCAAACCCGAATGTACAAAGGATAGTGCGAGAGAAAGGTTTGGATTGATAAAGAATTGTCGGGAGTTTGAAAGCAGCAAAGAAGCAATTGGCAAAGAAGGGCAGCAAATAAGCAATTAGCAATTAGCAAAACCAAAAGCAAGAGCAAAAGCGAAGATAATTCTTACCGGATTTCGGTGATGAACGCTGATTGGAAAAGCAGCAATTAGTAATTAGCAGTTGGCAATTAGCAGAAGCAACAACAAAGACAAGAGGGTCAAAATCGGAAAGGAAGAGCGAAAGAGCAAAAGAGCAAAACCGAAGGGAGAATCCACACCAGGAGAATCTAGACCAACAACGATTAATCAGCGAAGCTTTCGTTCTGGGTACGGTAGTTACGGATCAGCATTTCGAGTTGTTCCAGCTCCGATTTGCATACCTTGCCGGTCTGGATGACGCCGAGCATCAGGTCCTTGATTGATCCGGTGAAGCCTTCTTCCAAAAAGCTTTGGACGGAAAGCCTGGCTACCTGCTCGCGGGTGACGCAGGGCACAAAGACAAAAACGCGGCCGCGGGTTTCGTGTCCGGCGAGTCCCTTCTCTTCCATGATGCGCAGAATCGTCTGGGTGGTCTTGTAGTTGGGCGGAGTAGCAAAGCTGGAATGGTTGATGACTTCTTCGACGGTGGCCTGTCCAAGCTCCCACAGAACGTTCAGAATCCGCATTTCCCCACGGGTGGGAACCACGACGTTGAGGTTGAGTTGCTGCTCCATGGCGGCACTACTATATCGAATCTGAATTCTTTAAGAAACAACAAAGTTAGAGGTTTCCCATTAAAATTTTTAATGTATTAGGAAGCCGATTGTAGGCTCGTGGATTCATGGGGTTATGGGTGGGTTTGGCGGGTTGGGATCCGGGAGATTGGACGAGATGTGGTTGAGGTTATTAGAAGAGTCTGGCTTTTGCGCCATAGCTCACACCACGACGAATACGTTCTCGTGAGAATACCTCGTATCAGATTCGTGCGGGATACATCACGTGGATGCTTCGACTCCGCGCCTAAACGCAGGCGCTGCGCTCAACATGACAGCGCTATAAAAAAGACGACGCTATGAGAAATGCAGGCAGCCTCCCCCAGGAAAGTTAAACCATTAAGACTTCCACATTGCCCACGCTAACCCAGCGGATATAACTGGCAAAACTAATCTTTAAGACTTCAAGATCACGAAATTATGAGTTGCATAAGTGTCTCTTAATCAATCATCTACAAAAGTCTTATTCGGGTAAGACTTATTAGACTATTTAATTTCCAGCTAATCAAACCTTAATCGGGTAAGACAAGACTCTCCTTTGACGGATTTCCTCCGATAGATGGCAAAGCGGATCTGAGGACGTACCTTCTCAGGAGAAAAACATGAAAGCCCCTTCCGGGACTGTATTGGCTTTTTTTCGCATCTTTACGTGTGCTTGTGCAGTGGTTGTGGCCCTTGGATATTACGGCCACGTCAGGGCCCAGAGCGGATCAGGCAGTATCGTTATTCCACTTCGTCCGCTGGCCCCCCTCTCCAGTGTTCCTGTCCCCCCGGTGTTCGGGCTGGAAGGAATCATTGCCGACAAGAATGCCGCGGCCCAGTTGGGCAAAGCCCTGTTCTGGGACATGCAGGCGGGCAGCGACGACATACAGGCCTGTGCAACCTGCCATTTCAATGCAGGGGCCGACAGCCGGGCGATGAACAGCGTGAATCCCGGCCAGGCGGGCGGCGACAACAGCTTTCAGATCGGCACGCCGATCAATGGCTCGATGGGGCCGAACCATCATTACAAGGGCGGCACTGCGGGCGCAGGATTCGGCGGCTATCACGACGGGGACTTTCCTTTCCACAAGCTGGCCAACCCTGACGATCGCTACAGCGTGATCTCCGACGTGAATGACGTTTCCGGTTCGCAGGGCGTCTTCTCTACCCGGATGGGCCAGATCCTCGTCACCCAGGCAGAGGCGCAGGCCGGTGACGATGGCAACGGCAATTCCGGTAATTCAGGAAATGCAGGCAATTCGGGAAACTCTCACGGCAACGACGGCAATGACGATTTCGACCAGGGCATCTCGCCCACGATGGGGCTTGGCAGCTTTGGCGCTCCGGAACTGCGGCAGCGGCTCAGAAACATCAACAGTAATAAAGGTCCGGGCAAAAACAACAACGGCGGCGGCAATAATAATGGCGGCGTTACCGGCGGCGCCGACGGCGAGACCACCAGCACAGAAACCGGGACTTCCATTCCTGATCCGGTCTTTTCTTTTCCCGATCCCGCAGCACCCGGGCAGGTGATCAACACCCGCAAGACCACAGGACGCAACACGCCCAGCGTAGTTGACGCGGTATTCAACTTCCGCAACTTCTGGGACGGACGCGCACAGAACACCTGCAACGGCGCGAACCCATTCGGGTCGCGCGATAAAAGTTCGCACCTGCTGATTGGCGATCCTACTGACGGCAACCTGGGTCCGGCCATCGTCTCGATGCGCAACTCAGCGCTGTGCTCGCAGTCGTTGGGCCCGATTCTCAGCAGCACCGAGATGTCGGCAGACGGACGCGACTTCCGCCAGGTAGGCAAGAAGCTTCTGGCGCGCAAGCCGCTGGCCAAGCAGCTTGTAGACAAGTCGGACAGCCTATTGGGCGCGTTCTCGAACGCTCCGCGCAACGGAATCAGCACGACTTATGCGGCAATGATCCAGAAGGCGTTTCTGCCGGACTGGTGGCAGTTCCCGCAGCACGTTTGCGTGGCCGCGGACGGCAGCACGGCGGCCATTATTGATCCGGCGAAAAAGCAGAAGTGTCCAGCGGGCACGCTGGAATACACCGAGATGGAATACAACTTCTCGCTGTTCTGGGGCGTGGCTATTCAGGCGTATGAGAGCACGCTGATTGCCGACCAGACGCCCTTCGATCAATACCTGCAACAGCAACAGACCTACACGCTGATTGGCGACAACAACAGCAACTCGTACACAATTCAGCTCAAGCCGGGAATTTCGCCTTACACGATTTCGGTCATCAGCCTGAACCCGAATTTCGACATGAGCGACCAGGACACGTTTGCTTTCGACAACGGATTCGGACGCTTCGTGGGCACAGGCGTAGACGGCACGATCAACTACGCTACCGGCTCGATTGTCATCAACTTTGAAGACCCGCCGGTTTCAACCGTCCCGGTAAACATCAGCTACTCGGTGGGCGCGACGCCCATGACACAAGGGCAGTTGCGAGGGCTGCTTATCTTCCAGACCAAAGGACGCTGCGTGGTATGCCACGGGGGGCCGGAACTTTCCAACGCCGCCGTAGGCACAGTAGCGCCTGTGCCGCTGGAACGCATGGTAATGGCCGATGAGAGCGTTCGCGTATACGACACCGGCTACTACCACATTGGAGTGCGTCCGGGGGCGGAAGACGCGGGGCTGGCAGGAACCGATCCGGTGGCGAACATGCCGTTATCTTTCGCCGAAGAGATGCGGGAGCGCGCCTGCAAAGACCAATCGGCTTCGGTGATGATTCCGGGGCGTCCGGGAGACGGCATTACGCAGGCGCCGCTGACTTGCAGCGACGACATTGCGCGGACCGGTTTTATCAAGACGCCGCAACTGCGCAACGTGGCGCTGACCGCTCCTTATTTTCACAATGGCGGCCAGCTCACGCTGGAGCAGGTGGTCGAGTTCTATAACCGGGGCGCAGATTTCAATCTCGCTTCCGAGATTTCGATCATGGATCCCGACATCGAGCCTTTGGGATTGGGATTAACGTTGCAGGAAAAACAAGACTTGGTGGATTTCCTGCGCAACGGCCTTACCGATCAACGGACGGCGAAACAGGCCGCGCCGTTCGACCATCCGCAGCTCTTCATTCCGAATGGTCATCCTGAAGGACAGAACGGCTACCCGGTGCAGAACGATCCGCAGCATCCGGGACAGGCGACCAATCAATTTACTGAAGTTCCAGCAACGGGCGCGAATGGCGGCGCTCCGCTGCCAACATTCCTGGAAAACGTGCTGGCCGCATCAGCGGTAACTCCTTCCCCTCAGCCGTCACCTTCACCCAGCAGTGGACCGGGCAATTCCGGCGGTGGCACTGCCGGCAGTCCTGGTACCCCGGGCAATCCCGGCAATCCGGGTAATACAGGCAGTCCGGGTGGAGTGCCATCACCACCGGCAGCCGGGATGTCTCTGAACGGGGACAACCCAGCGGACCTGACGCCGACATTCGGAGGGCGCGGGCTACCCCGCGAATAAGCGGGAACCATGCGCGGGCCGATGCAAGCAAGAGAAATCAAGAGGGGCAGTAGCAGAACGACGGAAGGAGTTTCCAACACAATGAAAGCACATCAACCAATTCTGGCAAGTTTCCGGGTGGCAGCGATAGCGCTGCTGCTGGTAATGGCCGCAGCGGGCGCAGCTTTGGCGCAGTCTCTTCCGAAGCCAACGGTGCCGCCCGCAACAGCGACACTGCCCTCAACGCAGACAGTTGCTCCGGGTTTCGACGATCTTGGGTTTATCCAGTATGCCTCGGTCGATAAAATGTGCGACCCCGCGCCGGCCGTGACTCTGGATACTACGCCGGGCGCCGTGGTCACGGCGGTGGCACCTCCATCGCCGCCCACGCCGCCTGGTTGTAAGACATCCGGCGGATGGCTCCAGATCAACAACGACGTGATTCGCATTCCGGCGAATACTGTGGTGTTCTTCCCCAACACCTACCAGACATGGGAAGAAATCTTCGAAAACAATCCGGGCGCAGTCATGTGCAGCGCTCCCGGAACTTGCAGTTTCTCGGCCCCGGTGCGCGGCGAAAGCGGCCTGGCATTGTCTGACACTGTGCATCCGGCTTACACCTTTGAAGCGCACGTGCAAGGGCAGATCGTAAACGGCACCTACATGGCGGGCATCGTGCAGGTCTCGCAACAATCGGTGAACGGCATGCAGGGCTTTATCGAGAAGCTCAACTATGCCGACGGCAGCATGCAGGTGAACGGCATGAGAGTGCAGATCAACGATGCCGCCATTCAACTCACCGACATGAACGGAAACCTGTTCAACAAAGGCAGATATACCATCGGCCAATCGCCAGATACGCGCTTCACTTCCGACCAGAGCAACACGACCATCCGGTCCATCACCGGATACCCGATGTGCATACCGCGCACGGCGCCCGGCACCTATCCATCCGGGCCGGGAACCATGGGAACGATTGACCCATATTTTCCCGGGACAACTTCGCTCGATGATCCGCAGTGCCCCGAGCTCAACCGCCCGCGCGACGCTTCGGGCAACGTAATCAACATCTACACCATGAATGCGCCGGGCGCTACGCCGACGCTGGACAATCCATTTCCGCAAGATCCTTATACAGAAGTGCCGTTTGAGGTAGGTGATTTCGTCACCATTATCGGCACACAGTTCCAGGATGCAACTACGTTCCAGTCGTACGTTTCGGCCACGGAAGTTGTAGCCAACCTGGGCGTGTACACCTTCCCCAATGTAGACCCGGCATACGTGGAGATCGAAGTGTTGCTGCAAGGGACAGGAGGCGCGCCCGATCCATCATTCCCGCAGGAAGCTGCGCGGCGCACCAGGGTCGAAGGTTTCTCCACCGATCCGCTGCGCAACGTAGACATTTCGGCGATTGACATCGATGCGTGCGGCAACCTGGCGTTCCGCCTGCCAACCTGGGTATCGAATTTCCCGGTCGAACAGGGCCTGCCTCTCATCGGCAAAAAGGGCCGGTGGCGTTTCCGTCCGAATGGCGGAACGTTCCTGCCTCCGGTGCAGAACGTGGGCGCGCAGGTAAGCGGCGGCATGCAGGGCGCGCAGAACAACGGACTGATCTATGGCTATTACCAGCTTCCAAATCCTGAGTTTATCTTCCCTGAAGATCTGGTGCCGGGTAACGCTCCACCGGCATACAACTTCCAGGACCTGCCGTTCCTGGTAAGCGGAACCGGCCCGTGGCCGCCACCAGCTTCAGTGTTTGACAGCCAGCTTATCCAGACCAACAGCAAGCGCGCAGAAGTGCCGCAACCGCAAGCGACGCAGATCATCGGGCAGCTTAGCCCGTGGCCAGACAAGGTGGCCGCGCCGCCGGCGCAGGCTTGCGTCCCTGGAGATCCAACGGCGGCGCACGCAGTCGCAGCTTACAGCGCGCCGGTTTCACCGATCATCGCGGGCACGCTGGTCACGCTGAGTTCGCAGGGCAGCTTCCCGCTGGCCGGACCGTTCGTCTGGTCGCAGGTGGTGAATCCGGGCGATCCGATGGTGACGATCAACAACGCCAACGGCGCGACCGCGAACTTTATCGCACCGGTCGTTTCCGCCGGATTGACACTCACCTTCCAACTCACGGTTGGAACGCCGGGCGTAAACACTCCATCAACAGCGAACCTGCTGGTACCGATTTCAGTAGCGCCGCCGAACACGCCTCCAGGAATTTCGGCCAGCGCCACGCCGAACCCTGCCGTGGGTGACGGTGCATCGCCGATCACGCTGAACGCCACCGGACTCGATCCGAATGGCGGAACGCTCACCTACTCGTGGACTGCTCCGGCCGGCATCACGCTGATTTCCGGCGCTGCCGATGGCTCAGTGCAAACCTTTACTGCGCCGAACGTGCCGCCGCTGACCACGCCGCAGGTGTTCACGTTCACCGTGGTGGCCACCAGTTCGATTGCAGGCGTGCCGCCCAGCGCTCCTGTAACCGTCACCGTAACCGTGAATCCAGCGGCTGACGTAATCACGATTGCGCACGTGAGGTACCTCAAGAAGATCGCCCGCCTGGTCATCAACGCGAGCGACTTCACACCGGGCGCGGTGCTCACGGTAACGCTGGCCGGGCCTAAAGGAGAAAGCCCAACCATCAACCCTGCAACCGGTTCGCCGTATGTGGGAGTGATGGGGCCTGTGATTCCGTTCGCGCAGGGCGTGTTCACGATCCGGTTTACCAACGTGCCTCCGCCAGACCTGGTCACGATCAGGTCGAGCGCCGGCGGAGTGGCCGTATCCGGCGTGACGGTAACGCGCTAGTTGAGTTGGGGCTGCCCGCGGCAACGCGGCCAGCCCCGGAATTTAGACCAATATCAGCCCTGTGGCTCTGAAGCCAGCAGGATGGCGAGAAGAGAACAACAAGAGAGGAACCGAATCATGAACTTCAAAATTTTGCGTGCCCCTGGCAGTTGCTGGAAACAGTTGCTGGTTGCAATGGTGGCTAATCTGCTGCTGGCTGCAAGCGCTTACGCGTCACCCAGCATCAACGTCGCTCCGGCCAGCATGTTTCGTCCGCGTGGAATGGTGCGGGTGCAATTGACTCCCGGCGGCCCTGTTGATTATTGGGTAGGCGACGGCGCCCAGGGTTTCTGCCGGCTGGATAACGGAGTGCTGAATATCGCTACCTGCACTCTGAACGGAACATCAGAGCCCTTTGATGACCGCCCGAACAGCCCTTACGTGTTTCTCGCCGATATTGCCGGCACGGGCGTAAACCGGGTGACCTTCGGGCCTGATCCGAATAATCCCGGTCACAGCATTCTGGCCAGCCAGGAGAACGTACTTGGCCAGCTCTCAGGCATTACGTACATCGGCGCTCCCGCAGGAAAGCTGCGCGCCGAAGCTGCCAAGATCGGCCCGGACAACAATCTCTACGTGGTGTTTCACGGCGATGGGAACGTAGTGCGCGTGACCAATCCGCGCGACCCGCGCCCACCCTCCCCCACAATTCAAAAGGCCGGCATCATCGCCGTTTCCAGCAATGGCAAGCGGTACGTGAGCCTGGCATTTATCGGCAACGATCTGTGGGCCGAGCAGGCAGGTTTCGCGGAACGCATACAGAACATTACCGCGTGTACGCGCGTGACTCTGACCTGCACCGGACAGCTTCAATACCAGAACATCCAGTTTCCGATGGGCATGGCGTCGGACGGAGTGCGCTACATATATTTTTCCAGCGGTTCGTACATTGTGCGCCTAGACACCTCGCTGCCCGGCTTTCATGCGGACCCGAGCCTGATGCAGGTGTGGTCGCAAAACGGTTTGCTCAATGGAAAGCTGGTCGGCTACTCACTGCCACGCGGCGTGAATATCCATCCGGCGAACGCAAATTTCCCGGGCGATCCGGGCGGCGACATACTCCTTACCGACGACATCACAGTCGAAGCTCCACCGCCGGGCGTACCTACGCCAACGCTGCGGACGGGGCGGGCCTGGGTGCTGCGCGCGACGCCTCCGGTCACGGCAGAGATCTGTCCTACTCCGACAAACGCCACGGCAGTATGTACGGTCACCAGCCCGGTTGGAACCGGCACGCCGCTGGCGCCCAACGCGCACCAGCAGACTGCGGCCACGACCGGCATTTTGCGCGCAACCGGAGTCACTCATCCCAGAGGATTGGTGTTTTTAGGAACGCATTTCTGGGTGGCTGACGAGGCATTGGGATTCTGCCGCATTGATCCAGGGCCGAACCACACGGCGGCGCTGACCAACTGCTTCAAGCCCACGCCGAAATTCATCCCCGGGCAACCGGCGGCCGACGCACAAAACATTGTGTATGTGCCGGACATCAACAACACATTCAACGGCATTGCCAGGCTGGTATTCAATCCGGCAACGGAAACAGTTTCAGAGAACGCAGTGCTGAGCCAGGGCCGCGGCAGCATTGCCGGAGCTGTGGCTGTGAATGTGAATCCTGTCACGCGCCTGACCGACCTCTATATCGGCCCGATCACCGGTTCGCAGATCACGAAGATCGTGGCGGCGGCAACCGCGCCCAGCGCGCCTCAGCCAGTCGCGGCCACATTCCTGGGACTGGGCGTGAGGAGCATGGTGTTCCACGACATGGACCTGTACCTGATGGAGAATGGCTTACCCGACAAAGACAGCCTGTTCCAGACTGGAAGCGGACAGACCACAGTGATTTTGAATGCCGCGCCCGATCTATCGCGCGGACGTGCCGCGTTCTTTTCCGGGCTGCCGGAATTCATTAATCCGGCGCGTGGAGCTCAACCTCCGACAGATATAGACACACCTTCAGCGGTGGCGCTTGGCCCAACCGGAATGGTGCCGTGCAACACAATCGTCCGCACCTTCACCCCCACTACGCCCTCGTTGTATTTGGCTGGCGCATCTGAGGTGGACCAGTGGAGCTTCCTGTGCTCCAAAGACACGCTATGGACTGCGGACGGCCAGTTCAGCGCATTGCCAACATTGAATGCGCCTATCGGAGTAGTGACTGCGCTGGGCTTTGCCGGTGATGGAACCATGGCCATCGGCGACGATCCGAGCCTGATTCCGCTTACTTCAACCCTCAATTCCACCACGCTGGCACCGACCCAGGGTCAGGGCCACGTGTACGTAGTCTCGGCCCAGTAATGCAATCGGACCTGATGGCCGGCGGCGAACCTGCCGCCGGCCATGGGCCGATCAAGATAAATAGATCACGGGGCTGAAGCTCCCGGACAAGGAAGGCTAACACGATGAACTGCTCCACATTGCCTCAAGGCACTCAACCTAAAGACTGCGGAAAGAAAAGCATTGCGGTTCGCTTCTGCTTGTCAATCGTTATGACGGTGTTGTTTGCGTCCGTCGCGGCGCGCGCGCAAACCACAACCACCGTGCAGACCGGCGGCACCCCCAACGCAGCAGTACCACAGGTAGTGAGCAACTTCACGATTCCGCGCGGCGGCATTGTGCTGACCGGCACTGCGACCAGCGCGGCTGGCTTTCCTGTAAGGCACTTGTGGGTGGGCGACAACGTTCTGGGAATGTGCCGGATTGATCCTGATCTGGATACGCCGGGTATTCGCGTGATCAATCCTAATACCTGCCCTTTCAAATTGAACGGACAGTCTATTGCGGGCGGGCCGATGAGCTACGACCCAATCAACCAGTTCTTATACATGGCCGACGTGCGCCGGTCGCAGGGAGTATTTCGCCTGCGCTACGATCCCACCGCGGATGGCGGCAATGGGAATGTTGACCTGACGAGCCTGTTTGCCATGGCGGGTAATCCGACGGGCGCGAGATTTCAGGGCGGACAGACAGGATGCCAATTTCCATCGCTGTTTCCGGCAGCCTCAGTGGCGCTCGGCCCTGACGGTAATTTGTGGGTAACGCTCTCCAAAGGCGGCCTTATCATGCGCATTAATAATCCGGCGGCAGCAACCAGCACCGGGTTTGGATCGTGCGCCGATTTCGTGCAAAACGTGGCATCTTCTCCTGACGGCAAGACGACAGGCGACCTGGCCTGGATCGGGCACGACTTGTGGTCTATTGATGGCACCAGCCCGTTCGTGATTCCCAATGCTGATACTACGTGCCAGGCGCTGACTCCGGGCATGACTCCTACGTGTACGGGGATCAATGCTTTGGCGGCGGTGGGCGCGGCCAATACAACCGGAAGCGACCAGGTTTATCCGCAGCTCAACGGAAACAATCTGTATTTCGGATTGAGCGCGTCAGTGGTGACTCCGCCGATTACTCCGGCCAATGTTTTCTGGGTTGCGGATGCGCAGGGCGCGCAGACGATCGTGCCCAACTTCATTAGTCCCGGTGATGTTGCAGCTTCTCTTCCGGCGACGTTTCCGCCGCCCAATCCATATCCTTTGGGCGCGATGGGAGAATCGGCAGTGGATTATCTTGATCCTGCCAATCTGGTGGTATACAGCGGTGAGGATCCCAGCAACAACGGCATTACCATTGTTCCGCCTACTGGATCGGCGCCCGGACTGGGGCTTGGCCGCTGGTGGCAGACCTGCCAGGGAACTCCGCCGGTTGTGCCTGATCCGTTTGCAACGAATGTTCTAGCGGTAAACAACTGTCCGACTCCGGCAGCCACGGCTGCACCCGGCGCGCCTACGGTAGCGCGGGCGAAAGCTACAGGACCCAGTATCGCAGTGAGTTGGAGCGCGGCGCAATCGGTTCAGCCGGTGACGAACTACCGAGTGCGCACCTTCAGCAACGGCGTATTTTCGTCAGACACGATTGTCTCCGGGACAGGCACGATTTTTCCGGCGACCACTACAACCTTGAGCGGCCTGGCATCTGGCCCTGCTTATACGTTCCAGGTGTCGGCCATCAACGGCAAGGGAGAGAGTGGATTTTCTCCGGTGAGCAATTCAGTTGGTGTTCCGGGTGTTGATCCTCCGGGCATGCCGACCAACGCAACGGCCACCTCCGGAGATACTGCGGCCTTTGTGAACTGGACCGCTCCCGCCAGCAACGGCGGCGGAGCGATCACCAGCTATACGGTGGCAGCGATTACCAATAACGCGCGCACCAACATTACTTCCACGGTGGCCGCTCCGGCGACCAGCGCGGTCGTGACCGGGCTGACTAACGGCAGCAATTACAGCTTCAGCGTGCATGCCACGAACAGCGGTGGAAACGGACTGGAGTCCACGCCTTCCAACTCGGTAACCCCGGCGGTGGTGGCGGCATTGGCAGCCACCATGGGCGGCCCATCGAGCGTGACTACCGCGCCGGTGCAGGTGACCTATCCAATTGTGATTACGAACAACGGAGTTCTGGGCATCACTTCAGTCAAGCTCGCGGACACGCTTACAGCCACAGATGGGGCTTACATATTCTTTGTCCAGGCGACACAGGGTTCGTGCACTACTGCAACCGGGCCGGGCGTGACCAGCGTGAATTGCGACCTGGGAGCAATGGCCGCAGGCGCGACCGCGCAAGTGAATGTGATTGTGCAGATTCAAGGCGCATCAGTGAATAATGCCGCCAAGGTTACTGCGCTGGACAACGCCAACGTGACGCTTACAGCCAGCGCAAGCCGCACCACCGCGCCGCCACCGCCTCCGGTGACTACCACCACGGCCGCAATTTCGATTGCAGGCAACGCTCAGGTGCCGGTGCCCAATGTCGGGCAGACCGGGAATATCGTGTGGACCATCAGCAACACCACACAGAATGCGGCGCAGAACGTGGTCTTCCAGACCAACGTTCCCTCGAATGCCACGGCAAGCATGCGACTAAACAGCATCACGACCACCCTCAACAACAATGGCACCTTCGTTTGCACCTTCACCCCCACTGGAGGCGCAGCGGTTCCCTGCGCTTCAGCGCCGGTGAATACCGCGGGTGGCACGATCCAAGTGACTACGGCGAGTCTGGGCGGATCTACCAAGAACGGAGCCAAACCGCCACAGACGTTGATCGTGACTTTGAACGTAACCGACGCGGCAGGCACAGTGCGCGGCACCGTGTTCAATGCTACGGGTACCGTGACCTTCGGACCCGGAGGCGTAGACACGCTGCCCAACACGGCTACGGTGAAGATCACGTCGAATTAAAGGATGTTGGGGGCGCGGAACGCGCCCCCATGGTCGGAAAAAAATTTATGCCGCCCCTAACGGGGCTCAGATTGTTTTTGCATGCTAACCCACCACTTCCGTGGTGGGCTAGCATGCGTCCGCCCTGCCGGGCTCTTCTTCGTAAGCTGCACACAATGTCGAATCTTTATGATTTTTATGGTCGCAAAAAGCAAAAACCTGTACACCGCACCTCAAGACTTTTGGTGAGAGCGTGGCATCATTCCAGACAATCGCGGTCTTGTTAGAGCTGTGCTACGATTCGCGCACCCTCCCCCAACACTTTATTGATGGAAAGGACGGCTTTGTTATGGCCCGAAATTTGATTGCTCTCCTGCTTTGCTTATTGCCGCTTGGCTCGCTGAGTCAAACTGCGGGCCCGGCTGCGCAGCCTGTTTCCAAGGCTCCATCGCCTGAAATGACTTCGGCCAAGCCGCTGCCGCCTGCCGCGGAACTGCCGCCGGATGCTGTGGTGATTGCGATCCATGGTTATTGCCAGGGGGATAGCGCCCCAACAAATAGTTCGGCACAAGCGGATGCCTGCGCCACCAACATCACCAAGGAACAGTTCAGCAAGATGATTTCGGCCATGAGTTTCAATCCGCAGATGATGAGTAATCCGGTAGCGGTGCGCAGCTTTGCGGAAAGCTATGTGGAAGCGCTGGCATTGGCCGACGCAGCGGAAAAGTCAGAAATCGATAAAGATCCGCAATTCGAGGAATTGATGCGAATCATTCGGGTGCGCACGCTGGCGGATGCTTACCGCCGCCACCTGCAACAGGAATACCGTAATGCTCCGGGCGAGCAGGTGGAGGCCTACTATAAGCAAAATCCGGAGAAGTTCGAGCAGGTGGAGGTAGGCCGCATCACCATTCCGAAGACCAATCCTAAACTCGACAAAGCGGCCCAAACCGAGTGGAGCAAGAAAGTTGAAAAGTTCGCAGCGGAGATCCACGATCGCGCCGCCAATGGCGAAGATCCGATGAAGTTGCAGGCGGAAGCGTACAAAGCAATCGGACTGACTCCGCCCCTGACCACCGACTTAGGCACCCGGCGGCGAGGCAGCCTGCCAGCGGCGCTGGAGCAGGAGATATTCTCCTTGAAAGCCGGAGAAGTGACAAAGCTGCAATCTGACGCAGCGACATTCACCATTTATAAAGTGCGCAGCCATTCCACCATTCCACTGGAAAGCGCGAAAGAGCAAATCGCGCAGGAAATCCAGCAGAAGAATTTGCAGGCAGCTACGCACGAAATCACCGGCAAGGTACATGCAGATTTCAATGATCAGTTTTTTGGCGGGAGGACGGCGGCGCGCGGGCCACGGTAGCTTAGCAGTCAGCGCTCAGCAATCAGCATTCAGTCCGCTGGCTGTTTGGGCTAAAGATAGGCTTTGGTTTGGGCGTAGTTGGGTGGAGTTGCTGAATTAGCAATTAGTGCGAACGCACTTCGGTTCAGCCTGGGTGGGTGAGATGGATTGGTAGCGTAATTATTTTTTCACTGGTACCGTATATGGTACACTAATGATGGCGGACAAAAGCAAGCAGACGGGAACAAGCGAAGCGGCAAGCCTGCGGCGAGCTAAACGCGTCAAGGCAGTCTTTTACCGCACCGAAGCCGGAGGTGAACCGGTGAGAGAATGGCTGAAAAGCTTGCCTTTCCGCGAAGACCGAAGAAGAATCGGTGAAGATATAAAAACGGTTGAATACGGCTGGCCGGTGGGAATGCCGGTATGCCGCTCGGTAGGTAGTGCTCTCTATGAAGTGCGGTCACACCTGACTCAAAACCGCATTGCGCGTGTGTTGTTCTATTTTGATAGAAATGACCAAATGGTGCTGCTGCATGGATTCATCAAGAAGACTCAGAAGACACCGGAGGAAGATCTAGATCTGGCACGACGGAACAAAAAGAAACATGAGAGGTTTCAATGAAAGCAAAAAAAAAGAAGAGCGCGGTTGAGCATACCGGCTCGACTTTTGACAGTTTCCTGGAAGAAGAAGGCATTCGAGAAGCAGTCGAAGCGGTTGCAGTCAAGCGCGTAATCTCATGGCAGCTTGCAGAAGCCATGCGGAAAAAGAAGAAGACGAAGCAAGCACTTGCCAAGGAATTGAATACAAGCCGCTCTCAGCTTGATCGCCTGCTCGATCCTCAAAATGTCGCCGTTTCTCTGGATACAATTACCCGCGCAGCCAGCGCGTTAGGCAAGAGGCTCATTATTCGGATTGCCGACGCCAAAGCAGGCCGAGATATGCTCAGCAGTTCAGCCAGTCCCCATCATTTGCCCAAATGAAACCTGCTCCCACGTTCTCCACCCCTGAGGACGTAAAAGGGAGTAAAATTCCGGCCATGCTGAGCCGCCGTAATTTCTTTAAGGCTGCTGGAATCGGCGCTGCCACTGTTGCAGCTTCGGCGACGTTTCCGGCTGAACTCTTTGGTTGGGCCGAACCGCCCCGCGTGCCACAGGCGGGCGGGCCGGTCCTGTTGAACAGCAATGAAAATGCTTATGGCCCCTTTCCCAGCGTGATGGCGATGAGCAATCCGTTTCAGGGAGTGAACCGCTATCCTGACCATCACAATGATGTGCTGACGGAAAAACTGGCAGGGCTGCACAAGGTGGATCCGAGCCAGGTGGTTACCGGATGCGGATCTACAGAAGTATTGCGCATGGCGGCCAATGCCTTTCTGGGACCGGGCAAGAAGTTGATTATGGCAGCGCCAACGTTTGAAGCCATCGGTTATTACGCCAACGCTGTGCAGGCGGAGACCGTAAAGGTCCCGCTGGCGGCAAACTTCACTCACGATCTGGGCGCCATGCTGCGGGCCACCACGCCGGATACCGGGCTTATTTACATCTGCAATCCTAATAATCCGACTGCGAACCTGACGCCGCGCAGCGACCTGGAAGATTTCATCAGCAAGCTTCCTAAAAACGTGCATGTGCTGATGGACGAGGCCTACCACGACTTTGTGCCTGCGACGCCGGATTACGTGTCGTTTCTCGATCGCCCCGTCGCCGATAACCGGGTGATTGTGGCCCGCACATTTTCAAAGATTTACGGGCTGGCAGGCATGCGGCTTGGCTTTGGCATTGCCTCGAAAGAGACCGCGGCCCAGCTACGGGAGCAGCGGCTGCAAGACAGCCTGAATGTTTTCGTGATGCGCTGTGCCATGACCTCGCTCGACGATACCGCCGGACACCAACTGGCGCAGCAACGCAACGCCACCGATCGCGACGAGTTTCTACGGCAGGCCACGGCACGGAAGGTGAAAGCCATTCCTTCGGCGGCAAACTTTGTGATGATCAATACTGGCCGCCCAATCCGCACTGTGATTGATCATTTCAAGAAGAATAACGTTGCGATTGGCAGGCCGTTTCCTCCGCTCGATACTTTCGCCCGCATCTCGCTGGCCCGGCCGGACGAGATGAAAGAGTTCTGGCGCGTGTGGGACATGCTGGCTTGATTTGCAGGGATGTCGTTTCAAAAAAGTCATTTGATGAGCCGCGCAGGGCGCGTCTCAGAGATGGTGCAGAGCACCGTCTCTACCGTCAGCTTTGTGGTAACCCTGAAGTTCCTCGTTGCGCAGGCAGTTAGACGTAGCATGCTACGTCTCTACCAATGATTCAGGTCGGTGGATGCAGCAACATGGGGTCACATTGCTGCTGATTCAGGTGGTTTCCACGCAGCAACATGGGCGCTGCATTGCTGCTGACGTGGAGCCCTGCTCCCTGTGCACAGGGTTCAACTCGCTTGCTCAAGGGAATACAACTTACTTCTGTCTGCGCCCATCTCCTTTATATAGCCTTAATTCAGGAGACCCTTTATGCCAGTTCTCGACCAAGCTGCAAAATGGGCGACAAACCGCCTGCCTAAAGTCATCAATCCAACTGCTCACGCCATTATTGACTATGGAATGGCAGCCTCATTTTTCGGAATGGCCGCGTTTTTCTGGAACCGCAATAAGCGGGCTGCTATCAGTTGCCTGGTGTGCGGCGCTGCTGAAACCGTAACCGCGCTGCTTACCGACTACCCGGGCGGAGTCACAGATGAGATCAGCTATGAAACTCATGGCTCGATAGATTTTGGCCTGGCCGGAGTGGTCTCCAGCCTGCCGGACATGATGCGCTTTGCCGACGAACCTGAATCGCGCTTCTTCCGCATCCAGGGAATCGCTATGGCCAGCGTAACCGGCCTGACCGACTTTACCGGCACCGGCGAAGCCAAACAGATGGAAACCGTAGACGAGCACGCTGCTTAGAGCAATGGCTTACCACTGATTGTACTGATCGAACTGATTTGCACTGATAGATCGGAGAGGAATTCAGATCAAGCATTACCGCAGAGTGCGCTGAGAGCGCAGAGGTTCTGATGATCTGATTCTTCCCTGCCCTATCTGTGAAGATCAGTCCAATCTGTGCAATCAGTGGCAAGTTTACTGATCTTCATCTTCCTTTGATCCGACCTCCAGCAGCTTTTTGGTGAGCAGGACCAGTCCTAAGATCTGGGTCCACTCAGAGACAATATTGCCCACTACTTGTCCCCATTTTGATTGCGGATCGGAATGCATGAACAGCAGCACCCACACCGTTCCGGTAATCAGCAGAAAAATCGTGAGGGAGTGGACATACAGTTTTTCCAGCACCGGATTGGCGAACGTGCGCCGGGGCTTTTTGCTTTCGCGGGAGCCGCGCTCGTAGAGATGTTTGGTGGCCAGAATCATCACCACTACGCCGCTCCAGTCAGCGATGGCGTTGCCGAAGAACGATCCCCAATGGGTTTGATCGTCGCTGATGGAATATAAGATCACCCACAGCAGCAGCAGTCCTACCGATGCAAGCGATAGAGCGTGACGTTTTATGAAAGGTCCTTCTTTGCGGAACATGCGTCCTTTTCTCCCAAACTATCCAGCATCTTGGATGCGGCACAGGGCTGTCAATCAGCCACACGGGAATTGTCGCACTTCACGCAGCGGGCAATCCGACAAGTAGGATCGCCCGGTTTGTTTCCTGAGGACAGCACTCATATACTTGACGCGCTATGGCAAATTTTGAAAATCACGCACCCGGATCTTTTTGCTGGATTGAACTGGCCACCAGCGATCAACCTGCGGCCAAGAAGTTTTACTCCGACCTGCTGGGATGGACCGTTACCGACAGCCCCATGGGCCCGGACGGCGATTACACCATATTCAAGCTGAACGGGCGGGACGCCGGCGCCGCCTATACCATGCGCCAGGAACAGCGCGCGCAGGGCATTCCTCCAAACTGGGCCCTCTATATTGCAACGGACAGCGCAGACCAGACAGCTTCCCAGACCGCCAAACTCGGAGGAACAGTTCTGGCGCCGGCGTTCGACGTGCAGACCTTTGGGCGCATGGCGGTATTGCAGGACCCGACCGGAGCTGTGTTCTGTCTGTGGCAGTCCAAACAAAGCCACGGCCTGGGCGTGAAGAATGAAAACAACTCGTTCTGCTGGGCCGACCTGAGCACGGGCGATCCCAAACGCGCCAGCGAATTCTATACATCTCTATTTGGCTGGGAAATCAATAGGGGCCAGGGCGACGATTATCTGCATATCAAGAATAAAGAAGACTTCATCGGCGGAATTCCCCCGGCGCAGCATCGCAACCCAAATGTTCCCGCGCACTGGCTTATCTATTTCCAGGTGGCGGACGTGGAGGCAACTACCGACAAGGTAAAACAATTGGGAGGCGCTATCCACATGCCGGCGCGCCACATGGAAAATGTTGGAACATTTTCTGTGGTGGCCGATCCGCAGGGAGCGGCTTTTGCTCTGTTCAAATCGGCCCGGTAAATCTACCACGGAGACACTGAGGCACGGAGAATACGGCAAAGACATTTCAAGACATACTGCAATCAATTTGCGTGGCAGGCGTCTTCTTATTGGAATGTGGCATTCTAAGTGTTGTGAGTTATTGCGTGCCATTGCGACAGCAGCCCAGGTTGAGAATAGTTCATGATTTTTGAGACCACTTCCAAAGGCAAACATCTTGGTTTGCGTGGCATTGCCATGTTCGAGGCCGGCAAAGGGCTGCTCGCTTTGGCCGTGGCGATATGGATGTTCACCTTAATGCACCGGGACAAGGTAGGCCTGGCAGAACGCTTTCTGGATGCGCTGCATATTTCTCCGGAGCGGCATTTTTACCAGCGGGCCATGCATTTCGCTGAGAACGTGACCAACCGCAACCTGTGGTTGTTCATCTTTGGCATTCTCTCGTACACGGCTATCCGCTTTGTGGAAGCTTACGGCCTATGGATGGAGCGGCTATGGGCGGAATGGTTTGCCTTGATCTCCGGCTCGCTCTATATTCCGCTGGAAATTTACGAATTGACCCGGCGTCCAAACCTTATTCGCTGGGTCATTCTTGCCATTAACGTCATCATTGTTTTGTATCTGGCGTGGTTTCGGTTTACCCAGCATCGCGTGCGCAAGCGGGTGCTGGAAGCGCCGGGGTAGCAGGCGGTCATGTTTAGAATCTGTGAGCCGCGTGAGCCGCGCAGACGGTGCAGAGCACCGTCTCTACGGCCGACATGGTTCTGCCGGATTAGTGCATCGTTCGGATTGCAGTGTTGTGACCGGGAAGAAGACGTAGCAATGCTACGTCTCTACCAATGATTTTGGTGGGTTGAGAATCAGTTTTCGTGGTCACAGCACCATGCGGTTAAGAGTGCGCAGGGGCTGAAGCCCAATATTTATGCACCTTTACGGCACGAGTAAACTCGTGCCTGATACATGTGTTGTCAACCCACGCAAAACCCTAAAGTTTCATACAGCCCCGTAGTCCGTTTTGCGCAGACATTTAGACGTAGCATGCTACGTCTCTACCAATGATTTTGGTACGTAAGAATCCGTTTTCATCAGACGCGGCCAATTCAAAAATTTGGTGGATTGAAAATCAGTTTTCACTGATTGCCGCCAAATTCTTACTCGACAACTCCTGCGAACAAATCTGTTTCCCACTCTGCCTTCTGCGGGTGGATGGATGCTGCGAGGTGAAACACTTCCTGCGAGGCGCGCTTGTGCACTGTTTGCTCGAAAAATGGGAACAGCGGCGCCTGCGAAGTGTGGCATTTGAAGGCCGCGATCTTGGCCTCAATTTCCGCGCTGCTCAGTTCGATTCGCGCTGTCGTAGGCGGCAGGGAGACTGGCTGGCGGTCGGGCATGGTGAACAGCGCAGTGGCGTAATACAGCTTTTGCGCGCGGTGAGGCTGACCTCCATTTTGCAACTGCTCGGCAAAGCGGTTGGTCCTGCCTGCCCAATGGAAGGCCATGGTGGCAAAAATGGAGATCATGGAATGATCAGGATGCGCAGTGATGGCTCCTTCCGGCCCCATGGTCATGACCACATGAGGTTTCAGCTCTCTAACCCGGCGGGTAAGATCGGCCACCATGGGATAGAACTCCTGCCGGTCGAGTTTGCCATCAGGATAATCGAGCACTGTCGCACTCTTTACTTGCAATAACTTACATGCGTCGGCAAATTCCTTGCGCCGCATTGCTGAAAGCTCGTCATTGGTCTGGGCGCCACCGCGATGGGTGGCGGCCTGCCCGGGAGTGAGGCAAATGACGTGAGTCTCTATTCCGAGCCGGGCATAGTGCAGCAGAGTTCCTCCAAACCCTCCGGCTTCATCATCAGGATGGGCAGTAAAACAGAGCAGGCGAAGCATCTTTTTGGCGGTAATCCCTTTCTCATTCAGGGTGGCGGCTGAACCCCTCTCAATGTTTACCATGCCGCAGGCAGGCTACGCCACAGAGTGGACGATATGAAAACCACGAAATGGATAAGCAATTGGCTGCTGATTGGTTTCTCAATTCTGGGAATGGCGGCCACACCGGCTGCGACCCAATATTACTGTTTTTCATGCCGCCATGCCTGCCGGTTATGAAGTGGTTTCACTGAAGCCCTCCGGCGCGGAAGTTGCGCTGTTGGGCCTTATCGAGTGCCCTGAGTTGGAGGGCGCGCAACGCGTTTCCGAAGGCATGAATTCGAAAATCGTTTCCGCCGATGGCACGCCCATGACCGAGTTCCCGCGGAATTTCAGCTTCAGGATTACCGCGTCGCTGCGCAAGACGGTAATGGCTGGGGCCAGCAGTGGCGTGAACAGCGATGAATCGCCCCAGGAGTTTTTGCTGAACCTGCGGTTCCCATTGAAGGTGCACGATGGTTTGAACGTGCGGGAAATCCAGCCGGAATCAGTGGAGATGATTGGCGTTCCTTCCGATATTTCTTATGACGAGCGCGTGTACCGGGTAACGTTCAACCTCGACAAAATGCCAATCACCGACCGGTTCGTGCTGGAAGTTCGCTCGCCGGAAGGGCACCGCATGGCTAAATTTCATTTTGATCTGCTTTAGTTTGTAAAACCTCACCACGGAGGCACGGAGACACGGAGATTTTCATAGAGAAATAGTACAGGGCTGAAGAGAAGTCGGTTCCATAGAACATTATCACGACCCTGGAATTATGCAGGGGCTGAAGCCCAATGTTTATGTGCCTTTTGCGGCACGAGTAAACTCGTGCCCTGATACTTGTGTCGTCACCCCCCGCAAACTCCAAGTTCTCACACGCTCTGAAGCCGGGTATCTATAAGGCTTTTCGGCCTGCTAAAAGTCATGTCCTGTTACACGTCTTTCAACGAAGGGAATCTCCAACCCTTACCCCATGAACTGTTCCAGCACGTCATCAAATTTGGTCTAGTAAAGGTCGGCTTGCAGGTCTATGAGGCGTGGTTCCGGCAAGTGGGCGGGCATGGTTTCGTTGCACAGCACAACATGGTAATCCTGCAGGTAATAGAATCGGCCTGAAGACCAATCGGCCTTTCCATTCAACAGCACGCGCACCGGTTCCCAGAATTGTAGTGACGCCAAATGCTCAGACTTCCGTCTGGGCTGGTATACCTGCTGTTGGCAGGCCGCTCCGTTCAATTTCAATTTGACGTTCTCGCCAGAGATCGCCAGTTCAAGCGCTCCATAATGGTCTTTGTTTTTAGCTTTGCGGACGACATTGGTTTTCAGTCCGGGTGACTTCGAACCCGCGCTCTCGGTTTCCAATTCACATATCACCAGCGCCGGAGACTCGGGCTGGGCACGCCATGCGGTCCAGGCAGAAGTGACCTGTGATGCAATCTCAATGGACGCAAGCGTGCGGCGGGTGGCAGGCAATCTCCACTCGGCTTTGGGCATGGATTGGGATCGTTTGAGAATGAGGATGGCAATCTGCATCGTCAAGAGCCTACCAAAGATGCAATGGAGTCTGTACTATTTCGCCGACACTATTGGACAACACTGGTTGGCGGCACTATTTGGCCAAGAGCGGCTGGGTTGAGGAGACGACGGAACTGCCGGAAGAAACAGGACTGCTGACGGCGATTTCTGTTTTCTGGCCGACGGGCGCAGGAAACCAGCTCAGTATCTCGGGCAGCGCGGCACGGGCCGCAGCTTCACCAGCCCGAATCAATTCGGGGGCGCGGACAAAATCGTTATAACTGAATTCGCCGATTGAAGGCTCCAGAATGAGGTCGGAAGCCGACTTCCAGGGGCCGCACATTCTTTCCTGGGCGATGGAGAAGCATTGCCCGATCACATCAAACACATGGCGCGGCCCATTGGGCTTTACCCAATGAGCGCTGAGATAGATGGAGATCACGCGCTCGGCGCCCATCTCGCGCAAAGGCATGGCCGGCACGGCGTGGGCGAGCAATCCATCAACCATGAGGCGTCCATTCACATTGACCGGCAGAAACATGCCAGGATACGCGCAACTGGCGCGCACGGGATCTATCAATTCCCCGCTGGTAAAGACCGCAGCTTCGCCGGTAATGATGTCAGTGGCGGCGACAGCCAGCGGAATGCGCAGCTCTTCGAATGTTTTGCAACGCAGAATTTTCTTCAGGAACAACGCCATCTTGTCGTTGCTGAAAATGCCGAAGCGGGAAAAAGTCCAGCGGGAAAAATCTTTGAAACGCACAATAGCGGCGATTTCTTCGAGTTCTTTAGCGGAGATGCCGCTGGCATAAGCGGCGCCGATGACCGAACCCACGCTGGTGCCGGCGATAAAGTCTACCGGTATATTATTTTCTTCGAGGACCTTGAGTACCCCTACATGGGCCAATCCTCGGGCGAATCCGCCACCGAGAGCTATACCCAGCAAGGGACGCTTCTGTGGTTGGGCAGGCTTCTCTTCTATGACTACCGCGGGCGCGTGACGCTTGAGTTCACGCCCAAAAGCCTGTACTGAACGCACGATTTTTTTGAGGCGGTTATTCAAGAGCCGCGCTCCAATCGGCCGGTCTGCGTACTCCAGCTACTTGGATTAAGATGCGATTATGTGCCGAAAATGATGCAGGCAGCACCTGAATTTCTGCATTCAGGCAAACTGCGGGGCACTACTTTGGTAATCCTGACCGGCTAAACACGGCGGGTTGCGTTAGATTAGTTAAAAGGGGTATGACTTACTCCCCAAAAAAGCCTTGCAGGTAAGGGTAGAAGCGAGAACCACATGCTGAGAGAGTTTTCTGCCGGGGCGCTGGTGCTGCGCCACATGCAAAACCAGTGGTGGATCGCGGTGATCGAACCCGGCCAGCACGGAGAACCGGAAGACCGCAAAGATGTAGTTGCGCTGCCCAAAGGCAACGTGGATCCCGGCGAGAAACCGGAACAGACGGCCGCCCGTGAAGTGCTGGAAGAGACTGGCCTTCAGGCAAGACTGATTACCAAACTAGAGAGCATCAAGTATGTCTACGTCGCGCAAGTGGTCGGACAACGAAAAAGTTTTCAAGGTGGTTACCTTCTACCTGATGAGATACCAGTCGGGGCGTATCGGTGAGATTACCGACGAAATGAAGCACGAGGTGCGGCGGGCATACTGGCTGCCGCTGGAAGAAGCGCCGTCAAAATTAAGCTACAAGGGCGAGAGGCAGATGGCCAAGCGTGCCCTTGATTATGTAAAAGAGTCTCAAGCGAATGCGGCCCTGAAAGAGCCGCTCTTCGACGAATAAATCACTCAGGCCGCGTCTTCCTCCTGCGGTGTTTCCAGTTCCTGGTGCTCCAGGATGACTTCTTCTTTCTTTTTGGGTTCGGGATCAATGCCTCCAGCGGGTGGAACATCTTTCTTCTGGTCTTCGTCTTTGTGTTGTTTCATGAAATTAAAGGATGTTCCCTGCCGATGGCCTGTTGCCAGACATTTTTCACGAAACTTTCTGCGCGGATGTACGTCTATACCTTTACTAAGCCTGGACTCATTCCCCAGGCGTTGGTGAGAAGGACGAGGGAAAGCCCCAATGGGGGGCGATGCAGCGGCTGCGACGGAGTTCGCAGCCGCTTTTGTTTGTGGCGGAATCGTTACCGTGGAGGGCGCACGAAGCGCAGGTAAGATCATCGGCGGCTAGAGACGCACGGGAGCGTCATGAGGCGCCTGCGGGCGCGGAATGAAGCCGTGCGCTCCAAGACCAACTCCCAATTGCTCATAAGACAAAATTGCGTCCACTGGACCGAGCAGACATTTCGTGAAAATGCCTGAATGCAGTGCGGTACAGAGCATCACGTGGATCCTCCACTCCGGCATTTCGCCAGTACTTTCAGTCGGTCGCGGCTGCGGTCGGATGACAGTTCCGGATTGCTGTTTCGCGTAAAGAGTAACGATCCTCTACCAGAACACTGCGCTGCGTCCCTTTTTTTCGCTAACCTTCGGTCGAACCGTTCCTATCAAGATGCCTAGCGTAAGACATTGGCAAGACGGTATAGAGTAAGACGCCTTAGAGGTGCAGAACATTAATGCTGCGTTGCGTCAAGATTACTTCTTGTGGACTGAATGCATTTCTTCTACACAATCAAAACTCATCATCCATTAAACTTTCTCTATGTCGTCCAATCCTGGGCCGCTGTTTCGTCCGTATGAAAAGCTGGTTACGATCACCATTGCCGGAAAGGAATTTCAGGTTCCTGAAGGCAATATGCTGCTGCGCGCCTTCCAGTATCTTTCGCCTGACAATGTTTCACTCGGACGTTTCTGCTGGAACGAAGAATGCCAGTATTGCCGCGTCCATTTTGATCTGGGGGCGGAGACGAACGAAAGAGTGGCGCTTAGCTGCAAGCTGGTGGTGCAGGAAGGGATGCGAATCACGCAGATGGCGCAGGAAATCCGGTATTGTCTTCGGGCGCTGGAGTTAGGCCCCGACCAGAAAAAAGAAGATCTGAAAGAAGAACCGAAACAATAAGCTCAGGGATGACGGGGAGAGGGCCGGCCAGTCTTACTACTTCTGGGGGCCGAACCGGCAGCCCCCAGTTTCGTAAGACGATCTTTAGCCTGCACTGCTTCAGGGCTCTTGGGATAACGTGAAATAAGGCTGCGCAATTCCTGCACGCCTGCATCGCGCTGGCCCAACTCTAAAAACGCAAAGCCTTTTTTCAATTGAGCGGCAGCGTTCTTGTTGCCGCCGGGAAACTGGTCGAGCACTTTGTTGTAGTCCTGAATCGCGCCCTGGTAGTTGCCTTTGCGGTAATCAATCTCACCTACATAGAACTGCGCATTGCCGGCCAGATCGGTGTTGCCATAAGCCTGCACGTACTGGGCGAATTCCTGCGCAGCCAGATCGTTCTTGCCGGCGTTGTAGTCGCCGAGAGCGGTGTTGTAGAGAACGTCAGGCGGCGGGGCCTGGTTCTGCGGAACAGCAGCAGCGCCCGGAGCGCCCGGAGCTCCACCCGGCTGTGCGCCAGGAGGCGTGCCGATGTTCTGCTGCTGGGCCTGAATATCGTCAAGCTGCTTGCTTACCTTGGCCAGCCGGGCTTTCAGTTCGTCCACTGAATCATGCAGCGCCTGCACCTGTCCGGAGACCTGGTCCACTTTGCCGGTGGATTCGGAGGTCTGCTGTTGCAGGACTTTTTGCAGGCTGTCCATGGTGCTGCTCATGCGGTTCACATTGTCAGTCTGCTGCGTGATCAGGTCTTTCATGACGCCCATGCGCTCGTCGAATGACTGCTGCATTTTGGCCATGTTGTCCTGAAGTATCTGGACAGTGGTCTGGAGCTGGATGAGCTGTTCTTTGGTGCCCGCAGACGCCGGTGGAACGGCGATGGCGGCAAACAGCACAACGGCTAGCAGGGCGGAAAAAGTCTGTTTCTTCATAAGGCTTAACTCTTTAGATGCAGAATTCCTGCTGAAATTTGGCCGCAAGCCGGGCGGCTCGTGCCGCCCGGCCTGCAAGCTAGTGTTGTAATTCGAAATGATCGCGGCGATTCTTCTGCATGCAATCTTCCGAGGATTGGGTGCAAATGGGCTTCTCTTTGCCGTAGCTGATGGTCTTGAGCCGGTCGGCGCTCACGCCGGCCTGCGCCAGGGCCTGCTTGGCGGCGCTGGCGCGTTCTTCACCGAGGGTCAGGTTGTATTCGGTTGATCCGCGCTCGTCGCAATTGCCTTCGATCTGTATCTTCCAGTTGGGATGCTGGTTGATGACCTGTGCGGCCTTGGCCAGCGTCTGCTGCGCATCAGCACGCAACTGGGCAGAATCGTAATCGAAGTAAATGTCACCCATGGTCTGGGCAAACAACTGCTGCTCGGTCAATGGAGGCGGCTCGTTGGTTTGCTGCTGTTGCGTTGGCTGCGCGATGGTGACGCGCGCAGTGGCTTCCTGGGTGCCGCCCGGGCCCTGGGCGATCAAGTGATAGTCAGTAGATTGGCTGGGAGCGACACTCTGCGTTCCGCTGGCGTCAACCTTGTTTCCCTGGAGAGTAACGCTGGTGGCATTTTCCGTACTCCAGGTCAGGGTCGAAGATCCGCCGGGTTGAATGGACGTTGGGTTGGCGGACAGCGTGGCGGTTACAGGTTTTACTTCCGGCGGCGGGGTCGGCACCACCGGCGGCTTTGGTTTTGGTTTGCAGCCACTGATCATAAGCAGCAGGGCCAGCATTCCCAGGGTCAAACTCCAGAATCTATTGCTATGCATTCCTAAACGCCTCCAAATGCGAGTCGCTGCTCGCCAAAGTCAAACACTGAAATCGGTTATTTGTAGCTCCAGTCGGGCTGTGAATTCTTGCCCGCATGTGTGAGCTGTTGCTGGCGGGTACCGTCGGCCAGCATAGTCCAAATCTGGTCTGTGCCATTGCGATTCGACTGGAAAACAATATGACGGGAATCGGGAGACCAGAAAGGAAAATCGTTGCGTCCGGCATCATGAGTCAACTGCACGAACTCGCGGGTGGCAACGTTCATAATGTAAATGTCCTGCCCGCCGGGTGCGCCGGGGCCGTAATGGCGAATCCATGAAAACGCCAGAAGCTGGCCATTGGGCGACCATGAAGGTGATACAGCATACCCTTCGGTGGTCAACTGCTGAACGTTACTGCCGTCCGCGTCCATCACGAAGATTTGCGGCAGATGGTTGCGCCCGCTTACCCAGGCAATCTGGCCATTGGTTTTTGGGTTCCAGACCGGAGAAACATCAGAGCCTTTGAATTCGGTCAGACGCCGTGGATTCGATCCGGTGGCATCGGCGGAAAAAATTTCAGGATCGCCGGAACGCATGGAGGAAGAGAAGGCAATCTGCGCGCCGTCTGATGACCATGCGGGAGTAAAGTTGTCTCCGCCAAAGTGCGGGAAGGAGACGACCCGGCCCAAGTCCATGGAGTACATGAGTATCTGCCACGAGTCGCGGGTCAAAGCGCTGAAGGCAACGCGAGAATTATCAGGCGAAATGCGGGGAGAAAGCGCAATCGAGTTCTGGTGGGTGAGCTGCTGCTGCCCTTGCCCGTCATAGTCCATCACCCAGACTTCCTTAGCGCCGCTGCGGGAGCTGATAAAGAAGATGCGGGTCTCGGCGATGCCGGGAATGCCTCCACCCAGGCGGTAAATAATCTCGTCAGCAAAGCGATGAGCGATCAGCCGCGCATTATCTGTGGTAGCCGCTTCCTGGTATTGCTTGCCCAGCACCTGCGGATTGGCGGCGTTCTTGGCGTCGAATAAGCCAGCCCTGCACTTCAATCTTGCCATTGGTCACACCCAGGTTGCCAAAGGCCACCATGGCGGCATTCACCGGAGCGTTGGCCCATTGGTCAAGCTTCATCTCATTGGGCGTGCCGGGCGCCTGCAATGGATAGAAACTTTTCGCGACCATCTCGAAGATGCCGGAATTATCGAGATCGTTCCACAGCGTCTGGTTGAAAACCGAGTTCATCGGCGCAGTCTGAGGATCGGCGCTGGCGCCTTTGAAGTCCGCGGATGCCATGCGAATGGGCGCGCCGCGATTGGTTCCGGTGCGAATCCAGTCCTGGGCTGAAGCGGCCAGTGAAAAAGTCAGCAGCAGAAACAGAATGAGGGTCGTTTTTTTTCTAAACATTATTTGCTTCCATATAAGTTCGCTTATTTCTGATAATCAAACCAGAATTCCACCGAAACTTTGCTACCGCGAGTATCCATCTGGTAAATGGCCGAAAGTATCAATGCGCTGCACTGCCCTGACTGCCGACTGGTCGAGCGCGGGAATGCCGCTGGTCTGCTCAATGCGTACGTTTGACGGCGTGCCATCCCTCTCAATGTCAAAAACGAGATAAACGCGGTGTCCCGCAGCATTGGGACTGACTTCCACTGTATACCAGTTGTTTGTGACCTTTTGATTCACAGCCTGCACGTAATACGCGAAGCGGCTGCCGAAATCACCGCCACCCTGAAAACTGAATCCGCCCTTGGTGTGCGAAGCGGTAAAACTTCCATAAGGGCCGCTGATGGGGCCGCCTTCGCCGTAAGGCACCACATTGTCTTTGGGCGGCGTGACCGGCTGCGGCGGTTTGGTGACGGTAGGAGTCACCGGCGTTTTTTCCGGCTTGTGTTTAATCTGCTTGTCAGGAATGGGAACAGCGTCTGGCTCTTCTTTCGTTTCTTTCGGTACAGATTGGTGAGGCCCTTGTTTTCCGTGGCAACAATGTTCTTGGTGGGCTCCTGCGGGGCGGGCAAAGGCACGGCACTGACTATGTTGGCGGTGATGGCTTCGCCAGTGGCGCTTCCCCCCCAGTCCATGCCGCTTTTGGTGTGAACCAGGCCGACGACAATGATGGCGATTACCAGAAACAGGTGCAGCCCGGCGGAGAGCATGACTGCTCCCGACCATTTCTCCCGTTCTTCAAAGATGCTCGTCTGCATCTGCATCATCATCTTAGGAACGCCAATACCCCTATTTTTTGCCCTGCTGTATGGGCTGGGTCACGATACTCACGTTGGTAATGCCGGTGGCTTTGACCGCGTCCATCACAGTGGCAAAGACGCCGAAAGGCACATTTTCGTCGGCGCGGACATAGATTGACTGTCCGCGCGGGTCGCGAATCTTTTCCCGCAGCTTATCACCCAGGCTGTTGATATTGATGGGATCGTTGCCGAGAAAAACTTCCTGCTTTTTATTGATGGTAACGATCAGCCGCTCCTGGGAAATTTCCTGTACGGTTTTGGTCTTCGGGACTGAGACTTCAATGCCCGACTGCAACACCGGCGCGGTGAGCATAAAGATGATAAGCAGCACCAGCACCACGTCTACCAGGGGAGTTACGTTGATCTCAGAAAGTGACGTCTGCGTGCGTCCGCGAGAGTTGGTAAAAGCCACTACCGGCCCTCCGAAGAAGTAGAAGCGGAAGTTGCGCCGCGTTCCACGGTATTCAGCAGTTCGAGCGAGAAGTCGTCCATCCGCGCGCCGAATTCCCGCATGCTGTGCGTGAACTGGTTGTAGGCAATATAAGCGGGGATGGCCGTGAACAGGCCCGCCGCGGTGGTAATCAGGGCTTCAGAAATTCCTGGCGCTACGGCGCGCAGGGTGGCGGCCCCCGCATTTCCGAGTCCGTGAAACGCGTCAATGATGCCCCAGACGGTCCCGAACAGGCCGATAAACGGCGACACCGAACCAATGGTCGCGAGCCACGGCAAGCGGCGTTCGAGACGCGAGAGTTCTTCCGATGAGGCGATCTGCGTAGCCCGTTGTACGGCGTTGATGTTGCGTAACCCGCCCTGACGGCGCAGCTCTTCAAAGCCCTGCTCAAATACGGGCACTAGAGGGCTGGGCTTGAACTGCTCAGAGACCGCCATTACGTCCTGCAGGCGCTGGGCCTTGCGAAACGCGCGGACGAAGCGTCCGCTCTGGGCGCGAGCACGGCGCAGCGCCGCCCATTTCGGCAAAATAATGGCCCAGGAAAGCACACTGAACACCAGAAGGATAAGAAGAACAATCCTGGCGACTATGCCGCTTTCGAGCACCAGGTTCGAAATTTCGCCAGTTAAAAAAGAGCCAAGGAAAGGGGTATTTATCATTGCCATCCGATCATTTGCAAACGTAGCATTCTGAGCAGCTTAGGTCAAACTAAGGAATACAGCGGCCCCCGTGCCGGAGGCCATCGAGTGTTTAGTTTAGCTGGGATAGAAAAAATGCGTGACCCATTTTAGCCCATGCATGTTGTCAAGAAAGGCAACAGTAGAAAGAAGAAGGCCGCGAGTGGGGATAATTCGTAGCCCATGTGTGTCAAGGAAGGTAAATAGTGAAAGCAAAAGCTGGCCGCGAATGGGCGCAAATCACGCGAATCGGGCTGTGGGCACAAATGACTTGCGTGGAGAGGACGTGGGATCGTTTTCGCGGAGGAGTTTAGAGGAATACATTTTCGTGGAAATGCCTCGGATCAGTATCGCGGGGAACGCCGCTCGTGGATTCTTCGACTCCGCGCCAAAAGCAGGCGCTCCACTCAGAATGACAGCCGATAAGAGTGCGGTAGCTGTAGACAGCCAGGAAGAAAGTGCAATAGGCAATGGAGTGCCGTTAGCGAGACAGACTCGCCAGACGTGCAGTAGTAATAGACAGCGCCCGACAGAAGTGCGGTGGCAGTCAAAAGCCGAGCAGAGTGCGGTATCACTATCAGAGTGAAGCAGCAGTAAATGAATAGACAGTCGAGGCAGCGCAGCGAAGCTCCTGAAAATCTATGCTAGACTGCGCTCAATCTTCTTACGGAAGTCATTTCTCTTGTTACTCGAATTGCGGGTCGAAAATTACGCGGTCATTGATGCATTGACCGTCGAATTTGCTCCGGGACTGAATCTTCTTACCGGAGAGACAGGCGCGGGCAAATCTATTTTGATTGACGCGCTGAGCCTGCTGCTGGGAGAGAAGGCCTCGACCGAGATGGTGCGGCATGGCGCAGAAAAAGCAGTAATCAGCGGGCTTTTTGAGGGTGATGAACGCAAGCTCAAGCACATTCTTGAAGAGAATGGAATTGAACCGGAAGACGGCCAAGTCATCGTAAAGCGCGAGATCGCGTCCAGCGGCAAAGCCCGGGTATTCGTGAATAACCAGCCGGCGACCGTTACCTTGCTGAAGCAGCTTGCTCCCATGCTGGCTGCCATACACGCGCAGAACGAGACCATTCTGGCCTTCGATGGCCCAGCGCGGCTCGCCCTGCTCGATGCCTTCGCGGAAAATCAGCTTGACGAACTTGCAGCCAGATATGACGCGTGGACAGGCTTACGCAAGCGCCTGACAGAACTCGAACGCGACGAACAGGACCGCCTGCGCATGGCAGACCTATGGAGCTTTCAGAAGAAAGAAATTGATTCGGCCAGGCTGGAGGCCGGAGAAGACCAGAAGCTGGAAACGGAAAAACGCATTCTGGCCAATGCCGAAAAGCTGTATGCGGCGGCCATGGGCGCCTATGACCTTCTCTATGATTCCGAGGCATCGGTAGGAGCCAATCTGGGGCTGGCCCGCAAACATCTGGAAGAACTCTCGCGTTTCGATTCCAAATTCGAAGAAGTGCTGGCCTCGTTGCAGGCAGCCAAGGCCGCTATTGAAGACGTGAGCGCCACGGTGCGCGACTACGCCGAAGGCATTGATGCCTCGCCCGAGCGCCTGGCCCAGGTAGAAGACCGGCTGGCGCAGCTTGACCGGCTCAAACGTAAATACGGCTCTACGGTGGACGATGTAATTGCTTACGGCGAAGATGTGGCCCGAAAACTTAGCGAGGTCGAGAACCGCGAAGAGATTGCGCTTGAGCTAAAAAAGCAGCTCGCGGCTGCCGCAGAATCGTATCTGGCCGCAGCCCGCGCGCTCTCCCGCAAACGCTACACCGCCGCGAAAGAGTTGCAGAAGCTGGTGGAAGCTGAGATCAACCAACTGGCCATGAAAGCCCAGTTCAAGATCGAGGTTTCGGGAGCTGACGATGCGGAGAGCTGGACGGCCAGCGGCTTCGACAATGTGGCCTATCTGATCGCCACCAATGCCGGTGAGCCGCTCAAGCCCATTGAGCAGATTGCATCGGGAGGTGAGTTATCGCGGGTGATGCTGGCGCTTAAGGCCACGGTGGAATCGGGGAAGAAAGCCAAAGCGTCCGGGCAGAAAAACGTACAGCGAACCCTGGTATTCGACGAGATAGACAGCGGCATCGGCGGGCGCGCTGCTGAAGCGGTGGGCAAGCGGCTGAAGGGGCTGGCAAAAACGAACCAGGTTTTGTGCATTACCCATCTTCCGCAGATTGCCTCGTTTGCCGACCACCATTACCTGATCGAAAAAAAGGAAGCGGGCGGACGCACCAGAACTTCCGTCCGGCTACTCAAGATTGACGAACGGGCCGAGGAGATTGCCCGGATGCTCAGCGGGGCGCGCCTGACTGAGACCTCACGCCAGCACGCGGAGCAGCTTTTAAAGGCCAACGCCTGAGGCCCGTTCGCTGCCGAATACCACCGCCAAATGGTAAATCTTTGAGTTTCAATGTGTTGCCATGACTGTTACTAGTCTTAATTGTTTAACCTTAGGTAAATAGACAGGTTATAAAAGGTATAATTTATCCAGAATGACAGCTCCACAAACTAAGACTTTGCTTCTCTTGAAGCCCAGAGGATTTTGCGCCGGTGTGGTTCGCGCCATTGATATCGTCCGCATTGCGCTGGACGCCTTTGGCCCGCCGATTTATGTGCGCAAAGAGATTGTTCATAACCGCTACGTAGTGGAAGAACTTAAGGCCAAGGGAGCCATCTTTGTGGATGAAGTAGACGAGGTGCCGGACGGCCAGCGCCTGATCTACAGCGCCCATGGTGTTTCGCCCACGGTGCGCGAAGCCAGTAAGCTGCGCAACCTGCGGGTGGTGGACGCCACCTGTCCGCTGGTAACCAAGGTACACGTGGAAGCCGTGAAGTATGCCAAGGGCAATTACAGCATCATCCTGATCGGGCATCGCGACCACGACGAGGTAATCGGCACGCTGGGTGAAGCTCCGCAGGTCACGCAGGTGGTAGGCAGCGTAGCGGAAGTAGACCGCCTGATTGTTCCTGATCCTACGCGGATCGCCTACATTACGCAGACCACGCTGAGCCTGGACGAGACGAAAGACATTATCGAGGCGTTGCGCAAGAAGTTCCCTCTCATCGAAGGGCCGCACGCCCAGGACATTTGCTATGCCACGCAGAACCGCCAGACGGCGGTGAAGGACGTGGCCCATCAGGCCGACCTGCTGCTGGTGGTCGGATCAGAGAACAGCTCCAATTCCAATCGTCTGGTGGAAGTTTCCACCAATCTGGGCACTCCTTCTTACCTGATTGATACGGCTGATGACATCAGGCCGGAATGGCTTGATGGAATAGAGAACGTTGCGCTGACTGCCGGAGCGTCTGCCCCTGAAGTGCTGGTGGAGCAGGCGGTTGAATTCCTGAAGCAGAAAGGCTTCAGCAATATTCAGGAGGTTGAGGTCATGCCGGAAAATGTCCGCTTTGGCCTGCCGCCTGAGATTGTAGAAGCCATTGCAGCAGCCCCGGCGGTAGCTGCGGAGTAAGTAGCCATGAGCAACTTCGACGGGCATCCTGTGCAGATGCTGTTTGGAAAAATTGACGACATGCTGGGCCGCGTTTCCCACGGTGTGGAAGCTGCGCGCAATTTCCTGTTCTCGGAGCAGCATGAAGACGGGTACTGGTGCGGCGAACTCGAAGCCGATACCACCCTGGAATCCGATTACATCGCCATTCACATGCTGCTGGGCACCGGCGACCGCCGCCGCATGGAAATGGCGGTGCCTGAAATCCTGCGCCACCAGAATGAAGATGGAGGCTGGCCGATCTATCAGGGCGGGCCTTCGAACATAAGCGCCTCAGTGAAGGCTTACTTCGCGCTCAAGTTGATGGGCTATAAGGCGGACCATCCGGTGCTGGAACGGGCACGCACCAAAATCCTGCTGATGGGCGGGGTGACCGAGTGCAATACCTTTACCAAGATTTATCTGTGCTTTCTCGGCCAGTATGACTGGGAGGCTGTTCCTGCAATTCCCCCCGAGATCGTGCTGTTCCCGAACTGGTTCTGGTTCAATATCTACGAAATCTCTTCGTGGTCGCGCGCCATTCTGGTGCCGCTCTCGATTACTTTTGCGAAAAAACCTTTCAAAAAGCTGCCTGCGGAAATGGGCATTGATGAATTATTTGTCGGCGGACGCCACGGCAATCACCTGCACCTGCGCTGGAATGAAAAGCTGATTTCCTGGCGGAACTTCTTCCTGGTTTTTAATCGCATTACGCATTTCTGCGAGAAGTTCCATATCCGTCCGTTGCGGCATCTGGCCCTGAAGAAGGCCGAGCAGTGGATGTTGAAGCGGCTGGAAATGTCAGATGGATTGGGCGCGATCTATCCGGCCATTCTGAACTCCATTATTGCGTTGCGCTGCCTGGGTTACTCCACCGACGATCCACAGGTGATTCGCGCACTGGATGAATTCGAAAAGCTGGGCATTGAAGAACCCGGCATTCCCGGCCATAGCGAACCAACATTCCGCATGCAGCCCTGCATGTCTCCGGTGTGGGACACCGCCTACGCCATGTTTGCACTGGGCGAGAGCGGCGTAGCCAGAAAAGACCGCAAACTGCTGAAAGCGGCAGACTGGATCCTGAGCAAAGAAGTGCGGCAGAAGGGCGACTGGGCCGTGAAAGTCCGTGATGTGGCTCCGGGCGGCTGGTACTTCGAATTCAATAACGAGTTTTACCCTGACGTGGACGATTCCGCCATGGTGCTGCTGGGCCTGGAGAAGGTCGAGAACCCGCGCGAGCGCTACCAGCAATCGAGTCGGCGCAGCGGGCCATTGACTGGATCTTTGCCATGCAGTGCAAAAACGGCGGATGGGCTTCGTTTGATTGTGACAACACGCGCATGGTGTTTCAGCATGTGCCGTTTGCCGATCACAACGCCATGCTCGACCCGCCGACCGTGGACATTACCGGGCGCGTGCTGGAGATGCTGGCGACCTACGGCTTCACCCAGAAAGATCGCGCGGGTAAAGAAGGCCATCAAGTTCATTCTCAGCGAGCAGGAGCCTGATGGTTCATGGTTTGGCCGCTGGGGCGTGAACTACATCTACGGAACCATGCAGGTGCTGCGCGGGCTTGAGGCGATGGGCGTGGACCACCACGAGCCTTACATCCAGCAGGGCGCGGAGTGGCTGCGCATGGTGCAAAACTCTGATGGCGGCTGGGGCGAGACTTGCGGATCTTACGATGATCCGGCGACGCGCGGTATCGGGCCGAGCACTCCGTCGCAGACCGCGTGGGCAGTGATGGGACTGCTGGCCGCGGGCGATACCCGTAGCGACTCAGTGCAGCGCGGCATTCTCTATCTGCTCGAAACCCAGAGGGTGGATGGCTCGTGGGACGAAGAACAATACACCGGCACAGGTTTTCCGCGAGTGTTCTATCTCGCCTATCACCTGTACCGCAATTATTTCCCGCTGATTGCGCTTTCCCGTTATCGCCGCGAATTCACGGCGTTGTATGAAGAAGGCGAAGTCGGCTACGCGCGCGGCTAGATATTTTTTGTCGAGACGTAGCGTGCTCAGTTCAATCCAAGTGCTACGTCTTTGGTGGAAGCGCGAATAGGTTTGCATCAGGGCACGAGTTTTACTCGTGCCGAAGAGTTCATAACAACGGGGCTTTAGCCCCTGCAATCATCGGAGGCAACCGAGTGGCGGTTCCAATCTCACAGATGTGGACGGTAGCGAGTTACGTCATTAAGCAGAAACTCGTTGGGCGCAAGCAGTATCCGCTGGTGCTCATGCTGGAACCGTTGTTCCGCTGCAATCTGGCGTGCGCCGGCTGCGGCAAGATTCAGTATCCCGCTCACATTCTCAAAAAGCAGCTCACGCCGGAAGAGTGCTTCCGCGCGGTTGATGAATGCGGCGCTCCCATGGTGAGCATCCCCGGCGGAGAGCCGCTGATGCATCCGCAGATCGGCGAAATCGTCGAAGGCCTGGTGGCGCGAAAGAAATACATTTACCTGTGCACCAACGCGCTGCTGCTGAAAGAAAAAATTGATCTCTTCAAGCCCAGCAAGTACCTGACGTTCTCCGTCCACATGGACGGCCAGCGCGAGCACCACGATTTTTCCGTGTGCCGCGAGGGCGGGTACGACGCGGCGCTCGAAGGCATGAAGGAAGCGCTGAAGCGCGGCTTCCGCGTGACCACCAATACCACGCTGTTTGACGGCGCCGATCCCAACAGCGTGCGCCAGTTCTTTGACGAGATGATGGACTCTGGGCGTCGAGGGCATGATGCTTTCGCCCGGCTACTCTTACGACAAAGCTCCTGACCAGAGCCACTTTCTCGGGCAAGGCGCGCACCCGGCGCATGTTCCGCGCCATTCTTTCCAACCGCAAGCCGGAGTGGAGGTTCAATCTGTCGCCGCTGTTCCTGGAGTTTCTGATGGGCAAGCGGGAGTACGCGTGCACGCCGTGGGGCATGCCCACCTTCAACATTTTTGGCTGGCAGAAGCCCTGCTACCTGCTGCAGGATGGCTATGCCGACACTTTCGACGAGCTGATGCAAGCCACCGCGTGGCACAAGTACGGTACGGAATCGGGCAATCCCGAAGTGCGCGAACTGCATGGTGCACAGCGGCTACGAAGCTTCCGCGGTGAACCATACGTTCAGCTCGCTGCGCGGATTTTTGGCACACCGTGCGGGCTACCCTTTCCAGCAGCTACAAAGACGAAGGCGCGTTGCGATTGCTGGATGAGCCGGCGCGTCCGGTGCATGGCTACAACCCGCTGGTGCAGATCGAGAATTCAGCCTCGGAGATGGAGGAGACGCGCGCATGAGCACTTCTTCTTCCACCAGCGAAGCAAGCACCAGACACGAAGCCGCAAAGAGCCCTGATCAACTCGAGGTTGCTCCCGGCTTTGCCCATCACAAGCTGGAAGGCTGGATTCCGGAACTGGCCAGCGAAGAAGAAGTGCGCGAGGCACTGGAAAAAGCCTTCGATTATCGCGGCGATGTGACCATTACGCGCAAAGACGGCAGCAAAGTGGAAGGTTACATTTTCGACCGCCGCACCGGACGCACGCTCGTTGATTCCGTGGTCAGGCTGTTTCCGAAAGATTCCAACGAGAAGATTGCGGTGCCCTATGCAGAGATTGCCGCGCTGGCATTCTCGGGGCGCGACACGGCGGCCGGCAAAAGCTGGGAAGCATGGGTACGCAAGTATTGGGAGAAGACGCGCGGCCGGGGAAAAGAACATTGAATTGAAGCCCGAATCGCTGGATTAAGAGAATGCATTTGCAGTGCGGGCGTTTTTCAGGTGCCCGCATTTGTGTTTTAAGCAAGAACATGGTAGAGAGACGTAGACGTAGCATGCTGCGTCTCATGCATGCGGAATCAATGAAAGCTTTCGTTACAGGAGCAACGGGATTTGTCGGCAGCCACGTCGCACAGGCGCTGGCGGCGCAAGGCGCCGATCTGCGCCTGCTGGTGCGTGCTTCCAGCAAGACCGACAACATTGCTGATTTGCAGGCTGAGCGCGTTGTTGGCGACCTGCGCGATGCCGCTTCACTGAAAAGCGCCATGCAGGGCTGTGACTTTGTGTTTCACGTGGCTGCCGATTACCGCCTGTGGGTGCGCGATCCGGAGCAGATGTACCGCTCCAATGTAGAAGGAACCCGGGCCATCATTGAGGCTGCGCAGCAAAGCGGCGTGCGGCGGGTGATCTACACCAGTTCAGTGGCCACCATGGGTTTTACTACCACCGGACATCCTCGCGGACGAATCTTCGCCGGTTTCTCTGGCTGACATGGTCGGGCATTACAAGCGTTCGAAGTTTATGGCGGAGCAGGTCGCTCTGGAAGCGGGCAGAAAAGGCGCGAACGTAGTCGTAGTCAATCCTACGACCCCTGTAGGCGAGCAGGACATCAAGCCCACTCCCACCGGACGCATCATCGTGGACTTTCTCAAGCGCAACTTTCCTGCTTACGTGGATACGGGGCTGAACCTGGCCGACGTGAAAGAAGTGGCGCGTGGGCACCTGCTGGCCCTGGAAAAAGCGGTCCGCGGCGAGCGTTACATTCTGGGCGGCGAGAATCTTACGCTAAAGCAGATTCTCGACAAGCTTTCGGCCCTGACCGGGCTGCCTTCGCCAACGATGAAAGTGCCGCACGCAGTGGCGATGGGCTTTGCCGTCTTCGATCAATTTTTTACCGGCATGATCTTGCGCAAGGAACCTCGGGCCACCGTAGATGCGGTGCGCATGGGACGCAAGAAGATGTTTGCCTCGTCGGCCAAGGCCGAACGCCAGCTTGGATACCGGGTGCTGCCCGTAGAGAACGCGCTGGAGCGCGCGGTTCATTGGTTTCAGGCCAATGGGTACGTGCAAGTGGCGGGCAAGATGGCTACCGCCGGAGCATAAGAGTTCAGGAAATTGCAGGCAGCTACTACAAACCGCACTGTGATCATTGCCGCCATGGAGCGCGAACTGCTCCCGCTGGTGCGCGGCTGGAAAGCGGTTAGATTCAAACATCAAACCCGTGAATACCGCGCTTATGAAAACAACAACCTGGTCGCTTTGGCCGGAGGCATTGGCGCCCGGGCGGCGGCATACGCTGCAACCGCCGCAATCGCGCAGTACCAGCCAGCCATGCTGGTTTCGGTGGGCTTTGCCGGCGCGCTGATTCGCAGCCTGAAAGTTGGAAATGTAATCAGCCCTAACGTGATCGTGGATGCCGCCAGCGGAAATGAATACCGCTGCGATGCGGGGGGTGGGGTGCTGGTGAGCGCCGTCCAGATCAGTGACAGCACGTCGAAACAGGATCTGGTGGAAAAATTCCACGCGCTGGCCGTAGATATGGAAGCGGCTGCGGTGGCGGAAATCGCACGAAGCCGGCAGATTGGGTTTCGTTGCGTAAAGGCCATTTCTGACGAGGCAGATTTCGTTTTGCCGCCGTTGAACAGATTTGTAGATGGTGAGGGAAATTTTCAGTCGGCGAGATTTGCGCTGTGGGCCGCCATACGGCCATGGCGCTGGCCGCAGGTGATGGCGCTGGGACGCAATAGCCATAAAGCATCGAAGGCCCTTTGCGGTTGGCTGAGACAATCATTGGCTTCGGGCTTTCAGCCGGCCACAGTGGCCAGGCTGGAATCTTCAGGCGGAGTTGAGATCAGGGAGACGAACTCTAAGGTGCTGCATCCAAGCGGATCAAGCATGTCTTAAGTTTTTAAGATATTCTATAGGCAGACACTATTCACAAGATGGAAACGATTTTCAAACGCGAAGCGGCAGTTGCGGGACGTGTGATTCCCCGGCAGATGCGCGCGGCTGTCTATCGCGGCCAGCAGGATGTGAGGCTGGAAACAGTGCCAGTGCCCCAGATCGGCGCGGGCGAGATTCTGGTGCGCGTGCATACCTGCGGCATCTGCGGCACAGACTTGAAAAAGATCGCCACGGGATCGCATTCCGCCCCGCGCATCTTCGGGCACGAAACTGCCGGACAGATTGTGGCCACTGGCGAGGGCGTCAGAAATTTTTCCGTTGGGGACCGGGTGATGGTCTTCCATCACATTCCCTGTGGCGAGTGTTATTACTGCCGCCATAAAGTTTTTGCGCAGTGCCCGGTCTACAAGAAGGTGGGCGCGACCGCCGGATTCGAGGCCAGCGGCGGAGGGTTTGCCGAATATGTCCGCGTGATGGATTGGATTGTGCGCAAAGGCGTGGTGCGGATCCCTGACAAGGTCTCGTACGAGCAGGCGTCGTTTATCGAGCCTGGTAGCTCTTGAATGAATGAACGCCCCCGGTCGCGGTCGTTGCTGGCTTCGCGGTTTTCCTTCGTTGCCGCCGCCGCGTTCGCCACGCTGACCGGCTGTGGACGCGTCCCCGGTCAGTTCGAGATCCTCAACAATCAGATCCCCACCGCCGGGACGACCTGCACCATCCCTGTCGCCGAGACGGTCTACAAGGGGACGGGAACGCTGGACGTCAGCATCGTGCGAAGTGACTTCTCGACGGCGTACCTCTTCTTTCCGCTGATTGAAAACAACCTGCCCGGCGGGGGCGCTGCGAACGATCCGAACCAGATCCACCTCACGGCGTTCGACGTCGATATCGGCATGATTGGCTCTGCGACGCCGGGCGCGCAGCAGGTGATGAACAGCGCCGACCCGGCGCTGCTGCACTTTCAGGTCCCCTGGTCGGGTGGCGTCTCCTCGAACGGTGGACACATCGCCGCCGCGGTCGAAGCGGTGCCCGTCGATTCTCGCGTTGCAGCTGGCCAGCGCCGGCGGCTTGAGTGCCGGGCCCGGGCTGCGCCTCGACTTGAAGATTCAGGCGCGCGGGACGACGAACAGCGGTCGCAGCCTGGTCTCGGATCCCTTCGACTTCCCGGTCGAGGTCTGCAATGGCTGCCTCGTCGGGACCGTCGCGCCCTGCCCCTACAAACCGGCCAACACGGGCAACTCCTGCAACCCGGCACAGGACGACGTCGTCGACTGCTGCACGCTGAACGGCAACCTCGTGTGTCCGGCGCAGGGCGGGACCAGTCCGTGATCGGCCGTCGCGCCCTGCCGGCGTTTCTGTTGCTGCTGCCGATCGCCTGCACGACGACTGCCGTCGACCAGCACGGATACCTCCCACCACCGGCCAACGGGGGCTCGACCGGGCACATGCCGAACGGGACGCTCGCCGTGACGATCACCGCGCCGGCAAACCCGACGACCGTCGGCGTTCGCACCGACGTCGTCGTGACCGCGAACGCAGCCGTTCAAGGCGGCTCGGACTACATCGACACCAGCAGCGTCGCTGTCACGGTGACGGCGCCCGCCAGCTCGGTCGTGCTCGCCAACGGGGTCCTGGTATCGACGGGCGGCGAGGCCTACGCCGGCACACTGAGCCTGGGTGACCTGCCGGCGGGCGTGTATACGCTGACCGTCTCCGCCCGCAGCTCCAGCGGGACGCAGGCCAGCGATCAAATCGCGCTGACCGTCGACGCGGGGCCGGTCATCACCGTCGTCTCGCCGATCGCCGACCACGGCTACAACGGCAGCGTCGCCGTCGACCTCACGGTCGATCCGGGCGCCTTCCCGCTGGCCGGCGCCCCCACGGCGACGATCGCCGGCAAGCCGATCCCGCTGACACCGCCCGACGCCACCACCCCCGGGTATCGCGCCACCGTCGTCTTCGGACCGACGGCGAACCCGCCCCCCGGCGCGGTCCTGCTGCCCGACGTTTCGGGGAAGCAGCTGTTTCAGGTGCAGGCCACCAACTCGATCGGCGTGACCAACCAGGTCCGCGTCGTGTTCGTCATCGACAAGAGCGGGCCGACGATCACGGCGACAACGCCCCTCACCGGAGACGTCGTCGGCGGCGTCATCAACATCACCGCCACGGTCACCGACGACTCGGGCGTCCTGGACTCCTCTGTCGTGGCCGTCATCTCCAACGAGGAAACGCCCCTCTTCGAGCTGCCGCTGGCCGCCCAGGGCAGCGGCATCTACGGCGTCCTCTTCGACACGTCGAACCTGACCCGTTGCCCGGAGCCGCCCTCCGCGGACCTGTGCGTGGTGTTCCCGAACATCTCGTTCCGCGCCGTCGACCTGGTCGGGAACCAGTCCGTCCTCTCGTACGGGTTCTCGATCGACAACGTCGCCCCCGTCGCCGACCTGGACCCGCCGCTGATGCGCCAGCTGTCGCTGAGCGCCACCGGCTATCAGTGCTCGTTCGCCTTCGACCCGCTGTCGGTCAACCAGGAGATCGGGGACATGCCGAACGACGGCTGCATGGTGCCGCAGGTGTTCGACCTGCGCGCCCGCATCGAAGATGACGGCAACCGAGCCAGCGAGCTGAAGGTCACGCCGATATCGCTGGTCGATCCGGCCAACACCAACGTCTTCATCATGCCGGCCTCCGTGAACCAGCCCCTGGTCGTCGACAGCGACGGCGACGGCCGCTGCGACCAGGTGAACCCGCTGCTGACGCCGATTAGCCCGACTGCGCCGCCGACGGCCGGCAGCGGTGTCCTGCAGGTTCGCCTGGCCGGCGTGCCGCCCGCCGGAAAGGCCGACTTCGAGCCAGACCCGACCTTGCCCGCGAGCTCGCGCTGCGGGAAAGGCACCGCCACCGCCCCGGCGCAGCGGCTCTGCAACTCGTTCGAGCAGCCGACGATCGCCATCGGGTACTCGGACGGCCAGCCAGCCATCTGGTCGGTCGAGCCCATCGACAAGACGTTTCACTGTTTCGGCAATCAGCTCGACACGTTCGCGAACAAGATTCCGGAGGGCTGGGCCTGCATCGCCGTGCAGACCCGCGACAAGGCCGGCAACCAGAGCGTCTCGGTCCCGATGCGCGTCTACGTGAAGTACGACGCGACCGGTGGCTTCTGCCCGACGCCGCCGGCCAGCGCGGGCCCGCCGCCGACCTGCACGGGGACCTACGATCCTGTCACGAAGCGCGCCGCGATCGGCGCCTGCAGCGCGCGCACCTTCCCGAAGCAGCTCGAGTACTACTGCTTGCCCGGCGACTGCTGAGCGGCCCCGCGCGCTATCCTTGCCGGACATGCGCGAAGCGCGGGTCGTGGTCGAGGGTCTGGTCAAGCGCTTTGGGCACAAGGCCGCCGTCGACGGGCTGTCGTTCGCCGTCGCGCCCGGCGAGATTTACGGCCTCCTGGGCCCCAACGGCGCTGGGAAGACCACTACGCTGCGGGTGCTGGCCGGGCTGCTGGCGCCGACGGCTGGGCGCGCCGTCGTGGCGGGGATCGACGTTTCCGTCGACGCGCTGGCGGTGCGGCGACAGCTCGGCTTTCTGACCAACACCACGGGGCTCTATGCGCGCCTGACCGGCCGCGAGCTGCTGGACTACTTCGGACGGCTGCACGGAATGCCGGACGACACGACGCGGGCGCGCATCGCCGCGCTGACCGACGTCCTGAAGCTGGCCCCCTTCATCCAGCGACGCTGCGAGGGATTGTCGACGGGGGAACGACAGCGGCTGTCCATCGCGCGCGCCATGCTGCACGATCCGGCGGTGCTGATTTTCGACGAGCCGACGGCGGGGCTGGACGTGCTGGCCTCCCGATTCCTGCGCGCCTTCGTCGCCGCCGAGCGCGACCGCGGCAAGGCGGTGATCTTTTCCACCCACTACCTGGCCGAGGCTGAGCTGCTCTGTGATTGCATCGGCCTGCTGCACCAGGGGCGCTTGCTGGCCGAGGGCGCGCCCGCGGCGTTGCGCGCGACGGCCGGCGACGCCCCCAGCCTGGAAGAGGCCTTCCTGCGCCTCGTGCCGGCGGACCCGCAGGCCGCCATGCCCGAGGCCGCGACGTGAGGCTGCGGCCCGCGTTGCTGGTAGCCGGCAAGGAGCTGCGCGAGACGCTACGCGACCGGCGGACGATCGCGGTGATGGTGCTGTTCCCGCTGGTGGTCTACCCGCTGGTGTCGCTGGTGACGGCTCAGGTGCTGGCGGCGCGCGTCGCCCGCGTGGACGCGCACGTCGCCCGCGTCGCGGTCGAAGGCCCACCCGCCCTGGTCGCGGACGTGCGCCGCCTGCTGGCCAGCCCCGAGGTCATCGTGGCCCCAGCGGCACCCGCCGCCGATTCGGCGACGGGCCGCGTGGACGCGATTGCCCAGGTGACGCCCGGCGCGGCCGGTCAACCACCCGCCGTGCGGATCCTCGACGACGAAACGCGCGAGGAATCCTCCGCGGCCCGCGATCGCGTCCAGCACGCCCTGGAGGCGCGCGCCGGCCCCGCCTGCGCCGCCGCCTTCGCCGTCACGACGGCGGGGATCGCGCCCAAGGCCCAGGTCAGCGGATACCTGCTTTCGAAGGTCCTGCCGCTGGTCGTCGTCGTGATGGTCATGCTGGGCGCGTTCCACCCGGCGATCGACATCACCGCCGGCGAGCGCGAGCGTGGGACGCTGGAGACCACCCTCTCCGCGCCGATCGACCGCGCGGCGCTGATGGCCGGCAAGGTCCTGGCGGTCACCGCGCTGGCGTCGCTGACGGGGTTCCTGAACCTGGCCTCCATGTCGCTGACCGTGCTCGAGGGGGCACGCCTGGCCGGCGGCGCCGGCACCAAGCTGGCGATCCCCTGGCGCCAGGCAGCGGCCGCATTCGCCGTGGTCCCGCCGACCGCGTTCCTGTTCGCCGCCGTGATGGTCGCGATCGGCGCGCTGGCGCGCAGCTTCAAGGAGGCGCAGACGCTGCTGACGCCGGTCTACTTCCTGTGCATGGCGCCGGCGCTGACAGCGGGGCTGGGCGACTTCCGGCTTTCGGGCGTAACGGCGCTGATCCCCGGCGTCGGTGTGACGCTGCTGGCGCGCGACCTGGTGCTCGCGCGCGCGTCCGCCGGCCTGGCTCTGGCGGTGCTGGCCAGCACGGCGCTTTACGGCGCCGCCGCGCTGCTGCTGGCCTCGCGCCTCTACGACTCAGAGCGGCTGTTCTATAGCGACGACGGCCGCGTGGGTCTCGGCGCGTGGCTGCGCCAACTCGTGATGGGGCGGCGGACCGGCGCGCCGGCCGACGGCGACCGCGCCGGGCATGACGACGAGCCGCCCACCGCCGGCGCCGCCATCGCGCTCTATGGCGTCGCGTGCGTGCTGCTGTTCTTCGTCTTCGTGCCGCTCCAGAGCTGGCGGCTCGAGCCGGGTCTGGCGATCACGGAATGGATCGGGCTCGGCGGGCTGACCTGGATGACGGCGCGCGGCCGCGGGCAGACGCTGGGCGGCCTGATTCGCCTGCGGCGGGCGCCGCCGGCGGCGTTCGCGGGCGCGCTCTTGATCGGCCTGTCAGCCTGGCTGGTCGTGGGCCTGCTGGCCGAGTGGATCCTGCCGCCGCCCAAAGAGGTCGTCGATCACCTGCGCCACGCGATCGCGCCGACGTCGGGCCAGCGCAGCCTGATCGGGACCCTGCTGCTAATGGCGGTGAGTCCTGCAATTTGCGAGGAGGCGCTGTTCCGCGGGCCCATCCTGCGCGGGCCTCGCGACACGGTTCTCGCCGGCGGTGGCCGCGATCCTGACCGGCATCCTGTTCGGCATCTACCACGTCGACGTCTGGCGTCTGGTCCCGACCGCCCTGCTGGGCATCGGGCTGTCGGGCATCGCGCTCGCGTCGGACTCGATCCTGCCGTCGATGCTCGCCCACTTCACGAACAACGCCTGCATCGTGCTGCTGGCGCGCGCCCACGCCGACGACACCCAGACACTGCCGGCCGGCACGAAGGTTTCGCCTGCTGGCGTTCGGGCTGCTGGTGCTGGCCGGTGGCGTCGCCTGTTTGCTGCGGAGCACCAGAAAAAGGGCTGTTTTGTAGCGCAGTTCACCGACTTTTCTGTAGTGGAGGCGGTCTTATGCTACAAACGGAGACATGTCAGCTCACGACGCGCAGCATCCCATCGCGTTACTCCGGAAATGCGACGTGCTTTCCGAGACGCCCGAACGAGCTCCTCGAGCGGCTGCTTCCCGGTCTGAGCGTCGGCACTTACAGACCGCGGCAGGTGATCTATCTGCCGGGCGATCGCGCGCAGGGCGTTCACTTCTTGACCAGCGGGCGGATCAAGATTTCCAAGGTCACGCGCGACGGCAAGGAATTGACGCTGGCTTACCGCGGCGAGGGCGACTTCTTCGGCGAGCCCTGCCTGCTGGACGGCGGCCCGCGCGAGGAGATGGCGGAGGCGATGGACGCGTCCGTCACCGTCGAAGTCTCGCGTGAGGCGCTCGACGAGCTGCTGAAATCCGACGGCGGCGCCGCCTACAAGTTCGGCGCGCGCGTTGATCGCGCGCCGCAAGGATCTCGAAGCTCGCGTCGAGCAGCTGATCTTCAAGGACGTCGGCGCCAAGCTCGCCGAGCTGCTGCTGAGCCTCGGCCAGGAGCACGGCGTTTCCGATCAGCGTGGCGTGGTCGTCGGCCTGAAGATCACGCACCAGGAGATGGCGAACCTGATCGGGTCGACCCGCGAGACCGTCTCGCTGACCCTGTCGCAGTTCAAGCGCAAGGGTCTGATCCAGACCGACGGCCGCCGCGTGATCCTCGCGGACCCGAAGGGCTCCGGGCGCTCGCGTGAGCCGGGAGGGGCGCTTGCCCCTCCCGAGCCACGTCGCTGTTACCAGCCGCCGCGCCGCGAACGTCCGCGGCTTTCGCCGTAGTCGCCGCCGCCGCCACCGCCGCCGCGGTCGCCCCGGCCACGGCCACCACCGCCGCCGCCGCCGCCGTAACCGCCACCGCCGCCGCCGCCGCCAAACCCACCGCCGCCGCCGGCGCGGGGCGCACGCGCGCGCGCCTCACTGACGTTGATCGCGCGTCCCTGGATCTCGCGGCCGGTCAACGAGCTGATCGCCGCGTTGGCTTCGTCGTCGCTGCCCATTTCCACGAAAGCGAATCCGCGCGGCCGGCCGGTGTCGCGGTCCATGACGATCTTCACTTCGACGACGTTACGGCCCCCCTCTGCGAAGAGCGTCCCGCAGCTCGGGTTCGGTCACGTTGTACGACAGATTGCCAACGTAGAGCCTGGTTCCCATCTCGTTCTCCTTCGTTGCACGGTCTCGGCGGTTCGGCGCGCGTTCGGGGCACCAACTAGGGAAAAATCTGATGGGCAGCCCACGACCGGAAGTCGTCACCGGATCGCTGACAGGCATCCACGGGACGCGTTGCCGGAGGTGCAGAGAGGTCCGTGCGGTCGGCGGCGGCGCCGGCCGGAGCAACGGACGAGAGCGGGGGGCAGCAAGCGGAACACCGACAAAACTCGGCTGAACATGCCTAATGTAACAGCGGCCTCGAGCACTGTCGAGAGGGGGCGGCCGCGTTTTCCGCCGCCCCCGATCGGTTTCTGACGCTCGTCTTCGTGCCGCGTTTATGACCGCGGCGCGCGCGATCAGCCTTGCCGCAGCCCTTGCAGCACCGCGTCGCCCGCGGCCTGCGTCGTGGCCGGCTTCGTCCCCGCCGGCGCGAGATCGCCCGTCCAGACGCCGCGATCAATCGCCGCGGCCACCGCCGCCTCGATCGCGCGGGCCTCGGTCTCCAGCTCCAGCGAGTGCCGCAGCAGCAGGGCGACGCTGAGGATCGTCGCGTACGGGTTGGCGATGCCTTTGCCGGCGATGTCCGGCGCCGAGCCGTGAATCGGCTCGTAAAGGCCGCGCTTGCCGTCGCCCAGCGAGGCGGACGGCAGCATGCCCATCGAGCCGGCCAGCATCGACGCCTCGTCGGTCAGGATGTCGCCGAACATGTTCTCGGTGACGATCACGTCGAAGTCGGCCGGGCGGCGGATGAGGTGCATCGCGCACGCGTCGACCAGCATGTTCGACAGCGCGACGTCGGGGAACTCCTGCTTCATCACCCGCTCGGTGACCTCGCGCCACAGGCGCGACGTCTCGAGGACGTTGGCCTTGTCGACGGACGTCAGCTTCTTGCGGCGGCCGCGCGCGATGCGGGCCGCCGTCGGACGATGCGCTCGACCTCGTCGACGGTGTAGACGCAGAGGTCGGACGCGCGGTCGGCCTGGCGAACCTTCTCGCCGAAGTAGATGCCGCCCGTCAGCTCGCGCACGACGACCATGTCGACGCCCGCCAGCAGCTCGGGGCGCAACGGCGACGCGTGGAACAGCTTGGGCGTGACCGCCACCGGGCGCAGGTTCGCGTAAAGGCCCAGGCCCTTGCGGATGGCCAGCAGCCCCTGCTCGGGGCGGACCTTGGCGCGCGGGTCGTCCCACTTCGGGCCGCCGACGGCGCCCAGCAGCACGGCGTCGGCGGCGCGCGAGATCTCCAGCGTCTCGGGCGGCAGCGCCGTGCCCGTCGCGTCGATGGCCGCGCCGCCGATCAGCGCCTCGCGCAACGTGAAGGCATGGCCCCAGCGGTCCGCCACGGCGGCCAGAACCCGCCGCGCCTCGGCCACGACCTCGGGCCCGATCCCGTCACCCGGAAGAACAGCAATCACTGCGCGCATCGTCGTGCTCCTGGAAAAAGTGCCGGCGATTGCCGCGGACGCCCAAGTCTAGGCCGCCTCGTCGGCGCCGGCAGTCTACGCCCGGGCGATCGGGTACCGGCGGCCGGGGCCGAACGACTTGCCCGTGATCTTCAGGCCAGGCGCCATCTGGCGGCGCTTGTACTCGCTCTGCTGAACGCGGCGGACGACGTCGCGCGCGACCGCCGGGTCGAACCCCGCGGCCGCCAGCGCCGGCACATCGAGGCCGCGCACGAGGTGCGCCTCGAGGATGGCGTCCAGCAGGTCGTACGGCGGCAGCGAGTCCTGGTCGGTCTGATCCGGACGCAGCTCGGCCGAGGGCGGCTTCGTCAGCGTCGCCTCGGGGATGACCGGCTGCTCGGCGTTGACGGCGCGCGCCAGCCGATACACCAGCGTCTTCGGCGCGTCGCTGATCACCGCCAGCCCGCCGGCCATGTCGCCGTAAAGCGTGCAGTAGCCGGTGGCGATCTCGCTCTTGTTGCCGGTCGTCAGCAGCAGCCGGTCCTGCCGGTTCGACAGCGCCATCAGGATGGCGCCCCGGATGCGGGCCTGCAGGTTCTGCTCGGTCAGATCCGTTGCCGCCGCGCGCGGCCGCCGGCGGCCGGGCGGCGCGAACGCGTCCAGCGCCGGCGCCAGCGCGGTCAGATAGGTGGCGAACATCGGCTCGATCGGAATCGTCGTGAACGGGATCCCCAGGTTGCGGGCCAGAGCTCGGCGTCGCGCAGCGACCCTTGTGACGAGTACCGTGATGGCATCGCGACCCCCAGCACGTTCTCGGGGCCGAGCGCGCGCGCCGCGATGGCCGCGACCAGCGCCGAGTCGATTCCGCCGGACAGCCCCAGCAGCGCGCGCGAAAAACCGCACCGGCGCGCGTAGTCGCGTGTGCCCAGCACCAGCGCGCCCAGCGCCGAGCGCTCGTCCGACGGCTCGGCGGGGCGCAGGTCGCCGGAGGCCGCGCCGCCGGCCGCGACCTCCGCCACAATCAGGTCCGGCGCGTGCTCGGCCGCGCGGGCGACGACCGCCCCGGTTGCGTCCAAGACCAGGCTGGCGCCGTCGAAGACCAGGTCGTCCTGCCCGCCCACCTGGTTCACGAACAACAGGGGCCGGCGCCACCGGCGCGCCGTCGCGGCCAGCATGCGCGGGCGCAGATGGCGCTTCTCCATCGTGTAGGGGGACGCCGACAGGTTGACAATCACCTCGGCCCCGGCGGCGACCAGCGCCTCGATGGGGTCGCCCCGGTAGAGGCGCTCGGGCCAGAAATCGGCGTCGTTCCAGATGTCCTCGCAGATCGAAATCCCCAGTCGACACCCGCGAAACGTGAACGGCGCGACCTTCGTCGCCGGCTCGAAGTAGCGGCGCTCGTCGAAGACGTCGTAGGTGGGCAGCAGCGACTTGCGGGCGACGTGAACGATCCGGCCACCATCAATCAGCGCCGCGCTGTTCGAGAGGCCGCGCCCCGGCGAGACCAGCGGCTCTGGAAACCCGACCAGGGCGGCTGCCTTGGCGCCGGCCAGGGCGGTCACCAGCGCGGCCAGAGGCGCGCGAAGCCTCGACGAAAGCCGGGCGTTCGAGGAGGTCCTTGGGGGGATACCCGCAGATGGCCAGCTCGGGGAAAAGGACGAGCTCGGCTCCCCGCGACTCGGCCGCGGCAACTGCCTCGACGATCAGCCGGCGGTTGCCGTCGAAATCGCCGATGGTCGGATTCACCTGGGCCAGCGCGAACTTCACGTTACGTTCATTCTACAAGGCGGCCCGGCAGCCCCGCGCGTGATAAAATTTCGACTGTGACCACCGCCCCCGAGGTCATCGCGAGCCCTCAAGAGGCGCCGGACTTCGCCGTGTCGGGCCTGCGCTCGACCGACATCCCCCGCGCCACCCGCATCTACGTCAACCGCAACCTGCGGCTGGACCAAATCGAGATGGTCGGGTTCGACATGGACTACACGCTGGCGCTGTACAACCAGGCGCAGATCGAAGAGCTGTCCATGCGGGCGACGCTGCACAAGTTGGTGTCCGCCAAGGGTTATCCCGCGGAGATCAGGGCGTTGGCTTACGACCCGATGCTGGCCTTGCGTGGCCTGGTCGTCGACCGTCTGAACGGCAACATCTTCAAGCCGATGGCTACGGCTATCCCGGACGCGCCCGCCACGGCCTGAAGCCGATCGAGCGCGCG